>CAVXFR010000011.1:0-186084 GCA_963761045.1 Terriglobia bacterium | reverse complement strand
GCCGTGGCGCGCGACCACAGCCTCCTGAACGGCACCTGGACGCTGGATCCCGCCAAGACCGACTATTCCGGCCAGCCCGTGGTTCAAACCGGCACGGTGACGATCAGCGACCACCAGGGCGTGATCGTCGTCTCGCGCAGCTTCGCCTATGAAGGCGCCACCGAGACCTACTATTACAACGACAGCACCGGCAACAGCGAGCACAGCACGACGATTCACAGCGGCAAAGACGTCAAGACCAAGACCAAGTGGGACGACGATGTCCTGAAAGTGACCACCACCCAATCCGGCGCGGTCACACACGAAAACTACTCCCTTGCCGCGGATGGCACTATGCTGGTCGACGTCGTCAGACCCGAGCACGCGCCGATCACCCTGGTCTTCCGAAGGAAGTAGAACAGCTGGATCGCAAACGGAACGACCGCATGGGGTCAGGTGACCTCGCGCGGTCAGTTCTTGACCTAGTTGTCCGCCGATAACAGCGCGGCGTAGGCCAATGCGACAATAGGGTTGGATGCTGTCCTATGGCTACTACTATGCGGGCGGGCTGTTGGCCGGCGCGGCCGTCGTCACGTACCTGCTGGGATGGCCTTACGCCGTGCCCTTCTACATTCTGGCGGCGTTCTGCCTGAATTTTTTCCGCGATCCGGAACGCCATGCCCCTCCGGGACCGGTCGCGGTGTCGCCCGCGGACGGCAAAGTGGTCGCCATCCGGCCGGTCGCGTCGGGCGCCAACCGGATCAGCATTTTCCTCAACATCTTTGACGTGCACGTGAACCGGACGCCCATTCCCGGCAAAGTGACCTGTGTCAGTTACAAGAAGGGCCAGTTCCTGGCGGCGAATCAAGACCAGGCCAGCGACGCCAACGAGCAGAACACCATGACGGTGGAGGGCGTGGTGGGCGGCGTTCCCACTACGGTCATGTTCAAGCAGATCGCCGGACTGATCGCGCGCCGGATCATTTGTTACAAAAAGCCGGGCGATATTCTGGATCCGGCCGAGCGCATCGGACTCATCAAATTCGGGTCGCGCGTCGATGTATTTCTAGGCCCGGAATGGGAACTGGCGGTGCGCGCCGGCCAGCGAGTGAGCGCGGGTTCGAGCGTCCTCGCCCGTATGCGCGAAGCGGCGACGGAGGCAGTATGAGCGGCACGAAGCGAATGCGATTCCAGGAACGGCTGATCGATCCTCGCTCGCCCGAGCGGAACCCGCGGCGTGCGGCGTACGCTTTGCCCACGTTGTTCACCGCGGGCAACGTCTTCCTCGGTTTTTACTCGATCATGGAGGCGTTTCGCGGCGCCATCTTGAACGCACCCGCGACGGCGCAGGCCGCGGCTGCCGCGAGTGGACATTTTCGTGCCGCGGCTATCGCGATCGGAGTGGCCGTATTCCTCGACGGCCTGGACGGCCGCATCGCGCGCCTCACCAAAACCGTCAGCGATTTCGGCCGTGAAATGGATTCGCTGGCCGACGTGATCAGCTTCGGCATCGCTCCGGCGGTGCTGGCCTACGCCTGGGGCATCGAGTTTGCGAGTTCCCCGCCCGCGCCGATTACCGTCGAGCACCTGCATCGCGCCGGCTATTTTTGCGCGTTTCTGTTCCTGCTGTGCGGAGCCATGCGCCTGGCGCGCTTCAATGTCCAGGTGAATCCCGTGCCGAAGAATCCGGGACGCGCGGGCCGCAAGTACTTCGTGGGAATGCCGATTCCGGCCGCGGCCGGCATGGTGGCGAGCGTGGTCTACGCCTTCGCCGACGGCGGTCCCCTGGAGTGGTGGGTTCTTTCCGCGGGGTGGCTGGCATTGCTCGGGCTGCTTTCGTTCCTGATGGTCAGCACCTGGCGCTATCCCAGCTTCAAGGACCTGAGCCTGGTGCGTCCGCGATCGCCGCTGACCTTCGTGGTTTTGAGCATCCTGATCTACCTGATCTGGAGCCTTTCGCAGCCCGTACTGCTGGCCATGTCGGTGACATACGCGCTGAGCGGGATCGTGATTCGCGCCGGAGGCATCGTACGCCGGCGCCTGCGGCCCTCGCACCCCGACTTGGAAAAGAGAGCGGAGCATCAAGTTGGCTAGTCTGACCGAGCGTCCCCTGATCGCGCTGGTGGGCGGCGATACGCTGCTGGCCAAGGAACTTCGCGAGGTGCTGGGCGAAAGCAAGCCCGCGCCGCGCGTGCAACTGATCTCGGCTTCAGGAGATGGGACTGCGAAAATTGCGGCAGAAGACGACGAGCCGATCGTCATGGCGCCGCTTTCGGCCGAGAGCTTGGCGGGAGCCGCGGTCGCCTTCCTGGCCGGATCGCCGGCCTCGAGCCGCAGAGCGCTCAAGGTGAATCCCGCCGGCGGACCGCGCCTCATCGATCTGGCGGGCGGGCTCGAGGAGCAGCCCGAAGCTCGCCTGCGCGCGCCCTCGGCGGATCCCGCACTGTGGCGCCCGGAGGGAATCGCTTCGCCGATCCAGGTGATCGCGCATCCGGCGGCCATCGCGCTCGCGATGTTCCTGGGCCGCGTGTCCCAAGCCGCGCCCATCCGGCGATCTGTGGTGCACGTCTTTGAGCCGGCCAGCGAACGCGGGCAGCGCGGACTCGATGAGTTGCAGCAGCAGACCGTGGGAGTACTTTCGTTCCAGAAACTGAAAACGGACGTGTTCGATACGCAGCTGGCGTTCAATATGCTGGCGCGTTACGGCGAGGAAGCCCTGGAGCCGCTGGAAGGAGTCGAACAGCGCGTGGAAAAGCATCTGGCGTCGCTGCTCACCTCCTGGCCCGGCGTCCCCATGCCCTCGCTGCGCGTGATTCAGGCGCCGGTTTTTCACGGGCACAGCATGTCGGCCTGGGTGGAGTTTGAAGAGAACCCGGGCGCGGACGCGCTGGCGAAAGTCCTGTCCGAGTCGGGCCTGGATGTGCGCACGGAAGAACCGCCTTCGAATGTCGGCATCGCCGGGCAGAGCGGACTGAGCGTGGGCGCGATCGCGGTCGATCCCAACCAGCCGCGCGCGTCCTGGTTCTGGCTGGCATCGGATAATCTGCGGCTGGCGGCCGACAACGCGGTGGCAGTGGCCAAGGAAATCCTGTGAAGGATCGAGCCGCGGAGATGACGTCCAGGAACATGCAGTAATATTGGAAAAGTCCGCATTGTCGAGCCGTCATGACCCCTTCCCGCTGGCAAGAAATCGAGCGCGTCTACCAAGCGGCCCTGGAGCGCGTGGCCGGCGAGCGCGCGGCGTTTCTTACGGAGGCATGCCGAGGAGACGCCGAACTGCGCCGCGAAGTGGAGTCGCTGCTCGCGTCAGGTTCGGCCAAGCCAGGGGCTCCAGAAGGGGCTGCGCGGGTTGGCGTCACAGGACTCACGGTCGCGGATCCCACGGTTACTGCGCTTACTCCGGGAACTCAACTCGGACCTTACCAGATCGAGGGGACGCTGGGCAAAGGCGGCATGGGCGAGGTGTTTCGCGGTGTAGATACGCGGCTTGGACGCGCGGTCGCGATCAAGACCTCGCAGGAGCAGTTCAGCGAACGATTCAGCCGTGAAGCGCGCGTGATCGCGTCGTTGAATCATCCGAATATCTGCACTTTGTATGACGTCGGCCCGAATTATCTGGTGATGGAGCTATGCGAGGGGGAAACTCTCGCGGCGCGCTTAAAGCGCGGCAAGCTGTCCATTCAAGAAACACTTCGATACGGGACACAGATCGCCGATGCTCTGTCAGCCGCGCATGCCAAGGAGATCGTCCACCGGGACCTGAAGCCTCATAACGTGATGGTGGGCAAATCGAGCATCAAAGTTCTCGACTTCGGGTTGGCCAAGTCGCAGCACGACAAGACGCTTACGGCATTGCCCGCCGTAATGGGGACGCCGGCCTACATGGCTCCGGAGCAGCGCGAAGGGCAAGAGTGCGACGCACGGACGGATATCTATTCGCTGGGTCTTGTGCTGTACGAAATGGCCACAGGCAAGCGGGCGGACCAACAGCAGATGCCGCCGCTCGACCAGCTTCCGGAGAAACTGGCCCATGCGATCGAACGGTGCCTGGCGCCGGATCCGGACGGCCGTTGGCAGTCGGCGGCGGACCTGCGAGCGGAACTGGAGTGGGTGGGGAAGAGTCCTCTCCAGGCGCCTGCTCCCCAGTCAGCCTTGCATCCATCCCCCAAGCGGGGGATCGGATGGTTGTGGCCCGCCGTGAGCGCGGTCTCCTTGGGCGCGGCTGTGACCCTGGCGGTCGTCCACTTCCGCGAAACCGCACCGCCGGCGCAGAACCTGCGTTACACAATCACCGTGCCGGAAGGCGGCACGGTTCAGAACTTCGCCATTTCCCCGGATGGGCGCTCTCTGGCCATGGCCGCCGCGGCCGGCGGAAAACGGCAGCTCTGGCTGCGGGCGATGGACGCGCTTCAGGCGCAGCCGATGCCGTTCACCGAAGACGCTACTGACCCGTTCTGGTCGCCCGACAGCCGCAACATCGGATTCTTCGCGCAGGGCAAGCTGAAGATCGTCGCGGCCAGCGGCGGCCCGGCCCAGTCGCTGTGCGACGCTCCCCTCGGCTTCGGCGGATCGTGGAGCCGCGATGGCGTCATCGTGTTTTCTCCCAACAATGCGGGAATTTCGATCCAGCGGGTCGCAGCGGCGGGCGGCGCTTGCGTCGACGCAACGAGAACCAAGGGCGCACTATGGTGGCCGGCATTTCTCCCCGACGGTCGCCATTTCTTGTACACGATGACCGGTGCGTCGATCGAAAAAGAGGGAATCTACCTCAGTTCGCCGGACGGCAGCGAGAACCGGCGCGTGTTGGCGGATGTGTCCGGCGCGGTGTACGCTCCACCCGCTCGGGGTGAGCGCGCTGGACACATTCTATTCGTCCGCGCAAACACTTTAATGGCGCAGCCCTTCGACGCCACCGGTGCGCAGGTCTTGGGAGACGCGTTTCCTGTTGTGGAGGACGTCGCCAACCGGACAGCCACTGTCTCGGAGAACGGCGTGCTGGTTTATCGCGCCGCTGGGGCGGGCGGCAACCAAATTGGCTGGTACGATCGAACCGGGAAACCCATTGGCCTGGTGAGTAGGCCTGGCGGTGTTACCGAACCTGCCCTTTCCCCGGATGAAAAGTTGGTGGTGTTCTCACGTGCAACCCCCAGCGGTTTTGATCTGTGGGTGTGGGACCAGACCCGTCGGACCGAAAGCCGGTTCACCAGCGATCCTTCTAACAATGGTGGGGCCTTTTATTCGCCCGACGGCGACCGGATTGTCTTTGTGTCGAATCGGGGCGGTCACCCTTACAACCTTTATGAAAAGGCTGCCCACGGCACAGTGCAAGAGCAGGCGCTGCTGCCCACGGGACTTATCGATATCCCATCTCAATGGTCGCGGGCCGGCATCGTCTATTCCGAGTCCGATCCGAAGACCAACCGGGACCTGTGGATTCTCCCCATGGGGAGCGATGGCTCGGTCGGCAAGCCGACGCTTTTCCTACGGTCCGAGTTTAACGAACTGTACGGCCAAATCTCGCAGGACGGTCACTGGATGGCCTTCACTTCGGACCGGTCGGGCCGGAGGGAAGTGTACGTGCGGCCGTTTCCTCCGGGCGAGGGCGAGTGGCCCGTTTCGACCGCCGGCGGCCAAGGGCCACGCTGGCGCGGCGACGGCAAGGAACTGTTCTATGAAGCAGAGAATGGAAAGATGATGGCCGTGCCGGTGAACAAGGCGATACCCGGCGCCAAACCCATCTTTGAGCCCGGTATTCCCGCGGCGTTGTTCGACGCGCACATGTCCCATAACGTCACGGATTTTGACTTCGAGTACGACGTCACCAAGGACGGCCAGCGTTTCCTCATCAACACGACGGCGGATTCCGGCGAGTCCGGCGCTCCCCTGACCGTGGTGACGAACTGGCTCGCGGGGGTCAAGAAATGACCGCGCTGATCTGGTTGCGTCACTCAACTCCTGATACCGGAAGCGATACCGAGTCACAATGAAATACCTCACGGCCGTGCTGCCGCTGGCTCTGATCTCGTGCGGCTACCGGTTCGCCGGGACCGCCGATGCTCTGCCCAAGACGGTCCACACGGTATCCATCCCGGCGTTCACGAATCTCACCACGCGCTACAAGCTGACGGACCAGCTTCCGGAGATCATCGCCCGCGAATTCATTACACGCACGCGCTATCGGGTGGTTTCCGATCCCAATACGGCGGACGCGGTGCTGCGCGGCGCCGTGAGCAACTACACCTTCTACCCCACCATCTTCGATCCGGCCACCGGCCGCGCAGCCTTCGCCGAGCTGCACGTCACGCTTTCGGTCACCCTGACCGAGCGAGCCACGGGCAAAGTGCTCTTCTCGCGGCCGAACTTCGACGTGCGCGAAACCTACCAGATCAGCCCGAATGAGTCACAATATTTCGAGGAGAGCGATCCGGCGCTGAAGCGCGCCGGACAGCAGGTGGCCCGCTCCATCGTCAGCGCCGTGCTCGAAAACTTCTAATGACTCCCGAACAGTTTCTGGCGAGGCTTAAGAAGAACGGTCCCGAGCCCGTCTATCTGTTCCTGGGCCCGGAAGCCTTTGAGCGGTCCAGATGCCGGCGCGCACTGCTGGACGCCGTGCTGCCGGACACAGAACACGGCGAACGCGAGAACGGGTTCACGCGCCACGATCTGGATCGCACTCCGCTGGCCGCCGCGCTGGACGACGCGCGGGCGCTGTCTCTGTTCGCGCCGCGCCGCCTGATCTGGCTCGCGGGAGCCGAAGCGGTGGTCCCGCGTGCTCCGCGAGGCCGCGCCACCACGGAGGACGCCGACGCCGAGGGCGAAACTGGCGGAGCCAGTCTGGCCGCCTATCTGAAAGAGCCGACGCCGGACGTGACGCTGGTGATCGATTGCGCCCGTTACGAATTCGAAGGCGAAGACAAAGCCCGCATGGAGCGCGTGCAAGCGTTCTTTGCGGCGATTCCCGCCAAGGTCGAGTTTCGTCCTTATGCGCCGGAGGCGGCGCGTTTCCTCGCCCAGAAGCTGGCGAAAGATGCCGGCATCCAGCTCGGTCTGGCGGAATTGGCGTTGCTGCTTGAAGCCACGGGCGGCGATGCATCGCGCATCGCCATGGAAATCGAAAAGCTGCGGTTGTTCGCCGGAACCACGCGCAAGATCACCGCCGGCGATATCGCCTCTCTCGTTCCGGATGCGCAGTCGAGCACGATCTTTGTTTTGGTGGCCGCGCTGGGCCGGGGCGACCGGACGCGAGCGCTCGAAATCCTGGACACGCTCTCGCGCGCGGGCGAGTATATGCCGCTGGCGCTGACCTTCCTTGCGACCCAGTTCCGGACAGCTCTGGCGGCTCGCGAAGCGGGCGTGCGTGGCGCGGGGCAGATTCAGGCGCATTTCAATAAGCTGGGAGCGCGCATGTGGCCCGAACGCGCCCGGCAAATCGAGCAGACCATGGAAGCGTTTTCGAAAGAACGGCTGGAACGGGCGGTGGAGAAACTGTTCGAAGCGGACCGGGGACTGCGGGATGCGCGGCCCGACGACCGCATTCTGATGGAAGAGATGGTCTTTAGCTTGACGGCGAAATTTGACGGCGAGAGCCTGACGGCGCGCTGACCGCGCCTTACGCGGCGGCGAGCTTGCGCAACCGCAGGGTCATGCGGCTCTTGTAACGCGCCGCGGTGTTCTTCTTGATGACGCCCCACTTGGCGGCCCGGTCGATCAAGGAGAAGGTTTTCGATACCATCTCGGCGGCGCCCTTGGCGTCCTTCGACTCGAGCAGCCGCCGCATCGCCCGGATCTGATGCCGCAGATGGACCTTGCGGGTCCGGTTGATCGCCGTCCGGCGTTCGGTGATGCGCACGCGCTTCAGCGCGGAAACTGTGTTTGCCATGGAATCTTTAGGATATCGCAGTTGGAAAGAAAAAGGGGACAGGCTACTCTGTCCCCTCCAGTAAACTCCTGACTTCACGTGCCAACGTGGGAGTGGACAGAGCTGCCTGTCCCCTTTTATTCCCCCTCTTCCCTACGACGCCAGCGGCTTCTGGCTGCCGTTTCCGCTGCCCATCTGACGCATCATCAGCGCCATCAGGCCCTCTACCGCGCCACCCCCGTTCGATCCCATCACCAGCGTGCTGGGCACGAAGGGAACATTGCTCTTCGACAGCGCCTCTACCGCGTTGACCAACGCCGTAGCGCTTTCGCCGAGAGCTTTCACCTGCCGCTCATAAGCTTCCGCTCGAGCCAATCCGACCGACCGGACCTGAGCGCCTTGCGCCGTGCCGGTCTGCTCGATATAGGTCGCCTCGCCTTCTGCTTCCATCTTGCGGGAAGCCGTCCGGTTGGTCTGAATGTTCACACCCACCTGCGACTTGGCCAGATCGGCCTGCATATCGGCCGTACCCTTGGCCTTCTCGGTCTCGATGCGCTGATCCTGCGCGGCTTTCTGCATCTGATACGTCGCGATCTCCTGATTCGCGATTTCGCGCTGGGTCAGAACTTCCACCAGTTGCTGCGGCAGCACCACCGCCTGGATGTACACACCGCGCGTTTCCACGCGATACTTGGCCAGCTCGGTCTTGACGTAGTCGAAGGCTCCTTGTTGCACTTCCTCGCGGCTGCCGATGAACTTCACAGCCGGCATGCTTTGCAGCTTGTTGCGGAAGTGGTTGCCCACGGCCGCCTGCAGCACTTCGTTCACCAGGTTCGGCACGCTGCCCACCATCGAAATCACGTAAGGCGCCTGCGTATCCGGAATGTGAATCTGGACCTGCAGGTCGATGGCGAACTGGAAGCCTTCACTGCTCTTGGCTTCGATCTGGCTGAGCTGCGCGTCCAGATTGTGAGCCTGCGAGACCGCGTCGGCCCAGTTCAGGGTGATGATGAACGTCGGCACGATCACGGCCTGATAGCAGCGCGGGTTAATCGGATACTTGCCGGTGCGCAGCGGGTCTTGCCAGATGCCGCGATGACCCGGACGCACCAGGCTTCCGAATTTGAACTCCACGCCCGAAGTATCCTGCGTCGGAAGGCCGACGTAGGCCTTCACCACGGCGACCTGCCCCTGCTCGATCACCAGCATGGGAACTTCTTCCACGCGCACCAGGAACGGATTCAGGTTGTAGGCGCCGTAGAGCAGCGGATCGTGCTGCAAGCCGATCCGGCCGCCCAAATCCAGGAATTTCTGGAAATCCTGATAGGCGTTGTGGCGGTTATTCTGGCTGCCCAGGATCGTTTCGATAAGCCGGGCATCGCTCGAATCGTCCGTACCGGCTTCCATCGCGCCGATGTCGTCAAACCCGCCTAAACGGCTGGCGATATCGCCCGCCGGCAGAGGCTGCCCTTCCAGCGTCGTGACAATCCCGACCATGTCGACCACTTTGCCGCCCTCGGTCGGCCGCGGGGAGATCCGCGTTACTTCCAGCTGCTTGTCGCCCAGACCGAATGCCTCGTGCGTGAGCCGGCCCTTAGAGCGCGCCAGCGCGCGCAAATCCGCCGAGACCGAAACGCCGAATACTTCCGCCCGCGTGATCACCAGGAAGGCGACGGGATGAATCGGCGCCAGAGTTCCCGGCGAAAGCACCGGCCTCTGGACGCCCTTCTGCCCGCCCTTGTCGAGAAACGTCCGCACATCGGCGAAGTTTCCAAACTCCGATTTGTAGACGGCTGATTTCGCGCCGATGGGCAATCCCTGGCCCACCTGCGAAATCACCACGCCGATCTGTCCGGCCGGCACCTGCACCCAGGGGTGCTTCGTGACCGCGTATACCAGGCAGAGCTTGAAGCGCAGGCCCGGCATGAGCACATCCGCCTGATAACCAGCCTCGCCCTTGGTTGCCACCGGGCTGTTGCCCGGAAGTTTTGCCCCAAACCGTTTGCGAACCAGTCCCACCTGCGTGGGACCGACGCTATAAAACGACAACAGCAGGATCAGCACAACACCACCCGCCGCTGCCGCGATCAGGAGCACGCTGAAAAACCCGATTGTCATAAATATGTTGGGCCGTTAGCGGCCCAATTCTCCTTTCCCGAACCATCTGAACTACGTCTCTAATCACGTGAATAGATGGGGGGCGCACCGGGCGGATTCGGAAATCGGAGGCAAATCGTAAGCTATTGATAGCTCAGATATTACGCCAGGAGTACACATAGTACTTCGAGGGAACAAATTCTTAATCGCAAGTATTTTTTGCGATGCTATACTCACTTCACTCCGGAGGATTCCATGAAAATTCGAAATTCCTGCCTCGCAGCGGCGCTGTTGGCTGCAGCGACTGTAACCGCTAACCCGATCACCTATGTTGCGACCCTGGATGGCCCCAGCGAATCCCCGGCCAACGGGTCGCCTGGAACTGGAAGCGCCCAGGTCATCATCGACACGGTCGCGCACACGCTGGAAGTCTCTGTGCTCTTTCAGGATTTGCTTGGAATAACCACTGCCTCGCATATTCATTGCTGCACAGCGGCGGCTTTTACGGGCACCGCAGGGGTGGCGACGGTGGTGCCAACGTTTACCGGCTTCCCGCTGGGGGTGACCTCCGGCAGCTATAGCCACCTCTACGACCTGACCTTGGCATCGAGCTACAATCCGTCATTTATCACCGCCAGCGGCGGCACCACGGCGGATGCGGAGGCCGCGCTGGTCGCGGGTCTGGCTGCCGGGGATGCCTATCTGAATATCCACACCAGCCAATACGCAGCAGGGGAGATTCGAGGCTTTCTGGCAACTCCTGTTCCCGAACCAGCCAGTCTGGGATTGGCCGGCTTGGCTTTGGGGACCCTGCTGGTATTCACGCGCAGATTCCGGATTTCCGCCTGATCCCGGCCGCTATCCGCTACCCCCAATTCCGACCTGCTATCCTCATAGACGAGAGGTGGGCATTCGCCCTTGGCTTATGAATGGTCGTCTTAAGTTCGCCGTAGTTGGATCCTCTACTTGCCTGGTCGTGCTGCTGTTGTTCGGGGCGGTGCGAGGCCGGGGCGCTCCGGCGGGAGATCAGCCCTATACTCAGCTGGGCGTTTACACCGACGTGCTGTCGCACATCAAGCAGGACTACGTCGAGGAACCCGACATGAAGGCAGTGACGGTGGGGGCCATCAACGGGATGCTGGAAGCGCTGGATCCCTTCGCCAGCTATCTCAACGCCGATCAGTACAAGCAATATCAGAAGGAAAAGGGCGCCGCGAAAGGCGAGGTCGGCCTGACGCTGGCGCGGCGCGCGGGATATTTGACGGTGGTGGATGCGCTGCCCGGATCGGCCGGCGCGAAGGCGGGCCTTTCGACCAACGACGTCATCGAATCGATCAACAATATCGCGACCCGCGATATGCCCCTGGCCTTCGCCGATATCCTGATGCAAGGCGCGCCCGGTTCCACGGTGGAGATGAGCGTCCTGACGCCGCGCCAGGCGGATCCGCAAAAACTGATGCTGGTGCGGGCGCCGCTGGTGTATCCGCCGGTGGGCGCCAAGCTGGTCACCGGTCAAGGCCCCGATCCGGTGGGGCTGATCACCGTTTCGACGCTCGAGGCGGGCCGCGCCAAGGAGATCGCCCAAAAGATTACGGATCTGGAAAAGCAGGGCGCCAAGCGCCTGATACTGGACCTTCGCTATTGCGCGCTCGGACCGATCGACGAAGGGATCGCGGTGGCGAATTTATTCATGAACAAGGGCCTGATCACGTACTCGCAGGGGCAGAAATATTCGCGCCAGGATCACATGGCTTCGGCCTCCAAGGCGATTACCAAGCTGCCTCTGGTGGTGCTGGTGAATCGCGGGACGGCGGGCGCGGCGGAGGTCGTCGCGGGCGCTCTGCTGGATTCCAAGCGCGCCCAGTTGGTCGGCGAGCCGACCTACGGAGAAGCTTCCATTCGCAAAGCCATCACCATGGATGACGGCAGCGCCGTGATTCTTTCGGTCGCGAAATACTACACGCCCAGCGGGAAGGCCATCCAGGACGCGCACGTGACTCCCAACGTGCTGCAAGCCGATAGCACCGCCGTCGTGGAGAACGATGACGATCCGGCGAATCCGGTCAACGTGCCGGCCACCACTCCGCTCCAGGACGACATCCTGAAACGCGGCTACGATACGTTGAAGACGTTGAGCGCGCCGGCCCAGTAAGGCCTCGCAAGGTTTATGCCGCTGTACGAATATCTATGCTCGAAGTGTGGCGAGAAGTTCGAAGTGATTCAGAAGTTCTCGGACACGCCTTTGACGGTCCACGAAGGCTGCGGAGGAACCGTGGAGCGGCTGATATCCTTGTCCGGGTTCAGTCTCAAAGGCAGCGGCTGGTACGCCACCGACTACGCGAAGAGCGGATCGTCTTCTCACCGAAGAGATTCGGACGGGGATTCGTCGAAGTCCAAGTCCGAATCGAAATCTGAATCCAAATCCGGCGAATCCAAATCCGGCGAGTCGAAGTCCTCGGGCGAGTCCAAGTCTTCCGAGACCAAGACCGAATCCAAGCCCGGCACGACGGCCAAGAGCGACTAGAAGATCCGGTCCTGCTTCCGCAGCGTTCCCACGCTGCCGATGTTGGATACGGCGAAGGCCACGCGGAACTGATTCTCATTGCGCGTGCCGAAGTCGAATCGCCGGTATTGCACGCTGATCCCGCAACAGTCGGTGTTGTAGGTAACTTGGCTCTGGGCGAACTGCATGGCTCCTTTGCGGTAGTCGTAAAACATGCTGAACCCGTAATTCCAGCCGCGCCGGTTATCGCCCCCGTAGGTAATCTGCCCGCGCAACTGGTTGGAGCCGGGAGCCGACAGCAGGGGATCGCTCCTGAGCAGGTAGTCCCCCAGGGAAGCGAACACCTGCTTGATGCGCCGGTCGACACTCACACCGCTGTCGACGATGCCGCCCCGGACCGGATCGTAGTCGGCGCGCCACTCCAGATTCAAGTTGGACTGATACCGCAGCACGCTCACCACCGGCGACTGATGCCGCGCCCGGTCCAGAAACGGGATCCCGGTGAGATCCAACGTGCTATCGAGCACGTTCGGCTGGCCCGGTATGACGGCGCCGCCGAAGGTCGGATCCAGGTAGCGTTTGTACCACAGCTGCCAGCTCAGTATTTCCGTCACGGTTCCGCCGCTGTCTTTGGCCAGCAACCGATTGGTCAGGGAGAACTCCACTTCGTGCGTATTGGAAAGAATATCCGTATCGTCAAAGCGGATCACCTGGTTGAAGTCCTGGATGCCGGTGACGTAGCGGTAGGTGACCCGGGGCTCAATGACGTGCTTGATCCGGGCGCCTTTCCCGCGTCCCATCCACTCCGGCGCGTGGAAGATGGCCGACAAAGCCGGCGCGGATATGTCCAGGGCAACGTCGCGGGCGAAATGCTGCACATTTTCGCCGGTCACCCGGTTGTCGGTGAGGCTGGAATCGTAAGCGATTTCGTGCAGGCCGAAGCTCGGCGCCAGATCGAATCCATGCCAATGCAGGGCGGTCATGATGCGGGGCTCGAAATTCACGCGCTGCACGTACTGGCGGGTCTGAAATAAGGGCTGGGTCCGGCGCTCCAGACCGAAACTGCTATCGAGCGAAACCCAGATGGGCAGATTCCTGATGGCGTGCTCGCGCGTGATGAACTGCGCTTCCGGCAGCTTGCGCAGCGCGATGTCGTCGTTGGCAGCGGTGCTTTGGTAATTCACATTGCGCTCGGCCACCAGATTGACCCCGAAATCCGACCAGTGCTTTGTGATGTACCCCACCGAATGCGTCTCCGAGGAAACGGCCTCATCGAAGGACTGGGTGAACTGCTGGCGGAACAGGAAGGAAGACAGGTACCGCAGGTCGCCGCGCGCCTGCCATCCCTTGCCCAAGTCGGACTTCCCTTCCACCGACAACACCAATCCGCTGGGCGAGTTGGAATCCGCGCTGCCGCCGGCGATACCGTACAGGGAGGCGTCAAAACTGGTGCTCTGGTTCACCACGCCCCGGAAGTCGGCCTGATGTCCAAAGCCGGTCTTGGAATACAGCAGACCGCGGTAGGTCACGTCATAACTGCGGTTGATGGCCCAGAAGTAGCCGACGCCCACGGTCTTTCCCCGCAGGGAGCTATTGCCGATGTTGGGTGTGAGAAAACCGCTGCGGCGCGGCTGCTTCTGCAAGGATTTGTAGAAGTATGGCGTGTAAAAGATGGGAATTTCTTTCACATAGAACCAGGATTGCCGCGCGACGGCCCGGTCTCCCGGGACCACGTCGAAGGTCGGCGCTTTGAGCCGCCACCAGGGCGAGGGAATCAGGCAGTCGGTCAGGAAGCCGTTGTGCAGGACGTAACGGTCCTCGGATTTTTCGGCCCATTCGCCGCTGAAGTAGAACGGATTCTGGGTGGTCAGCAGGCCGGGCCGCGCCTCGATCCGCGCGGGCGAGGTCCCGCTGACGTTGTAGAACGTCCCCGAGCGGGTCTCGGTATTGTACTCCGCCCGGTCGCAATTCAGTTTCTCGCCATGGAAGAAGCTCTCCATGCGAACCTTGCCGCGAGCTTCAGCCTGGTGGGTTTCCGTGTTGTAATCGATTTCGTCGGCGGTGAGCAGCGCATCGGCGGTTTCGACGCGGGCGTTCCCGCGAAGGTGCAGCACCTTTCCATCGGACTCCTCCTGATCGGCGGAGGTTTTGGCCGCTTCGCCCGGCCCCGGGGCGTTGGGCCGGGGCGGCCGGATGGCGGCGTTCGGATTGGGGCCCGGCTGGACCGGAACGGCGGGCGGAGGCAACGCCGGGCGGAAGGTCTGAGCGGTCACCTTAGTGCCGGTGGTAAGGCACCCGGCGATCACCAGCGCATAAAGTCCGTGACAAATTCGGCCGTTTATGTTACGAAGGATAAAAGCGCTCAAGCGCCACCGTAACAGAGCCTTGGCGGAACAGTCAAGGTAAAAAGGTCACCCAGCGTCCAAGCGAGGGTCCCAGAAGAGGTTGACCGGAATCATGCATTGTCCGCACTGCCGAGCCGTGAATCAGCGGGCCGAGGACCGGTGTGTCCATTGCGGGCGGCGTCTGGACGGGGAATCGCAGGCGCCCTACGCCATCCGGCCCGACGCGGCCCGTCCCAACGCAACCCATCCCAACACAGCAAGGGCCGCGGCCACGGCGACCGCCGCCGCTCTACAGCCTCTGCCCTCCCCGAACCCGGCTCCCGCCGCGCAGCCCCAGGAAGTTCCCAGTTATCAGCCGTCGTTATTTCGCGACGGGTTCCGGGAAGGTTCCTCCGGAAGAAAAGTCATCCCCATTCCGACGCTGACGCCCCTGCACCCCTATCGTCATGACGCACCGCCGCGGCGTCCGGCTCCGCGCGTATCCCCGGCCCAACGGCCGCAGCATCGGCGTTCCGATTCCCAGCAAACACTCGGATTCCACGATGCGGCTCCGGCGATCCGCGTCCAACCGGGCGAGGCCATCGACTGCGACGCGCTGGTGGCGCCTCCCACGCACAGACTGGTGGCGGCGGCCGTGGACGCCAGCCTGATTCTGATGGCGGTCGGAGTGTTCCTGACGATCTTTTTCCTGGCCGGCGGCCAAGTGGCTCTGGATCGTCAAGCGCTGTCCTTCCTGATCGGGGTCACCGCGGTCGTGGCGCTGTTCTACCGGGCGTTGTGGTGCCTGGCGAACGGCGATACTCCGGGGATGCGCTTCGCCGGGCTGCGCCTGGTGGATTTCGACGGCCGGCGCCCGGACCGCGAGCAGCGCGGGGTTCGCCAGGTGGCCGGTCTGTTGAGCATCCTCTCCGCCGGCCTGGGCTTGGTCTGGGCACTGGTCGACGAGGAGAACCTCACCTGGCACGACCATATCTCCAAGACATTCCCGACCGCAAACTGAAGTGGTAGTCTGAAAGAGTGAGCCGCCCGGTTGCCCGCTATCGACCTTCGCGCCGGTACATTCTGTTTGCCGTGCTGGCAATCGTGGGGACCGCCTTCTCCGCCTGGACCGGCCTGCGATGGCCGGCCACCTGGCTCGCCGCGGGGCTGTTCGGCGCCACCGCTGCCACGCTGATCGCGCTGCTGTGCCGGCCCACCATCGAAATCCACGAAACCCATCTCCGGCTTGGCCGGCGCGTCATTTACTGGCGGGAAATCCGCAGGCTGGATCGAACCGGCTGGATCGCTCCCCTGGCGGTCACTCTGACCCTGTCGAACGATCGCCGCCTAGTGCTGCTCTATGCCGGCGATCTGGATTCTTCCACCAGCCTGCTGCGCCACCTGCGCCGGTACTCGCGGAACGCTCTGCTCGACGGGATTCCTTATCGTCAGGCCTGGGGCGAGTCCGGAAGTGGCGAACCGGGAAAAACGCCGGATCCGCGCAAAACGCCCGAGCCCGGCTCCGCGCGTCAGACGCCACCCGCCCCTTACCGTCCCTTGCTACGGCCCGAGGAAGAGGAAGAAATCGAAAAGATGTTCCGGCGGCTGAAATCCGTGGGCCGGCTGGACCAGCGCGGTTCTGACGACCAGTAGCCCCTCCCCAGGTCCAGACAAGTGAAGCGCGCTTTCCGCATCCTGGCGCTGGTTCTGGCGGCCGTGGTCGTGCTGGCGCTGGTCTTCCACAACGCGGTCCTAACCGGGCTGGGATCGTTCCTGGTGAACGCCCAGGCTCCCGAGAAGGCGGATATCGCCCTGGTGCTGGCGGGCGATTCCGCAGGCAACCGGATTCTCACCGCCGCCCAACTCGTCCGCCGGGGCTATGTCTCCAAGGTGCTGGTCAGCGGCCCTTCGGGAATCTACGGGTATCACGAATGCGATCTCGCGATTCCTTTCGCCGTGAAGGCGGGCTATCCCGCATCTTACTTCCTGCATTTTGAGAACGACGCGCGCTCCACCAAGGAAGAAGCCCACGCCGCGGTTGCCCGCCTGCGCCAGATGGGCATGCACAAGATCCTGCTGGTCACCAGCGACTACCACACGCGCCGCGCGGGAAAGATCTTTCGCGCCGCCGCGCCGGACCTGCAATTCATCGTGGTCGCCGCGCCGGACACGAGTTTTACAGCGGACGGCTGGTGGCACACCCGCCAGGGCGAAAAGACCGCGTTCATCGAGTGGCTGAAGACCGTGACGGAGCCCTTCGGAATCTAAAGTCCCATCTCCTTCGCTCTCCCTCCCCCCTCCGCGTCCGCTTCGCGATAGAATCGGTTAGATACACTTCACTTATGAAACCTACGCTTCTTGCTCTGACCCTGTGCGTCGCCGCAATGGCGCAACCCAAGGCTCCCAACCTGCTGAATCCTTCGACCATGACCGCCACCGCGCCGGCAACCTTTATGGTGCAGGTGGAGACCACCAAGGGTCCCTTCACGATCAAAGTCACGCGCGCCTGGGCGCCGCACGGGGCGGATCGATTCTATAACCTGGTTCGGGGCGGCTTCTTTACCGACGCGGCGTTCTTTCGCGTCATTCCCGGGTTCATGGTGCAGTTCGGGATCAGCGCCCGACCGGAGGTTTCCCGAGTCTGGGCCGACGCGAACATTCAGGACGACCCCGTGAAGGAGTCCAACACGCGGGGCATGGTGACGTTTGCCCAGACGTCGGCGCGCAACAGCCGGTCCACGCAGTTGTTCATCAACTACGGGGACAATGCCCGGCTCAACGCCGATCGCTTCGCGCCCTTCGGGGAAGTGACGAAAGGCATGTCCGTGGTGGACCAGATCTATTCCGGATACGGGGAAAAGCCCGACCAAGGCGCGATGACCAACCAGGGAAAGGCTTATCTGGACAAGAACTTCCCCCGGCTGGACCACATCGTGAGCGCGACCATCGTGCCGGACACGGGCAAGAAGAAGTAGTCATCCCGGCCCGTCCAGTTAAAACAAAAGTACGATAAAATGGTTTAGCAGGAGTGTGTGGAAATCGCTCCGCCGCGGCTTTCCCCTCAGTAGGTTGGCGTGCACGCGGCGCGCGGAGTCTTCCACAGGTTTTTCCTCGTCGTAAGTGCGAGAAGCGGAACGGCCAAAAAAGATTTTACGGATCGTGACGAAACGGTTAAGGTTAGAGACACCGTAAAAAAAATGGCAATTGCGGATCTCACATTCGAGAAAGGTCTGCCCGCAAGCATAGACACCGAGCGGATGGTGCTCGGCTCTATCCTGCTCAACGATGCGGTCTATCTCCAGGTAGCAGGCACCCTATCGCCCGAAGACTTCAGTCTGGAGAAGCACCGCCGCATCTTCAGCCGGATGAAGGATCTGTACGGCCGCGGCGAGCGCATCGACCGCGTCACCCTGGCCGAAGAGCTGATGAAGCAGGGCCAGCTCGAATCGGTGGACGGCCTGGCCTACCTGGTTTCGCTCGACGACGGCCTGCCGGAGATCACCAACCTCGAAAGTTACGTCCGGATCGTCCGGGACAAGGCGATGTTGCGCAAGCTGATCTTCAACTCGCAGAGGATCATCGACCGCTGCCTGATCGGCGAAGAGCTGCCGGACAAGATCCTGGCGTCGGCCGAAGAATCGCTCCTGAAGCTGGGCGAGGCGTCCGCGCATGAGCAACTGTCGACTCCCGCCAGCATCGTGGAGCGTTTTCCGGGCGGGGCGAACGCTTTTCTCGATCCCAGCCAGAGGGTCCGCGGCCTCAGTACGGGTTTTGCGAAGTTTGATGAAATGACCGGCGGCCTGCATGCCGGCGAACTGGTGATTCTGGCGGCGCGCCCCTCCATGGGCAAAACGGCTCTGGCGCTGAACATCGCCCAGCACGTAGCGACGCATCCGCAGATGCAGAAACCGGTGGCGGTCTTCTCGCTCGAAATGTCGTCGGCCAGCCTGCTGACGCGCCTGCTGTGCGCCGGCGCGCGCGTGGATCAGCACAAGTTCCGCGCCGGTTATCTGAATGAAGAAGAACGCCGCAAGCTTCACTTCACGCTGGCGCAAATCACCGAGGCGCCCCTGTTCCTGGACGATACGGCCGGCGTCAACCTGATGGACGTGCACTCGAAGCTCCGGCGGATGAAGAACATGCATGGCCTGAGCCTGGTGATCATCGACTATCTCCAGTTGATGAGCAGCATGGGCCGCATCGAAAACCGCAACCAGGAAGTATCGGCCATCTCGCGCGGCCTGAAGCTGATGGCCAAGGATTTAGAGGTGCCCTTCCTGGTCCTCTCGCAATTGAGCCGCGCCTCGGAACAGCGGCCGGGCGATCATAAGCCGATCCTGAGCGATCTGCGCGACTCCGGTTCGATCGAGCAGGACGCGGATCTCGTCGGCTTCATCCATCGCGAGGAAATCTACAAGAAGGACGACCTGAGCTTGAAGGGTCTGGCGGACCTGATCATCGCCAAGCAGCGCAACGGCCCCATCGGGACAGTGCCGCTGCGGTTCCTGGGGCAGTATACGCGCTTTGAGAATCGGATCGACGATCTGCCGGAAGAGCCGCCGGAATGATCCACTCGGAGTTTCGGCCTTGGACTCTCCGAGCGGGTCGCTCCGGCTCAACTGCAGTGGCGGTAACTTTGCTGCGCTATGCTTCCTGATTTCCCTGTAATCAAGCAATTCTTGATGGCGAAGGCGATGGCCTATCTCGAAGAACTTATTCTTCAGGAGCCAATCCTGCGGAGCATCCGGCGTACTCGCCATTTCGAGGGGAACACTATGTTAACCGCCCCGGAGAACGGACCTCCCCAGGTTGGGGGGTATCATCGCTTTTCAAGCACCAATGTGGAAATCAGCCGCAAGGAAATCGTTGAGAGAGGTCCCGCAGCCTTCTTTGAGCGTCTCGCGACTGTCGCCGAAGAATTGAAAGCGCACCAAGTACGGACAATGTTAAAGCATATCGGTGAGGCAGCGGCAAGCGTTGGCAACGACATCCATACGGGAGGGCGGCCGTTCGGACCGGAGGCCCTCCTAGAAGGGCTGGAACGGATTTCTATTACCTTCGACGAACATGGGAACCCACAGATGCCCGCAGCCTTCGTCTCTCCGGAAATGGCAACCCACATTCGGGCGCATGCTCACGAGTGGGAGGCAGACCCTGATTTCGGCGATCGGTACGCCAAGATTCTTCGGCGAAAAAGGCAAGAATGGGATGATAGAGAGAGCAATCGCCAATTGGTTGACTAAAACCAACGAGCGCAACTACCAAATCCCATATTGCCAAGCCCTCCTTACAAAGGGGCATCGGGTTCTGTACATTTCTTCCCACCGGCCGATGGAGCAAGGCAAAGATATTATTACCGTCGACCAGGACGGCACCTATCATGCCTATCAGCTTAAAACGGGAAATATCAACCAAGTAGCCTTTCGGGCGATCAAAGGTGAAGTAGAAGAACTGGTCGAGCGTTCCATCGTGCACCCGTCCGTGGACAAGACAAAGGGACACAAAGCCTATCTTGTGCTTAACGGCGAGATTACAGACGAAGTGCGATTCCTCATCGACCAGATGAACGAGGACAACAGGCGCCGAGACCGACGGGTCGCATACCTCGATGTGATCAATGAGCAGGGTCTTCTGCAAGATTTTCTTGCGGCACAGGGGCAATTCTTACCCCAGGAAACCGAACAACTCAACACATTACTGAAAGTGTTCAACGCTGATGGAACGGATTTCTTGCCGACTGACCTAGTCTTCAGCTTCTTTGAGAAAGGCGTTTTTTCCGATTCCGGTGTGTCGAAGCAGAACGCTCGGAACGCCATCGCCGGAAGCGTAATCATGGCCGGATACCTGCTTACCGCTTTCCAACGCGCGGGAAACGCATATGCCGTCTTTGAGGGATGGGCAATTCTCGCAGGTTGCATGATCCGGTATGGTCATGGAGTCGGACTAGCCGAGCACGAGTGGATATCGTCCTTGGAACTGGTTCGCGCACAGATTCACCGCAGTCTCAGCGATCTCAGCGCAGAGGTTAGGTCACGGACGGATTTCCTCGAAGGTGACTTCTCAGTCGATGGGGCGGAACTCTATGGCGCTCGGCTCACGATTGTCTTAGGTGTGCTATCCGCATGGCAATTGGATCTGCCACCTACCGCGGACGCCAGAGACTGCCAACTTGCCACACTAATCGCTCAGAATAAGGGGCGATTGTTCTTGTGGGGAGAATCAGCGTTTCCACTCTTCTTTTCGATAATAAAGTACCTGGAATCGGCTGGCGAGCATGCACAGGCGCTTGATCTATTGACGGACATCCTAGGTAACATAGCGAGCGCGTTCAAGAAGAACGGTGCGGGGCTCGCACCGCCGTACTATTCAGCCTCAAGAGTTCTAGCGGCAGAACTAGGCGTTGATGGCGCTGAGCCGTCAGACCTTATTCAGTCTGGAGGCTCCTTCATCTTAAAGCCAACGCTGCAGTGTCTCGCGAGACGCGGAGCCCGCGACCAGGTTGCCCAGGCATGGAAAAAAGTGTCATTGATTCCGGTCCGAGAATTCACCCCGACAGATCCGTTTGATTTGTTCTCTTGGCGAGTACCTAATGGAACGAACGTGACCAATATCCTCGAACGCAGCCAAAGTTGGACTAGGTTACAAGCTGAAGCGCGGGAAGTCCCCAACGACCTGGAAGCGCTCAGCCCGTACCAGGATATTCTGCGCTACTTCACAATTGCTTGTCCGCATCGCGCTACGTCCGACGTTATCAAACTGCTCGACACGTAGAAACAGGCCCTGGCGCCTGATAGCGCGTTCCCCTTTTAAAACGGCCTCAACTCACATGCTCGAACCCGACTTATGCAGTAGGAGTTATTTCGATCTCCTTAGCGACACTCGTCGGCTCGGGGACCGGCTCACCAAACTCCCGCAGCGTCTGGAGGTGGCCCGAGATTGCTTCGCGAATGTTCCGTTCCGTTTCCTCTAGAGTCTTCCCCGTGCTCACGCAGCCCGGCAGATCGGGAACGCATGCCGCCCAATTCGTCTTTGCCTGCTCGAAAATGACCGCGTATTTTCGGTTCACTCTATTGCCTCACTTCGCCGGCGGGGCCACCGGCCAATTCCCGTAGTAAGGCGGCCAGTTCGGAGCCATCGCCTCCGCCTCGGGATAGTACATCGACGCGTAGATCGAGCGAATCTTACCCTGCTCGATGAGAAACCACTCGGCTAAAAGATTGCGCCGCATGGCGACCCCGGGCTTGCGCTCGAACAGCACCAGTCCGAGCACCACACCCGCCTCCTCATCGACAATCGGATAGCGCCGCGCCGTCACGGCGAAGATGTTGGCCATGGCGCCCTCCGAGGTGCAGTCGGTCTGGCCGCCCCCCGGAAGCGCCCGCTGCGTCGTGAGCGTCCCATTCTCGATCCGCACGCAGCCGGGATACGCGAGAATCAGCTTCCCGTCGTGCGCCGACAGCCCGTCGAAGTAGCTATTCGTAATGGCGATCAGGTCGGCGCGGGACAGCCGCTCGTTTTTCGGTATCACGCGTTCGGCCGGCGCATGGGCGATCAGATAGTCCACATCATTGTACGCCGCATTCGCCTGCCCGCCGCCCAGGGGACCCAGGCCCGGATCGCCCTTCCGCGAGATCACCCACTCGGCCTCCGTGATTTTGCGATCCTCCACCTTCAACCGGAGCGTCACGATGGCGGGGCCGCCGGCCTCGTCGAGCGTCCCGAAATAGCCGGCCTGCCCGCTTTCCGCATCGAAATATCGGCGCTGCAGCTTGCCCAGAGTTTTCGCGCTTTGCCACAGGCCCGTGCCCGGACGCCGCACCATGGCGTTTTCCGTTTCCCGGAACCCGATCGAAAGCGGCGCGGCCGAGGGATTGTGTTGCACCACGGCGCTCAGATACTGGTCCAGCGTGGTCTTCAGACAAGCCCGGTCGCAGGAGGCTCCATAAGCGCTTCCCAGCGCGATGATACCAACGAGAGTAAGACGAACCATGATGGTATTCTACCCGCTCAGGGGCTATCCGCTAAGATAGAAGTAGTGACCCCTCAAGAACCAACAGACCCCTCCCCGCCCTTCACTTCGGGGACTCTGTCCGAACTTCCTCCGCCCGAGGCTGCCGCAGCCATTGTCGAGCCCACCGTAGCTCCCGAGGACCCCAACTACGAGCGCCCGCGCAGCACCATCGCCGAGTGGACCATCACCATCCTGCTGCTGCTGTTCCTGACCACCACGCTGGTACAGGCGTACGTCATTCCGACCGGTTCGATGGAAGACACGCTCCTGATCGGAGATCACCTCCTGGTGGACAAGCTGGCGTACGCTCCGTCCGGGCCGGTGAGCAAATATCTGCTTCCCTACACCGAGCCGAAACGCGGCGATATCATCGTGTTTCGCTATCCGGTGGACATCTCGCAGACGTTCGTGAAGCGCTGCATCGGCGTACCGGGCGATCGCATCCGCTTGATCAACAAGCAGGTATACTTGAACGGCGTCCGCCTGGACGAGCCGTACGTGTACCACAAGTCGGATTACATCGATTCCTACCGCGACAATTTCCCGGGCGAGCCGAATGTGTCGGTGGACCGCCGCGCCTCGGATATGCTGCTCAATCACGTGGTGAACGGCGAGGTGGTGGTCCCGCCCGGCTCCTACTTCGCGATGGGCGATAACCGCGATTCCTCGCTGGATAGCCGCTACTGGGGATTCGTGCCCCGGGAAAATATCATCGGCAAGCCGCTGGTGATTTACTGGTCCTACGACGCGCCCACGGATGAGCTCAACACCTCCTCCATCCGCCTGGACCACATTGTCGATCTGGCCGAGAACTTCTTCAGCAAGACCCGCTGGCACAGAACCTTCATGCTGATCCACGGCTATCCCATTAAGTAGAGACCCATGAACCGATTCGCCGAATCCACGCGGAACTTTATCTTTGAGTGGACCCTGAACATCCTGATCCTGCTGTTCGGCACCACCACCCTGGTGCAGGCGTTCATCGTACCGACGCCGTCCATGGATTCCACGGTGATGGTGGGGGATCACCTTCTGGTGGACAAGCTGTCCTACGCGCCGCCGGGAATGTTCTCGCGCTACCTGCTGCCTTACACGGAGCCGAAGCGCGGCGATATCATCGTGTTCCGCTGGCCCATCGATATCCAGCAAAACTACGTCAAGCGCGTCATCGGGGTTCCCGGCGATCACATCCGCGTGGTGGATAAGGTGGTCTACGTCAACGGCAAGCCGCTCCAGGAGCCGTACGCACAGCACATCTTTGCGAATCTGGAACCTTACCGCGACAACTTCCCGGGCGAGCTTCCCGAAGCTCAAATCGATTCCATGCAGAACGGCCAGCTGATGGTGGATCGGGCCAGCATCATGTTGAAGCACGTCTCCGGCGATGAACTCATCGTGCCCGCGGGCAGCTACTTCGCCATGGGCGACAATCGCGACGACTCGCTCGACAGCCGCTACTGGGGATTTGTGCCGCGCGAAAACATCATCGGCAAGCCCCTGCTGATCTTCTGGTCCTACGATGCGCCTACGGCGGACCTGGTGGGCTACAGCACCAACCACTTTCTGGATCTCGCCAAGAACTTTTTCTTCAAGACGCGCTGGGAGCGGACCTTGAAGCTGGTGCGCGGCGTACCCATTCAGTAGCCGGATCCCTCGATCAACCATGGAACATGTATACGGTCTGATTCTGGCCGGAGGCCGGGGAACCCGTTTCTGGCCCAAGAGCCGCCGGCACAGCGCCAAGCAGGTCCTCCGGCTGTTCGGGGACCGCTCTCTGATCCAGCAGACCGTCGACCGCCTGCGGCCGGTCCTGCCTCCCGAGCGAATCTGGATTCTCACCAACAACCATCTGCGGGACGAGATCGTCCACCAGCTCCCGGAAGTCCCCAAGCGCCAGATCCTGGCCGAGCCGGCTCAGCGCAACACCGCGCCCGCCATCGGCCTGGCGGCGCAAATTCTCCATGGGCTCGATCCGCAATCGATCATGGGCGTGTTTCCGGCAGACCACGTGATCGGTAAGCCGCGCGAGTACGTCCGCCTGATCAAGGCAGCCATCAAAGCCGCGCGTACCGGCAAGATCGTGGTTCTGGGGATCCAGCCACGCTGGCCCGAGACCGGCTACGGCTACATCGAGTTTCCCAAGGGGGTCAAGCCCGGCGGATCGGCTACACTTCCGGTCAAGCGCTTCCGCGAGAAGCCCGACGCGGCAACGGCCGCGCGTTTTCTCAAGGCAGGCAACTTTTATTGGAACGCCGGGATGTTCTTCTGGCGGACTTCTGTCCTGCTGGACGCCTTGCGCCAACACCTGCCCAAAACCGCGAGCCTGCTGGCCAGCCTCCCTGCATTCGGGACGCGCCGGTTCGCGAAGGACCTCGAAGAGGCCTTTCCCAAGAGCGAGAATATCTCGATTGACTACGCGGTTCTCGAACGCGCCGCCAATGTCGTTGGCCTGCCCGCGGGCGACATCGCCTGGAACGACGTGGGTAGCTGGAATGCGGTGTACGAACTGCACCCGCGCGACCGCGCCGGCAATGCCCTGCGCGCGCATACGATGATCGAGAACAGCACCGGCAACTACGTCGATGCGGAAAAGAAGCTGGTCGCGCTGCTAGGCGTACGAGACCTGATCGTGGTCGATACGCCGGACGCCCTGCTGATCGCCGACCGCGGCCGCGCCCAGCAGGTCGGCGATCTGGTGAAGCTGCTCGAAGACGCCGGCCACCATCACTTACTGTAGGGGCTCACGCTTCCGGCGGCTTGGCCTTCTTGAACACGCGCTTCAGCACGGTGACCGCCCGATCCACGTCCTGCTCCGTCAGGATATAAGGCGGCAGCGCGCGCAGGACCTTATCGTGCGTGCAGTTGATCAGCAGGCCCTGTTCCATCGCGTCCAGCACGATCTGCTTGCCGGAAAACTCGATCTCCACGCCGATCATCAGGCCGTATCCGCGCACTTCCTGGATGAAGGAGAAGCGCTTGGCCAGTTCCATGAGCTGCATCCGGAAATATCCGCCGACATGAATGATGTTGGGCAGCAGCTCGTCCAGTATGTCGAAGAACTCGAGCGCCACGCGGCAGGCCAGCGGTCCGCCGCCGAAGGTGGTCCCGTGCTGGCCCTTGCCGATCGCACTGGCGGCGCGCTCGGTGGCCGCGACAAAGCCCAGCGGGATCCCGCAGGCCAAGGGCTTCGCGGCGGTGGTGATATCGGGCATCACGATCGGATCCAGCAGCTGATACGAAAAGTAGGCTCCGGGACGTCCCACGCCACACTGGATTTCGTCGAACACCAGCAGAGCGTTGTGACGATCCGCCAGCTTTCGGCAGGCGCGGATGTATTCGTCGGTCAGGGGATTGATCCCGCCTTCGCCCTGCACAATCTCGATCACGATGCCCGCCGTGTTCTCGTTCACCACCTGTTCCAGCGCGCCGATATCGTTGCGATGGACGAAGCGCGCGCCGGGCAGCATGGGCTCAAAGTCGCTGCGGTACTTCTCCTGGCCGGTGATCGACAGGGCGCCGAAGGTGCGGCCGTGGAAGGAATCGTGCAGCGCCACGGTCTCATACTTATTCGGGCTGATCTTGCGGCCGTGCGCCCGGATGATCTTGAGCGCGCCTTCGATGGCCTCCGTCCCCGAATTGCAGAAGAACACGCGATCGAGGCCCGTGGCCTTGGCGATTCGCTCCGCCAGCGGTCCCTGATACTCGTGATAGTAGAGATTCGAGCAATGCAGCATCCGGCCGGCCTGCTCGCGGATCACTTTTGTCAGACGCGGATGGGCGTAGCCGAGCGCGTTCACTCCGATACCGGCGATGAGATCGAGATACCGCTTTCCGGAAGTGTCGTAGACATAGCACCCCTTTCCGCGATGCAGCACCAGCGGGTAGCGCGCATAGTTTTGGAACAAGTATCGGGCTTCCAGATCCATTACGGAGGCGGCAGGCGTTGCGGCGGCAGTTTCCATGATCTTTTTATCATAACGGGCGCGGCAGGCTATTATGAAGAATGCTTCCGATGACGACCGGGGGATACGTGCGCCAAATCGCCGCCTTGATCGACCATACCCTGCTCAAACCGCAGGCGACCCTGGCCGATATCCGCAGGCTCTGCCAGCAAGCCCGCCAATATGAGTTCGCGGCGGTGTGCGTGAATCCTTACTGGGTTCCCCTGGCGGCGCAGGAATTGGCGGGATCCGACGTGCGCGTGGCGACGGTAGCGGGATTCCCGCTGGGCGCCAACACCACCGCCGTCAAGGTGGCGGAAACGGAAACCGCGATCGCCGGGGGAGCGCGGGAAATCGACATGGTTCTGAATATCGGAGAGCTGTGCGGGGGAAATCCCGACGCCGTGCGGGGCGACATCGCAGCCTTGGTGACCGCCGCTCACGCCCGCGGAGCGCTGGTCAAAGTGATTCTTGAAACCGCCCTGTTAAACGACGAGCAAAAGATCGCCGCCTGCACTCTCAGCCAGCAATCCGGCGCCGACTTCGTCAAGACCTCCACGGGATTTTCGACCCACGGCGCCACGGTCCATGACGTCGCCCTGATGCGCCGCATCGTGGGACCCGACATGGGCGTAAAAGCGTCCGGGGGAATCCGTACGCTCGAAGACCTGGAGGCCATGCGGGCGGCGGGCGCCAGCCGTATCGGCACCAGCTCGGGGATCCAGATCGTCGAGACCTTGCAGCCGGCTCTGAGAGGCCGCGCGTGACGCTGGTGACCACCCCGCGCCGAGCCGCTCTTCGCTTCCGCGAACGCGCCGAGCTGCTGGATTTTCTACTGGAAGTGTCGCGCGTCACTTCCGAGACGCTGGATCTGGCGGAGCAGCTCTCGGCCATCGCGAGCATCGTAAAGGAAGTGGTTCCCTACGACGTGTTCGCTATCTTGCTGTACAACGACCGCACGCATGCTCTCACCATCCGGCACGCCATCGGGCACCGTGAAGAGGTTGTGCGCAGCCTGTCGATTCCGCTCGGTGAAGGCATCGTCGGAACCGCGGCCGCGCGCCGCGAGCCGGTGCTGGTGGATGATGTCACCCAGGACGCGCGTTATCTGAACGCGCTGGACGCCGTCCGCAGCGAATTGGCGGTGCCCATGCTGGCCCGCGGCAAGCTGGTGGGCGTCCTCGACGTCCAGTCGACCGGCGTCAAGGCATACGGCGAGCAGGACCGCTCCATGCTCAGCCTGATCGCCTCGCGCGTGGCGTCCTCGATCGAAAACGCCAGGCTGTACCGGCGGGTGGACCGGCAGAACCGTACGCTGCGGACGCTGGCGCACCTTTCGCGGGAATTCAGCTCGATCCTGGACCTGGACGAGCTTTTGACCAAGATCGCCGCCGCGACCCGCGCCCTGATTCCGTACGACGCCTTCAGCGTCTTTCTGGTGGACAACGCGCAGAGCATGCTCCACAACCGCTTCTGCGTGCGTTACGACCAGCGAGTGAAGATCGACAACATTCCCTTTGGGAAAGGCATTACCGGTGCGGCAGTGGAATTGCGCGAGCCGGTGCGCGTGCTCGATACCGCCGCCGACCCGCGCTACATAGCCTCGAACCCGGGGATCCGTTCGGAACTCGCCGTTCCCCTGATCGTGCAGGACCGGATCGTGGGTGTGCTGAACGTGGAGAGCGAGCGTATCTCTTTCTTTACCGAGGATCACCAGCGTACGCTTTCGCTGCTGGCTCAGCAGATCGCCAGTTCGGTGGAAAACGCGCGTCTCTACGAGGAAGTCGCCCATCGCGAGCAGCGCATGGATCAGGATCTGAAGGCGGCGCGCAAGCTCCAGCGGATCCTGCTGCCCAGGGAGGATCCCGGGGTCAAGGGTCTGACCGCGGGGATACGGTCGCGCCCGGCACGCGAAATTTCGGGCGACGTGTACGGCTTTTTCGAGCAGGCCGAGGAGTCCGTGCTCATCGCGTTCGGGGACGTCAGCGGCAAAGGCGCCGCAGCCGCCCTGTACGGAGCGTTGATCACCGGGCTGCTCCGGACACTCGCGCGGCGGCGTAACCCGGCCCAGCTGATTCAAAAGCTGAATGAGACCCTGCTCGAGCGCAAGGTGGACGCGCAGTACGCCACCCTGCTGGTGGCTTTGTGGCAGCCGGCCACGCGAACGTTTCTGCTTTCCAACGCCGGAGCCGCGCCTCCCCTGGTTCTCCGCAACGGCCAGATTCTCGAGACGAAGATCGAAGGCGTTCCCATCGGACTGCTGGACGATCGCGAATACGACGAAGTGGAGCTCGCCTGCCAGCCGGGCGATGTACTGGTGTTCTATTCCGACGGCGTGGATGAGCAGCTCAACGAAAAGGGCGAGGAGTACGGCCGCGACCGTATCATGCGGATCCTCAAGAAGCACGAGACCGAGTCTCCCCGGGCGATCGCCGACGCCACCATCGCGGCCGTGGATGCGTTCCGTGGAGCGCTCCCCATCTCCGACGATCAAACGGTGGTGGTCCTCCGGGTGTTGCCGTGAAGCCGGTCGAGTACGTAGACCGCACCCTGAGCTGCGACGGCATCGCTCTGGCGGACGTGGCAGGGAAAACAGGAACGCCCTGTTACGTGTACTCTGCCGCCACGATTCTGGCGAACTATCGCGCCTATGACGACACGTTGCAGGGCATTCCTCACACCATATGTTACGCGATGAAAGCCAACGGGAACCTGTCGATCCTGCGCTTGCTGGCCAAGGCGGGCGCGGGATTCGACATCGTCTCCGGAGGCGAGCTGCAGCGCGTCCTGAAAGCCGGAGGCGATCCCGCCAAGGTGGTGTTTTCAGGCGTGGGGAAGACCGCCGGAGAGATTGACTCCGCGCTCGACGCGGGTATCTTCGCGTTCAACTGCGAATCCGAACCGGAGCTGGCGCTGGTGGACGCACTGGCGCACCGCCGCGGGATCCAGGCGCGTGTAGCTGTTCGGGTAAACCCCGACATCGCGGCCGACACTCACTCCCACATCGCGACCGGAAGTCTGGGCCACAAATTCGGGATCGATATCGGCCAGGCCGAGGCGGTCTATGAGCGCGCCCGCCAGCACGCGAATCTGCTGCTGGAAGGCGTGAGCTGCCACATCGGGTCGCAGCTGTTCGATTTCGATCCGATGCTCGAAGCGGCGGACCGCGTACTCGATCTCATCTCCCGCTTACGGGCCAAAGGTTTCGCCATCCGCCACGCCGACCTGGGGGGCGGCCTGGGCGTCGCTTACAGACCGGACGATGCAGTTCCGCCGATCCGCGAATTCGCCGCCACCCTGCGCAACAAAGTCGCGGGGCTCGATCTGCACTTGTTTCTGGAGCCCGGCCGGTCGATCGTGGGCGACGCCGGCGTGTTGTTGACCCGCGTACTCTATCGCAAAAAGAGCGGCGACAAGGAATTCGTGGTGGTGGACGCCGCCATGAACGATCTGATCCGCCCCGCGCTCTATGACGCGCATCACGAAATTCTTCCGCTGCGCGCCGGCTCGGATGGTTGCCGGCTGCGCGCGGACGTGGTGGGACCGGTCTGCGAATCCGGCGACTTTCTGGCGCAGGATCGCCAGATGCCTGAAGTGTTCCCGGGAGATCTTCTGGCTGTCTGCACCGCGGGAGCGTACGGATTCGCCCAGGCCTCGAACTACAACGCGCGTCCCCGTCCCGCCGAAGTGCTCATCGAAAACGGCTCCTGGCGCGTGATCCGGACGCGCGAGACCTTCGACGACCTCATCCGTGGTGAAGAATAGGGGCGAGGAGTAAAATAGCCGGTATGGAGTCTGCCGCGCTGATTTCCGTCGACGAGTATCTGCGCACCGCGTATCGCCCGGATTGCGACTACGTGGACGGGGAGGTCCTCGAGCGCAACGTGGGCGAAAAAGATCATAGCGATTTACAGAGCGAACTGGTTCACTATTTTCGAGCGCGGCGCCGGCCATGGAAGGTCTACGCCTACGCGGAGCAGCGAGTCTAGGTATCGGCGCGCCGGTTCTGCGTCCCGGATATCTGCGTGTATACCGGGACTGCCCCGACCGAACAGGTATTCCGGACTCCTCCATTCATTTGCATCGAGGTCGTCTCTCCGGAAGACCGCATGGAGCGGATGCAGGAACGGATCGATGATTACCTCCGCTTCGGTGTACAGTACGTCTGGGTGATCCACCCCCGCACTCGCCGCTCCTGGGTACATACGAAAGACGGCGTCCACGAGGCCAAAGACGGCGTCCTGCGGACAGAAGATCCGGCTCTGACGGTGCCGCTTTCCGAAATCTTCGCAGGACTCGACGAGTAGAACTAGAGGCTCTTGAGCAGGCGGGTAAAAAGCGCATCCTGGCGCGGAACCACGTTGGGCCAGGTTCGCTCGATCCCATCCGGCGGGGGGGCATTTTCGAACTCAACGACCAGATGATGTTCCGCCGCAACCTTGGAGGCGCGGCGATAAAACGCCATGGTCTGCTGATCGCCGCGATTCATCAGATCGAGTTTCACCCCGGCCACGCCCGCTTTTTGAAGCCGCGCGAACTGCTCCTCCAGATGCTGGTCCAGATCGGCGGAATAACGCAGGGATTTGTATTCCTTCACCGGCTTGATCCAGGAGGTGTCGGCGATGGCGGAAGGCGGATTCAGGTTTTCAAGAATATTCGATCCGATCAGCTTGCCGGGGTCGGATGCGATCTTCAGCACGCGCCAGGGGGTCTGGGCCGGCGTAGCGCCGTGAACCGCCAGCGCCGGATCGTCGACGCGCGGGGCGATGGTGCTCCGCATCGTGCGGCCTTCCGGATGAAACACGTCCAGGACGGGATAATTGTCGATATCGGCTTCGGTGATCGCGACCCAGCCCACTCCCGGCTGCTCGGCCAGGAACGGCACGGCAATCAGCGAATCCTTGTCGATACTGCTCAGCGCCGTGCGGCGGTATTCGCCCGTATGGCTGGCCTGGTAGCCGCTCAGAATCAGCGGATACACTTCACCTTCCTGCGCGAACTTGAAATCCGTCAGCTCCTCGTCGATGCGCAGCTCGGCCAGAGCGTTGGTGCGCGGAAGGTAATAGCGGAAGGCCACCCCGTCATCGTACGCGCGAGCCTCCACCGTGGTCCGGGCGCCCACCGAACCGTTTTGCAGGAATTGCGCGATCAGGCCGTTATAGTGATTCCGGATGGTTTTCCGCCGGTCCGCCGGATCCGGATAGGTTTCATCGACGCTTTCGGTTTTCGAGGCGGTGAGTCCGATGTTTTCTCCCAGTAACGGCTCAAAATCATGGATCACGAAGCCCATCAGCGAGGTGTCCATCAGCAGCTTGCCGTGGTAGGAAACCTGGTAGGCGAGGCGCAGCAACGCGGCATCCGGCGGCTTGGTGACGAACACGCGGAATTCGAGCTGGCCGTCCGGCGACACGACACGGACCACGTCGGCCTGCGCGAACGCCGTGGAAGCGGCCGCCAGGAGAGCAACAACGGTGAGAACAACGCGGAGGGATAATCTTCTCATAGACGGAAAAAGGGGGCGTGGGTTACGCCCCCTTTTTCGAACATACAGCGGTCTCGCCGGGACGCCTTACGCCCAGCTATAACCGGCCTTCTTGAGCGGCAGCATCCGGACCCGATCTCCCGTTACCGTGAAGATCGCGTTGGCGACCGCCGGCAGGATGGGCGGCATGGAAGGCTCGCCCAGACCGGTCGGGTTATTGTTCGACTTGAGGAAGTGAATCTCGATGTCGGCCGGAGCCGCTGAGACCCGCAGCAAGGGATGGGTGTCGAAATTGTTCTGGACCACCTTCCCCTTGTCTACCGTGATCTCCTGCTCCATCATCGCGCCCATACCGTCGATGATCGCGCCCTGCGCCAGGTTGACCGCCTCGCCGGGGTTGATGATCGTGTGTCCGATATCGGCCGCGACCCACACCTTGTTCACCTTCACCTTTTTATTACCGGTGACAGTGACTTCGGCCACTTCGGCGAAATAGCCCTGATGGCTGAAGTGGAAGGCAACGCCCATGGCCGTGCCCTTGGGCAGCTTCGTCTTGCCCCAGTTCGACTTTTCGGCCACCAGGTCCAGGACACCGCGCATGCGCTCGGCGCTGAATCCGCCGCCGCCGAAGCCTCCGAAACCGCCCGGGGCCGCAGGCGGCTCCGGCTTGGTCTGGGCCAGAAGATCCCGGCGGAACTGGACCGGATCCTTGCCCGCGGCATGCGCCAGCTCGTCGATGAAGCACTGGGTGACGAACGCCATGGCGTTGCTGGTGGGCGCGCGCAGCGCACCGGTGCGGATCACCAGCGGCTGAACGGAAGTGTAGAGCGCGTAGTTCTCGACAAACGGTTGCGGGAATTCGGTGGCTCCGATGTTGCCGGAGGTAACCGTGCGGATGGCCGGCCCGCGCCCTTGCGCTTCGCTCTTGTCTCCGTAGGTGACGAAATGATTGCGCCAGGCGACCACTTTGCCGGAGGCATCCAATCCCGCCTTCAGGAACTGGTACCCGCCCGGACGATAGTAGTCATGATGCATATCGTCTTCGCGCGTCCAGACCAGCTTCACCGGAGCGTTCACTTCTTTGGAGATGTAGGCCGCCTCGGCCACGTAATCGTTGGTCAGGCGCCGGCCGAAGCCGCCGCCGCCGCGGATCATGTGGAAGGTGATGTCATCCTGCTGGATGCCGGTGACCTGCGCGGCTAGATTGCGCCCGCTGGCCGGAATCTGGCTGTTGGACCAGATGGTGCATTTGCCGTTCTCGAAGTGCACCGTGCAATTCTGCGGCTCCAGAGGCGCGTGCGAGATGAACGGATAAGAGTAATCCGCTTCCACGACCTTGGCCGCGCCCTTCAGCGCCGCTTCCGGATCGCCGTCCCGGCGCGTGGTGCTCATCGGCTCGCCCTGGCCGATCTGTTTTGCGCGTTGTGCGTATTGCACGCTGCCGTGGTTGGCCCGGTCGCCTTCGTCCCAGGTGACTTGCAGCTTCTTGCGGGCCGACTGCGCCTGCCACCAGGTCTCGGCTACGATCGCGATGCCGTTCTCCAGGCCAGGATCGCCCGGAAGCACGGTATCGGTAATCTCGGGCCGCTCCACCACGAACGCCGCCTTCACTCCCGGCAGCTTCTTGATGGTGTCGAGATTGTGCGTCTTCACCTTGCCGCCGAACACGCCGCACTTCTCATACACCGCGTACAGCATACCGGGTACGGTCGTGTCGATGGCGAACAGCTTCTGGCCGGTGACGATCTTGTGAAGGTCGGGACTGTGCTGGGTGGTGCCGATGATCTTGTAGTCCTTCGGATCCTTCATCTTCACCGAAGCCGGCTCGGGAGGCGTCATGGTGGCGACCTTCGCCGCCAACTGGCCGTAGGTCACGGTCCGGTTGGAGGCCTTGTGCATCACCTTGCCCATGCCCGTGGTCAGATCGGACGCCGGAACGCTCCACTGCTCTGCTGCGGCCTCGACGAACATCTGCCGACCCATCGCGCCCACTTGCCGCATCGGAACCCAGTTGGTGGGGGTAGCCGTGCTGCCGCCGGCGATCTGCGAGCCGTACTTGGATTCCTGATCGGCCTGCTCGATCCGGACGTCCTTCCAATCGACGTCCAGTTCGTCGGCGATCAACATCGGCAACATTACGCGCACGCCCTGGCCCAATTCCGGGTTCTTGGCGATGATCGTAACCGTGTTGTCCGGGTGCACCATGATATAGGTCTGCGGGTTCGGAGGTGGTCCGCCGAAGCCGCCCCGGCCTCCCCGTCCGCCGCCTTTGGGGGCGCCGCGGCCGCGGCCTTGCCCTTTGGCCGAATCGCTAAAACACAGGCCGAATAGCACGCCACCCGCGCCGGTGGCGGTCACGGTCAAAAAGGAGCGACGATCCATGTTCTTCTTTTTCATGATGGTTCTCCTTTACTCCCTGGCCCTTCCGGCGCCGCCGGAGCTTACTCCCGAGGACGCGAGCTGCGCCGCACGGTGGATGGCCTGGCGAATTCTTAAATAGGTTCCGCAGCGGCACAGGTTGCCGTACATCGCGGAATCAATCTCTTTGTCGGAGGGCTGGGGCTTGCTGGAGAGCAGCGCCGCCGCCGACATCATCTGGCCTGCCTGGCAGTAACCGCACTGCGGGACATCCACTTCTGTCCAGGCTTGTTGCACGGGATGCGTGCCGTCCGAGGACAACCCTTCAATGGTCGTCACCGGACCTTTCACAGTACCCACTTGGGTCTGGCAAGAGCGAACCGCCTTGCCGTTCACGTGGACCGTGCAGGCGCCGCAAAGCCCGGCTCCGCAGCCGAACTTGGTGCCCTTCATATCGAGGACGTCTCGGAGTACCCACAATAGGGGTGTATCCGCGGGCACATCGACATTTTTCGACTGCCCGTTCACTCTGATGGTGTATGCCATGGTTTTAACTCCGGAATTTTGTACATCGGGTTTCGACCGCCGGCCGATTGTGGCTGCAACTCAAGAGCATCCACATACTTAACGGGCTTAACATAACACTTGCCGAACGACAGTGTCAAGGCCCGGCGGCCACCAGCTCGATGGCCGCGGTCGCGTCCAGGGACGGCAACCCTTCCACCACTTGCGTCGAGACCGCCGGACGGGCGGAACGGCCCAGGAACTCGGGAGCCACAGCCGCCATCCTGTCCGCGGTTCTCCGATCTAAGGAATACACGCCCACCGCCAGGGAATCGGCGTACGCGGCTCTCATCCCTTCCAACGCGCGCCCCAGCCGGTCATACGCCAGGCGCAGGTCCTTTTCGGAATCCTCGAAGGCCATCTGCGCGCCGGTGAAGACCAGTCTCGGCCTGGTCACCAATACCCCGCCCCCCGCATCCAAAAATTCGACCGGATTGTTGGGCCGCCGCTTTAACCGGCCTATCCCCTCGCAGGCAGCCTCCGGTTCCACCGCCAGACGGGTGAGCTGGACGAAATTCACCGCGGCTTGCGGGAAGGCGGCCGAGGCAACCGCGCGACCGCCCTCGACCTGGGCAACCGCGCTCAAGAAACACGTGACTTCGAGCATGGTGGCTCCGGCCGGCGTGGCCGCCTGCGCCAGTTTTTTCAGAGCCCCGCCGGCGTCCGCGGCACGCCGCGCCGAAAAGAACGCCAGGCCATTCGGGTTCAGCGTCTTCTTGCCGGCACTGATGCTCTCGATCACCACTTGCGCGCCTTCCATCGGAAGCGCGCCCACCTGGATGGTGGTCACCGCGGGCAGCGGCCTCTTCTTGTCGGACAACTCCTCGCTCACGATGGTGGCCACCCGGCGCATGTCTCCCGTTCCTGCGACGAAGGCTCGCAGTTTCACGAACGCCGCGCCCCCGTTGGCGCGATCCAGGGCCTTGAGCGCGTCGTGGACCTGTTGCGTCAGCAGACCCTTGGCTGAAAGCGGTGAGAGGTCGAACGACAGCTTGCCGGTTGCGGCCATTACCGCCGCCGGAGGCTCGGGAGGAAGCGGAAGTGCCTGAGTCTGGCGCTCCTTTTCCTTCTTGGGGGGTTTGATGCGCAGGGGCAGCGATTGTGCCCAAACGTCTCCCGCCGCCATCAGGGAAATGCCCAGCAAGAACGCGATGTTCCGATACAGGATCACGGTGCCGCCGACGAGATTTTAGCACCATTAATGGCGCAGGCACCCAGGGCCGATCTATCTTAATGTATCCCCGAGCGGACACCCTTGACACGGATATTGCGGGATCGACATACTTAGGCACGGTATCCTTAAGAGAATCTTAAGAGGCTGGCGCTCGTCCAGGCACAAAACGATTGCACGCGGTGCAGTTCCGATCGGCGGATCAGGAGGAATCTCATGAAGCTTCGATTGTTCGCGGTGTTCAGCTTGGTAATCGGAATGGCCCTGGGACAGGCTCCCAAAGCCGCCCCGAAATCCGCAAAGGCGGCTCCCGCAAAAGCAGCCGCATCGCCGGTGGATTCCATCATCGAATCGGTCAAGGCCGGACTGTCGGACAGCCTGATCATCAGAACCTTAAAGCGGGACAACAAGCCGATGGATCTGACTCCGGCCGACCTGGTGAAGCTGAAGAACGCCGGCGTGTCGGAGAGCGTCATCGGCGTGATGCTCGATCCCGCCAGCAATCCCGCTCCGGCGGCGGCCGCTGCTCCGGCGCCCGAGCCTGCTCCCGCGGCAACTGTAGCCGCCGCGCCCGCCCCTTCGGCTGCCATCACGCAAGCTGAGAAGAAACGCGTCATCGTCGATGAATTCGACTATTCGGCGGTGAAGACCTCGGTGCAATCGGTTTTAAGCACGCAGCAGAATATCGGGAAAGGCATCCGCGCCATGCTGGTTACGCGGCTGGCCCAGGCAAACAAGGTCGTGGTCATCGAGCGCGCCAAAATCGCTACGCTGACCAAAGAGCAGGACTTTAACGCCAGCAACCGGGTCAAACAAGGCAAGGGGGCGCGCGTGGGCCAGATTTCCGGCGCCGATGCCATCCTTACCGGAGACATCGTGATCTTCGGCCGCGACGACAAGAAGAGAAGCATCAAAGGAGGCGGGCTTTTCGGCGCGGCCATCGGCGCCATCGCCGCCAGCAAGAATCAGGACAAGGCTGTGGTCACCATTGACTACCGGCTGATCGATGCCGAGACTTCCGAAATCATCGCCACCGGGAGAAGCCAAAGGCGAATCCGTCCGCAAGGGCAACGCTCTGGGCGCCATCGGTGGAGTGCTCGGAAACGGCGTGGCAGGCGTAGAGGTCGATATGACCAGTTCCAATTTCGCCCAGACCATCATCGGCGAAGCTACCCAGGATTGCGTCAACAAGCTTGCCGAGATCCTGAACGAGCCAGACCGACAAATATGAAGAAATCGGTCCGCCCGGTGGAAGGCCGCGTGGCCGATGTGTCCGGAAATATTTTGACGCTCAACGTCGGCGGCAACGACGGAGTCAACGTCGGCGAAACCTTCGAGATTCTCCGCATTGTCCGCGAGGTCAAGGATCCGGTAACCAAGGAAACGCTGGATGTAGTGACCGCGAAAACCGGCGAAATGACCATCACTAACGTGCGGGATAAGATCGCTTCTGGAAATTACAGCGGATCGGCCGCACAGGTCGGCTTCATGGCGCGCAAGAAGATCGCAGGGCAGTAAATCTTAAAGACGGTCGGTAGATCCAAACTAAGAGAGGCATATACGATGAACCGGAAACTCATGGTGAGCCTGCTGGCCGCATCCGCCACGCTGGCTTCGGCACAAACCAAGAAGGCGCTGATGATCGAGCCCTTCGATTATTCGGCTGTGATGACCGCCGTGCAGTCCATCTTTGGCACCCAGCAGAACATCGGCACGGGTATCGCCGCCATGCTGACCACGCGCATCACCCAGGACGGCAAGTTCACCGTGGTCGAACGCCGCAAGGTGAACAACCTGCTCAAGGAGCAGGATTTCGATGCCAGTAATCGCGTGAAGAGAGGCACCGGCTCGCGCGTCGGCCAGGTTCGCGGCGCGGATTTGACGCTCATGGGCGACATCGTTGTGTTCGGACGCGATGACCGCAAAGTGGGAGCCGGTGGCGGTGTGATCGTCGGCGGAGTAGGCGTCGGGGCGGGCGGCGGCAAGTCGGATGGCAAGGCCGTCGTGGTGCTCGACTATCGCCTGGTCGACGCCGAAACCAGCGAAGTCATCGGCAGCGGCGAAGCTCGCGGCGAATCCAAGCGCACCAGCAAGGGTTTCGGAGCGGCCTTGTTCGTCGGGGGTGTAGGAGCCGGCGGAGGGTTCAATATGACCAGCTCGAATTTCGCCGAGACCATCATCGGCGAGGCCACCATGGACGCCGTGAACAAGCTCTCGCAGCAAATCGCGGCCGGCCCCACCACCGGTAGCGCGGGCAGCCGCGAAAACGACCTGGATGCGCTGGTAGCCGACGTGAACGGAGCCAGCCTGACCATCAATGCCGGAGCCGGCGCGGGTTTGGCCTCGGGCCAGACGTTCACCGTCTATCACAAGGGCAAGGAAATCAAGGATCCGCAGACGGGTGAAGTGCTGGACGTGCAGACCACCCCCATCGGCACACTGACCATTACGGTCGTGCGCGACCGCATCGCCACCGGAACATTTGCGCCTTCAGGCGGCGCGGCTCCCGTGGTCGGGGACGTCGTAAGAAAGTAAATATGCGGCCGGCCGCTTCGCTGGTTCTGTTCGCTTGCTTGAGCGCACAGGCGCAGATCGTTCCCCGCGCCGGCGTTCGCGGCGTTGGAGTCGCGGCGGGATCCCTATGGCGAGGCAACCTCGGCGGCCTGCTCGGCCAGCAGCCGTCGCGGGTAACCATGGACGATCTCGGCCGTTTCGATCAATATCTGGGCGGTGCGGGCGCCTATTGCTCGGCGCTCACTCCCGGCGACTACGAGGCCAACCGCTACATGGTCCGCAGCATGGCGGCCTATGTCGCCACGATGAACGCGTACACGCGCGATCCGCGAATGCGCGCGTCCCTGGGTCACCTGCAAGGCCGGATCTCGGCGTTCCCCTGCGCCTGGGCCGGCTACCAGCCGGAGCCTCTGGTCTTCGAACCCGTGCCTCCGCCCGTGAACACGGACCCGCCTTTCGCGATGAATCCGCCCGACGTTCCGAATGTCCCGGCCGCCGACAAGGAAACCTTCAGCGACCTGCAAGCCCGCTACAGAGTGGATGCCATGCGCGCGGCGTCGGCCTGGAAGAGCGCCGCGGAAATGAACGCTCGGCTGTCCACGCGAGGGGCAACGCTGAACGCCGACACTGCCGCCGCCGTCAGCCGCTTCCAGCTTCTGTTCGGCCTGGCCTCGGGCTCCATGCTCGACCGCCGCTGGGATGAAGTTCTCGAACATCTCCGAGCCGTCGAAGCGGAAACCACCAAAGTCGCCAAGGTCGTAGGACGCTAGACTAAATGTGTAAGGAGGCGATAGCCTCCTCGTCACAAGACGCCTTCTGATGTCCGCCGACGCCTCCACGCCACTCATGCGCCAGTACCACGGCATCAAGCAGCAGGTGCCCAACACGCTGCTGATGTTCCGGCTGGGCGACTTCTACGAGCTCTTCTACGACGACGCCGTCACCGCCGCCCGCGAGCTCGAAATCACGCTCACCGCCCGCAATAAAGAAAAAGGCCAGCCCATCCCGATGTGCGGCGTCCCGTATCACGCCTCGGAAAACTACATCGCGCGCCTGATCCAGAAGGGCTACCGCGTCGCCATCTGCGATCAGATGGAGGTTCCCAGCGCCGCCACCAAGCTAGTCAGGCGCGAAGTCACCCGCATCGTCACCCCCGGCACTTCGATGAACGCGCAGGTTCTGCGCTCGCATGAGAACAACTACCTCGCGGCGGTCATGCCGGGCGTAAACTCACTTGCCGGACGCGCCGGCATCGCGCACGTCGATATTTCCACGGGCGAGTTTCGCGCCACCGAGATCGACGCCGCCGACGTCCCCGCGGCTCTCGAAACCCTGAACGCGCGCGAGGCGCTCGTTCCCGATGTGTCGCCGGAAGGCTCGGGCGAATCGCTTCCCTGCCTCAAAACCAACGTGGACGCCTGGGTCTTCGCACCCGATTACGCCGCGCGCAGCCTGTGCGATCATTTCCACCTGCTCTCGCTCGACGGCTGTGGTCTCGACTCGCATCCATTGGCAATAGGTTCCGCTGCCGCGATCCTCCACTATCTCCGCGACACCCAGCGCTCCGCGCTCGATCACCTGGAGCGGCCGTCGTTTTACAACCGCGCCGACGCGCTGATTCTCGATGCCACCACGGTCCGCAATCTGGAACTGGTCGAGCCGCTCTTTGCCGGCGAGTCCAAGGACTCGACACTCCTCCACGTGCTCGACCGCACCCGCACCGGCATGGGCGGCCGCCTGCTCCGCCGCCGCCTGCTCGCGCCATCGATCGATGTGGCGGAAATCGAAGCGCGCCTTGACGGGCTGGAAGAGTTGTCGCGCGCTCCGATCCTGCGCGCCGAGCTTGCCAAGCACCTCGAATCCATCCTCGATCTCGAGCGCCTGCTGGCGAAGATCTCGCTCGCTTCGGCCGGCCCCCGCGATCTGCTCGCGCTGGCCCGTTCCCTGGCCGTGATCCCTGGACTCGCTGCCCAGCCGGTGTCGGCAACTTTACTGCGCGATATTCAAGGGCGGCTCGATCCCATTCCCGAAGTGCGCGACCGCGTCCTTTCGGCCATCGCCGAAGAGCCACCGGCGAATCTCTCCGACGGCGGGACGATCCGTCCCGGTTTCGACGCGAGTCTGGACGAGCTGCGCGACATCTCGCAAAACAGCCGCACCTACCTGGTCCAAATCGAGCAGCGCGAGCGCACCCGCACCGGCATCACATCGCTCAAGGTCCGCTTCAACAACGTCTTCGGCTATTACATCGAGATTTCGAAATCGAACCTGCATCTGGCGCCGCCGGATTACCAGCGCAAGCAGACCCTGGTGAACGCCGAGCGTTTCACCACGCCCGAGCTCAAGGAACTGGAAGTCAAGATTCTCGAAGCCGAGGAACGGTCGCTCGCCATCGAGCGCGAACTGTTCGAGCAGCTTCGCCTGCTGGCCTCCTCCCACGCCGCGCGGATCAAAGCCACCGCGGCTGCGGTTGCCGAGCTGGACGTCGCCGTCGCGCTGGCCGAAGTCGCCGCGGAGAGCCGCTACGTGCGCCCGCGATTTTCCGACTCCGGGCGAAATGCGCGTCGTCGCCGGCCGCCATCCCGTCATCGAAAAGCTCGCCGAAAAGGACGCCCAGCGATTCATCCCCAACGATCTCTATTTCCATCCCGAGACGGAATTTATCGCCGTCATCACCGGCCCCAACATGGGCGGCAAGTCGACCTATTTGCGCCAGGCCGCGTTGCTCGCGATTCTCGCCCAAATGGGGTCGTTCCTGCCCGCCGAGTCCGCGCTCATGCCGGTGGTCGATCGCGTGTTCACCCGCATCGGCGCGGCCGACAATCTCGCGCGCGGCCGGTCCACTTTCATGGTCGAAATGACCGAGACCGCCGTCATCCTCAACACCGCCACGGCCCGCAGCCTGATCGTGCTGGACGAGATCGGCCGCGGCACGTCCACTTATGACGGGCTGGCGCTGGCCTGGGCGGTGGTCGAGCACATCCACAAACACATCCGCGCGAAAACGCTGTTCGCGACTCACTATCACGAGCTGACCGAGCTCGCGGGCCAGCTCGACGGCGTCCGCAACCTGCATGTCTCGGTGAAGGAATCGGGCGACCAGATCCTGTTTCTGCGCCGCGTCGAGCCGGGCGCGGCCGACCGCAGCTACGGGATCGAAGTCGCGCGCCTGGCCGCCCTGCCGATGAGCGTGATCGAGCGAGCCCGCGAGATCCTGGCGCACCATGAGTCCACAGTTACGGAAGAATTGGCTCCGCCCTCCGCGCCCCTCCAGATCCAGTTGTTCGAGCCCGTCAATCACCAGCTCGCCGCCCGCATCCGTGCGTTAAAACTGGACGAACTTCGCCCCATCGAAGCTCTTCAACTCCTCTCCGAACTCCAAAAGGAGCTCAAGAACTGATGCGGCCATTCCTATGCGCGTAGCGGGCATCATGAGCGGTACCTCGCTCGACGGGATCGACGTCGCCATCGTCGACATCCGCGGCAGCAAGAAGATCGAGCCGGCCGCCTTCCACACGGTTCCCTACCCCAAGGCGGTGCGCGAGGCCATTCTCGGCGTGTCCAACACGCTTACCCACACGTCCGCCATCGCGCGGCTCCACTTCCTGCTGGGCGAACTGTACGCCGAAGCGGTTCGCGATACCTGCCGCCGCCGCCGCATTCCCTTGGATTCGATCTCGTTATGCGGCCTGCACGGCCAGACGATTTTTCACGAAGGCGCGCCGGTGAACTACCTCGGCCGCCGCGTCGCGAGCACGCTGCAGATCGGCGACGCCGCGATCGTGGCCGAGCGCACCGGCCTGTGGACCATCTCCAATTTCCGCGAACGCGATATCGCCGCCGGCGGACGCGGCGCTCCTCTGGTGCCCCTGGCCGACTACCTGTTGTTCCGCCATCGCCGCATCGGCCGCGTGGCGCTGAACCTGGGCGGCATCGCCAATATCACCGTGATTCCGGCCGGCGCTTCGCGTGAAGACGTCCTGGCATTCGACACAGGCCCCGGCAACATGGTGATCGACGCGCTGGTCTCCCGCATGACGGAAGGCCGCCAAACCTACGATCGCGACGGCCGCATCGCGCGCCGCGCCCAGGTCCACGATCGCATGCTCCAGTCGATGCTGGCCGATCCCTACTTCAAGCTTCGCCCGCCCAAGACCACCGGCCGCGAGCAATTCGGCCAGGAGTTCTCGAGCGGCCTGGCCGCGACCGGATTACCTCTCGAGGTTCTGATCGCCACGGCCACCGAGTTCACCGCGCGCTCCGTCGCGGCGGCGATCACGAGCTATGCGGACAGCGCCAAGGAAGTGATCGCCTCCGGCGGCGGCGTGCACAACCGCTGGCTCATGCGCCGCCTGCGCGAGCTTCTGCCCGGCTTCGACCTTCGCACCAGCTCCGATCACGGCATCGATCCGGACGCCAAGGAAGCCATCGCGTTCGCCGTGCTGGCTCACGAATTCGTCATGAGCCGCCCCGGCAACCTGCCCTCGGCCACGGGAGCCCGCCGCGCGGTGCTGCTGGGCCGCGGCACACCGGTGTTTTAGGAAAGCGTCTGCCGCTCTTCGTCCTTCTGCGCCTGATAGTCCAGTTGCCGGACCTTTTGCTGCGGATCTTTAAACAACACCTGATTTTCCAGATCTTGCGGAACAACGGGATTGTCCTTCTTCCCAGCTTTCGATTTCAGATCGTCAAGCACCGCACGCACGTATTTCTTCATGCCTCATTCCTGCCATACTAATCTCAATAACGGGATGCCCACAACGCTATTTCCAAGAGAACTCGCCAGATCTTGGCGCCCGCTCCGAGTGATCGGGTTCCTGGCGATGGCCTCCGCCGCGACGCTCTCGGCCCAGACCGCGCAATACGTCGGATCTGCCGCCTGCAAGACCTGCCACCCCGCGACGTATGAGCGCTGGAGTAAGACTCGCATGGCCAACGTCGTGCGCGATCCCAAGGTGCATCCGGAGGCGATCCTTCCCGATTTCAGTCAGGCCGATCCGGCCATCGTCACCTTCTCCCAGGACGCCATCGCCTTCGTCTACGGCAGCAAATGGAAGCAGCGCTACTTCACCAAGGTCGGCAACGATTATTTCCCGCTACCCGCCCAGTGGGACGTGGCGAATCAGAAGTGGAGCCGCTACTTCGTCCCTAACGGCGCGGACTGGTGGGTGCCCCACTATCCTGCCGACAACATGCAGCGCCCTACTGGCCCTCTGTGCGACGGCTGCCACTCGGTCAACTACAACATCCAGACCAAGACCGTCACCGAATGGAACGTGGGCTGCGAAAAGTGTCATGGACCCGGCCGCGAGCACGTCGCCCACCCCTCGCGCGCCAACATCGTCAATCCCGCGCGCCTCGGGTTACGCGGCAGCGATGTGTGCATCCAGTGCCACTCGCAGGGCCAGCCGCCGGCGAATCCGATCCAGGGCAAATACTACGATTGGCCGGTGGGTTTCGACGCAACCAAGAACCTGCGCGATTACTGGCAGCTCGAAGATCACAAGCTCGGCGAGACCACGTTTACGCATTACGCCGACGGCACCGGGCATAAGAATCGCATGCAGGGGAACGATTTCGTGCAGAGCGTGATGTACACCCGCGGCGTCACCTGTTTCACCTGCCACGATGTGCACGGCACCGCGAACAACGCCGACTTGATCCGGCCCGCCAATGAACTGTGCCTCCAATGCCACGGCCCCAATTCTCCCAACGGTCCGCACACCGCGACCCTCGAGCAGCACACCCATCATGCCGCCGGGTCGACCGGCAGCGAGTGCGTGAACTGCCACATGCCCAAGATCGAGCCGGAGATCGCGGGCGTCAACATTCGCAGCCACACGTTCAAGTTCATCGCCCCGGCCGACGGCGAGCGCGAGAAGATGCCCAACTCGTGCAATACCTGCCACACGGATAAGACGGTAGCCTGGGCTACCGATGCGCTGAAGACGTGGAAAGAGTTTTCACCCTGGCGGGTGGCGAACTAGGAGTTACCGCGCGGCGAGCAGCGCCCGCAGGTGCCGAGCCCGCTCCGGCGACCGCAGTTGCCGCAGCGCCTTGGCTTCGATCTGCCGGATGCGTTCGCGCGTGACGTCGAACTCCTGGCCGATCTCTTCAAGCGTATGCTCGCGCTCGCAGCCGATGCCGAAGCGCAGGCGGATCACCTTCTCCTCCTTGGGAGAAAGCGTTTTGAGGATATTGGCGGTCTCGTCGCGGACGTTCGTGTCGATGACAGCGTCGACAGGCGATCCCACCCAGCGGTCTTCGATCAGGTCGCCCAGCGCGGATTCGCCGTCGCGGCCCACCGGAGTTTCGAGCGACACCGGATCGCGCGAGATGGTCTTCAGCTTCTGGACCTTCTCCACCGGAATGTCCATGCGACGGCTGATTTCGTCGTTGTTGGGCGCACGGCCCATTTCTTTTTCGAGCTCGCGCGTGGCGCGCAGGAACTTGTTCATGCTCTCGTTCATGTGAACGGGAATACGAATGGTGCGCGACTGGTCGGCGATGGCGCGCGTAATGGCCTGCCGGATCCACCAGGTGGCGTAAGTCGAAAACTTGTAGCCGCGGCGGTATTCGAATTTGTCGGCGGCGCGCATCAGGCCGATGTTGCCCTCCTGGATCAGATCCAGCAAGTGCAGGCCGCGGTTGACGTACTTCTTGGCGACGGAAACCACCAGGCGCAGGTTGGCTTCGACCAGATCCTTCTTGGCCCGCTCGGCTTCGATTTCGCCGTGGCGGATCACCGAAAGGGTGTGCTTCAGGTCGACTAGGCTCGCCCCGGCCGCTTCCTCGCGCTTGCGGACTTCGCGCCGGATCTCCCGCGCCTTGCTTTGCGCGGTCTGGCTGGAACGGCCCTCGATCTTGCGCAGATCCGCTTCCAGGCGCGACATCTCTTCCGCGACCTTTTCGATTTCCTTGGTGAATTCCTTCCACTGCGACAGGTAGTAGGGGATGTGCCGGATCGCCTGCGAAACCTGCACGCGGGCGCGCTTCAACTTGCCGATCCACTTGCGGCGCAGCTTCTTGTTGCTGAGCGGGACCGAGTCCAGCTTGTCGGACACTTGGCCCAGCTTCTTGTGCAGGAGCACTAATTCAGCCAGCTCCCCACGAACTTCATTGCGGCGCTTATTGTAGGCCGGGCTCTCGTCTTCCAGGTCGCCCAGATCGACGAAAGTGTCCAGCTCCTCGGCTTCGTGCTTGATCTGCTCGGCGATCTCGACGGCCCGCAGCTGGACCAGCGCGGAGCGGCTGATCGCCTTCTGCATCCGCAGCTTACCGCGCTCCATGCGACGGGCCAGGTTCACCTCGCCCTCGCGCGTCAGCAGCGGTACGGCGCCCATTTCGCGCAGGTATACGCGGACGGGGTCGTCTGTGTAAATGGATTCTTCAGCCGGATGTGCATGGGCGAAATCTTCGCCATCGTGCACTTCCTCAGGGTGGAAGAAGCCGCCTTCCTCGTCGAAAGGAAGTCCGAGCGGCTCATGACCCTCGCCTAGGAACTGGTCTTCGAAATGATCCACGTGGTTCACCCGCGCCAAGCTAAAACACCTTATTTTCCAAAGACTTAGCCAGACCCAGCTGTTGTGTATGCAACGCCCACGCCGTCGTCAAGGCCGCCCCCAGTATATCAGTGTTCCCAACTTAAGTTAAGTCTCTATTTCAAAAGATGCTTTAAATCGCTTTCGGTTACAGTCCAAAAGCCCGGGAAGGCTACTTCTCGCCCTGGAGGAGATCCTTCAATTCCACCAGGAAGGACTCGGCGTCCTGGAAGTCCCGGTACACCGAAGCAAACCGGACATAGGCGATCGGATCCAGCTTCTTCAGCCGCTCCAGCACCAATTTCCCGATGGCTTCCGTGGGCATCTCCCGGTCCGGGTTCTCGGCCAGGGCCGACTCCACGGTATCCACCACCTCGGCCAGCTTGGCCATGGGTACCGGCCTTTTTTCGCAGGCTCTTAGCAGGCCTTCCAGTACCTTCTGCCGGTCGAAGCGCTCGCGGCGGCCGTCCCGTTTCACCACCATGTAGGGAATCTCGTCGCTGCGCTCGTAGGTGGTGAACCGCCGCAGACACTTCAGGCATTCCCGGCGGCGGCGGATCAGATCGCCTTCCTTGCTCTCGCGGGAGTCGATGACCCGGTCCTGGCGATGGCGGCAGAACGGGCAGGTCATAATTTATAACTCGAGGGAACATCCTCTATGTGCCTGAGGTTACGCCACTTAATTCCTTCATGGAAGGCCATCACCAGTCCCAGCGGGACGATCACTACAAATGTGATGATCCACAGCGCCAAAGCGATTCCGCTGGCTGCTTCCAGGCTGACACCGTAGAGCTCGGTCAAGACCAGCACGGTGGCGATCTGCATCCCACCGCCCACCCCCGGTATCTGCAGGACGCTCCCGAAGGACACAAAACCAAGGGCGATGATGACATCCGCAATGCGCAGCCCGGCCGTGGCCGGAAACGCCCGGAAGACGCAGAAAAAAGACCCGGCCACCACCAGCCACTCGGCTACCGTGTAGGCCACCAGAAGCCAGACGTAGGACTGGCGCTGGGTCGACTGCATCCCTTCTTCGAACGCATGCAGGAATCTTTCGACTCTCTGCTGCACCACCTCCGGCAGGAACGACAGCGCTTCCATCAGCCGCGTCCGGATCTTGCCGCGAAAGCGGTGCAGCCCCAACAGCAGGGCCAGGGACGCCGCTCCCGTGATCCCCGCCAGCAGGCCCGCGGCCTGCAGCGCCGATCGGATGTGCGGGCCGGGCTGGATCCCGCTCCGGGATATTTGGGTCAGGGCGATGCCGAAGATCAGCAGGACCATCAGCAGGTCCAAGATGCGCTCCACCAGCCAGGCCGCAATCTGGCTGGAGAACGACACGCCCTCCTTTCGGGCAATGAGATAGGGGCGAACCGGCTCGCCGGCGCGGCCGAACAGCACCACCGCGGTAAAGCCGATGCAGGTGGCCACCACCAGCCTCCAGAGGCGAACCTGGCTGCTCAGAGGCCGCAGCATGATCTCCCAACGCATGGCCCGGCCTACGTATGTGGCCAGGATCAGCGCCAGGGCCAGCGCCAGCCAGCTCCAGTCGACGTTGATGAAAACGGCCCCGAACTTCTGCCAGGAGAAACCCGAGTCGCGCCACCGGTAGTACACGAATAGCGCGGCGGCGAGCATCGCGAGGATTCCCAGCCCAGCGCCCAGGTGTTTCTTTTTCAATCTTTTACAGCTCCCCCTGACGGCCGCCGCGGATCACCGGCCCACCCCCATGGGCTCCGGCCTGCTCCGCCATCCCCCGCATGTGGATAGCATGTGGATAGAATGTTAAGCGAACTTTCCATGCGGGGATTTCGTTTTCATGTTTGGAGCCCCACGAACGGGTACGTGATCCCGGAACCAAGGTTCACTTGCACGACGCAATGCCATGGCGGTTATCGCTACAGTCCGACAGATTACCACGCCCAGCCGCCCGACCGCCCGAGCCGAGTCTTTATGGAGTCAGATTTCGAGTCGGATTTCGCAGCCTCGTGAGATCCTGAGACCCTTCTTGGACGCCGACAATCAACTGGTGGAGCGATGTCTGGGCGGCGAAGAGACCGCCTGGGAGGACCTGGTGAAGGTCTATACCCGGCGTGTGTACGCCATCTGTTACCGGTTCACCGGCTCGGATCTGGAAGCGCAGGACCTCACCCAGGACGTCTTCCTGCGCGTGTTCCGGTCGCTCAAGAGCTTCCGCGCCGGGGAAGGCACGTTCGCGGTGTGGCTTTCGCGGCTGGCGCGGAATCTGCTGATCGATCACTACCGCCGCAGCAAGCTCGAGCGGGCCAGCACGTCGATTGAAGAGCAGCTGCCGGTGCTGGAGGCGAAAACCGGGGCACTGGGCCGCACCGAAGCTCTGTTGGCCGGACGGGAGGCCAGCGAGGTTCTCCAAGCCGCGCTGCAGAGGCTTTCGCCGGATCTGCGCGAGACCGTGATCCTGCGCGATTTGGAAGAGCTGGAATACCGGGAGATTGCGCAAGTGTTGCAGGTGCCGGAAGGCACCGTGAAGTCGCGCTTGAATCGCGGGCGCGCCGAGCTGGGGCGGATTCTGCAAAAATTCAAAGGATCGTTGTGAACTGCGCGGACGCGGAAATCCTGCTGGCCGATTACGTGGAGGGAACGCTCCGCGGTGACGCGCTGTCCGCGCTGGAAGGCCACCTGGCCGGATGCGCGGCCTGCGCGGAGTTGGCCCGCGATTCTGCCGAAGCGGTGGCCTTCATGGAGCGCGCCGCGACGGTGGAAGCTCCTCCCGAGCTGGTCACGCGCATCCTGTTCGAAATCACCGCGGGACCCAGCCACTCCGTTATTAAGCCATCCTGGACGCGCCGCCTTTTCGGCCGATGGCTCGAATCGGTGCTGCAGCCGCGCTTCGCCATGGGGATGGCGCTGACGGTTTTGTCCTTCGCCATCATCGGCCGCTCCGCGCACGTGCGCCAGCTGACGCCCGCGGATCTGGATCCGGTAAAAGTCTGGACGGCGGCGGAGGATCGGGTGGCCCGCTGGTATAGCCGCGGCGTGAAATATTACGAGAGCCTGAAGGTGGTCTACGAAATCCAGACGCGGCTCAAGGAATGGGCCGATGAACAGCCCGCCCCACGGACAGCCGCCCCACAAGCCGGCGCCCCGGCAGGAGAAAAGAAATGAACCCGGAAGCCCCGATTGTCGGCTATTGCCGAGCCTGCGGGAAAGCGCTCGACGCGGCCAGTGTACACACGGCGCAGGGGACCATCTACTGCGCCGAGCATATACCGTCGGAACCGCCCCGCGCTTCCGACGCGACGGACTCTCCCTATGCCAGTCCCTATACGGCTAGCACACCGCCTCCTGTTCCCAACCCCGAAGTGTCTCCGGGCGTCGCCTTTGTTTTAGGGCTGATTCCGGGAGTGGGCGCCATCTATAACGGCCAGTACGCCAAGGGCCTGATCCACGTTTTTATCCTGGGGATGCTGTTCACGATCGTCGGCAGCAACGATGTGAACGGATTCGAGCCGCTGTTCGGCGTCCTCATCCCGGGCTTCTGGGCGTACATGGCGTTTGAGGCGTATCACACGGCCAGACTGCGCCGCCTGGGGCAGCCGGTGGACGAATTCTCCAGCCTGGTGCCGGGCCACGGCGGATCGCGATTCCCGATCGCACCTATTCTGCTGATCGCTCTGGGCGTGGTATTCCTGCTGAACAACCTGGAAATCTTCGAGCTCCGGCGCATGCTGCGTTATTGGCCGGTGATGCTGATCGCGCTGGGCCTGTACATGTTGTATCTGCGGATGAGCGGAAATTCTTCGGAGGTGGACCGTGACCGGCGGTAGTTCCCTGCTCGTGGCGATTCGAGGACCGGTGTTGCTGGTCACGCTGGGAGTGCTGATGGCTGCCGACCAGCTCGGCCGGATGAGTTTCTCACGCACCTGGCCGGTGCTGCTGATCCTGTTCGGACTGTTCAAGCTGGCCGAGCATATGGGGCCCAAAGATGTGGACCCAACAGACCAGGGAGCAAGGAACGTATGAGACGAGCATCCCTGGTCGCGCCCCTGCTGCTGATCGGCATCGGCCTATTATTCCTGGCCCGCAATGTTTTTCCCGACTTGCAGCTGCTGGACTATCTGGCCAAGTACTGGCCGCTGCTTCTGGTCGCCTGGGGCGGACTGCGGCTGGTGGAGATCCTGTTCTGGGCCGCGACGTCCCGGCCGCTTCCCGCGCAGGGCATCAGCGGCGGCGAATGGGTGCTGGTGATTTTCCTGTGCTTTGTCGGTTTAAGCCTGCACGCCGTGCGCGGATTCTCGTCCTGGCTGCCGGGGAGCAGCATCGAACTGGGCGGTCTGGAGATCTTCGGAGACAGTTACGACTACCCGGTGTCGGCCGAGCGAGCCGCCGGCAAGACCCCGCGCGTGATTCTCGAGAGTTTTCGGGGCAATGCCCGCATCACCGGCGCCGACGTCCAGACGGTGAAGGTAACCGGCCATTCCACCATTCGCAGCCTGGACCAGGCATCCGCGGACCGCGCCAACCAGGCAGCGCCACTCGAAGTGGACGGAGATCCCAACGAAATCCACATTCGCACCTGGCAGAACCGGGTTTCCGGCAACAATCGCCGCATCTCGGCCGATCTGGACATCGTGGTTCCCAAGGGTGCCGCCATTGAAGCGCACGGCCGATCCGGCGACTTCGACATTAGCGGCATCGATGGCTCCGTCGACATCAGCTCCGACAACGCCAGCGTGCGCCTGGAGGATATCGGCGGCGACGTGGTGGTGGAAGTGCGCGGCAGCGACATCCTGCGCGCGGCCAAGGTCAAAGGATCGGTCGATCTGAAGGGCCGCGGCTCCGATATCGACCTGCAGGACATCGGCGGGCAGGTCACCATCAACGGCACGTTTACCGGAAACTCGCAGATTCACAATCTCGCCAAGCCGCTGCGGATCGTCACGCCTTTTACGGAGTTTTCCGCCGAGAAAGTCACCGACATGCGGGTCACGCTGGGGAATCTGAATGCATCGGGCCTGGCGGGTCCGGTGCGCATGACGTCCTCGCGATCCTGGGACGTAAGCCTGACCGATTTCACGAATTCGATCGACATCAACTTGGGCGGCGGCGACGTGGACCTGCGGCCCGGCTCGCTCCCGCTGGCCAAAATGGATGTACGCAGCCGCTCCGGGCACATCGAGCTGGCGCTGCCGCGCGACGCCCGGTTCGACCTGACCGCCACCAGCAGCCGCGGTTCGGTGGATAACCAGTTCGGCGAGCCCCTGAGGCTCGAGCGCACCGGCCGCCGGGGCGCCACGCTGCGCGGCTCCAACGGCGGACCCTCCGTGAATATTTCGACCGACAGCGGACAGGTGGTGGTGCGCTCCGTGTCGGCTGCCGACAGCGCGCCCCTGACGAAACCGCCGCAGCCGGTCGAGCAGTAAGCAGTAAAGGTGTCAGACACAATTAAAAATAAATGTGTCTGACACCTTTAAGGAACCAGCAGAATCCTCACGTCCATCACGTTGGTTCCGGTGGGCCCGGTCTTGACCAGCGCGTCGAGCTTCTCAAAGAAGTGGTACGAGTCGTTGTTATCGAGAAACCGGCGAGCCTCCCGCAGCGGCGTTCTTTCGTCCGCGATGGCGCCCGCCGCGTCCGTGGGTCCGTCCAAACCGTCCGTCCCCGCGCTAAAAACAGTCGCCGGACCGCGTCCTTCAAGCGCGATCGCCGCCGCCAGAACGAATTCCTGATTCCGCCCACCTAAGCCATCCCCGCGCACCGTGACCGTCGTCTCGCCGCCCGAGAGCAGACATGCCGGACGCCGCACGGGCCGCCCGGCCGTCAGGATTTCCCGTACGATCGCCGCGTGCATCCGCGCGATCTCGCGCGTCTCTCCATCCACGGAACTGGAAAGCACCAGCGTTCGATACCCCAGTTGCTTGGCCTTCGCCGCCGCCGCGTCCATCGCCAGGCGGTTGCTGCCGACGATCAGATTTTGCGCCGGCGTGGCTTGGGGCGTTTCGCGAAGAACGCCGGAGGGAACGGGAACGCCAAACTTTCGAAGCACGGATTCCGCTTGCTCGATCGTCGACGAATCGCCCACCGTGGGTCCCGACCCTATGACGTCCAGATCGTCGCCGATCACGTCGGACAGAATCAGTGTGAGCAGAGTAGCGGGATCGGCCGCCGCGGCAAGCTGCCCGCCTTTGATCAGGCTCAGATGCTTGCGAACCGTGTTGAGCTCGTGGATGGTCGCGCCCGCATGGAGCAGCCGGCGGGTGACCTCCTGTTTGGCGGCCAGCATCAGTGGAGGCGCGGGAGCGGGCAACAGTGCCGACGCGCCGCCCGAGATCACGCATATCAGCAGGTCCCGGGGCCCGGCTTCGCGGGCGATCTCGAGAATCCGCAGCGCGCCCCGCTGGCCGCGCTCATCCGGAATCGGATGACCTGCCTCGATGAGAGCAACGCGCCGCAGATGAGCGGCGGTCCCCTCCGGCACGTTCACGATCCCGCTCGCGATTCTTCGCCCCAACAGGCGCTCAACCGCGCGCGCCATCGCCGCGCTGGCCTTCCCCGCCCCGATCACCTGGACGCGGTCGAAATCGGCCATGCGATACCGTCGGCGGCCCGCGATCAGCGTGCGTCCGTCAAAGCGAAGATGACGGAGAACGGCGGCATAGGGATCGGCCGCTTCGAGCGCCGCGCGAAAAATCTGGAAAGCGTGTTTGCGCACTGGTTCTCAGAACAGAGGCAGCGCCAGAATCTTGGCCGTCGTCGCAGCCGCATCGTCGTTCTCCACCGCGACGCTGTAATCGGCGCGCTCGTATCCGGCGCGGCGTACGGCAAACAGTTCCCGCAGTTTCTCCGGATCGCGCGCCAGCGGGCGGTGATCGTAACCCGCCAAACGCCGCTCGACCGTGGAAAATGGACAATCGAGCCATACGCTGATGCCGTTGTTGGACACGATCTCGAAATTCTCGTCGCTCAAGAAAGCCCCGCCGCCCAGGGCGATGACGCACGGCTTCCCGCCTTCGACCGAGCGAACGCGTTCCTGTAGCGCAGCCGTCTCCGCTTTCCGGAACTGGGCTTCGCCGCGCGTATCGAAGATCTGTCCGATGGGCATGCCTTCGCGCTTCTCGATGTCTTCATCCAGATCGGCGAATCCCCAGCCAAGCTCTTCGGCCAGGGCGCGGCCCACGGTCGATTTGCCGCTTCCCATGAACCCCACCAGGAAGATTCCCGGCGTTCGCTTCAGCTTCAAAATCATGGTTTGGAACGCGCGTTTGGCGCTCGCCTGCGCGAACGCCATAATAGTAACATGCAGGACGGCTTACTGCCGCTGTTTCCCCTTCAAGTAGTCTTGCTGCCGGGATCGCAGCTGCCTTTACATATTTTCGAGGACCGCTACAAGGAAATGATGGGGGAGGTGCTGCGCGACAAGCTCGAGTTCGGCGTGGTGCTGGCCAGCGAAAAAGGCATCGTCAACACCGGGTGCACCGCCACGGTGGACCGCGTTCTGCGCGAATACCCGGACGGCCGCCTGGATATCCTCACTCTTGGGCGCCGGCGCTTCGAGATTCTGCTGCTCAACGAGGAGCGCTCTTTCCTGCGCGGGGCGGTCGAGTTTTTTGACGACGACGATCCCGATCCAGCCGAGCCGGCAGGTCCGGATCTGCTCAAGAACGTCATGGCTGGATTCAACGAGCTTCCGTCGCCGGTGGATTCGAGCGATCCGCGGCTGAGCTTTCGCCTTGCACAGGAAGTGCCCGACCTGGAATTCCGCCAGATCCTGCTCACCTTGCGCAGCGAAAGCGAGCGGATGCGCCGCATCGCCGATTTCCTTCCGGGATTTCTGGAGCGCCGCCGCCGGGTGCAGCACACCAAAGACGTTGCCGGCAGCAACGGCCATGGGCGCCGGTCCCCGGAAACTTCCTAAGACCCTCAATGAGCATCCTGATTTTCGACGCGGACGATACGCTGTGGGAAAACAATATCTACTTCGAGCGCGCGTTCGACGACTTCGTCGGGTTTCTGGCGCATTCCTCGCTGACGCCTCCGCAGATCCGCGAAGTGCTCAATGAAATCGAGCTGGTGAACTCCCGCATCCACGGCTACGGATCGCTCAATTTCGGGCGGAATCTGCAACAGGCCTACCAGCATCTGGCCGAGCGTGAAATCCGCCCAGACGATCTGGAGCACGTGATGTCGCTGGCAGAGCGGATTCTGGAGCAGCCCATCGAGCTGATCGAAGGCGTGGAGGCAACGCTGGCCGATCTGAGCCAGCGGCATCAACTGGCGCTGTTCACCAAAGGCCATGCCGACGAGCAGCGGATGAAGGTCGACCGCTCCGGCCTGGGCTCTTATTTTGCTCACACCGCGATCGTGAAGGAAAAGGATTCGCCGGCGTACCGGCATCTCATCGAGGAGCAGAGGTTCCCCGCGGCGGGTTCTTGGATGATCGGCAATTCACCGAAGTCCGACATCAATCCGGCGCTCGAAGCAGGATTAGGCGCGGTGCTGGTGCCCCATGCGCGGACCTGGGTACTGGAGCATCAGGAGCTGCGGACCCCGCCCGGCGCACGGTTTAAACGAGTCGAACGGTTCGCGGATCTGCGGCGGCATTTTTGATGAACGCGCAAAACGGAGCGCGCCGCGCCCTTTGCGCTTCTCACGCGAGCAGGAAGGTCTGTTGCCGGGGTCCCTGGGGCGTCCGGGAAAGCTCCAGCGCCATCTCCGGTTTTTCCATTTCGACGAGAATGCGGTCGCACGGACCGAGGAACCGGTCGGCTTCTTCCTGGGGCATGGCCGGCACCAACACCCGCAGCAAGCGCGGGTCCCAGAAGCTCAAGGTGAGCGCGCCGCCCGAGAGGGTGTGCATTTTTACGAAGCCGGCGAAGTGTGCGGCGACGTCCTCCGGGCCGGCATGGGAAGCACCGTAAAATCCCCAGCCGCGCCCCCAACCGTCCTTGATGAGAACGTGCGCCAGGCGCGATCCCGCGGGCAGAGCGACCAGAAACACGGTTTCGCCCAACCTCAGATAGATCTCGCCGGCGGCATCCAAAAAAGTCGGAAGGCGCGAATCGCGCGACGTATCCACCACCGCGAACACTTGCCCGCCGGGCGCGTACAGTGCGCTCAACAATGCGGCTTCGGCGGAGGAGTATCCGGCATCTCCGGCGGTCTGCGTCGGCACCCGGATGGGCGTAGTCGCCGTGCTCATACGGGGCACGTTGACGATCTCCGGCGCCTGATCTACGTGGACGTGAAACGTGGATCCGCCCGCCACCACCGAGTCGCCTTCCCCAACCACCTGTTCGGTGATGCGCGAGCCGTTCACGAACGTTCCGTTGCTCGAACCGAGGTCGCGGATGCGGCACTGCGTTCCGTCGCATTCCACCGCAAAGTGCAGGCCGGAGAGGTACCCGTCTTCCGCGATGGCGTAGTCGGATTTGCCCGTGCGCCCGATCCGCACGATGCTTCCCCCGCCGACTTCGATCCGCCTTCCCAGGATCGGCCCGGAAACCGCTTCCAGGATGACCGCCATGTTTGTCTACCTTGCTTGGTTATACCTTATCTCGCCACATCATCTCAGCATCGGAGCGGCGAACGTAGTTTGCGTCGATCGCGGCGGGATCCTGGGCCAATCCTGCTTCAAACTTGGTGGCCGCGATGCGCGCGATGGCGCCGGCCAGCTGCTTGGGCACCTCAGCGATCAGTTCCACGTCTCCCGGCGGCAAGGTGAGCAGGAAATCTTCATATTTCATGACCACCTCTTCGGAGACCAGCCGCAGATCCGCGTCATAGACCGCGCCGAATATTTCTCCGCGCCGCGCGTCGATCATCGGCGCACGCAGAGGCTTCGTGCCGAACCATGCCAGCGCTTCGAGGTTGGAAACCGCGACAACATTGCGGCCGGTGGCCTCCGCCAGTCCTTTCGCGGCCGTCAGGCCCACGCGCACGCCGGTGAAGGATCCCGGTCCAGCCGCCGCCGCGAAGCCTTCGATGTCGGTGATCTTGAGCTGGTGCCGCGCCAGCAGCCGCTCGATCTCCGCAAACATGACGTGCGCGAAGCCGTCCGGAGAGCGGAGAGCCACCTCTTCGATCACACGCTGGTCCTCGGCCAGAGCCAGGCTGCCGAATTCACTGGTGGTGTCGATCGCCAACAGATGCACAGACTCCAGCTTCGCACTTGCGCCTGCGGGCCGCGCGCCAGGTCTTTATCGCGCCAGCGGATCGGGCCGGAGCTGGAAGTGGACCACTTTACTGCTGGTTCCCTTGCCGGTTTCGCTGTGGAACGGCGTGCGCGTCGACCAGGTGGACCATAGTCCCTTGCCTTTCCAGCCGGTGCGGGGGTCGTCGATGCGCCCGTCCATCCCCTTGGCGAAAAAGCCGATCGGGTAAGGAACGCGCAGGATCACCCACTTGCCGTTGACCAGCGCCAGCAGAGAATCGGAGCCGTTGCCGGTGGCGATCGGCACGTTGCGGCCCAGGCCGAAGGTGTCGAACTGATCCACCCAGTCGTAATAATGCGAATCCGCGCTGCCGTACTCTTCGCCGCCCTGGAACTTGGGTCCGGGCGATGCATAAAGCGTCCAGCCCTCCGCGCAGTGCTGGCCGGTGGCTTTCGGACCGTTGAGCGGACCCTTGCACTTGCCGCGGTCGAAGCTGGCGAGATGCCCGCTGGCGAGCACCGTCCACACCACGCCGTTACGATCGATGTCGAGCCCGCGCGGCGAGAATCCTTGCACCTTGGCGTTGGGATTGTTCCACGGAACTTCGTAGTATTCAGACAGAGCCGTATGCGTCGGGTCCGCCCCTGGAACCACGCGAACCACGGCGCCGGGGAATCCCAGCACCGTTCCCCAGATGGACCCGTCCTTGGGACTGACCGTCACGCCGTAAAGCCCGATATTGAGGCGCTTGTCCTTGGCGGGATCGACGGGCTGATTCGGCTCGACGTAGGCGTCGCGCTTGCCGTTGCCGTTGGTATCGAGAACGAAGGGCGCCCAGCCCTGCGACTTTTCTTCGTCGTGGGTCTGATCCCACAGCTTCACGTTCAGCCAACCGACCGCGCCGCCTCCTCCGCCGCTGCTGGTCCACAAGGTGTTGTTGGCGTCTTCGGCGAACTGCAGGTGATGCGTGCTGAAGCAGGTCCGGATCAGATCGACTTTCTTGGTCTTGGGATCGTACACGGCCAGGTGCCGGCCGGAATTGTTCAGCGGAAATACTTTCGCCGAAGGATGGCTGGAGCCTTCCTTGCAGAACGCCGGATTATCGCGGACGCCCACACGGGAAGTGAACCAGACACGGCCCTTCTCGTCAAACATAGGATTGTGGACGGTGACGTGACTGTCCCAGATGGCTTCATCGCCCCAGAACTGCGAGGGCTGCAGGGGCTGCGGCTGGCCGGGCGTGTTGGGATCGCGGTACGGCACCTTGACGGTGCTGGCGGTGTTATGAACCGGGTCGAGCACGGGGAGATAATCGCGGCTCTCTTCGGCCGATCCGTACAGCGGACCGTTGGCGTTCACCGTGGGGTTGCGCTTGTCGGTGGCGATCTCGTCATGCAGGTACGCCTTGGGATCAGCCCAGTCCCACTGCGTGATCACGACGTTGCGCTCGACGCCTTGCGGCCGCGGCGGAGCTTCCTTGGGCAGCTCGCCTTGGGCGATACGCGTGGTCCAATCCCCGAACATCGCGGTGGCGCGAGCGGCGCCCAATTGGTTCAGGCCGCCGACCATCATGGAACCGGCTTGCCCGGATTGCACCCGGCGGGCCCAGGCCTGCGCGGGAGAATCGAACGCGCCGAGACTCGCCGGAAGCGTGCGGGTGGTCTTGTTGCCGAGCTGATGGCAGGATTCGCAGCTATCGGTCTTGATCTGCCGGACCCACATCGCCTGGCTCTGCAGGCCGGGCGAAATCCCGTTGCCGGTGGGCCCGGTGCCGGGAAATTCGCTCTTGGCGGGAAGCTGGAGCAGCGAATACCAATAGTTGGCCGGATAGAATTGCGCCGCGGCGGCCGCGTTGGGCGCGATGACGGCTTTCAGGTTCACGATCTTGCCGGGAACGGTCTGCGTCTTGGCGGAATCCACCAGCCCGTAGCCGCGCGTCCAGACGGTGTAGGTGGCCGGGGGAAGATCGGGGATCAGGTAGCGCCCGCGATCGTCGGTGACCACGGTCTTGCTGAAGCGCGTGGGCAGGCCGGTGGTTTCGGCGATCACCCACACGCCGGCTTCCGGGCCCTTGGAGCTGGCGACCACGCCGCCGATGTCATCGGGGTCGACCTGGACGGCCGCACCTTTGGATTGTGCTTGAACCCGGACCGGTGAAGAAACCAGGAACATCGCAATCGCCAACACCAGGCCGGCCGCCGCCGCGCCAAGCAATGTGAGTTTCAGCGTCTTCATGAAGCGCTCCTCGTGACTCCTGTGTCGGTGGCCAGTATACACTGGGGCGGTTCCGGTTGACAGCCCGCGGCGCGGGTCACTTCTTGCCGGCTGGGAACGCGGCGGCCGCGGCCGAAACGATCAGGCGCTCCAGCGCGAAGTTGGGATACTTGCGGGTGATTTTCAAACGAAACTCGGCGGCGGTCTTGGAAGAATCGAGCGCCTCGTTGTAGTCGTGGATGTACCTCTTCATGAAGCCGATGGTGGAGGCGTCGGTTCTGGCGCCGGCCCTCTGGTGACCCGGAATCACGGTGATCGGTTTCAGGTCCGCGATCTGATCCAGGGTCTTGAGCCAATCCTCCGGATTCTTGGGAGGCGTGAAATAGGCTCCGCTGAACACGATATCGCCGGCGATCACGGCGCGCAGCGACGGAATCCATATATAGGAATTATTCGGACCGTCACCCGTCACGCCACCGACGATGTGCAGCGTGTTGCCTTCGAGCGTGAGTGTGTCGCCCTGCAGTTCGTCCGGCAGGATCGGACCGGTGGTGGGGAGATTCAATCCAAATTCGGGCGCCCAGAACTGGCGGCGCGCTTCCCAGCCGTTGCGGATGGCGGCGACGGTGGCCGGAAGCGCCACGAACTTGGCGTTGGGAAAAGCCTGTTTCATGACCGCGAGACCGAAATAGTGATCCGGGTGGCCGTGCGTGATGTAGACCGTGGTGAGGTTCTTCCTGCTTTCCAGGATCATGGCCGCCACGCGGTGCGCCTCGCTCAAAACGAACTGGGTGTCGACCAGAATCGCATCTTTATCGCCGTAGATCAGCGTGGAATTGACCGAGAATCCGTTGGCCCCCGAAGTAAACACCCGCAGGTGCAGCCTGGATTGCGCGGATACGGCAGAGGCGCCGGCCAGCCACGTAAGTAACAACGCGAGCACGATCCTGGTTTTCACGGGGGCACCTCCGGCAGTATGCTGGATTGGACCATATGAGCAAGTTCGTGCGCAAGCCTCCTCCCCTGCCGCTTCGCCTGGCCATGGGGACGATGATCTACGGGGTCGCCGGCCCGGTCATGTGGGGTCTCGAGAGAACCGGCCGCGCCGAACGCGCCTTTGGCCGCATGGGCTCCCGCCAGAGGAAAACGGTCGAGGAGAAGAATCCCTTTCGCGGTTACGTTCCCGGCAAGCAGGACGTGTTCGTGGCGACCCATGCCAAGAGCGGCACCAACTGGATGATGCAGATCGCGCACCAGCTCATCTGGCACGGCAAAGGCGAATTCGAGCACATTCACTCCGTGGTTCCCTGGCCGGATACCCAGGTGATGCCGCCGTTCATGCAGCGCTACTCGATTCCCTTAGACGAAGCCCGGGATTGGGAGACCTCGCCCGAGCGAAAGCGCGTGATCAAGACGCACTTCGACTGGGACTTGCTGCCGTACTCGGAAGACGCTCGCTACATCATGGTCATCCGCGACCCCAAGGACGTGTTCGTATCGAGCTACTTTTTTCTGAAGGACGGCATATTGGGCCCGGCGATGCCTTCCGTGGACACCTGGTACAAGCTCTTTGTGTCGAACGGAGTCATGATGGGCAGCTCGTGGGTGGCGAACACCGCCGGTTATTGGGCCCAGCGCCATCGCCCCAACGTGCTGATTGTTTCCTTCAAGTCGATGAAGCGCGATCTGCAGGGAGCAGTGCGGAACGTCGCGCAGTTCCTCGATATCCCGGCGCCGGAAGAACTGATCGACGCGGTCACGGAAAAATCGTCGTTCGCATACATGAAGGGGATCGACCACAAGTTCAGCGTGGGGAAACTCATTCCCTGGCGCCCGGCGGGAGCCATGATGCGGAAGGGCACGCAGGGCGGGTCGTCGGAGTTGCTCAGCCGCGAGCGCCAGCGCGAAATGGACGCCTATTTCCAGGCCGAACTGAAACGGCTGGGTTCAGATTTCCCGTACGAAGAATTCTGCGACACCGAGTAGCGGTGAATAGCGGGCCAGGTCAGTTGGTGCCTGCGGCGACCTTGGTAGCATACCCGGACTTCGAGCCGTCGCGGGCGGGATAGGCCGTCACCACCACGTGATCGCCCCGGCGAAACGTATCGAGTTTCCAGCCGTTCTGAATCTGCAGGTTCGGGCTGCCCAGTTCGAATTCCCATTCCACTTCGGTCCCCTTTTTGTCCTTGGCTTCCAGAAACAGATGGATATGAGGATTCTCCCAGCTGACCTTGGTGACGGTACCCTTCAGCTTGATGGGTTTTTTGGTATCGTACTGCGACGCCAGGGAATGATGCGCCAGAATGGGCACGGCGGCCAACAGCAACGCGATCCCCGCGACCAGCATCGTTTTGGTTCTCATCGTAATTACCTCCCGATGACTCTCGACCATGGTCTCTATCCCCGAACTATAGCGAAGGGGGTTTCCGCGGTCAAGCCTCGGTTCCGGTCGCCGGTTCCTGTTCTCGGACGAGACCGTACAATAAGTGAGGACACTCTTCGATGGGCCGCATCCGTATTCTCTCCGACACCGTCGCGAACAAGATCGCGGCCGGAGAGGTCGTGGAGAGGCCCGCCAGCGTGGTCAAGGAGCTGCTCGAGAACTCCCTGGACGCCGGGGCGCGCGAATTTCGCATCGAGGTCGAGGCCGGCGGGCGCAGGCTGATCCGCCTGGCCGACGACGGCTCGGGCATGCTGCGCGACGACGCGCTGCTGGCCTTCGAGCGCCACGCCACCAGCAAGCTGGCCGACGTGAAGGATCTGCTCTCGATCGCCACGCTGGGATTTCGCGGAGAAGCGCTGCCGTCCATCGCCTCGGTGTCGCGGCTGCTGCTCGAAACCCGCTCGCCGGACGAACAATCCGGAACCGCGGTCGAATTCGCCGGCGGAAAGCTGTTGCGCTGCGACGAAGCGGCGCTGGGGGCCGGGACCGTCATCACCATTCGCGATCTGTTCTTCAATGTTCCGGCGCGCAAAAAGTTTCTGCGGTCGGAGCAGACTGAGATCGCCCACATCGCCTCGCTGGTCACGCACTATAGCCTGGCGCATCCCGGAAAGACGTTCGTGCTGCGGCACAACAACGCCGAGCTGCTGAACGTCACGCCCGTGGCGACGCTGCGCGAGCGCGTGTTTCAGGTGTTCGGCAGCCGGATCCTGGACGACCTGGTGGATCTGGGCGATCGCAACCGCGACCTGAACATGCCGACAGACCCTGGTGAACCACAATTTACGCGGCGGTTCCGCCTGCGCGGATTCGTCAGCGGTCCCCAGGTGCAGAAGCTCAACCGCAATTCCATTTATCTTTTCGTGAACGGACGGTTGATACGGGACCGCCTGCTGCTGCACGCGATTTCCTCCGCCTATCACAACCTGATGCCGCCGGCGTGTTATCCCTTCGCGCTGCTGTTTCTGGATTGCGACGCCGAAGAGGTGGACGTGAACGTGCATCCATCCAAGACCGAAGTGCGGTTCCGCCACGGCTCGGTGGTGCATGATTTCGTCCGCGATACGGTTCGCGAAATTCTGATGGCCCAGCGTCCGGTGTCGAATATCCCGGCGCCCACGCCTCCGCAGCCGGGAGCCGGGCTGCCCTATTCCGAGTTCAGCCAGCGCATCGAGAGCATGAACTTCCCTTCGGTCAGCGCGGCGGCGGCAACAGCGGCGGATGCTGCCACACTTCCGGAATTTGTTCTGCGCCGTCCCCCCTCGCCCGAACCCCGATTCGATTTTGAGCCGGCTCCGTCAAGCCCGAAGCTGGCCATACCCGACACGCATGGCCCCCTGTTTCCCGACGCCCAGCCGCTGGATCTGGAAAGTCTCGACGCGCTCACCGACCTGCGCCCTCTCGGACAGATTCACGACAGCTTCATCATCGCGGCGGGACGCGACGGGTTGTGGATCATCGACCAGCACGTCGCCCATGAGCGGATTCTGTTCGAGCAGGTGCTGGCCCAGCGCGCGAGCGGCGGAACCGAGAGCCAGAGGCTGCTGGTGCCCCTGGTGATCGGCCTGAGCGCCGCGCAGCAGATCGAATACGCGCGCATCGCCGAGGAACTCGACGCCCTGGGATTCGAGACAGAGCCGTTCGGCAATCGCACGGTGGCGGTGAAATCGGCCCCTGCCGGCGTGCCCGCCGCGGAGATCGAGAAGGTGCTGTTCGAGATTCTGGAGATCGCCGAGCGGGAGCTGCGCCGCGCCTCGCTCGACGACGTGCGCCGGTCCATGGCGGCATCCATCGCCTGCCGCGCCGCCATCAAGATCAACATGCGCCTGGAGCCGGCCAAGATCGACTGGCTGCTGCGGGCGCTGGCGGCCACATCCTGCCCCATGAGCTGCCCGCACGGGCGTCCCATCGCGCTGCGCTACTCGACGCGCGATATTCTCAAAAGCTTCCACCGCATCTGAGACTTAATTGTGTCTGACACCTTTAAAAATCTGGTAACGTTGACTGGATAACGCAACATGCCGCGGAAAAAGACTGCCGCCGCCCCGGGGCGAATCTTTCCCATCGTCGGGATAGGGGCATCGGCCGGAGGCCTGGAGGCCTTCCGCAGCCTGTTGCAGGCTCTGCCCGCGAAGACCGGCATGGCCTTCGTGCTGGTCCAGCACCTCGATCCGGAGCACGAAAGCCTGCTCACCAGGCTGCTCTCCCATGCGACCCGCATGCCGGTGATGGAAGTCACCGAAGGCGTCGCCGTCGAACCCGATCACGTCTACGTCATCCCGCCCAACAAGGCCCTGGGGATCCGCAACGGAGTTCTCCATCTGCTGGCGCGCAGAAGGCAAGACCCCAGGCACATGCCGGTCGACGCCTTTTTTCACTCCCTGGCCGAAAACGAAGGCAGCCGGGCGATTGGAGTGATCCTTTCCGGAGTCGCCTCTGACGGAACGCTGGGCCTGGCCGCCATCAAAGCGGCGGGCGGAATCACCTTCGCTCAGGACTCGAATTCGGCGAAGTACGACGGCATGCCGCGCAGCGCCATTGCCGCCGGATGCGTGGACTTCGTACTGCCGCCGGAGAGCATCGCGCGGGAGCTCAAGCGCATCAGCCTGCATCCCTATTTAGGCCGGCCGGATCACCCGGCGGCGGACGACCGGCACCGTCACCGCGACGAAGACCTGCTCAAGGTTTTCGCGCTCCTGCGCCATGCCACCGGCGTCGACTTCACCAACTATAAGCGCTCCACCATCCACCGGCGGATCGCCCGCCGCATGGTGCTGCACAAGATTTCGAGCCTCGGCCAGTATCTCAAGCACCTGCATGAGAACCGGGTCGAGCTCATGGCCCTCTATGAGGACCTGCTGATCCACGTCACCAGTTTCTTTCGCGAGCGGATGCCTTCCGCGCGCTGAAGGAATCGGTCCTGCCCAGGATCTTCCGCAACAAGCCTCCCGGCGATCCCCTTCGCGTTTGGGTGACGGGCTGCTCCACGGGCGAGGAAGTGTACTCGGTCGCCATCACGATACTGGAGTATCTGCGGCAACACTCGCGTTCCGTGACGGTTCAGATCTTCGGCACCGACGTCAGCGATACGGTGCTCGAAACAGCCCGCGCGGGAATCTATTCGGAAAGCGTCATGTCCGGCATCTCGGCCGCCCGCATGCGCGAATTCTTCGTTCGTTCCGACGGCGGATATCAGATCAAGAAACAGGTACGCGAAATGTGTGTTTTCGCGCGCCAGGATCTGACCAAGGATCCTCCCTACTCGCGCCTGGACCTGTTGACCTGCCGGAACGTCCTGATCTACATGGAGCCGGTGCTCCAGAAGAAGGTCATGGCGATCCTGCATTACGCACTGAAGCCGCATGGATTCCTGATGCTGGGAAAGTCCGAGTCGATCAGCGGCTTTTCGGAGTTGTTTACACCCGTGGGACGCAAACACAAAATCTATTCCAAGAAATCTTCGGCCGGCGGCCCGCCGCCCGAATTGCCCGCCGCGCATCCCAAGCGCGCAGCGGCGGAAACACCCGAAACGGAAAAGCCGATCCGGTTCGACCCTCAGAAGGAAGCCGACCGCATCGTCATGAACCACTACGCGCCCGCGGGCCTGGTGGCGAGCAGCGATCTCCAGATTCTGAACTTTCGCGGGAATGTCGCGCCGTATCTCGCGCCCTCCCCCGGCCAGGCCAGCTTGAGCCTGCTCCGCATGGTCCGGCCGGAGTTCGCGGTGGAGCTGCGAACCGCCATTCACCGCGCCGGAAAGGAGGAAGTTCCGGTCCGCAAAGAAGGCATCCTGGTCAAGCGGAACGGCCGTCTGAACGAAGTAACTCTCGAAGTGGTTCCCTTCAAGGGACAGGAGGACGAACGGTTCTTCCTGGTGCTGTTTCACGAAGCCCGTGCAAGGGATTCCGCGGAGGCGCAGCCGGCATCCAAAGCGAAATCCGCCCGCGCCGGAGAGATGGAAACGGCCCGGCTCCATCGGGAATTGCAGACCACCAAGGAGCATCTGCAGTCCATCATCGAAGAACACGAGGCTACCAACGAAGAACTGAAATCCGCCAACGAGGAAGTTCTTTCGAGCAACGAGGAGCTGCAAAGCACCAACGAAGAGCTGGAGACCGCCCAGGAAGAACTGCAATCCAGCAACGAAGAGCTGGTGACCATCAATGAGCAGCTCCAGAATCGCAATCAGGAGCTGAACCAGCTCAGCGACGACTGGACCAATCTGCTGGTAGGACTGAATATTCCGGTGGTCATGCTGGGCAACGACAGCCGGATCCGAAGATTTACAGCGCCGGCAGAAAAACTTCTGAACCTGCTGCCGACCGACATCGGCCACGCGATCGGCAACATCCGGCCCAACGTCAAGATCCCGAATCTGGACGGGCTGATCACGGAGGTGATCCAGAAGGTAAGCCAGCAGGAGCTGGAGCTTCAGGATCGCGAGGGCCGCTGGTACTCGCTGTGGCTGCGGCCCTACCGGACCGCCGACAACCGCATCGACGGCGTGCTGATGATCTTCGTCGACATTCACGACCTCAAGACCACGCAGGAGGCGCTGCGGCAACAGAGCAATTTCTCCGAGGCGGTCATGGAATCCTCCGGAGCCTTGGTGTTGGTGACCGACGCGGACGGCCGGGTGGTCGCCTTCAATCATGCCTGCCAGCTCGTCAGCGGATACAAACTGGAGGAACTGGCTGGCAGAGTGATCTGGGATACTCCGCTCACCTCGAAGGAAGAAGGCGAAGTCGGGCGCGTGCGAACGCTGTGTATCGGCGGCTGGTGGGCGGCCACGCTCCGGTTCAGCATGAAACTCACTGGATCGCCAAGAACGGGTCCCGGCGGCTGATCTCCTGGACCACCGCGGCCATGCCGCAGGCCACGGGGCGCCCGCGCCACCTGGTCCGCATCGGGACGGATGTCACCGAGCGCCGCGAAATGGAGACCGCGCTCGAGGCCAGCGGGTCGGCGCTGCGGCAAAGCCAGGCTCAACTGCAAGCGCTGGCCACCGGTCTGATCGCCGCGCAGGAAGAGGAACGCGCGCACGTCGCGCGGGAACTGCATGACGACATCAGCCAGAAACTCGCCGCGCTGAACCTGGACGCGGAGCAAGCGCTCCATGCCGAACCGCGGGATTCCGGCAAGCTGCACCAGGAGATGACACGGCTGTGCCACCGCCTGCGCGGGATTCTGCGGGATGTCGAGCAGACCGCGTACCAGTTGCACCCCTCTACCCTCGATCATCTGGGGTTGTCCGTGGCGCTGAAATCGTATTGCGCGGACTTCAGCAAACAGAGTGGCATTGCGACGCGCTTTACGGAACGGAATCTGCCGCGGAGCATTCCACCGCGTCTGGGATTGACGGTTTACCGGGTGGTCCAGGAGGCCTTGCGCAATATCGCCAAGCATTCCGGCGCCCGCCGTGCGACGGTCTCGCTCGCCGGCAGGAATGACGCCATCGTCCTGACCGTCAAGGATTCCGGCCGCGGCTTCGACGCCTCCCGGTCCCAGAAGCGCGGGCTCGGGTTGATCAGCATGGAGGAACGGGTTCGCCAAGCCGGAGGCGTCCTCACGCTGAAGACCAAACCAGGGGAAGGCGTCCGGATCGAGGTCCGGATACCGCTTCCGGGCAAGAGGGGGTGAAGGCGCTAAAATCGAAAGGCTACATGACACGCCAGCCCAGACTGCTCCTGGCGGACGATCATCCACTGTTTCTGGAGGGCGTTCGCCGGCTCCTTGAAAACAAATATGACGTGGTGGGAACCGCGGCCGACGGCAAGGCGCTGATCGCAGCCGCGCAAGAGCTTCGGCCCGACATCATCGTGGTGGATATCTCCATGCCTGAAATGAACGGTCTGGCCGCCGCTCAAATCATTCAGAAAACGCTTCCCTCCGTGAAGTTCATCGTTCTATCCGTGCATTCCGACCAGGCCTACGCCAGCGAGGCCTTCCGGGTGGGTGTGAAAGGCTTCGTGTCCAAGCGCGCCGCCGCGGCCGAACTGCTGACGGCGATCAAGCGCGTGCTGGAAGGGGGCACATACGTGACTCCGCTGGTCAGGGGAGGTCCGCCGGGGGTGTCCAAGGACCCAAAACGCCTCACCCTGCGGCAGTTGGAGATCCTGCGGCTGGTGGCGGAAGGCCACCAGAACAAGGAAATCGCGCAGCTTCTGAAGATTTCCGTAAAGACCGTTGAATTCCACAAAACGCGCATTATGAACCAGCTGGATATCCATACGCCGGCGGGACTCACGCGCTACGCCATCGACCACGGGATCGCCGTTGCCTAGGTACTTTTTGACTTGCGGCTAGGGTTCGACCCAGTTCCCTACGGCCGGCCGGGGCATCCATACTAGGCTCGGTGGCCCTCCGCAGTTCCAGTTCACCTCGAAAGCGCCTGCTGGTGCATCTGTCCCAGGCAGTGGAAACGCTCGCCCTGAGAAAACCTCCCGGCACGCACGTCGAACGGTTGAAAGGCGGGTTGGACGGGGATGTAAAGATCCAGTTCTTCGAGGTCAATTCCCAGGAATTCGAGCACTTCGAGAGCATCTCCAACGCGCTCATCCAGGTCGACAAGGGCACCTACGGAAGATGCACCCTGTGCGGCGGCCGCATCGAGCCGGATGTGCTGGCCAGCGAGCCCTGGGCTGTCGAGTGTTTCGAGTGCGGGGATCCGGAATCCCGACCGTAGTTTACTCACGCAATTTCCGCTTTGACCCGCGCGATTTCCGCCACGCTCCAGGCCTGCGCCGGACAGCCACGTGGATAGCGGGGCTCTTCCGCGTCGTAAATTTCCGCGATCGACCCGACGCAGCCGGCTTGGGCCGCCTCCGCCTCCAGTTTCACGATCCAATCCCGGCAGTGGTCCAGTTTCGCGGGCGTTTTTCCGAGAGCCGCCAGATATGCGTCGATGAAGGGGCCCAGCAGCCAGGGCCACACGGTGCCCTGATGATAGGCGGCGTCGCGTTCGGACGGCGAACCCTGGTAACGCGGTTGGTAGCCGGGATCGGAACGCTCCAGTGTGCGGAGGCCCACGGACGTCAGCAGTTCGCGCTCGACGATGCGGACGACGGCCTGCTGCCGGTCGCGCTCCAGGAGCCCGAAGGGCAGGCTGACGGCGAAGATCTGGTTCGGGCGCAGCCGGGCATCGGGGCCTTGGGGGGTCAGCACGTCGTACAAGCACGCGCGCTGCGGATTCCAGAACCGCGCGCGAAAACTGTCGCGGACGTGGTCGGCCTCAGCGCGGTAGCCTTCCGCGGCCGGGTCGGCCAGCATTTCTCCCCAGGTTGCCAGGAGACACAGAGCGCCGTGCCAGAGAGCGTTGATTTCGACCGGTTTTCCGTGGCGCGGCGTGAATATGGTGTCCATCCATGTGAGCTTTGTGTTTTGCGAGCCCGCGGCCAGGAGGTGATCCACGGGATCGACGGCGATGTTGTACCAGGTGCCGCGCCGGTGCCAATCGACGATCTCCTTGGCCGCCGGATAGAACACGTCGCGAAGAAACACGGGGTCGCCGCCGGCCTGTAACCACGCCCGGACGGCTTGAAACATCCACAGTGTCGCGTCGGCGGTGTTGTACTCGGGCGTTTCGCCGGTGTCGGGGAAACGGTTGGGAATAATACCTTGGTTCCGAAATTGGAGAAAGCTCTCGATCATCTCGCGAGCTTCGTTGAGGCGCCCGGGCGCGATCAGAAGCCCGGGGAGGCTGATCATGGTGTCGCGGCCCCAGTCGGTGAACCAGGGATAACCCGCGATGATGGTCGGCTTTCCATTGGCGCGGCGCACGATAAAACGATCGGCGAAGTGATCGCGCTGGGGAGGGGGCTCCATCGCCTCGGTGCCGTCGATCGAAGCGCAAATCGGAGTCCATTCACGTGCGGTGAGGTCCATGGTCAGCACGCCGGGCGTGAACTGATCCTCGCGGAAGTCGAGCCCGCGATCGAGACTCGGCCAGGTATTCGATGTTGTAGTACCACTTGGGATCGGCGGTAAATGCGGCCTTGGACCGGTATTCGAGCGGCGGCAACCCGGCATAGGGAGACTCGTTCGCGTGCGCCAGCGAGTGGTAGTCGCGATACGCCAGAAAGGGCCGGATTCGCAACGTCAGAGCCTGGTCACTACGGTAGCGAACGACCACGGCCTGGCGGCCCGGAACGAGATAAACCTGCCGTTCCAGCTTGACGCCAGCGAGATTATAGCGCCAGGTTGCACATGGTTCGCCGCAAAAGTCTTCGAGCAACTCGCCGCCTGGGTTCACGAGATTGCCGGGATACTGGCAGCAGTAGAGCGCGAAGGTCCGGCCGTTTAGGACAGCTTCTTCTTCAAAGCGCGATAGCAGCACGTAGCGCTCGGCGGGGGGCTTGAGCGAAGCGACCAGGAGGGCGTGATACCGCCTGGTGTTCAGTCCGGCGACGGTGCCCATGGCGAAGGCGCCGGTGCCGTTGGTCTCAAGCCACTCCATCATCGGTTTAAACCAGCAGGGTTAAATCTTCTTAGTCACGTCGCGATGCGTTTCCTTGACGCGGTATCCGGCCTGGCTGAGCCGCTTGCCCAGCTCATGAGCGATCATCACGCTGCGATGGTGCCCGCCGGTGCAGCCGAACGAAATGGTGAGATAACTCTTGCCCTTCCTCGATGTAGTGCGGAAGGAGGTAAATCAACAACTCGGAGATACGCTCGATGAATTCCTGACTCTGCGGGAAGGACCGGATGTAGCGCGCCACGCTGGGGTTCTTGCCGGTCAGCTTCTTGAAGGCCGGAATGTAGTTGGGATTAGGCAGGAAGCGAACGTCGAACACCAGATCGCTGTCGGCAGGAACTCCGTGGCGATATCCGAAGCTGGTGATTTGAACCAGGATGTTGGACGCGGCTCCCGCGCTGGCCGCCGAAGGTGGAGTGAATGGTCTCGCGCAGCTCATGCACGTTGAACTTGCTGGTGTTGATAATGGGGTCGGCGATCGCGCGAATCGGCTTCAGGCGCTCGCGCTCCCGGCGAATGCTGGCCGCCACGCTTTGCCCGGTGCCCAGCGGATGAGGACGGCGGGTTTCGCTGAAGCGGCGGATCAAGGCCGCGTCGTCCGCTTCCAGGAACAGCAGCTTGGTGGGCACCTGGCGGCGAATACGCTTGAACAACGCGGGAAGCTTCTCGAGCGCGGCGCCCTCGCGGATATCCACCACCAGGGCCGCACGGCGGATCGTGGCCGCATTCTTGATCAGCTCAGCGAATTTCGGAATCAGTTCGATGGGTAGGTTATCCACCGAATAGTAGCCCAGATCCTCCAGAGCCTTGAGCACGGTGCCTTTGCCGGACCCGCTCACGCCGGTGATAATCACCAGCTCGGTCTTCTCCGCTGCACCAGAAACAGGAGGGCGAGGTCGCGGAGAGGAGGCCGGCATTTTTTAAGGACTTAGGATTCGATCAGATCGAAGTGCCCGTCGGGCCGGCGCACCAGCACCGACAGCCCATCGCGTTGGGCATCGCGATAGACCACATAGTCGCTGGTGTCCATTTCCAGCAGAGCTTCGTCGAGCGTCATGGGCTTGCGCCGCCCCTGGGGCATTCACGCGGAAAACCCGCTTCGCCGCGGCGTTCCGGGAAGCCTTGACTTCGGCCGGAGCAGCTTCCGGAGGTTTCACGCCCTCGCCCTTTCGTCGATGGGTTCCGCGCCACTTGTCCCGCTGCTTCACGGCCTGGGCGCCGAGTTTCTCGATCGCTCCCGCGAGCGCGGTGAACAGATCGCTATCGGAGCCGGAGCCCACCAGGGGATGGTCGTAATACTGCACGGTGACTTCGGCGCGGTACTTGCCGCGCTCCTGGTTCACCATCACATGAGCATCCCGCTCACCTCTTCCGTCCAGAAGCTTGGCAAGCTTGGCGAACTTCGCGTCCAGCTTCTGCTGGACCTTGGGAGGCAGCGCATGGGGCATTCCCTTATAGACGATTTTCATAAGCAATAGGCAATCTTCATAGGTTTCGATGCTCCCTCAGGAGCGAACCCGCCGCTGGTGGGTGGACGGAATACGCATGTCCTCGCGGTATTTGGCGACGGTCCGGCGAGTCACTTCGATTCCTTCCGCCTGCAGACGTTCGGTAATGTGTTCGTCGGTCAGCGGATGCATGGGATCTTCTTCCTCAATCATCTTCTTGACCCGGCGTTTCAAAATCAGCAGCGGAGTGGCGCCTCCGCCGGGGCCCTGGACGGCCTCGGAGAAAAAGTACCGCAGCTCGAAGACGCCCTGCGGCGTGTGCGCGTACTTGTTGGAAACAGCGCGGCTCACGGTGGAAGGATGGACGCCGATCTCCTCGGCGATTTCCTTGATCATCATGGGCTTCAGTTGATCGATCCCGTGCTCCAGAAAATCCAACTGGCGGCGCACCACCGACTGGCAGACCTTGAGAATGGTCTGCTTGCGCTGCTCGATATTCTTCATGAGCTGGATGGCCGAGGCGTAGCGTTCCTTGATATAACTTCGGACTTCCCGGTTAGGCTCCTGCTCGCGGTCGAGCATGCGGCGGTACTGGGGATTCAAGCGAAGCTGCGGAACGTCGTCGTCGCTGATCTGGATCAGGTAATCCTCGCCGTCCTTGGAAATGTAGACGTCCGGCTCCACCTGGCGCGCTCCGGGGCCGGAATAACGCAGGCCGGGCCGGGGGTCCAGATGCTTGATCACGTCCATCGCGATCTGGATGTGCTCCATGGGGCGCTTCAGCAGCCGGACCAGTTCCTTGGGCTGCCGGGTTTCTACCAATTTGAGGTGATCATGCACGATTTGCCAGGCCACGCCATCCCTGGCGCCGCGGCTTTCGAGTTGCAGCAGCAGGCATTCCCGCAGGTCGGATGCGGCCACGCCCGCGGGATCGAGCGTCTGGACCACGTGAATGGCTTCCTGGACGGCCTCCAGCGGGAGACCCTCTTCGGCCGCCATTTCCTCCGGGGTGGAAAGCAGATACCCGTTTTCGTCCAGGTTGCCGACCACGCCGTCGGCGGCGTCCCGGACGTCTTCGCTGAGGGCGAGCAAAGCCAGCTGCGAATGGAGGTGATCGGAAAGCGTGACCGGCGAGGAAAGGAAGGTCTCAAACGAGGGCTTTTCGACGTTTTCCGCAGCCGGGCTTTTGTAACCGGGATCGAGATAGTCGTCGAAGTAGGAGCCGAAGTCGATTTCGTCGAAGGGATCGGCCGGCGCGGGCGCCTCGGGAGTTTCGGGGGCGGCGGTGGCCGCGGCTGCATCGGTCGCTACGTCGGAGGCGGGGCTGGCCTGGGTCTCCGCTTGTGCGGCGGCGGCGACGGTCGCCGCATCGAGACCTTCGGAGGTGGCATACGCGCCGTCCGACACGTCGACCTCCACGGGACCGGAGGTTACCTCCAGGATCGATTGGTCGGCGGGGTCGGCCACGCGCTCGGCTTCGAGCAGCGGCTGCAATTCCTCGGGCGTCAGCTCTTCGCCGCCCTCTCCCGACTCTTCGAGAACCGGATTCTGGGCGATTTCCGCCTGAATCATGTCTTTCAGTTCCAGGCGGTTCAGCTGGAGCAGGCTGACCATCTGCACCAGTCCGGGTGTGAGGATCTGCTTCTGCTGGACCCTTACCTGAAGTCTGGGAGAGAGGGAACTCATGACTCTCTTCGAGTTTATCACCGGGGCCACGCAAGTGGAGTGCCAATTTAGCCGAATTCGATTGACCCTTTGAGCTCTAGCACATGCGAATTGCGACGGATCGGCACGGGGGACAACATCCGGGAAAATTCCCGTGATGAGATCGATATTAACGGCACAAGACGAGCCGGTACTCGAGGGAGTTCCATTACCCGAGCCGGCCGCCAGGATTCTGAAGGACATCCTGAGGGTGGCGGGACTGGCGGGGGCCAGGGTGAGCAGCGCGCACCGTACTCCGGCCGATCAGGCTCGGGTGATGTATGAGAACTGCGTCTCGAAGGGCGCGGCCTACAACGAGGCGCTGTACTGCACGGCGGGCGATCAGGTGGTGGAGGTGTTCGCGGCGAATCAGGACCAGCCGCGCGATCGGGTGATCGAGCTCATGACGGAGAAGATCCTGAAGATCGGTCCGGAAAAGATCTCGATGCACATGAGCGACACGCACTACACCTTCGATGTGGCGCCCAGCTCGATTCCGCGGGAGAAGCACGCGGCGTTCGTCGCGGCGGTGGTGGGGAACAAGGCGGTGTCGAAGCTGATTCAGCCGCCGAGGGACCCGGCGTTTCACATCGAGATTCCGAAAAGCACAGGCTGAACGGCTGTGCCAGCAGCGGGGCTCGCTGCGGTTGACCTGGAGGAAAACAGGGACGGACGAGGTCGTCCCCCTTCCCCAAAAGATCAGTTCTCGGATGGCCTCATGGCGCTTTCGATTACCAATACATCCACCGCCGCTTTTTTCGGTTCGAGTCTCATTCCCCAAGTGTCCTCGACCGCGGTGAAGATCGACGATCCGCCCGTTCCGTCATTACCGAACGCTTCCTTCATAAGCGCCAGTATTGGACTTTTCCCGTCGGCGGTGCAGTAATCGCCTCCATCGAGCCCGGTCTCGTCAATCACCGGACGGTCCGTGGGTATCGACAGCTCTTGCGCATAGAAGGCCCAGGAAAATTGGTACGTTGGGGCGCCATCAATCTGCTTGGCAGCGCGGGCAGGTCCGTTCTTGGCTCTGCCGCAAGCCGGCTGGTTGGGAACAAGCTTGATTCCCTTCTTCCCGATGACCAGCGCGTACACCGGGAGTTCCCGCGTTTCGTGGTGAATCCGAAGCTGGAACCGGTCGGCCAAAAGGGACTGGAGCATCCGCCGGGCCTCGTCGACGGTCGGGGTAGCATCGCCCGGCACCTTCGCCTCCAGGTCGTAGTAGTCGCTCCCTGAATCTCCCCAAGCGGGCAGACCAATAATCTGGTACCTCCGGACTTTATAGGCGTCCATGATCAGATCCGCCAAACTCACCACTACTTCCCGGAAGCGGTTGCCGGTGAGTCCGCAATGATACTCAGGCGGGCATTGAAACGTGGGCATCCACGGCTTGCGTAGGGTTCCTCTCGTAATGGGATGTGGCCTCAGAGAGGCTACCTCGAATGCGGGAGCGGTTTGGGCTTGTGCTTCCAAGAGACCCGAACTAAACGCTGCTATTAAGAGTGAAATGACAGCAATTACCGTAAGAACGCCCCTATTCATGCGGTTGGTGGCCGTCTGAATCGTCAAGTTCCCGAACCCATCGTGAGTATAACGCTGTCCCCGGCTGAAAAGCACGGGCTGAAGGAAGTTGTTGAAAAAGGGGACAGACCGCTCTGTCCACTCTCAGACTTGTATGTGAAATCAGGGGCTTGCGGGAGGGGACAGAGTAGTCTGTCCCCTTTTTCAGACTTGAAGGCGAGCGCTGCTTAATGGGCCTCGCTGCGGGGTTCGCTGCGCTTGACCTGGACGCGGCGGCGGCCCTGCTTCAGATTCCCGGCGGCCTTCTGCTTGGCGGCGTCGCCGATCTTGATGTTATTCACCACCTTCTTTGCGCCCGCCGACTTGGCCATCCGCGTGGCAGCGCCCTTGTGCTGGACCACGTCGGTGGTTCCGTCCCAATAGGCCACGCCGCCCTGAACGCGCACGGTAAATCCGTCCTTGCCGATCACGGACTTGGCCAGGCGAGCGCGGATTTCCGCCTGGATTTGGGCATCTTGTGATGCGCTGGTGCCCTCAGACTTGGTTTGCGCGGAAATACTCGACAACGCGAGCAAAAGCAGGCAGATAATCTTCAGCACTCTGGATTAGTCGCCGCGGTCGGCCAAGAATCTCAGAGATTCTAAGCTGACGGCGACGCTACCCATCTGGCCGATCGCAACGCCGGCAGCTTCGGCGGCCAGCCGCATGGCCTCGCTCCAGGACGCGCCGACGGTGACCGCCATGGCGATCATGGCCAGCACGGTGTCGCCCGCTCCGGTGACGTCGAACACCTGACGAGGCGTGGGGGCGATGTGCTCGGGCGGCTCCGATCCAGAAAAGAGCGTCATGCCCTCGGAGCCTTCGGTGACCAGGATGTGCGTGCCCGGCATGCTGGCGGCCAGGCGGCTTCCGGCGGCGAGCGTTTCCTCGTGGGTGGTGGCGGGCGGCCGGCCGGTCAGCAATCCCAGCTCCAGGCGGTTGGGCTTCAGGAGAAAAGCGCCCCGGTAACGGGAGGCGTCGGCGCCCTTGGGATCCACGAACACGCGTTTCCCTGTCCGGCGGGCCTCGCCGATGACCGCGTCGAGAAGCGGGGGCGTGAGGAATCCCTTGGCGTAGTCGGAGACGACGACGGCCGCGGCGTTTCCCAGATCCTGGCGCACGGCTTTGAGGACCTCGCCGGCCAGGTCCTCCGAGATGGGGTCGGTGGACTCCTCGTCCACGCGAACCACCTGCTGGTGGGCGGCGATCACCCGGGTCTTGGTGGTGGTGGGACGGCTCGAATCGGCGATCAGACCGCTGGTCTCGACGCCGTATGCGGCCAGAGCAGTCGCGGAGGTCCTCAGCGTGGGAATCCTGGCCGGTCACGCCAAAGAGACTGACGCGCGCGCCCAGGGAAGCCAGGTTCGCGGCGGCATTCCCCGCCCCACCCGGCTGGAGCGTGGTGCGATGCCTGCGAACCACCGGGACCGGCGCTTCGGGCGATAAGCGCGAGGCTTGCCCCCACCAGTACCAGTCCAGAATGACGTCGCCCAGGATCAGAATCCGCTGTCCGGGAAACTTTTTAAGGATGTCGGGAAGCCCCACTCCGGCTTACTCTAACATAAGGACCACATGGACCCCGGCGAAAAACTCCTGTCCAAAATTCTATCGATGGAACAGATGGATCACTGGGTCGCGGCCGAGAAGGCCTCGGGCCGGCGGATCGGCTTCACTTGCGGCAGCTTCGATCTGCTGCACGCGGGCCACGTCCAGTATCTGGCGGCAGCGCGCGAGCTTTGCGATCGATTGATGGTGGCGGTGAACTCGGACGCATCCGTCTCCCGATATAAAAGTCCATTGAGGCCGATCGTTCCGGAGGGCGAGCGGATGTACGTGGTAGCGGGTCTGGCATCCGTCGATGCAGTGACGCTGATGGAAGATGACCGGCCGCTTTCGCTGTTGCTCCGCTGGAAGCCCGACGTGTACATCAAGGGCGGAGATTACGCCGAGGATGCGCTGCGCTCGGGCGACGCGGTGCGGGAGTACGGCGGAGAGGTCGCGGTGATCCGTTCGGAGTTCCCCACCAGCAGTTCAAAGCTGATCGAGCGCGTGGGGGTGCTGGCGGCGCACGCGGAGACCGAAGCCGCAGCCCGATCAGAGCTTCCGCGGCTTGGTGCTGCTCGATCGCGACGGAACGCTGATCCGCAATGTGCCTTTCCTGCACGATCCGGCGCAGGTCGAGATCCTGCCGGGCGTGATCGAGGGGTTGCTCCAACTTCAGGCGGCGGGACTGCGGCTGGCGATCGTATCCAACCAGCAGGGCATCGGCCTGGGCTATTTCACGGTGCAGGACTTCATCGCGGTGAACCAGCGCCTGCTGCGCGAGCTGGGTGCGCGCGGCGTGCGCATTTCAAAGATCTACTTCTGCCCGCATTCGCTGGCGGAGCAGTGCTCGTGCCGCAAGCCGGCCACGGGGATGATCACGCGGGCGATGCGGGAGTTCGGGGCCGCGCCGGAGCAAACCTTCCTGGTGGGCGATTCGAACGAGGACATGCAGGCGGGTGCGGATGCCGGGGTCCAGACGGTGCGTGTGGACGAGAAAGGTTTCGGACCGGCGGCGCAGCAGATCCTGTCGCAGCTGCCGGCAACGGAGTAGGCGGCGGCGCCCGCCGTCTCCTATTTCTCCTGCGCCTTCTCGTTGGACGAGCCCGCAAACAGCCGCCGCCCATCGGGAAAAGTGACGCTGGACACGTTAGCCGTAGCCGTGCCATTGCGCGCCTGCCAGCCGTCGACCAGGAGTACGGTGCCGGCGGGAAGATCACCCTTCTTCCATCCGCGCCGGATCAAGGCATTCGCGGACCCGGTCTCCAGCGCCCAGTTCACGACCTTGCCGTCCTTCTCGACGTCGAGATAGATCCAGGAGTGCGGGTTGGAAAATTTCATCTCCGTGACCTTGCCCGTCAGTTTGATGGGCTTGTTCTGGTCGAACTCCGCCGTGAACGAGTGATGGGCAAGAAGCGTCCCCGCCATCAACGTACCCATGACAAAGACTAAGTTTCCGATTCTCATCGTGCTTACTTTCCCTTCTTCTGCTGTGCCCGATATTCGTCTCGGACATCCTTAAGATGCTGCAAATCTCCGTTGTCCTCATGGCAGGCGACCTCCAGCAACTCGTCGGCCTGCCGGTTCAACTGGATCTCGATGGTCCAGGGCCGGGTGTACGCAATCGGGTCGGTGACCGTGGCCCGATACGTGATCTTCCCGTCCGCGGTCGGAATGATGTGCTCAACCACGTGTTCGGCGTGGCTCACCACGTCTCCGACTTCGTTCAACCAGGTTTTTCCGTTCAGATTGGTGGTATCGACCACCAGGGTGTCGCCTTCCCAGTGCCCCACCGAATCGCCTTGCCACAGTCGGACGTTGTCCGGAATGTGGGCCCGTCCATCCAGAGGAATAATGCGCCAGGACATGCGCTCGAACAGCATCACCACGTAACCCGGCGGCTGCAGGATCTGCATCGGCGAGGGCACGTACAGCGACCGCGGAACCCCCGCCACGAAACAGTGCGCGGTCGGATCGTCGTACCCGCGATAAGGCTCCTCGCGGTTGATCCGCTCCTGGCGAGCCCATGGCTGGTAAGGAAGCGTCCCATCCGCCGGATCGATAACGACGCCGCGCGTCCCCGGCGTCAGGAAATCCCGACCGTGCTTTTCGAGCCCGTAGTTCGCGCCTCCGGAATTGGCCTGGTAATAACCGGTCAGGTCCGGTTTCCCGTCCGCGTTGCGGAGAAGGTTCGCGCCTGTCTTGACCTCCGGCAGGACGCCTCCCGGCGGCATCACGGCCGGTTTCCCCAGCGGCGAAGGCGGCGCACCGGGGTCGGGATACCAGATGCGAGGATCACGCTCGAAAGCGCCGTTGGCCTCCTCCACTTCCGCCTGGCACTGGTATTCCAGGATCCGGTCCATATTCTTATTCCGGAACAGAGGCATGCTGATCTTCCAGGTCTTGGTGAACACCTTGGGATCCTGGATGGTGGCTTCGTACTGGATGGTATCGGCATCGAGCATGGTAAATCGCTCGGTCACCAGCAGCGCATCGCTATGAAAATCTCCGGCCATGTCGAACCATGTTTTATCGTTCTGGCCCTTGACCTCCACCACCAGCGTGTCGCCTTCCCAGTGGCCGCGCGAATCGCCCATCCAGGAGTCGATTCCCTCGTGCGGGGCCGGCTTCCCATCGGTATAGATCAGCCGGTAAACCTGGGACCACTCGAAGGTGATCGCGACGTGCTGGGGTGTCTGGAAAATCTGAAACGGAAACTCCATGTACATGATCCGTGGGACGCCCGGAAAATAGCATTTTCCCAGCGGATCGGCCGCCTGCCGGTTGGTGAAGTTCTCGATTTTCTTCGCGGCGGCCCAGGGCTGATACGGGATCGCGCCGCCTTCGACGACGCCCTTGCCGGGAGGCATTCCCAGCTTCGCGGCGTGATATTCGAGATCGTAAGCCGCGCGGCTGCGGGCTTGCCAGATCCCCTGGAGGTCGGGCTTGCCGCCGGCCGTGCGAGGTAGCTGGACTTGCTGGGCCGCGAGGACCACGGCAGACAGTGCGAACAGCGCTTTCAGGGACCAGGAGAACATGTGGAATCGCCTCGGTTTGCGCGCCAGTTCCAGCAGGGAAGCGCTTGGCTCAAGCAATTATGATGATACACGACGTCACGGTGAATCCCAACAGGGGGATCGAAAGGATCAGCTGCCGCAATGCGACTTAGCTCGCCGACTCTTGCACGAAACCGGTCTGATATTGTGAGGGCAGACCCAAAAGGTGTCATAGGTCAGTATTTCGAGGGTATTGGCATGGAGCTAAAGGGTCTATTCAGCCAAGATCCCATAGCTTCAACATAGTTGGCGAGGATAAAGTTAGGAGCATGGTGCTCACCGCGCAGGAAGAATCATTAATCAGCGTAATCCGGGCGCTCCCGCCGGATGAGGCGGGGAAGGTGCTCGACTGGGCGCGCCAACTGGCCGATCTTGCAGGCGGGCGTCCTTTCCAATGGTCTGACTCTTGGACTGACGAAGATCGCGCCGAAGCGACCGCAGCCGCAGTGCGTCGATTCGAGGATCGGGAGCGGGACGATCATTGAAGCCCGGCGACGTTGTGGTTTGCGCGTTTCCGGGCGCGCAGTTGACCAAGACGCGTCCTGCGTTAATCGGGCGCCTCTCAGACTCGGACCGGGAGTCTGTGCGGGCATGCTTTAAAGCGGGATTTGGCGTCTAATCATTCCACTCGGCGCCGCATTACGATGTCCGTTATGCTACAAATCAGACTACCCGTAAACCCGCCGTGGTTCACGAGCAAGTGGTTCACGAACAAAGGGAGGATTTCAAGCGATGCATTCGAACGACTCAGGTCGTGCCGTTTCCCCAGGGCGCTTTCTGCCCCTGCTGCTTCTCCCCGTGATGTTGACGGGGCAAATCGCGCGCCAGAATGTGGCTCCCCTAAGAAATTGGACCACGCCGCTGTACTGGCATCCACAACCATCCGAGAGAAGAGCGCTCGGCAGAATCTCACCTCAGTTCCAGGTTGCCCCGAATGCCGTTTCCACTGACGCTCTCACGTTCGTGGCGATCACACCCTGCCGCCTGGTCGATACCCGGGGCACCGAGGGTGGATTTATCGGGATCACGCCGTTTGCGGGACCCTCCATCCCGCCCTCGGGCACGGTGACGATCCCCGTGCAAACCATCGCTACCAGCAGCAGTGCGCCCGCCGCCTGCGGCGTGATTCCTAACATCGCCCAAGCCTACTCGTTCAACGTCACGGTGGTTCCGGTCGGCGGGGGCTCGGTCGGCTACCTGAGCCTCTGGCCGGCCGGATCATCGCAGCCGGTGGTCGCAACCTTGAACGATCTTCAAGGCTCCATCGTGGCCAACGCCGCCATTGTCCCGGCAGGAACGCCCGACGGCGGCGTGAGCGTGTATAACTCCGGTCCCGCGGCTGTGGATGTGGTCATCGACATGAACGGGTACTTCACCGCGCCGTCCGACCTTTCCGGCAACACGGCCATCGGGTCGGGAGCGCTGGAGCACGTTACCACAGGGATTCATAACACGGCCACCGGAGCCGATGCGCTGCAGATGAATATCACCGGGAGCAACAACATCGCCATCGGTTACAACGCGGGTTTGAACGTCGCGGGCCACAGCGACAACATTGAGATTGGCAACCTGGGCTCCTCCACCGACAGCGGCGCCATCCGGATCGGAGATTCGGGAACGCAATCCTCGTTCTTCGTGGCCGGCGTTCGCGGCGTGACTACAGGCGGCAGCGGCGCCGTCCCCGTCATGATCGATGCGAACGGCCAGTTGGGCACGGTGAGCTCGTCGCGCCGCTTCAAAGAGGATATTCGGGACATGGGCGCCGCCAGCAGCGGCCTGCTGCGCTTGCGGCCCGTCACCTTCCGCTACCGGCAACCCTATGCCGATGGATCGCAGCCGACGGATTACGGCTTGATCGCCGAAGAAGTGGCCAAGATCTACCCCGATCTGGCGGTGAAAGGGGCCGACGGAAAAATAGAAACCGTGCAGTATCAGAAATTGACGCCGATGCTGCTCAACGAGCTCCAAAAACAACATCGCGAGCTGGAACAACAGGCGGAAACGATCCGCGTCCAGCAGAAGCGAATCGCGCAGCAAGAGGAAGAAGATCAAAAGATGGGGGCTCGGCTGGCCGCCCTGGAGGCGCTGGTATCCGGCAAGACGCCGTCACCTGCGCCTTCTGATCAGTAGGGGACCCGCTGCGGAGCCCCGATGGGTGTTCTTTCGCGCATCTGGTAATTTGAAGCTATGAAGTATTGGTTGTCCGCCGGCTGCCTGACCCTGATGGCTTTTCTGGTCCTGGCGGACCCTTCGCCCAATCTTCCGAACCTCCAGGGTCTGCCGCCCGCGGCCGATACGATTTCGATTGCCTCGCTCAACCTGGCGCACGAGACCGATTTCGACAAGGTTCTGCACGACGTCCAAGCCGCTCCCCGGCTCCAGAACGCGGACATTCTTCTGCTCCAGGAAGTGGCCAATGTGGAAGGAGGCCCGAGCATCGCCAGCCGCCTGGCCGAGCGGATGAATTATCAGGTCGCGTTTGCGCCGGAGGGACCCAAGGTCTACGACCGGGGCCTGGCGGTGTTGAGCAAGTTCACGATTGAGGATTCGAAGGTAGAATGGCTGACGCCCTACAACCTGCATTTCCACACGCGCCACCGGTTTGCGCTCGAAGTGAAAGTGCGCGTTCCGGCCGGCGACCTGCATATCTGGAACACGCACCTGGATACACGCATCAATCCCGGTCAACGGCTGGCCCAGATTGAGCCGGTGCTCGAAGAAGCCGCCAAGCTCACCGGTCCGCGGCTGATCGGCGGCGATTTCAATACCAACGACTTTTATTGGATCGACCACGTGCTGCCGATTCCCCATGGCGGCTCGTACCGGTCGACGGTGCGGCGGGCGATGGCGAAAGCCGGATTTCAGACGCCGTTTGCGGACAGGCTCACCACGCTGCCGGTCCTGCGCCAGCATCTGGATTGGCTGTTCGTGAACGGGCTGGAACCGCTGAGTTCCAGCGCCGAGCCCATCCATTTTTCCGACCACAACGCGATCTGGGCGGCGTTTCGCGTCCAGCGGTAAAGGATTCTACCGATACCGAAGAGTGTCGTCGACGATTTTCGATGCCGAAGCCTCGGCGTCGACTTTATAAGTGCCGTTGGCGTAGTCGCGCGCGATTTGTTCCAGGCGCGCCTGCCGCTCCGGAGAATCCGCCGCCAGCGCACGCAGGCTTCGCACCAGCTCGGAAAGATGAACGTCGTCGCCGGACGCGATCTGGCTCGACGCCGGGAGCCTGCTTCCGGCCCGATTCGTCCGTCGCGTTCACGGGCGAGAGGTTGCTATTGTGAACTTTCATGGGAAACCCCGCTCGCTAAGGTCACTCATCTAGTGTCTCTCAGTTGGGGGCGCAGTGTATACTGATGCTCGAATGGCACAACAGAAGTGGAAAGGCGACTACCTCTATCTCCTTCAGAACCTGGTGCTTAAGGATTTCCGGATTCGCTACCGGAACATGAGCCTGGGCATCCTGTGGTCCCTGATCAACCCGCTGGTGATGATGGGGGTGCTGACCTTCGTCTTCGGGCACATCTACGGCACAGGGAGCCCGCGCTACTTTCCGCTGTTCATTCTGTGCGGCCAGATTCCCTACCTGTTTTTCACCGCCGCCTGGCTCAGTGGGACCACGTCGATTGTGGCCGATGCCCCGCTGGTGAAGCGCGTGCCCGTGCCGCGCGAAGTGATTCCGATTGCGGCCGTGTTCTCCAATTGCGTTCACCTGGTGATTCAAGTGGCGCTCATGCTGTCGCTGACATTTTACTACCACCTGGCGCCGAGCTGGTTCTGGCTGTGGATGCTGCCGCTGTGGGCGCTCTATATCGCGTTTGTATGCGGTATCTCGCTGCTGTCGAGCGCGGTGAGCGTCTTTATTCGGGACACGCAGTACGTGGTGGAATCCTTCAACGTGGTGCTGTTCTGGCTGGTTCCGATTTTCTACTCGTGGGAGGTCATTCCGCAGAGGTTCAGAGCCGTCTATCGTTTCAATCCGGTGGCAGCACTGGCGCTGGCGATGCGCAACATCCTGATTGACCGCCAGTCCCCGCCGGCCACACTGATCGTGAACATGGTGATCGCGGCGGCGGTGACGCTCAGCGTGGGGCTGCTGGTCTTTGGCAAATTGAAACGCGGCTTCTACGAGTACATCTGAAGGCGCCGGGGAGGGTTTAGGCGCGGGCCACTTCGTCGGCCCAGGGAAGCGCTTCGCGGTACGCCGCGCCGACCAGGTCCGGAGGCGTGCCCAGGCGGCCTGCCAGGCGATCCACTTCCCGCCAATCCGCCATTTCGTAGCTGCGGACCAGCTGATAGATGGTGTTGAGGACGCTTTCTTCGGGCGCCTGACCGCGCAGCACCGCATCGAGCGGCGACGCCAGCCCCAGCTCGCCCAGCACGTCGTTGAGGGGACGGTCCAGCAGCGCGTCCAGCATGGAAAACAGGCCGACCAGGAAGGCCTGGTCTTCGATGCCTTCTCCACTGGCCTGCCCTAACAGTTCGCAAAACCGGCCGCGCACCAGGGATTGTGTGACCAACTCACCGGGCTTGTCTCCGGCGATGGTGGGCAGCGCCGCAATGGCGATCCATTTACGGATGCCATACTCGCCCAACACCACCAGCGCCCGGCGAATGGAGGTGATCTTGGTCTCCCGCCCGTAGCGGGCCGAGTTGGCGTAGCGCAGCAGCTTGTAGGAGAACGATACGTCCTGCGAGATCAAGTTCGCCAGCCGCGTGAAATCGAGTTCGGGACGGTGCGCTTCCTGGATCAGCCGCAAACAATGCATTTTGAGGGCTGGGATCTGCTTGCCCTGCATCACCACGGGTTGGGCGAAGAAGTGCCCTTGAAAATAGTCGTATCCGGCGCGGAGAGCCCAGCAGAAATCCGCATCCGTTTCCACCTTTTCAGAAAGCATGCGGATTCCACGCCCTTGGAACTCCCGGAGCATGAGTTCCTGCTGCGCCTTGGGCGTGCTCATTTCCACCTTGATCAGGTTGGCGAGCTCGATCAAGGGTTCCATGCGCGGGCCGGGCTGGAAATCGTCCAACGCGATCCGGTAGCCTTCCTTGCGCATCCGGCGGACCGTCTCAAGAACGTCCGCATCCGGCTCGATGTCTTCGGTCAGTTCGATGACCGTGCACTCCTGGGGAAGAGTGGAATACCAATCTTCAAACAGCATGTCCCGTCCAAAATTGATGCAGGCGAGTTTTCCGGACAGCAGATTGTCCAAGCCCAGGGACAACACGCTGTTGGAAATCACCTGACGGGTGGAGGAACTGGCATCGGTCCCGTCATAGCGCGTGGCCGTGGCGCAGGAACGAAACAGAAGCTCGTAGGCCCATACTTTACGGCTGCGGTCAAAAATGGGCTGCCGGGCGACAAACACGTCCACCCCATACGTATCGCTAAAGCCGGGACCGATTCTAGGGTATTCGGACTACGCTCGCTTGGTTTTTACCACCAGGGGCGTCCCCGCGAAGTTGAATTGCTCGCGAAGGCGGTTCGCCAGGAAGCGCTCGCCGGAAAAATGCAGCTTGCCGGAGCCGGTGCGATCGGTGAAAACGACGAAAGTGGGCGGCCGGATGGACGCCTGGGTCAAGTACTTGATCTTAGGGCGGTATTCCCAGCGCAACGCCTCGATGAAGCGATTCAGCTCGCCGGTTCCGATGCGCTGGGAGGCCGCCTCGAAGCCCTTGCGGATCAGCGAAAACAGCCCTGGCACGCCTTGGCCGGTGAGGGCCGACAGGAACACCACCGGAGCGTAGTCCAGGAACTTGAGCCGCTCCTCGATCTGTTCCAAAAACTTCTTCCGGTTGCGTTCCTTGAGGGCGTCCCATTTATTCACGCACAGGATCAGGGCGCGGCCTTCCTCGTGCGCGTATCCGGCGATGGTGGCATCGGCCGACAGCACGCCTTCGGTGGCATCCATCACCAGCAGGGCGACGTGGCACATGCGCAGGTGGCGGCGGGCCATCACCACGCTCAGCTTTTCGGCCATCAGATGGGTTTTGCCCTTGCGCCGGATTCCGGCGGTATCGATGAACACATATTCGATGCCGTCGCGGGTGACGGATTCGTCCACGGCGTCGCGCGTGGTGCCGGCAATGGGAGAGACGATGGACCGGTCCGCGCCGACCAGCGCATTGAGCAGCGTGGATTTTCCCACGTTGGGGCGGCCCAGAATGGCGACCTTGATCCGGTTGGGGGGCTCATTGGGCTCCGGAGCCGCTTCCGGAAAACCTTCGGTGACGTGCTCCAGCAGCTCGTCGATCCCCAGGTGGTGTTCCGCCGAAACCGGGAAAAGGTGCTCGAAGCCGAGCTCGTGAAATTCGTGGGCCAGGTCGGCGCGGCGGGGGCTGTCGATTTTGTTCACCGCCAGGGCGACCGGCTTGCCCAGGCTGGCGAAGCATCGTGGCCAGGTCGCGATCCGCGCCGGTCAGCTCGCTGCGTCCGTCGATCAGGAAGATCACGTGAGCGGCGCCTTCGAGCGCCACGCGCGCCTGGCGCAGGATTTCGCTGGGGATGAGGGCGTCGTCACCCTGGATGATGCCGCCGGTATCGATCAGCTCGAATTTCCGGCCGCGGTACTGGGCTTGTCCGTAGATGCGGTCGCGGGTAATGCCGGGCTCATCGCCCACAATGGAGCGGCGCGAGCGCAGGATCGCGTTGAAAAGGGTCGACTTACCGACGTTGGGTCGTCCAACGATGACGACGGAGGGCTGGGGGAGAGACACGCAACCTCTATGATCGCACTCCTTGCGGTTTAGGCGTTCATGAGACCATGAAGATTCCCATGACTGCAAATGAATCGATTCGTAACGTGGCCATCATTGCCCACGTCGACCACGGCAAAACCACGCTCGTGGACGCCATGCTCCGCCAAAGCGGCCTGTTCCGGGCCAACGAGGAGGTGGTGGAGCGCATGATGGATTCCAACGAACTGGAGCGCGAGCGCGGCATCACCATCCTGGCCAAGGCTACCGGCCTGCGCTACCACGACATCAAGATCAACATCGTCGACACGCCTGGCCACAGCGATTTCGGCGGCGAAGTCGAGCGCGCGCTCAAGATCGTGGACGGCGTCATGCTGCTGGTCGATTCGAGCGAAGGTCCCCTGCCCCAGACGCGCTACGTGCTGATGAAGGCGCTGGAAGCCCGCCTGCCGCCCATCGTGGTGATCAACAAGATCGACCGCCCGGACGCGCGCATTCAGGAAGTGCTCAACGAGATCTACGATCTGTTCATCGATCTGGATGCGGCCGAGGATCAGCTGGAGTTTCCGGTGATCTACACCAACGCGCGGGAGGGGATCGCGAAACTGGATCCGGCCCAGGAAACCAGCGACCTGCGAATCCTGTTCGACACGATCCTGGAAAACATCCCCGCGCCCAAAGGGGATCCCGAAGGAATCCTGCAAATGCTGGTGGCGAATCTGGATTACAGCGACTATCTGGGGCGGCTGGCGATCGGGCGGGTCTTCAACGGAACGCTGCGCCTGGGCGATGAAGTGTCCATCGCCAAGCTGGACGGCTCGTTTCACAAAACCAAAATTACCAAGCTGTATTCCTTCGAAGGTTTGAAGCGCGTGGACGAGACGATCGGCACGCCGGGAGACATTCTGGCCATCGCGGGCGTGGAGGGGATCACCATCGGCGAAACCATCACGCACGTGGATACACCCAAACCGCTGCCGCATATCCTGATCGACGAGCCGACCATCGCCATGACCTTCACCGTCAACACGTCGCCGTTTTCCGGACGCGAAGGCTCCTATGTCACGTCGCGCAATCTGCGCGACCGCCTGGACAAGGAACTGCTCACCAACGTTTCGATTCGCGTGGAGGAAGCCGGCGGTCCGGATGCCTTCAAGGTCATGGGCCGCGGCGAACTGCAGCTGGCGATCCTGATCGAAATGATGCGCCGCGAAGGCTTCGAGCTGGGAGTGGGCAAGCCCGAGATCCTGACCAGGACGATCCAGGGGAAGCTTTCGGAGCCGCAGGAGCTGCTGGTGATCGATTGTCCGGAATCCTTCACCGGCGTGGTGATGGAGAAGATGGGCACGCGCAAGGGCAAGATGCAGAAGATGATCAATCACGGCTCGGGCCGCGTGCGCCTGGAGTTTCTGGTCCCGTCGCGCGGGCTGATCGGGCTGCGCAGCGAGATGATGACGGACACCAAGGGCACCGCGATCATGAATTCGCTATTCGAGGGCTATATCGAATGGCAGGGCGACATTCCCTCGCGCCCCACCGGATCGCTGATCGCCGACCGCGCGGGCAAGACCACCGGCTACGCCATCTTCAATTTGCAGGAGCGGGGCGAGATGTTCGTGTCGCCGGCAACCGAAGTCTACGAAGGCATGATTGTCGGCGAGAACGCGCGCGACACCGACCTGGACGTGAACATCGTCAAGGAGAAGAAGCTGACCAATATGCGGGCCGCCTCGGCGGACGAAGCCATCCGGCTGGTGCCGCCCAGGCTGCTGAACCTGGAGCAGGCCATCGAATTCATCCGCGACGATGAATTGGTGGAGGTGACGCCGCAATCCATCCGGCTGCGAAAGAAGGTCCTGAAAGCCAACCAGCGGTAAATCGGCCTCGCCCCTGCACCCTTTCAGCACAATGTTAGACTGAGGCCCAAGGGAATCTATCGCTTGCTGTCGATCCACAGATTCAGCCTTGCCCTTCTCTGCTTCGCCACCGTATTGACGGCGGCGGACACCATTCTTTGGGAGCCCGGCAAAGTTGTCGCCGTCGAGCAGGTTTCCACTCCCGCCAGGGAGCCAGATGCGAGTTGCCGTGGCGTACCCAAAGGGGCCGTTCTTCCCGCGCGCTGCCGGCCTTCGACTCTCCGGGCGCAGCAGTTCTGGCGCGTTACCGTCGAGACCGGCAATAAGCGCTTCGTGATCCGGCCGTACCGGGCGCAAGGCTTGCTCGGTACGCTGAATCCGGCCGACACCGTGTATGTCGATCCGAAGGTGACGAAGGGTTCGGCCATCGAAGTAGCCATTGTTTCCAACACGACTATCCGGCTCAGAACCGATCAGGGAGAGGGGATCCCCGCCCTGGTGGATTCCCAGGAGCTGCTGTCGAAGGTCGAGTCGGCGCCGGCCAATCCTCCTACGCAGGCTTCGCCGCAAAAACTCTGGTCCGCCATCAGTGTCGCGCAACCAGTCTTTTCCCTCAAAGAGGCCGGCACGCTGCAACTGTATTTCGCGGTGGTGAACGACGGCGATACGGTTGCGAATCCGAATGTCGATGCCACGCACCTGTTCATCAATGGATCCGAGCCCAAAGACTGGAGCTTCGTCATCGGCAACGGACCCAGGACGAAGTACTTCAGCGCCTTGCCGCCCGGACAGACGCTGTCCTTCACGTATCAACTGGGCAGCCGGTATTTTTCGACGCCCGGCGTCTATACGGTTCGCTGGGAAGGACCGGACTTCCGGTCCCCGGAGATCACGTTTCGCGTGATGCCGGGCGGAAACTGACACGGTCTCAGGCGGCGGCTGCGCTCACACTCGGCCCCGAAGGCGGCCGATTTCACGGCGATCGCGTTTCGAGGGCTTCCCTTGCCTGGAAGTTTCGAAATGCGGCATCGCTTTCCGCTCTTCCGCAAGCTTGATGCGCATCTCGCGGCTGGCGTCGGTCTCACGGTAGAGACTCTGGGCGACCGCCGCCGGACCGCGTATTTCACTCAAGGCCAGCACTTCCACCTGAAACTCGCCGCCGTCGTTTTTTACGTGCACCAGGTCGCCGATGCGGACCTCGCGAGCCGGCTTGGCTGTTACCTGGTTGGATTCGATCCTGCCGAGGTCGCAGGATCGAGAAGCGAGCGCGCGGGTCTTGAAGAATCGCGCCGCCCAGAGCCATTTGTCGATTCTCATCGGTAAGCACAGGCGCGGAAGGCCTGTGCCAAGGCTACTTCTTCAAAGTGCGGAGGAAGGCGATGACGTTATCCACCGACTTGCCGGTCACCGACTTCACGGGCTGCATCTTACCCCGGCCCTCGGAGATGATCGCGGTCAGTTCGGCATCGCTCATGGATTGCACTTCTTTCGACTTGAGGTCCTTGATTTCGACCTTCATCATCTTGGCGACCGCCGCGTTGGGAGCCCCATCCGTTCCGTGGCAGGACTTGCAGGAGGTGTTGTAGACGGCCTTGCCGGCCTTGGCATCGGCGGCGGAGGCGGTCATCGCGGCCGCGACCGTTAGAGCCAGCATGATCAGGGTCATCCGAAGATTGCGCATGACTCTATAGTGCCATGTCGGGGCGCGCGATGGTGCGCCACATGTGAGCCACCGGACTGTTATCGTTGCCGAGGCCTTCCTTAGGCTGCTTGAAGTGGCGGCCGATGATCTCGCGGAACGGATCGATGCTGACCTTGGCGTTGGGATCGAACGAGTAGTAGTCGTTGACCGTCACCAGGCGCGGGGCCTCGTACCACTTGTGGTTCTTGAGCATCTCGTAGTCGGCGCGGATGTGCGGCAGAGGGACATAGTCTTCGCCGAACAGACGGCGGTAGAGATCGGGATACTCGTAGCCATAGGCCGGATCGGCGAAGAAACGCAGAGCCTGGTGATACTTGATGGCGAAAGCGGTCTTCTCCGGCACGTAGGGCGTGTACATCTGCGCGGCCCAGTAGCCGTGATCGGCCTTGAGCAGAGCCTGCGCGGTATCGTGCAGCAGACAGGCCAGGATGATCTCCTCGGACATGCCGTTCTTCATCGCCAGCGCGGCGCTTTGCAGAACATGGTTGGCGGGGGCGAAGCGAAGGGCGAAGAAGTCGTAAAGCGTCGGATTGTCGGGCATGGGCGGGAGCAGTTTCACCTTGGCTCCCGGCGTGGTGGCGACAAACAGATTCCCTACCCCCATCCGAAAGTGCCGCGTAGGGATCTTCTGTTCGACTTCGGCCGCGGTGGGAAAGTGCGGATCGGTGGATAGCGGCACCTTATCGAGCTCGCTGGACAGGAATTCCTCGAGGGCGTCGGCCTTGGCTTCCGAGTCCATGCGAGCGACGGCCTCTTCGCCGCCCAGGGTGGCAATGAGATTCTCGCGTTTGATTTCCATAGAACCCTCTATCTCAATTGTAAACTGCGGCTTCGCCGGCTCGATGTTATCCTGAACCTGAGACGATGGCGTTAAGCACGCGATCCTACGCTCGGTCGTATCTTCCCAGCGGGGGACTGCCCCCGGGCGTCAAAAACCTGATCATCGCCAACACGGCGGTATTCCTGCTGATGTGGCTGGTGGCGCCCATCGGGCGAGTCTTCATGACCTGGTTTGCCCTGGTCCCCACCGACGTGGTGACCCGATTTTCCGTGTGGCAACTGGGTACCTACCTGTTTCTGCACGGAGGATTTTTCCACATCCTGTTCAACATGCTGGCGTTGTGGTTTTTCGGGAAGGATCTGGAAGATATCTGGGGTACCCGGCGGTTCCTGCAGTTCTACTTCTTTTGCGGCATCGGAGCGGGACTCGTTCGCGGTCCTCGCCAACTACCTGTTTGGCGACCCTCGGATCCCGACCATCGGCGCGTCGGGAGCGATCTTCGGAATTCTGTTGGTGGCGCGGTGATGTGGCCGGACCGGATCATCATTTTCTACATTTTCCCGATCAAACTGAAGTATTTTGTGATGATTCTGGGCGCGATCGCCTTCTTTAGCCTGCGGGACCTCAACAGCGGCGTGAGCGACATCGCGCACCTGAGCGGGATGCTGTTCGGGTACGTGTTCCTGAAGAGTCCGAAGATTGGCAAGTTCGAGGTGGTGGGTCCGGCGCGCCAAAGCTACAAGGCGTGGAAACTGGCGCGGGCCAAGCGCAAATTCCAGGTGTATCTCAAGAAGCAGCAGGGCGGGGACCAAGACCGCTGGGTCAACTGAGCACCGCGAGACGGTTCCGGGGGTGGACCTTAGTTTCCAGGAAGCCGATTCGTCATTAGAAACCCTTTACAATTCCCTGTATCGCCGCCACTACTTGAGCGAGCGCCTCATTGTGGACCAGGTGATTCGCGGTTGGAACGTGGATCACGGAGCAGTCCGTGATCGACTCGCAGACTCTCTCCTGTCGCCGCTCCCCGACCGCTCTGTTGGCGCGTGCCTGCGCCAGCGCCTCGCGATCGGTGACCGGAATTCCGAATGCTTTGCTGGCGGCTTCCTCGTCCATTGCTGCGACACTCGCGATAAAGACGCGAACGGGGACGCGCGGCCAGCGATGCGGCAGCAGGGCCCGCGCCTGCCCGCTCAGCTTCCCGGCGTAGTTGTTCTCAGCCTCTGACAAGTAAGCCCGCCAGAAGTCCGCCTTGGAACGGTTAGCAACTTCGGCGCGGGCCACATCCGGCGGAAGCGACGAGTACCAGTTGGGATCGACGCACTCATCGCCTGGGGCGGCGATGAGCGTCTTTTCTGCGCGTGCAAGGCATCGGCGGATCTGAGCAAGGTGGCGCCCAAGAAAACCGTCGAGGGCTGGCGGCTCCTGGGCAGAACTTGCCGGAGGGTCATCCGGAAGCACCACGGCAGCATCGAGGAACACGAGCCCGGCTACCTGCTCAGGATGCCGATCGGCAAAGGCGCCAATCATCAGCCCGCCATTGGAGTGGCCAACGAGAATGTAGGGCGGCCGCTCACCCGATTTCTTGAGCAGGACACTCAGGTCGGCAACCGCGTGGTCAAGATCGCGCGGAACATTGGAGCCGAGTGTGCTGAAACCATATCCAGCCCGGTCATAGGAACAGGTCCGCGTCACTTTGCTCAACTCCGGTTGCAGCTTGTACCAGGTGGCCGCCGTTCCCCTTCGAATCCAGCTTCGAGAATTACGGTGGGCGCTCCGCGCCCTGAGCAGTAAAGGCTCAAACGGCTGGCTTTCCCGACGGGAACCATCTTCCCGGGCTTCGCAAAACAGACACCTCGGCGTGAGCGAAGCCGCACAGCCCGAGAAGCAGAAGCGCACAGGACGCACAGTACCATCGCATATCGAATACTGTGACGCGAGCCGACAAAAAATGTCACCTTGCTGCCAGCGCCACTCAATTCCCCGCAGGCTTCTCCACGTGGTCCAGGGTGTAATATTCCACCGGTCCCTTTTTCGGCTCCAGCTTCAAGCCAAGCTGCTCCCGCAAGGCGTCAACGATCGACGGTAAAGCGAGCAGTGCCGCAGACAGGTTCTTCCTGGGGTAATCCGGCGGCAGTTCGGGAAGAAACGACAACGTGAAATCGTAGTTCTTATCCAGTCCCGTTTCATCGATCATGGGCCGCTCATCCCTCTCCAGCACCTGGGCGAGCCACCAAGACAAGTACTGCATGGAAACTCTCCTTCCAATGACGACGCCATCGTTACCGGGACTGATCGGGTTCTTGAACTCCTGCTGACTCTCGTTAATCTTGAGTTTCGAGCCCGCTCGATCGACCGACAAACTATAAACGGGTCCTTCCCGAGTCTCCCTGTGAAATTTCAGCTTAAATTCGTCGGCCAACAGGTTTTGGAACATCAGATGGAGGTCGTCCATGCTGCGCGGACGGTCCGCTTTCGCTTCAATGTCGTAGCAGGCGGTATCGAGCCAACCTGGTGCGCCTTTGATTTGCCAAATCGGAACCTTGTACATCAAACTTATGATGAACTTTATTGAGGCCTTCAGGCTTGCCCGGCGCTCGCGTCCCAATTCTGCGGACACCAACAACGTAATACACAGTACCTAAGGGCACTAACGAAACGCGGTCCAGGGAGCCGGCAGAGCGATGGTTTCATCCTCGCTGCCGAGCTGCGGATTGAAGTAGGGATCCGGGCGGTCGGTGACCGGGCTCCAACGTTCGTGAAACCGCTCGGCTTCTTCGGGTTGGACCACCGCCAGCCGCGTGCGGGATTCCTCGTGGACCAGAACCGCGCGGGTCTCGATCAGAACTCGATAGCCGCGGGCGGCGGCGCGCAGGCACAGATCAATATCGTTGTAGTTGACCGGAAAGCGCCGATCGAATCCGCCCAGTTCGTTCCACGTGGAGCGGCGCATGGCCATGCAGGCTCCGGTGACGGCGCTGACGTCGCGAGTCAGGCGCAGCCACCGCCAAAAATAGGATTCTTTCTGAAACCGGCCGATGTGCGCGGGGTGCCAGCGATCCACCACCACGCCCGCGTGCTGGATGGAGCCGTCGGGATAAAGCAACAGCGCGCCGACGACGCCGATCTCGGGACGAACGGCCTGGGCCAGCATACGCTCCAGCCAGTCGGACGTGGATGGAAAGACGTCGTCATTCAGGAAGCAGAGGACGTCACCGGTGGATTCCTGCACGCCGCGCGCGTTCATGACGCCAAAATGGAACGCTCCGTCATACCGAACGACTTTCACGCCATCGGATACCGCAAGATCCGCGTTATGAGCCACCACGACAATTTCGTGGCGCGGGTCCAGCGTGGGACCGAGCGCCTTCAAGCAACGGGCCAGGCGGCCGGGATTTCGGGAACAGATAATGATCGAAGCGCGTGCGGAGGAAGCCGCCTCACCGGCTGACGCATTCGACGGCATCGTCGCGGGGGCCTGCGAATGCCACAGCATCCGGGGGACTCGGCGAACCGATTCCCTGGCGACCTCGGACCACGGCATTTCGCGGCTATGCCCGGCGGCGGTCAGATAGCAAACACCCCAGTACGGAGTCTGGCGCAGCAGTTCGGGCGAAAACTCCGGCGTGAACCGAGGAGAATGCCGCCGGCCGTCGGGATCGATATGGTCCCAGTCGCTATAGACGGCGGCAGTATCGATGGCAGCCGCGTTCTGGCCGAATGCGCCGGCGAAAGCCGCCAGAGCATCCGGTTCGAGGACGACGCTCGAATCGGTCCAGAGAATCGTTTCGCCGCGGATCTTCGGCAGCACGGATGAGACAGGATTCTGGTCGTCACAGACGAACAGCTCCAAAGCCTGGTATGTCTGCGCGCGTAGCGAGGCGAGCGCACGCTCCAAGGCGGCCGCGCCGGACTGCCCGGCATCCAGAATCACGGAGATAGTGGGCCGGCGCTCCGGCTCGGCGAGGGACGGCTGGGCGAGGGACACGGCGAGGGACACATGGTAGAGCGCCGTCTCCTGAACCCAGACCTGGTAAGCGTCCGCCTCATCGACCTGGAGTCCGCCTGGGACCGGCAAGCCGAACGCGGCCAGCTTCGGACCCAGCCAGCGAAGAAAGCGGAATATAATGCTATTCTCGATCCGCAGAAGGCGCCGTTCCAGGTTGTTTTGCCGGGCCGAAATTCGCCGGAGACGGCGCTGCAGGTCGGGATCCATCGCTTCTGCTCAACTATAGCCAAGGAAGAAACCAAGCCGCCGGCCGACACTTCGGAAGAGGTGGTATAGTGCGGTCATGAGGGCCTCCCGTCTTCTCCTGCTTGTTTTGGCCGGCTCGCTGAGTGTGGCCTTGGTGATGGTTGCGCAAGGTCCCAAGAACGACGCCAGCGAGACGGTCGCCCGGCCCAGGAAGGGACCCGCCGGTACACCGGCGGAAACACCAGAAAAGTCCAAGATCCCTTCGGAGTTCAAGAAGAACAAAGGACTGCCCGAAGGCGTGGCGACCTACACCACCGACGCCGTCACGGTGACCGTGGACGTATCGGTACTCGACAACAAGGGAAACTTTATCCCCAACATTCCCGCGAATCGGTTCCGTGTTCTGGAGGACAACGTACCCCAGAAGATCAGCGGGATATCCAAGGGCGAGGCGCCGCTGACCATCGCCCTGGTGATCGAGTTCTCGGGCCTCTTCCAGCAGGTCTATTCGGAACCCTGGTACCAGACGCTACAGGCGGCCTACGGATTCGTGCAGACGCTCAAGCCCGAGGATTACGTCGCGATCGTGGCCTACGATCTGAAGCCGGAGATTCTTTCGGACTTCTCGACCGACCGGAGCGAGACCCAGGACGCGCTTTCGCGCATGCGCTACCCCGGCTTCCACGAAGCTAACTTGTTCGATGCACTGACCGATACGGCGCAACGAATGCAGGATATCGATGGCCGCAAGGCGATTCTGCTGATTTCCTCGGGCATCGACACCTTCAGCAAGCTGAACTTCGGCGAGGCGCGCAAGGCGATCCAGAATGCCGGCGTGCCGATCTACGCGATTGGACTGATGCAGGCGTATCGCGACGTCCTGTATTCCTACGGAGCGATCTCGGACTCGCAGAACATGGATTTCCTGCAAGCCGACAACCAGCTGCGCACGTTCACTAAGGAGAGCGGCGGCATGGCGTTCTTCCCGCACTTCTATGGCCAGTTCCCGGAGATCTACCAGAACATCAGCCAGGTTCTGCGCAGCCAGTACGTACTCACCTACACGCCCACCAACACCGCCCGCGACGGCAAGTTCCGCAAGATCAAAGTGGAACTCGTGAATCCGGAGAACAATCAGCCGCTGCGGATCAACAACGAGAAGGGCAAGCCGGTGAAATACCAGATCCTCGCGAAGCCGGGCTACACCGCTCCCCGCGCCGTCGAATAAATCTTCTTCAATTCTAAATTTCGCGCCGGCGTTTTCGCCGATAGCAACGAAAAGAAAAAGTCAAGCACTCCATCTTTCCGCTTTTGTGTCCGTTAGAAAAATGTTGACACATGTGTTGCGGCTCTGTTACTGTCTCGTTGTTCCCACACATCATGTCTCTTCGGAATTCTTCTTCCTCATCCATTCATGGACGCATTCTGCTGGTGGACGACAACGCAAACGGATCGACGGCCCGAAAGACGGTACTGGAAGAACTCGGTCACAAGATCAATGTGGCGTCCAGCGGCGCGGACGCGCTCGAACAATTCTCTCAGCACAAGTACGACCTGGTGGTAACGGACTACAAGATGCCCCGAATGGACGGTTTGGAGCTGATCGTTCGCTTGCGCAAGCAGGCGCCCGACATTCCGATCGTGCTGGTATCGGGTTTCGTCGATGCGCTGGGATTGAATGAAGCCACCACCGGCGCCGATGCCGTCATCCAGAAGAGCGCCAACGAGGTGACGCACCTGATTCGCGCCGTGAACCGGCTGCTGCGGAGGAAGCCGGCCAAGAAGCCGGTCTCAGGGGATGCGCGTCCTCTGAAGTCGAAGCAGCACGCGGTTTGAATCGTTTACCCGGCGCCTTATCCCGCCAGAAACGGCAGAGGGATCCAGCGCAGCGACGCCGCCGTCATCAGCATTCCCACGCATAGGATCACGAAGGCCGACGCCACCGGCGCGAACGTCAACAGCCGACGCCCGCCCTTGGCCGATTCCGGGAGCCAATTGTTGGCCCAGGTCTTCGCATGGATCACGAGCATTCCGATCGCCATCAGAACTCCGGCTAGTCCGAGACTGAAGGCCAACAACAGTACCAGGCCGAGGCCGACCCGCCCGATCGCAATCGCGCTCAGCAGCAGGACCATCGCGGCGGGGCACGGAACCAATCCGCCGCTGGCGCCCAGCGCCATCAGGCTGCCGAAGGTGATGTCCCCTTGCGGGACATGACTGTGACCATGCTCGTGACTGTGGCCATGCTCGTGATGGTGATGATCATGATCGTGATCATGGTGATGAGGATGGTCGTGATCGTGATGATGATGGTGGTGGTAACCGCGCTCGTGAGCCAACTCATGGCGAAACGCTCGCCAGCGTTTGTAGAACAGCCAGCCCCCGATCAGCACGATGGACACGCCGGAGACGACTCCCAGGACGGGAATGATCTTTTCCGGGACGATATAGCTCGAAAGCAGCAGCGTGCCGATTCCCAGCAGGAAGACGCTGATGGTGTGGGTGAAGGTGACGGTAGCGCCCAGCAGAGCCGCGTGCTTCATATTCCCACGGGACCCGACCAGGTACGCAGCGACGATGGTCTTGCCGTGCCCCGGTTCCAGCGCGTGCATCGCGCCCAGCCAGAACGCCACGGCGATTCCGGCCAGCAACCATCCGGCGCTCAACTGAGGCTGGTGCAGAAGCTGGGCCAAATAATCTGCGTGCATACGTCTTCCTATTTGGTTTTAGCGGCGGCGGGTGGGGTCTTGCGGATTTCCTCGAAGTATCGCTCCACAAAAGGCTGAAAGATAAGCGGAACTTCGTCACGATGAATCTCGCCTCCGGCCTCGGCGTGAGTCGCCTGCCGGTCCGCAAAGGGTGTTTTGAGCTGCTGCTTGGTGGACCCGACCTCAACCATCACCTCTCCGGTCACGGTGGCCGAGCGTTTTCCCAGAATCTCGCTAATCTTTCCCATGGCTTCGAGCGCCTTGGCGTCACGGGCTTTCTTCTCGCCGTCTTGGGATCCGGCGCCGCTGGCGCTCTCCTGCGAGGTGGGCTTGCCCGGCTGATTGTTGGGCTTGGCGTCCTCGGCCTGCTTCTGATCGCCGCTCTGGCTGTCGTCAGACTTAGCTTGGTCACCCTGGTTCTGGTCTTCCTGCTGCTGCTTGTCGCCCTTATCGTTCTTGGCGTTCTTGCCGTCGGACTGGTTCTTGGCGCTCTGCTGCTGAGACTTTTGCGCGGAGTTCGGCTTCATCTTGTTCAGCATGTTGGCCAAAGCGTCCTTGATTTTGTTGAGAACGCCGCCGTCGCTGGGATTGCTGCCCTGCTTGTCCTGATTGCCGCCTTCCTTGTTCTGGGCGTCCTTGCCGTCTTTCGAGCCTTGGTCGCCCTGCTTTCCGTCCTTATTGTTCTTACCTTGGTCCTGGCCCTGCTTGCCGGCGTCGCTGCCTTTCTGGTCGCCTTCTTTGTCGGCGTCTTGCTTGGCGTTGTCATCCCCCGGGGCCTTGTCGGCATCGGACGAATCTTGGGTGTCCAGAAGATCCTGGGGTGGCTGGTCGGCCGCGGTGGGAGCCGCATCGGGATTGCCTGCGTCGAACGGCTGCTGCGCCAGATTGGGGCGCTTGGCCTGGTTCTTCGCAAGCTGCTGCGGAGGCGGGCCGAAGAAGGAATCGTAGGCGATCTTCAGCAGCGACGGCTCCAGGCTCAAACTGCCGGTGACGGCGTAGCGTACCGCGAACAGTCCGAAGGCCACCAGAACCAGGCCGGCGGCGGGCAACAGATAGCGCGACCGCGCGGATGGCAGGGCCTTTTGGATGTCGACGCGCTGGGCGACCAGCTCCGCATCCCGGCGTTGGCATTCGCAGACCGCATCGCGTCCCGGTTCGGGATGGCTCGCGAAATGAACCGCGGTGGAAAGAGTGTCGGCGAGCCCCAGGCGGCGGTCTATTTGCTGAGCCAACTTGTAAAGAGAGGGGAGGCTCTTGCGCAGGCGGTAGATTCCTACGCCCAGGCTGACGACGGCCAGCAGCACCGGCCAATACCAATCGAGAATCTGAGTGCCCGCCAGCAGCAGCAGGATCGTTCCCGCCATGCCGATGACCACCGCCAGGGCGCCCTTATCCAGCGCCAATTGGCCGAACAGGCGCTTGCGGGCGCGTTCGAGAAGATCGGTCAACGTGGGATGGCTTGGCAAGAACTTCGTCTCTCAGGTCGAACCCGGTGAAAGCAACTCTATATAATAAGCATACAATCGCCGTAAGAGTAAAAGCGATACTTTTGGGAAACGGCGTACCGGTACGCCTCCAGAGCCAATTCCCTGCCCGCGAAGGCGCACACCAGCACCAAAAGGCTGGACTTGGGCAAGTGGAAGTTGGTCAGCATCGAACCGGTTCGGCGGAACTGGAATCCGGGAGAAATAAAGAGATCCGTTTCGGTGGCGGCCGGATCGCTTTCGATGGCTCGGACGGCGGTGGTGCCCACGGCGACCGTTCTTTGGGCTTCGTTCATGGCCCGGATGGTCTCCGGAGGTACCACGAAAGATTCCTTGTGCAGGTGGACGTCTTCCAGGGTTTCCGAGCGGAGGGGCTGAAACGTCCCCAGCCCTACGTGAAGCGTAACGTGCGCCACGGAAGCGCCGGTGGCCCGGCAAGCGTCCAGGATTTCCGGGGTGAAGTGCAGACCGGCGGTGGGTGCCGCGGCCGATCCGGGCTCTCGAGCGAAGACCGTCTGATAACGTTCGCGGTCGGCAAGCGTGTCGGGACGGCGAATATAGGGCGGCAAGGGCACGTGACCGACTCTCTCCAGCACGGCCAGCAGGCTCCCAACGGGAGCCAGACGCACAGTCCGCTCGCCGAATTCGGCTCGGCCGAGGATTTCCGCGGTGAGATCGTCGGAGATGACGATGCGCTCGCCCGTGCGCATCTTGCGGCCGGGGTGCACCAGCGCTTCCCAGGTGAGTCCGTCGGACGAGATGGGCTTGGTCAGGAGAGATTTCTACTTTCCTCCCGTGCCATGCTCGCGGCGGCCGTAGAGCCGCGAAGGCAGAACGCGGGAATCGTTCAGGATGAGGCAGTCTTGGGGTCTCAGATAGGACGGGAAGTCGCGGAACATGCGGTCTTCCCACGTGCCGGTGGTGCGATCGACGACCAGCATGCGCGACGCGGCGCGGTCGGACAGAGGTTCCTGGGCGATGAGATCGTCGGGAAGCTGGTAGTCGAAATCGGCGAGGAGCACGTCTCACCACTGTAAACTGAAAACCGGATGCGGATTCTGGGGATCGAATCGTCGTGCGATGAGACCGCCGCGGCGGTGGTCGAAGACGGGTCGCGGATCCTGTCGTCCATCGTTTCCTCGCAGATGTCGACGCACTCGAAATACGGCGGCGTGGTGCCGGAACTGGCATCGCGCGAGCACCTGAGGGCCATCGTCCCGGCGGTGCGGCTGGCGCTGGAAGAATCGGCAACGAAGCTCGAAGACCTGAGCGCGATCGCGGTGACCGAAGGGCCGGGGCTGGTGGGATCGCTCCTGGTCGGCATGACCTACGGCAAGGCTTTGGCGATGGTCCACAAACTGCCCTTGATCGCCGTCAACCACATCGAGGGGCACATCCATTCGGTCGCGAGCCAGAATCCCGTCGAGTATCCGGCGCTGGCGCTGGTGGTGAGCGGAGGGCACACGCATCTGTTCGAGGTCCTGGAGGGCTTCCGCTACCGGCTGCTGGGGAAAACCCGCGACGATGCGGCGGGCGAGGCCTTCGACAAGGTCGCCAAGCTCCTGGGATTCGGATATCCCGGCGGGCCGGTGATCGACATGCTCGCGCCCTATGGGAATCCGCACGCCGTGCGATTCACGCTAGCCAAGATGAAGGGCAACACGCTGGACTTCAGCTTCAGCGGGCTGAAGACGGCGGTACTGCGATGGTTCGAGGCGCGCGATCTGGCGGATGAGGTCGCCGCGCGAAAAGGCGCTGCTGGCCGAAAACTTCAAGCCGTCGGTCGAGGAGTGGCTGCGGGTGACGCCCAAGACGACGCTCGACGTTCTCGCCTCCTTTCAAGCGACCGTGATCGATGAACTACTGCGGCGGGCGATCCGGAGCGCGGAGGATATCGGCGCGCGGAGCATGATCGTTTCCGGAGGCGTGGCGTGCAATTCCGGGCTGCGGCGCGCGGCGGAGGAGGCGCATCTGCCCTATCCGGTCTTCTTTCCGACGCCGGATCTTTCGACCGACAATGCGGCCATGATCGCGGCGGCGGCGTTTCCCAAGCTCGCGCGCGGAGAATTCGCGGACGCGACGCTCAAGGCCCAGGCGAATCTTTCCCTCGTATAACCCACGCTGGCGTAATCTCTAATCATGCCTGCCATGACGCTGCCGGCGAAGTATTACACCGATCCGGAGATCTTCCGCTCGGAGATGGAGCGTTTCTTTTTCGGACGGTGGATTTATGCGGGGCGCGCGGAGCGGATCGCGAAGCCGGGGGATTATTTCCTGTGCGACGTGGCGGGCGAGAGCGTGATCGTCACCCGGCGAAGGCGCTTTCTACAATGTCTGCCGCCATCGCGGTACGCGCATGTGCAAGGATCTGAAGGAAACTTTCGCCGGGCGCATCCAGTGCCCGTATCACGGCTGGACCTATGCGCTGGACGGGTCGCTGATCAGCGCGCCGAATATGGACGAGGCTGGATTCTCGCGATTCGACTATCCGCTGCACCGGGTCGCGCACGAGATCTGGGACGGCCATGTATTTCTGAACTTCGCTGCGGAGCGTCAGCCGCTCGCTGTCCCGGACAAATTCGCGGCGTGGAGGATGGGTGAACTGAAGATCCACCGGCGCATCGTCTACGACGTTAAGGCCAACTGGAAGCTGATCGTCTCGAACTACAACGAGTGCCTGCACTGCCCGGTACTGCATCCTCTCCTGAACGGCCTGACGGATTACCTGGGCGCGGACAACCAGGCTCCCACGCCCAACTACGTCGGCGGCAGCATGGGATTTCGCGACGGCGCCCAAACCATGAGCATCGACGGCATCAGGCGGCGCGAGTATCTGCCGGGTTTGAATGCCGAACAGCGGAGCATGGTCTGCTACTATGCGATCTATCCCAATCTGCTGCTCAGCCTGCATCCGGATTACATGATGACGCATACGTTGTGGCCCAAGGCTGTGGATCGCACCGAAGTCGTCTGCGAGTGGCATTTTCACCCCGACGAGATGGCCAAGCCGGAATTCGAGGCCGCGGATGCGATCGACTTCTGGGATCAGACCAATCGGGAAGACTGGGGGATTTCGGAACTGTCGCAGTTGGGGATCGGCTCGCGGGCGTATACGCCGGGTCCGTATTCGAAGCGCGAGGAGTTACTGCACGCGTTCGATCGTACAATTTCGGAGTAAAATACCCTTCATGCTACGCCGAGTTTTTGCGTTTACCGCCGTGTTCGCGGCATGGGTCCCATTCAGCCAGGCCGCGGTTACCCGCGTCGAAGTGGCCGATCGCGTGGATCTTGGCGCCTACGAAAGGATCGCGGGCAAGGTGTACTTCGCCGTCGATCCCAAACTGCCCGCCAACCGTGCCATCGCGGATATCGAACTGGCGCCGCGGAACGCCGCCGGATTGGTCGAGTTCTCGGCTGACTTGCTGGTGCTCCGTCCCAAGGACGCGGCCAAAAGGAACGGGACCGCGTTTCTGGAGATCGCCAACCGGGGCACGCAACCGTTCTATGGCTCGCTGAACCTCGGCGGCGGACGCGGGATGCGCACACTGCAAGATCTGGGCGACCGCTTCATGCTGGACAGGGGATTCACGCTGGCGTGGGTGGGGTGGCAGTTCGACGTCGGCCCGGGCGCGAACAATATCAGGCTGTACGCGCCGGTTCTGGCGGGCGTCACGGGGAAGGTGCGGACGGAAATCCTGGTGAACCAGAAATCGACGTCGCGGACATTGCCCTATGCGGTGGCCAGCGTAGCTTCGGGCGCAATGACGGTCCGCGATAAAGCGGACGGCCCGCTGTTTTCCATTCCCAGCGATCAATGGAAGCTGAATGGAGACCGGATCGAATTCGCAGCGGGTTTCGAGCCCGGCCGTATCTACGACTTCGTGTACACGGCCAAAGATCCCGCCGTGGCCGGGCTGGGCATGGCCGCGGTTCGGGATTACGTCTCCTATATCAAGCAGCGCGGCGAAGTGAAACGAGCCATCGGCGCGGGGATTTCGCAAAGCGGCCGGTTCCTGCGGTCGTTCCTGGCGGACGGATTCAACGGCGACGAGCAGGGCAAGAAGGTTTTCGACGGTGTCTGGGCGCACGTGGCCGGCGGCGGGCATGGCGATTTCAACCTGCGCTTCTCGCAGCCGGGACGCACCAGCGGCCAATTCAGCGGCGTGGACTTTCCCACGGATCTGCCTCCGTTCACTCCCGATGCGCTGCTCGCCAAGTCGTCGAAAGCGGGAGTCGCGCCGAAGCTGATGCTCAGCAACGGATCGCATGAGTATTGGGGTCGCGCGGCCGCGCTGAATCACATCAGCGAGGACGGCAAGCGCGATGTGGCGCCGTCCACCGATGTCCGGATCTACTACGTAGCAGGCACGCAGCACGGAACGGGCGGCGGGCCGAATCCCCTGGTGCAGAACCCGACGAATCCGATGGATTGGTCGTTCTTCCAGAGGGCCGTGGTGGTGGCGCTGAACAAGTGGATCACGGACGGAACGGCGCCGCCGGCGTCGCAGATTCCGCGCATAGACAAAGGACAATTGGTGACGGTCTCCGGGCTGAGATTCCCGAAAATTCCCGGCGTGAATATGGTGCGAGAGGCGTACGCGCCACGACGCCTCGATCTCGCAAGTGAACCGCCCAAGGTTGGGAAGGCATTCCCCGCCCTGGTTCCTCAGGTCGATGCGGACGGCAACGAAACCTCGGGCGTCCGGCTGCCGGAGCTGCAGGTGCCGCTGGCGACCTACATGGGCTGGAACCTGCGGAATCCGTCGATCGGCGCACCCACCGAGCAATATGCCCTGATCGGGTCGATGGTGGCGTTCCCGCGCACGAGAGCGGACCGCGAGAAATCGGGCGATCCGCGGCGATCGATCGAAGAACGGTATAAGAGCGAGCAGGAGTATCTCGGCAAGATCGAAGCCGCGGCGCGAGGTTTGGCGAAAGAGCGGTTCCTGCTGGAGGCGGACGTTCCGCAGGTGGTCGCGCGCGCAAGACAGCGGTGGGAACAGCTCGCGGCACATTGACTGCTAACCTGGGAGTTTATGCATCCTCAGCAAGAACTTCCTAAAGCGCCGATCGCCGGCGTGAAGAACCTGATCGCGGTAGGCTCGGGCAAAGGCGGAGTCGGAAAGACCACCGTTTCCGTGAATCTTGCAATCGCGCTCGCGCGCCTGGGACGAAAAGTCGGGCTGCTCGACGCGGACGTGTACGGCCCCAACGTTCCTACCATGATGGGCACGCGCGAGAACCCCGTCGGCAATGCCGACCGTATCCGCCCTATCGAAAAATTCGGCGTGAAGCTGATGTCGATGGGATTCCTGAGTCCCGGCGATAAACCGCTGGTGTGGCGCGGGCCGATGCTGCACAACGTGATCCAGCAGTTCCTGCGCAACGTGGATTGGGGCGATCTGGATTACCTGATCATCGATCTGCCGCCGGGCACCGGTGACGTGTCGCTGTCGCTGGTCCAGAACGCGCTCATCTCGGGGGCGATCGTGGTCACGACGCCGTCCGATGTCTCGCTCGAAGACGCGCGCAAGGCCGTGAACATGTTCGCGCAGGTGCGCGTGCCGATTCTGGGGATGGTCGAAAACATGTCCTACCTGATCGCGCCGGGGAGCCGCGAGCGGATCGACGTGTTCGGTCAAGGCGGCGGCAAGAAGACGGCCGTGGAGATGAAGATTCCGTTCCTGGGTGAGCTCGCGCTCGACCCTGAGGTGCGGATCGGCGGCGATTCGGGAGCGCCGGTCACAACGCGCGCCGGCGAGGATGCCCACGCCGCGCCGTTTCTGGAGCTGGCGAAACGCGTGGACCAAGCCGTCGGGGCGCTGAAGCAGACGGGTCCGACGGTGACCATCGAGGACTAGGCCAGATTCTCCCAATCGGCGGCCTCGCCGAACTTGAGGCCGGTGAGAGACGGGTCGATGTTTCGCAACATGCCCGTGAGCGCCGCACCCGCGCCGACTTCGATAAACCGCGTCACACCGCGCGATGCCAGCAGCCGGATGGATTCCAGCCACCGCACGGGATTCGGAATTTGATGATAGAGTCCCTCGCGGGCTTCGGCCGCGGTGCGAACCTCGCGCGCCTGCCAGTTGTTGATCAGCGGGATGGTCAGGTCGCGAAATTCGGTGGCATCCAGTTCGGGCTTCATCCGGTCCTGCGCGGGCTTCAGCAGAGGGCAATGGAAGGGAGCGCTGACCGGCAGGAGCATGGCTCGGCGGGCCCCGGCTGTTTTGGCGAGATCGATGGCCCGGTTCACCGCAGCTTTGTGGCCCGCAATGACGATCTGATCGGGGGAATTGAACCCTGCGGGGGTCACAACTTCGCCCTGCCCAGCTTCAGACAGGATGGCTTCCAGCTTCCCAGCGGGAAGCTTAAGGAGAGCGGCCATGGCGCCGACGCCTTCGGGAACCGCTTCCTGCATGTATCGTCCGCGTTTACGGACCAACCGGACGGCATCGGCAAAGCGAAGCGATCCGGCGGCCACCAGCGCCGAGTATTCGCCCAGGCTGTGGCCCGCCACGTACGCAGGAGTGACGCCCCGCGCCACCAACACGGAATGCGCGGCGATGGATACGGTCAGCAGCGCGGGCTGCTGATTCTCGGTGAGCTTGAGCTGATCGTCGGGGCCCTCAAAGCACAGGCGCGAGAGCGGAAAGCCGAGCGCGTCGTCGGCCACCTCAAAGATACGTGCGGCTTCAGGAAACGAATCGGCGAGAGTTTTGCCCATGCCCGCGAACTGGGAACCCTGACCGGGGAAGAGGAAGGCTGTTTGGACCAACTCCGATTTTAGCGTTCAATCTGATCATTCGTGGGAGGGCGCCGGCGTGGGAGGGCGCATTCAAAACCTTTCAAAAGCTGGGCCTAGCGGAAGTTATCGACCAGCATCAGATCCGAGCCCAGCTGCTCGACTTGAGAATAAACGAGCCAGCGGCCGTCCGGAGAAACGGTGAGACCAAAGAAGGGCGGCCCTCCCAGTTGCACGATATCCTCGATCTTCCCGGTGGAGAAGCGCAGAAACTTGATGAAATCCGTCTGATCGGAGGAGAAAGGCTGTTCGTTTCCCGCGACGAAATAGATGCCCTGCTCCGTCACCCAGTAGTCAGAAGGATGAAAGATCGCGGGCAACACTTGGATTGCACCTTGCGGCAACGCGTCTGAATTGGTGGGGGAGGGCAGCGCCTGGAATGACTGCGTTGCGATCTTCCAGACGCTAGTCGGTTCGCTACCGCGCGCAAAGTATGTGAATCCCCCGAATGATCGAAAGAATGGCGCACTTGCAACTGTGAGCAGATCGCCCGGAGCGGCAGGAACGGGTTTGCCCCCAGCCGTAGGGATCTTAAGCAATCCGGTCGCCTGCGAACCAGCGAGGATCCACCGGCCATCCTGCAACCACCCCAGCGCGAGGTACGAACCCGGACCGCTGGAAATCTGCCGGGCTTCCCCGCCGCTGGCCCGAATGGAAAAGACCTGGGCCTGCCCGTTCACAGTCGCGGCAAAGGCAATCGCTCCGCTGTCGGGAGACCATACTGGAGCGTCCAGGGTGGATACTCCGATCGAGGTCAATTGAGAGGCGCCGGAGCCGTCGCTGTTGGCGACCCAGATTTCGGGGCGGCCGGAGCGGTCCGAGAGAAACGCAATCCTGTGGCCATCGGGTGAATAGGTCAGAAGAAAGTCCTGCTGGCTGGAGGAAACGAATCGTGACGGCTTTCCCGCCGGACCTCCGGCGTGCGTCAGCTCGATTCTCCAAACGTCGGTGTCTAAATTCGACCGCTCGTACACCATGCGCGCATTCCCGCGCGCACCCGGTCCCGGACGCCAAATGGAGACGGCAGCGCCATCCTCGCCAGCGCCTGCCAGTCGCTCCGGCTGGCTCGCTCCGGACGCCGCCACCCGCCATAGGTTGCGCGTCCCGCGAAACGTTCCCGAGGAGAATACAACATCAAGTCCATCGGGAGTCCAGGCGGGGCTGTAATTATCCTGTTCAGCAGAGGGCAAGATCTTCGGTTCACCTTTTGGGTCCAACTCGGGCGAAAGAGCGAGCAGCGCGATCCTGGTCAGGCCCCATTCCTCCCGGCGAATGAACGCGAGCGTGTGGCCGTCGGGAGAAAACGCAGCGCCGCTGTCGCTGCCGCCGGGCACGGCCGTAGTCAGCTTGTGCTTCTCACCGGTCGCAACCGATAGCCGGAACAACCCGAAGTCGCCGTCGGGTTTGGTCTTGTCGGGAACGATCAGCCACTGGCTGTCGGGCGACCATGCGATGAGAGGATTGGGCACCGAGTTCAAGTAAGGTTCTGAGTACGTCTCGCCGACTTTCTGCTCGGGCCCGCCCAGCGCCGGAATTCGATAATAGCCGGCCCGCCCTTCCGGCAGGAATCGTACGAACGCGATCCAGCGGCCGTCCGGCGACCATGCCGGGCTTGTATCCACGGCGGGATCTGTAGTGAGGCGCAGCGGATCGCCGGGGCCGATGAGTTTGATGTAGATGTCGGAGTTGTCTTGGTTCGGCCCGCCCCACGCAAAAGCGACCTGGTTGCCATCGGGCGAAAAACTGGGGTTGCGTTCGAAGCCGGCGTAGGCCGTCAGGGGAACGGCGGACAGGAGGCTGCCGGCAGGCTGCCTCGCGTGGGACAACCAAGCCGCCGCGGCCACGATGACCAGCCCGGCCGCTGCCACGGCCCACAGCCAGGGGCGGCGGGAAACCGCAGGCGTTTGCGAGGTTCGCAACGCAGATCCGCTTAGAACACCGGACTCGGAGTCGTCCTTGCATTCCTGGAGCGAGGTGCGCAGGTCGGTCATCGACTGCCAGCGTTTGCCCGCATCCTTGCGAAGGCAGCGCGCGATAATGCGCTCGATCTCGCGAGGCGTTCCCGGAGTTACTTCGCTGATGGGCTTGGGGTCTTCGCGCAAAATTGCGGCCAAGGTGGACAGCCGCGAGCTGCCTTGAAACGCGTTGCGGCCCGTGACCATTTCATACAGCACCGCGCCGAAGGAGAAGATATCGGAACGCGCATCGACGGATTTCCCCTCGGCCTGCTCGGGCGACATGTACGCCACGGTGCCCAGAACGGTCCCGTCCTCGGTGACGGGGGCGTCCGGGTTCATGGCCTGGGTCTCCGCCAGATCTCCGGCGGCGACATTCTCCACCAGCTTGGCGAGTCCGAAGTCGAGCAGCTTTACCGTGCCTTCGTCGGCCACCAGAATGTTGCCCGGCTTCAGGTCGCGATGGATGATGCCGGAGGCGTGCGCCTTGGCAAGTGCGTCGGCCACGGGGATCGCGCAATCCAGAGCGTCGGCCAGCCGCATTCCCTGGCGAGGGATCAGGCGATTGAGCGGCTTGCCCGCGATGTACTCCATCACGATGAAGTCGATGCCGTCGGCCGAACCAATGTCATAAATCGTAACGATATTCGGGTGGTTCAGCGCCGAGGCGGCCTTGGCTTCCTGGATAAAGCGGCGCTTGCGCTCCGGATCGGAGACTTTATCGGGAGGCAGGATCTTGATCGCGACGAACCGGCCGAGGCGTATATCGCGGGCCTTGTAGACCACTCCCATCCCGCCCTCTCCCAGCTTTTCCAGGATTTCGTAGTGAGATAAAGTTCGACCGATCACTGTAAATCATTTTGTCATAGCCGAATCAAGGCGAAGTTGGCGCGCACACGCCGCAGGCTTCCCGCGATCGCCGGCTGGACCGGCTATTACTTGCCGGGGGCAGCCTGTTATAGTGGGGTTGTGAAGCGCAAGCGCATCCCCGCCCCCCGGCCGGCGCCCGACCTGATCGAGGAGTCGGTGGTACCGGAAAAGCTTCTGGAAGAGGCCAAACGGTCGATTGAAGCAGATCGTCTGCGCCACAAGGCCGTGCTGTGCACCGTGTGCGCCAGCGAATGCGCCCCCAATTCAACCGAAGGGCTGTGCTGGGTGTGCCGGCGGCTGAAACTCAGCGCCTGGCGGGATTCCGACTCCCAAATGCCGGCGCAGGAATAGTCGCGCGGGTCCTGGCCGCGGTTCAGATCTCCGGATAAAACTCAAAGAAGGCGTCCAGCGACTGTTCGAGCTGCGCCCGAATCTCTTTCTCTCCACCTTCCAGCAGATGCATGGTCACATGCGCGGTCTTGCCGTCCTTCAGGCGGATCTCGGCTTCGTCCACCTCTTCGATTTCATCGGCGGGCAGAAGCCGCATTCCGTAGATCAGCGCAAGTTTGGCCATGGCGAGACTATTGTATCGTCACGTTGAGCTAAGATCGCTGATGAGATTTCCCCGGGAATAGAACTTACGACCAAAAGGAGACCCCTGGTGTTCCGTCTTGTAAGCATCGCCGTCTCGATCGTCCTGGTGACAAGCCTGGTTCCGGCCATGGCCCAAGATCCGGCTCCCGCCGCCCGCCCGCCGCGCCCAACGCCGCCGACCCGCGACCCGCACACTCCCGGTTACGTCACGGCGAGAGAACTGCCGGACGGCGAGAACGCTCCGGCCGGCGCCGACGGAAACTTCATTCTCGGTCCCACGCACAACCCCGCGCCGGAGATGATGGTGCAGGCAGGCGGGCCCAAAGGAACCGTCTACAACTTCACGATGAATTCGGCCGACAGCAAAATCTATCCCGGTATCGCGCGGGACCCCGGCACCTTCGGAACGCCCGATCCGGCCGATCCCGCCAAGCTGATCGTGACCACCAGCCATCCGGCTCCGTACACGCGCCGGATCGCGGTGTACGTCCCGAAACAATACGTGCCCGGCACCACCGCGCCGTTCATCGTCGGGGCGGACGGGCCCGACCAGGTCTTGTTCACCGTGTTGGACAATCTGATCGCCCGGAAACGGGTGCCGGCGATGATTGCCATCTCCATCGGCAACGGCAGCGGCGACGCGCAGGGCAGCCAGCGCGGCTTGGAATACGACACCATGTCGGGACTCTACGCGGAGTGGGTGGAAACCGAAGTGCTGCCGTTGGTCGAAAAACAATGCAACGTGAAGTTGACGAAAGATCCCGAGGGCCGCGTGACCATGGGCGGGAGTTCCGGCGGCTCGGCCGCGCTCATCATGGCGTGGTATCACCCGGAACTCTATCACCGGGTTCTGACGTACTCGGGCACTTACGTGAATCAGCAATGGCCGCCTCGCGGCGAGACGCCGCACGGCGCATGGGAATTTCATGAACACCTGATCCCGGACAATCCGGCCAAGGCGATCCGGATCTGGATGGAAGTGGGAGACCGGGACCTTCTAAATCCGAATGTCATGCGCGACAACATGCATGACTGGGTGGCCGCCAACGAGAACATGGCCAGGGTGCTGGCGGCCAAGGGCTATCACTATCAGTTCGTATTTGCGCGCAACGCCGGGCACACCGACGGGAGCGTGAAGCGGCAAACTCTGCCTGAGGCTCTGGAATATATCTGGCAGGGGTATCTGATCGTGGGGTCCGGGAATTGAATGGAAGCGGCGCTACTTCAAGAGATCCGCAACCTTGGCGACACCGGCTTTCGCGCAGGCATCATCGGGCTCCTGGCCCGCCCCTGAGCTGCCTACGCCCCCGATGGTCTCTTTGCCCACCTGGATGGGCACGCCGCCGCCCAGCGCCAGGATGCCGGTGACGTCGCGCTGCGCCGCGTACGCCGGATCGCTGGTGCGTTTCTGAAACTCGAGCGTGGTCGTACGGAACATGCGCGCCGTATAGGCTTTGCGGCGGGCCATTTCCACCTGCTGGGCGCTGGCCTGCTCATCGCGCAGGATCACCATCACCTGCCCCGCCCGGTCGACCACGGCGACCGCCGTGTTATAGCCCTTTGACTTGCACGCGGCGAGCGCAGCTTCGGCGATGGTCTTAGCCATGGGCAGCGACAGATTGCGCTCGGTAACCAGCCCTTGCGCCGCCACGGGACACAACGCGAGTGCGGACAAGCCAATTCCCACGCACACTCTCAGCATGTAGGACATCGCACGCACCTCCTTCGCTTTGAGGTGATTATACTCGCTAGAAGTTTGCCCGGGCCGTGCCCGAAGGCGCGGGAGCTTTCTCGAACACCTGCTTCACGTCGAACTCGCCATTGGGCAGCTTTACGTGCGTCGAGATGGTCAGGGTCTTGCCATCGGCGGAAAGCGTCCATTCTTCGCGCTGGGTGAGCTTGGTCCCCTGGTAGTCGCGCGAACTCTCGATCACCAGCTGGTCGCCTTCCCAATGGGCGGAGCCTTTGTTCTGGCCGTTGACGGCGGGCTTACCGTCCGTGGTGTACTTGAGCTCGGTTGTCACTTCGCCCTGCGCGCCCTTTTGATAGGTGCTCATCGAAAGCGCCGGATCCTTATACTGGATCTGCCGCATCATGACTTCGGGCGCGGGAAACTGGCCGTACTGGCTCTTGGCCAGATTCAGGATCCAATTGCCGGAAAGGTTGGGAGCCGCCGCCAGCGGCACGGCCAGCAGAGCTGCAAACACCAAAGTGCGCGTCATGTTCATAAAGCCTCTGGTCCGAAGAATATCAAGGAAGTTCTTGCGTGACCCTCAGGGAAATCTCTTAGGATAGATAGAACGAATCATGCACGCCTCTCAGGAACCCGCCTCACACTATTTCTATTCCGACCGCCTGAAGCTCCAGTTCTGGGACTGGGGCACGGAGGGGAAACCTGTGCTGATTTTAGTCCACGGCAGTCGCGACCATGCGCGCAGCTGGGACTGGATCGCGCGCGCCCTCCGCGACGATTATCACGTCTACGCGCTCGACCTGCGGGGGCACGGCAACAGCGCCTGGGCGCCGGGTGCGCTCTATAGCGTGCCGGAGCATATTTTGGACCTCACGGTCTTCGCCGACATCATCGGCGAATATCCCGTGCGGCTGATCGGGCACTCGCTGGGAGCCATGGTCTCGCTGTATTTCTCGGGGACCTATCCGGAGAAAGTCGCGAAACTGGCGGCGATCGAGGGAGTCGGCGTGGGACCCCTGGGATCGGCGCCGAAACCGGCTTCCGAACGGATGCGGAACTGGATCGGGAAGACGCGCGACCTGGAGGACCACGCGGTGCGGACCTATCCCAACCTGGCCGCGGCGGTGGCGCGCATGAAAGAGGCCAATCCATTTCTCTCCGACGAGGTCGCCCGGCATTTGACGCTGCATGGGACCAACTGGAACGCGGATGGGTCGCTGGTGTGGAAGTTCGATAACTACACGCGCGTGCTTCATCCCTTCGGGCTGGGCCTGGAGGAAGCGGTAGAGATCCTGGGGCAGATCGCCTGCCCGGCGCTGCTGTTCTGGGGCCGGCAGAGCTTCGCGCGCGATCCGGATTGCGATCCGCAGGCCGCGGCGATCCGTAACAAGACCATCGTGAAGGTGGACCAGGCCGGGCACTGGCTGCATCACGACCAGCTGGCGCTGTTTCTGAGGGAGACGAAGCGATTTCTGGCGGAGTAGACCGGCTGGAGCCGAGGCTAACGAAATGCAGGCTTCTGACCGATAGCCGTATGGACCATTGGTGCGGACCGAAATTACAGCCCGGCGATCGCCTTCCCAGGAGTTGCATGGCAGTACCTCGGGCGTCCACGCGGTCGAGCCGGATGTTCGCCAAAGCGATGAGGGGTTCCGCGACTTTGCCGAGAGCCTGGTCCAGCACGTGGACGAGGTCTTCTTCTGGCGCGATCCGGACAGCCTGAGACCCTACTTCGTCAGTCACGCCTTCGAGAGAATCTGGGGGCAGCCCTGCCACACCGCCTATTTGGACCCGTCTTCGTGGATCGAATCCATCCACCCGGACGACCGGGACCGAGTCATCCGGGAGTTTGAGCGCGCCGCCATCTCCGGCGAATCGCAAGTGGAGTATCGCATCATCCGGCCCGACGGCGAAATACGCTGGATCTGGACGCGAACGTTTCCGGCCCGGGCCGAAACGGGCAAAGTGACGCGGCTGATCGGGATCGCGCAGGACTGCACGGACCGGCGGCATACCGAAAAGATGCGATCGTTCCTGGCGTCCATTGTGGAATCCTCCGACGACAGCATCATCGGGACGGACCTGGACTGCAATATACTCGCCTGGAACGGTGGCGCCGAGAAGCTGTTCGGCTATACCGCCCAAGAGGCGATCGGGAAATGTATCACCTTCCTGTTCCCCCCCGACCGTCAAGCCGAGCGCCTGGTCTCATTGCGGAAGCTCCTTCACGAAGAGCGTATCGAGCGCTTTGAATCGGTGCGCGTGGGCAAAGATGGAACTCCGATCGACGTGTCGGTCATCCTCTCGCCCGTCAAAGACCACATGGGCCGGCTACAGGGCATTTCGGCGATCTACCGCGATATCACCGCGAGCAAACAGGCCGCCGCCGAGCTCCAGAAGGCCAAGGAGACGGCCGAAGCGGCCAGCCGGGCGAAGAGTACGTTCCTGGCGGCCATGAGTCATGAGATCCGCACGCCCATGAACGGCATCCTGGGCATGACCGAGCTGGTGTTGGGCAGCGAGCTCAGCGCGGATCAGCGAAATAGCCTGGAGCTGGTCCACCTTTCGGCCGAGTCTTTGCTGACCGTGATCAACGATATTTTGGACTTTTCCAAAATTGAGGCCGGCAAGATGGAATTCGAGTCGCTTCCTTTCGATCTCCGCGAGAGCCTGGGCGAAGTCATGAAGACCATGGGGTTCCGCGCACATCAGAAAGGACTCGAACTGGTCTATGATGTGCGGCCGGACGTGCCCGCGGGCGTGCTCGGGGATCAGGGACGGCTCCGCCAGATCTTAGTAAACCTGGTGGGGAATGCCATAAAGTTTACCGAGCAAGGCGAGATTCTGGTCAGCGTCGAAAAGGAGTTGCAGACGGAAGATCGCCTTTGCCTGCACTTCTCCGTTCGGGACACCGGGGTAGGCATCGCCGCGGAGAAGCAGGAGAAGATCTTCGAATCGTTTTCCCAAGCCGACGAGTCCATGACGCGCAAGTACGGCGGAACGGGCTTGGGCCTGACGATCTGCACAAGACTGGTCGGGATGATGGATGGGCGTATGTGGGTGGAAAGCCAGGAGGGACAAGGCAGCACCTTCCACTTCACGGCGCACCTGGGTATTCAGAAGGTGGTTTCGGTACCGGCCGCTCCGCTTCAGCCCGCGCAGTTGCGAGACATCCCCGTCCTGGTCGTGGATGACAATTCCACAAACAGACGAGTTCTGGTGGACATCCTGACCCGGTGGGGGATGAAGCCCACGGCGGTGGAAGGCGGCCGCGCCGCCCTGATGGCGCTGCGGATCGCGAAAGACATCGGCCAGACGTTCCCGCTCATTCTCCTGGACGGCCAGATGCCGGAAGTCGACGGATTCACGCTCGCGCAGCAGATTCAGGACCAGCCCACTCTGGTGCGGACCACCATCATGATGTTGACCTCGGCGGACCAGATGGGCCACGCGGCGCTCTGCCGCGAACTGGGCATTTCCGCTTACCTGGTCAAGCCGGTCCGCCAGTCGGAACTCCTGGACCGGATCTGCAGGAGCCTGCGGCAGTTGCCCCAAAGCGAGCAGGACATTCCGCGGGTCCAAAGTACTCCCCGGAGCGCGGGCACATCGGGGCGAGTGCTGGTCGCCGAGGACAACACGGTGAATCAGACTCTGGCGCGCCGCCTGCTGGAGCAACAAGGCTACGTGGTGTCGGTGGCGGGAGATGGCCGGGCGGCTGTGGCTGCTCTGGAGCGCGAGAATTTCGACATCGTTCTCATGGACATTCAGATGCCGGGCATGGATGGGTTTGAGGCTACGGCCGTCATCCGGAAACGGGAGCAGTCGAGCGGCACGCACATCCCGATCGTGGCCATGACCGCACACGCGCTCAAGGGCGACCAAGAACGGTGTCTCGCCGCGGGAATGGATGCATACATTTCAAAACCGATCCGGCGCGAAGAATTGTACGCCCTCATCCGGAACATTCTCGATCCGGTACCGCTCCGGTAAGCCCGATCCTACGCGCTGACACAAGTGCGCACCTGCCGATCATCCATCGATCCGCTTATGTCCGCACCGCGGGCGGAGTGGTCGTGTGGCCCATACCTGAAAAGGAGCCGTAGGCGGCCAGGATGAAGACGATTGCGCCGACACACAGACTATTGAGAAAACGGTCCGTGGACCCCGTGTATCCGTAAATCCAGGGCGACGCGAAGGTCCATGCACCTAGAAAGAGATTAAAGACGCTCAGGCCTCGCAGTGCCAGGGGTTTTGAAAGCCGGATCGCGGCAAAACCTCCAATGAGTATTCCTACAATCCAGCTGTTCCATGCAACGGGTGCCTTATAAAACCGGTACACCCAAGGCGAGATGAAAAACCAGAAGCCAACGAGAAGGTTCACCATAGCGGTTGCTCTGATTGACGCCATATTCTGTTCGTGATTCATACTTCTACCTCTCTCAGCCGGAGCCATCTGCTCCACCCTGTTGGACGGCGGAATCCGATTTTCGTTCCGTAGGCCCACAGGTGATTAGGCCGGCTGCGGATGTCAAAGTTGCGGCAGGTGATTGCCTTGTATTCGCGGCGGGACTTATGCGCTCACCGTCTCGCCGACCTTCGCGGAATAGCGCCGGTCGACGTAGTCGTTCAGGAGCTGGATAAACTCGGCGACGATCTTGTCGCCGCGCAGGGTGAGCTTGAGTTTTCCGTCGACATAGACCGGCGCGACCGGCTCTTCGAACGTTCCGGGCAGCGAAATGCCGATGTTGGAATGCTTGGATTCGCCCGGCCCGTTCACCACGCAGCCCATCACCGCGACCTTCATCTCTTCGACGCCGGTGTAGCGTTCTTTCCAGGCCGGCATCTGCTCGCGCAGATAAGTCTGGATCTGATCGGCCATGTCCTGGAAAAACGTGCTCGTCGTCCGACCGCAACCGGGGCAAGCGGTCACCTGCGGCGTGAAGCTGCGCAGCTCGAGAGCTTGCAGGATCTGCTGGCAGACAATCACTTCATCCGACCGGTCGCCGTTGGGCAACGGCGTGAGCGATGCGCGAATGGTATCGCCGATGCCGTCCTGCAGCAGGATCCCGATCGCGGCCGTCGAAGCGACAATCCCTTTCGAGCCTAACCCGGCTTCTGTCAGTCCCAGATGCAAGGCATAATCGCCTTCCGCCGCCAGCATCCGGTACACACGGATCAGATCCTGCACGCCGCTGACCTTGGCGCTCAGGATGATGCGGTCTTTGCCCAGTCCGTAATGCTCGGCGGCTTTGGCCGATTCGATCGCGCTTCTCACGATCGCACGCAGAGTGACGGTCTTGGCGTCCTCGGGCTCGGGCAGCGCGTTGTTCTCATCCATCATGCGGGTGAGCAGCGCGCCGTCAAGCGATCCCCAGTTCACGCCGATGCGCACAGGCCGGCCGTACTCGATGGCGGCCTCGATCATGGTGCGGAAATTATCGTCGTGCTTCTTGCCTATGTTGACGTTGCCGGGATTGATCCGATACTTCGCCAGCGCCTTCGCCATGTCGGGATACTTCTTGAGCAGAAGATGGCCGTTGTAATGGAAATCGCCGATCACCGGCACGCGCACGCCGAACTTCTGAAGGGTCTCGACGATCTTGGGAACCGCTGCCGCCGCTTCGTCGGTATTGACGGTAACGCGCACCAGCTCCGAGCCCGCGTTGGCCAGCGCCATCACCTGATTCACGGTCGACTGTACGTCCGCGGTATCGGTGTTGGTCATCGACTGGACCACCACCGGGTGGCCTCCGCCGACGTTCACACCGCCCACGTTGACGGCCACCGTGCGGTGGCGCGGATTAGCGCTCATAAACGACACTCATAACCCACAATTGTAGCAACCGCCTATAATCGGGGGAATGTCCGCCGACGCCCTGGCGCCTGCCAACGATCGTGGATTCTTCGGCCATCCCCGCGGCCTCTCCACGCTGTTTTTCACCGAGATGTGGGAGCGCTTCAGCTATTACGGCATCCGCGCGCTGCTGATTCTGTACATGACCGCCGTGGTCGCGCAGCACGGCATGGGATTGAGCGTCGCCATCGCGGGCGCCGTCTACGGACTCTACACGTCCTGCGCCTATATCTTTGCGCTGCCCGCCGGATGGATCGCCGACCGGTTTTTGGGCCACCAGCGCTCGGTGATCTTAGGCGGGCTGCTCATCGCGGCCGGGAATTTCGGCTTGATGCTTCCGTCGCTGGGACCGTTCGTAGGTTCGCTGCTGCTGATGGCCATCGGCACCGGATTTCTCAAAACCAGTTGCACCACGGTGGTCGGATTTCTTTATGGCGAGCATGATATCCGGCGCGATTCGGGCTTCACGCTGTATTACGTCGGGATCAACATCGGCGCGGGCATCGCTCCGCTGATCCTGGGCTATATCGGCCAGACCATCGATTATCGCTACGCCTTCGGCGTGGCCGGCGTGTTCATGCTGGCGGGCTTGATCCAGTTCCAGATCACGCGCAAGTATCTGGGTGAAGCCGGCCTCCTGCCGGCGAAATCAAGCGCTCAGGACCGCAAGATTCTGGGAGTCGGTTCCGGTGTCCTGGCAGCCGCTCTGGTAGTGCTGATACTCATGAGACCGGCGCTCGAAAAAGTCGCGGACGGATTCGGCGGGCTACTGGTGATCGCCGTAGTCGTCACCTTCGGCGCCTTGATCCTCTCCAAGGACTTCACGCCCGTGGAGAAGAAGCGCATTTACGTGATCCTGGTATTGTTCGTCGCCTCGGCGATCTTCTGGTCGATCTTCGAACAGGCCGGCTCCACGCTGAATCTGTTCGCCGAGCGCAGCACGAACAATCACCTTTTCGGCTTCGCCTTCCCATCCTCCTGGTTCCAGTCGCTCAATTCCGGATTCATCTACGTGCTCGGCCCGCTGCTCGCGTGGTTGTGGATCAAGCTGGGCGACCGCGACCCGTCGCTGGTCACCAAATTCGCGTTTGGATTGCTGGGCGCCGGCGGCGGATTCCTGGTGATGGTCTTCGCCGCGCAGGCGGCGGGAGACACCGGCCGGGTCAGCCCGCTGTGGCTGGCGTCGGTCTACCTGATCCATACGGTCGGCGAACTGTGCCTGAGCCCGGTGGGCTTGAGCGCGATCACCAAGCTCGCTCCGGCGCGGATCGCCGGACTCACCATGGGTGTGTGGTTTCTTTCGATCTCGGTCGGAAACTTCTTTGCGGGCCGCATGGCGTCCTTTTACGAATCGATGCCGCTCGACAGACTGGTCGGGTATGCGGGCGGCTTGGGTATCGCTTTTGGCGTGGTGCTGTTGCTGATCTCGCGCCCCGTTACCAGGATGATGGGTGGAGTGAAATAATAAGATTCATGGAACGCTCGCCCGGCGTCTTCCTAGCCGTAGCCTTAACGTCTGCCGCACTATTCTCGTGTGCCCCCGTGCGCGCACAGGAAGCACCGGATCTCGCTGCGCTGGAGCAGACGGCGCAGAAGCGCCAGGCCGAATGGGAATCCCTGGCCAAGGATCTGAATGAGCGCGTGGCGCGAATCCTGCCCTGCGACCCCCGCACCGCCGCCGCGATTACCGAGGTCAGCCAGGCGTCGGAAGCGCGGCTGGCGGCGCTGGCCGATTACCTCCGGGCAGCTTCCGTTCAGGCCTTCGCGGAAACCGCGTCCGTCAAGATCGTGCTCGACGACGAAGAAAGACGCGCCATCCAAGCCGGTCTGGAGCGGGCCGATGCCGGCCAGGAACAAACCGCGGTGAACATCCAGTCCGACGCCCTGGCGCAGAGCGTCAAACAGCGCTCGTCGCTCGAGGACCCCCAGAAACTTCTCCAACAGATCGCGGCCATGGTGCATCAGCGCACGGTGGCCGCGGAACAACAGGCCGGAGCCGCGGACGCCGGCCTAACTTCGTTGCGCGCCCTGGTGACGAAGTTCGACGCTCGCGACGCGGCGCTGCGCGACGAATCGGTGGCGTTCGAAGCCGAGCGGGTGCGCTGGAACGGATATTACGCGGCGCGCCTGGCGCGGGCGCAGACCGAGTGCTCCATCACGCAGGTCGGCCTGGGGCCGCAGGGGAAGCAATGAGACCTTCCCGAATTCCGGCCGTCGGCGTCCTGCTGTTCGGCGCCGCCGCGCTCATCGCCCAAACCAGCCGCGACGCCTATCGCCAGGCCTATGATGCGTGGCGCCAGGCACACGCCAACCTGGAGCGCGACGCGGCCGCGGGCGGATCCGCTCTGATTCCGCAAGTGGACCGCGCCGAGGCCGCCGAGGCCAGGTTCGAAGCCACCCGCGCAGCCTACCTCAAATCCGTGGCCCAAAATACCGCGCGACGGCGGCAGCTCTTAGAGGCCCCCACTGCGGGCCCCTCGCCGGATTTGGCGCCGCCGGTCCTGGGAAACTTGGTTGCCGCCGAATTGGAGACAGATACCAAGACCATCGCCCGGTTCGCCGGCGATAGTGACCCCGGAATCCAGCGGCTGCGCCAGTCTTTGGAACGCGAGCGGGACGCGCTCACGGCCCTGAACGAAACCATTCAGGCGCGTCAGAAGACGGTGACGGCGACAGCGGCGGCCACCGCCGATGTGGAACAGGCGCGCGCGAAGACCGCCCAGGTATTCAGCGGCCAGACCGCGCAATTCTCGCAGATTGTTGCGCAGGCGGATAAGGAAGGCCCCGCCTGGGCCGCCTACTACGAAAAGCTGGCTGACGCGGCTCAAGTGGCCAACGCGCCGCCGCCCGTCAGCGTCATCTCGGCCGCGCCCCGAAGCGAGTCCATTACTCCGCTGCCGCTGGCCCGCTACGTGGGCGCCTGGACCTACCCGGCCGACAATGGCTTGTTCCACGGTCCTCAGCCGGAGTTCGTGGATCTGGTGGTTCACGAGCAGAACGGACATGCCACCGGGACCCTGTTCGGGCGATTCAAGGTGGCGTCCGGCGAGACCACCGACCCCCTGGTCCGCTTCGACTTTAAGGGCGACTTCGGCCCGGCCAAGACGCAGCGATTCCCCCTGGTCACCAGCGATGGCACGCCAGGGACCATCGAGCTGATCCCTGGCCCGGCGTTCAATCTGCTGGAAGTGAACTTCCTGACCGATCCGAAGGCCAACAAACTCCGCGCCGGCAATTTCATTCTGGTGATGAAGTAGCCGCCCGCGAAGTGACCCGCCTCAAGTCGATCTGCCCCTCGGTTCGAGCCTCGCCTTCCGGCCGGCGATAGGTCAGCACCACAACGGCATGATCGGAATCGGCAGTGAAGGCCATGCTCCCGGCGGACCAATCCTCACTGGCCGCAACCTCTCCGCCGCGGGAGGCAATGCTCCACTCGATTCCGGTGGGCGAGGCAATTCCCTGCGTGCGGGCCTCCCAATGCAGAGTGTAGGCGGCGCCGGCGCGCAGCCCGCCCAGCACCTGACGCAGCAGTTCGCACGATTCCGGCTGCCGGCCGCTGAACCGGATGCGGTGCGCGGGCGGCGTGTCCAGCGCTACATGCGTCACGCCGGGGACTTCGGCAAAGCGCCAGTCGAATCCATGACCCGTTCGTGGCTCTTCGAAATTCGGATGACCAATTCCTTCCGGCCGGGGATTTCCGAGCAATTGCCACAGATCGGCCGCCGCCCGTGCTTGCCCGGCATCCAGTAAGGAATCGGTGGCGGCATAGAGCAGCGGCAGGTCGTCAGGCGTGCGCGTTTTCGCCAGCTTGTCGGCCGCGCCCGCGATCGCCGCCTGACGATGGCGATCGAGCACATACGCCAGGTACGCAGCCGCGACCTCGCGCCGGCCGGGAATGGCCCGGTCTAGAATTTCCTGCGCGTCGCTGGTCATTTGCCAGCACAGATCGAAGGCGGCGGCGCGGTCGCCGTAGGACATTTCGAGCGCCGACTTCATCCAGGTCCAGAATTCGTCCTGCCGGCCCTGGCGGAAATAGAAATTCGCCAGCGTCCAGCGCGTTTCAAACTGGCGATCGACCGCGAACGCTTCCCGCAGCCAGCGCTCGGCTTGCTTCGGATCGCCCCGCAGCTCCGCGGCCAGCCCTAGTTGGATACGCGGCTCGGAAGCGCGCGGGTTCAGCCTGGCGATCTCTTCCAGAAGCGGTGTGGAATCCTGTCCGCTGTATTCGGCCTGTAATGCAAGCGTCGCCAGGTATTCGCTGTTGTCCGGAACCAGCTCGATCGCGCGCGCGACTTCGGCCGGAGTGCCGCGGCGAAACTCCGCATCGGCGCGCGCCAGACGGATCGACCACCAGGCCGCGGTAGCCAGAGCCAGGAGCGAAAAAACCAGGAACGCGCGAAGAACGTAATACATCCGGAGTACACTTTAGAAACGCTAAAACTTCTTGCCGCTCGAAACCAAGTGACCGTATACTGATTCCAGTGTCGGCACGAAGCGTCTTTCTTTCCGCAATCTTCTTCTCCGCAATTGCGCTGGCCGCGCCCGCCATCGGGATCGTCACCGCCAGCGGTCATTTTAGCGTGGAAGGATCCCAGGTATGGGGCAATGCCACGCTGTTTGACGGCGCGACGGTCGAAACCAGCGCGGCTTCCTCGGAGCTGGCATTGCGCAACGGCGTCAAAGTGCAGCTCGGCGCGGGATCGCGCGCGCGCATCTGGCAGAACCGGCTGGTGCTCGAAAAGGGCGCCGCGCAACTGGCGGCCCCGGGGTCGTTTGAAGTGCGCGTTTTGAATCATGCGAATTTGATCCGGGCCCCCTACCGCGGCGCAGCGTTCCAGGTGGCGCCAGGGCAGGCCGTGCACACCGGCTGCATGGTCTACAAGAACGGCCGCTTCCTGTTGCAGGATCAAACCACGCAAGAAGTCATCGAACTCTCGGGACCGGACCTGGCGGCCAACGTCGGCAACCGCGTGGAAGCGCGCGGCGACCCTTCGAGCGCGAAGGTGAGCGTCGCTCCGGCCACCAGCGTGATGAACGTCGTCTCCATCGCGCCCCAGTCGCAGGGCGGATGCCTGAGCATCGCGGCCGCGCTGAGCGCCCGAGCCGACGTTCCCGCTGACGCATCAAAATCTGGAAGTACCGCCGCCAAGGCAGCCGGAGCCGCGGGCGCGGCTGGAGGGGCAGCAGCTGCAGGGGCAGCGGGCGCTGCGGCCGGTACCGCTGCAGCAGCCGGTACGGCCGCGGCAGCGGGTGGGCTCTCTACAGGAGCGGTAGTTGGCATCGTGGCGGCAGTGGGTGGAGGCGGCGCAGGCGCAGCCCTGGCACTCAAGGGCAGTAAGAGCTCTACCAGCCAATAGCGAAAAAGGTGGACAGACCGCTCTGTCCACTCCCACATCACTCGCAATGTCAGGAGCGCAGGTGAAGGGACAGAGTAGTCTGTCCCCTTTTTCGGCGCACCTGCGGAACCTATAATGGAGTGTGTCTCTCTCCACTGATACGTTCGTCAAAACCAACCAGGACCGGCTGCTCTCCGAGCTGAAAGACTTCCTCCGCATCCCCAGCGTCAGCACGCTTCCCGAGCACGTCCCCGACATCCAGCGCGCCGCCGAGTTCGTGGCCTTGAGCCTGCGCGCCGCCAAGATGGAACATGTCGAGGTGATCCGGACCGCGGGACATCCGCTGGTCTACGCCGACTGGCTGCACGCGCCCGGCAAGCCGACCGTGCTGTGCTACGGCCATTACGACGTCCAGCCGCCCGATCCTCTGGATGAATGGATTACCCCGCCCTTTGAGCCCACCGTTCGCGACGGAAATATTTACGCGCGCGGCTCGGCCGACGACAAGGGCCAGATGTACTCGCACATCAAGGCCCTGGAAGCCCTGTTCGCGGTGAACGGCAAGCTTCCGGTCAACGTGAAGGTCCTGATCGAAGGCGAAGAGGAGGTCAGCGGCGCGGCCATCGCCAAATACGTCGCCGAGAATCCCGCCAGGCTCAAGGCCGATGTCGCACTGGTTTCCGACACCGAGCTGTACGCCGAAGGCATCCCGACGCTGTGCATCGGCCTGCGCGGGTTGATCTACACCGAGATCGAGGCGCGCGGTCCGGCCAAGGATCTGCATTCGGGAATGTACGGCGGCGCGGCGCCCAACGCCATCTTCGGCCTGGTGGAGCTGCTCGCGAAGCTCAAGGACGCCAACGGCCACATCCACATTCCCGGCATCTACGACGACGTCGCGCCGCCAACGCCCGAAGAAAAACATTCCTGGTCCACGCTGCCGTTTGATGAAAAAGAATTTCTCAAGAACGAGGTCGGCTCGACGCAGCTCACCGGCGAGCCTGGATTTACGGTGCTCGAACGCGTCTGGGCCCGGCCGACACTGGAAGTCCACGGCATCGTGGGCGGATTCATCGCGCCCGGAGCCAAGACGGTGATCCCCGCCAAAGCGACCGCCAAGGTCAGCATCCGCCTGGTGCCCAATCAAGATCCACTTAAGATAATCGCCGCGTATAAAAAGGCAGTCGGAGACTGCACGCCGGCGGGAATTCAGACCGAGGTGAAGGTGCTGGCCTCCTCCCCCGCCATCAGCGTGAATCCGGATAATCACGCGATCCGGGTCGCCGCCAAAGCGTTTTCCGACGTGTTGGGCCGCGAGACGGTGTTCATTCGCAGCGGCGGCTCCATCCCGATTGTGGGCGACTTCGCCACGCACCTCGGCATTCCCACCATCCTGATGGGATTCGGCCTTCCCGACGATGGATTACATTCGCCCAACGAGAAATACAAACTGGCGAATTACTACGCCGGGATCATGACGATTGCCCACTTCCTTGAACAATACGGGCAGTGATAAACCCGGACGCGTAGCCGGACTGGCAGGAGCGCAGCCGCCCTCGCAGTCGGAGAGCGTGGTGCGCTCGGCCGGAGTGGTTTCCGTCGCGGTGTTCATGAGCCGCATCACCGGATTGCTGCGCGAGTCGGTGATGGCGCGGCTGTTCGGCGCGGGGCTGATCTACGACGCGTTCATGCTGGGATTCCGGATCCCCAACCTGACGCGCGATCTGTTCGCCGAGGGCGCGCTTTCAAGCGCCTTCGTCCCCACCTTCAGCGAGTACCTCAGCCAGCGCAGCAAGGAAGAAGCCGCGCGGCTGGTCAACCTGGTGGCCACCGCGCTGATCATCGTGGTGGGCATGGTGTGCGCGGCGGGCATGATCTTCGCGCCCGCGCTGGTTCATCTGCTCGCGCCCGGATTCGCGGCGGTTCCCGGCAAATTCGAGCTGGCCGTGCGCATGACGCGGATCATGTTTCCGTTCCTGCTGCTCGTCGCGCTGGCCGCGCAGGCGATGGGCGTGCTGAACGCGTGCGACCGCTTCGGCGTGCCGGCCATCGCATCCACGTTCTTCAACCTCGGGTCGGTGGGATTCGGCGTCGTCCTGGGCGTCTTCATGGGGCCGCTGCTGCACCTCTCGCGCATCGAAGGCATGGCCATCGGCGTGGTGCTCGGAGGCGCGCTGCAACTGATCTGGCAACTGCCCAGCCTGCACCGCCTGGGATTCCGGTTCCGGCTCGCGCTGAAATGGTCCGATCCCGGACTGCAGCGCATCCTGCGGTTGATGGTCCCGGCCATCCTGGGCAACGCCGCCGTGCAGATCAACGTGATGGTGAACACGAATTTCGCGTCCAGCATCTACGATCCGATACGAGGTTTGAATGGATCCGTGAGCTGGCTGAGTTATGCGTTTCGCTTCATGCAGCTCCCCTTGGGCCTGTTCGGCGTGGCGATGGCGTCGGCGACGCTTCCCTCCATCGCCCGCAGCGCCGCGCGCGGAGACATCGACGAGTTCCGGCGAACGCTCTCGAACTCGCTGGGTACCGTGTTTCTGCTGACCGTGCCGTCTTCGATCGGGCTGATCGTGCTGGGGAAATCGATCATCGGCGCAATTTATCAAGGCGGCCGCCACTTCCAGCTCTACGACACGCAGCAGACCGCCCTGGCGCTTTCCTGCTACGCGATCGGACTGACGGGCTACGCCGCGCTCAAAGTGCTGAGCCCCGCCTTTTACGCGCTGAACGACGCGCGCACGCCGATGCTGGTCAGCCTGGCGTCCATATTGGTGAACTACCTGGCGGCCTCCAGCATGATTCGCCTGGCGGGGTTGGGCCACGCGGGGCTGGCTCTCTCGACTTCGGCGGTGGCGCTGTTCGGATTCCTGGTGCTGTTCGCGATTCTCCGTAAACGCATCGGAGGAGTGCACGGGCGCAATCTGGCCGCGCAGATCGGCAAGGTCTCGCTGGCGTCGGCGATCATGGGCGCGGTGATTTTCGGGCTGACACGCGGGATGGAGACTGTCGCTCGGCGTGTCGCAAATGGCCCGGCTCGCGGATTTGGCCGTCTCGATCCCGATCGGCCTGGCGGTGTACTACGGGGCGTGCCGGATGCTGGGGCTGGCCGAGATCGACGCGGTGATCCGCGCGTTCACCGGACCCATCCAGCGGCGGTTGCGGCGCTCTTCTTAGTGGCGCGTAATAGCCGCACTAGAAGACTTGCGGCGTTTAGCCGGGTTGCCTTCCAAGCTCAGGATCGATGCAGCGTACTGGTACGGCCTCCCATCGGCATATTTCCAAAAAAGAGAGGCGCAATCCGGCAAGTCTGTCGTATACTTTTGCTTCCGGGAGACCACACCGTCAACCCCGGCTCACACAAGGAGTGAAATGAAGTGAAGAAACGTAACCTTTCCAAGACATTCGCCTCGGGCGCGGCAGTGATTGCGATCGCCATCGCGGGCGTTCTGATTACAGCGCGCCTCAGCCAGGCCGACAACGACAAGCACCCCGAGCAAGATGAGAAGATGAAGATCCGGATCGGCGCCCAGATCGCGCCGGTGCCGCTAAAACTTTCTCGCAGGGATTCCAACACCGTGTATCTGGGCAGCTACATCGTGAATGCGGTGGCCGGCTGCAACGATTGCCATACCAATCCGTCCTATGCGCCAGGCGGAAATCCCTACCTTGGCCAGCCTAAGGCTTTCAATGCCGCTGCCTATCTGGGTGGCGGAGCGACCTTCGGTCCGTTTACTTCGCGCAACATCACACCGGATTCCACGGGCAAGCCCGCGGGGCTTTCCTATCCGGAATTCGTTCAGGTCATCCGGCATGGCACCGATTTCGATCACGTGCACGGCGCCAACGTCCCATTACAGGTGATGCCGTGGCCGGTATACCAGAGCATGACCGATCGCGATCTTGAGGCGATCTACGCGTACTTGAGCGCGATTCCCTGCCTGGAAGGCGATCCGGGTGTTGACCCGTCAGCACCCCCGCCCTATCGCTGCAATTAGTCTGCCGGAAATGGAAGGGTTTCAGACCGTCAGCAGTTTTCGGAACCCTTCCACGTCCATCCGCCGGCCGACGAAGAACGATCCGAACAGTGCGTACACCGCGCTGACGTGGTCGAAGCGCATTTCGTAGATCAGCTTTTTGAACACCAGCGGATCGTCGGCGAACAGATCCACGCCCCACTCCCAATCGTCGAAGCCGATCGACCCGGTGATGATCTGCTTCACCATCCCGGCGTAGCGGCGGCCCACCGACCCGTGCTCGGCCATCTGGCGCTGCCGCTCGCCCAAAGGAAGCTGATACCAGTTCTTGTCCTCGCCGCGCTTGCGATCCATGGGATAGAAGCACAGATACTTCGCGGGCGGCACGTCGGGATAGAGGCGCGGATGCATGGCCTCGCGCTGGCGCTCCAGAATCTGCCCGATCTGCGCGTTCCAGTCCGGCGTGTGCGGCACGACGCCCTTCTCCGCCAGGTCGCCATAGGCTTTGCCGGTTGACTCATATAGACCCAACTCAACTACCGAAAGATAGGAACTGGTCTGTTCCAGGTAGTCCCACAGGCGCAGGTGCGCGAGGCACGTCTGGACCTCGCCGAGCTGGTCGAATCCCGGGCGAAAGTGGACCAGCATCAGGTCCCCTTTGTGCCCCAGCAGCCCGAACGCGGCGCTGTTCTGCTTCTCTAGCGCTCCCAACGTGGATGCGGCTTCGTCCAGGATGGCCGCGCGGTCGTTGCCCGGAAGCGCCCTCCAGGCGGCCCACCGGACGCGCATCATTTGGTGCAGAACGGCGGATCCCTCAATCGTCAGGGGCACCGGGGGCATGTTTTCAGAATGTTGCATGGCTCGTCTTTTACTGTATCGCGTTCCACGCATGCTAGAATCAATAGTCCATGCATCCAGATGTTCATCTGGTGATTCAGCTTCAATCGCTAGATCAGAAAATCACCACACTCGAAAATGAAGTGGCCGCGCTTCCCAAGCACATCGCGGTGATCGAGAAGGCCCTGGAGTCGCACCTGCGCAAGCTGGAAGCCGACAAATCCGCCCTCTCCGCCAACCAGAAGGACCGCAAACGGCTGGAAGGCGAGATCCAGATGCACCAGCAGAAGATCTCCAAGCTTCGCGATCAGATGCTGGGTGCCAAAACCAACGAGCAGTACAAGGCGTTCCAGCACGAGATCGAGTTCATCGAGAAGGAGATCCGCGCGGCCGAGGACCGCATCCTGGAGCTGATGACGGAATCCGAGCCGCTCGAGCAGAACGTAAAGAAGGCGGAGAAGGCGCTGGCCGAGGAAAAGAAATCGGTGGAGGCGGAAAAGACCCAGGCGCGCGAGCGCACCGCCGCCGATCAGAAGGCGCTGGACACGCTGCGCCAGGAGCGCGCGGAATCCGCAACCAAGCTGCCCAAGCCGTCCCTTTTGGCCTACGAACGCATCCGCAAGAAGGTGAAGAACACCACGGTGGTGGCGGAAGCCGTCAGCGGCCGCTGCTCCGCCTGCCAGATTAACCTTCGTCCGCAATTCCTCCAGGATCTTCGCAAAGGCGACCAGTTGATGTTCTGTGAAGTGTGCGGGCGGTTCCTGTACTACAACCCCCCGGTGAGCTTCGAAGACGCCGCTACCGTAAGGTAAGGCGCAGGTGCTCAAGCACCCATTGCAGGCTGAAGCCTGCTCCACGCCCTTAGACCTTGTAGGGCGTCCGCTCGAAGGATTCCTGGACCTCGGCGCGGGCGCGGAGCCGGCGGCTTCCCGGCCAGTCCAGGCGCATGTCCTTGCAGACTTCGTCCAGCATCTCCACCGTGCAGACCTTGGTCTCCAGGGCGAACGCCGTCAGCAGCAGGTTGTCGCAGATGGCGTTGATGACGCGCGGAATGCCCTGCGCCCGCAGGTGGATCTCCGCCATCAGTGCTTCTGAAAACACCTTCTGATCCGGCATCCCGACCCGCGCCATGCGCGAATCGATATACTCCACCGCCTCGCGCAGCGCGAACGGCGTCAGGTTGCAGCGCAGCACCACGCGCTGCTTCAACTGCCGGAGATTGGGAGCATCCAGCTTGCGGTCGAGCTCGGGCTGCCCGGCCAGGACGATTTGCAGCAGCTTTCCGTTGCGGTTCTCGAGATTCCCCAGCAGCCGGACTTCTTCGAGCACTTCCCAGTCGAGGTTATGCGCCTCGTCCAGGATCAGCACCACGGTCCTGCCATCCTGAGCCTGCTCCACTAACAGCTGATTCAAGGCGAACAAAACTTCCGTCTTCGATGTGCGCGTGCACGGCAGGTCGAGATCGTAGGCAATCATCTCGAAGAACTGCTCCACGTTGATACGGGAATTGAAAAGGAAGGCGAACTGGATGTAGTTGGACTCCAGGTAATCCCGGAGGCACTCGAGCATGGTGGTCTTGCCGGTTCCTACCTCGCCGCACAGGACGATGAACCCCTTGCGAGCCTGCACGCCGTAGACCAGATTCGCCAGCGCTTCTTCGTGCTGCTCGCTGCGGTAAAAGAACGCCGGATCCGGACTTAGACTAAAGGGGCTCTCCGAGAAGCCAAAGAATGCATTATACATTTCGGGGGTTGAACCCTCTCTTCTCTTCTAGATCGATAGTATCACGCAGGGTCTGTAGGGCGAATACCCCTTCCGTTTACAGGGTACTAGTCGGAAAGTCTCTATTTTCAGAGAACTTCCAGCAGCACCCAGCCGGGAAGATAGGCCGGGCGACCGCCGTCGAACACGATCCGGCGAGTCTTGGGGAATGGCAAACCGGTCTGAACGGCCTTCTGATACAGGCTGAAATGCCTCAGGATCGAGCGGAAACCCGGATCGGCCGTGTCGCCGACGGAAATCTTGGACAGCATGCCGGCGCCCCACCCCAGAGCCAGCACGCAGGAGTGGTTTCCTGCACCATTTCCGAGCGCCTGGACGCGTTTCTCGAGGTCGCCCAGGGTTGTGGCCAGCCTCTCCAGCCCAAGGGCCTCGGCATACGCCTTGTGGCGCTGGATCTGGCTGGAAGCGAAGGAGTTGGACGCCTGGAACAGTTTTTGGCGATCCTGGGACGAAGTTTCCTTCCACAGTCCCTCGAAAACCATGCCGGGAGCCGCCATTTCGGCGAACACCGGCGTACTCTCCTCGATCCTGCGGTTGTCCGCTGTACCCCGAGGAGACTTCCACCCCAGCTCGAACCTGCCGGAGCCGCGGGCGATCATCGTGGACGTCCGCAGCAGGTAAATCTTCATTTCCGCGTAGGTCACGGGATCTGAATCGGCCGTCCCCACGCGCCGCATGCGATTCCCGGCGTGCCCGCCCAGCACGGCATCCTCGGCCTTGCCTGCGGGATTGCGGGGAGGCCGGGAGTCTTCTTCCATGCGACTCGCAATCTCGCGGAACGTTTTTTCGGTCCAGCGATCGAACACCGCGCCGGTTCGCAAGGCTCCCTTGATCGCCGTCGCGGGCAGGTAGGGACCCGAAGTGGAAGTCGCAAAGGTCGGGATGAACAAGTTTTCCGAACGGGCGCGTTCCCACACGGGAACCGAGCTCGCATGTTCGAAGGGAATCCGGCGGCCGGCGAAATTCTGCGCGAAGCCGCCCCAGGAAGCGAAATCCAGCTTGTCGGCTGTCTTGAGCTGGGTCAAATATCCTTCCAGCCGCGGACCCTTTGCCAGCAAGCGAAAGATGCGGCGCTGATCGAGCACGTTGACGTGCTCCTTCCACACCATGTAGTCGATGGGCGCGAGTTTCTGGCCGTCGCCCACCAGCGTGGGAGTCAGACATGTGACGCGGTATTTCACGAGGCCGCCTGCCTGTTCACGAGCAACGGAATCGGAATCGCCAGGGCGAAGCCGGAGCGATACACGGGATGCGGAAACCCGTCGGGAGCCACGTCGGAGGCCGTTCCGCGCGGCTCAGACGACGCCACCAGCACCGAGCCTTCCGCCACCATGCGGGTCTGCTTCTTGGGATCTCCCCAACGCGCGTCGCTTTCCACGCGCCCGCCGCGCGTGGTCAGCGTGTAGTTTCCCTGGGACCAATCCACGGGATCCGAGGAAGCCGGGTGGAACAGCGAGAGCAGCCAATAGGCGCCCTCCCCTGGCTCGCCCGCAGCGAAGCGAAGTTCGTCCAGGCCTTCGGTGATCTCGGGCAGGTCCGCGCGACCCCAACCCTGGGAGCGCTTTCCGCCGAATCCGGAATCGCACAGGAGGCGCATCGCGCCGGTCAGCGGCCGGGTCCACCGGTCGCGCGCAGCGTCGTCAGAAAAATGGCACACGCACCACAATCCGCTGCCGGGCGTGAATTCGAGGCAGGCCGCCGAGTGCGGCGAAACCGATTCTCCTTCGCGATCGACCGCGGCGCTCGACCGCACCGAGACGCGGAACGGCCCGGGAGCCGGAGGTGTCGCGAACGGCAACAGGCACTCGCTGGCGCTATCGATCATCCAGCCGTCCTCGGACAATCCGCGGCCCGCCGCGAGCGATTTCACGACATCCAGAGGCACGAACTTCGCCCCCTTCCAGCGAACCTTGGACGACGGCGGCGGAGGCCACAGATTTCGCGGCGGCACCACCAGCAGCGTGTCGCCCTGGTAGGGGAAAAACGAGCTGAAGCGCACGGCCGGCTCCGCGGATCGCGCCGTGGCTTCGATCCATTCGTCCAGCATTCCCAGGCGGGCCATGGCGGACGTCACCGCCGAGTACAGCGAGTCGCTGTGATAGATGCGGTCGACGCGGTCGCGATCGCCCGAGTCGGGACCGATGCGCCAGGGCCCCACGGGCCGGAGGCGGATGAGTAAGCCCAGCGGCATTCGTTATTCCGCGAGCTTTTCGGCGAAGGAGGATTCGTTCACCGCGGCTTGCAGCTGCCCCAGATCGCCCGCGGCGATTTCGCCTTCCTGGGAGCCCGAGGAGTAGAACCCGCGCCCGCGCCAAGTCAGCTTGAGATTCGAGAACCGGATGCGGCCGCTGCCGCGCGATCCACCGCCGCCCAGCGCGTCGTCTTCGAGCAGGCGCAGTCCCTCGAACAAACGGGCCGCCAGCGCCTTGTCCTCTTCGCACAGAACGTCGAGCACCATGCGGACCTTGAACCGCGCGCCCGCCGGCACGCGTTCGAGCGTACGCGGATTGGCCTGCGAGGTGATCCGGTCGATGGCGTTCTCGCTCTTCACTTCGGTGATTTCGTCGTCCAGGTTCTCGCGCATCTGCGCGGTGATGCTTTCCGGATCGAGCGGCGCGTCGTAAACCGCCAGACGTGCGGGACTGGCCGCGCTCGATTCGAAGGCGTCGCCCTGCACCCGCTCCATGCGGCCGGGATTGCGGCCGAACAGCAGACAGATCTCGTCATCGGGGCGGTCGCTCTGGTGGATGCGCACTTCCTGGCCGCGTCTCTTGGACAAATAGACGAGCTCCGCAGGCCCGGTCACGCCCAGCGAATTCTCGAGCAGCGAACGCAGCTTGCCGCGCAGCGAGCTGCCCGGAATGTAGGGCAGCCCGAAAGCGTCCTTCACCACGGGGTTGTCGGCGCCGCCGATTTCAAGCGACCCCTTGCCCGCGCCGATGTGCAGGCCCGTTTCGCAATGCAATTCGCCGGCAAGAATCAGTTTGCCGACCAGCTTCAATTTCGTTTGCGCGGTGTGTGCGCTCATAATCCCCTTATTTACCCGTTGCAGGCCCTATTCGTTGTAAGCCCTATTCGTTATAAGCAACGATGGCTTCAAACAGGTCCTTGAATCTCTCGTATCCCTTGACGTCGTTCTTGCGGGTCACCTGGAGCAGCAGGCGTTCGAGCGCATCCAGGCTGCGCAGCGAGTGCCGCGCGATGGTGTACGCCAAACGCGCGCGCAGCATGACGAACTGGTGCTGCCGCTCGGATTCGGGCGCGCGCACCGCCCGCCGCACCGCGTTGTACAAACGCCGCAACTGGCTCTTGGTGCCGCTGTCCATATCGCGCATCCGGGCCACGACGGCGTGCGCCTGGTTGTCCAGGTACAAGCTGTCGGAGATCAGCTTCTCCAGCTCGATTTCCGCAAACCCTTCGAAAGGACGTCCGCCGCCCGGTCTGCCCTCGTGCCGGCCTTCGTGCCGGCCTTCAGGTCTGCCGCCGCCCGGTCCGCGATCGGGACGCCCTTCGCGGCGCGGGCCGCCTTGTGGACGATCCCCTTGCGGACGCGGCGGGCGATCGCCCCGAGGCCCACGCGGTTCACGGTCACCCAGTTTCGCCTGAGCCGCTTGATGAGCAGCGTCGCGTTTCGCGGATGCAGCTTCCGCTTTCGCTTTGGCAATCTCGAGCGCCTGGGCCAGTGTTGGCTCAGCAGGAGGTGCTTCCTGAGGTGTTTCCTGAGCGGGCGCGGCCTGCTGTGTTTCGACGGGCGCAGTCTCAACTGACGTTACTTGTGGTTGTGTATCTGGCGATTGCTCGTCTTCCATACAAAATCCTTCCCTAAGCCTCGGCGGACAACCTCGCCCATTCTAGCGCCACGCGGCCCGCTGGCCGCAACTTGACCGTAACGGCGCTGCGTCCGATCAGATCGGCGATCAAAGCCGTACGCGCTTTTTGATAGTCCCCGCGCTCCGGACCGGGCGTGCGCGAAGCGTTCAGAATCCGGCGGATGCGGCGATGATAGCGCCACGGCCGTTCGCCGCCCATACGCCGGGCCTGGCGTTTCGACATTTTCGACTTGCGTCTCGCGATACATCCCGCACAGATCGCGCAGATATTGCGGGGAGCAGCCGAAATCGCTCACCATGCGGCCCAGAAAATCCTTGAGCGTGGCGGCTTCGGAAAATTGCTTCCATTCGAGCGTCCGGCCCAGCAGCCAGATACAATCCTTGTCGGCCGACTTGGCCGCTTCCAGGCGCTGCCCGGCTTCTTCAAACACCGCGCCCAGCGAAGCGTCCACGGCCGGCGCCATGGCCAGAGCCATGCTGATGGTCTTGCCTTCGGGACCAGCGAAGTCCTTCAGGTTTTGCTCGGCGAACCGCCGGAAGAGGCGTTCGAGCTCGGCGGCCAGCCCGATCAGGGCGTCCCAGGCGCCATAGACGGCGAAATCGTCGCCGCCCGAGTAGATCACGGTCACCTTGCGCCAGAACTCGGGCATGGAGCACAGCACTTCCAGCTCGCCCGCGAAGAACTGCTTGTAGAGAACCGAAAGCTGGATGTGTTCCTCGATGCTCTGGGCGCGATGGATGCGAATCGCGAAGTTATCGACGTCGCCGCGCAGGACGCCCCAGGTCGCGAGTCCCCCGGCGCGGCCCGCGAGTACCGCGGTGGAGGCAGGCTCGCGGCCATCGTCGCTGGGCGCGGCGTGGCGTGCGAACGGGATGGCCTCGGTGGAATTGGTCAACGGCCAGGAGTGTTTCCCGCCGCCGGTCAGAATGCGGCCGGGCGTTTCGGGCGACCAGTCGACGGTCCCGGCGTCGCGCAGCGAAAACCCGAGCTGCTTGCAGAAATAATCGTCCGTGGCGGGGTCGAGCTCGGGGACGGCGGCCGCGAATAACGCCGCGCCGGACTCAGCGGCGGGTGCGTGCCGGCCGCGGTCGAGCCCTTCTTCCAAACGCCGCCGGACATCGCTCCAATCGCCCAGATTTTCGGTCACGCTCCAGATCAGCTTGAGCGCCCCCGCGCTCAGGGCGGTGATTTCCTTCGCGGCAGCGTCGAGAAACGCCTCGGCAGGTGCGCGCGACTCTTCGGGCAGGACCAGCAGAAACTGGCTCGCGCCGCTGGAGCCGATCAGGATCTTGGCGAGCCCCAGCTCGGCCAGCAAAGCGCGCGGAAGTACTTCACTCAGGAGGCTGATCCAGTGGGATCGCCCGGTGAAGACCTGATCGGGATCCTGAGCCGCCGGCGCCAGAAGGCAGTCGTCGACGCCGAGTAGCTTCCCTTCGAGAAATATTTGCAAGGACATGCGGAAGGCGAAACCAACACTGTATCACGAGGAGTGTTACTTAGTCCGCCCGCGCCCACCAACCAGCCCTTCGGCGAGAAGAGCCGTGACCAGCATATTCAGGCTGACGCCTTCCCGGGCCGCGCGCGCGACCAAGCGGGCATGAAGACTCTTTGGCACTCGCTGGCGCCATTGCCCGCTCGACGCTGAGAACGACCCTGGCTTGGGGATGGGATCGCCAAACTCACGAAGGGTGCGTAGCGCGGACTTCAAGGCGTCGCGGCCGTTCAGGATCGCCGCGGCGGGCGTTTCGCCGTCGGACATGCATCCCGGAATGTCGGGATACTCAATAAGAAATCCGCCTCCATCCTCGCGGGAAAGAGGGCGAATCGTGAAGGGATAAGACTCCAGATCAAATGGCTCTTTACTCATGGCTCTACCTTGAGACTGTCAACCAGTGCCAAAAACTGCCGGATGTAGGGAGGCTTGATCGGCCTCCGCGCGGGCACCACCACCAGCGGTCTTTCCGGAAGACGGAACGTGACGTGGCTGGTGCCATGTTGACGATGAGCGATGCCATATTTCCGGGCTACCGTTTTCAAATCCTCGATCCGCCAATCCCGGGGGTTGCTGCGCATCCCAGCAAGGATTTTGGCCGCGTTCCCCACTCGCCCTATGGTACCGCATGCGGTACCATAAAGAAAGGCTTCGCTAAGATGAAATCACTCACTCCGGCGCTAGACGCCGCGTTCAAATTGCTATACAGCTCCGGCGATTGGAGGGGGCTCGCTCCCGCGGCCACGCAGTTCTTCGACAGTACTTTGGCATCGAGAGACAGGTGCGACAACTTCTTCGAAAACTTCACGCCCGTATGGAAGCCCCTCTTAGACGCTAAGGATTACGTCGCCGCCGAGTGCGTGTGGGAACGGGCGCTCGATCCGGCGATAGCCTGGGAACAGGCGAACGGCAGATTTCTACATAAAGGCACAGCGTTCTACTTCTGGGCAGTCACCGCTCTGCTGCGGGGCGATCTCGACAGAGGTTACCTCTTGATGCATCAGGGCCTTGAAGAGGACAAGCTTAATTGGGGCAACCTCACCGAGACGAAACCGGGATTCGCTCTAGTGAGTATTGATTCAGCGAACCCCAACCAATGGTTCCACCAGTGGGTCCTCGATCAAGCAAGATTCCTGGGTGACCTCCTTAACACCTACACGACGTCGCACTCGCGAGTCCTCGACTTCGCCGAGTTCCGCAGGCGATTCCTATCGGCTTCGACGAATCTCGACACGTTGTTTCTTTTCGCACACTCAGTTGCACGAATAATGCAGCTGAAGAAAGTTCCATACTATTCACGTCAGAATCCTTTCGCGGGGCAACTTGGGGCTAACGTTTTGTTTGATATTGTTCTGGTCATCGATGCGGCGATCAAGGAAAAGAACGCCGCAGGGACACAGTTCAGCCAGCACGCCGCATTCCTCCTCAACGCAGCGGGCAGTACCCTCACCGTGGGACATCTGACGAACCATGTTCAAACAGCCTTCGCGAACTTCGATCCAGCGTGTAAGAGCATCCTTGACGGGACGTTCAGATTACCAGGTGCGATCCCGCCCACCAAACTCGAGCGGGACGTTGCCTTAGCGTATGGCGTCAGAAATCGCGGCGCTCACGATGTTTCTTCATCTCCTATACTCTGGCAACGTTTTGATGAGATCCAGCAAGCGCTATTCAACGTTCTATTTAGCGTCGTTGATTACCTCTACCGATGACCTCGACTAGGCCCGCGAGCGTATGCGGATCGGCCTCGACGTCCACCGTGAGTCCATGCTCGCGGGCGGTGGCCGAGGTAATCGGACCAATCGATGCGATCTTCACTCCTGTGAGCGCGCCGGGGCCGGCGGCCGCCGCCAAGAAGTTCCTGACCGTCGACGAGCTGGTGAAGGTGATCCAGGTTGGCTTTCGCGCCAGCACCTCGCGCGCCCGAGCCGCGGCGTCTTCAGGTACCCCAGTGCGATAGGCCTCGACCACATCGACCTTCGCCCCGCGCCGGGCGAGCTCGACCGGCACCAGATCCCGGGCCACCGCAGCACGAGGCAGCAGGACACGCTTTCCCGCGAGATCATCCGACGCCAGCGCTTCCAGCAGACTCTCGGCGACGTACTCCTTCGGCACGCGGTCGACCTTGATGTGCAGCGCTTCGACAGCCGCAGCCGTCGCCGGGCCGATCGCACAGACTTTGGCGCGCAAGGATCGTATGTCTTTCAGATGTTCGACGAAACTGCGGACGCCGTTCGCGCTGGTGAAGATCAGCCAGTCATAAGACTCGAGGCAAGCCATAGCGCGGTCGAGCGGCGCAGGATCGGCCGGAGGCCGGATCTCGATCACGGGCAGCAGCAGCACCTCCGCGCCCAGTTCCTCCAAGGGTTCGGCCAATTCGGCGGCCTGGCGACGGTCGCGGGTCACGACAATTCTTTGCCCGAACAGAGGCAGCCGCTCGAACCAGTTGAAACGGTCGCGCAGCGAGACCACTTCGCCGATGACGATAGTCGCCGGCGGTCTAAGACCGTTTTGGGCAATCTTATCGGGCAGAGTCTCGAGCGTCCCGACCAGCGTCTCCTGATCCGGCCGCGTGGCCCAGCGCACCACCATGGCGGGCGTCTGAGCCGACCGGCCCCGCGCGATCATCTCGCGCGCGATCGCGGCAAAATTCACCAGTCCCATGAACAGCACCACGGTTTCGGCCGAGCCGACCTTGCCCCAATCGATCGCCTCGACGTTGTGGCCGGTGACGAAGGTCACGGCGGAGGTGTGCTGCCGATGCGTCAGAGGCACGCCGGTGTAAGCGGCCAAGCCCAGCGGTGTGGTCACGCCCGGAACGATTTCGAAGGGGATGCCGGCGGCCGCCAGAGCCTCCATCTCTTCCCCGCCCCGCGCGAAGATGAACGGATCGCCGCCCTTGAGCCGCACCACGGTCCAGCCGCGGCGGGCGAGGTCGATCATCAGCGCCGAGATCTCCTCCTGGGTCTTTTCGTGCTGCGCGCGCTTTTTGCCGACGTAGATGCGCTCGGCGTGCGCAGGCGCGTGTTCGAGCAGCCGCTCGCTGGCGAGATTGTCGTAGAGCACGGCGTCGGCGCGCTCCAGGACCTTCTTGCCTTTAACGGTGATGAGCCCCGGATCGCCGGGTCCTGCACCGACTAGGTAAACCTTCATGAGGCGAGGGCTTTGAGAATCTCCTCCGCGCCCTTTTCCAAAAGGTTTCGACCCAGCGAAGCCCCCGTGCGGGCAGGGTCGATACCGGAAAGCTCCGCACGGATGACGCGCCGGCCGTCGGGCGACGCCACGATCGCGCGCATATGGATGACGCCTTTTTCGAGGTATGCGTAGCCGCCCACGGGCACCTGGCAGCCGCCGCCCAGCTTTTCAAGCATCGCCCGCTCGGCGGTTACGGCGATGCGCGTATCCGCGTGATCGAGCTTCTGAACCATCTCGTAAGCCGCGCCTCTGTCGTCGCGCGTTTCGATCGCCAGAGCGCCCTGGCCGACGGCCGGACACATCACTTCCACCGGGATCAGCTCGGTGATGCGATCCTGCCAGCCCAGACGGCGCAAACCCGCGGCGGCCAGAACGATGGCATCGTATTGTGCTTCGTCGAGCTTGCGCAGGCGCGTGTCGACGTTGCCCCGCAACGTTTCGATTTCCAACAGCGGGCGATGTGCCAGCAATTGCGCCTGACGTCTGAGAGAGCTGGTGCCGATTCTGGCGCCATCTTTCAAATCCGCGAGCGAGCTGCCAATCAGGGCATCCCGCGGTTCCTCGCGCTCCGGGATCGCGGCGATGGTCAGGCCGGGGGGAAGTCCGGTGGGCACATCCTTCATGCTGTGCACGGCCAGGTCGATCGCGCCGCTGAGCAAAGCCTCGTCAAGCTCCTTGGTGAACATGGCTTTGTTGAACAAAGCTTTGCCGCCCACTTCGGCCAGAGGGACGTCCTGAATCTTGTCGCCGCTGGTTTTGATGATGTCGATGCGAGTTTCTGCGCCGAGAGCTTTGAGCTGTTCCCCAATGTGTTCCGCCTGCCATAGTGCCAGCTTCGACCCGCGCGAACCGATGACGATCACTCGCCCCCCGTGCGCTTCTTAAGATCCGCGAACAGCTTATGTTTTACCTTGTTCATCAGGCCACGCGTGATCGCTTCCAGGGCTTCTTCCTGCTGCGGCGTCAGAGCGCCGAGCTTGGAACGCTGCCGCTCGATTTCGCCCTTGCGCCACATTTCCATCTCTTCCTGCAACTGCACGATGGCAGGAGCGACCTCGCGGGTCCGCAATCGCACAATCATGCGATCCACTTCCTCGCGCACGATCTCTTCGGCTTCCTTGGCGGTCTCGATCCGGCCCCGCAGGTTGTCGTCGACCACTTTACCCAAGTCGTCGATGTCGTAGAGGAACACGCTCTCCAGCTCGTTTACCTCCGGATCGATGTTGCGGGGCACGGCGATGTCGATCAGGAACATGGGCCGGTTGCGCCGTTTGCTCATGGCCGCGCGCATCTGGTCGCGGGTCAGGATGAAGTGCGGCGCGCCGCTCGACGCCAGGACGATATCGACCTCCGGAACGGCGTCCTCGAAGTATTCGTAATCGAGCACGCGGCCGCCGCAATCCTCGGCCATGGCGACGGCGCGCTCGCGGGTGCGATTCGTCACCAGGATTTCGGAAACGCCTGCGCGCCGGAGATGACGCGCCGCGCTCTCGGCCATTTTCCCCGCGCCGATCACCAGCACCTTCTTGCCTGGCAGAGCCCCGAAGATCTCGCGGGCCAGCTCCACCGCGGCATAGCTCACCGAGACCGCGCTCTGGCCGATATCGGTCTCCGTGCGAACGCGTTTGGCGACGCTGAGCGCCCGGTCGATCACCTGGCCCAGAAATCCGCCCACGGTGCCGTACTCCTTGGCCAGCGCGTAGGCGCTCTTCAGTTGCCCGAGAATCTGCGGCTCGCCCACCACCATCGAATCCAGGCTGGAGGCGACGCGGAACAGATGGCGGATCGCCTCGGGGCCATCGAAGCGGTACAAGTAGGGCGTCACCCAGGCGCGCTCGACCCGCCGGGAATCGGCCAGGAAACTCTCGACGGCCGATTCGACGTCGGCCTGCTCGTCGGCCGTCACCGCGACCTCCACCCGGTTGCAGGTGGAGAGAATCATGCCTTCGAGCAGCCCCGGCCGGCGCTTGAGATCGGCCAGCGCTTCCGGCAGCGACTTATCTTCGAAAGCCAGGCGCTCGCGCACCTCCACAGGCGCGGTGCGATGGTTCAGGCCGGTGAGAAGCAGCTTCATTGGAACAGGGTGGCCCTCAATCCGGCATGCGCGGCCCAGGTCAGCGCCGAGCAGCCGAGCACGGCCAGCGCCATCACCGCGGCCTTTCGCCCGCGCCAGCCCGCGGAAGCGCGCAGAATCATCATCACCAGCAGAAGCAGCCAGGTCACCAGGGAAAGCTGGATGCGGGCGTCGCCGATCCAACTGGTGCCGGGCGAGTAAATCTCGGCCCACATGATACCGAATACCAATCCCAGCGTCAGAAAAGCGAAACCCAGACCCAGTGACTTGCTGATCAGGTTATCGAGCGTCGCGAGCGGAGGCAGGCGTTCGAGCAGCGAACTCGCCCGCTTCTGCTTGAGCCTGCGCTCCTGGATCAGGTAGGCCACGGCGGCCACGGCCGTGAGAGACAGAGCCGCGTATCCCACCAGCACCAGCAAGATGTGGACGCCCAGCCACATCTGCCCCATGGGCTCGTTCGCACTCGCTCCGGGAGCGCGTTCCATCGCCGGCACCAGCGTCATGCCGAACACCAGCGGAAACAGAATCACGGAAATACCCTCGAACCGGTATTTCCATTCCACGGTCAGGAAAACCACGGCGATCAGGAAGGCGCACACGCTGAGGGTCTGGTAGCCGCCGCCGAACCCCCCGCCGCTTAAGCCATCGACGAACATCAGGCGCTCGACGATCGCCACGCCATGGAGGACGACCGCAATGCGAAAGGTCGCCCGCGCCAGCGGAAAGACGTTTTGGCCGTGGCGCACCAGCACCAGGATCGCGTGCAGCAATCCGACGGCGTAGAGACACGCGGCGACCCGCAGCCAGAAAACGCTAGATTCCATGCTTTGCCTTCACTTACGATTCTACGACGGCGAAAGGATTGCGAATGATCCATGGCCCTCAGCGAGTATCGTTACCCCTTCCGTCCGACACCAGCAGCGCCATGCTGCGGAAAGCTGCAAGCGCTTCCCTGACGCTCCTCTCGGCAGCCTCTCGCGACGTCCCGAGATCCGAAACCATGGCCGAAGCCAGGGCCGGCACGTCGCGCGTGCCATCGAGCAGTTGCAGGAGACGCCGCGAGCGCGCATCGGACATCTCGATCTGAGTATGCAGCAAGGTGGTGACGATGGCGGCTTCCCCGGCCTGCAGGCGAGCGAGGCGGGTTGCCATGGGACGCTCCCCGACGGATTCCGCCAGGGGCGCTTGATAGGTCCGGAGATCGACGAGCTTATTCGCCGCGAGCTTGAGGAGAGCCTGCGCCAGCGCCGCCGGCGCCTCGTCTTGCAGATCCGACGGAACTCTGCGCGACGACTTCCCCGGCCAACTCCGAGAAGTGCTTGGCTCGCGGCCAAACCGTTTCGAGGCGCTCCAAAGCGAGCGACACGATCGGATTGTTGGTCGTGACGCTCGCCGGCCCGCCTCGTTTTGTGAAGACGACTCCGCCGTCCGGTTCCACCGATGCTTTGCACAGAGAGGAAGCCACCAGAAGAGTCTGCACGCGCTCCGGGAACCGGCTTCGCTCGAGCGGAATCCCGCGGTGGCATAACAGCGTACTGCGAAATCCCCGAAACACCAGGAAGTCGAGGTACTGCTGGTATTTGATCACGTCGCCTTGGGCCAAGCGCTCGAGAGCTTGCGCGGCCTTGGGGTTGCGTGGCGGCTCAATCGCGTCCGCAAGGTTCGCATCGCTGAGAAACTGGAGCCCGTACCGCTCCGCCGCCGCGGCAAAATCCGAAAAGTAGACGGGCGAGTACCCGGGGCCAAGTTCATCGTGGAAGGTCACGCTGTCCGGGCGCTTGGAAAGCCGGACGGATTCTTTCTCCAGGACCGCCTTCCAAATGCTGCTCTCGTCCGCGAGGCCGACCAGCTCTTGCAGAAATTCCCTGCCCTGGCGGACCGGATCGGCTTCGATACCGGCGGCCTGGAGGTGAAACATCATCATGTCGCGCGTGAGCTGCCGGATGCGGCCCGCCGGTCCGGTATTGAAGCTGATGAACGCAACGCCTCGCGGCGAAAGGTGTTCGCGGCAAATACCGAGAATCCTTTCCCGGACGTTCTCCGGAACCCAGGCATAAACGCCGTGGGCGATGATGTAATCGAACGTCCCGAAATCGCGGGCGAGATCCATCAGGTCGAGCGCTTGTACGGCTACGTTGCGGACGCCGCTGCGTTCGATCAAGGCTTGCGCGTTCTGAATCGGAATGCTGGCGGAATCGATCCCCACGAATTCGCTATTGGGGAGTTCGAAGCCCATGGGAATGAGATTCCCGCCGTCGCCGCAGGCGATCTCAAGAACCCGGCATCGATCGACCGGCGGCGGATCCATTCCGAATAGAATCGCGGTCCGGGCGAGCGTGTCGGGATGGGTTTCCCGGTGAACGTGCGTCGGATAGAGGATGTCGTTGTATTCGGACATGGGACGATGCGCCGGGCCGCCTCCTGACGCTCATCCTACAGGAATGAATCCTCTGCCGGATGCGGTTCTTGAAACCGCTGGCCGGGATTTTATTTGTGCCGGTAGGTGATTCTGCCTCGGGTGAGGTCGTACGGCGACAGCTCCAGCGACACACGGTCGCCATTCATGATCTTGATCCGGTTGCGCCGGAGTCGCCCAGCCATGGTGGCCAGAACCGTCATGCCGGCGTCCAGCTCGATGGAAAACATCCCGGCCTTAAACTTCTCGACGACTTTCCCAAGCGCTTCGATGGAATCTTCTTTAGGCAAATTTATCCTCGATTCTTTGTTTTCTAATACAGGTTGGGCTGACGATGGTTCAGTAGCGATTGTTGCGGCCACCGCCGCCGCTATTGCCACGGTATCCACCGCCGCCCGATCCGCGGTCTGCTTTCGGGCGGGCTTCATTGACCGTCAGCGATCGCCCGTTCATCTCCCGGCCGCTGAGCGACTCGATGGCGCGATCCCCCTCGGCGTCGACGCCCATCTCGACAAAGGCGAAGCCCTTCTGCTGCCCGGTGTCCCGGTCGGTTGCGACACTGACCCGGTCCACCGTGCCGTATTCCTCGAACAGAGACCGGATCGCGTTCTCAGACACGTTATAGCTGAGATTTCCTACAAAAATATTCTTCACTTTAAATTCCTTCTGAAATTGGCAGAGCAGCGAATCGGGGCAGGATCGGATAAGGGCAGATAGCCGGACTATCGAAAGGTGCCGCAAAAGGGGGACTGTCAAGTTACATCTTTAGTTTAACACCCTATGGCACGTGTCCGATGGCCACTTCCCCCCCAGGTGATCCCACCCGGGTTGCTGCCCGTCGACGGCAGTGGTACGCTTCAGCCGTGAAGATCGTTCTGAGCCTGGCGATTCTGCTCACGCCGGCCCTGTGGGCCGATGAGGCTGCCGACCGGGCGGCCGTCGAGACGACCATCGCAGCCCTGAACAGCCCCCAACTCAATCTGGAGATTTTCACCCCTGATTTCCCGAACGCCGCCGAACTTCAACGTGCGCGCAGGCAAACGGCGACCGTCACACCGGTCCAGGTTCCAGGTCCCGCCGGCGGCACCAAGATTGAGACTGCGGCCGGCACGGTGGTGATTTCGCGGGAACCGATGGGCGAAGCGACGCTGGGTCCTTCTCCCAATTTCTCCGGCTCATTCGTGGTTCTGACCCGGTTCAACGCCCGCTCGATCACATTCGTTTCGCCGAATACCGCTGTCGTGGTCGCCGAGTACGAAAGTTTCGGCGCTCCCAGCGTTCCGGCGCTCTTCGTTCTCAGGAAAGACGGCGAGAATTGGCGCATCGCTTCGTTTAGACCACTTCCAGAAGCGCAGGCCAAAGTCCTCTAGCGTCTCCCCCCAAGTGCGGGCATTCCCTCCCCGCTAACCTCTGCCGGCCCCTCCGCGCGGTCTATGCTGGAATCCATGAAACCACTCGATTCCACGAATCTCAAAGACCAAGTGTGCCTGGTTACCGGCGGAACGCGCGGAATAGGACGGGCCATTGCGAAGATGTTGCTGCTGGAAGGCGCGGCGGTGGCAATTTGTGGTCAGCGGCAAGAAACCGTCGATCGCGCCGTCGCCGAGCTGACATCAGAAACCTCCGGTAAAGTCAAGGGCAAAGCTGCCGATGTTAGAAACCATGACGAAGTCGCCGAGTTGTTCCGGTATGTCGACGCCGAGCTTGGCCGGCTCGATGTGCTGGTCAACAATGCCGGCATCGGAATATTTCGCCACGTTCGCGAACTTTCTCTCGATGAGTGGAAGCATACGCTGGAGACAAATCTGTACGGCGCGTTCTATTGCAGCCGTGAAGCTTTGTTCAGGTTTGGAACTAATGACGGTGGGTACATCGTCAATATAAGTAGCCTGGCCGGCGCGAATGCTTTCGCCGGTGGAGCTGCTTATAACGCTTCGAAGTTCGGTTTGATGGGTTTCACCGAAGCGATGATGCAGGACGTGAGGAGTGAGAACGTGAGGGTCAGTACGATCATGCCGGGAAGCGTGGCCACGGAATTTGGCGGCCATCCGCGCCAGATGGCGCGGATTGGAAGATCTGGCCCGAAGACGTGGCCGAAATCGTGCGAATGCTCCTTCAGTTTCCGGGGCGTACTCTGGTCAGCCGGGTGGAAGTTCGCCCGGCTAGGCCCAAGAGTAAGAGATAGATAGCAGTGGCAGAATCCGAGCCCCGTGAGGAGCATCCAATAAATGGCACTTGGGTTGCCTGAGAGTTTGTGGCGGGGGGAGCCAAGGCAGACAGGCTCCCCCCGGCGAAAGGCGGTGGAGAAGATGGTAAGGCTTAACGTACCGTTGGATCCGGCCAAGACCGGGAGAGACGCGACACAACTGGAGACCGGACTTCGTCGCATGATCGTAGGGCAGGACGAGGCCATTCAGCAGATCGTCAACATCTATCAGATGCACCTCACGGGGATGAACCCTCCCGGACGGCCCATCGGGAATTTCCTGTTCCTTGGTCCGACCGGCTCGGGGAAGACCCGGATCGTCGAGGCGACCGCCGAGGTTTTGCTGAAGAACCCGCGCTCGGTCATCAAAATCGACTGCGCCGAGTTCCAGCACAGCCACGAAATCGCCAAGCTGATCGGCTCGCCTCCCGGATACCTGGGGCATCGCGAGACGCATCCTTTGCTTTCGCAGGAAGTGCTCAACCAGCATCACACCGAGAACATCAAGCTCAGTTTCGTGCTGTTTGACGAGATCGAGAAGGCCTCGGACGCCCTGTGGAACCTGCTGCTCGGCATCCTCGACAAAGGGGTTCTCACGCTGGGCGACAACCGCAAGGTGGATTTCTCGCGGGCCATGATCTTCATGACCAGCAACCTGGGCGCGTCGGAAATGAGCGCCATCATGAGTCCCCGCCTGGGATTCAACGTGGGTCAAGTGAACGCCGCCACTCTCGCCGGGGTTACGGATGAGAAGATGTCCAGCAAACTGGCGCGCAGCGGCATGGAAGCCGCCAAGCGCAAGTTCACACCGGAGTTCATGAACCGGCTGGACAAGATCGTCACGTTCCAGCCGCTGGGCACGGAACAGCTCAAGAAGATCCTGGAGATCGAGCTGAATCTGGTTCAGCAGCGGATCTTCAACGCGCCGTCCGAGCGGGCGTTCGTCTTCACGCTGTCCGATAACAGTAAAGACTACCTGCTTACGGAAGGAACGGACATGAAGTACGGCGCCCGGCACCTGAAGCGCGCCATCGAGAGGCTGCTGGTCCAGCCCATGTCCAACCTGATCGCCACCGACCAGGTGCGCGGCGGAGACTGGATCCGCGTCGATTTCGACGAGGACATCAAGACGCTGAGCTTTGCCCGCGAAGCCGAAGGGCTGCCGGTAGCGGACATGGCCCGGTTGGTGGATACCTCGGTCACCATGCCGACGTTTACGCTGGCACAGGGCGCCTCGGCCGAGCCGGCGCGCACACAGAGCGCACGCAGTTCGAAACGCAGTTAATTTCCTTGTGAAATTTGAAACGCCCTGGATCGTAATGGTCCAGGGCGTCTTTCTTTTGCTTTATGCTTTTGCTTTATGCCGCGCACTCGCCGCGGCCGAGCTTGAGCGAGAAGTCCACGTCGTCGCCCCAGTCGTGAAACAGCTCCGGGGGGGCATCCGTGGGCTTCACCAGATCGGCCGTGAGTTCCTTGAAGAAAGCCACTTTGTGGCGCATCACGTAGGCGCGGAAGGACTCGCCGTCCTGATGATTCGCCTGGTAGTGATTCAGGATGCGCTCGACCGCCACCGGCGCCAGGCGGGCGGGCAGGCTCTGCACGGCCAGACCGAACTCGTGCTGGCCGCCGCCTAGAAGCATCAGGTAATACGGCACTTCCTTGCCGTCGATCTTGCGGGAATTGCCGTAGAAGCCCAAATCCCCGATCCAGTGCTGCCCGCAGGAGTTGGGGCAGCCGCTGATGCGGATCTCCAGTTTGCGGATGATGGGATCGTCATACTTGCGGACGGTGGCCGCCAGGGCATCGCCCAGACCCATGGATTTGGTGAGCGCCAGGTTGCAGCTGTAGGCGCCCGGGCAAGTGACCACATCGCTGATCTCGTCGGCGCGATCCTTGCTCAGTCCGAGTGCTTGCAGAGCGCCGTAAACGCGCTGCAGCGCGCCCACCGGGACGTAAGCCAGGACCAGATTCTGCGCCATGGTGACGCGCAACGCGCTTTCCGAGGCCTGCTCGGCGAGCGATGCCAGACCGCGCATCTGATCGCCGGTCAGGTTGCCCTGCGGCGTCATGACGGTGACGATCGAATAGCCGGGCTGTTTCTGAGGCCGGACGTTGGTCTCGCGCCAGGCGTTGAAGGCCGGCGAGGCATCGAACATGGGAAGCATTTCGCCGGTGCCGGGTGGTGGTGGAACTGCTTGAAAACCACCGAAGTTTTCCGGCACGGTTTCGGGCATGGGGATGCCGCCGTTGGCCAGGATGTCCTGATACTGCTCCTCGACGGTGTCGCGCAGCCATTCGAACCCGCGGGCGCGCATCACGAACTTCAGACGGGCTTTGTTCTTATCCTTGCGGTTGCCGTGGACGTTGAACACGCGGATCACGGCTTCCACGCGGCGGACGACTTCCTCGGCGGGAAAGAACTCGTGGAGGAGCTTGGCTTCGACCGGCAGCGGTCCCAGACCGCCGGCGACCGTCATGCTGAATCCGTTCACTCCGTCGCGGACCACGGCGCGCAGGCCGACGTCGTTGATCGCGGTGGCGATGCAATCCTCGGGGCAGCCGGAAAATGCCACCTTGAACTTGCGCGGCAGGCTATCGGTCAGCTCCTTGTGCAGGAACGCCAGCGCGAGCCTTCGGGCATAAGGCTGTACATCGAAAGGTTCCTCGGCATGGATGCCGGCCAGAGGACACGCGGTGACGTTGCGGACGGTGTTGTAGCAGGCTTCGCGCGTGGTCAGGCGGACATCCGCCAGCAGGTGCAGCGCGTCGGGAACTTGCGCCAGCGGGACGAAGTGAAACTGCATGTTCTGCCGCGTGGTCAGGTGTCCTTTGCCGCCAGCGCACTGGTCGGCGACCGCCGCCAGTTGCCGCAACTGGGCCGAGGTGAGCAGGCCACCCGGGATCTTGGTCCGGATCATCTGGACGCCTTCCTGGCGCTGGCCGTAGATGCCGCGGCGTAGGCGGTAGGACCGGAATTCATCGACCGTCAGATTCCCCGCGAGGAACGCCTGGGCCTGGGAGCGGAACAGTTCGATATCCGCGCGAACGGTGCTATCGTACTCCTGCTCAAGGATTTGCTGCTGCGTGAGAAGGTCTACTGTAGCCATACTCTAATTCCCTATAGAGATTATACTACTTGCCCGGCGAGGCGCAAGTAGGTATCGCAGTCTGCATGATGATATCACCGTATGGACGCGATAGAGCGAGAAGTCGTTGGCGGAGCCCTCAAAAAGCGCTATCCAGCTGTGTCTACAGAGCTTGCGCTCTGCTGCCGATTTAAGGGTTTAAGCGAATTTACTGCTCTTAAAGGATAGGTGGGAGCCCGACGGGATGTTTCCAATCATAGGTATAGTGGTCGTTTTGGGGTGTATAGCCGGGGGCTACCTGATGGAAAAGGGCAACCTGATGGTTCTCATGCAGCCGGCCGAGCTGCTGATCATCGGGGGCGCCGCCATCGGGACCGTGCTGATCGGGAATCCCCCGCACGTCTTGAAGGCCATCGTCGGGGGCATCCTGGGAGTGTTCAAGGGGAGCCGTTATAGCTCCGCCATCTATCTGGATACCCTGCGTTTCCTGAACGATTTCTTTAACACCGCCCGCAAGAACAGCCTGACGTCGCTCGAAGAAGATCTGGACGCTCCGGACAAGAGCGCCCTGTTCAAAAGGCACCCCAACTTCAGTAAGGATCACGAGGCGATGCTGTTTTTTTGCGACACCATGCGTACGCTGGTCGCGGGGGGCGTTGAGGTTCACGATCTGGACGGCATCATGGAACTGGACCTGGAGATTCTGCATAAACAGGCCCGCATGCCGGTCGCCGCGTTGTCCACCATGGCGGACAGCCTTCCGGGATTGGGGATTGTCGCCGCGGTGCTGGGCGTGGTGATCACCATGAGCGCTCTGGGCGGTCCGCCCGAAGAGATCGGTCATAAAGTAGCGGCTGCGCTGGTCGGAACGTTTCTCGGCATCCTGCTGTGCTACGGCTTCCTGGGACCGGTCGCCGCCAACCTGAAGAAGCAAAGCGACGCGGAAAGCGAATACCTTTCGAGCCTGCGCATGGGCCTGTTGGCTTACATGAAGGGGATGTCCCCGATCCTGGCCCTGGAAGCGTGCCGGCGAGCGATTCCTCCGCATGTCCGGCCGACCTTCAAGCAGATGGACGATGCTTGCCGTAAGTCCGCCGCCGCCGCGCCCGCCGAGGTGGCCGCTTGAGCGCCAAGCCGGGGTCGCCGACGATCATCATCGTCAAGAAGAAACACGGCGAACATGACGACGAGCACGGCGGAGCCTGGAAGGTGGCTTATGCCGATTTCGTGACGGCGATGATGGCGCTGTTCATCGTTCTTTGGCTGCTGAGCGCGAGCGAAAAAGTGCAAAAGGCGGTGGGCGGCTATTTTCAGGATCCCACCGGGAAGGGCCGCCAGACCGGCACCACCAAAGCGGGCATCGGCGAGACGCTCACGCTGAATCGCAAGGATTTGCAGGACTTGAAACAAAAGCTGGAACAGGTGATGAAGCAAATTCCCGAGCTCCAGCATATGCAAAACCAGGTCCGCATGACCATCACGGCGGAAGGGCTGCGCATCGATCTGCTGGAGACCGAGCGCGGCCTCTTCTTTGACAAGGGGAACCCCAAGCCGAGTGATGCCGGCACGGGACTGCTCAAGACGCTCGCGGCCGAACTGGTGAAGCTTCCCAATAAGATCGCCATCGAAGGGCATACCGACTCGACTCCTTACGGCAGCAAGGATTATTCGAACTGGGAGCTGTCGACCGATCGAGCCAACGCGGCGCGGAGGATTCTAGTCCAGGCCGGATTGGGCGCAGACCGGATCAGTCAGGTGCGCGGGTTCGCCGACCAACGGCTGCTCCTCAAGAACGACCCGACCAATCCCTCCAACCGCCGGATTTCCATCATTGTCCGGAACGAGGGTTTGGACGTGCAGGAAGAGAAGTTTGCCGAAGCGCCCGCCTCCGGAGTGCAGGCGCCTGCCGAGAGCGAACCGGCGAAAAGCGCCGCGGAAACTCCCGCGCACTAGCGATTCCGGATCGTCAGCGTGCCATCGCTGATATTCTGGAATCGCATCGATGTCCCCCCTCCGCGTGGCCCTCTTCACCGACTCGTTCGATGAGGCCAACGGCGTCGCTACGTTCTGCCAGCAGTTCGCCGCGTTTGCCCGGCAGCGGGAGATCCCCTTCCTCTGCGTCCGCAACGGAAATCAAACACGGGCGAGCTGCGACGGGTCCGTCACCACACTCGAGCTGAAAAGAAGTCTGGCGGCGTTCCCGGTGGACTACGAACTGCGCTGCGACCCTCTGCTGAGCCGGTATAAGAACCGGGTGACTGCTCAGCTCCGGCAGTTCCGAGCGGATTTGGTGCACATTACCGGGCCGGGGGATTTCGGGATCCTGGGATTTTGGGCCGCGCATTCCCTGGGGATTCCACTGGCCGCGTCCTGGCACACCAATCTGCACGAGTACGCGGGCCGGCGTCTGGATAAACTGTTCTCCCGCCTGCCCACGCCCTGGGGGAAGCGCATGGTCCGCAAGGGAGAAGATCTGAGCCTGGATGCGCTCATGCGATTTTATCGTTTGCCACGCTTCGTGCTGGCTCCCAATGACGCGATGATTCAGCTCCTGAGGGACCACACCCGCAGACCCGTTTACTTCCTGCCCCACGGAGTCGACACGGATCTCTATTCCCCCACACGCCGCACCCGGCAGAGCAATTCGTTTTCGATCGGGTATGTGGGCCGTCTTACTCCCGAAAAGAGCGTGCGGCAATTCGTCGAGTTGGAGCAGAGGCTCCTGGCTGCCGGGCAGCGCGATTTTCGGTTGGTTCTGATCGGAGAAGGAAGCGAGAAAGAGTGGCTGAAGAGCCATCTTCAGTCGGCCGAATTGCCGGGGATTCTTCGCGGGGAGGTGCTGGCGGAGGCGTTCGCCAATATGGACGTGTTTGTGTTCCCTTCCCGGACGGACACGTTCGGGCTGGTGCTGCTGGAAGCGATGGCGTCGGGAGTCCCGGTGATGGTCAGCCCGGAAGCCGGCGTCCGCGTGGACGTGCAGCACGGCGGTACGGGATTTGTGGCGCATGACATCGGCAGCCTGACGGAGAGTGTCCTGCGCCTGATGGAGAGCGAGGCATTGCGCCGGGAGATGGGCAGCGCGGCCCGCCGATTCGCGTGTTCCAAGGACTGGTCCGCGGTGTTCGAGCAGGTGTATCGCACCTTCGAGACGGGTCTCGAAGAGTCCGGTATGCGCCCCTCGAGATGCGTCTAGGACCGGGATGGGATTGCGGACTCGACGGACTTTGCGGCCGGTGAGCCAGATGCGCGAGCGGCGGAGTGGCGGGAGCCCAGCAGCCCGTGGAAGGCTCGTTTCATCGGGACCCAGTACAAACTCCAGACCGTGGTCAGTTCCGGGTCGGGACCTTCGCTGAGTCCGAAATCAAGCGTCTCCCGCTCCTGGGGAACGTAGAGCGTGCCGGCGATCCAATCGAGAAAAGCGAAGTACTGCGAAAAGTTGGTATCCAGGTGCTGCGACGCCCGGCTATGGTGAATCTGGTGCTGCGCGGGACTGCAGAAGATGTGCTCGATCTTCGGACCGAAGGAAATCCACAGGTGGGAGTGCCGGAGGTTGCCAATCAGGTAATAGAAGAGGACGATAGCGTTCATCCCGACGAACGTCACCACGAATTGCTGGCCACCGTACAAGTAGTAAAACACCGCGAGCCCCATCGCCTGCAAGGGTCCCTGAAACACAGTGTCCAGGATGCTCTCAACGGGATGGGCGCGGAATGCGGTCACGGGCGTCAGGACCTCCGCCGCGTGGTGGACCTTGTGAAACTCCCAGAAAAACGGGACCTTGTGCTGGAGGTAGTGGCTGATGGTGTGACCCATGTCGAACAGCACCAAACCAAGCGCGGCGAAAGCCACCAATGCGGCCGGACCTGGCGTCCACCCCGGTCCCGGTCCAAGCAGCGACACCAGGATCTTGGATCCCCAGTTCCCGAGTGCCAATGCGGATACCAGCATGGGCGCGACGATGAAGACGATCACCAGCTTCTGGACGACCAGGAACTTGTAATCCAAGACCGCGGATGCGTGGGTGTTAATCCGCCAAGGAGCGGCGTACGACCAGAAGGATTCCGAACGGGGCCGGTTCAAGCAGCGGTAGAAGAGATCGGCGGCAATCAGCGCGCCCGCCAGCGACAACCAGAATCTCCGCTCCTCCGGCCCAAAGACCTGGGCGGAGAACCCGCGAGCCAAGCCGGCCAGCGGGACCAGAATTTCCTTAAAACTTTGACCGAACGTTTCCAGCACGCGATTCTGCGTTCTCGATCGTGCTCAAGCCAGCCCGCCCGAGCTACTACTTCTTCCGGCGCGACCGCACCACGAGCAATGCGCCCGCTGCAAGCCCAATAGCCGACGCGGCGCTTCCCGAGCCAATCTCAGGCGTCCTTGGTGTGTCATTTGCGGCCGCAATCCCAGCCAACACCGCGGTCAGAAGCGCAATCTGCAATAAGTTCTTCATCATCGTTATGTTCCTCTGTTGAAAAGTTAGCCAAGGAGGCCGATCGTGCTCCAGCCAGGCCCGCCCGAGTTACTACTTCTTCCGGCGCGACCGAACCACGAGCAATGCGCCCGCTGCAAGCCCAATGGCTGACGCGGCGGTTCCCGAACCAATCTCTGGCACCGGTGCTGGACTGTCACTTGCGGCCGCAACCCCAGCCAACACCGCGGTCAGAAGCGCAATCTGCAATAACTTCTTCATCGTGATTTGTTCCTTCGTCGAAAGTTAGCCAAGGAGACTGATGCCGACTAAACGCGACTCCCATTTTGTCGGACCCGGCACCCTGGTTCTCTGCAAGAATATCACTCAACTGTTCTTTTTCTCACCAAATTTGAGAGCAGATTGTACTAGACGTACCTGGCCCTGACCGCGGCGGTATACTTCGGGGATGCCGTCCACAACCCTGTTGAAGATTTCTGCCGCGGCGGGCCTGTTTGCGGTGTTTGCGTCCGCCCAAACCACCCCCGTTGTCCAGTTGCAGAATCTGGCGCACACCACCGAAAGTCTCGAAAAAACGGTGCCGTTCTACCGCGATGCGCTGGGCTTGACGCCGAACGGAGCGGGCGATCCGCTGGCGCAGAAGCCGCAGAAGCTCGACGAGGATATGTCGAAGTTCACGGGGACGAAAGGCATGAGCTTTCGCGGGGCGACCTTCCGCATTCCGAACGCGGCCTTTGGGTTTGAGCTGACGGAGTTCACCGGCGCGGCCCGCAAACCGGTGCGGCCGAACCTGCAGGACATCGGGGCGGCGACGCTGGCTTTACAGGTGCGGGATATCGAAAAAGTCCTGGCGAAAGTGAAGGCTTCGGGCGCGGCCATCGTGACCATTGGCGGAGCCCCCGTCAATCCCTCCGGAAATCCGAACAGCAAGTTTCGCGAGATCGTGGTTCGCGATCCCGACGGCTTCTTTGTCGAATTGCAGCAGCCCGATCCCCTGCCCGCCTCCGCCGCGAAGACGACCGGCGATATTCTGGGAGCCTCGGTGCAGTTTTCAATCGGAGATTCCGCCCAGACCGTCGCGTTCCTGCGCGAAGCGATCGGGTTCCATGCGCGGCCCACGGGCGCCTCAGCGACCAACGCAGTGGTCGCGAAACTCATCGGCCTGCCGGGAGCGCACTGGCGCATCACGCACGGGCGCATTCCGGGCACCACGCTCGATTTCGGGCTGATCGAATATAGCGGTGTGCCGCGCGCGAAAGTGGTGGCGGGCGCGCAGGATCCGGGATCGCCCGCGTTCACGATGGTGGTGCGCGACGTGAACGCCGCCGTCGATCAGTGGACCAAGGCCGGCGGCACCGTGGCGAGCACCGGCGGCAAAGCCATCGTCCGCGCGAACGGCGCGGGCAACGTGTTCGTCCGCGACGTCAACGGAATGATGTGGGAGCTGATTCAGCGCGCCGCACGATAGCTTGCGGCCTCCTAGTGAACCTGTGCCTGTAAAGAAGCCATCGGCCCTTGCTCTCCTTTTGGCCTTGATTCCTTTCGTCGCCATGTGTTTCTCGGTCGCGCTGTGGGACCGCATCGATCCGATGATTTTCGGCGTCCCTTTCAATCTCGCCTGGCTGGTGTGCTGGATCGTGCTCAGCAGCTTGTGCCTGTGGGCCGCATACCGCGTGGAGGCCGCGCGGTATAAAAAGGGCGGCGGAGCCCGATGAGTCCCAGCGCTGTCTCCCTGACGACGATCTTCGCCATCGTCGGGCTGGGCGTGGCCATCGGCTTCCTCGCCGGAGTCCGCCGGAAGATGAACCTGGAACAGTGGACCGTGGGCGGCCGCGGCTTCGGAATCGTGTTGATGTTCCTGCTGATGGCCGGCGAAATCTACACCACGTTCTCTTTCCTGGGAGCCAGCGGCTGGGCCTATTCCCGGGGCGGCCCGGCCTTGTACATTCTGGCTTACCTCTCGCTGGGCGCCGGCGTGTCGCTCTTCATCCTGCCGCACATCTGGGAACTGGGCCGCAAGTACCAGCTGCAGACCCAGTCCGACTTCTTCCGCTTGCGCTACGGCAACAAGTATCTGGCCGCATTTGTCTGTGTCGTGGGCGTCGTCTTCCTGATCCCTTACCTGCAGCTCCAAATCACGGGGCTCGGGATTATCGTCAACGTCGCGAGTTTCGACGGCATCGGCCGGACGCCGGCCATGGCGATCTCGGTGGCCCTGCTGGCCGCGTTCGTCCTGGCGAGCGGCGTCCGCGCAGTGGCCTGGATCAGCGTCCTGAAAGATTTGCTCATGCTGGTCGCGGCGGTCTCGATCGGTATCGGCATACCGTATATCCATTACGGAGGCATCGGCCCCATGTTCACCGCCCTGGCGCAGGCCCGGCCCGCGCACCTGACCATGCCCGGCGCCACCACCAACCTGGGCCACTCGTGGTACATCACCACGGTGCTTCTGAGTGCGCTCGGAGCCTACATGTGGCCGCATGCGTTTGGGGCCACCTTCACGGCGAAAAGCGGCGACACGTTGCGCCGCAACGCCGTAGTTGTGCCGCTCTACACCATCACGCTGGCGTTCATCTTCTTCGTTGGCTTCACCGCGGTTTTGGTAGTCCCCGGCCTGCCCGATGGCGATCTTGCGCTGCTGACGATCGTCCGCCAGAGTTTTCCCGCGTGGTTTTTGGGCGTGATCGGCGGCGCGGGAGCCCTGACCGCGATGGTGCCCGCTTCTATTCTGATTCTGACGGCCGCGACGCTATTCGCCAAGAATCTCTGCCGGCCCATCTTCGCGCCGACCATGACGGACGACGAGGTGGCGAGGCTGGCTCGCATCATGGTTGTGGTGCTGAGCTCCATCAGCTTGTACCTCGCCGTCCACAGTTCCACAACGCTTGTGTCCTTGCTCCTGCTAGGCTACGCCGGAGTGACCCAGTTCTTTCCGGGGGTCGTGCTGGGTCTGTACTGGAAGCGCGTCACCATGCCGGGAGTGTTCGCAGGCATGATTGCCGGAGAGGCCATCGTGGGCTACCTGATCCTCACTCATCAGGACCCCTTCTTCGGCTGGAATGCCGGGTTCGTGGCCCTTTGCATCAACTTTATGGTTACCGCGATCCTTAGCCTGCTGGCGCCGGCAAACGGCGATCCAGTGAAGCTCCACGTACCGGCGGAAACCTCAACCTGATTCCGGTTCGGGCCATCCATACCGGCGGTGCTACGATGATCAGGTTGACAATGCGGACACGTCGAACGAGTCCCCATGGAGATTGATTTCATGTTGAAGCACCGCGTAGCTGCCTCGGCACTCTTGCCTGTCCTATCCGTGGTTTTCCTGCTTAGCTCATGCAGCAGCGGGCCCAAGCCGCTGGACGACGCCAGACTCAAGAGCACCGATCAGGAGACCGGCAATTGGCTCATGTACGGGCGGACGTACGACGATCACCGTTTCAGTCCGCTGAACCAGATCAACGAGCAGACGGTCGGCAAGCTCGGCCTGGCGTGGAGCCGCGAGCTCGGCACCACGCGCGGTCTGGAGGCGACGCCGCTGGTGGAGGATGGCATCATCTATACGACCGGCGCCTGGAGCGTGGTCTACGCCGTCGACGCAAAGACTGGAGAGATTCGCTGGACCTACGATCCCAAGGTGCCGCGCGAGAACGCTTATTTCATCTGCTGCGACGTGGTGAATCGGGGCGCGGCGCTGTACCAAGGCAAAGTGTACGTGGGGACGCTGGACGGCCGCCTGATCGCGCTGGACGAGAAGTCCGGCATGCCCGTGTGGACCGTATCCACCACCGATAACGCCAAGCAATACTCGATCACCGGCGCTCCCCGCATCGCCAAGGGGATGGTGATCATCGGCAATGCGGGCGCGGAGAATGGCGTGCGCGGATACGTCTCGGCTTATGATGCGGAAACGGGCAAGATGGCCTGGCGCACGTACACGGTGCCCGGCGATCCTGCGAAGGGTTTCGAATCGAAGGCCATGGAAGCCGCCGCGAAGACCTGGCACGGCGAATATTGGAAGACGGGCGGGGGCGGCCCGGCCTGGGAAGGCATCGTCTACGACCCCGCGCTCGACCTGCTGTACTTCGGCACCGGCAATGCGACGGCCTGGTACCGGTCGATCCGCGGCGGAGGCGACAGTCTGTACACGGCGTCGATCCTGGCGGTGCACGCAAGCAACGGCGAACTCGCATGGTATTTCCAAACCACGCCCGGGGAAAATTGGGACTACGACGCCACGCAGCCGCTGATGCAGGCCGACCTGACCATCGGAGGCCGCGCGCGCAAAGTGATCATGCAGGCGAATAAGAACGGATTCTTCTACGTTCTCGACCGGGAGACCGGAGAATTCATTTCGGGTACGCAGTTCGTGAGCGGCGTTAGCTGGGCCACCGGACTCGATCCTAAAACCGGGCGTCCCATCGAATCGCCGGGCGCCGCGGGGCCCAATCCCGTGATCGTTTCGCCCAGCCCGGATGGCGGGCATAACTGGAATCCGATGGCGTTCAGTCCCACGACCGGATTGGTTTACCTGGGGGTAAAAAACGGCACGCAGTTCCTGCATGTGCCCGATCCGAAATGGAAGTACGATCCCAACCGCAGCAATCTGGCTCTCAATGGGATGTACGATGGCCCGCTCAACGCGAAACTGGCTTCCATGCCGCCCGCAACCGGCGAACTGGTGGCCTGGGATCCTGTCGCGCAGAAGGCGGCGTGGCGCGTGAAGAATCCGACGGTCGAAGACGGCGGCGTGCTGGCAACCGGCGGCAACCTGGTGTTTCAGGGACGCGGGGACGGCATATTGGCCGCCTATCGCGCCACCGACGGCAAAGAGCTCTGGACGTTCGACGCCGGCACGGGAATCATGGCGCCGCCGGTCACCTACACGGTCGACGGCACCCAGTATTTGACGGTGATGGTCGGGTGGGGAGGAGCGCCGGGATTATTCAACGCCCCTGGAGAAGGTCCAGTGAAGCATGGCTATGGTCGGATTCTCACGTTCAACCTCAATGGCACGGCGACTCTGAAGGCCCCGCCATACGGACATAAGGATCCGCCCGTGCCGGCCATCGCCAGCACTGCTCCTCCGAAAACCGTGCATGAAGGAGGCCTGCTCTTCAACTCCTACTGCGGGCCCTGTCACGGCATCAACGCTGTGGGGGGTTCCCTGCCTGATCTCCGTTACGCGAACAAGGAAACGCTGGAGGGAATCGACGACATCGTTCTGGGCGGGAGTCGCGCCTCGGCCGGCATGCCGTCGTTCCAGAAGATCCTGGACGCGGAGCAAGTACGGGCGATCGAGGCTTATATTGTTTCGCGCGCTCAAGAGTCGGCCAAAGCGGCGGGGGGCCAGCAGAAGTAGCGGGGACGATTCCTCCGCCCACGGCTTCGACCAACAGGCGGCTATTCTGCTGTTGTGTGTCCGCAGATTTCGTCGTAAGGAAGATCGGAGCCGAGTCTCTGCAGACTTCCCGAATTACCCCATCTGAAACCCGCATTTCGAGAAACGCCGCCACCCGCCGAACGGTCGCTTCGAGGTCCCGTTTCATGGATGCGAATGACACAACCAAAACGTTTGGTCGGTGGCGCTGCGCCCAATAGCCGGCAGCATTGACTGCCCAGGAGCCGCCGGTAAGGCTCTTGCCTTCCAGAAAGGCGCGGCAGAAGGCGCTCACTGATGGCGTGGCGCGGCCCAGAAGGTTTTCCCTGACGAAGAAATACAGCGACGCAAACACGTCCTTCGGATCGCGGATCACCGCGATGAAACGGGCCTCTTTCGAGTACGGGAGCAGCTCCCAGTTCAGATGGGTCTTGATGAGGCGCTTGCGTTGCGGAGCGGTTTGCCACGCTGTCGCCAGATTGAGAGGAATCGCGTAATTTCGCATCGTGCGCGATGTCAGCACTGCGTCCGGCCAGGGCACAACCGAATGAATGTGATCGAATTCACCCTTTCCGTGATGAATGAGCTGGTATGCGATCTGCAACATCCAGTTCGTCCCGCTTTTCGGGTAAGTCATCACGAAGATATCCTGCTCGCCGGGAGTGTAGCCGCGAAAAGGGTTTTGGGTGACGCTTCTCCGAACGCGTCTTCGGGTCTCTGCGCCGAGAACCTTTAGAATTTGGTCTGAGCGTTCGAGCTTCCGCACCACGGGCGCTAAAACGAAATCGAGCACAAAACAGTAGCTGACGCGTAGCGCAAACGCAGGCGGCCGACGCTCGAATGTCGTCACGGGCATCAGTTTACCTCCCTTGGTGCCCTTACTTTCGCCTAGGGATTACCGATGCGAGTGACTCATGGCATCGGTCTCACTTGGCAGCAAAATCAGTAGTCGAGAAACAAGGCTAGCGTTTATCGACGACGATCTTGCCGCCCTTGACCACCACTTTGGTCTTCAGCCAATTCCAGTAGCCTTCCAGCGGGTTGCCGTCCAGAAGAATGATGTCGGCGAGCTTGCCCGGCTCGAGCGTCCCGATCTGATCGCCCATCTGGACATAGGACGCCGTATTCGGCCCCATCATCTTAATGAGATCCTGCATCGAGAACATCACGTTGAGCATCTTCAGCTCGTGGTCCAGCCCGGCCGTCGGATCATAGTTCGTGTCGGTGCAGTAGCCCAGGGTGACGCCCGCGTCCCAGATCGTACGCGCATTCACCGGCATATATCCGGCTTCCTCGCCCAGGCGGACTCCGTCGATGATTCCTTCGGGCCAAGGCTTCCCGTCGCGGAAGCGCGGCTTGTTGTCGTTGGCGAACACTCCGAATACGGGCGAGCCGAAGCTGACCGTCCCCAACACCTTGACGCCCGCGGCCGCCACTTTTTTCGCGTCCTCTTTGCTGACCCAATTCTTGTTGGGGAGATGAACCAGCAGCGGCACGCCGGCGTCCACAGCGGCGATCATGGCGCTGGAACTGACGGCATGCACCTGGACCATGACGCCAACTTTCTTCGACTCGTCCACGATCGCCCTGAGCACTTCCAATTCTTTTTCGCTCGGACCTGGGATGGGAGTCAGGAGTATCTCGCCCGTGAACTTGATTCCCATGTCGGCGATCTTCCGAACCGCGGCGCGAGCCGTCTCCGGAGTGTTGTTAGCCAGCTGAATGGACCCGGCCGGGATGATGCGCGGTCCATTGATGAGGCCCTTGTCGATGTGATCCCGAAGCGTGATGTTTCCTTGCGCCGGACCGCCTCCGGACAGAACGGTGGTGTAACCGGCTTCGAGCAGCGCCTGCATTTGCGCCTTTTCATTCGGTCCGGTATTGATGTGCCGGTGCCCATCGATGAATCCAGGCATGGCAGTCATTCCCTTGGCGTCGATCATCTTGCCCGCGGCGGCGGAGGGCGCACCGGCCGTTACCGAAACGATCTTTCCCGCGCGCACCACGATCGATCCGCGCTCGATCACGGCCCCATTGGCGACCCGATTGGCGTCCACGATCCGGGCATTGGTGATGGTGACATCCTGCGCCGAGAGAGACGCCATCACACCCAATGTGAGGCAGGCAAGTCTGGCCATGGTGCGCTGTTTCATTTTGATTTTCCTCCGGCGCGAGATCACGAAGCAGAATCCATGATATATGAACCCGGGTCCGAGGTCGTGTCTCAATGCGGCCGGGTTCAAGGGCTATCATTCTCAACATGGCCCTCGAATTCACACAGTCCTGTCTCGCGGACTCCATTTCGCTATTCCGCTACTACAAGAAACTCGGCGACGGCGCATTGGCGCAGCTCAGCGACGACCAAGTCTATGCCACGCTCGATCCCGAGATGAATTCCGTGGCGATCATCATCAAGCACCTATCCGGCAATATGCTTTCGCGCTGGACGGGGTTTCCGGATGCGGACGGAGAAAGCGCCACGCGCGACCGGGATGCGGAATTCGTGGCCCCACCGAGCCGGCGCGCCGATGTGATCCAGTTGTGGGAGGACGGGTGGCGATGCGTATTTGCCGCCCTGGAACGTCTGACCGATTCCGATCTGCCGCGCCGCGTCACGATTCGAGGAGAGGCGCATTCGGTCATGCAGGCGATTCACCGCCAATTGGCGCACTACGCTTATCACGTTGGCCAAATCGTGTTTCTCGCCAAACACCTGCAGCATGCCAACTGGCGAAGCTTGAGTATTCCGCGCGGCCAATCCGCACAATTCAATCAGAAGGTTGCACGCCGGGAGTCGAGCCAGCGTTAGCGTGCCGATGGTGCGGTCTCGTAGCGTGATCGCCGGCCAGGCGCATTCTTACTTGCCGACCAGGTGCCGCACGCTGGTGTTGTTCTCGCCGCAGATGAACTCGATCAATTCATCATCCGCCATCAGGCGCTGGTTCGCGGTCACGGTCCACGGCCTGGTATAGGTCTTGGGGTCGTTCACGGTGATCTCGACATCCAGAGTGCCGTAGCTGGGCCGCCGGATGCGCTCGGTCACGTGGGCTTCGTTGCTCAGGGGGCTGCCGTCTTCGTCGATCCAGGCGTTATCCAGAAAACCTATGGAGTCCACCACCAGCGTGTCGCCGTCCCACTTTCCAACCGAGTAGCCATACCACCAAGGTTCCACGTCGTCCTTGTTGGGCAGCGGGCGGCCATCGGTGAAAATCTGCCGCAGGCCTCCGTTCGATTCGGCGAGCATCACAATCTCTCGCGGGTTCCAGATCAGCTTGCGAGGCTGCGGGTGAAACCAGAGCTGTATCGGATTCAAAGGCAGGCAATGGGCGTCCGGATGATCCTTGCTATGGTCCGCAAAGCGCCGGTCACGGAGCTCCCGCGCCCAGGGCTGGTAAGGCAGCAAACCGCCCGGCATGCTTTCCGCCATGTTCTTGAATCCGCCTCTGACGATGCCCGGCGAACCTTTGGACGCCGCGAGGGGAGGAGGAGGACCTTTACCTTTCCCATCCGGCGGGCCTTTGCCTTTGCCCTTGCCTGGGCCGCCACGACCGCCTCCGGGACCACCGGCGGACCAGACACCCGAAAAATCCGGCTTGCCGTCCGGCGTCCGGGGCGCGGGCCCGTTCAGATCCGGCCGCCCGCTCGCCAACTTCGGCGCCCCGGGTGTGGGAAAGGTCGGCCATTGGGCAAGGGCACCCACGGAAAAAGCGGCAAGACAGACTACTACCGCTGCCTCACGCACAAGCTTGATCGTTGGCATGCCGTCCTCCTTGCGAGAGGCCTACTCAGGCCTCGGGCCGAAATTAAAAAGAGTCCGCGGATTGTCGACCAGGATGCAATTTAGAGTATCCGCGTTCTTGCCCGCGATCTCCCGGATCCAGCGATTGAGCAGTTCGCCGTCGTTGGGCATCTGGCCCTCTTTCATGTTGGGATGGGGCCAATCGGTGCCGGTGATCACGCGGCCCGGAAATTCTTCCGCCAGCGCGCGCGCGAACGGCAGAACCTTGCTCCAATCGTCCGGGCGGTTCGATCCCGTCAGACGCTCGGGACAGGTCAGCTTGGCGTAGCAATCCTGCTTGTCGCGAAAGAGCTGCAAAAAACGCTGAAACCCGGGATCACCCACCCCGTTGTTCACGACCGGCACGGCCATGTGATCGAAGACCACCGGAATCGGAATGGCTTGGATGTGCGGCTCCAGATCTTTCAGATCGGTGGCTTCGCAATAGAGATCGATGTGCCAGTCATTCTTTAACTGATCGCATTCGCTCAAGCGCTTCACGCGCTGCGCCATGGCGACCATCTCCTCGGGAGGAGGAGGATTGGTCAACCGCTTCACGTAGCTGTAGCGCACGCCGCGCACGCCCGCCGCGTCGAGTTTCGCGAGTTCTTCGTCCGGGATATTCTTATCGACGAACGCGACCCCCAGTGCCCTGCCCTTCGACTTTTTCAGAGCGTTGAGCAGGAAGCTGTTGTCGGTGCCGTGGCAGGTGGCCGCGACAATCACCTCGCCTGAGAAACCCAGAAACGTGTCGAGTTCTTCCAGCTTCCTCCAGGGCGCGAACGCCGGATCGTATTTGCGATCTTCCGACCAGGGAAAGGGCGTCATGCCGTTGCTGTTCACGTGGCAATGCGCATTGATGGCGCCGGGCGGCAGTTCGAAGGCCGGCCGGTCGGGCGTGGAATTGGGCGCGAAATTCCTGGGACGAGCGGGGACTCGTTTGCGAGGCTTGTCGTTATAGTGATGCCGGTTGACCTCGCGCGTCTCCGAGACCATCGTGTAATCCTTGCCTTCTTCCATCTGGTATTTCTCGTACAGATGGTTGACGATGACGTCCTCGAGATCGAGCCCCAGATCCTTGCGCAATCGGTCGCCGAGCGGCCCCTTCCGGTCCGGCTTGTCGCCCAGGGCGAAGTGGACGTTAATCCGATTGGTAGGGCGTTCCGCATCGCCGACAATGCAGTACGTCCAGGGCGAAAGCGTGGTGGCGACCCGGTTTCGCAGCATGGTGTTTTTGGGCTCTTCCGTCACCGGGTCCAGCGATTGATGGTTTTTGAGGAGCTCGTGCATTTTCTTGAGCAGCTCGGCGCTGTTCTCCAGGAATAAAGGCTCCATCTCCTTTGAACACTTGACTTCAAGATTGGGCATGGTTTTTCACCCAGTTTAGCGTTTCTTCCGTGCGTCCGAGCTGGCCTTCACCCGCGTGGCGACTTCCTTCGCGCGAAACTTCGCGATACGCTCGATCAACTTCACGGGTACAGGCTCGGAGAGAGGGAAGCGGATCGTTCCCTTGCTGACCTGGTAAGGCGCAAGGCTGTCCTGGAACGCTGCGACAACATTTCCGGCGGCGGGGTAAAGCGAGTAGTGCTCGCTCCACGCGGCGAAATAGACCACGGGGCGGCCATGCAGCTTGTACGCGGGAATCTTGTACGAGATCACTTCCTCGGCTTCGGGTACTGCCTTGCGGATGGCGCTCCGCACGCGTTTGAGCGCGCCTTGTACTGCCTTGGGCTGCGAGGCGATGTACTCGTCCACAGACTTGGAGCCGGTCTTGGCCACTATCGTTCCAGTCTTCCAGCGTAGCGACGGAAAAATGTCAACCCGGCTTGCGGGCCCAGACCAGGGACATCCGGGGCCCGATCACCAGAATATCGGGGTTCTTCGTATCGCGATCCATATCGGCCAGAATTGCTTGCATTTCCGCGGCGGTGACCAGTCCGGCGGCGACAAAAGCCGGCGCGGCTTCTTCCACCGACCATTTCGCAAGAAAACGATCCTCCCCTCGCGCAATGGCGGGCTGGTGGATCTCGATATCGGGCTCCGGGAATCCCGCCGCCTTCACCAGATGATAGAGACGATTTTCGAGCGCGTAGTCCACCCCGCGCGTGGGTCCCAAGCGGCCGAACAAATCCGCGAACCAATGGATCGAACTGGCGGGACGGCTGCCGGCCGAAGTCAGGTCGCCGTCTTCCACCACCAGCAGGCCGCCCGGCTTGAGGATTTCACGCATTTCGCGAAGGCACGCCGCCGGATCGACAAGATGGAGGAGGAGGTAGCGGCAATAGACCAGGTCAAACGAGCTGCGCGGGAGACCAGTCGCCGTCGCGCTTGCTTCTACAAAGGTCGCGTTGGTGATGCCCGCCGACTTGCACAATTCGCGCCCCTGTTCCAGTTGCGCTGCACTCAGATCGATGCCCGTAACATGCCCGGAGGGTCCGACCATCTCCGCCAGCGTGCGGGTGGTCGCGCCTACGCCGCAGCCGAAATCCGCGGCGGTCATGCCGGGCTGCAAGCCCGCCCGCAGGAGAATGCGGCGGCCGGCTGGCGAGTAGACCCGGTGTAACGCAGTCAGGCGGCGAACCGCGGCTTCGCCGGTAGCAAGGGAATATTCGCCGGCAGCAGATTTGGGTTGCAAGGAACTCAGTTTACCCTATCGAGGCAGCGGGCGGGTCCGATGACGCTACTTGCTGGCGACGATGAGGAAGCCGGTCTCGACGCGCTGGTCCATGATGCGATTCCACATCACGCGGGCCGCGCCAACCGCCCGGGGATGCGAGAACTCGACCATCTGGCCCGAGTGCAGCGATTGATTGGCGTGGGACATGCGAAAACCGCTGGGGCTCACGTCCATCAACTGGCCCAGGATTTCGAGCGGCTGCGGATCGGCGAAGCGCACCAGAACGGGGCCTTCCGCAGGCTGGCGGGGCTCCTTGCGCTGTTCCAAAAGACGCCGCTTTTCGTCAATGGCGAGATTCATCACAGCGCCACCTGCTGCTCGGATTCGTACAGTTTGAGCTTGCGGCTGAGAGTCCGCCGGGAAATTCCCAGACGCGCCGCGGCCTTCTGCTGGTGCCCGCCGGTGGCCGCCAGCGCTTCCTCGATCATGCGGCGCTCCATCCCTTCCAGGCTTCCCGAATCTTCGTCAGCACCTTCGGGATCTTGCCCGTACTCACCGGCATAGGCGGGAGGAAATGACGACCGCAGGCGGAAATCCTGCGAGGTGATCTCTCCGCCCTGGCTCAGAACTCCGGCCTGGATGACGGCATTCCGCAACTCCCGGATGTTCCCCGGCCAGGAATAACTCCGGAGCGCGTTCACGGCCGAGGGGCCCAACTCCAACTGCGGAAAGTGCTCGGCCAGAAAGTGCCGCGCCAGCGGTTCGATATCGGCCGGGCGGGTGCGCAAGGGTGGAACGTGCAGGGTGAACTGGCTGAGGCGGTGAAACAGGTCGCTGCGAAACCGGCCTTGGGCCACGGCCCGCTCCAGATCGCGGTTGGTGGCCGCCACCACGCGGACATCGACCGATACTTTGCGGACGCCGCCCAGCCGGTAATAGGGAGCGCCGTCGAGCACCCGCAGCAGCTTCACTTGCAGCCGGGCGTCCAGCTCTCCCACTTCGTCCAGAAAGATGGTTCCCTGATGGGCCAGTTCGAACAGCCCGGGCTTGGTGGCGTCGGCTCCGCTGAACGCGCCCCGCTCGTGGCCGAATAGTTCGCTCTCGAGAAGCTGTTCGGGCAGCGCGGCGCAGTTGAAATCGACCCAGGCCTTGCTGGAGCGGCCCGAAAAGAAATGGATGGCGCGCGCGACGAGTTCTTTCCCCACTCCGCTCTCGCCGGTAACCAGCGTGGTGGCGCTGGAACGAGCCACTTTCTGGACCACATCCATCAGCCGCTGCATGGGCTCGCTGGCGATGATCGCAGTCATCCCGAGGAACACCTGGTTGGGAGCTGGAGCGGTTTCCGCCATGACTCCTTCCATCTTGCCGAAACATGCTGTGCTTGGCCCTCCGGGAAACACCTTACGAACCCCCGGAATTGGCCCCTTAAGTTGCGCCAGTTTGTCGCAAGACCCTGGGCGCGGAAGTGCCATTCTGTCGCCGGATGGGACGCCCCTCCGGGCCGATCTTACGGGAATAGAAGGACCAAGCCAGTGGTCGCCGTCTTGCTGTAAAACACATCGTGCCGAAAGTGTTTACAGGATCGGAACCTGAGACGGGAGCCCTGGAGGCTTCCGGGCCCGAGGCCAACGGCCGCCTGACAACCGGGGCACGCTTCTATCTGGCCCTGGTCCTGGCCGTGGGAGCCGCGGTGCTGGCGCAGACGGCCCTATCCTGGCGGTCCCCGGACCTGATCAAGTTTGGGGCGTTCCTGTCGGTTTCCCTGTTCTCCGCGGGAGCGCGGGTGCGGGTTCCCGGGGTGAGTGGGGCGTTCTCACTGTCTTACTTATTCGTTCTGCTGGGTTTGTTGGAACTCACGGCTCCGGAAACCATCCTGCTGGCTTGCGGAGTAGCGATTGTAGAGTGCTACTGGCATCAGCCGCAGAGGCCGCGCGTAACGACGGTGTTGTTCCGGGTGGCGCTGATGACCGTGGCGGCGGCCGCCGCCGAGCGGGTGTTCCATTCCATGTGGTTCGCATCCTCCATAGACACATCCTTCCGGCTGGCCGAGGCCACGCTCGCCCTGTTCCTGATCAGCACGGCTCCGATGGCGGCCTGGACGGCCATCACCGAACGCGAACCGTTCGCGGCCGTATGGCTGGGCACGTCGTTCTGGTCGCTGCCGCACTACCTGGCGGGAGCCGGGATCGCCAGGGCGGTCAGCAGCGCCGCGCACTTTGCAGGCTGGCAGACCGTGCTGCTCACCGGCCCCGTGATCTATCTGATCTACCGTTCCTACCGGCTGTATTTGCATCGCCTGGAGGCGGAAAAACGCCACGCCGAGGAAGTGGCGTCCCTGCACCTGAGAACCATCGAAGCGCTGGCGCTGGCGATCGAGGCCAAGGATCACACCACGCACGACCATCTGCAGAGGGTCCAGGTTTACGCCAAGGAACTGGCCCACGCCCTGTATCTCTCCGACGCCGAACAGCATGCTCTGGAAGCCGCGGCTCTGCTGCACGATATCGGAAAGCTGGCCGTGCCGGAATACATCATCTCCAAGCCCGGCCGTTTGACGCCGGATGAGTTCGACAAAATGAAGATTCACCCGACCGTGGGAGCCGAGATCCTGGAGCGCGTGCGCTTCCCGTATCCAGTGGCGCCCATTGTGCGGGCCCATCATGAAAAATGGGATGGCTCGGGTTACCCGGCCGGCCTCCGGGGCGAGTCGATTCCGATCGGCGCGCGCATTCTGGCGGCCGTGGATTGTCTGGACGCGCTGGCCTCCGACCGGCAATACCGGCGGGCGCTGCCTCTGGACGAGGCCATGAAGGTGGTTCGGTCCGAATCCGGAAGGGCTTTCGATCCGCGGGTGGTGGAGGCTCTGGCCAAAGGCTACGTCGAGTGGGAGCGCAGGGCGAACGTCACGGCGCCCAAGCCTGCGACCCTATCCAAGGAAGTGAAAGTCGAACGCGGCGCGGCGCCCGCGGCGGGTTTTGAAGTCTCCGGCAAATCCACCGCGGCGGCCAACCCCGGCGAGCCAGCCGGCGAGTTTCTGAATCTGATTGCCGCGGCCCGGCAGGAAGTCCAGGCTCTCTTCGAGATCTCCCAGGACCTGGGGAATTCGCTGAGCCTGGACGAGACGCTCTCGGTTCTGGACGTGCGCTTGCGGCCCATCATCCCGCATCACTCCCTGGCTGTGTGGCTGACACGCGGCGAGGAACTGATTCCGCAGTATGTCAACGGTGAAGACTATCGCCTGTTTTCTTCCCTCCGGATTCCGATGGGTCAGGGACTCTCCGGGTGGGTGGCGGAAAACGGCAAGCCCATCGTGAACGGAAATCCTTCGGTGGAGCCTTCCTATCTCAACGACCGGAGCCGGACGTCCTCGCTTCAATCCGCGGTGGCTGTGCCGCTGGAAGGCGCCAATGGAACGCTGGGCGTGCTCACGCTGTATCACACCGAGCGGGACGCGTTCACCAAGGACCATCTGCGGATTCTTACGGCCATCAGCCTCAAGATCGGGATGTCCATCGAGAACGCGCTCCGGTTCCAGCAGGCCGAATCTTCGGCGACCACCGATTACCTGACATCGCTGCCCAACGCGCGCTCCTTGTTCCTGCAACTGGACGCGGAAGTATCGCGGGCGCGCCGCACCAACCAGCCGCTGAGCGTCGTGGCGCTGGATCTGGACGAACTCAAGCAGATCAACGACCGGTACGGGCACCAGGAAGGCAACCGGCTTCTGCGGGAAGTGGCGGGCAGCCTCAAGGCCAACTGCCGCGAGTACGATTATGTGGCGCGCATGGGCGGCGACGAATTCGTGATCCTGATTTCCGGACTGAGGCCGGCCGACGCGGAACACCGCGTGGAGGAATTCCGGCATGTGGTGGCCGGCGTCGGGATTCAGTCCTTCAACAAGCCTCTTTCGGCCAGTATCGGCCTGGCGCATTTTCCTCAGGACGGCGGGGATGCGGAACGGCTCCTGGCCGAAGCCGACCGGCACATGTACCAGCAGAAGCGGTCCCGCAGGCACCACCGCGCCGGCACCGAGCCCTCACCCGTGTGGGCGCCGGACTGGAACGCAACGTCGGTTCACTGAGCCGCTTCCTGAATGCGCGGTATAGTTTAAGTAAATGCAGAACCGGATTTACTTGACGGCAGTGTTGTTGGGAATCATGGCGACTCCGGCCCTTCAGGCCGGATACGGATCGGGCGACGCGCGCCGGGAGAAACTATACGCGACGTTTATCGCTCCCTGCTGCTGGCGGGAAAACCTGACGATGCATGATTCTCCTGCCGCAGATCTCTTGCGGACCCGGATCGACAACCTGATGGCCGAGGGGCGATCAGATAACGAGATCAAAGGGGCGCTCGTGGGTGAGTTCGGACTGCGCATTCTATCGTTGCCCGAAGGGCAGCCACGGCTGTGGCTATTCTGGACTCCGTTCGCCGTCGGGGCCTTGGGCCTGTCTGCACTGGTGATCGCTCTGAAACGTCTAAAGTCGCGTCCCGGCGCACTTAAACTGGCTCCAGCCGAATTGCCCGAGAACTGGGAATCCGAAGCCTGAGCCTAGCCAGGGCGGCTTAGAAACCTCACGCTCCGTCGCCAGTCGACTTTTCCCTTGCATATTCGCCTCTTCTTCGCTATCCTAGGCATAGGCGAATACAAGACGAATATACGAGGCATTTATGTCCCCCTCCATCCACGTAGGAACCGCTGGTTGGTCGTATCCCCATTGGAACGGTCTGGTCTACCCCAAGGCGCATGCGCCGGGGTTCCACCCGCTGGAGCTGATCGCAAAGCAGCTCGATGCTGTGGAGATTAACAGCTCGTTTTATCAGCCGCTCAAGCCGGAAGTGGTGAAGTTATGGATGAGAAAGGTTGAGGCTTATCCGGAGTTCACCTTCACGGCCAAACTCCATCAGGATTTTACGCATAAGCGCGTGCTGGACCACGCTAACATTTCACTATTCAAGGAAGGGTTGTGGCCGCTGCTGCGGGCCAAGAAACTCGGCGCTCTGCTGATGCAATTTCCCTGGTCGTTCCGGTTCACCGCAGAGAATCGGGAGTTCTTCATCGACCTCCGCAGGGCCTTCCACGAGTTTCCTCTGGTCGCGGAGATGCGCCACAGCAGCTGGATGGCGGAGGAGGCCATCGGCACCTTCCTTGACTACCGGGTGGGGTTCTGCAATATCGACCAGCCGCAGTACACCCGGGCCATGCCTCCCACGGCCATCCTGACCTCGGACGTCGGTTACGTGCGGATGCACGGGCGGAATCCGAAGAATTCACTGGGTTTATTTGAGAGATCCGCGTTCGAGCCATCGGCCCTACGGAGGCGGCAGCACGACTACCTGTACTCGCCGCCGGAACTGGAGGAATGGGCGCAGCGGATCGAGCAGACGGCGCGTTTCGCCGACCGGACCTTCGTGGTTTTCAACAACGACGCCGCGGGAAAGAGTTTCGTGAACGCGCTGCAGACGCGCCGGCTGCTCCGGGGAACGACCCATGTAAACGCCCCGAAAGATCTGCGCCGCCGCTACCCGGTGGAGCTGGAGCATTTCGGGCCCCGGCACGCCGAACAGCAAAGTCTATTTACAGCTGCCTAAGAAACGAAAATGGGGACAGGCTTCTGTCCCCATTTTCGATGTCTGTTTACCGCTGGCCGAGCTTGGCTTACTCGGCCAGAGTTTCCTCGGGACCGGCGGGCGTTTCGGCTTCCGACAACCCTCCCGCATACAGCGCCCGAGTCTCTTCGTCGTAGCCGGGAATGGCGTCCAGAGCCACGGCTTCCTGTTCGGCCGCCAGCTCCTCGTCCACGTCCTCTCCGGCGATTTTCACCGTCCGGTAGTAATCCATGCCGGTGCCCGCCGGAATCAGGCGGCCCATGATGACGTTCTCCTTGAGGCCGCGCAGGTGATCGACCTTGCCGTTGATGGCGGCTTCGGTGAGCACACGCGTTGTCTCCTGGAAACTCGCGGCGGAAATGAACGAATCGGTGGAGAGCGACGCCTTGGTGATGCCCAGCAGCACGGTCTTGCCCGATGCGGGCTTGCCGCCGGCTTCCACCACGCGGTTGTTCTCTTCCCGGAACTTGAACTTGTCGACCACTTCTTCCGGAAGGAATTCGCTATCGCCGATATCCTCGACCTTCACCCAGCGCATCATCTGGCGCGCGATCACTTCCAGGTGCTTGTCGTTGATATTGACGCCCTGCAGACGGTAGACTTCCTGGATTTCGTTCACCAGGTACTTCTGCAGTTCCTTTTCGCCGAGCACGGCCATGATGTCGTGCGGGTTGCGCGGCCCGTCCATCAGCGGATCGCCGTGATGAACGCGTTCGCCTTCCTGCACGTTGATGTGGACGCCGCGCGGGATGGCGTATTCCTTCTGCTCGCCATCGTCGCCGACGATGTTGATCTTGCGGGTACCCTTGGAAATCTCGCCGTACTTCACGATGCCGTCGATTTCCGTGATGACCGCGGTTTCCCGCGGCTTGCGGGCTTCAAACAGCTCCACCACGCGCGGCAGACCGCCGGTGATGTCCTTGGTCTTGGTGGTGGCGCGCGGGATCTTGGCCAGCACGTCGCCGGCGTGGACTTCATCGCCGTCGGCCACCGTCAAGTGAGCGTGCATCGGCATCAGGTAGCGCTTCTCGTCATGCTTCCCTGTTCCGGGCCGGACGATGACCGCCGGAATACGCTTCTCGTCGGGTGAATCGGTCACCACCCACTGCGAGCGGCCGGTGATTTCGTCCACCTGCTCGGTCATGGTGATGCCGTCGACCAGGTCCTTGAAATGGACCGTGCCGCTGACTTCGGTGAGGATCGAGAAGGTGTAAGGATCCCACTCGAGCAGGACATTGTTGGCCTTGATCTTGGCGCCGTCCGCGAACAGCACCTTGGCGCCGTAGACCACCTGGTAGCGTTCTTTTTCACGGCCCTTATCGTCCAGAACGGCGATGATGCTGTTGCGGTTCATGGCGATCAATTCGCCCTTGGCGTTCTTGACCGTCTGAATGTTGTGGAACTTCACGAATCCGTCGGATTTGGCGTCCTGCTTGGATTGTTCCGCCGATCCGGTGGCCGCGCCGCCGATGTGGAACGTGCGCATGGTGAGCTGCGTGCCGGGTTCGCCGATGGACTGCGCGGAGATGATCCCGACGGCCTCGCCGCGTTCGACCAGCCGGCCGGTGGCCAGGTTACGGCCGTAGCAGAGCTGGCAGACGCCGCGCTTGGATTCGCAGGTCAGCACCGAACGGATCTTCACCCGCTCGATACCGGCTGCCTGGATCTGGTTGGCCAGATCCTCGGTAATTTCGTGATTGACCTCGATGATGAGGTTACCCTCATAATCCATCTGGTCTTCGAGAGCCACGCGGCCGACGATGCGGTCGCGCAGAGGCTCGATGATTTCGCCCGATTCCACGATCGGCTCGACATAGATACCGTCGCTGGTGCCGCAGTCCGTCTCGGTGACGATCACGTCCTGCGCCACGTCGCACAGGCGGCGGGTCAGGTAGCCGGAATCGGCGGTTTTGAGCGCGGTGTCGGCCAGGCCTTTGCGCGCGCCGTGCGTCGAAATGAAGTACTCGAGCACGTTCAGCCCTTCACGGAAGTTGGCCGTGATGGGAGTTTCGATGATTTCGCCGGACGGCCGGGCCATCAGGCCGCGCATTCCGGACAGCTGGCGGATCTGCTGTTTCGAACCGCGCGCGCCGGAATCGGCCATGATGTAAATCGGATTGAGGTAGCGGCCGGTGCGGTCGTCCTCTTCCATGGTCTTGAACATCTCTTCGGAGACGCGCTCGGTGACCTTGGACCAGATTTCGATGACTTTGTTGTACTGCTCGCCGCGGGTGATGGAGCCTTCCTGATACTGCTCCTGCACCTCGATGACGGCCTTCTGCGCTTTGTTGACCAGGCCGGCCTTCTCGCCGGGGACGACCATGTCGTCGATCCCGATCGAGATTCCGGCGCGCGTGGCATACAGGAAGCCCAGCGACTTGACCTTGTCGAGCATGGTCACCGTGGTGGTCAGACCGAACTTCAGATAGCAATACTGCACCATCTGCGTCAGGCCCTTCTTCTTGAGCAGGCCGTTGATGAACGGCATGTCGTCGGGCAGCACGTCGTTCAAGATGACGCGGCCGACGGTGGTGTCCATGTACTGCTTGCTGAACTCGATCGGTTCGGTGTGGATCAGGTTCTGGTTGTCGAACGCCTTCACCAGGTCGATCACCTTCCCGGTGAAACGCAGCTTGATGGGGGTCAGCGTTTCGACTTCGCCCATCTCGAGCGCGATCAGGACGTCGTCGGTGGACGCAAACGTGCGGCCTTCGCCCTTGGAACCCGGCCGCGCCTTGGTCAGATAATACAGCCCCAGCACCATGTCCTGGGTGGGGACGGCGATGGGCGCGCCATGCGCCGGCGAGAGGATGTTATTGGACGAAAGCATCAGCGTGGCCGCCTCGATCTGGGCTTCCGGAGACAGCGGAATGTGAACCGCCATCTGGTCGCCGTCGAAATCGGCGTTGAACGCGGTACAGACCAGCGGGTGGATCTTGATGGCCTTGCCTTCGACCAGGACCGGCTCGAAAGCCTGAATGCCCAAGCGGTGAAGCGTGGGGGCGCGGTTCAACATGATGGGGTGATCCTTGATGACTTCTTCCAGGATGTCCCATACCACCGGATCCTGCTGCTCCACCAATTCCTTGGCCTGCTTGATGGTGGTGCAATGGCCGCGCTGCTCCAGGCGGTGATAAATGAAGGGCTTGAACAGCTCCAACGCCATCTTCTTGGGAAGGCCGCACTGGTGCAGCTTCAGCTCCGGGCCGACCACGATGACGGAACGGCCGGAATAATCCACGCGCTTGCCGAGCAGGTTCTGGCGGAAGCGGCCCTGCTTGCCCTTGAGCGTATCGGACAAGGATTTAAGAGGTCGATTATTAGCCCCGCGCAGGACGCGGCCTCGTCGGCCGTTGTCGAACAGCGCGTCGACGGCTTCCTGCAGCATGCGCTTCTCGTTGCGGACGATGACGTCGGGCGCGTGCAGCTCGATCAGCTTCTTCAACCGGTTGTTGCGGTTGATCACGCGGCGGTACAGATCGTTCAGATCGGAGGTGGCAAATCGTCCGCCATCCAGCGGGACCAGCGGGCGCAGCTCGGGTGGAATCACCGGCAGCACGTCCAGGATCATCCACTCGGGCTTGTTGCCGGACTTGCGGAAGCTTTCCGTCACGCGCAGGCGTTTGGCGTACTTCAGCTTTTTCTGCTGGGACGCCTCGGTCTGCATGTTCTTGCGGATGTACTCGCTCAGGTAGTCGACGTCGACCTTCTTGAGAAGCTCCTTGATGCCTTCGGCGCCCATCATGGCGACGAACTTACCGGGGTATTCCTGATCCAGGGCGCGCTTGCGCTCGTCGGTGATGACTTCGCCCTTCTTCAGGTCGGCGACTTCACCGGGATCGACGATCACGAAGGCTTCGAAATACAGTACGCGTTCCAGCTCGCGCAGCGTGATGTCGAGCAGATAGCCGATGCGCGACGGCAGGCCCTTGAAGAACCACACGTGCGAGCAGGGGCTGGCCAGTTCGATGTGTCCCAGGCGCTCGCGCCGGACGCGCGACAAGGTGACTTCGACGCCGCACTTGTCGCAGATCACGCCGCGGTGTTTCATGCGCTTGTACTTGCCGCACAAGCACTCCCAGTCCGCAATCGGTCCGAAAATACGGGCGCAGAACAGCCCGTCTCGCTCCGGCTTGAAGGTCCGGTAGTTGATGGTTTCGGGCTTGGTGACCTCGCCGTGCGACCAGCTCCGGATTTTTTCCGGAGACGCCAGCGAAATACGGATGGAATCGAAATCCGCGATTAAATTTGCTCGATCGTATGGAGAAGAACGATACATGAAATCTCCTTATCTGCGTCCATTCACGTTCATTTGCGGCGACTCTGCGGCCGCCTAATCCGCGGCAAGAGCCGTTTCCAGACCCTCGCGCGGCGCCTTCATTAATTCCACATCCAGACACAGCGATTGCAGCTCGCGAATCAGGACGTTAAAGCTTTCCGGAACGCCCGGTTCCGCGGCCGCCTCGCCCTTGACGATGGCTTCGTAAATCTTGGCGCGGCCGTAGACGTCATCCGACTTGGCGGTGAGCAACTCCTGCAGCACGTACGCCGCCCCATAAGCTTCCAGCGCCCACACTTCCATTTCGCCGAAGCGCTGTCCACCGAACTGGGCCTTGCCGCCCAGAGGCTGTTGCGTGATCAGTGAATACGGCCCGATGGAGCGCGCGTGAATCTTGTCGTCCACCAGGTGCGACAGTTTCAGCATGTAAATGTAGCCCACCGTCACCGGCTGCTCGAAGGCCGCGCCGCTCAAGCCGTCGTGGAGCTGGATCTTGCCGGAGGTCGGCAGGTTGGCCAATTTCAGCTGCGATTTGATGTCTTTCTCGGTGGCCCCGTCGAACACCGGGGTAGCGAAGCGCAAGCCCAAGGCCTGCGCGGCCCAGCCCAGGTGAGTCTCCAGAATCTGGCCGACGTTCATACGGCTGGGAACGCCCAGCGGATTGAGCACGATCTCCACCGGCGTTCCATCCGGCAGATACGGCATGTCTTCGTCCGGCACGATGCGCGCGATCACGCCCTTGTTGCCGTGGCGGCCGGCCATCTTGTCGCCCACGGAAAGCTTGCGCTTCATGGCAATGTAGCACTTCACCTGCTTGATGACGCCGGGCGGCAGCTCGTCGCCCTTCTTGAGCTTGGCGACGCGCTCCTCGGTGATCTTCTCGAGCACCGAGATCTGGCGCGAGGTCATCTCCTCGATCTCGTCGATCTGCTCGTTGATACGCGGATCCTTGTCCTTCAGCTTCATGCGCTTCAGGTCGCGGGCGCGCAGCTTCTCGATCAGGTCCCGGCTCATGTCGGTCCCTTTGGCGAGCAGCTTCTTGTTAGTCTTCTCATCGTGCAGATCGGCCAACAGCTCTTTGCCTTCAAGCAGCGTGGCCAAGCGCTTGGCGCGCTCGTCGTTCAGGATGCGCTTCTCGTCCTCCAGATTCCGGCGCATGCGCTCTTCCGAGCCTTCCAGGATCAGCTTGGACCGCTCGTCGAGCTCCGCGCCCTTGCGCGAGAACACCTTGCAATCGACCACCGTGCCTTCGATGCCCGGCGGGCAATACAGCGATGCATCCTTGACGTCGCCGGCCTTTTCGCCGAAGATCGCGCGCAGGAGTTTTTCTTCCGGAGTGAGCTGCGTTTCGCCCTTGGGAGTCACCTTGCCGACCAGGATGTCGCCCGGTTTTACCGTGGCCCCGATCCGGATGATGCCGCTCTCGTCCAGGTTGGTAAGGAAGCCTTCCGCGATGTTCGGAATATCGCGCGTGATTTCCTCCGGACCCAGTTTGGTGTCGCGGGCGTCCACCTCGAATTCCTCGATGTGGATGGAGGTGTAGTAGTCGTCCTTGACCAGCTTCTCGGACACCACGATGGCGTCCTCGAAGTTATAGCCGCGCCAGGGCATGAACGCCACCAGAACGTTGCGGCCCAGCGCCAGCTCCCCGCTTTCGGTGCAGGGCCCATCGGCCAGCACGTGGCCCTTCTTGACCTTCTGGCCCTGGAACACGATCGGCTTCTGGTTGATGCAGGTGTTTTGGTTGGAGCGCTTGAACTTGGTGAGCTGGTAGATGTCGGCGCCCACCTCGCGCGAAAGCTGCCCTTCCTGGGTGTTGCCTTCCACGCGCACGATGATGCGCTCGCTATCCACCGAATCCACCACGCCCGCGCGTTTGCACAGCACCACCGCCCCGGAATCGCGAGCCGTCACGTGTTCCATGCCGGTGCCGACATAGGGAGCTTCGGCGCGCAACAGCGGAACCGCCTGCCGCTGCATGTTCGATCCCATCAGCGCGCGATTGGCGTCGTCGTTTTCCAGGAACGGGATCAGACTGGCCGCCACCGACACCAGCTGCTTGGGGCTGACGTCCATATACTCGATTTCGCCCACGTGTTTCAGGACGAAGTTGCCGGCCTGGCGGGCGTTCACCAGCTCGGCCGTGATCTTGCCTTTTTCGTCCAGGCCCACGTTAGCCTGGGCAATGGTGTACTTGTCTTCTTCCCAGGCCGAAAGATAATCGCAGTGCGCTTCGAACTCGGCGGGCTGTTTCTTGGCGGCTTTGTTGACCTTGTCGATCTCGCCGCGCAGCATGATTTGACCGACCTTCAGGTCGGATTCGCCGGGGTTCAGAATCCGGACTTCGTCCACCACGTGGCCGTCTTTGACGCGGCGGTAGGGGCTTTCGATGAACCCGTAGTCGTTGATCCGCGCGAAACAGGATAGCGAGCTGATCAGCCCGATGTTGGGACCTTCCGGCGTTTCGATCGGGCAGATGCGGCCGTAGTGGGTGGGATGCACGTCGCGGACTTCAAATCCCGCCCGCTCACGCGACAGGCCTCCTGGTCCAAGCGCCGAGAGACGCCGCTTGTGCGTGATCTCCGACAGCGGATTGGTCTGGTCCATGAACTGCGACAGCTGCGACGATCCGAAGAATTCGCGGATGGCGGCCATCACCGGCTTGGCGTTGACCAGGTCGTGCGGCATGGCCGTCGACATTTCCTGGTACACGCTCATCTTTTCCTTGATGGCGCGCTCCATGCGCACCAGCCCGATGCGGAACTGGTTCTCGAGCAGCTCGCCCACCGCGCGGACGCGGCGGTTGCCCAGATGGTCGATGTCGTCCACCGAGCCGATGCCTTTGCGCAGCTTCAGCAGGTACTGGATGGTGTCGATGAAATCCCGCTGATCGAGCGTGCGCCGGTCGAGCGGCGTGGCGTCGGCCTTGTCGTGCAGCTTGATGTTGAACTTCATGCGTCCGACGCGCGAGAAATCGTACTTGCGGGCGTCGAAGAACATCCCCTGGAACAGCTGCGTGGCGGTATCCACGGTGGGCGGATCGCCGGGGCGAAGCTTGCGGTAGATTTCCAGCAGCGCGTCGTTCTGCTGCTTCACGCCGTCCTTGCGGAGCGTCATGGAAATGACGTTGCCGACTTCGTCCAGCTCGGGGAAGAACACTTCGAAGCTGGGGATCTTGGCTTCCATGAACTTGGCGATGATGGTGGCCGTCAGCTCGTGGTTGGCTTCGATCAGGACCTCGCCCGTCTCCATGTCGATGACGTCGGCGGCGGCATAGGCGCCTTCCAGATCGTTGGGCGCCGCCTCCACGTGGTCCACCTTGGCCTTCTGGATTTCCTTGAAGACGCTGGCCGTGATCTTGCGGCCCTGGGTGGCGATGGTTTCCCCGCCCTTGGTGATGGCATGCGAAAGCTTGTGGCCGATCAGAGCCTCGGTCACCTTCCACTGGAGCTTCTTGCCGCTGATGACCACCTCGCTGCACTTGTAGAAGGCGCGCAGGATATCGGCATCGGTCTTGAGGCCCAGCGCGCGCAGGAAAACCGTGCCGTAGAATTTACGCTTGCGGTCGATGCGGACGTGCAGCAGGTTCTTGTTGTCGTACTCGAATTCCACCCAGCTGCCGCGGTAGGGAATGATCTTGCCGAGGAAGTATCCCTGCGCCTGCTGCCGCTCGAAGAACACGCCCGGCGAGCGGTGGAGCTGGGACACGATCACGCGCTCGGTTCCGTTGATGATGAACGTGCCGTTCTCGGTCATCAGCGGGATTTCCCCGAAGAAAACTTCCTGTTCCTTGATGTCGCGGATGGTCTTGTTGCCGGTCTCCGGGTCCTTATCGAACACCGTCAGGCGGATGGTGACCTTGAGGGGAGCGGCATAGGTCATGCCGCGCTCTTCGCACTCCGGGACGTCGTATTTGAGCTGCAACCCCACGGGATCGCCGCAGCGGTTGCAGAAAGTGACGATGTTCTTGTTGAACGTGCCGCAGCGCTGGCACAGCACTTCCCCGGCATGGAACGGATCCGTCTGGATGGTGGCGCCGCAGGCGGGGTTCCGGCAGGTGGAGCGCAGGTGATGCAACCCCTTGAGATTGCCGCACTTGCACTCCCAGTTGCCGATGGCGTAGTCCACGAACTCCAGCTGGCTCAGGCCGCGGAAGTCGGAGATCGGGAAAACGCTCTTGAACACGCTCTCAAGCCCTGTGTCGTCGCGCTCGCTCGGCAGCAGTTCCATCTGCAGGAAGCGCTCGTACGACTTCTTCTGGACTTCGATCAGGTTCGGAATCGGGATGGTAGTCTTGATTTTCGAAAAATCGACTCGCTCGCGAGCAGCGCCATTTTCGGGGGTAAGCATGCTAAAATCCTCTATTCAAGAGCAGCGCCGGCGGAAATCACAACCGCCGGATCAAAAAGCAAAAGCCCGGCGGTGTGGACACACCTCGGGCTGAATATTTATGCGCAGGGCAAAGCCTAGCGGTAGTTCAGACGAACTGCCGAGCAGATCGCGGGATGCCAAATTCACTGTGACCAGGTCCGGGCGCTCTTTCCGGTTGTCTTAATCTTAGCAAACGCCGTTCCACTCGTCAAACGGCCTTGCCGGGAACCGACCCGGCAGGCAAAAATTGCCTGCCCTGCCTATCACTTGAGTGATAGGCTACTTCACTTCTACGGTCGCACCTGCATCAGTGAATTTCTTCTTGATGGTTTCGGCCTCTTCCTTGTTCACGCCCTCTTTGATGGGCTTGGGAGCGCCGTCCACCAGGTCCTTGGCCTCTTTGAGGCCGAGGCTGGTTACTTCACGTACAGCCTTGATAACATTGATCTTATTCGCGCCAGCGGCGGTGAGAACCACGGTGAACTCGGTCTTTTCCTCGGCCGGAGCCGCCGCCGCTGCGCCGCCGCCGCCAGCCGCCACCGCAACGGTAGCCGCCGCCGCCGAGACACCCAGCTTTTCTTCCAGCAACTTGACGAGCTCGGACGCTTCGAGCAGCGTCAGCCCCTGAATCTGTTCCGCAATCCCATTGATGTCAGCCATTGTTGTTCCTTCGCTCTTTCAACCGCCTTAGGCGGAAAACTTGTTTTCTTTGACGCCCTGATCCACCACGACCGCCAGGTTCCGGCCTACCGCGTTCATCACCGTCACCAGCTGCTTCGCCGGCCCGTTGATCACGTACAGCAACTTCGAGAAAATCTCCTCTTTCGAGGGCAGCGTCGCCAGGGAGGTGATTCCGGAGACGTCAATCACCCGGCCCTCCACCATGCCCGCCCGGAAGGTGAACGTCGGGTTCGCCTTGGCGTAGACAGTCAGGGCCTTGGCCAGAGCCACCGGATCGCCGGAAGTATAGGCGATCGAACACATTCCCTTCAACTCTTTCAACAGGTCCGCCGACTTGGTGCCCTCGGCGGCTTTCTCGGCGATGTTGTTCTTGACGACCTTGTAGGTGGCGCCCACGCCGCGCACAGCCTTGCGCAGTTCGAAATCCTGCTGCACGGTCAGCTTCTCGTAGCCGGTAAGGAAAATGTTCTGGGCCTTTTCGAGCTCGGCCCGCAACACTTCCATGTCTTTTTGTTTTTCCGGTTTCTTCTTCATTGGAGCTTAGACCGCCTTCAAATTGTAGGGCGTCACATCCAGGTGAACGCCGGGGCCCATGGTGGAGCAGATGGTCGCGCTGCGAACGTATTTACCCTTCGCCGCGGAGGGCTTGGCCTTGACCACGGCCTGAAGCAGCATGTTGGTGTTTTCCACCAGCGCGTTGGCTTCAAAGCTCACCTTGCCGACCGGGCAATGAATGCAGTTGGTCTTATCCAGCCGGAACTCGACTTTACCGGCCTTCACTTCCTTCACCGCCTGCGCGACATCATTGGTTACGGTGCCGGTCTTGGGATTGGGCATCAGGCCGCGCGGCCCGAGCACTTTCCCCAGGCGTCCTACGCCGCGCATCATATCCGGCGTGGCGATCACGGCGTCAAAGTCGGTCCAGTTTTCGGTCTGGATCTTGTTGACCATGTCGTCGCCGCCGACGTAATCGGCGCCGGCCTCGGTGGCTTCCCGCTGCTTATCGCCGGAAGCGATCACCAGCACTTTCTTCGATTTTCCGAGTCCGTTGGGAAGAACGATGGTGCCGCGGACCATCTGGTCGGCGTGCTTGCCGTCGACGCCCAGGCGCAGATGCAACTCCACCGTCTCGTCAAATTTGGCGAATTTGACCTTCTTGACGAGCGGGACGGCGTCTTCAACGGAATAGGGCTTCGCTTCGACTTGCTGGGCAGCGGCGGAATACTTCTTGCCTGTTTTGCGGCTCATAATGTGATTGGTCCAAACGGCTAAGAGGGCACAAGACCGCCTCAGCCTCCCAAAGTGGTAATCCCGATAATAACAAACCGGGGTTGCCTGCGCAACCCCGGCCGGTGATGTCCAGAACTTCCTGAATCTTTACGCCTTCCGGGTCGCCCGGCGGCGGACGAAGAAGAGCCCAATCAGCCCGGTACCGACCAGCGCCGAGGAAATCGGCTCCGGGACAGCGCTGTAGGTCTTGGGACTGGTGACGCCGACGGCACCGGTTTTGCCAGCCGCATTGGCGATGTCAGCCGCGAAATAGGCGGCCGTACCGCTTCCCGTCGAGAGAGCGACCAGTTGGTTCACATCGGTGAACCCACCCGTCCTGCTGACCGTGAAAGTGAGCACGTTGACTCCGCACCCGCTCCCGTTGGTACAAGTCGACTTGACGGCGTTGGTGAACGTCGAAAAGGGAGGATTCGTCCCCGGACTGGCCCCAAAATCGGAATACAGGCTACTACTAAAGTTGCTCAGGGCCAGGGTGCCACCGACCGCGTTATTAAACGAGAACGCTTCGTGTGTGCCTGTATCGATGAGGTTAAATCCAAATCCGTCGGCTAAGTCGATCGTGAAGTTGATCGCGCTGCCGTTGAGGGCCAAATTGACCGTGCCGAAGGGCCCGGCGCCGAATGCCGCTACGTCCGTACTGCTGAAGGTGAAGGTGCAGTCGGTGGCGCTCGCGCACACCGACGCGTTCGCCCTCGGAACCATCACCACTGCGGCGACGATCGCCATAAAAGCTAGACTACGTTTCATAAACTTTGTTTTTTGTCTCCGCATCCAGCATGGACTCAGTCCTACGCGGTGGATCTAGCCCATTGAGCCCAATTTGAGAACACAGAAATCAGGATGTACTAGTACTTCGCCCCTCCCGGCTGCGGCCGATCCCGAAACGCCAGACTTGCCATGCTACGCTGAAGATTCCCGTGCCTCCCAACGAGCCCAAGCTGCCGGCTAAGCTGCCTGCGGGGACCGGCTTCGCGCGGCTGGTCGAGATCATGGACCGCCTGCGCTCTCCCGGAGGCTGCCCCTGGGATCGCGAACAGACCTTCGACACCATCAAGCCGTATCTTCTGGAAGAAACCTATGAAGTGATGGACGCGATCGACGCCCGGGATTGGGACGGCCTCGCGGACGAACTCGGAGATCTGCTGCTGCAAGTCGTGTTCTTCTCGCAGATGGCGAAAGAGGCCGGCCACTTCGATGTCACCGACGCGATCGAGGCGATCAACAGCAAGCTGGTCCGCCGCCATCCCCACGTGTTCGGCGACGGAGATGCCAAAACCCCGGAAGATGTGGTTCGCAAGTGGGACGAGATCAAGGCCACGGAAAAAGCCACGATCGCGAAGCCCAAGGGGCTTCTGGCAAGTGTCCCCAGGAGCCTCCCTGCCCTGATGGAAGCACGCCAGATCGCCGGGCGCGCGGCCGGGGCTGGATTCGACTGGAACAACGTGGACGAGGTGCTCGAAAAGCTGCGCGAAGAACTGGCCGAGCTGGACGGCGCACGCAAAACTGGAGCGCGGGAAGAACTGCAAGACGAGATCGGCGATCTGCTGTTCGTGATCGTGAACATCGCCCGGTTTCTGAAAGTGGACCCGGAACAAGCCCTGCGCGGGACCAACTCCAAGTTTCGCCGCCGCTTCGCGCACGTCGAAAAGGGCCTGGAGGCGCAGGGCAAGTCGCCGAAGGAAGCCACCATCGAAGAAATGGAATCGCTCTGGCAGGATGCCAAGGGCCACGAGGCTAAAGACCGGGGCGTATGAACGTCCGCGCGCTTTCGAGTCACGCGGAATTCGCCGAAGCCGTGCGGCTCCAAAAGATCATCTGGGGCTTCGACGACCTGGAACTGCTGCCGGTGCGCTTCTTCGTGGTGGCATCGCGTGTGGGAGGCCAGACGCTGGGGGCGTTCGACGGCAGCCGCATGGCGGGATTCCTTCTGGCGATTCCCGGCATCAAAAAAGACAGCGGCATGCAGTATCTTCATAGCCATATGCTGGGCGTGTTGAGCGACTACCGCAATGCCGGCGTGGGCCGCATGCTCAAGCTGGCCCAGCACGAGGACGCCATGGCGCGCGGGATTTCGCTGATCGAGTGGAGCTTCGATCCGTTCGAGACCAAGAACGCGCACTTCAACCTGGAGCGGCTGGGTGCGATGGTGCGGAGATACGTTCCCAACATGTACGGGATCAGCACGAGTACCCTGCACGGCGATTTGCCCACCGACCGGTGCATCGCCGAATGGTGGATTGGGGAGCCTGGGCGCGCGAAGACTTCGATTGCCGCGCGCGTTTCCCTGCCCCCGGTCAAGACCCGCGCATCGCAAGAGGCGCTAGGCCGCGAGTTCCAGAGGCACTTTGACGATGGACTCGCCGTGACCGGCTTCGAACGCTCCGGAGACAGTGGGACCTACCTGTTATCGCCATGGCCATCCAAATAGAGAGAATCGTCCTGCGAGAAATCGCCATGCCGCTGGTGCATTTCTTCGAAACCAGCTTCGGCCGGACCACGCACCGCCGGATCATCCTGGTGGAAGTCGTCAGCCAGGGGGTTTCGGGATGGGGCGAGGTCACCTGCGGCGAAAATCCGTTCTACAACGAAGAGTGGACCGACGCGGCCTGGATGATCGTGCGCGACTACGTGGGACCACTTGTATTGCGCTTCGCTTTCGCGAGCGCAGCCGAGGTTGCGGACCGCAGTGCACACATTCGCGGCCACTACATGGCTCGCGGCGGCGTGGAAGCCGCGGTTTGGGATCTGGAAGCGCGGCTGAACGGCGTGCCGCTGTGGGAGCAGATCGGCGGAGGCTGGTTCAAGGAGATCGCCTGCGGGGTTTCGATCGGAATCCACGACACGGTGCCGCAGTTACTAAAGACGATCGAAAAAGAGCTGGCCGCCGGCTACCAGCGGATCAAGATCAAAATTAAACCAGGATGGGATGTTGACGTCGTGCGAGAGGTCCGGAGGACCTTTCCATCGATTCGCCTGATGGCGGACGCCAACTCGGCGTACACTCTGGCGGACGCGGATCACCTGAAGCGATTGGACGAGTTTCATCTGATGATGATCGAGCAGCCTCTGGCGCACGACGAGATCATCGATCACGCGGCCCTGCAAGCCCAGCTCGACACGCCCATCTGCCTGGACGAATGCATCCGCACGGCGCATCATGCCGAACAGGCGATTCACCTGGGGGCGTGCGGCATCCTCAACATCAAGCTGGGACGCGTGGGCGGATTTCGGGAAGCTCTGCGCATCCATGACCTGGCGCAAGCCCACAGCGTTCCGGTGTGGTGCGGGGGCATGCTTGAATCGGGCGTCGGGCGCGCGCACAACATCGCGCTTTCGACGCTTCCCAACTTTGTCTTGCCGGGAGATGTTTCGGCCAGCAAACGATATTGGGCGCGCGACGTGATTTCACCGGCCGTGGAAGTTTCACCGCAGGGGACGATCTCTGCATCCGCTGCCGCAGGCTTCGGCTATGAGGTGGACCACGATTATCTCCAGCAGGTGACGCTGCGCGAGGAAACGCTCCGGTGACGCTTCACGGGGCTGCTGCGCGCCAACCGGAACTACCGCTTCACCTGGATCGGGCAGGTGGTCAGCGAGGTCGGCGACAACTTTAACAACATCGCTGTGTTCAGCCTGGCGCTGGCCAATACCGGATCCGGCCTGGTGGTGGCGGGAATCCTGCTGGCCCGAGGCTGCGCGGTGATGCTGGGCGGGCCGATCGCGGGCGTCCTGCTCGACCGCATGGACCGCAAGCGCCTCATGATCACCAGTGACCTGGTCCGCGCGGCGATCGCGCTGCTGTTCATTTTGGGCATCCCTGCGGGACGCACCTGGCTGCTCTTTCTGCTGAGCGGCCTGCCTGATGTTCGCCTCGCCGTTTTTCACCAGCGGCCGCGCTTCCATCCTCCCGGCCATCGCCACCAAAGACGAGCTGCACACGGCCAATTCGCTGACGCAGACCACGCAGTGGACCACGGTGATGATCGGGTCGTTTCTAGGCGGGACCTGAGCGTGGCGGGCTTCGGCTATCGAATGCGCCTTCGCGTTCAATGCGCTCTCGTTTCTGTTCTCGGCGCTGTGCATCTCGCGGCTGCGCGTGCCCGCGCGGGATTCCGGTCGCGACCGCAACGCTGCTTACCGAGAGCCACGTGGTCCGGCCCTGGCACGAGTACATGGAAGGCCTGCGCTACATGCGCGCCACGCCCCTGATCCTGGGGATCGCCCTGGTCGGCGTAGGCTGGGCCACCGGCGGCGGCGCGGCGCAGATTCTGTTCAGCCTGTTCGGCGAAGTCGTCTTCCAGCGCGGCGCCGCCGGGCATCGGCGTGATCTGGGGCTGCGCCGGCGTGGGGCTGCTGTGCGGAGGCGCTCTTCGGCCAACTACATCGGTACGACGCATCCGGCTTCGAAACCTACAAGCGCGTGCATCGTCGTCTGTGCTACGTGCTGCACGGCGGCTCCTATGTGTTGTTCAGCCAGTGCGCGGACGTTCGTAGGCGCGCTGGTCTTCATCGCGCTTGTCGCGCGCGGCGGTAGCGATCAGCTCGGTGCTGAACACGTCGCAGCTTCTGCGCCATGTGTCCGAACGATTACCGCGGCCGGGTGTTCTCCACCATCGAGATCCATGGACCTGGACCACGATGATGGTGTCCATGGCGATCGCCGGACTGCGATCCGATCACGTACCCGCGCACCATCGGGCTGTGGGCGGGCGTGCTCAGTTCGACCACGGCGATTTTCTGGGGCTGGGGCAATCTCACGCGGCCGGTTGCCGGAGCCGGTCTTGGCGGGCGTCGACCTGAGGAGGTCGAATCCATGGAGATCCGGCCGTATGATGCAGGCACTCGAAGGGCGGGTGGTGCTGGTGACCGGCGCGGCCAAACGCATCGGCCGGGGGATCGCGCTGCGCCTGGCGCGAGAAGGCGCGCGGGTCGCGATTCACTATTCGACGTCGGAGGCGGAAGCTCGTGCCACGGCGGCGGAATGCGGCGGCGCTCCGTTGTTCCGCGCCAACCTGGAGCACGTCGCCGAAATCGAGCGATTGTTTTCAGAAGTGCGCCAGCACTTCGGACACATCGATGGGTTGGTGAACAACGCGGCAAGATACACTCGCAAAGATCCGCTGGAAATCACCGAATCCGACTGGGACTTCATCCATTCCGTGAATCTGAAAGCCACGTTCTTCTGCTGCCAGCAGGCCGCGCGCCAGATGCTTGCGAGAGAGGGCGGCCTCGGTGGAAGGATCGTGAATATCAGCTCGCTGGGCGGGATCCGGGCGTGGCCCGACCACGCGCATTACTGCGCATCGAAAGCCGGCGTGATTCACCTGACGCGGGCGCTGGCCCAAGCCTGGGCGCCGAAAATCACGGTGAACTCGGTGGCGCCGGGCGTGATCCCGTTCGGAGAGCCCGACGAGCGCGTGAAGCGGCTGATCGCCAAGACACCCGCGGGGCGCGCCGGGACCGCGGATGAGATCGCCGATGCGGTGGTGTTCTTTCTGACCGCGTCGGATTTCATCACCGGGCAGGTGCTGGCGGTGGACGGCGGACTAAGCCAGAAATAGCGGGCCAGAAATAATCACTTATACATGTCCGGGTAAGCCCGGCGCTGCTCTTCGGCGATCTCCAGCGCCGTCCCGATCTGGATGAGCGGCCCTTTTCCGATGCCCGGGCAATACTTCGCCGTGCGAGCCCATTCCCTTTTGCTTTCGACGAGCTCGGGCCAGAACGGAAACGTGCGGCACTGGGTCGGCTTGGCGGGATGAATCGAGCAGCCGTGGCCTTCGAGGAACGGGCACTGCTTGTCGGGCGGCTTGCGGAAGCGCATCTGGTGGCGGGTGCGGTAGACGTATTTCTTCTCGAACGCGCGGGCGGACAGGCCCACGAATTTCGCCGCGCGCTTGAGATCGGACTCGGTCAGAGTAGACGAAGCCCTGCTGGTCGCAGCAGTTGATGCACCCGCGCTGGCACGTAAAGCGGAGAGAGTCCACTCGTTACTCGATCGCGTAATCCGGCCAGCAATCCGTGTCGCCGCCGGCGCTGGCCTGGCGCCCGATCGCCTGCGCCGGGGACGGATTGGCCAGCTGGAATTTGGGATCGAGGATCTTGGCGATCTGATCGCGCAGATCCTCCAGATGAAGCCGCGTTTCACGATCCGTGGTGCGCGGCAGCGCCGCGGCGGCATCGGCGGCGATGGTCCTCAGCTCCCCGCGAAACATGGGGCGCTGGTCGTCATTCGCGCGCTGCGCGCCGTTAAGACGGGTCGAGATCAGGTCGAGATACCCGCGTTGCAGATTGCGGCGGTAGGCGTCGATCTTCACCGTCTTTGTGTTAGGAGTCGCATACATCTCGCTGAAAATTCCCTTGCGGAGGTCGGCCAGAAAGTCGGAAGGACGGTAGGCGGCTGCGCCGTCGATGGCTTCCTCTTCCACCAGGCGGTCGAAACGCTGCGAGCTCAGCAGAGAATTCAGCACCTGCAATTGCGCCGTGCGAATGCGGGTCAGTGCGCCGGCCGGCTCGATGCGCCGCAAGACCTCCGGCCGCAGCAGCATGGTGGGCGTCGCAAACGCGTTTTCGTTCAGGAATTTCACGGCGGCCACCTGGCGCGCCTTGGGAACGAGCGTGAACCGCACGCCCTTCTGCCCGCCGTGCTTCTCAAAGGAGTCGAACGCTCCCACGATCTGGGTCACGTGACCCATTTCGTTGGCCCACTGGCCCACCACGCGGCCGTAGACGGTCCGCAGGTCGTCCCAGTCCTGGCCGTCGTGCGTGGTGGCGGGCAGCAGATTCTGCATCACGCGCTGGAGATTTTTCAAACCCAGGCCGGTGGAGTACACGGCATCGGCGTCGCCCACCGCCTCGGTATTCTCGCCCGAGTCGGCGCCTTGGGCGCCATCGGTGTTGAAGCGAAGCCAGGGAGTTTTTTCCTGCTCGCGCGCCCATTGATCCAGGGTTTTGTTCTCTTCGTCCGGCGTATTCGCGCCGGGGATGGGCGCGTAGGCCCAGTGGATGGCCCACTTGTCATACGGCCCGATGCCGGGGATCAGGAGTTTCGGATCGATTTTGTCCTCGGGCTGCACCACGTAGTTGAAGCGCGAGTAATCCATGATCGAAGGCGTGTGGCTCATGGTCTTGAGCCATTCCGGATCCCGCAGCTTCGCCGCCGGATACATCGAGCTGGCCTTCATGTTGTGTTCCAGGCCCAGCGTGTGGCCGACTTCGTGCGCCACCACGAAGCGCAGCAGCTCGCCCATTAAATCGTCCGGCAAAGGAAGCTTGGCCGCGCGCGGATCGAGCGGACCCACCTGCACGAAATACCAATCCTCC
>CAVXFR010000010.1:0-27283 GCA_963761045.1 Terriglobia bacterium | reverse complement strand
GGCCGCCACCAGCCTGCTGGCGCTGCTGCAGGACCTGCCGGTGCCCGCCCTGGCCCAGGGAGAGACGGACGTTCCGTTTACCGACATCCCCAAAAATTTCAATCCCAACCCGAGCGCGCCCAGCCATCCGTACGACATCCGCAAGATTGACGGCATGCTGACGCCCAAGGACGTGTTCTTCACCACCCAGCACTTTCCCCAACCGGAAATCGATCCCGCCGCCTATCGCTTGAAGTTCACCGGCATGGTGAACAAGCCTGCCGAATTCACGCTGGCCGACCTGAAAGCCATGAAGTCCACCGAGTTGGTCAACGGCTTCGAGTGCTCCGGCAACAGCGGCCGCTCCATGCAGGGTCTGGCGTCCTGTGCCCGCTTTACCGGCGTCCGCTTGAATACCGTGCTGAAACAACTCGGCGTCAACTCCAAAGCCCGGGAAGTGGTCTTCTTCGGCTACGATCATGGCTCCGCGGACGTCACGTTTCGCCAGCAGACCCTCAAGCTCGATCAGCAGTTCGGCCGCAGCATAACTCTCGAAAACGCCATGAAGCCCGAGCCGATCATCGCCTACGCGCTGAATGGCGATCCGTTGACCAAAGACCAGGGATTCCCGGTGCGCCTCATCATGCCCGGCTGGTACGGCGTGGCGAACGTGAAGTGGCTCGCGGAAGTGCATCTGCAGGAGGAGCGCTACGTTGGCAACTATCAGACCCGTTGGTATCGCACCATCTGGGGCGAGGGCGGCAGCGGAGACGTGAACGATCCGAAAACGCAGTTTGTGGAAGAAGAAGTCACCCGCATGCGACCCAAGTCGGTGATCGCGCGCGTGCGCAAGAGCGGCAACACCATCCGGGTTCTGGGATTCGTGTTGAATGACGGTTCGCCGCTGAAATCGGTGGAGGTGAAGGTCGACAACGGCCCCTGGCAGAAGGCCACCTTCGATTCCGGCAACAGCCAGTATTCGTGGAAACTATTCACCTACCGCTGGGAAGGCGCTACGCCGGGCGAGCACACCCTGGTATCGCGCGTCACCGACGCGAGCGGAGTCGTGCAGCCGACCTCGGCCGAGCTCTCCAAGATAAAGAAAACCTTCCTGGAGGACAGCTCCCAGTTCCCGCGCAAGGTCATGATCGGCTAGGCGGAAACTTTACTTCTCGAGCGGCGCGCCTTTGAGGTTCCACTCCGACAGCGAGCCGTCGTAGAGGCGCACGTCGTAGCCCAGATACTTCAAGGTGAAGTACGACTCCGACGCCTGCATGCCCGAGTTGCAATACGTCACCACCTTGCGGTTCGGAGTCACACCGGCGGCCTCGTAGCGCTTGCGGAGCTCGTCTACCGGACGCAGCGCCTGATTCTCTTTGCTGACCTCGTCCTGCATCCAGTACGAGTTGAGCGCCGTGGGAATGTGCGACCCTTTCTCTCCGCTATAATCCGCGGCCGACCGGACATCCAGCAGCACCGGAGAGCCCGGCGCCTTCTTCGCGGTCATTTGTTTCACTTCGTCCATCTGCACGACCAGCTCGGGCTTGATTCGCAGCGTGAGGTGTCCCGGCGCGGCCGCGGGCGCGTCCTTGGTGAGCATGCGTCCTTCGCTGCGCCATTTTTCGAGTCCGCCGTCGAGCAGCGAGGCGCGATCGCCATGCCCCAGGTAGTCCAGCGTGAAGTAGGCGCGCGTGGCGGGCAGCACGGAGGTGTCGCCATAGAGAACCACCCTGGAATCGTCCGATACGCCGGCCGCTTCGAGCACCTTCTTCAGATCGGCGGCGTCCGGCAGCTCATTGTGAACGCCCGCGCGCGTCATCACCAGATCGGACAACGCCACAAAGCGCGCTCCCGGAATATGCCCGCTGTCGTAAGCGGTCCGATTGGCCGAGACGTGCAGCACCACGACCTTCGGGTCACGGGAGTGCTTGGCGAGCCAGTCGGTGGAAACCAGCATATTCGATCGCAAGGCGGGCGCCGCCGCCGCGGACAGCACTACTGCCAGAAACGATCCCAGGACTTTGGTGGAGATTTTGGTCGACATAAGGAAACAGGCCTCTCTATCCGCGGGGAACGATCCTTCGGATAGCTGCCATTATAGGGGATCGGGGGATGGTGCTGCCGATCAGGTTATCTCCATCCGACTCTCCCCCTCCGCGAGTATTCGTCCAAGTCCATCGGCGGCGCGGTGCCCATCTGTTGCAGCCGGCTCAGCAGCCGCAACAGGAAGAAGATCAACGCCTGTCCCGGAAGACTGTATCGGACTCTTGCTCCCGAGCCGTCGTCCGTGCTGATCTCAAACGTCCCCTGCCGTAGCGAGCATCCCAGGTCCAATAGCTTGTCTCCCTCCAGATACGGAAGCATGCTCGTCACCATCGGCATGAGCGCTTCCGGGTCGGGGTCGCCCAAGCACAGGATTCCAGCGAGAATCGGAGACACGGCTCTCGGCGGCAGCACGGATCCGGCGCACAACACCGGCGCGGACGTCCTCCTCAGCCGCCGCACGGATGCCGCCTTCGCCGCTGCATCGCACAGTGTGCCGCTCGATAAATCCTGCTTGCACTCGAACACTGCATAGACGCTCTCCGCGGGAATGTACGGCTGTACGTCATCGGGAAACAGCAGCGGCGAATAGAATCGGTCGTAGATCGCGATATCGATCTGCCGGCTGCGTGCTCCGTTCGGTCCACCACAAACGCGCTCGTGGCCCGGTATCGCTGTGGCAGGTAGCGGTTGAATAGGTCGATCCATTGCCGCTCGCTCACGGCTCCGCACGTGGCGCGGTGGTCATATACGCGGCTGGCGTTCAGATTCGCCAGCATCTGCTCCTGGACGCGCAGAAACGCCTGGTGCAGATCGATCCTGCCTCCCTCAGCCCCGTTGCGCATGAATGCAGTCTTGCCTCAGCTTAACCATGCGCCCCGCGGCCTCCGCGGCAGGTCCACGCCAACCGCCAACTCATTTGAGCCGATAAGAGAAACCCGCACGCGGTTCCGTGTGATCGAACCGCCGGTTCGATTCCACGAATGCGGCACAAGCCTGGCCCGTGAGACCCTCGGGCAGCCTGCGGCGGACCGGCCGGCTTCCTAGGGCTTCAGCCTGCCGATGTCCACGAAGATCACTTGCCCGCGCTGAGCGAAGTCGACGGCCGTGGCAATTCGGCCAGCTACCGGGCGGAGCGTCGGCCAGTGGTTCGACGACAATACGACCAGCGCGATCTTTCGCTCACTAAAATTCTGCTGATGCCGAATATTCTGGTCGCACGTGACGAGGACATCGAATCCCGCTTGCTCGGCTGCCGTGAGCAGTTTGCCGTTCTCGAGGGCGTGCCAGCCCAGATCCTCGGCCTGCACCACCTCATGGCCTCTCAGGAACCGGGCTAGAGGAGCCGGAGTATTTGCGTCAAAGAGTACCCTCACGCAGCTGTTGCGGGTTGCTGTAGCGAGTTTTTCGCGAACTCAAGAACTTCATGAACCTGGTCCCGGGTGACAACCGGGAACCATTCCAGAAATTCGTCGACCGTCGAGCCTTTATCGAGATGTTCAAACAAGGAAACCACGGCTAAACGCGTCCCCTTGAAACACCAGGCTCCTCCAAGCTTGCCCGGGCTTCGGTCGACAGCGGGACAGAGGAACCATTCCATGCCTTAAGTCTACATCCCGTGGCGCTTGATGCGCGCCCGCCCCGATATAATGGCCACAGGAATCCATATGACTCCGCTGGACGCAATCCGGACCAGAAAGTCTGAAATCCGGGCCCTCGCTGCGAAGCATGGGGCCGGAAACATCCGTATTTTCGGGTCGGTTGCACGCGGAGGAGCATCCGAACAGAGCGACGTGGACTTCCTGATCGATATCGTGGGGCCAACCTCGCCCTGGTTCCCCGGCGGCTTGCTGAACGACTTGGAAGGACTGCTGGGGCGTCGAGTCGACGTGGTTGTGGCGCGTTCGCTCAATCCTCTCTTGCGCGAGTCGGTGCTGAACGAAGCCGTTCCGTTGTGAAGGACGATCGGAAGTACCTGGTGGTCGCCTCTCGGGACTCTGGTACCGGGCTAGAGGGGCCGGAGCACCTGCGTCAAAGAGTCCCCTCACGCAGCTGCGGGTTGCTGTGAGTTCACAAAGCTCAAGCTCCGTGAAGCGCGTGCGCGGCGGAGCGGAAACGTCCAAATCATTCGACCGTAAGCCTTCTGGGTGTTGGGACACAAAGCGCGGCGACAGCCCCTCTAAAACGCAGGCTCACACAAGCTACCGGCTTAGATTCGAGAGCGGCGGGACGGGAGAGTCCATGATCCAAGTCTATACCGGTTTGGTGAGGCGTTCGAGCTTCGTCCGCGGTCTCACCTTTAGCCAAGGCCTCCGGTATTCCGCTCAGCGGCGTGCCTTGCGCCGCTCGACGATGCGAACCAGCGAACGGAGGGCTTCGTTAACTGATTTTGAATCCGGGAAAACGCCAGCGACATCCGGATCGAGCAAGACCAAATTCGTTCCTGCTTGGTAGCGCCGGGCGTACTTGCCGACGACACCGCCGCTGAAATCGTAGTTCTTGCGCATCGGCGCTTCAGTCCGCTTTTTCTGGCCGTTTTTCATATTGCTTTCTCTCGCTGCGGTTCGCCAGGCGAGCGCTGATCAGCCGGATCCGCTCGCCCCTCTCAGGATGAACGCTCACCAGCACGCGCTGGGCGCTGGACCGTCCGATGGTCACGTAGCGATCCTCTTCCGCCGAATGATCCGGGTTATGGATGGTACGTGACAGCGGGTCGCCGAACACGGTCGTAGCTTCCTCGAAAGATACTCCGTGTTTTCGCTGGTTCCCTTGAGCCTTGGGATACGACCATTCAAAAAGAAAGCCACTCACAGGGGTCACTTCAATAAACGCGCGACTCCAGAGCCCGGAATCAGCTCTCCAGTCGTCAGGGCGCTTTCCAGGTAGCAGCGAATGGTGTCTCGCGCCATCTCGCGAGCTTGTTTAAGCGCCTTATCGTAGATGCAAACCTTTGGGAAGGCGGGCCAGACCAGGTTTTACACGCCCTCTTGAACTCGGACCATAGCTGAGGACTATCGGGCAAGAACTCAGACTTTACGTGTTCATCAAACGTCTTCTGCCACTCTGGAAGAGACTCGGCAAAGAACCCGCGAAGCGCGCGGGCGCGTGACAAGCGGTGGTGAACGACGAAGCAGAGATATTCAACAGTGTTAAAAAACGTGCGACTCCAAGCCCTCTTCTAATCCTCGGACATAGCGCCAAATTCCGCTATTAGTTGCCGATCCAGCTCTCGGATATCACGAAAGATGCTCCCGAGGACCTGCTGTTGGTTGGCCAGCACGTTTTGACGAATGCCAAACCAGGTACCGGCGAGGCCGACGGCCGCTACAGTGGTTCCGACCATAGTAGCCACGTCCCGAATCGTCCAGGACCCGTCACTTAGATCAAGAATCACTACGACTTCTCTGACGTTCCAGTCTGTGGTGGGCCTTGGACCGGGATCTGGCCGTTGGCTACAGATCCTGATGGAGCTGGGTTTCGATGAACGTGGCAGTCTTGCAGTTGGATTCGATAGGCTTTCGAGATGGAGACGTCGCTGTTGCCTCGTCAACCGCAGATGCGAGCAAGCCCCTTCGTTCGGAATACTCGACGCCACTCATCAACCGGACGTCGCACGTTTTCGCCATGTTTTCCACAAGGCGTCCTGTACGGCACGTGTAGACGCATGGATCCTTGCTAAGGACTCCAGCTTGTTCACGCGCGTCTTAGCTACACCCGCTCGTCCCGCCGCAGTTCTCGCACTTGTAGCACGACCCGTTACGAGTCATCAGGCCGCCGCATTCCGAACACGTCGGGGCGTCGGACACGACCGGGGAAAACGGCAGCGCCTGCTGCGGATCGGGCTCGGTGACGCGGAGCACGGGGGCCTCGCCGGCCTCGCCGCTGGCGGCGTATTCCTCGCCGATGAACCGCGCGCCCATCCAGCGGAAAATGTAATCCATGATGGATTTGGCGTACGGGACCGTCGGGTTGCCGGTCCAGCCGCTGGGCTCGAAACGCACGTGGCTGAACTTGTCGACGAAGAACTTCAGCGGCACGCCGTACTGCAGCGCGTAGCTGATCGCGGTGGCGAAGGCGTCCATCAGGCCGGAAATAGTGGAGCCTTCCTTGGCCATGGTGACGAACAACTCGCCGGGCGAGCCGTCCTCATAGAGACCGACCGTCATGTAACCCTTCGTGGCCGCCGATCGAAAACTTGTGGGTGATCGCGTTCCGCTCCGCGGGCAGCTTGCGGCGCACCGGCCGGTACACGATCTTCTCTTCGATCTTGATCGTAGGCGCGACAGCCGCGGGTCCAGTTGCCGCCTTCGCGCCCTTCGCCGTTCCCGAACTGAGGGGTTGCACGCGCTTGGAGTTGTCGCGATAGATCGCGACCGCCTTCAATCCGAGCTTCCAGCTCTCGGTATACGCGCTCATGATGTCTTCCGCCGTGCACTCTTCCGGCATGTTGATGGTCTTCGAAATCGCCCCGGAAATAAAGGGCTGCACCGCCGCCATCATGCGCACGTGGCCCATGTAATGGATGGACCGGTTGCCGTTCTGCGGGCGGAAGCTGCAATCGAAGACCGCCAGGTGCTGGTCCTTCAAGAACGGCGCGCCCTCGATGGTGCCCGTGGAATCGATGTGCTCGACGATGGCGCTGACCTGGTCGGAGGTGTAGCCCAGCTTGATCAGCGCGTTCGGTACGGTGTTGTTGACGATCTTGATGACGCCGCCGCCGACCAGTTTCTTGTACTTCACCAGGGCCAGATCGGGCTCGATGCCGGTGGTGTCGCAATCCATCATGAAGCCGATGGTGCCGGTGGGAGCGATCACCGTGGTCTGGGCGTTGCGGTATCCCGCGGCGCGGCCCAGGTCGTAAGCTTCCTCCCAGCACCTGCGCGCGTTTTCGTAGATGGCCTGCGGGACGCGCTTGCTGTCGATCCGGAGCGTCGCGTCGCGGTGCATGCGGATCACGTCCAGGAACGGTTCTTCGTTGACCGCGTAGCCGGCGCACGGGCCGGTTGAGCCCGCCGCAATTCTCGCACTGGTAGCATACGCCTGCCCGCACATGATGGCGGTGAGCGCGGCAGCCCAGTCGCGGCCCTGATCGCTGTCATAGGGAATGCCCATGGACATCAGCAGCGCGCCCAGGTTGGCGTAACCCAGCCCCAGCGGGCGGAAATCGTGCGAGTTTCTGGCGATCTTTTCGGTGGGATACGCCGCGTTGTCGACGATGATTTCCTGCGCCAGGATGATCGTGTCCACCGCGTGGCGATAGGCCTCGACGTCGAACTGTCCGTCCGGCCCGACAAACCTCATCAGGTTCAAGGACGCCAGGTTGCAGGCGGAATCGTCCAGGAACATGTATTCCGAGCAGGGATTGGACGCATTGATGCGCGCCGTGTTCTTGGAAGTGTGCCAGCGGTTGATGGTGGTGTCGAACTGCATGCCCGGATCGCCGCACTGGTGCGTGGCTTCGGCGATCTGGCGCATCAGATCGCGGGCTTTGTAGCGGTCCACGGGCTGGCCGTTGGGGCGCGACTTGGTCCACCAGTCGGAATCGGCTTCCGCGGCTTCCATGAATTCGTCGGTGGCGCGCACGCTGTTGTTGGCGTTCTGGAAAAATACGGAGCTGTAGGCGTCGCCGTCCAGCGACGAATCGTAGCCCGCGTCGATCAGCGTGTGAGCCTTCTTCTCTTCCTTGGCCTTGCACCAGATGAACGCTCCGATGTCGGGGTGATCGGCGTTGAGGATCACCATTTTCGCGGCGCGGCGGGTCTTGCCTCCGCTCTTGATCACGCCCGCGAAGGCGTCGAAGCCCTTCATGAAGCTCAACGGGCCGGACGCCCGGCCGCCGCTCGAGAGCAGGCCGTTCTCTTCCCGGAGCGTCGAAAGATTGGTACCGGTGCCCGATCCCCACTTGAAGAGCATGCCTTCGGTCTTGGCCAGATCGAGAATCGACTCCAGCGTGTCGCCGACGGAATTGATGAAGCACGCCGAGCATTGCGGGCGCCGTTCTTCGGGAGTGATCTTCTTGAAGGCGTTGGTCGCTTCATCGAAAAAGAAGCCGTAGCCGCGCGGCTCCGCCACGCCCACGTTGAACCACACCGGCGAGTTGAAACACGCCTTCTGCGTCAGCATCAGGTGGGTCAGATCGTAACGGAAATTCTCGGCGTCTTCGGGAGTCTTGAAGTAGCGCTGCTCGGCGCCCCAGCCGGCGATGGTGTCGCACACGCGCGAGATCAGCTGGCGGACGCTGGTTTCGCGCTCCGGCGAGCCGATTTTGCCGTAAAAATACTTGCTGACGACGATGTTGGTGGCCGTCTGGGACCAATCCACCGGCACTTCGATGTCGCGCTGCTCGAAAATGACCGCGCCCTTGTCGTTTCCGATGGTGGCGTTGCGTAGTTCCCACTGGACTTCGTCATAAGGGGTTTTCCCGGACTCTAGCCGGGCGGTGAAATACCGAGGAAACACAACCCCGATGCGCTCCGCAACCGGTATCGGCTTACGAACGTCCTTCAACCTCATAGCAACACCCAATCCTAATTGTCCCATGTAGACGCCTTTCTGTAGCTGCGGGGGAGGAATCTTCGTGGCTCCCGGTCTCGAAAATTCCGCTGTCGTTCATGCTAACCCCAACATCTGGAGGTGTCAATCAGAAAACATGCAACTGGTTGTATGCCACTGACGGATTGGTAGTTTTTGTGAATCACCGCATTCTTAATCGACAATGTACCTTTCATGCTATACTAAGGCACGTGAGCAGGCTCAGTCACTTACAGGCTTTAGAGGCTGAAAGCATCCACATCATTCGTGAAGTCGCCTCGGAATTTCAGCGCCCCGTGATGCTGTATTCCATCGGCAAGGATTCCTCGGTGATGGTCCGGCTGGCCCAGAAGGCATTTTACCCCGGCCCCATCCCGTTTCCGCTGCTGCACGTGGACACGACGTACAAATTCAAAGAAATGATCGAATTTCGCGACCGGTTCGCGGCGGAACTGGGCGTGAAGCTGATCGTGCACTCGAATACCTCCGCGCTGGCGGCGGGCGCGAACCCGTTCCGTCTCGGGACGGAGCGCTGCTGTGGGTTGCTGAAAACGCAATCGTTGCTCGACGCGCTGCGCGCGGGCAGCTACGATGCGGCCTTCGGCGGGGCGCGGCGGGACGAGGAAAAGTCGCGCGCCAAGGAGCGGATTTTCTCCTTTCGCGATTCGCTGGGCCAGTGGGATCCCAAAAACCAGCGTCCCGAGCTCTGGAATCTCTTCAACGGCCGGGTGGAGCCGGGCGAGAGCATCCGCGTGTTTCCCCTTTCCAACTGGACCGAGATGGACGTGTGGCAGTACATCCACGTGGAGAACATCCCCATCGTGCCGCTGTATTTCGCGAAAGACCGGGAGGTGCTGGTGCGCGGCAACTCGCTGGTCATGCCCGAGCAGGACTTCGTGAAGCCGCAACTGGGCGACCGCTTGGAGACGGTCCGGTGCCGGATGCGGTCGCTGGGCTGCTCGCCTTGCACGGGCGCGATCCGCTCGGATGCCGATACGCTGCCGAAAATTATCGCGGAGCTGGTGGCGGTCAGGAATTCGGAGCGCGAGAACCGCGTGATCGATCACGACCGCGAAGGATCCATGGAGTTGAAGAAACGCGAGGGGTACTTCTAAACTTATGTCTGCGGCCTTCGTGGAACCATCCCAGTCGCCTTCCCAGGCATCATTTGACATCGAACAGTTCCTGGCACAGGAAGAGTCCAAGGGCCTGCTGCGCCTGACCACGGCGGGCAGCGTCGACGACGGCAAGAGCACGCTGATCGGGCGGCTCCTGCATGACGCCAAAGGGGCCTACGAAGACCAGTTGAAATCGGCCATCCGCGGCGGCGAGATCGATTTTTCGCTGCTGACCGACGGGCTCCGGGCGGAGCGCGAGCAGGGCATCACCATCGACGTGGCGTACCGCTATTTCGCGACGCCCAAACGCAAATTCATCCTGGCCGACACGCCCGGCCACGAGCAGTACACGCGCAATATGGCCACCGGCGCGTCCACCGCCGAGCTGGCCATCATCCTGCTCGACGCGCACCGCGGGCTGACCACGCAATCGCGCCGGCACGCGTTCATCGCGACGCTGCTGGCCATCCCGAATTTCGTGATCGCGGTGAACAAAATGGACCTGGTGGGATATGACCAGGAGGTTTTCAACCGCATCCGCGCGGAATTCGAGCCGTTTTTGCAGCGCATCGGCACCAAGAATTACTACTTCCTCCCGTTGAGCGCCTTGAAGGGCGATAACGTCGTCGACCGCGGCTCGCACATGCCCTGGTTCGACGGTCCGTGTTTGCTCGAGTATCTGGAGACAGTGGAACCCGCCGACACCATGATCCAGGCGCCTTTCCGCATGGCCGTCCAGCGTGTCGTCCGGCCGGATCAGACCTTTCGCGGATATGCGGGATTGATTGGCTCCGGCACGGTCCGGCCAGGTGATGAAGTGCAGGCGCTGCCGTCGGGACGGCGCTCCAAAGTAAAACGCGTGGTCACGTTCGACGGCGATCTGGAGATGGCGCACGCGCCCATGTCGGTCACGCTTACGCTGGCCGATGAGATCGACATCAGCCGCGGCGACATGATCTCGTCGGGAACGCCGCCGCAATCGGCCCGGACCTTCGACGCGACCATGGTGTGGTTCGACGCGCATCCGCTCGATCCGGCGCACGACTACCTGGTCAAACATACCTCGCACACCGTTCCGGCCAGAGTCGACGGCGTGCGCCATCTGGTGAACGTCGCGACGCTCGAATCGGAACCGGCCGCCAGCCTGGCGATGAACGAAATCGGCGTGGTGCGCATCGCCACCGCCAAGCCTCTCTTCTTCGATCCGTATCAAGACAATCGGGTCACGGGAAGCTTCATTCTGATCGACCGGAAGACCAACCACACGGCCGGGGCCGGCATGATTCTATCCGCGGCCGAAGGTACGCTCGAAGACGCCGCGGATCGCCTGGTCCGGCTGGTGCGCGCCGCGGTTCCCGAGGGCTCGCAGTTGAATCTGCCGGACGATGACGCGCAGGCGATGGAAGTGGTGCGCGGCCTGCTGCGGGGAGTGATCCGATGATCGACGAGAAGGCGGAGCAGGCTCGTAAATTGATCGCGGACACTTTGGCGCAGTCTGGCGCGCCCTGCATCACGTCCAGTTTTCAATCCGAATGCGTGGTGCTGGTGCATATGCTGCTGGCGCAAAAGCCGCGGATCCCGGTGCTGTTCCTCGAAACCGGATATCACTTCCCGGAAACGATCGAATACCGCGACAAGCTGGCCGCCGAGTGGAAACTCAACTTGTTTAATCTTGAGGCCAAGCAAAGTGTGGCGGACCAGGAAGCGCAGTTCGGGATTCTGAACCAAACCGATCCGACGCGCTGCTGCAAACTGCGCAAAGTGGAACCGCTGTTCGCCGGCCTGGAGCCATATGACACCTGGTTCACGGCGCTCCGGCGCGACCAATCTCCCACGCGCGCGAATCTTCAGCAGGTGGAACCCTTCCAGCTGCCCGGCGGAAAGGCCATCCGGAAAATCAGCCCGCTGGCGGATTGGACCACCCGCGACGTCTGGCAATACATGCAGACCCACGGCATTCCGGAGCTTTCGCTCTACGAACAGGGCTACACCAGTATCGGCTGCCAGCCCTGCACGGCGCGCCCTTTGGATCCCAATGATCCTCGTTCCGGCCGCTGGCAGGGCCAGGGCAAGCTCGAGTGCGGTATCCACATCCAGGCGAAATAGGCGGGGCGAACTAGGGCGGGCCACATAGATCCGGATGGAAATCGCACTGGGGTTCATCATCGCGGTGTTCATCGCGATCACAGGGGTAGGCGCGGGCTCCATGACCACGCCGATGCTGATCCTTCTGCTGGGCATGCCGACCCGGCAAGCCGTGGGCACCGCGCTGATCTTCGGAGCCGCAGTGAAGATCCTGACCACGCCGATGTACATCGCGCGCCGCCAGGTGAACTGGCGCGCGTTCGGCCTTCCTGATGGCGACCGGACTGCCGGGAGTGCTGATCGGTACTCTGATGCTGCAGGGTTTCAAGAGCGATCTGCTGACAGCGTTCGTCGGGTTCACGATTGTGAGCATCGCCACGCTGAACCTGTTCCGGTTCTCGAGCATGACCCGTCATGACCGCACTCCTTGGCTGGCCGCGGTCGCGCTTGCCGATCGGCGTGGAGGTAGGCTTCTCCTCCGCGGGAGCCGGCGCGCTGGGCGCTCTGTGCCTGATGAACATGACCACGATGGCTCCCGCCGCGGTGGTCGGAACCGATCTGAGCTTCGGCCTGGTGCTATCGACCGTCGGTGGAGGGATTCACGCGGCGATGGGCGATCTGAACGTGAGCGTGCTGATCAAGCTGCTGATTGGCGGCGCGGCCGGAGCGCTGGCAGGCGGGCTGCTCGCGTCGCACCTGCCTTCCAAGAAACTTCGACTGGTCCTGAGCGTGGCGCTGGTGTTGCTGGGCGCGAATCTGTGCTGGAAGGGTCTATCGGACTACTGGAGGACGCAAGTCCAAGAACCTCAAGCCCGGGAAATCACCGTCAAGCAGTAACGCTTGGAATCAGTCACGAAGTGACTTCCAGCATCACCGGAGCGAGCTTGCGCCGTCCGATGCTGACTTGAAGCTCGTGCCGTCCCGGACCGATTTCCTCGGGCAGCCGGAAATTCACTTCGAATCGCTGCGGCTTCGGATCGGTGCAAAGAAATTCGCGATCCCCCACCGGAAGCCCGCCCACGGACGCCTCGATTTCATGCGGGCGCGCGACCTCTTCGAGAATCATTTTCACGTGGCGCGTTTCGATGCGCTTGTCGGCCACCAGATTCATCCCGTCGGTGACCGAGCGAATACACGGCACCGATGGCCCCGGCGGAATCACGCGTAAGGTCGCCAAAGGAGCCAGGGGCTGCTCCAGCCACCGCAATTCTACCGGGAGCAATCCGGTCGCCTCCAGTTCCGGCAGCACCACGCTGACCTGTTGCAGACCGTCGTTCATCAGCGGGCCGATGTAGGTCACCGTCCCCAGCGAATCGCCTACCTGAACCCGCAACTGGTGCAGTCCGGCGTCGGGAGGAAGGTTTTCGACCCACAGAGAGATGGACGCATAGCGGCCGCGCGACGGCGCTCCGGGTTCCGAGCTGTGCGAATTCGTGACGCGCCGGACCCGAGAGGTGGTATCGGGAAACTGGCGCTCGGCCTGCTGGGCTTGCCAGCCCTGCGGCTGCTTCCGCCAGGTGGTCCACAGGTACTGCGTTCCGGCGCCTTCCAGGGCCAGGAGCTGGATGTCGTGCAATTGGGTGAATTCTAAAATTTCGCTCGAAGTGACGCGCGCGCCGGCCCACGTGTCGAAGGAAGTATCGCGAGCCGGCATTCCATTGAACTGGAGTCGCGCAAAACCGCCGGTTTTCAGCACGCGATGCGTCTCCCGCATATACGCGGCGATGACGTCGCGGCTGGGCACGTGCTGGAACACGGCGTAAGAATAAACGAAGTCGAACCACCCGTCGGGAAATTCGGCCAGACTCGCCCCATCGCTGACATGGGGATGCGCGTTGGGAATGTCGCGCAGCCGCTCGCGCGCCAGTGCGATCATCTCATCGGAAACGTCCACGCCATGGATTTCCGCGAAGTGGCGGCTCAGGGGGCGCATCAGGCGTCCGGGGCCGCAGCCGATCTCGAGGGCTTTCCATTGGCTGCGCTGCGGCGGCGGCACGCGGCGCAACTCGGATTCCAGGCTGTTGATGACCTCGGTGGCGGTCGAGTAGAAATCGGCGTCGTTCTGTTCGCGGCGGCCGAAAGCGACGTAGTAACCGGCGTCTTCGCGGGCGCGCGCGTTCCAGTCATCGCGCATGTCGTTGCGCACTTCCGAATCGTCCATAGTATTTGCGGCCCTTGCTATTTGCGACCCCTGCTATTTGCGGCTGGAGTAGCGGTTGAGCTCGGAGAGCAGGGCGCTCGCCGCTTTGGGGGCCGCCACGTTGCCCTTGGTGATGATGTCGCGATTAGTGATCTTCTTACCATACAGATCCTGGTTCCAATCCGAATCCTCGCGCAAGGTGGCGCCGCTCAACGAGACGCCGGCAAAAAGCCCCCGCTGGCGGGACCAGGTGAGGATCTCGGCCGTCAGAGCAGCGTCGGTTTCCGCCTGTGTGGAGCGGCCTACCGGGCCGGCCGCCACGGAAGCGTCCGCGCCGAGGGTGAATTTTGTCGAAAGCAGCCGGTCCATGCCCTTGTCATTCATCACCAGCATGAATGCGTCGGTATCCGTGCCGCCGATCTGGAAGCCGAAGCTCCCGCCTTCCACGCGAATGGAGCCGGGCGCCGACCAGCCTACGCCGCCCGGGCGCCGGCAGGAGACAAATCCACGCCCGTATTTTGCGCCGAAGATGAAGGCGCCCTTTTTCAAGCCGGGAACGATGACGATGCAGTCGGCACGGTCGAGAAGTTCCTGCGGGATGGACTTATCGGGGATTCCCATGACTTCCTTCAGGGCGTCGGCGGCGGCTTGCAGGCGTTCCGGGGCTTCCGCGGCGGACAACAATCCCGCGCCCAGAGTTAAGGCGGCAATCAATTTGAGCTTCATCGGCTTTCCTCCATGCTTCATTTGCGCTTCAGTTGCAAGCTTATCAGTCAGGACTCGTCCCGTTCCACCATGCTGGAAACTTCGGCCTTGCGGACGCCGTAGACCCGGCGGATCAGCCGGCAGATCTCGGAAGCCACGCGCTCCGGGGATTCCTTCTGGTCCAGATCGAGTTCGACTTTTAAGTACAGATCGGTACGCGGCACTCTCCGATGATACGATGAGGGTAACTCAGCGGTGAATACTCCTTGCAAGTTGTGCGGGAAGAGGCGCGCGAAGCGGCACTGTCCGGGCGTGGAGGGCGAAATATGTCCCGCCTGCTGCGGCACGGAACGGGAAAATAGCGTGGATTGTCCGCTGGATTGCGAGTATCTCCGCGAGGCTCGCGCGCATGACCGGCCCGTGGCGCTCACAGAGGACGATCTTCCCAACAAGGACATCCGCGTGAGCGAAGATTTCATCCGCAAGCAGGAACACGTGGTCATGTGGCTGGCGCATTCCTTGGCGCGGGTGATGGAAGCGCGCCGGTGTGTCGACGGCGACGCGCGCGAGGGCCTGGAGGCGCTCATCAAGACCTACCGGACACTCGAGTCCGGCTTGATCTATGAAACCCGGCCGCCCAATCCTTACGCGGCCGAGATCCAGGAAGCGCTGAAGCAGGCGATCGAGGAGCTTCGCAAGCGGCTGGCCGAAACCAGCGGCATGCAGACCCTGCGCGACGCCGACCTGCTGGGAGCGCTGGTGTTCCTGCAGAGGCTGGAGTTGCAGCACAACAACGGGAGGCGGCGCGGACGCGCGTTTTTCGATTTCCTCCGCACGTACTTTCCGGTGCAGGAACAGCCGGCAGTGGTGGCCTGATGAGTACGGCCTACGTGATTTTTGCCCACGGCTCGAGCGTCGAATCCGCCAACGATGCGGTTCGGGCTGTCGCGGCCGAAATGGCGCGGCGCGGAGGACTGGAAACCGTGGTGGCGGCGTTCCTCGAAGGCGGCCAGCCGGATTTGCCCGGAGCGCTGGAGTCGCTTGCGAAAAAAAATGTTTCGCGCGTGGTTGTGGTGCCCTACTTCCTGACGCTCGGGTTGCACCTGCAGCGCGATCTGCCGAGGCTGATTGACAAAGTCAAGAGCGCGCATCCGGGGCTGGCGATTGAAGTGACAGCGCCGCTGGACCAGCATCCGGCCATGGTCGACGCGCTGCTCGACCGCGCCCGGGAAGCGGCGCTGTAGATCACGGCATGGAAGCACGGCTGATCGACTCGCGGGAGATTGCGCCAGGCGTGCGGCACTTCGGATTCGAAGCCCTGGGAGTGGAGCGGCTGGATTTCCTGCCGGGCCAGTTCACATCGTTCACCGACGTGGTCGAAGGCAAGAAGATTACGCGCGCGTATTCGCTGGCCTCCGCGCCGTCGGGAACCAACCGGTTTGAGCTGTGCCTGAACGAGGTGGAGCACGGGCATTTATCTCCGCGATTGTTCCAGATGAAGCCGGGCGATCGCATGGAAATGCGCCAGCCCCTGGGCATGTTCGTGCTGCGGCAGCAGGCTCCCCGCGATTCGATTTTCATCGCCACCGGCACCGGCGTCGCGCCGTTCCGGTCGATTCTGCAAGCCCACTTGAAGGCGTCCTCGCCCGCCTTTACCCTCCTGTTCGGCGTGCGCTACGAGTCGCATTTGTTGTACCGCGAGGAGTTCGAAGAAATGGCGCGGCGCCATCCACGCTTTCGATTCTGGCCGACCCTGACTCGTCCGGAAGCGGGATGGAAAGGACGCCAGGGCCGGGTGCAGGCACATCTGGCGGAAGCCATCGGTGACCGTCGCGACGTGGATTTCTACCTCTGCGGGCTTAAAGAAATGGTAGATGACGTCCGGGGCGTTTTGAAGGGCCAGGGATTCGACCGGAAGCAAATTTTCTACGAGAAGTACGACTGATGAAGCAGATCCTCCTGGTTCTGGGCGGCATTTGCGTGTTCGGCGTGGCGGCGCTGGTGATGACCAGGCTGATGCCGGCGCCATTGAAGGATTCCGACTACCTGGTGATCGGCTCGGTCGCCACGCTGGTGTCCCTGCTGGTGATGTTCCTGGTGCTGATCTCGACGCGCATGAAGTCGCCGGATCTGTTTTTCAAGAAACGCAAGAAGAAGCGCTGAAATGAATGGTGTCTGACACCTTTAATTTCTTAGCGCGCGGGGCGGACTTCCACCTGCTTGTAGATAGCCCGGGTCTGGTCGAGGGTCGCGAAGCTCATGCCGGGCTGCGCGGCGCTGGCGGTTCCCGCCGCCACGGCCCAGCGGAGCGCGTCGGCGAACGGCTTCTTCTTCTCCGTGGCCCAGACAAAGGCCGCGGCCAGCGCATCGCCCGCGCCGATGGGACAGAGAGCCTCCACGCGCGGCGGCAGCGCCTCCAGAAGTCCTTCCGAGGATGAGGCCAGCGCGCCCCGGCTGCCCAGCGACAGAATCACGGCTTCCGGTCCCATGTCGTGGATGCGCTGGACCGCCTCCAGGGATTGGCTGCGGGTGATGATGGCGCGCCCGAGCAAGCGCTCGGCTTCCTGCTGATTGGGAGAAATCACAGACGGCTTGGCCTCCAGCGCGTGATTGAGCGCGTCGCCATCGGTATCGAGCAGCGTCCGGACGCCGTGGCTCTTGGCCAGCGCGATGATTTCGGCATAAAAGTTGGCCGGCACGCCGGGCTGGGTGCTGCCGCAGATCATCAGCCAGGTGGCTTTTTTGAGACGGGCCTCGACCAGGTCGCGCACCGCTTTCACTTCCTTTTCCTCCAGTGGTGCGCCGATTTCGTTCAGCTTGATGGTCAAGCCCTGCTTATCCGAAATGGTCAGATTCGCGCGACCCTCCGCGTGCACGCGGACTACTTCGAACGGGAATGCCATCTCCCCCAGGAAGTGTTCCATGCGTTTGCCGATCGCGCCCCCGGAAGTGAGCAGCGCGAGAGTTTTTCCGCCGAACGCGTGAATCACCTGAGAGGCATTCACGCCCCGGCCGCCGGCGGCTTCGCCGCGCGACAAAATATAGCCGCGATCCTCGAACGCGAGACGGTCAGAAACAATGGTGCGGTCGATGGCGGGATTGATGGTGAGCGTGAGAATCAAGCTAACATGGTATCTCGAAACCTTGCGGGATCATCCACACTTTACGGCGTATCTGGCGCTGATTTGTGTGTGTTTTTTCTGGGGCACCACCTACCTGGGAATCCGCATCGCCCTGGATTCCTTTTCGCCCGTGCTGCTGGTGTGCCTGCGAAACCTGATCTCGGGAACGCTGACGCTGAGCGTGGCGGCGATGATCGGCGCGCGACTCCCGCGGGGACGCGACTTGTGGATCACCGCCGGGTACGGCCTGATGGTGATCGGCGTGGGCAACGGCACTCTGGCGGTGGCGGAGCAGTGGATTCCCACGGGGCTCGCTTCGCTGTTCGTGACCACTTCGCCGTTTTGGTTCGTCGGCATCGATGCGCTTCTGCCGGGCGGCGAGCGGCTGCATGCGCCCACCATACGGGGACTGCTGGTGGGATTCGCGGGCGTGCTGCTGCTGGTGGCTCCGGCGGCCCGGACCGCCTGGACGCAACACACCTTCGCTTCGGGAGGCGCGGTCGTGCTGGCGTTCCTCATCCTGCAGGTGAGCGGCGCGAGCTGGGCCCTGGGCTCGCTGCTGCAGCGTAACCGGCGGTCGCGTGCGCACCCCTTCGTGATGGGTGGCGTGCAGCAGCTCAGTACCGGGCTGACTCTGCTGTTGCCCAGCGTCTTTCAGTTGCCTGCCGCCCACTGGACGGCGCGCGGCATGGGGGCCGTCGTGTACCTGGCGATTTTCGGAGGCATCGTCGGATACGGTTGCTTTGCGCTGGCGCTCAGCCGGCTGCCCCCGGCCACCGTATCGATCTATACCTACATCAATCCCGTGGTGGCGGTCTTTCTGGGCTGGTGGGTTTACCGGGAGCATTTCGGGCTGCGCGAGGCGGGCGCCATGGCGGTGATCTTCGCGGGCGTGGCGATGGTCCGGCGGGCGGCTTCAGTTCCGGTTCAGAAGCTTGGCTCCGACCGCGCCGCCGAGAGCCGTTAACAGCGTGTAGGTCAGGAAAGCGTTCAGCAAAGCCACGGCCAGTCCGGACGGCGTCCTCAGCAGATCGAGGTTCCGGGTGAGTTCCTCTTGAGACGCGGACGACATCTTGGCCATCTGATCCCGCGCGCTCTGCAGAAATTCCGGCTGCGAGAGCATCAGCACCATCACGGTCAACAGCAGGGTAAGGATCGCGAAGACGATGATGCCGGAAATCCATCCCAGGCGCGCCCCGGCCATCACCGTGATTCTCTCGCCGGTCCGCCGGCGATAAAGATACACGGCGAAAATCCCTCCCGCCACGGGAAGCGCCAGGGTCAGCGGCCCGGCGATGGCCGAGAGCAGACCTGTTAACAGAACCACGGGAATCCCTGTCGCCAGCGCCACCCGGACGGCTGTCGCATTCCGAAAACTGATGGGAGGGGGCTCGGCCGGTGGCGGCGGTGGCGGTGGCGGTAGCGCGACAACAATCGGTTGCTCCTCGACCACCAGATCTTCCTCGCGCTGCGGCTTGCCGCACTTATGGCAGAACCGCGCGTCGTCGGGAAGCTGCGCGCCGCAGGTGCAATACTCAGGCACATTCTCAGTTTGACACGTTATTTAGAGACCTGGCACGTTATTCTGAGAGGTGGGTATGTCTTTGACTCTGCTCGTCCTCGCCGATCCGTCGGCTTCGTGGCTGAAACTGCTGGGAAACCTCGGTTCCGATGATATTCAGGTTCTGGTCGCCAACGATCCGGCGAAGGTACGCGAGTACGCTCCGCAAGCCGACGTCATCGTGAACGGAACGTCGAATCCATCCCTGCTGACCGCCGCGATACCACCGGCCGGGCGGGCCCGGTGGATTCACTCGCTGTGGACCGGCGTCGATAACGTCCTCCTTCCGGAAGTGCTGGCCAGTCCCCTGCCCCTGACCAACGGACGCGGCGTGTTTCGCGTGTCGCTGGCGGAGTGGACCATTGGGGCGATCCTGTACTTCGCCTACAACATGCGGCGCATGATCCGCCAGCAGCAGGCCGGCGTTTGGGAGGCGTTCACCACCGAGGAAATCCAGGGCAAGACGCTGGGGATCGTGGGCTACGGCGGGATCGGCCGCGCGGCGGCGGAGCGGGCCCGGCCATTCGGCATGCGCATCGTGGCGCTCAGGCGCCGTCCGGAGCTGTTCCAGAACGATGCCCTGGTCGATCAAAGCTTCGCTCCCTCCGAGCTCAACCAACTCATGGCCGCGAGCGATTACGTGCTGCTGGCCGCGCCGCTGACCGGGGAAACGCGCGGGATGATCGGCGCGCCGCAGATCGCCGCCATGAAGCCCTCGGGCGTGCTGATCAACGTGGGCCGGGGCGCCGTGGTGAATGAGCCGGCTCTGGTTGCGGCTCTGGAAGCCGGGAAGATCCGCGGCGCGGCGCTGGATGTGTTCGCGGTCGAGCCGCTTCCGGCCGGACATCCGTTCTACCGGCTGGGAAACGTCCTGCTTTCGCCGCACACCGCCGATCACGTGCAGGACTTCGTTCATCTGGCCGTCGAGTGCTTCCTCGAAAACCTGCACCGTTTTCGGGCCAACCAACCGCTGCTGAACCTGGTGGACAAACATGCCGGCTACTGAAATCGTGCAGCCGGAGGTTACCTTCGAGCATGTCCGCCAGGCCGCCGTGCGCATCGAAGGGATCGCCAAACAAACGCCGGTCATGCGCTCCCACGGCTTCGATGCCGAGGCGAAAACTACGGCGTTTTTCAAATGTGAAAACTTCCAGACCGGGGGCGCGTTCAAGATCCGCGGCGCGTCGAACTTCGTATTTTCGATTCCCAAAGCGGATCTTCCGCGCGGGGTAGTGGCATTTTCCTCGGGCAATCACGCGCAGGCCGTCGCGATCGCCGCGCGCGCCATGGGAATTCCGGCCACGCTGGTCATGCCGGCGGACGCGCCCCGCTCGAAGCTCGAAGCGACACGCGCTCAGGGCGCGAAAATCGTGAACTACGACCGCTTCCGCGACGACCGCGCGGCCATCGGGGCGCGTATTGCGGCCGACACCGGCGCCACGCTGGTGCCGCCGTTCGATCATCCTTGGATCATCGCCGGCCAGGGAACCACGGCTCTGGAACTGCTCGAAGAAGTTCCCGAGCTGGACGCGTTGGTCGCGCCCATCGGGGGCGGCGGGTTGATGGCGGGCTGCTCGATCGCGGCCAAGCACCTGCGGCCCGGGATTCGGGTGATCGGCGTGGAGCCGGAGAAGGGCAACGACGCGTTTCTATCCCTCCAGGCGGGCAAGCGCATCGAAATTCCGCCTCCGGATACCATCGCCGACGGGCTGCGCACGCCGGTTCCGGGCGCCCTCACTTTCCCGATTTTGCAGCGGAACGTCGAGCAGGTGGTCCTGGTGAGCGACGATGAGATCCGCGCCGCGGTCAAGTTCCTGCTGACGCGGATGAAGATCCTGGTGGAGCCCAGCGGCGCCGTGGGGGCCGCCGCGGCGCTGTTCGGGAAGCTGCCGCCCGGTCTGGGCAGCGTCGGGATCGTGCTGTCCGGCGGAAACGTTGATTTCGAGCTTTTGGCCGGATTTTAGGGGAACCGTGGAGGGACGCAAACCGTTTGTTATACTGGATTGGTCTACAAACGACCCCATCGAAAGAGGCGCCTGCGCTCAGGGCGTTGCGCGCGCTACGTAAGCCAATATGCCGAAACGGACATTTCAACCTAACAATCGCAAGCGCGCCAAAACGCACGGATTTCGTGAGCGCATGAAGACCAAGAACGGCCGGGCCGTGTTATCGCGCCGCCGGGCCCGTGGCCGTCATAAACTGACCGTAAGCGACGAGAAGGCCGTTCGCTACGCCCACGCCGTTTGATCCGGCTGGCGGTGGCGCCCCCTTTTCGTCCTGTTCTGCGCTCCGCCGATTTCCGCAAAGTCTATGACAACGGCAAGCGCATTCCCGGCCCTCTGTTCGCCGCTTTTTGCCTGGCGCGTCCAGACGGGAGCGGTCCAGACGGCTCCCGCGCTCGACTCGGACTCACGGTTCCCCGCGCGATCGGCGGAAGCGTGGTCCGAAACCGCATCAAGCGGCGTCTGCGAGAGGCGTTCCGGCGCCACCGCGCCGAACTCAATCCGGGCTGGGATATCGTCCTTAACCCCCGCCGTACAGCGCTCGCCGCGCCCTTCGCGGACCTCGAACGCGCTCTCAGAAAGGTGATCGAGCAATGCAACGCGCGCTAATGGTGCCTCGCATGATCGCGATCGGCCTTCTAGAAAAGGCGCGCAAAACGGACCGCGGCACGATCTGTTCTTGGTTCCGTTTCGCGGCGCGCGCCGCGGCCTTTGCGCTTCTGCGAGGCTACAAGTTATTCGTGTCTCCCCTGCTCCCCTCGGCGTGCCGTTTTCATCCGACCTGTTCGGAGTATATGAGGCAAGCCATCGAGAAGCACGGTGTGGTGAAAGGCGTGGGCCTGGGCCTGCGCCGCCTGTCCCGCTGCCATCCTTTCCATCAAGGAGGTTTCGACCCGGTCCGCTAACACCGCCCGGCCTCTCCGAGTATGGAAAAGAAGGAACTGACAATGGAGACGCGGCTCCTGCTGGCTTTCGTGCTGGTGGGGATCGTGCTGTTGGGTTGGAACTACATCTACAAGCCACCGCCGCCGCCCGTGACTGCGCCGGCGCAGACCGCGCAGACCGCCAGACACCCGCCGCGTCCGATAACACCCCCAAGCCCGCCCCGGCCCCTGCCGCACCCGCAGCACCACCGACACCGGTGGCCGAGCTTCCCGGACAGGTGCACGCCAGCCAGGCGGAAGAATTCACCATCGAGACCGACCTCTACAGCGTGCGGTTTTCGAATCAAGGCGCGGTGGTCCGGAGCTGGATTCTCAAAAAATACAAAGACGGCAAAGGGCAGCCGCTGGAGCTGGTGAATACCCGGGCGCTCTCAAAAGTGCCGGCGCCGTTCGCGCTGGTGTTCCGCAACCAGACGCCGCCCAAGGACCCCAACCAGGGGCTCTTTAAAGTGGACCGGTCCGCGGACAACCTCGGGGTGACGTTCGAATACTCCGATGGGCGGACGGCTACCAAGAAGACCTTCCAGTTCATGCCCAAGAGCTACCTGGTGCAGATCACTTCCCAGGTCGTCGACAACGGCGTGCTGATCCCACATTCCCTTGCATGGCGCGGAGGTTTCGGCGACCAGACACTCCCCAACCCGACCAGCGTGGAGGACACGCTTTACTACGACGAAGCGAACTCCAAGCTGGAACATAACGCTCTGAAGTCGGCGGACAAGGGCCCCGTCAACACCAGCGGCCAGTACTCGTTCGCCGGGATTGAAGACAGCTATTTCACCGCCGTCGTTCTTCCTTCCGCGAGCGGAGGCCTCGAGTTGACCACCTACTCCGACCCGGTTCCCGGCCCCGACGGGAAGGATGAAAAACGGATCGGCATGGCCGTTGGCGGCTCCGGCCTGAATTCCTTCAACGCGTTCATCGGCCCCAAGGATACCGACATCATGCGCTCGGTAAACCCCAAGCTGGACCAGTTGATCGACTGGGGAAAATACTTCGGGTTCATCGCCAAACCGTTGTTTCTGGTTCTGACCTGGACGGCGAAACACGTAACCGGCGAAAATTTCGGCTGGGCCATCGTGACGGTGACGATCGCCATCAATATGGTGCTGTTCCCGCTGCGCTTTACGCAAATGCGGTCGTCCAAGAAGATGCAGGCCCTGCAGCCGCAGATCCAGGCGATCAACGCCAAGTATAAAGATCTGCCGATGCGCGATCCGCGCCAGCAGGAAAAGCAGGCGGAAACGATGGCGCTGTATAAACAGCACGGCGTCAATCCGGTGGGCGGATGTATCCCGATGCTGATCCAGCTCCCGTTTCTGTACGGCTTCTACACGGTGCTGAAGGTCGCCATCATCATGCGCGGAGCGAGCTGGCTGTGGGTGCACGATCTTTCGCAGCCCGAAACCCTGGCCATCCACGTGTTGCCCCTTCTGATGACGGGCACGCAGTTCCTGCAGCAAAAGATGACGCCCAGCCCGGGCATGGATCCGACCCAGCAGAAGATGATGCTGTTCATGCCGTTGCTGTTGTTATATATCTTTTACTACTTGTCTGCGGGATTGGTACTATACTACATGACCAGCAGTCTGGTAAGTGTCGCGCAGCAATGGTTTCTCAACCGGGGGACGCCTGCGCCCGTAGTGGCTATACCGAGTCCGCCCCCCAAAAAGAAGAGATAGGGACCTGACACCGTGTCAAAGAAGTTTACGCTAGCGGACTCCGAGCCGCGCATCCGCGAGTTCCTGGATCTGATGATCCGCCGAGCCGGATTTGCGTTGACCTACACGGTGACCGCGGGGGAAACCGTTCATCCGGACTTCGAGAATCCCGATGTCCTGGTCCGTTTTGGCGGACAGGATGTGGATCTGCTTCTGGCGAACAAGGCGGAATTGCTGCTGGCTCTGGAGCAGCTGACCTCCGAGGTGCTGCGGATGGCTCCCGAGGAACATTCGCTGCTGTGCTTCGACGCCAACGATTATCGGATGCTGCGCATTCAGGAACTGCGCATGAGCGCGCAGGCGGCCGCCGAACGCGTCAAAAAGTCGCGCATGCCGTTCCACTTCAGCCCCATGAACAGCCGCGAGCGGCGCATCCTGCACCTGGCTCTGCGTGACGAGACCGAAGTGCGCAGCGAGAGCGTGGGAGAAGGTCCCATCCGGCAGGTCGTGGTGGTTCCCGCCGACTTGAAGGTTTTGCCCGAGCCGATTCGTCCGCCGCGTCCGCGTCCGGAAGAGGACAGCGTCCGCGGACGTCCCCCTTTTCGCGGAGACGCGAGCGTCGCGGTGGCCCAGGTGGCGGGCCACGCGGACCGTCGCCGGAGCGGTCCGCGGTTTTAACACCTTCCGTATAACTCCCGTTGTGCGCACCGGTGACACCATCGCGGCCGTCTCTACGCCTCCTGGTCGTGGCGGAATCGGGATCATCCGAGTCTCCGGCCCCGATGCGCTCGCGCTGGCCGAACGCGTCCTGCGATTCCCGGATGGGCCGCCCGCCTGGAAGCCGTGGTCCGCAACGCTCGCCAGTCTGGCGGATGCGGACGGCCACGTTGTCGATCAAGTGGTCGTCACCTATTTCGCCGCGCCACGCTCTTATACCGCTGAAGATGTGATCGAAATCGCCTGCCATGGATCGCCCGTGGTGCTGCGGTATGCTCTCGAACGCCTGTGCCAGACCGGCGCGCGGCTGGCGGAACCGGGCGAGTTCACGCTGCGCGCCTACCTCAACGGCCGCATCGATCTGCCGCAAGCCGAGGCGATCCGCGATCTCATTGATGCAACTACGTTGTATCAGGCACGTGTCGCCGCGCAGCAGGCGGAAGGATCGGTCTCGCGGCGGCTGAAACCGGTGAAAGAGCAACTGCTGGAGTTGATCGCGCTGCTCGAAGCCGGAATCGATTTCGCGGAGGATGACATCAGCGTCGCGCCGGCGGAGGAAATTCTGCGGCGGCTCGAACCGATCCTTGCATCGGTTGCTGCGCTCGCCGCGAGCTTTGCCTACGGAAAGCTGGTGCACGAAGGATTCACGCTCGCCATCGTGGGGCGGCCGAATGTCGGCAAAAGCAGCCTCTTTAATCGGCTGCTGGAACAAGACCGGGCCATCGTGACGGAGATCCCGGGAACCACGCGCGACGTGGTGTCGGAAACGGCTTCGCTCGGCGGCATTCCGGTGAAGCTTCTGGATACCGCGGGCATCCGGCTGGGACAGGACGTGGTCGAATCGCTGGGGATCGAGCGCAGTTATCAGGCGATGGCGGACGCCGATCTGACCCTGGTGGTGGTGGACGCTTCCCAAAGCCTGACGAGTGAAGATGAGGCCCTGATCGGCCGGGCGCGCAGTGCGGGCAAAGCCTTGATCGTAGTGAATAAATCCGATCTGGCGCACAGGGCAGAGGTGGCTGGCGCGCTGGCGGTCTCCGCGCTTACCGGCTCGGGGATCGAAGAGCTGCGGCAGGCCATTGTGAATGTGGTCGTCCCGGAGGGACGCCTTGAGCAAGAAGGCGGGTTCATTACCAGCCTGCGCCACGAACAACTCTTACAGGAGTCGGGCGAGGCTCTGGCGCAAGCCCGCACCGCGGCCACGGTGGGCATCCCGCATGAGATGATTTTGCTCGACCTCTACGCCGCGTTGCGGCCGATCGATGCGATCACCGGAGCGACCACGGCCGATGACATCCTGAACCGGATTTTTTCGACCTTTTGCATTGGGAAGTAGGCAATCGCGTTCTGAAAGAGTTCTTACCGCGAACACGGGGAGTAGCCGCGAGGATAGCGGTTGAAAAGCGCCGCGTGATAAAATGTGGGAGCCCCGTAGGATTTCCCTCCCGGCCAGGTAGCTCAGTTGGTAGAGCGCAGCCCTGAAAAGGCTGGCGTCGGCGGTTCGATTCCGTCCCTGGCCACCACGTTTTCAAGAACTTACAGACATTCCAAAAGTCAATTTCATTCCGTTTCATTCCAAAACTCTTGGTCCGCCGGGATGCGCCAGCGGGATGAATCTGGCTTGGGGAGCCGGTCTGTAGTTCGCCCTCATCACAGCTCGGGGGAGGCCGGGCCGTTGCCCGTTCTCCCTTGGTTCGTTCTCCCAGGAGCGAGTGATGAAGAGGGTAGCAATCTATGTCCGGGTTTCCACTGCCAGCAAGTCCAAGCAGGGTGACGCGGTCAATTTCATCCAGAACCTTGAAGTTCAGGAGCAACCACTCCGAGATCTGGTCACTCAACGGGGCTGGACGCTCCACCGGGTTTACTCCGACCGGGCAAGCGGTGCCAGGGAAAGACGGCCCGGCCTCGACGCCCTCATGAAAGACGCCCGGCGAGGTCAGTTCGACGCAGTGGTGGTTTGGCGATTCGACCGCTTCGCCCGCAGTGTAAAACAACTGGTCTCCGCACTGGAGGAGTTTCGTGCCCTTGGTATCGACTTTGTTTCCCACCAGGAGGCAGTAGATACCAGTACACCCATGGGCAAGGCCATGTTCACGGTGATCGCGGCCATGGCAGAGCTGGAGCGGAGCATCATTCGGGAACGCGTCATTTCCGGGCTGGACCACGCCCAGCGGAACGGTACACGATCCGGACGACCCATCGGAAGACCCAGAGTTGTCATCGACGGGGACGCGGTAATCCGGCTCCGCCGTATTGAGCAGCTTCCATGGCCAGTAATCGCTCGTAGGCTGCATTCAAGCAATGGCAGCGTTCGTCGGGCCTATGAGGCCGCCCTCGCACACCACAACCCCTGCCAAAAACCATCAGCGGAGGCCCTATGAACGACGAACAATCCAAAGGGCTGCCGATGGCCGCGGAAGCCGTCCAAAAAACAGATGTTTCTGGCAAGTCTTCAGGAGACGCTAGAAGAGACTTATTTCCCTTGCGGACGTCCACGAGGCGGATCTAGGGTCTTGGCGCGGACCGACGCCGTTTATCGTGCTACCGGACATGAAGATGGGTGAGTCCGAAGGCTTTTTTTCAAACCCCGGCAGATGCCAGGAAGCTCTTTTTCGGCCCTGCGCGTCCGGAACCATCGATTCGACCGTTAAGGTGACCATTCGTCCGCATGGCT
>CAVXFR010000009.1:0-101911 GCA_963761045.1 Terriglobia bacterium | reverse complement strand
GCGCGCGCGGGTTGCGGATGATCCTGGAGGATCTGATGCTCGACCTGATGTACTACTTGCCGTCGTATAAAAAAGTGCGCGAGTTCCTGGTGACCAAAGAGATGGTCATGACGCAGAAGATTAATATGGCGCTGTTGGAAAAGGCAGGATGATCACTTCCAAAGAAAAATCCGATTCACGAAAGCTCCCGATGATGCCCATCCGGGACGTCGTGATCTTTCCGCACATGATGACGCCGTTCGTGGTTGGCCGCGAATCGAGCGTGCGGGCGCTTGGAAGAGGCGCTGGCGGGGGATCGCAAGATCTTCCTGGCCACGCAGCACGATGCCAGCGTCGATGAGCCCCGTCCGGACGAGATTTTCTCCGTCGGGACCGTCGCCAATATCGTGCAGAGCCTGAGCCAGTCCGACGGCAACATCAAGGTGCTGGTCGAAGGCGTCGAGCGCGGGAAAGTCGTCAGCGTCAGCGAAGAAGACGGATACTTCCGCGCCACCGTGCGGACCTTCAGCTATCGCATTGAAGCCGGGCCGCAGCTGGACGCGCTGATCTCGCGCGTCACCAACCTGTTCGAGCAGTACGTCAAGATCAGCCAGAACGTCAATTACGACAGCATGGTGGCCGCGGTTCGCACCGACGATCCGGGCAAGCTCAGCGATACGGTCGGCGCCAATCTGCAGCTTTCGATCGAGGAAAAGCAGGAGCTGCTCGAGATCTTCGATCCCATCGACCGGCTGACGCGCGTCGCGGAGATGCTCGACATCGAGATCGAGAAGCTCAATGTCGACCGCACCATCCAGGGCCGCGTGAAGCGCCAGATGGAAAAGGCGCAGAAGGAATACTACCTCAACGAGAAGATCAAGGCCATCCAGAAGGAACTGGGCCGGGGCGAAAAGAGCGAATTCGACGAGCTGAAGAAGAAGATCGAAGCCGCCGGCATGACCAAGGACGCCCTGGAAAAGGCCATGGCCGAGCTGAAGCGGCTGGAGCAGATGCCGCCCATGTCGGCCGAATCCACCGTCTCGCGCAATTATCTGGACTGGCTGCTGGCCGTGCCATGGAAGAAGCGCTCCAAGGAAATCCGCGATCTGCCCTTCGCGCAGAAGGTGCTCGAAGGCGATCACTACGGCCTGGAAAAGATCAAGGAACGCATCCTCGAATTCCTGGCGGTGCGGCGCCTGGTCAAGGATCCCAAGGGATCCATCCTGTGCTTTGTCGGGGCTCCCGGCGTCGGCAAAGACGTCTCTAGGGATGTCCATCGCCAAGGCCACCGGACGCAAGTTCGTGCGCCTGTCGCTGGGCGGCGTGCGGGATGAAGCGGAAATTCGCGGCCATCGGCGTACCTACATCGGCGCCCTGCCCGGACAGATTCTCCAGATGATGAAGAAAGCCGGCGTGCGCAACCCGGTGTTCATGCTGGACGAAATCGACAAGATGTCGACCGACTTCCGCGGCGACCCGTCGGCGGCGCTGCTGGAAGTTCTCGATCCGGAACAGAACTACATGTTCATGGATCACTACCTGGACGTCGAGTACGACCTGAGCCAGGTATTCTTCATCGCCACGGCCAACGTGATGCACACCATCCCGCCGGCGCTGCAGGATCGCATGGAAGTGATCCGGCTCTCGGGCTACACCGAGATCGAAAAGATGGAGATCGCCAAGCGCTTCCTGGTTCCCAAGCAACGCAAGGAAACCGGACTGGCGAGCGATGAACAGATCGAGTTCACCGAGGAAGGCATCGAGGAACTGGTCCAGCACTACACGCGCGAAGCCGGCGTCCGCAACCTGGAGCGCGAGATCGGCAACGTCTGCCGCAAGGTGGCTCGCTCGGTGGTGAATGCGCAGGCCGAACCGCAAGAAGAAGGAACATCCCAAGACGGTGGTCACCGCCGCGAAGGTGAACGAACTGCTGGGTCCTCAGAAGTTTCGCGAACAGGAAGCCGAGAAGAAGAACGAAATCGGCGCGACCCTGGGGCTGGCCTGGACCGAGGTGGGCGGATCCATCCTCGGCACGGAAGCCGCGATTATGGAAGGCCGCGGGAAACTGACCACCACCGGCAAGCTGGGCGACGTGATGCAGGAATCGGCCCAGGCGGCGATGAGCTACGTGCGCTCGCGCGCCCATCACTTCGGGCTGCCGCGCGACTTCTACCGGCACCTGGACATTCACCTGCACGTTCCCGAGGGCGCGATTCCGAAAGACGGCCCTTCGGCGGGAATCACCATCGCGACCAGCATCACCAGCGCGCTGACCAGCATTCCGGTGCGCGCCGATATCGCCATGACCGGCGAGATCACGGTGCGCGGGCGGGTGCTGCCCATCGGCGGGCTGAAAGAGAAACTGCTGGCGGCGCACCGGCATGGGATCCGGGAAGTGGTGCTGCCGGCCGACAACGAAAAGGATCTGCCGGACCTGCCGGATATCATCCGCAAGGAAATGAAGATGCACTTCGTATCGTCGATGGACGAGGTGCTGAAGCTGGCGCTCGAAAAGGAAATCGATATGGCGCCGATGGCGGGGTTGCTAACCGCAGCCGAGATCGTGGAGCGGTCCAGGGAAGACAATAAAGTAACGCACTGAGGAGCCGTCGCTCCTTGGCCCGGCCTCTCCCTATGGCCGCTCGGTTTATAATAAGTGCAGCCAGACCGGAGCAGTTTCCGCCGGAGACGGATCCGGAAATCGCTTTTCTGGGCCGCAGTAATGTCGGCAAATCCAGCCTGCTGAATGCGCTGGTGGGGGCCGACGGGCTGGCCAAAATCAGTTCCTGGCCCGGCCGTACGCAGTTGATCAACTTCTATCAGGTTGACGACGGTTTTCGGTTTGTCGATCTGCCAGGATATGGATTCGCGAAAGTCCCCCAGGAAGTCCGGACGCGGTGGAAAGATCTGATCGAGCAGTACATGCTCGGACGAAGCGCCCTGAAGCTGACGGTGATTCTGCTGGATGCCAGGCGCGGATGGATGGAGAAGGACGTCGAATTGCGGGACTGGCTCGAGTTCCACAATCGCCCTTATCTGGTAGTTGTTACCAAAATTGACAAGCTCAAGACTCAGAAAGAAAGGCATCAAAGCCTGAGCGCGCTCCGGAAACACTACTCCGGAGAGATGCTCGAATGCTCGGCCGTCACCGGCCGGGGAGTGAGGGAAATTTGGCAAGCGATTTCGAAAACAAAGACGATGCAGTAAAACCTGCTCAAAACCCGGACCCGGCGCCGCAGGAGACTCCCAAGCCGGAAGGCAAGCCCGAGGGCGGACGCAAGGCCAAATCGGCCGATAAGGCAGGGGCCGAGCCCAAGGCGGCCGTGGAGTCTAAACCGCCCGCCGAGACGGCGCCGGCGCCTGAATCGAAACCACCGGCAGAAGCCAAGACACCCGACGGCGCACCCGCGCCGGCAGCCGCGGAAGCGCCCTCCACCGAAGCAAAGAAGGCGGAGCCGTCTCCGCAGCCCAGCGGGCGGATGTTCGACAACCGCCGCCGCGCCCAGGGCAACCTGGGCAAGAACGGCAGCGCGCTCGACCTGGTGGAGCTCAAGGACATGAGCATCCAGAAGCTCAACGACATCGCCAAGGACCTGGGCGTCCAGGGCTACGCGGGGCTGCGCAAGCAGGAGCTGATCTTCAAGATCCTCCAGGAGCAGGCGACCAAGAGCGGCCTGATTTTTTCCGAAGGCGTGCTCGAGTGCCTGCCCGACGGATTCGGATTCCTGCGCGCGCCCGAGTACAACTATCTGCCCGGACCCGACGACGTGTACGTGTCCCCTTCACAAATCCGGCGTTTCGACCTTCGGACGGGCGACACCGTCAGCGGCCAGATCCGCCCGCCCAAGGAAGGCGAGCGGTACTTCGCGCTGATCAAGGTGGACGCGATCAACTTTGAGCCGCCCGAGGAAGCCCGCAACAAGATCTTCTTCGACAACCTGACGCCGCTCTATCCGCAGGCGCGGCTGAAGATGGAAACCGACCAAGGACAATTACTCGGGACGCGTGATGGATCTGCTGACTCCCATCGGCAAGGGCCAGCGCGGACTCATTGTCGCTGCCCCGCGCACCGGCAAGACCATGCTGTTGCAGTCCATCGCGAATTCCATTACCGCCAATCATCCGGAAGTCACGCTGATCGTGCTGTTGATCGACGAGCGTCCCGAGGAAGTGACCGACATGCAACGCTCGGTCAAGGGCGAGGTGATCAGCTCCACGTTCGACGAGCCCGCCTCGCGGCACGTGCAGGTGGCCGAGATGGTGATCGAGAAGGCCAAGCGCCTGATCGAGCACAAGAAAGACGTGGTGATTCTGCTCGATTCGATCACCCGTCTGGCGCGCGCCTATAACACCGTGGTTCCGCCGTCGGGCAAGGTGCTTTCGGGCGGCGTCGATTCGAACGCGTTGCAGCGCCCCAAGCGCTTCTTCGGCGCGGCGCGCAACATCGAAGAGGGCGGATCGCTGACCATCGTGGCCTCGGCCTTGGTCGACACCGGCAGCCGCATGGACGACGTGATTTTCGAAGAGTTCAAGGGCACCGGCAACATGGAAATCCATCTGGACCGCAAATTGATGGATAAGCGCGTGTTCCCGGCCATCGATATCAGCAAGTCCGGCACCCGCAAGGAAGAGCTGCTGCTGCCGCGCGAGGAACTCAACCGCGTGTGGGTGCTGCGCAAGGTGCTCAATCCGCTGTCGCCGGTCGAAAGCATGGAGCTGCTGATCGACAAGCTGTCCAAGACCGCCAGCAACGCGCAGTTCCTGTCGGCAATGAGCGGATGAGCTGAAACCCGCTTTCTATTTCTTGGGATTCAGGATCAACTTCTGAACCCGCCAGTTCAAAATCTCCGCCACGTAAAGCTCGTTCTCCGACGGGCAGGCCATCTCGTGGATCCAGCCGAACTCCTTGAGTTGGCGGCCGGATTTACCCAGCATCCCTAACACTTTTCCATCCAGCGTCAGCTTATAGATGCGGCCCGGGAAGGCATCCGAGCTGTACAGGTATTGGGTTCCGGGACCGGGTGTGATGCAGATGGCCCAGGGGGCTCCGCTCTGCGCGACCGCGGCTTGCGCAGTGGGCGTGGGGCCGAACCAGGGCTTGGCATCGGGCGGAACCGGCACGTCGATGGTGATGATCTTCTTGAAATTGCCGTCGTGATCGAACACCTGGATGCGGCGATTGCCGCGGTCGGCCACGTAGATGTTGCCTTGCGCGTCGGCGGCGATGCTATGGGGCGTGTTGAACTCGCCCGGAGCCGGATTGTCGCGATTCGTGACGGGAGAGCCCCAGGATTTCACCCAATCGCCGTTCTTGTCGTACTTGGCGATGCGTGAATTGATGTAGCCGTCGCTGATGAAAGTGTTGCCCTCGGGATCCCAGGTGACGTCGGTAGGCTGGCGGAACTGGCCGTCCACGGGCGGGCGCGGCGGAGTGACGCGGGTCCAGGGAAGGGCTTCCTCGGACGCTTCCTTCTTGCGGCCGAACACCATGGTCACGCGGCCCTGCGGATTGAACTTGATGATCATGTCCGAGCCTTTGTCGATGGCCCACAGGTTATCCTGCGGGTCGACCCGCACGGCATGGGCGAAGGACCAGGCATACAGGTTGTGGCCGATCTCGCGGAGATACCGGCCGTCTTTGTCGAACTCGAGCACCTGCGCGGCGGTGGCACCAAAAGCGGGACCGGTGCTGTTGCCGCGATTGAAGACGTAGACGTGGCCCTGCGAGTTGACCGCGACTCCCGCGGTTTCACCGAAGTACAGGTCCGGCGGCAGCTTGAAGAAATCCGGGACCGATTCAAACGGAATTTCGGGGACACTCTGGGCGAAGGCGACGGCCCCCAGCAGACCGAACAGCGCGAAAGCGACAGTTTTCATGAAGCAAATTGTAGCGCGATATAGTGGGGATTAGAATGGGCGGGTTGCATTGGGCGATGGCCGTTGGAGTGTGCGTCGCTGTGCCGGTACTCGCCCAGCTGCCGACCTGCACCGTAGCCTACCTGGAGCGCCTGCGATCTGGCGTTCGACGTCAATGCCAACGAAAACCCGGCCGGCGTCGAACTGCGTGGCGAATTTCGTTCGGCCAAACGCACCCTGCTGATCCCGGCCTTCCAGGAAGGCGATCACCGGTATGTTCTGCGGTTCGCGCCCACCGAACCCGGCGATTGGGATTACCGGTTGACCAGCAACTTGAAGCGCCTGGACGGGCAGTTAGGCAAGATCACCGCCACCGAATCGGACTCGCCCGGCTTTGTCCGCGTGGCCAATGTCCATCACTTCGCCTGGGAAGGCACCAACAAACAGCACCTGTGGATGGCGACGGCGATCGACGATTTCACGAAGATCCCGCGTGCGGACTTCGACCGCGCGGTGGAACAGAGAGCCGCCGAAAAGTTCACGCACCTGCGGGTGACGATCGCGGCGGATACCGATCTGCGTGAAGCTGCGGAACGAGTTCGGGCGATCAACGCAAAGGGACTGGTCGCCGACATTGCCCTGGGCGGCATTCCTTCTGACAGGCAGGGGAGGGCTCGGTACATGACCGATATCGTGGCGCGCTTCACGGCGCTGAACATCACCTGGATGGGCGCGCCCGCGTTCGAGAAGCTGCCGGGCGGAAACGCGATTCTAAAAGACGCGGGAACACAGATTGCGACACTCGATCCCTACCATCATCCGCGCACGTCCATGGCGGAGACGACTTCTGCGCCGTTGTTGGGTGATAAAGCGGGTGAGCAATGGATGAGCTTCTTGAGCTACGGCACTCCCGATCCGAACGTGGGCGCCGTGGAGCACCAGTTTTACGCGATGCCGGCGGTGAACACCGGAATCCAGTCGGAGCGCGATCTGTGGAACGCCACCATGAACGGGCAGTATCCGGCCTCGGGTTCGGGCAAGTACATGACGGTCTGGTTCGACTTCATGTCGGGAAACCGCTACTGGGAGCTGGAACCGTATTTCGACGTGGACGGCGGGCGGGCCATGGCGCTGGACGATGTAGAGTACATCGTTTACGTCGAGAAGCCCGGCCCGGTGGAGCTGACGGTGGCGGATCACGGCTACGACGTGGCCTGGATCAATCCCGAGACCGGCGAGCAGATCAAGGGGAAGGGATACAAGGGGAAACACTTCACGGGCGAGCCTCCCGATAAATCGCACGACTGGGTGCTGCACGTTTCCCGCGAAGGGCACAAAGAGGGGATGCTGAAATCCTGGAAATTCGAATCGCGGCGCGTACCGATTCAGGAAATCGAGACGAATCCGAAGAACATGCCGTTCGAAGTGGCCCAACCCGACGGAGACATTTCCATGGCGCTGCCGCCGCGTTATTCCCTGAAGATCGTGCGGCCGACGCGCGGTACGCGAGAGCTCCTGGTCGAGTGGACGGCGGAGGTGGTGCTCGATGGCGAAGGATTCCGCGTGGCGGGAACCGGCCGCGAAGGGACTCTGCACATCCCCCAGGAGATCGTGCACAAATTGCCCGGCGTGTTGAGCCTGCGCGTGTCGATCCTGAACGCCAACGGCAAGGCGTACGCGATCGACAAAGTGTACCGGTTGGGACCCTGATAGGGCTTCTGTCCCCTCCCGCATGCTCCTGATTTCACGTACAAGCGTGAGAGTGGCCAGAGCCGTCTGTCCCCCTTTTTCAACAGCCTCCTGGGATGGATTAGGGCCGCCTGCTGCGGTATCCTGGTAGGAACGGTGGGTGCCGGGAGTTCTATGAGGAAGCGATATGCGTCTAACCTTCCGGCTTGCGTTGCTCCTGGTCCTCGGCGTCGCCGCCGTGGCGACGGGCTTTGCCTATAGGCAAGTCCAGTCAGAGCGCCGGGAACTGGAACGCGATCTTCGCCGCCAGGCGTTAGAACTGGCCGAAACCCAGGCCAAGGCCGTAGCACCTCTCCTCAGCCGGCGGTCCTATCCCCAATTGCAGACGTTCGTGGATGGGGTCAAGGGCGGCCCCAGGCTAGTCGGTATGGCCGTGTACGATACGGCCGGCTTGCCGGTGGCGATCAGTTCCGGTCTGCTCAATCGTCTCAACGGCCTGCCTCCCGCAGCCGCGTTAGACTCCGGGAAAGGCTCGGACCAGCCGGAGCAGGCGGACTTCGTGCGTCTGGGCGGCGCCCTGATGCAAGTGACGGCGGTCCCGTTAGGAACCGGCGCAGGCTATGCTCGGCACGCTGGCGGTGTTCCACAATGCGGCCTTCATCGAGCGGCGCTCGGCGGATACCTGGCGGCGCACCCTGGCCAGCGTAGGGCTGCAAACCATCCTGATTCTCTTGATTACGTTCCTCACCATCCGCTGGGGATTGGGCCTGCCCGTTCAGCGCATGGCGAAGTGGCTGCAGGATCTCCGAATGGGGGGCGAAGGCGCCACACCCCCGCTGCCCGGAGAACCGGTGTTCGAACCCCTGACGCGAGAAGTCTCGCGGCTGGCGACAAGTTTCACGGCGGCGCGCGCCGCGGCCGAAGAGGAAGCCCGGCTGCGCGATACGGCCGATTCGCACTGGACCACCGACCGCCTGCGCGTCTTCGTGCAGGGCCGGCTGAACGGCAGCCGTCTGGTGGCGGTCTCCAATCGCGAACCGTACGAGCACTTTCACCGCCCGGACGGGATTGAATGTCTGGTGCCCGCCAGCGGCCTGGTGACCGCTCTCGAACCGATCCTGCGCGCCTGCGACGGAACCTGGATCGCGCAAGCCACCGGCGACGCCGACCGCGAGACCTCCGATGAAAACGGCCGGTTGCGCGTCCCTCCGGACAACCCGCAATACTCGCTGCGGCGGGTGTGGCTGACGGAAGAAGAGTCGAAAGGGTTCTATCTAGGTTTTGCCAATGAAGGGTTGTGGCCGCTCTGTCACATCGCCCACACCCGGCCCACGTTCCGGGCGGAAGACTGGCGCTACTACCAGGCTGTGAACCAGAAGTTCGCCGAAGCAGTGCTCAAGGAAATCCGCGGGGAAGAGAATCCCGTGGTGGTGGTGCAGGACTATCATTTCGCGCTGCTGCCGCAAATGATCAAGGCGGAGCGTCCAGATGCGCGGGTCGCCATTTTCTGGCACATCCCCTGGCCCAATCCGGAGGCGTTCGGAATCTGCCCGTGGCAGCGCGAACTGCTGGAAGGCTTGCTGGGAGCGGATCTGGTGGGCTTCCACATCCAGGCGCACTGCAACAATTTTCTGGAAACGGTGGACCGGGTCCTGGAGTCGCGCATCGAACGCGACCGCAGCGCGGTCAGCCGCCACGGCCACTTGACGGTGGTGAAGCGGTTCCCCATCAGCGTCGCCATGGACGTTGTGGCGGAGCTGGTCCTGGATTCGGACGCGAGCGCCTCGGGCGGCTCGGAGATGCGCTATCTGGAGCGCGCGGAATTGCTCGCGCGGCATGGCGTGCGGGCCCCCTTCATGGGCGTGGGCGTCGACCGCGTGGATTATACGAAGGGCATCCCGGAGCGGCTGCGCGGGATCGAGCGGTTTTTCGAAAAGTATCCGGCCTACCGGGGCGAATTTACGTTCGTACAGATCGGCGCGCCCAGCCGCTCGGAAATCCGGCGCTATCACGATCTGATGGTGGAGGTGGAAGAAGAGGCGGAGCGGATCAACCGGCGCTTTCAGACCAGCGAGTGGCGTCCCCTGATTCTGCTGACGCGGCATCACAGCCGGGAAGAGATCCTGCCGTATTACCAGCATGCGGACGTGTGCATGGTCACATCGCTGCACGACGGAATGAATCTGGTCGCGAAGGAGTACGTCGCGGCGCGCCACGACGATCAGGGCGTTCTCATCCTCAGCCGATTCACGGGAGCGTGCCACGAGCTGGTGGACGCCCTGCTGGTAAATCCGTACGACACCGAGGAAGTGGCGGGCGCCATCCATCGGAGCCTGGAGATGGCTCCGGAAGAGCGACGCCTGCGGATGCACCGCATGCGGGCGGTGGTGCGGGAACATAATATCTACCGCTGGGCCGGGAACCTGATCGCGGAATTGTGCCAGATCCGTACGCCGGCGGCGCTGGTGAAGTCGGAGCGCATCTACGCGGCTTCGCGGTAAGTTCATATTCAGGAGGCTGTAATGGAAGCAATCATTTCGAATCTGCTGGAGCGCTTCGAGAAGGGCGCGCTCACGCGCCGGGGGTTGATCCAAGGTCTTGCGATGCTGACCGCGGCGAGCTCAACCCAAGCCCAAGCGCAAACCCCGGGCGCCGGCCTCAAAGCGGCGAAGATCGACCACGTCAGCATTCAAGTCACCGATTTGCCGCGCTCCGTAGCTTTTTATGAAAAGATCTTCGGCCTGACGGTCGTCAGTGAAGACAAGCCCAACGAAATCGTACGTCTCGGAACGGGGCGGAGGGCCCTGGTCTCTCTCCACCACAAGAGCCCGACGGGTCTGGTCGACCACTTCGCGATCGGCGTAGAGAACTTCAATAGGGAATCGGTGACGCAGACACTGAAAGCGCTGGGCGCAGATCCGTCAGACAACCTGGATGCGGGGTTTCATATCATCGATCCGGAAGGAATGAGCGTCCAGATCGTCGGGGCTTGAGTATACCGGGCAAAACAGGAGCCTTCTTAAGTGAAGCAACCAAGATCGAAGTGGATGCCGCTGTTTTCCGCGGCAGTCGTGGTCGCGACGTTCGCAATCCAGCCCGTCCGGGCGGAGTTGCTGGAGAAAACGGCGAAGGTGAATGGAACCACAGTCCGGTATAAGGTCGTTCTTCCCAACGGCTATGATCCGGCGAAGACTTATCCGGCGATCCTGGCCTTCGGCGGAGGTCCGGAAACGATGAATACGGTGGACAGCGTTCTGGACCATAACTTCCGCGCGGAGGCTGAAAAACGCAGCTACATCGTGATCGCTCCGGCCGCGCCTAACAATCAGCTGTTCTTCGAAGAGGGTGCTCGCATTTTCCCCGAGTTTCTAAAGATGATCCTGGCGGATTACAAGATACAAGACAACAAGTTCCATATCGCAGGACCATCCAACGGGGGAATCGCCGCATTCCACGTCGCGGCGGAGAATCCTCAGTACTTCCTCTCCGTGACTGCCTTCCCTGGATATATGTGGGAGCCCAGCGCGGCCAAGCTCCAGGCCATTTCGAAGATGTGCGTCTTCATGTACGTCGGTGAGAACGATCCCTACATGTGGCATGCGGAGATGAAGAAGGAGGCGGAAGTGCTGCGCGCCAAAGGCACCGTCGCCCGCTATACCGTCGAGAAGGGCCAGCCGCACCGGCTGGCTACGCTGGCCGGAGTCCATGCCGGGCGCTTGTTCGACGGATTCGAAGAAGCCAAGAAGGGTTGCAGTAAGTAAGGCTGCACTCTTGGCATGACCGGCGCTCCGCAAGACAAATTCGCACCACGATAGCGGCAAGCATCCAGGTCGACGGCAGATTACTTCCGGTTTCGCCGTGACTCAGGACCTATCCACCTCCCGGCTTTCAGGCCACCAACCACCGGGCGGCAGCATCGCGCTATCCGCGGGCGTTGTGTTGAAGGCAATCGCCGCGTTTGGGGCAGCCTTATGAACAGTGTTGATGACGACTTCGAATAACGCAAGGCCCCGGGCGGCAGGCCCACCCCGGCTCCGATGACAAAAATCGTAGCTCTTCGAAACTAACTGACGCTCCACCTCCGGCCCAGCGGTCTCATCAGGCCGGATGAGACCGAGGTCGGCCTCCCATCCACGTTCAGCGAACTGCTTCATGGCAACCGCGATGCCGGCGTTAATCTTTTCAACGGTCATGCCTGGCGGCAAAGCAGGGTCAGAAAATCCACCGCCTGGATCGTAGCCTAGCAGCAGTACCCGACTCGTAGCTCTCCCTTATTCTTACGAACCCTTGGCGGCACCATCAGCTAGCAGGTTCGCTAAAATTACAAACTATCATAGACTAGACAGTGCCTCACCGCGTAACCGCCCTCGACCAAACAAATTTAGCGGCATAGCTCCCGGACGGTCGGCAATCCGGAAGGAATCCACTTGGCTGCGTTGTCGGCTATAAGATAGCCGTCTTAAATCGTTTTCGTAGCCCCTGCATCCATGTCGATCAAGGCGCCGTGAAGCATGCGGCCACCGGGACCGACGATGAACTCGACCAGCGCCGCGATGTCTTCCGGTTCGCCGATGCGCGCGATGGCGGCGTTTTGGACGTACTCGCGCTCGGCGGCGGCCGGGTCGAGCCCGCGCTCTTTGGCGAGCGCATTCAAGCGCGCCGTGTAGCGATCGGTCCGGATGGTCCCGGGGTTCACGCAGTTGACTTGTACGCCGTCGCGCAAGCCGAGAGCGGCCAGAGCCTTGGTGAGCGAGAGCAGCGCCGCGTTGACCGATCCGCCGACGGCGAACTGCGCTCCCGGCGTGCGGCCGCCCACTCCGGAGATGAACACGACGGATCCCCCGGTTGCCGCCTTCAAGTGCGGCCAGGCTGCGCGCGTGAGCCGGACCGATCCGAAGTACTTCAGGGCGAAGCCGTCGGCAAAATCCTCGTCGGTCAGTTCCAGAAAGTCGCCGCGCTTAGTGGCGCCGGCGTTGTTCACGACGATATCGATCCGTCCGAATCGCTCGATGGCGAAGTCCACCAGGCGCTTGCCGGCATCGGGCGTGCGCAGATCCTGAGCGATGGTTTCCGCAATTCCACCGGCACCGCGAATTTCTGCCGCGGCCGTATCGAGAAGCTGCTGATTCCGGGCGCACAGGACCACGCTCGACCCCGCGGCGGCCAGGCGCACGGCGATGCCTCGTCCAATCCCGCGGCTGGCTCCGGTCACAATTGAAATCTTGCCTTTCAAGGACATGATGACTACATGTTAGCGGTTCAAGTTGACAGGCTTGGTGGCGGCATCGGACAGTAGAATAAGATGAAAGTTTTTGCCGCACTAGGCCTGATCCTGCTTCTTTCCGCCTGCTCCGATGCGCCGACGGAAACCAAGAAGGAGCCCGAGAAACCGCCCGCGCCGGTAACCGCGCAATCCGCGTTCCTCTACACGTACCCGGCCGCCCGCAGTTGGGCAGGCGATTCGTTGCCGCTCACCATCAGGAGCGTGAACCTGGCCGACGTTCCCTCGGACGCCGGTAAGATCGGAGGCTGGGAAATCACGTACGTTTCGGCGTCCCAGCAGGCAGGTAGAATCTTCACCTGGTCCGCCGTCGAGGCTCCCGGCCCCATGCACAAAGGTATTTTTGGGCAGAAGCCCCAACCCTGGAACGCGTCCAGCGGCCAGCAGAAACCATTCATGGCGAGCGAATTTCACACCGACAGTCCCAAAGCGCTGGAAATTGCAACGGACGCGGCAAAAGACTATCTGGAGAGGCCCGGGACCAAACCCGCGGTGAATTTTTTGCTGGAGTTTACTCCCCGGTTTCCGGACCCGGTGTGGCGTGTGATGTGGGGCGAAAACCCCGGCTCGGCCCGGTTCACCGCGTTCGTGGATGCAACCACCGGGGAATTGGTCGGGAAGGAATAGCCGGCTTCCCTGCTCTCTCCGGGTCGCATCGGTTTATGCGATCCTCATTGCATGCTTGGCGCGCAAAACAAGCCTCCGGCATGGATCACCGGCAAGCACCGTGCGTATGCCATGCGCGCAGTCGCGTGGCAGTGGGCCTTCTACCTGATAAAAGTCTTTCAGCTTGCTCTCGTCTTGAGCGTGGCATCCGTGTTTCTGCCGCGCGTCCGAAACACGCTGTCGCACGAGCACCGATGGATTGTCTTTGTGTCATGGGCACTGACATTGACACTAATGAGTGCATTGGTCCTTGCCCTTAAGCCGCGCCAACGCTCTCGCAGATACGAAGAGGCGGCTCGCGCTTTGGAAGTTGCCATCGTTCAGTATGAGGTGGACCGTAGCCCGCGTCTGGAGAAGCTGCGCGAGGGGGATCGAGATGCCGCGCAAGTGGTCGGCGAGCCGCTAGAGAAATTCGCCTAGCCGGCTTTTTTCGGACGCCGGACCTGAATCACCGGGATCAGGGAATTCGAAGGCTGTGAGGGAGCGCCCGCCCGCGTGCGCTGCGACATTTCCGTATTCAGGCTGGAGACGAACGCTTCGATCTGCCTCTGCATTTCCGACATCTTCTCGCGCATGTTCAGGATGATCTCGACGCCGGCCAGGTTCACGCCCAGGTCGCGCGTCAGCTTGAGAATCACGTCCAGGCGCTCCAGATCCTGCTCGGTATAGAGCCGCGTATTGCCTTCGCTGCGGGACGGCTTGAGCAGCCCTTCGCGCTCGTACAGGCGCAGCGTTTGAGGATGCAACTGGTACTGCTCGGCCACCGCCGAGATCATGAATGCGGCTTTGCGTACCTTGGGCATGACTACACCTTGCTCCAGATCTCAGCCCGCGGATCGTCCGGATGGAGACCCGCGTATTCACGCAGGAGCTCCTTGGTGCGCTCGTCCTGAACGATGGGGGCTTCGACGCTCACTTCGACGATCTGATCGCCGCGCTTGCCGGTGCGCGCGTTGAGCACGCCCTTCTCCCGCAGGCGAAATTTCTGGGCGTTCTTGGTTCCCTGGGGGATCTTGAGGAGCGCCCGCCCGTCAATGGTCGGCACTTCGATTTTGGTGCCCAGTCCGGCTTCGTCAATGCGGATGGGAACCGTAATTTCGATGTCGTCGCCGTCGCGCCGGAAGAACGGATGCGGCTCCACCCGGACGGTGATATAAAGATCGCCCGCCGGCGCGCCGAACGTGCCCGCATTCCCTTTGTGCGCCACGCGCAAACGGGATCCCTGCTGCGCTCCGGGAGGGATACGCACGTCCACGGTCTCGGTTTTCGAAACACGGCCGTCGCCGTGGCAGGCCGGACAGCGATTCCCCAGGCGCCCGGAGCCCTCGCAGCGCGGGCAAGTCAGGCTGAAGCGCATGGCGCCGGCCACCTGCGTTACATTGCCGCTGCCATTGCACTCCGGACAGACCGTATTGGCTCCGGCGCGTGCTCCCGTGCCTTTGCAATCCGTGCACGCCTCTTGACGAGTGACGCTCAGGCGAACCTGGGTGCCGCGGATGGCCTGCCAGAAGTCGATGTTCAGCCCATATTCGAGATCGGTGCCCTTTTGCGGCGTCTTCTGCGGGGAGCCTTCCGAGCGGCTGAACCACTGGTTGAAGATGTCCTGAAAATTCCCCGCCCCGCCCGCGGGATGCGCGCCGCCGGAGGGGCGTGCGCCGCGCGCCGGCAGCGCCACCCTGCTTGAAAATATCCGAGAAATCGAACCCGCCGAAGCCCATGTTCGGGCCGCTGCCGCCGCCGCCCGTTCCTCCGCTCGGCATGCCGTTCTCGGAATAGTAGCCGACCTGATCGTACATCTGCTTCTTCTTCGGATCGTTCAGGACGTCGTAGGCTTCCTGGACCTTCTTGAAACGCTCCTCGGCGGTCTTGTCGCCGGGGTTGAGATCGGGATGATGCTTGCGCGCGAGCTTACGATACGCCTTACGGATATCATCCGTTGCGGCATCGCGTTTCACCCCGAGCGTTTCGTAGAAGTCCATAAACGGGTCTCGACGGGCAGGCGGGATCAAACTGGCCCCGGCCTGCCCATAACCAGTTACTTCTTGTCGTCCACGTCCACGAATTCGGCGTCGACCACGTTGTCCTTGGGCTTTTCTTCACCCGGACCAGCCCCGTCTCCGCCCGGCGCGCTGGCTCCTGGGCCGCCGGCCCCCGGGCCCTGCGGACCCGGACCCGAGCTCGATGCCTTGTACATCGCCTCCGCCAGCTTGTGGCTGGCCTGGGTCAGCGCATCCACCGCCTTGTTGATCTCGTCGACACTGCCTTCGGCGATCTTCTTGCGCGTGGTCTCGAGGGCTTCCTCCACCGCCTTGGCATCGTCATCGCTGATCTTGTCGCGATGCTCCTTGAGGAGCTTTTCGACCTGGTAGACGGTGGAATCGGCTTTATTGCGGGCGTCAATCTCGTCCTTTCGCTTCTGATCCTCGGACGCGTGGGACTCGGCGTCGCGGGCCATCTTGTCGATTTCGTCCTTGCTGAGGCCCGAAGAAGACGTGATGGTGATCTTCTGTTCGTTGTTGGTGGCCTTGTCCTTGGCCAAGACGTTCAGGATGCCGTTCGCGTCGATATCGAACGTCACTTCGACCTGAGGAATACCGCGGGGAGCCGGCGGGATGCCCACCAGCTGGAACACGCCCAGCAGGCGGTTGTCCTTGGCCATGGAACGCTCGCCCTGGAAGACCTTGATCTCAACCGAGGTCTGGCTGTCGGCGGCGGTCGAGAACACCTCGCTCTTGCGCGTCGGAATGGTCGTGTTCCGGTCGATGAGTTTGGTGAACACTCCGCCCAGCGTCTCGATGCCGAGCGATAGAGGCGTGACGTCCAGCAGCAGGACGTCCTTAACCTCGCCGCCCAGCACGCCGCCTTGCACCGCCGCACCCACCGCGACCACTTCGTCGGGGTTCACGCTGCGGTTGGGTTCCTTGCCGAACAAGTTCTTTACGATCTCCAAAACCTTCGGGATACGAGTAGAGCCGCCCACCATCACGACTTCGTCGATATTGGAAGGCTGCATCCCGGCGTCGGCGAGCGCCTTCTTGCAGGGCTCCACGCTCCGCTCCAGGATGGGCGCCATCATCTGCTCCAGGCGCGCCCTGGTCAGCTTCACCGCCAGGTGCTTGGGACCGCTGGCGTCCGCGGTCAAGAACGGCAGATTGATCTCGGTTTCGAGCAGCGTTGAAAGCTCGATTTTGGCTTTCTCACCGGCTTCCTTCAGCCGCTGCAGAGCCATCTGGTCCTTGGAGACATCGATGCCCTGGTCGCGCTTGAACTCCTGGATCAGCCAGTCAATGATCAGGTGGTCGATGTTATCGCCGCCCAGGTGGGTGTCGCCGTTGGTGGACTTCACTTCGACCACGCCGTCGCCGACTTCCAGAATCGAGATGTCGAAGGTGCCGCCGCCGAAGTCGTAGACCGCGATGGTCTCGTTCTTCTTGCGGTCGAGCCCGTAGGCGAGCGCCGCGGCGGTCGGCTCATTGATGATGCGCATCACTTCCAGGCCCGCGATCTTGCCCGCATCCTTGGTGGCCTGGCGCTGCGCGTCGTTGAAGTAAGCCGGCACGGTGATCACCGCCTGGGTGACCTTCTCTCCCAGATAGGCCTCGGCCGCTTCCTTCAGCTTGGCCAGAATCATGGCCGAGATCTCGGGCGGAGACTGCTTCTTGCCGCTGGCTTCGATACGGACATCTCCGTTTTCGCCGCGGACCACCTTGTAAGGGACCAGCTTCATCTCTTCCGAGACTTCGTCGAACCGCCGCCCCATGAAGCGCTTGATGGAGTAGATGGTGTTCTCCGGGTTGGTAACCGCCTGGCGTTTGGCGACCTGTCCCACCAACCGCTCGCCGCTCTTGGCGAACCCCACCACGGAAGGCGTCGTCCGGCCCCCCTCCTGGTTCGGTATCACGACCGGCGTCCCAGCTTCCATGACCGCTACAACGGAGTTGGTGGTTCCCAGGTCAATCCCAATGATCTTGCTCATTATGTGGCTCTTCCTCTCAAGGAATCTGTGGCTGTTATTTAGCCTGAGACCATTATGCAATCTTAGTGTGATGTTGTCAAGTTTTGAGTTATAGAACGCCTAACCACTTGACAGGCCAATGAGTTGCCAGGGCGCTCACCAAGCGTTCATCGGCCGTGACGAAGGCGGCGTTCCTCTGAACCGCGAGAGCCACGTACATGGCGTCATAGACGGTGCGGCCGGTCGAAAGCGCGATGGCCAAGGCGTCATCGGCCAGATCGCGTCCGCTCACGGTTGGGAGACTGTCGTGCAGGATACCCGAGAGCGCGTCGGCCGCCAGTTTCTCGGATAAACGGCCTGCCCGAACGCACTTCCACAGAATATTGCCGAATTCCGCCCAGAACAGGTCCGGCACGGTGAATTCGACATCGCCCACGGCATACCGCCGGAGCAGCGCCAGGGCTTCGTCCGCGAGGGGCTCTCCCGCACGAGGAAGGAACCACTTGGCAGCCACGCTCGCATCGAGCACGACGTTCCGCACGAGGAGACTCAGCGGGCGCGATCTTCGTGCAGCATTTCTTCCGTGGATGGAAAGGACGCAGATGCCGGCGGGCGCCGGGCACTCGCGCGGAGGGCCTTTTCGAGCAACTGGCGCCGGCGCTCCAGTTCCCTCGGCGTCGAGACATGCGCTTCGAGCAGAGAGATCACTTCCTGGGCGATCGACTTGCCCCGGCAACTTGGCCTGTTGGCGAAGAGCGGCGTAGAGTTCATCCGGGATGTTCTCGGCGTATAGGGTAGCCATAGGGATTCCCTAGGGATATCCTGGCACGGACTTGGCGGAACGTGGCGCGCTCAGTCCTCGTATAATGGGGCGAAACCGATGCGTAGACTTTGCGCGATGGTGGCGTTGACCTGCGGAGTACTCTCCGCCGCCGCGCCGGTGCGGTTCGAGCTTCGAGACACCCAGGGCGCCCTGCACACCGCCGAGGAATGGCGGTCCAAGCGCGCCGTGGTGCTGTTTTTCACCATGACGGACTGCCCCCTGGCCAACGGATACGTGCCGGAGATGAACCGTATCCGGGCCGCCTACGAAAATCGCGGGGTGTTGTTCTACGCGGTGCAGGCGGACAACACCATGTCCGACGCCGAGGTGCGCAAGTATGCCCAGGAGTTCGGCTACACCTTTCCGATGCTGAACGACTCTCACCTGACTCTGGCGCGTCTGACCGGCGCGAAGGTGACTCCTGAAGTCGCGGTGCTTTCGCCCAGCGGAGAAGTTCTGTATCTGGGCCGGATCGACAACAAGGTGGAGGATCTCACCCGGCCTCGCTACGCCGCGACCGAACCGGAGCTTCGCAACGCGCTCGACGCGGTACTGGCGGGAAAAGCTCCCAAGGAAGCCCGGACGCGGGCGGTGGGGTGCGCGATCAATGTGGTGAGTCAGTGAAAGCTAAGGTGCTCGCGGGATTACTGGGGGCGCTGGCAACAGCGGCAGCGGCTCCCACGTTCAACAAAGATATCGCTCCGATTCTGTATCAGAACTGCACCACTTGCCACCGGCCGGGCGAGGTGGCTCCGTTTCCGCTGATCACTTATCGGGACGCCGCCAAGCGCGCCAGCCTGATCGCGCTGGTCACCCAGAAGCGCTACATGCCGCCGTGGAAGCCCGAGCCGGGCTACGGGAGTTTCGATCACACGCGCCGGCTGACCGACGAACAAATCGCCCAGATCCAAGAGTGGGCGGCGACAGGCGCCCCGGAAGGCGATGCGGCCGACAAGCCGGTGATCCCAACCTTTGCTTCCGGTTGGCAGGCCGGCGAGCCCGACCAGGTGCTGAAGATGTCCGCGCCGTACGCGATTCCGGCGGATGGCCCGGACCAGTTCCGGTGCTTCGTCCTGCCCCTGAACCTGACGAAAGAATCGTACGTGAGCGGCTCCGAGTTTCGGCCGGGCAATCCCAAGGTGGTGCATCATGCGCTGATCTTCCTGGATTCGACCGGCGCAGCGCGCAAGCTTGCAGCGGCGTCAGGGGGCTCGGGCTATCCCTGTTTCGGCGGAGTCGGGTTCGCCGGTGCGGGCCTGCTGATGGGCTGGGCTCCCGGATACACTCCCCTGCCCGCGGAACCTTCCCTTTCGCAAGCGGTGCAGCCGGGCGCGGCCGTGGTGATCCAGATTCACTATCATCCCTCGGGAAAGCCGGAGCAAGATCAGTCCTCGATCGGATTGAAGTTTTCCGGTCCGCCGACGAAGGGCCGGGCGCTGCTGCTGGTGATGAATCGCTACCTGGATATTCCGGCGGGCGAATCGCACTATGTCGCGAAGGCCTCCATCACCGTGCCGCAGGATGCCGAACTGTGGGGCATCACGCCCCATGCACATTACCTGGCGAAGGAGATGAAGATCGACGCGCGCCTGCCGGATGGCTCGGTGACCCCGCTGATCTGGATCAAGGATTGGGATTTCAACTGGCAGGGGCAATATCTGTACCAGCAGCCGATCAAGATCCCGAAGGGGACCAAGATCGAGATGGAGTACACCTACGACAACTCGGAAAACAATCCGCACAACCCATCACATCCGCCGGTGCGAGTGAGGTTCGGAGAGCAGACCAAGGACGAAATGGCGCTGGCGTTCCTGGGAATGGTATTGCCGTCTCCCGCCGACGTGCAGCCGTTCCAGCGCGCCGTGGTTCTGCAGTACGTGGAAGATTTCATCCGGTTGACGGACAACCTGAACGACCTGCCGGAGGAGATCCCGCCGCAGATGGCCCTGCGTCTGCGGATGGGGCTGGCGCTGTTCGATAGCAACCACGACGGCAAACTCGACGCCGAAGAGCGCGCCACATTGTTGCAGTTCGTGCAGAGGCTGATGCCGCAGTAGCGTCCGCGTTTACCAGAGGTTGTAGTATCCGTCCCGCTCCATCAAATCCAGAGGCAATCCGAACAGCTCAGAAAGCCGCGGGGCGACCAGAATCTCGCGCTTGGGCCCGTCGGCGACGATCCGCCCGTGATCGATCAGCACCACGCGGTCAATCTCCGGGATGAGATCGGAAAGATGGTGCGTCACCATCACCAATCCAATGCCGGCTTGCGCAAGTTTCCGAAAGATAAGGCGCAGCTCGTGCTGGGCGAAGAGGTCGAGGGCCGTGGAAGGCTCATCCAGAATGAGGGCGTGTGGATCGTGGACCAGGGCGCGGGCAATCAGAACGCGGCGCGCTTCTCCGGAAGACATCTCGTCCGTAAAACGGTCCGCGAGATGCGAAACTTCGAGCATCGCCAGCGCTTCTTCGGCCTTCTCATGCATGGCCGGCGTGACTTCCTGGTGCGGCCAGATGCCGATGCTTGAGAAAAAACCGGAGAGCGCGATATCCCGGCCGGTGACGTCGCGGGTGCAACTGGCCATCAGGTCGCTGGACACGATCCCGAGCAGCTTGCGCAGCTCGAAGACGTTCCACCGGTCGCGGCCCAGGATGCGGACCGACGAGCCTGCGCGCACCAGCGGGTAGCATTCGCGGGTGATGGTCTTGATCAGCGTGGATTTGCCGCAGCCGTTGGGTCCCAGGATCGCGAGGTGTTCGCCCAGCCCGATCCGCAGGGAAACGTCGTTCAAGGCGAGCGTCTCGCCGCGCATAACCGAGACGTTTTCGAATTCGATTAACGCAGTAGTCAAGTTTCCATAGTAACCGGATAGAGTAAGAACATGGCCCCAGAAATACGAGGAGAAATCTGGCTGGTGCGGCACGGGGAGACCGAATGGAGCCGCTCGGGACAGCACACCTCGCGCACGGATCTGCCGCTGACACCGGAGGGAGAGCGGCAAGCGGCGGGACTTAAGCGCATGCTGGCGGGGCGCTCGTTCTCGCTGGTGCTCTCCAGCCCCCTGAAGCGGGCTATCGAAACCTGCCGCCTGGTGGGGTTGACGCCGGAAATCCCATTGGAAACGACGGATGACCTGCGCGAGTGGGATTACGGCGACTACGAGGGCCTGACCACGGCCGAGATCCAGAAGCGCGTGCCGGGATGGACCCTCTTCACGGGCGCGGTGCCGAACGGCGAAACAGGGGAGCAGGTGGCGGCTCGCGCGGACAGGGTGATTGCGCGGGCGCTCGCAGCGTCCGCAAGCGGAGACGTCGCGCTGTTCGGACACGGCCATCTGTCGCGAGTGCTGGCGGCGCGCTGGATCGGCCTGGACGCGTCGGGAGGACGGCTGCTGGCTCTTTCCACGGCTTCCGTGAGCGTGCTCGGCTATGAGCACGAGACCCGCGTGATCCGGCTCTGGAATCAGACTTCGTAAAATAGAAACAGCTATGCACTCCCGGGCCTGGCTGTGGCCGAATCTGTTGAGCCTGGACGCGCCCATCGTGGCGCTGCTGTGGCAGCTCCTGTTTGTCCGCTGTTTTCATGGCCGCCTGGGCATGCTTCCGGCCATGCTGCTGGCGCTGGCGGTGTGGCTGATTTACGTCGCCGACCGGACGCTGGACGCCTGGCGCGGGGCGCCCGGAACCGCCGAGCAGCCCCGCCACGAATTTTATCGCCGCCACTGGCGTTCGGTGTTGCCGATATGGATCGGCGCGCTCGGCACGGGCGCGTGGCTGGCCTGGAGCCGGCTTCCCGGCCCGCTGTTCGTCGAAGGCGTCGCGGTGGCTTCCGGCACGGCGCTGTACCTGACCGCCGTCCATCTGGCGCCGGGGCTTCTGCAGCGCGCAAATTCTAAGGAATCCGCGGTGGCCGTGCTGTTTGGATTAGGCGCTTCCCTGGCGGCGTGGCCCGGAGTGCGGACCACCGGTGACGTTCTCGCGATCCTGCTGTTCTCGGTCTTGTGCTGGATGAACTGCGCGGCCATCGACGACTGGGAACGCGGCGACGGACTGCGGCCCTCGGTGATCATCGCGGCGGCACTGGTGGCGCTGACCGCGGCGTGCATGCTGCGGGATCATCGGCCGATTATCGGCGCGGCGGAAACCGCGGGCGCGCTGGGTCTGGTTCTGCTCGACCGGATGCGGGAGCGTTATTCACCGGACGCATTGCGGGTCCTGGCGGACGTGGTTCTTCTGACACCCATCCTGTTTCTGCCGGTTTCATGAACTGCGATTCGATAGCTCCGCACTATTGGTGGATCGAACGGCTCGGCATGGGACGCGCGCTCGAGCGGCGGCGGCGCTGGTTCCTTCCGGAGATCGAAAACGCGCGCCGGGCGCTGGTGCTGGGCGACGGAGACGGCCGGTTCTTGAGAGCGTTGCTGCGGCGGAACCCCGTGGTGCGCGCCGACTATGTGGATCTCAGCCGCCGCATGCTCGAATTGGCCCGGCGGAAGGCGGGCGCCGAGCGGGTGGATTACAGGCAAGCCGACGCGCGAACGCTCCCGTTTCCGCAGGGCGAATACGACCTCATCGCCACCCATTTCTTCTTCGACTGCTTCGGCCCGCGGGAGTTAGGGATGCTAATTGCGCGGGTCGCGGACGCCGCCCAGCCCGGGGCGCATTGGATCGTCTCGGAATTCCGGACTCCGCACATCCCTGCCCGCCTGCTGGTGCGAGCGTTATACCTGTTTTTCCGCATCACCACGGGGCTCCAGACGCGCCAGCTGGCGGATCATCGTCCGATCCTGCGATCCCATGGATTCCGGCTCAAAGACGCCAGCCAGTCCCGCGGCGGGCTGGTGGTTTCCGAGCTGTGGGAGCGCGGCTCCCTATAATAGAAGCTTGGACCTCGAAAAAACACTGCTGCGCAAGGTCGGCGAGGCCGTCACGCGTTTCAAGATGATCCGCGACGGCGATCGCGTGGCCGTGGCGCTTTCCGGCGGCAAGGACTCCCTCACCATGCTTGAGGCGCTGATTCTGCTCCGGGATCGCGCGCCGGTCGAGTTCACCGTTTGCGCCTTCACGGTCGAGCAGGGCAAGTTCCTGCGCCCCATCGAGCCCATGGGCGAGTATCTCAAGGCTCGCGGAATCGACTGGACCCTCCATCGCGACAATCCTTCGATCCGCCTGATCGATGAGCAGCCCGACCATGGATGCGATTTGTGCAGCCGCTTCCGCCGCAGAGCCGTGTATCAGATCGCGCGCGGGTTGGGCGCCAACGTCATCGCGTTCGGCCACACGGCTGACGATCTCTGTGAATCGTTCCTGCGCAACGCGCTCTTCACCGGACGCATCAGCGCGCTGCCGCCGGTCACCTGGTCCAGCCAGCGGGATTTCCGGCTCATCCGGCCGCTGGTGTTCGTGACCGAGGACATCACCACGCGCTTCGCCGAATCGCTGGGAGCGCCGGTGATCCCCTGCGGATGCTCGCAGCGCACGGGGACGGTTCGACGGACTCTGCGCGATATGTTGGGAAACCTGGAAAAGGAGCATCCGCGTCTGAAAGAGTCGCTGCTTTCGGCCATGGGCAACATTCAGACGGACCGCCTTTTGGACACGCGGTATCTGCCTGACGATGGCCCGGTGGAAACGCCTGAAGAGACGAATCCACTCGTGGTTGTACGTTAAAATCATTTCTTGCCTACCGCGAAGGTCACCGTAGCCGTGCCGACACTGGCCGCCGGCGAGGTCCTGGAGGCGTGCCTGCGGGCGCTGGAATCGCAAACCGTGGACGAGTTCGAGGTGGTGGTGATCGACAACAGCGGAACCAGGCGCGTGCAAGCGTCCAACCCTCGCGTCCGGGTGATTTCGAATGAGCGCAACGTGGGCTTTGGCGCCGCCGTCAACCAGGCGTTTCGCGCCTCGAATGCTCCCTATCTGGCGGCGCTCAATGACGACGCCGTCGCCGATCCGCGCTGGCTCGAAACACTGCTGGCGGATGCGGACGCTCATCCGCGTATCGGAATGTTTGCCTCCGAAGTTCGGCTGGCCGGAACCGGAATGCTCGATTCGGCGGGCATGCTGATCGCCTCCGATGGATCGAGCAAACAGGCGCCTCTGGCGCATTTGGCGGACGCGAACGATACTCTCTTACCGAGTGGCTCAGCGGCGTTGTACCGCCGGGCGATGCTCGAAGAGATCGGCCTGTTCGACGAGAGTTTTTTCCTCTACTGCGAGGACACCGACCTCGGCCTGCGGGCGCAGTGGGCCGGCTGGGGCTGCCATTATGTGCCGGGGGCCATCGTCGAACATCGCTATTCGCACTCGGCTGGGCGTGCGTCGCCGCTCAAGGCCTACTACGTCGAACGAAACCGCTTGTACACCATCGTCAAGAACTTCCCTGCCGGCATGTTGTGGGCGGCGCCGTTCGCGTCGGCGGCGCGTTATTTCTGGCATGCAGCGGCGCTCATGACCGGGCGCGGCAAAGCCGCGGAATACCGGCAGGAGGGCCATCCAGCCGCTCTGCTGCCGTTCCTGGTGATCCGCGCGCACCTTGCCGCATTGTTTCGTTTGCCGGCGCTGCTCACCGCCCGGCGAAGCATCCGGGCCAAGCGGCGGATCACCTCAACGGAGTTCCGGGCGCTGCTCGAGCGGCACTCGATCACGGTCCGGCAGGTGGCCGCGCTGTGACTCCCTCTGTGACTCCGGCGGCCAAGCGGCTGCTGGTTCTGATTCCCGCGTTCAACGAAGAGAAAGCGGTGGGAGGGGTGGTGGGAGAAGTGCGATCCTCCGTGCCGGGCACTCCCATATTGGTGGTGGACGACTGTTCCGTGGATGCCACGCGCAGTGAAGCGCAGATCGCCGGCGCGCAGGTCCTGGCGCTGCCGCACCACCTGGGATTGGGCGGGTGCGTGCAAGCGGGCTATCGCTTGGCGTACGAGCTGGGCTACGACTACGTGATCCGCGTCGATGGCGACGGGCAGCATGATCCCCGCGATATTCCCGTCATCCTCAAAGCCTTGGAGCAAGGCGACTGCGAAATGGTGATCGGATCGCGTTTCCTGGACGGAAGCGGAACGCACACCAGCTGGTTGCGCGGTGCCGCGATCGTATTCTTCCGCGCCATTCTCCGGCCGATCCTGGGACGGCCTGTGCGGGATCCGACCTCCGGATTCGTGGGCGTCAATCGCACGGCGCTGGCGCTGTTTTCCGCGACCTTCCCGCTGGAATATCCGGAAATCGAAGCTCTGGTGGTGCTACAGCGCAAGCGGTTCCGATTCGTGGAAGTGCCGTGCCGCTTCCGGCCGCGCCGCACGGGGAGGAGCACCATCACGGTGGTCAAATCGCTGTACTACATGATTCACGTGCTGCTGGGCGTGTTTGTGAACGTATTGAAGTTTGAAAGACGGAGAAAATAAACTATGGATCGGCTCTTCGACGTGGTCGGCATCTTCAGCCTGGTGCTGATTGTGTGGGTGCTCAGTTCGATGAGGCGCGAGCACATTCGGGTGGAATACTCGGTGAGCTGGCTGCTGGCGGGCACCGTGCTCCTGGTGCTGGCGAGCTGGAGGACGCTGGACGATCGGCTCGCCGCCGCGCTCGGCCTTTCGGACAGTTTCATAGCCCTGGCGATGGTCGCCGGAGCGGCCTTCCTGGTGGTGCTGTACCGGCTGTCGCTGCGGATCTCGGGACTGAAGGATTCCAGCATTACTTTAGCGCAGCAAGTGGCGATACTCGAATTTCGCCTGGAAGCGTTGGCGAAAAAAGAAGCATTGGGCAAGTAAGCCGGAATGAAGAAATCCAAACGCCAGCAGCACGGCAAAAAAACAGCCGCCGCCGAAACGCTTCAGCCCCAGCGAGTCTGGTGGCCGTGGGCCGCCGCGCTGGCCGGGCTGTTGATGGTGTTCGAAGTATACGGCCCGGCGCTGCGCGGCGCGTTCGTGCTGGACGATCGCTATCTCCCGTTCCTGGACCCTAACGCCGCGCAGATGACTTTCCTGACCTGGGTCACGGGCCTGCGGCCCCTGCTGTATTTCAGCTACTGGCTGAACTACCAGTCGGGTGGAATCGAGCCGTACGGATACCACGTCACGAATGTCCTGCTGCATTTTCTGGGATCGGTGGTGATCGCTCTGGTGGCCGCGCGGCTGCTCGAGTTAAGCGGCACCACTGGCCGGACCCGAGCCATCCTGAGCGTGTTGGCGGGCGCTCTTTTCCTGCTGCATCCCCTCCAGACCGAATCGGTTGCGTACATCGCGAGCCGCTCGGAAATTTTGAGCGTGCTGCTCTATTTTTCGGCGTTCGCGGTCTTTCTGTACCGGCGCACCGAGTCGATTACCGTCTTGCGGTCGATCGCGATTGTCGTGCTGTTCGCCGCCGCCATCAGCACCAAGGAGCACACGCTGACGCTGGCGGCGCTGCTGCTACTGGCCGACTATTACTGGGGGCTGGGAGGAATCCGCCGGAACGGCCTGCTCTACGGAATGCTGGCGGCCGCGGGAGCCTGGGGCGGGTACACCGTCTGGCGCGTGCTGAAAGGCGCTCCCACGGCCGGATTCCACGTCGCCGGACTCACCCCCGCGAGTTACTTTTTCACGCAATGCCGCGTGATCTGGACGTACGTGCGCTTTTTCTTCCTGCCCTTCGGACAGAACGTGGATCCGGACGTCGCCGTCTCGCACAGCATTCTGGATCATGGAGCGATCTTCGGGCTGGTAACCCTGGTCGCCCTGGTCGCGGCGGCGTGGATCTATCGCAAGCGGTGGCCGCTGGCGGCGTTCGGGATATTCATGTTCGTGTTGCTGCTGGCGCCGACATCATCCTTCATCCCGATCAGCGACGTATCGGCGGAACGCCGGCTCTATCTGCCGTTCCTGGGCCTGGTGCTGGTGTGCCTGGAGTTTCTGCGGCGGTTGAAGATAACGCAGGCGGCCTGGACGGGCGCCGCCATCGTCGCCGTGTGCTCGGTCCTGACCTATCAGCGCAGCGCGGTATGGGCCAGTCCGGTGGCGTTGTGGCAGGACGCGGCCAACAAGTCTCCGCAAAAGTGGCGGCCGCATTTCCAGCTTGCCTCGGCGCTGTACGAATCGCAAAGTTGCCCGGAGGCCGCGCAGGCTTTTGAAGCGGCTTCGCGCCTGGCACAACCCGCGTGGGATTTGCTGGTGGATTGGGCGCTGGCCCTGGACTGCGAGGGAGAGTGGCAGCAGGCTATTGTGAAGCTGCAGCAGGCATTTCAGATCGAGCACAGTGCGCATATCCAGTCACAGATCGGCATGGTATACGCGAAGCACGGCCAATACCCGCAAGCGCTGGCCGCTCTGGCCGAGGCCGAGAAGATCGATCCGCGCTTCGAGATGACCTACGTCTATCGCGGCAACATCTACGAGGTCGCCGGGAACAAGGCCGCCGCGTCGGCGCAATACCAGCGGGCGCTGGCGCTGAATCCGTCGAATTCGGCGGCTCGCGACGCCCTCACGCGCGTGAGCCAGTAACGGCATGGCGCACAGCGGGGTCCGCATTGGCGTCAATGCCCTGTACCTGATTCCAGGCGGCGTCGGCGGCACCGAAATCTACTTGCGCGAGCTTCTCGTCGCGCTGGCGGCGCTCGATCCGGTCAATGAGTATTTCGTCTTCACCAACCTGGAGACGCCGGCGGACCTGGTTCCCAAACAGGCGAATTTTCACTGGAAGCCGCAAGCCGTGCATGCGCGCTTTCGTCCCGCGCGAATCCTGTGGGAACAAGTCGTTTTGCCGCTCGAAGCAGCGCGTTATCGCCTGGATGTTCTCTTTAATCCCGGATTCACCGCGCCGGTATTCTCGCCCTGCCGGCAGGTCACCGTGTTCCACGACCTGCAGCACAAACATCATCCGGAATATTTCCGCTGGTTCGATCTGCCGTTCTGGCGATTGCTATTGTGGGCGGCGGCACACCGGTCGCAGCGGCTGATCGCAGTCTCGGAAGCCACCCGCGCGGACCTGCTGCGCTTTTACCGGATTCCACAGGAACGCGTCGCCGTGATCGCGCATGGCGTCGAGCCGGCGTTCTTCCATCTGGGCCGGTCGCACACGGAATCGTATGTGTTGTGCGTTTCGACGCTCCATCCGCACAAGAATCTGCCCCGGCTGATCCGGGCCTACGGGCGCAAAACGCGCGATTTCCGATTGATCCTGACGGGTCTGCGCGGCTTCCATGCGGAATCGATCGAGCGTCTGATCGAAGAAATGCGCTTGCGGGATTCCGTGCAAATCACCGGGTGGGTGCCTCGCGAGGAGCTTTACTCGCTCTACGCGCACGCGCGGGCGTTCGTGTATCCGTCCCTGTTCGAAGGCTTTGGAATGCCGGTCCTGGAGGCGATGGCGGCGGGGATTCCGGTGGCTTGCTCGGACATCCCTCCGCTGCGCGAAGTAGCCGGCGACGCGGCGCTGTTCTTCGATCCGCTCCATGAGGAATCCATCGCGGAGGCGCTAGAGCGCATCACTACAGACACGGTGCTCCAACAACGACTGTCCCTCGCCGGCCCCGAGCGTGCCCGGCCGTTCACATGGGCGCGCTCCGCCGAACAAACGCTTCAGGTGCTGCTGAAGAATTATTTGTAGGACGGGTTCAGCGTACCCTTGGCTTTCGCGATTTCGAGCAGCGTCGGATAGAACTGCACAAAAGTGTGCTCGACGGCGGCGTTGTTGCTGTGGCAGGCGTTGCATCCCGCCGCAGCTCCGAGAACCTTAGCCGAAGTTGCTTTTCCGTTGAACGCAAAATAGCCCCATCCATCGGAAAAGCGCGGCGTGTCCTTAACCGAAAACTCCACCGCGATGAAGTCGGTCTGATACTGGCCGCCCTTATTGATGGAGCCTTCCGTGGCAGGTTTTCGAAGCTCGAGAGCAAAGATGGACTTCTCCGGCCAGTGCCCGGTTTCGACAAATTTACGATAGGCCGACGGCTCGACGAACACGTTGGTGAACGGATCGTTACCGGCACCGTAGCTCATGCCGACACCCGAACTCAAGAAGATCCATTCGCGATAGTTCTTGGGGCGTACGAGATCGCCGTCCCTATTGAATTCCGGATCGGCTGCCAGCACCATGCCCGCAAGAAGGAAGAACGCAACGGTTTTCATCGAAGCAGCTCCTCCAGTTGGACGCGCGAATCCGTTTTTTCATCCCGGTATTTTACGATCACCGGCGTGTAGAGCGATACGCCCCACTCCTTGCCCTTACCGCTGGTGATGGCCCGCGAACCGGCTACCACGACTGCATTTTCCGGAATTACGAGAGGGTCGTCGCCCTGCGCCGAAAGAACCACGCCGCGAGCCACATCATAAACCGGCGTCGAACGCGTGAGAATCACGCCGCTCCCGAGCACCGCGCGGCGCTTGACCACCGTCCCTTCGTAGATTCCGCAGTTGCCACCCACCAGCACGTCGTCTTCGATGATCACCGGCAGCGCGCCGACGGGTTCGAGCACTCCGCCGATCTGCGCCGCGGCGGAAATGTGGCAGTTGTTGCCGACCTGGGCGCAGCTTCCCACCAGCGCGTGCGAATCGACCATGCTCCCGTCGCCCACCCACGCGCCCGCGTTGATGTACATCGGGGGCATGCAGGTCACGCTCTTGCCGATGAAGCATCCGTCGCGGATACTGGAGCCGCCGGGAACGATGCGAACGCCGCTCGCAACTGTCATCCGCTTCACCGGCCAGGTGGCTTTATCGAAAAACGGCTGGCGAGTCGCGTCCACCGACATGTCGACGACTCCGCCGATGCGGAATCCCAGCAGGATCCCTTTCTTGACCCACGCGTTAACGCGCCAGCCGGTTTTCGAAGACGAGTCCGGCTCGGCCGCGCGCACCGCGCCTGTATTGAGCGCCTCCTTGAGACGCGCAAACAGCATGAAATGATCCTCGTGATAGGCAGCCGGCGGATGATCGAATAGGGCTTCGATTTCAGTCTGCATGCGAGCTCCGGGCCGCGGCCAGCAGGCCCGTGGACTTAAGCACGGCTTCGATTTTCGCGCGGTTCGATTCCATCGGCGGCACCATCGGCAGCCGCCACACTGGCTCCAGCAAACCCATCATGGCCATCGCGGCCTTCACCGGCCCGGGATTCCCTTCGCAAAAATTCACTTCCATCAGCGCGAACCATTGCCGCTGAAGAGCGCGTGCGCCGGCGAAGTCGCCCGCCAGTGCAAGCTGCGTCAGCTTGGTAAATTCCGCCGGAATTTCGTTGGCGACCACCGAGATCACGCCGCGTCCGCCGAGCGCGATCACTGGGATGGTAATGGCATCGTCGCCGCTGAACACCGAAAACCGCTCCGGAAGATAGTGCAGGATCGCCGCCATCTGCGCGACATTTCCCGAAGCTTCCTTGACGCCAACGATATTTTCGATTTCCGCAAGACGCTTGAGCGTAGCAGGCTCGACGTTCACTCCGGTGCGACCCTGAATGCTATACACCACAATCGGCAGAGAAACGGCCTTGGCGATCGCCTGGTAATGCTGCACCAGACCTTCCTGCGTGGGCTTGTTGTAGTACGGCGTGACGGAGAGGATGCCATCCGCGCCCATCTTCTGCAGCTCTTTGGCGAGCGCGATCACCTCCGCCGTGTTGTAGCCGCCCGCGCCCGCCAGCACGGGAACTTTACCCTTGGCTTCCTCGAGCGTGATCTCGACCACCCGCAGATGCTCGGCATGGGTCAGCGTCGGGCTCTCGCCGGTGGTGCCGCACGGGACCAGGAAGTTGATTCCCGCCTGGATCTGCCGCCGGACCAAGGTTCGCAGCGTCTGCTCGTCGAGCGACTGGTCCTTGCGGAACGGAGTCACCAGCGCGGTGCCGCATCCTGTAAACGTAGTCATAAAATCTCCTTAAACTCGAACACGCCCTTCTTGCCTGGAATCCATTGCGCCGCTTTCAAAGCGCCGCGCGCGAACCCTTCGCGGCTGCGCGCCGTGTGACGCAGAGTGATGGTATCGGCGGAGGAATCGAATCCGATCTCATGCGTTCCGGGATGCGTCCCGGCGCGATTCGAGCTGATATCGATGTTGCGCGGATACCCGGCGGCCTTCATCTCATTCACCAGCGCGAGCAGCGTTCCCGAAGGCGCATCCTTCTTGGTGCTGTGGTGGATTTCCCAGGCCCACGCGCCATACGCCGGCTCCTTCGCGAGCAGCCGCGCGGTCTCGTGCACGGCCCGCAGGAAAACATTCACGCCGATGGAAAAATTCGCGGCCCAGACCAGGCCCGCGCCGCCTTTTTCGACAGCCGCACGCACGCGATCCATGTGCTCCAGCCAGCCGGTGGTTCCGACCACCGTCGGGATGCCCAATGCAGCCAACGCTTCGATATTGCCGAGCGCGGCCTGCGGCGTGCTGAACTCGATGGCCACGTCGGAACCCTTCAAAAGATCCGGATCATAGCCAATATCGGCGCGCGCATGAATGGTGAAGCCGTACTCGGGCGCAAGCTGCTCGATCAGCTTGCCCATCTTCCCGTAGCCGACGATCGCGAGTTTCGTAACGCCTCCTATTCAAACGACGCTGGTTCAAATGAAGCATGATCCGGAGTTCGAAAGAACTCCTGGTGGAGCGATTCTACCGCGCGCTGCAGGTCGGACGCGGCCACCACCATGCTCAAATTCAACTGCGAAGCGCCTTGCGATACCATGCGCGGCCGGATACCGTTCAGAGCGGCGAACGCGCGGGCGGAAACATTGTCGCAGCGCCGGATGTTCTCTCCGACCATGCAGACAATCGCCTGGTTTTCCTGGATGGAGACTTCCGCGAAGGCCTCCAGCTCCGCCCGGATCGCCGCCAGCGAGCGCGTGTTGTCGATGGTCAGAGAAACGCTGACTTCAGTCGTGGCGAGCATGTCCACGGAAGTCTCATAGCGGTCGAACACCTCGAAAATGCGGCGCAAGAAACCGTGGGCGCCCAGCATGCGCGTCGAGACGATGTTCACCAGCGTGATATTGCGTTTGCAGGCGATGGACCGGATGGGACTGGAGCTCGGCGGCGGATGGGAGACGATGAGCGTGCCTTCCACCTCGGGCCGGCGCGAGTTCAAGATCCGCACCGGAATATTCTTTTCGATGGCCGGCAGGACCGTCGCGGGATGCAGCACTTTCGCGCCGAAATACGCCAGTTCCGCGGCTTCCGTGAAGGAACACACTTTTACTCGATGGGCGCCGGGCAGAATGGTCGGATCGGCCGTCAGCATGCCGTCGACGTCGGTCCAGATCTGGATTTCCTCCGCTCCGATACCCGCGCCGACAATCGCCGCCGTGTAATCCGATCCGCCGCGGCCGAGCGTAGTGGTCACCCCGTCTTCCGTGGCGGCGATAAAGCCGCCCATCACCGCGACCAGACCATCGTCCAGCAGCGGCACGAGCGTTTCCCGAAGCCGGCGGTTGGTTTCCTCAAAGAGCGGAGCGGCCTGGGTGTGACGCCGGCCGGTGACGATGACGCTGCGGGAGTCGACATGCGCCGTATTTATGCCGCAGCGGCGAAGATGCGCGGCGACAATCAGGCTGGAGATACGCTCCCCGTAGGCGGAAATCGCGTCGGTGGCGCGCGGAGTCAGCTCGCGCATCACGGCCAGGCCGCGCACCAGAGCATCCAGGTCGTGGAAGTGCGCCTCGACAACATCATCCATTTCCAGGCCGGCCGATTCGCGCAGATGAAATTCGCGCAGCTCGTTTAGTTTGTCCAGCGCCGGCTTCAGCTCGCCAGCCACGGCGTCCGCGGCGATCGCCAGCAGCTTGTTGGTGGTCTTGCCCATGGCCGACACGACGACCACAGGCTTGCGGGCGCTCTGGCTGCGAACAATTCCGGCGACCCGATGGATGGCTTCGGCGGATTCGACCGAGGTCCCGCCGAACTTCATGACGATCATCTTGTGACTCCGGGAGCCCCGTGCACTCCCCCCTGCTCGACCAGCACCTCGGCGATCTGCACGGCATTGAGCGCCGCGCCCTTCAGCAACTGATCGCCCGCGACGAACAAGGCAATCGACTTCCCGGAAGGATCGCTCGAATCCTGCCGGATTCGGCCCACCAGAATGTCATCCTGCCCGGAGGCGTCGCGAGGCATCGGGAAATAATTCTTCTCTGGATCGTCCACGATCTTCACCCCCGGCGCGTTCGACAAGAGCGCGGTTACTTCGCGCGGAGTGATGGGCCGCTCGCACTCGATGGTGAGCGCCTCGGAATGCGCACGAAGCACGGGCACGCGCACGCAGGTCGCGCTGATACGAATCTCAGGATCGCCGAAGATCTTCTGCGTTTCGCGCGCCATCTTGGTTTCTTCCTCGTTATAGCCGGTCTCCGGATCGATTTTCGTGTTGTGGCTGAAAAGATTGAACGCGTAAGGATGCGGCAGCACCGTGTTCTGATACGGCTGGTTGTCCAGATAGGCGCGCGTGGACTCGGTCCAGCTCCTCCATCGCCGCCGCGCCGGCTCCGGAAGCCGCCTGATACGTCGCGGCGATCAGCCGCCGGATGCGATTCACCTTATGGATGGGCCACAGCGGCGTGATCCCGATAATCGTCGAGCAGTTGGGATTCGCGATGATCCCCTGGTGCACGCACATTGCCTCGGGATTGACTTCCGGAATCACCAGCGGCACGCTCGGGTCCATGCGAAACGCGGAGGAATTGTCTACGACCACCGCGCCCGCCTTAGCCGCCAGCGGTCCGAACTTCTTCGAAATCGATCCGCCCGCGCTGAAGAACGCGATGTCGATATCGTCGAAGCTGCGCTCGGTCAGTTCCTCGACCTCGATCTCCCGGCCGCTAAACTGCATCTTCTTGCCGCGCGACCGCGCCGACGCCAGCAGGCGCAGGCTCGAAATCGGGAATTTCCGCTGTTCCAGGCAACGCAGGAACTCGACGCCCACGGCCCCCGTGGCTCCCGCGATCGCGACTCGATAGGTCTTGCTCATTGCCGTAACAATTGCCTCACAAGTTTTTGATAAATCCCGACGGCTTCCAACACTTCCGCCTTGGGAATCCGCTCTTCGTCGGTGTGCGCGAAGTGGATACTGCCGGGCCCCAGCAGAAACGGCTGTCCCCAGGTCCCGTTAAAGGCGGGAATATCGGTGGTATAGGAGACCACGGTGGTCTCCAGACCGCTCACTGATCCCAGATGGACAGCCGGGATGGAGAGAACCTCTTTCGCCTCGATCTTCGCTTCCTTAGACGGGGCTTCCTTAGACGGGGCTTCCTTAGACGGGCCGCGCGATGCCTCGGCCACCGCGGCGCGGATACTGTCGCCGGAGTCCACGAGCCGAAAAAACAATTCCGCGCGGGCGTGATCCGGAATCACGTTGGGCGCGCGTCCGCCCTGAATCGTGCCGATGTTGAGCGTGCTCGGGCCGAGAATCGGATCGCTGGGCAAGGGAATGCGGCGAATCTTTCAAGCGCATCGAGCAGTTTCTCGATCGCCGATTCGCCCAGTTCCGGATAGGCGGAGTGAGCCATCCGGCCTTGCGCGATGATTTCGTAACGCAGGGCGCCCTTGGATCCGAGCGCGAGCTTGTTTTCCGTGGGCTCGCCGTTGATGAGATAGCGGCTCCCGCGCGGATTCTTGGCGGCGGCATAGGCGCCGGCGCTATTGCGCTCCTCGCCCACCACGAACAGCAGGGCGAGCCCGCGCACGCCATCGGTCACCAGCGCTTCCGCGGCATGAATCATCGACGCGATGATGCCCTTGGTATCGCAGGCCCCGCGGCCCCAGATGAATTCGGAGTCTTCGCGCGAAGCGTAGAACGGCGGCACGGTATCCATGTGCGTGGAGAGCGTGACGGCAATGTGCTCGCCCCAGTACGCCAGCACGTTGTAGCGATGCGGCTCCACTTCCAGGCGCTCGACACGGCCGCCGGTGCGCGCCGTGAGTTTGTTGAGTTGATCGATCAGGAACAGCCCGACCTTTTCCTCGTTGGGCGTGACCGAGTCGATATCGACGAGCGCGCGCGTAAGCTGAAACAGATCCATTTCCGCAACCGATCGGGGGCTTTTCAGGAGACGCTCTGTCTCGTTTAAGAGACAGCCAGGAGGGGGCTGTGACCACTTCCCGATAGCGCTCCATCCGGCCCGGAAAAACCAAGTCGAATGACAGTGAACAGGTATTAGCCATGTTCACCAACCGCAGCGCCGCGGATCCGGCGCATCGATTTCGGCGAAGTTGCCCCTTTCGCCCGGCGCTCCGGATCCACGGAATTGCGCCGAGTTACTGGTGGCCCTCGCTCCTCTACCAGAACTTGAGTATCAGGATAGCATGACGCGCCACATCTCTAACGCCTACCCGGCGCTCCCGCGGTGAGCTCGTTCCTCCTAATAGAACTATCAGCAGAATTGATGAGTTGGGCGTCAGGCGAAAAACGTCCCGTGATATCCTTTGGAACGCCACCGAAAACGGCTCCAGGGAGGACCGAACATGTTCCGACTCCGCTCGATTCCTGAAGTTCTGGGTCCCGACAATGACGTTAGTGGCGCTGCCGGCTGCCTGGATCCTGACGGCGCAGCAGCCGCGCCAGGTCAACGACGCGTTATTGAAGACCGGGAGCAAGACCGGCCAGGAATGGGTCAGCTACGGCGTCAATTGGGCGGAACAGCGCTATAGTCCGCTGAAGCAGATTGACGCGTCGAACGTGAGCCGCCTCGGATTGGCCTGGGACTACGACATACCCATCGCGCCGGGCAATCCTCAAACTCACCAGGAAGGAACGCCGCTGGTCTTCAACGGCGTTTTGTACAGCATCACTCCGTGGAGCATCGTGTACGCGGTCGATTTGAAGACGCACAAGGAAATCTGGCGAGCCGATCCGGAAGTGAATCAGCAAATCTGGCAATCGAGAATCTGCTGCGGCGTGGTCAACCGCGGCATTGCGATGTACGAAGGAAAGATCATCGCTCCGGCCGTCGACGGCAGGCTCCGGGCTCTGGACGCGGCGACCGGCCGGGTCCTCTGGGAGACGCGAGTTTCGCCCGAGAACATGCCTTACACCATCACCATGGCGCCCCGCGTGATCAAGGGCGGCAAGGTCATCGTCGGAGTGAGCGGCGGCGAGTACGCGGTTCGCGGGTTCTTTTCCGCCTACGATGTGAACACCGGAAAACTGGCCTGGCGCTTCTACACGGTTCCGGGCGATCCTTCGAAGCCCTTCGAGCATCCGGAGCTGGCGGCCGCGGCCAAGACCTGGTCGGGCGAGTGGTGGAAGATCGGCGGCGGCGCCGGAGTCTGGAACGGCGTGGCCTACGACGCCGACAACGACATCGTCTACGTGGGGACGGGCCAGCCCGGTCCCTGGACCAACGTGCATCGCGGTCCCGGCGACAATCTTTACTCGTGCAGCATTCTCGCGGTTCGCGGCGCGACCGGGAAGATGGTCTGGTATTACCAGGAGGTGCCTGGCGACAACTGGGACTACGACTCGATCGCGGACCTGATGCTGGCCGATTTGACGATCAACGGAAGACAGCGGAAGGTCATCATGCACGCGCCGAAGGACGCCTTCTTCTACGTGCTGGACCGGCTGACGGGAGAAGTCATCTCGGCCGATCCCATCACGAAAGTATCGTGGGCGAAGGGCATCGACGCGAAGGGTCACCCGATCGTGAATCCGGGCGCGGTCTATAAGACGACGCCGGTCCTGGTGAATCCGGGACCTTCGGGCGGACACGTTTGGCCCCCGTGGTCCTACAGTCCCGCGACAGGACTGGTCTACATTCCGGGGACGGCCGGGCGGGGCTCCAGCTATTCGGCTGCCGAGGACTTCACGCCGGCGCCCACGGACATCGGACCCACAGGCCGGGGCCAGATGAACATGGGAACATCTCTGGGCGGCGGCAGGGTAGCCGTCCCGGGACGCGGCGGCAATCAGGCCAAGGGCACGGGTCCCGCCGGCGCTGCTCCGGATAATGCCGAGGCGGCCGCGGTGGAGGCGGCACAGCAGGCGGCGAAACAACAGGCAGCCGCCGCTACCAAACCGGAACCTCTCGCGCAAATCGGACCGGACGGGCCCACGGGCGACGTCCTCTATGCATGGGATCCCATCGCACGGAAAGAACGCTGGCGCGCGGCGGGGGCCGGTGCGGGTCCGTTTGCCGGCGGCGCTCTGGCGACGGCGGGGAATCTGGTGTTCTCGAGCGTCAATAACCGCTTGCTCGTGTTCCGCGCCGACACCGGCGAGCAACTCCTCAAGCTGGACCTCCACACGTCGCAATTGGGGCCGCCGATTTCCTTCGAGATCGACGGGAAACAGTACATCAGCGTCGCGGGCGGGCCTCCCGGCGGAGGCGCATTCGGCCCTGGACGCGGCGCCGCCAAGGCGGGCGATGCACCGGCGGGTCCTCCGAAGCCGGCGCACCTGTTCCTCCTCACCCTGGACGGCAAGGCTCCCATTCCCGGAGCGGCCGGTAACTGAAGTAGTGCGGGGACGGAGCGCTCTCAGAAGCGGACGGTGAAACCGCCGTAGATACTGCGGCGCACCTCCATGGCCTGAAACAGGCGGATGGAGTATTGTTCCGGGTGCAGCGGATCCATCGCGTTCCGCACGCCGACGCTGAATTCGGCGTGGTCCGTGGGCTTCCAGGCGAGCCGCGCATCGCCGCGCAGATAGTGCCCGACGCCGTAGGGAAGCGTGCTCCCATAGAAGTACAACCCCATGTCGAAGTCGATCTTCGGAGTCACGTCGAACTGCGAGTGGACTTGGAACTGCTGGCTCGGATCCTTGCCGGTATCGTAAGCGGTGTATCCCGGAAGCCAGCCTAGGCGCTCCCGGAGCCAGGAGTACGATCCGTTCAGCCTCCACTTCGGGGTCACCGCCCACGCGGCGGCCACTTCGGCTCCGAACACCTTGCCGCGGCGGGCATTCTCATCGATGTAGGGAAAATTGACGTAGGCCGGATCGTCGCCCTGGGGAGGCACGAACTCGGGCGTCTGATCTACATAGGCACCCTCGCGCTGGTAGGCGCTGAGAAATGCCGTCGCATCCACGGAGACGCGCTTGCCAAAATTGACGCGCTGTCCCAGTTCGTAGGACATCATCGGTTCGGATCGAAACTGTGGATTTCCGCTAACCTGGAGCACTCCCAATATGCCTCCGAGATCGAAAGCCGCATACAGCGAGTTGCTTCCCCGGTCGATGATCGACGGCGTGCGTACGGCTCTCGAGACCGCGGCCCACGTGGTCAGAGACTCGGTCGGCGTCCACAGAAGCCGGCCCGTGGGCTGGTACTCCATCCCCGTGAAGTCATTGCTGCTCGCCTGCATCCCCGCAATGAAGTAGAGCTTATTGCGCACCACGGCGACTTCGTCGGCGAAGAACCCGGCGTAGATATCGGCCGTCCAGTCCAGCTTCAGATAGTGATACGAAGGCGTATTCGTAATGTGATAGTTCGCGTTCCGGAAGGTACCGCCCCACACCAGATCCTGCCGCGGCAGGCGCGTCCAGTGGTGCTCGAAATCAAGTTCCTGAGTATTGAAGTCCAGGGGAACGTACAGCTCATTCTGGTCCAGGTGCTCCATCGAAAACCGCACCGTGGTGCTGGACGTTTCCGATTCGTTCCTGGTCCATGCGGCGGTCAGTTGACCCTGATAGGAGGTCTCACGGCCGTAGCGCGGCGACGGGAATGGATTCTGCAATGTCGGGTCGAAGACCAGCCGGCCTGTGGCGCCCTCATGCGCCTGACCGGTCACCATGACCGAATCGCGCGAACTCGGCGTCCAGTCGGTCCGGAAATTGATGCTCGCCGCATGGAATCCGCTGAGCGGCGCAAGAGACGGGATCGGCGCCGCCAGCTTGCGTTCTCCGTTGAAATCCGCGGTGGCGCGATAGGAGAACTTGGATCCTACCTTCTCGCCCCAACGGGCAACTGCTGTGGTATCGCCATTCGAGGCCCCCTCGGCGCTCAACAGGCTGCCGGTGGTGTTGCGGGAGCTCTTGGTGATCACGTTGATCACACCATTCACGGCATTGGTTCCCCACATGGCGGCCCCGGGACCCCGGATCACCTCGATCCGTTCGATATCTTCCACGGGAACCTGTTCGGTGTCCCAGAACACCCCGCCGTACTCCTCGTTGTACACGCTGCGCCCGTCGATCAGCACCAGCAGCTTGTTGGAGAAGTCGCTGCTAAACCCGCGGATGCTGATGGCCCAGCGTCCGGCTCCGAGTTGCGCCACCTGGACCCCCGGCGCAAGGCGAAGCAGCTCGGGAAGCGTGCGAATGCCGGAGCGATGGATATCCTCCGACGTGATCACGAATGCGGCCGCGGCCGTGGTTCTCAGGGATTGGCTCTTACGGGACGCCGAAGTGATCCTGATGTTCATGAGCTCTTCAAGACTGCGTTCGGCGAGGTCTTTGACGGAAGTCTGACCGGCGATTGCCGGCAATATGGACAGGAGAGCCGGCCCCGCGCGCAGAAGAATCTTGTGCTTGATCATCCTAGTGGGTCATCGACGGGAGGCCGCATCGTGATGAAGCGGAATTCCCCGAGCTCCAGCTACCTCCTGGAAAATGATGAATCCCGGTCAGTGGCGCGCGGAATTGTGTGAGACTGATGGGCAAATGTTAGGAAAGCCCCCGATCTTCGTCGTGGCCGCGCTGCTGGCCGCCGGACCGGGCTTGGCCTGGAACCGGGCCGGGCACATGGCGACCGGCTCGATCGCCTTCGACGATCTTCAGCGGAACGCCCCGGCAACCGTCGCCCGCGTGGTGGCGATTCTCCGCCAGCACCCGCAATACGAATCGCTCTGGAAGCCCCAACTGGCTGGAATGAGCGAGCCGGATCAGGAACGATACCTATTCATGCTCGCGGCGCGCTGGCCGGATGATATTCGCGGGAACGGCGCATTCGATCATCCCGAATGGCACTACATCGACTATCCCTACAAGCCGCCGGGGCAGCCGGCTTCGATTCCGGCGCCCTCGCCGCCCGCGGACAATCTGGTGACGGCGTTCCAGCGGAACGTCGCGGTCATCCAGAGCGCGGCGCCGGAAAGCCAGAAGGCCATCGCCCTGTGCTGGATCTTTCACCTGATCGGCGACGCGCACCAGCCGCTGCACACCGTGTCTCTGTTCACCACCCAATTTCCCCAGGGAGACCGCGGCGGGAACCTGTTTTATATCCGGCTCAGTTCAACGAGCTCCCAGACCGAGAACCTGCACGCCTACTGGGACAACCTCCTGCTGACCGACGACCGCTACAACGCCGGCTCGGGAGCTCGGCCAGGCGCTCGAGAACGCGCACCCTCGAAGGTCGCTCGACGAACTCGCCGAGCCTCAACTTGAAACGTGGGTGAAAAAGGAAAGTTTCAATCTGGCGGTTTCGGCGGTGTATCGCCGCGGCAAGCTGAAGGCCAGCACCGACCGGAATCGGGGGACTCCCCTGCCCCGCGATTATCCTGCCGCGGCCAAACGGGTCGCGGAGCGGCGGGTGGCGCTGGCGGGATACCGGCTCGCGGATTTTCTGCGGACGAATTTTCGGTAACGGGCCGCGGTATTCTGGCGGTATGGAAACCGTGCATTCCGTCTGCGCGCTGGATTGCCCGGATTGCTGCTCCCTGCTGGTGCAGGTGGAGAACGGCCAGGCCACCCGGCTGCGGGGCGACCCGAATCATCCCGTCACGCAGGGGTTTCTGTGCGGCAAGGTCGCGCAATACCTGGAGCGCGAATACTCGCCGGAACGGCTGCTCTATCCGCAAAAGCGCGTGGGCGCCAAGGGTGAAGGCCGGTTCGAGCGAATTTCCTGGGACGAAGCGCTCGATACGATTGCGAAGCGGTTAACCAACGTTTCGCGCGAGTTCGGACCCGAAGCGATGCTGCCCTACAGCTACGGCGGCACCTTGGGGATGCTCAACGGCGGCGGCATGGACCGGCGTTTCTTCCACCGCCTGGGCGCGTCGCGGCTGGACCGGACCATTTGCGCGACGGCCGGCGGCGCTGGATTGACCGCGGTGAACGGCAACCGTTACGCTACCGAGCCGGAGCAGTTCCGCTTGTCCAAGCTGATCATCGCCTGGGGCGCCAACATTCACGGCGCGAACGTTCATCTGTGGCCGTTCATCGTGGAGGCGCGGCGCAACGGCGCCAGGCTGGTGGTGATCGATCCCATCCGCACGCGCACGGCCGCGCTGGCCGACCGGCACTTCGCCATTCATCCCGGCAGCGACCTCGCGCTCGCGCTGGGACTGATGCACGTGATCATCGGCGAGAAACTGCACGACGCCGACTATGTGGACCGCTACACCAACGGCTTCGACGCTCTTCGCGAACGTGTCTCGGCATACCCGCCGGAACGCGTCGCAGCGCTCACGGGCATCGCGGCCGAGGACATCGTACAACTGGCGCGAGACTACGCGACCACACGTCCCGCGGCGATCCGGCTGAACTACGGAGTGCAGCGCAGCGATCGCGGTGGCTCGGCGGTGCGGGCCATCGCGATTCTTCCGGCGCTGGTGGGATCCTGGCGCGAAGCGGGCGGCGGCTTGCAGCTTTCGACGTCGCAGGTGTTCCAATTCAACCGCGAAGGTCTGGAGATGCCGGAGTTGCAGCAGCGCTCTCCACTGGGACGCGAGGCGCGGATCGTGAATATGAGCCTGCTCGGCAAGGCGCTCACGGAGCTGGACAGGCCGCCGGTGAAGGCCATGGTGGTGTACAACTCGAATCCCGCCGCGATCGCGCCGGATCAGAACGTGGTCTTGCGGGGGCTCAGGCGCGAGGATCTGTTTACCGTCGTCCTGGAGCAGTTTCAGACCGACACCGCGGACTACGCCGACATCCTGCTGCCCGCGACAACGTTCCTGGAGCACACCGACGTCTATTTCTCATACGGGCATCACTACTTGCCGCTGGCGCGTCCGGCACTGCCGGCTCCGGGCGAGGCGCAGTCGAACGTCGAGACTTTTCGCGCGCTGGCGCTGCGCATGGGCTTCGACGACCCGTGCTTCCGCGACACGGAAGACGACATGATCCGCACCCTTTTGGGATCGGGACATCCGTTCCTGGACGGGATCACTCTGGAGCGCCTGGATCGCGAGCATTTCGTGCGCCTGAATCTCGTCCCCGAAACTGCGTCCAAAGATGCCCCGTTCCTGCCCTTCGCGCAAGGCGGCTTCGGGACGCCCTCGGGAAAATGCGAGTTCGGCGCGGAAAGCCTGGAGTACACCCCGCCGGTGGAGTCGCGCTTCGGCGATGGGGAGCTGCGGCGCAAGTATCCGCTGGAGCTGGTTTCCTCCAAGAACGACGACAGCATGAATTCGACCTTCGGCTACCGGGCCGCGCGTCGACGAAGAGACTTCCATCCTGCATCTTCATCCGGACGACGCCGGGCCCCGGGCGATCCGCACCGGCGACCGCGTGCGCGCGTTCAACGACCGCGGCAGCCTGCTGCTGAAGGCGAGTGTCGACGGCGTGGTTCCCGCGGGCGTGGCGCGCGCGCCTTCCACGCGCTGGCTCAAGCGGGCTTCCGACGGCCGCAACGCCAACGCGCTCACCTCGGACCGGCTGACCGATATGGGCGGCGGCCCCACCTTCTACAGTTGCCTGATTCAAGTGGAGCGCTGCGGCGATTGAAGCGCCGCAGCTATTAACACGATGTCGCGACTGAAGGTTGCCTTATTGCTCTTCGGGATAATGCTCGCGCCGGAGGCCTGCAAGCGTGCCAGCCACGCGCCGCCCGGGGCCCCGGAGCTGCTGAGCGTGGTCCCCATGGACGATCCCAACGCCGGCCCGCAGCTGGTGCGCGGATTCTACCCGCCGGAAGGGGGTCCCTGGCGCTGGACGGCGGGCCGGTTCAGCGTGATCCTGCGGCCGCCGCCAGGAGCGGCCCAGTTTGGAGCGAGGCTGGAGCTGAAGTTGAACATTCCGGACGTGTCGTTCCGGCAGCTGGGAGCCGTGACGCTTTCCGCCACCGCCGATGGAAACCCGCTCGCGCCGCAGAAATACACGGCCGCCGGCGACTACGTCTACGCCCGCGACGTTCCGGCGGGCAGCCTGGGCGGCGACAGCGTCTCTTTGGAATTTGCCACGGATAAAGCCATCCCGGCCGGGAAGATCGAGAAGCGCGAGCTGGCGCTGATCGTAACCAGCGTCGGTCTGGTGCCTAAGCCTTAGGCAAGCCCTTGGCCCGGCGTTCTCTATTTCTTGTTCAGCTTCAGATTGATCCTCGCGATTTTGCGGCTGTCGAAAGTGCTCAACCGCTTGCTGTCGCTGCTCAGGCCGTTGGACTCCGCCTTGACCTCGTAATCGGTATCGGTCCGCAGGCCGGAAAAGCGGTATTCGCCCTTCTCGTCAGTGATGAAAGAACGAACCTGGAGTGTGTGGGTATCTTTCAACTGGACCACGCCCCCGGCGACGGGCTTGCCGTCGGGGTCGGCCAGCTGCCCCTGCAGGCTGCGGACGTTGGGATCGTCCTGGTCCTTGTTGCCTTGCGCGGACAGGAGCCCGGAGCAAGCCACCGCCAGAACCGCCACCATAACGACGCGCGAAGTGCGTTGCATGACCGGGTTACCTCCCTCTGTCCTTGGATTCGGGAACCAGCAACAAAGTTGCATTAACCTCTTCCTGGCCCTGAATCTCTATCTCTTGCCGAGCAGCCTGAAACCCTTTTAATGTAGCGGTTACCAGATAGGTCTCGGGTCCCGGAGGAACCCGGAAGCTGAATTCGCCCCGCGGCGAGCTGGTTTGCCGCTGCAATTTCTTAGTGGGCGCGCTCTTCCGCGCCAGAATCACGGACGCGCCGGCTTGGGCGAATCCCGGGTCGCGGAATACGGTGCCGGCGACGATCGCATGGGGCTTCGCATTCTTCTTCGCGCCCTGAGCGAACAGACACTGCGCCGCCAATAACGCCGCGAGCAGGAGGAACGGAACGGCCGCGGATCTCGGCTCTTTCCTACGCGTCCTCCTCGTCGTCGTCGTCCTCGTCGTCTTCGTCGTAATCGTCGTATTCCCCGTCCTCGTCCTCATCGTCGTCGTCATCGTCTTCGTCGGGAGTCAATTCGAGCGGTGACACGCTGCTGACATTCAGGTTCGCGCCGCACTCCTCGCAGATGAGGGAATCGCCTTCGTCCAGTTCTTCCTCGTCTACGTCGATCTCCGCATTGCACAGCGGACAGTGGATCATTTCCGATCTCCCCTAGGTCGCGTTTGCACCTTAGAATTTGTTTTACCACGCAGGACGGCGTCCGGGAGCGCCCGAACGTCCTAGGCAGGCTGCAGATGCCCGGCGGCTCGCTGGAGCGCTGGAAGGGAGAGCGTCACCAGAGTCTTCTCCAGATCCTCGCCGGATTCGATCATGTACTTCAAGTGGCGGGCGCCCAGGCGCATGCACCACGGGTCGGTCAGAGGATGGCCGGTTTCGGCGCTGAGCGTCAGCAGATCCGGATGCGGCAGGGCCATCACTTTCTCCTGCTTTTCCTCTCCCTCAGTCCACAGGACGAACTTGACGTCCACGGTATCGGCGTGGCGGATGGAGATGCCCGTCTGGAGCCACCGGAATTCCACTTCCCAGGTGCGGCCGAACGGATCGGGACCGGCCTCGAAGCGACGGCCATTCTCAAGCATAAAAGCCTTCAAGCATAAGCTTCAGCGTAGCAAAGCCTCCGCGCCCGCGAGAGCCCCGGAATCCGGAACGCTGCCCTGCGCGAGCTGCGGATTCCCCCCGCCGCGCCCTCCGCAAGCCGTCACCGCCGCTTTCACCCGGTCGCCGGCATGGACTCCGGAATCGGCCGAGGCGGCCAGGAGCAACGAGGGAGGCTGATCGCAGACCGCCAGGAACACCGCCTTTTCTCCGACGACGAAAGCCTGTGCGCGGGCGCGCATGGCATCGTCGATCGGGCCGCGCTGCGTGGTCCTGCGAATCCCGTCCGGACCGGGCGCGGTCTCGTTGTACAGATCCTTCCCTTCCCGCCGGGCCAGCTCGATCGCCAGGCGCTGCGCGGTCTTTTCGAGCGACTTGTTCTTTTCGATCAGCCCCGCCAGCAGCTCGGGACTTTGCTCCGGCGGAACGGATAGCGCGCGCCCAATCGAAGCCAGCAGGCGGAAATCGGCCCGTGCGCGGCTGAGCGCGCGCCTTCCACAGACGAACTCGAGGCGAGTGGTTCCGCGAATCTTTTCCGTTTTGCCGGTAAGTACCATCCCTATCTCCGCTGTTGTACCTACGTGTGTCCCGCCGCAGGCGCTGCGATCGATATTGACATCGGCGCCCTCGATGGTGACGATCCGCAGCGTGCCCGTACGCGTCGAGGCTTTGCGCAGTTCCAGCGTGGCGGAGGCGTCCTCAAAAGTGATCCGGACCGGGCGGGCCTGCGCGATCACTTCCGCGCAGCGTTCCTCGGCACTCGCCAGTTGCTCCGGAGTGAGCGAAGGTGCGTCCAGATCGATGGTCGAACTTTCGGCGCCCAGGTGAACGCTGACCGTGCGGATCTGGAACAATTCTTCCAGCACGGCCGAGAGCAGATGCTGCCCGGTGTGCTGCTGCATGTGGTCGTAGCGCCGTTCCCAGTTGATGACGCCGGCCACTTCCCCGGCTTCGGTGGCGCCGATGGGCGCCTCCAAGAGATGTCCGATGCGGTCTTCTTCGTCGATCACCTCCGTTACGGCCACGCCTCCCAGCGAGCCCAGGTCGAAGGGCTGGCCGCCCGAAGTAGGATAGAAGGCGGTGCGGTCGAGGTACACGCGACGGCCGCCGTCCGCCGTATCGACCACGCGGGCCCGGAACTCGCGGAGATAGCAATCCTGGTAATAGAGACGTTCCGTCATCGGCGCATTCTGCGAACTACGGCGCGGGAGAGGTGATATCGAACACGGCGCGCATAAACTGCCAGTCCGGAAGCTCGTAGATCCGCAGCTTGGTGGCCGCCTTGGCAGTCACGTCGTGGATTTCGAGCGGGCCCAGCGCGGGGACCGTTGCCTGAAACTCCGCTACGGGCGGATCGTCGGGTTTGGAAGTGGTGGTTCGGATGCGGATGCTGAGCCCCAGGTCGGGGAGCTCGGCTTCCGAATGATTGATAGCGACGAACTGTACCACCAGCTGCCCCGGTTTGGCTTCGGTCAAGCGGAAGCCCGCCAGCTCGATGTACTTCGCCAGGGGATGCTGGCTCAGGGTGGTGGCCGGTCCGGTGATCTCGATGGTGCCCTGCTTGGCGCTGGATTGCAGGCGCGGGCGAAGAACACCCCGCGAGTGTGAGTAAAAGCACGACGAACGTGGGACGCACCACTCCAGCATAATACTGTTAGTGTTCAAGACGATTCGCGAACAGGTCGACACGGTGTTCCGGCGCGACCCGGCGGCGCGCAGCGTACTCGAGATCGTCTTGTGCTACCCCGGGTTCCACGCCGTGCTTCTGCATCGCGTGGCGCATCGCCTGTATGGCGCCGGATGGTTCACGCCCGCCCGCATGGTCAGCCAGTTTTCGCGCACGATCACGGGTATCGAAATCCATCCGGGCGCGACCATCGGCAAACGATTCTTCATCGATCACGGCATGGGCGTGGTGATCGGCGAAACGGCCGAGATCGGCGACGACGTGCTGCTCTATCAGGGCGTCACGCTGGGCGGCACCGGCAAGGTCACCGGCAAGCGGCATCCGACGATCGGCAACGGCGTGGTGGTCGGCACCGGCGCGAAGATTCTCGGCAACATCCGGATCGGCGATTATTCCAAGATCGGGGCGGGATCGGTGGTGGTGCGCCCGGTGCCCGATCAGTCGACAGTGGTGGGGATTCCCGGGCGCGTCGTGAGCGGCATGGATCCGACCGATGCGCTGGAGCACGGGAATCTTCCCGATCCGGAGGGGCAGTTGATCGACGAGCTGGCCCGCCGGGTAGCGGAGTTGGAGGCGACGGTCAAGGCTTTGCAGTCGGGCCGCTGAACGCGTAACGCAGACTGTTGGCGGCGACCGTGCTGAGTTCTTCCGGGGTGAACCCGAAGGCGCGCGCCGCCAGATCGTATTCCGATTCGAGCGTGCAGCCGAATAGCACCGGATCGTCGGTGTTTAAGATGATCGGCACGCCGGCGTCGAACAATCGCCGCACCGGGTGTTCGGCGAGCGACGCCACCGCACCCGTGCGCAGGTTGCTGGTGATGCAGATTTCGAGCGGGATATCCCGATCCCGAAGCTGCGCCAATAGTTTTCCATCATGGACCGCGCGGATGCCGTGGCCGATGCGCTCCGCGCCGATCGCGAGCGCATCCCACACACTTTGCGCGTCCGTAGTCTCCCCCGCGTGACAGGTCAGGCGCAGCCCGCGGTCGCGCGCCCGGGCGTAGAGTTCGCGAAACCACAGCGCGGGACCTTCCGCCTCAATGCCTCCGATGCCGATGCCGGCGACGCCGTCGCGCACGCGTTCCGCGGCAAAGTCGAACACCGGCGCCGCGGCTTCCGCCCCGAACTGGCGGACTGCGTCGAGGATCCAGCGGATGGGAATGGAACTCCGCTCGGCTTCTTTCGCCAGCGCGTTGAAGATCGCGCCCAGGTCCTGCTTCTTCCACAGGATTACGCCGGCGGACAGCGTCACCTCGGCGTAGCAGATGCCTTGCGCCGCCAGCCGCTCGAACAGACGGCGGGCGATCAGGGCGTAGTCGGCGGGACCGCGCAGTTTCCGGCTGACCCAGATGTAGCTCTGGATGAATCCCGCGAAATCCGTGTAGGAGAGCGCCTGGCGCAGTTCTTCGTCGCTCAGAGACGGATCGAGTTCCTTCAGCGTCTCCGGCTCCACCGCGCCTTCCAGATGAAGGTGCAGTTCGGCCCGCGTCATCTCTCCAACAGGCATTCTTGTCATAATAGCGGCCAGGAACTCATGAAAAATGTCTGCGGCTCAAACTGAGCTGATCATACAGGGCCGCCATCGCGATCCCTTCTCCTACCTGGGGCCGCACAAGGGGCAGATCCGGGCCTGGCTGCCGCAGGCGATCAACGCTTCCGTGCTGGCCGCGGGCGAGGTCGTCCCCATGAAGCGGACGCATCCGGCGGGATTCTTCGTCGCCAAGCTGGAGGCCACCGACTACCGTTTCCGCATCACGCTCCCCTCGGGCGATTGGCAGGAACTGGAGGATCCGTATCGCTTCCCTCCCCTGCTCACCGCTTTCGAATTGCACCTGCACGGCGAAGGCACCAACTACGAAAGCTATCGCACGCTCGGCGCGCACCTGATCGACTGCGAAGGCGTGGAGGGCGTTCGATTCGCGGTGTGGGCTCCGAATGCGGAAGTGGTCAGCGTCACCGGCGACCACAACGGTTGGGATCGAACGCGCCATCCCATGCGTCTGCGGGACGGGGGCCTGTGGGAGATCTTTCTGCCGGGACTCGCGGCGGGCGCGCACTACAAATATTCCATTCTGATGCCCAGCGGGCATGAGCAGGATCACAGCGATCCTTACGGATTCTTCGCCGAAGTCCCGCCCCGGACCGCGTCCATCGTCTGGCCGCTGTCGAATCACGAGTGGGCCGATACGGCCTGGATGGAGCATCGCGCCGAGCGGAACTGGCTGCGTGAGCCCGTATCGATGTATGAAGTGCATCTGGAATCCTGGCTGCGCGGTCCCCTCAACGAATGGCTGACCTACCGCGAGCTGGCCGAGAAATTGCCGGCGTACGCCGTCGAGAACGGCTTCACGCATCTGGAGCTGCTGCCCGTCATGGAGCATCCGTTTTCGGGCTCGTGGGGCTATCAGGTGACCGGCTACTTCGCGCCCACTTCGCGCTTCGGGACGCCCGACGATTTCCGGTACTTCGTCGACCGCTGTCATCAGGCCGGACTGGGCGTGCTGCTCGACTGGGTTCCCGGCCATTTCCCGCGCGATCCGCATGGCCTGGCCCGCTTCGACGGCACGGCTCTCTACGAGCACGCGGACCCGCGGTTGGGCGAGCATCGCGACTGGGGAACGCTCATCTTCAACTACGGGCGCAACGAGGTGCGCGAATTCCTGCTGTCGAACGCGCTCTACTGGCTGAAGGAGTTCCACATCGACGGGCTGCGCGTGGATGCCGTCGCGTCCATGCTGTACCTGGATTATTCGCGCAACGCAGGCGACTGGATCCCCAACCGCTACGGCGGTCGCGAGAACCTGGAGGCGATCGATTTCCTGAAGCGCTTCAACGAACTGGTCCACCAGGTTCCCGGAGCGATCACGGTGGCCGAGGAATCCACGGCGTGGCCGGGTGTTTCCAAGCCCACGTATCTTAACGGGCTGGGCTTCACCATGAAGTGGAACATGGGCTGGATGCACGACATGCTGGATTACTTCTCCAAGGAGCCGGTATTCCGCAGGTTTCATCAGAACGACATCACCTTCAGCATGCTGTACGCCTTCACCGAGAATTTCCTGCTGCCGATTTCGCACGACGAAGTGGTGCACGGCAAGGGCGCGCTGATTTCGAAGATGCCGGGCGACGAGTGGCAGCGCTTCGCCAACGTGCGCGCGTTCCTGGGCTACATGTTCTGCCATCCCGGAAAGAAGCTGCTGTTCATGGGCTCGGAGTTCGGCCAGACTTCGGAATGGAATCATGACGAGAGTCTGCCATGGTGGCTGCTGCAATTCCCGGTTCACCAGAAACTGCAAACCATGGTGCGGGAGATCAACCATCTGTATCGCCGGGAGCCGGCGCTGCACCAGGTGGACGACGATTATCGCGGTTTTGAATGGATCGACTTCCGGGACGCCGAAGCCAGCGTGATTTGTTTCGCGCGCTACGCGCAGGACCGCGAGAATTTCGTGGTGGTTTGCTGCAACTTCACGCCGGTGCCGCGAGAGGGTTACCGGATCGGCCTTCCGCGCCGCTGCGGGTATCGGGAGATTTTCAACAGCGACGCGGAGATGTTCGGCGGCAGCGACATGGGCAACGGCGGATGGGTGCAGGCCGAGGATCAGCCTTCGCACGGCCAGCCGGCGAGCGCGAAAGTTACTTTGCCTCCGCTGGGTGTGGTCGTCCTGAAGCCGGAGTAAGCTGGTGCGAAACGCCAGCGGCAAAACGAACCCAGGCAGTCGCTGAAACCAAAGGGTCGAGTGATCTTCAACGTGCCCTTCCGAAGCCTAGCTCCCGTGACCATGTCGAGCGGGTTCAAATTCGAAGGGTGGCGTCCGGTGGCGCGGAAGCGTGGGTGATGAAGGGGCAAGTAACGGAAAGAAATATAGAGAGAATTATTTCGCATCGTAGTCACCTACGTATTGACCCAAGTGACAACATCCAGCGTGATCATTCCGTTGCTTCAGCTGACCGTGCGTGGTGGGACCTCGCCGACGCGATCACCGGATAAAACATCAATGAGAATTTATGTTTTATATTAGAAACGGTTGCCGGCCAATGGATTAGCGGACGCGATGAGGGCCCTTCTCGACACCAACATTTTGATCCACCGTGAAGCGGCGACCGTGGTTCGTCGAGACATCGGGAACCTTTTCTTCTGGCTCGACAAGCTCAAATATGAAAAGTGTGTTCATCCGGCGAGCTTCGAGGAGATTGGGAAGCACCAAGATCCGAAAGTCCGCGACACTTTCAAGGCCAAACTTCAGGCGTATCACGAGCTCAAAACCAGTGCTCCGATTGCGAAGGAGGTCCAGAAATTCGCCGCGACCGACAAGACAGAGAACGACCGGAACGACACTCTTCTCGTCAACGAGCTCTTCTCGAACAGGGTCGACTGTCTCATATCGGAGGATCGCGGCCTCCATGCGAAGGCAACGCAGCTCGGCATCCCCGACCGTGCGTTCACCATCGACGCCTTCCTTGAGAAAGTAGTTGCAGAAAATCCCGCCCTCGTCGAATACAAGATCCCGGCGGTTACTAGCGTGTTTTTTGGCCAAGTCGATCTCAAGTCCGGCTTCTTCGACACTTTCCGGCAGGATTACGGCGGCGAAGCCTTCGACAGGTGGTTCAACAAAAAATCTGATGAGCCTGCCTACGTCTGTTACGAGGGAAAGGATCTTGCCGCGTTTCTCTATTTGAAGCCTGAAGGGCCGGGCGAAAACTACGGGGACATCGAACCGAAGTTTGAACCGAGACGGCGACTCAAGATCGGCACGTTCAAAGTCGAGCTGAACGGGTACAAGCTCGGGGAGCGATTTCTCAAAATCGTTTTCGATAACGCAATTCGTCAGGCCGTCGACGAGATTTACGTGACGATCTTCCCGAAGACGCTGGAGCAGGAGCGCCTGATCAAGATTCTCGAAGACTTCGGGTTCAAAAAGCACGGCACCAAGGTCAATGCGTACGGCACCGAGGCGGTTTACGTGCGAGACATGACTCCGAAGTTCGACCTCAGCGACCCGAAGCTGACGTTCCCGTACGTTAGTAGGTCGTCCAGAGCGTTCATCGTTCCAATCTACCCGGAGTATCACACCAGTCTGTTACCCGATTCAATCCTGAACACTGAGTCGCCTGCCGACTTCGGAGATCAAGAGTCCCACCGAAACGCGATTCGGAAGGTCTACGTCGGCCGTTCCATCTTCAAGGATCTCCACCGGGGCGACACGATCGTCTTCTATCGAACTGGCGGATACTACGCCGGCGTGGTGACCACGCTCGGTATTATCGATGGCGTCTACCAAAACATTGGAGACGAGGCTCGTTTCATCAGCCTCTGTCGCAAGCGAAGTGTTTTTTCAGACCATGAGCTGCGCGAGCATTGGAACTACAAGCCCAGAAGCCGGCCATTCATCGTCGGCTTCCTATACGCGTACTCATTTCCGAAGCGACCAAACATGAAGGAGTTGATTGATAATGGCATCATCCGCGACGTCAGTGCGGCCCCCCGAGGTTTCGAACCGCTTACAGGTAACCAATTCTCCAAGATCCTGGAACTCTCAAAAACGGACATGCGCATTATTGTCGATTAGGCCACCATACGCAGACGCGATCTTCCGGGGAGACAAACGTTTTGAATTCCGGCGGACAATCTTTCGAAAGCCGGTAGATGTGGTGGTCGTGTATGTAACGAGCCCGACGTGTCTGGTCGCTGGCGAATTCGACGTCACCGAGGTCATTTCTGACTCGGTGGAGGATTTATGGAGCCGCACTAGCAATCACGCCGGTATCGGTAGGGAACGCTTCTTCGAGTATTTTGAAGGCTGCGAGCTCGGATACGCGATTGCAATCGGCGGCGTCCGAAAATACCGGAAACCGCTCGAACTCGCTGAATGCTTCGGAATCCGCGCGCCGCAATCGTTTGTATACATCTGACCCCTCGTCACGCGCAAGCTTCCGGGTGGAGCCCGTAGCCGCTGCTCATTCCGGGCTGTCGCGCTGCGCTTCTGTTTTTGCTTTTAGCCGCACGAAGGCTTCCTCGCCGTAGATGGGTTTTACCCTGCCGCTTTTCAAGTCGTCATGGCGGCTGTTGAGCGTGTCCCGCGCCTGCGCAAGCTCATCGAAATATCCGGCAACAGCATCCTCGACCAACTCGCCCTTTGGGCGTCCGGTTTCCGGCGCCAGTTCGTCGAGCTTGGCTTCCAGGTCGGGCTTAAAGTGCACTTCCATCGCCTTCAGAGTACGGGAATGCTCCACCCGGAGCAAGCTGCCAAGGGACCGAGGGCTTCTAAACCAGTTCGAGCCTTTTCAGCTTCAATCGATCGACACGGACGTGGGCAAGATCGTACTGCGCCTGTTGCACCAGCCAGCTCTCGGCGCTGCCGCCGAAAACCTTCGACAGCCTCACGGCCATTTCTGGCGAAATGCCGCGCTTCTCGTTCACCAGTTCCGATAACGTCGTGCGCGTGACCCCCAGGGCCGCGGCGGCGTCCGTGATGCTTAAGCCCAAAGGCTCGATGCACTGGCGGAATACAAAGCCTCCGGGGTGGGGCGGGTTCTTCATCGGCATTTGTTTAAGCTCCTTCAGTGGTAGTCCACATAATCAACGTCGAACGCGTCGGGATCGGCAAAACGGAAAATCACGCGCCAGTTTGCACGAACCGTTACCGCCCACCATCCTCTTCGCTGGCCTTTGAGCGGATGCAGCCGGAAGCCGGGCACATCCATATCGGTCACAGTCCTGGCCGCGTCGAGCCTGGCGAGAATATCGCGGAGCTTGACAACGTGCTCGGCCATCACGCCGCGCGGGTCGTCGTCTTCGTGCAGGCGTTTTAGCCCCTTGTGGCGTATCGAGCAAATCATCCCGATCCGTAATGCGTAATGTAACGCATGTCAAGAACAATGTTAGCGCAGCTTATTGCTCTTTTGCTGGACGGCCAGGCTTCCATCCGCCAAAAGGTTTGACCGTGGCGCAGTTTGGTCCACCGTCTTTCGCCGTGCCCGGAACCCGAGCGTCCAGAGCCGCCTGCGATTCCACCATCGCCATGGTGATGCCGCTGAGTGGTCCCTTCAACCTGCAGACCAGATCGTTCCCGGTGGATCGCTGCCTCTGGACGGCCTCGTACGCGCGGCCGCGGCCCTTTTGGAGGCCGAAGTCCACCCTTTCGGCGGTCTTTCCAAAACGATGCAGAGCGTCAATTCACGTTCCATTGCGCAGCGGGTCCGAACACGTCCGACGAATTTTAGCATTCAAGACCGGGACCCGGCGGCAGCGGCCAAACAGCGGCAAATTTTTCGACGAGGCCGCCACTGGGCCGAAAGCACCCCATCTTGACTGGAGTAGAATCGTAGTGGTACCGTGTACCGATTCAACTAAGTCAGTTGGAGGGCAGTGTGGGCAACGTCAATCGGGCCAAAATCTCAGGTTCTCTTGTTCTTCTTTGTTCGGCGCTGATGACCGGCCCGGTGTTCGCTCAGATGGATTTATCCGGCTCCTGGAATCCCCAATACCAGGAGGATCAGGCGGAGCGCATTCCCGGTCCTGAATTGGTGGACTACCTCGGCATTCCCATCAACGCCCAAGCCCGGCAATGGGCCTTGAGCTGGGATCCCGACCGGCTGGGCCTGCCCCCGCATCAGTGCCAGGTGCATACGGTGGCTTACATCTATCGCGGCCCGCTGCAGCTTCGGATCTGGGAGGAGCGCGACCCGCAGACTCAGGAACTGGTCGCCATCCGGCAATACACCAGCACCTACGAGCAGAATCGCACCATCTACATGGACGGGCGCCCGCATCCTCCCGAGTATGCCGCGCACACCTGGATGGGATTCTCCACGGGCAAGTGGGAAGGCAACATCCTGACCGTTTATACCGATCACATCAAACAGGGCTGGCACCGGCGGAACGGACTCCCCTCCAGCGATAAAATCACCCTGGTGGAGCACTTCATCCGGCACGATAACCACCTGACGCACGTGAGCGTGGTGACCGATCCGGTGTATCTCACCGAGCCGCTGATCAAGAGCGAAGACTACGTGCTCAACACCAGCTCGGGTGGAAACTGGCTGTGGCCTTGCGAGTACGTGGATGAGCTGCCGGGCAAGGACCTGACCAAGGTGCCCAGCTACATGCCTGGCCAGAATCCATTCCTCCATGAGTTCGCCGACCGCTGGCACATTCCGGTGGATGCGGCCCTGGGCGGCGCCGAGACGATGTACCCGGAATATATGAAGAAGCTGAAGGCCGCAACCAAGTGACAACCCACAAACGCGCGCTACCTGGGATGATGCTCGCCGCATCGGGCTTTTTTGCCGCCCTTCTGATCGTGTTGGGACCGGCGGATGTCGCCCATGCGCAGCAGAAGGGGAAGCGCGCCGCAAAACAGGCCGCACCGGCTGCTGCGAAAGCGCCCAATCCCGCGCTGGCCAACGCCGAAGTCCACATCCTCAAGGTGCAGGGAAACGTCTACATGATCGTGGGTCCGGGCGGTAACACCGCGCTGCAGATCGGCGATTCGGGCGCCCTGGTGGTGGACACGCAATATGCGGAAGTCTCCGCTAAGATCGTGGCGGAGATCCGCAAGCTGACCGATAAGCCCATCCGCTACATCCTCAACACCAGCGCGGACCCGGATCACGTGGGCGGCAATGCCCAGATTGCCAAAGCCGGGGCGCCGGTGATCGGCGGGAATCTGGGAGCGGTCGCGTTCCAGAACGGAGCCACGATCGTGGCGCACGAAAACGTGCTGCGCGCGATGAGCCAGGCGGGCGAGGGTCAGGCGGATGCCAATGCCGACGCCCTGCCCACGGACACCTATTTCGAGGGCCAGAAAGAGATTTTTTTCAACGAGGAACCCGTGATCATGATGTTCCAGCCGGCCGCCCACAGTGACGCCGACAGCATCGTCTTTTTCCGCCGCTCCGACGTGATCGCCACCGGCGACATCTTCAACATGAACAGCTTTCCGGTGATCGAGCTGGATAAAGGCGGGAACGTTCAGGGAGTCATCAAGGCGCTGAACGTGGTCCTGGACCTGACCATCCCCAAGCACGAGCAGGAGGGCGGAACCTACGTGATCCCCGGCCACGGGCGTCTTACCGACGAGCACGATGTGCTGGAATATCGCGACATGGTGACCATCATCCGGGACCGGGTGCAAGAGATGATCCAGAAGGGGATGACTCTGGCGCAGGTGAAGGCGGCGAAACCGACCTTTGAGTACGATGGACGGTACGGCTCGACCACCGGGCCGTGGACCACGGATATGTTTGTAGAGGCGGTATTTAAGAGCTTGTCTGATAAGAAGTAAGGAAATGGGGCTCTGTCAGTGACCGGTCACTGACGGTCAGCAAAGCGCTGCGGCGCAGCCCTCCCGTGTTAGATTCGTAAGACGGGAAGTTTGAATTTAGAGGCTGAGTGGAGGTTATGTCGATGAAAACGAAGCTCGCGACGATCGCAGCGGCGACCGGTCTGATGCTTATCGCCACACCCGTGTGGGCGCACCATTCCTTTGCGGGAACCTACCTGGAAGACGCACAACCAGTGAAGGTGGAAGGCACGCTGGTGGCGTTTCTTGTGCGGAATCCGCATTCCTTTGTAAACGTGGAGTCCAAGGATCCCAAGACCGGGGAAATGATCCGCTGGTCCATCGAGTGGGGCGCCGCCGGGCAGCTCGCGCAGCAGGGCGTCCGCACCGGGTCGCTCAAGGTCGGCGATCATGTCATCGTCACGGGGAGCCCGGGGCGCAATGCTCAGGATCACCGGCTGCGTATGCGCACCATCGTCCGCCCGTCGGACGGCTGGAGCTGGGGCAACAACGGCCAGAGCTTCAACTAACATTCGTCCGTGCTTTGGTGCCTGTTTCGCGGAGAAGCGTCCGCGGGGAAGCACGCGGGAGCGCGGGGGAAGCACGCGGGGGAGAGATAGATAGAATGACTCACATGACTCGTAGGACGCCAGCCGGGTGGCCCTTAGCCGCGGTTCTGTTGCTTTCGCTCGCGATCCCGGCCGGTGTCTTCGCGCAGGGCCGGGGCGGACGAGGCGGCCGGGGCGGCCCGCCCGGACCTCCCCCTGTTCCTCGCGCGGCGGCTCCCATCGATCTGACCGGCTACTGGGTTTCCCTGGTGACGGAGGACTGGCTGTACCGGATGGTGACTCCCGCCAAGGGCGACACCACCAGCGTCCCGGTCAATGCCGCGGGCCGCGCAGCGGCAGCCGCCTGGGATCCGGCCAAGGACGAGGCTGCCGGGGAGCAGTGCAAGGCCTACGGAGCCGCGGCGATCGTGCGCGTGCCGGGGCGCATGCACATCGAATGGCAGGACGACAACACTCTTAAGATCGATTTCGACGCGGGAACCCAGACCCGGCTGTTGCATTTCGGCGGGACTCCGCCGGCCTCGGGCGACGCGGGCTATCAGGGCTATTCAGTCGCCTCCTGGGACGGCGTGGGCCGCGGTGGACGGGGTGTATTCGGCCTGCCGGGCGGCGGCGCAGGACTCACAGGCGGACCCGCGGCGGCAAGGGGAGGACCTCCGCCGGTCCGGCCAGGCTCGCTGAAAGTGGTCACCACGAACTTAAAGCCCGGCTACCTGCGCAAGAACGGCGTGCCCTACGGCGCGAAGACCGTGCTGACCGAGTTCTTCGACAAAGTGACCGAGCCGTCCGGCGAGACGCTGCTGATTGTCAGCACCAGAGTGGACGATCCTGAATATCTGTCCCAGGAGTTCCTCACCAGCACCCATTTCAAGAAGGAACCGGATGGCTCCAAGTGGAGCCCCTCGGTCTGCACGGCACGGTAGGATGGACAGCGGTCCAGTGGTCGCGGCCGCAGTCGCTGGAATTTCTACAACATCCCCAGCAGCCGATATCCAGCCGGCTGGAGTGCGCCTCTAGAGTCACGTATGAACCTTGCCCACGTCCATCTTCTACTCAATCATTTCCCGACCATCGGTACGCTCATCGGCATCGGCCTGTTCCTGGTCGGCCTGGCTTCCAGGAAAGACGATCTGAAGCGCGCCAGCCTGGTGGTGTTCCTGGGCGTCGCGGTCCTGACGATTCCCACGTACATGAGCGGAAACGCCGCCCAGCAGGTGATTTGCCGGGGGCCGGCCAAGGGCGCCTGTATCGACCCGGGCGTATCGAGAGCGTTGATCGAGAAACACGAGGGTGCGGCGCTGCTGGCGTTCGCCTTCATGCAGGTCACCGGCGCCTTCGCCTGGCTGGGCTTGTGGCTATACCGGCGTCTGTCGCATTTCCCGCGCTGGACCCTGGCGGCGGTCGCGCTGTTTTCCATGGTGACGTTCGGCCTGATGGCCCAAGCCGCCAACATCGGCGGCGAGATCCGGCATCCCGAGATCATGTCGGCCCAGGAAGCCGCCGCGGCGCAGGCCGCCGGGCAGAAACCGTTGGGGCGCGCCGTGGCATCCTTCGTGGTGGAACAGAGGTGGGTGTGGGCGGCGTGCGAGACGCTGCACTTCGTCGGGCTGTGCCTGCTGTTCGGCATCGCGTCGGTGGTGGATTTGCGCATGCTGGGCGTGATGAAAAGCGTATCTTTTTCCGCTCTGCACCGGCTGCTTCCCTGGGCGGTGCTGGGTTTCGGCATCAACATGATCACGGGCATGTTCTTCTTTGTAGCGGCCTACGATCAGTACACCACCAATAAAGTCTTCCAATGGAAGCTGGCCCTGATGATGCTGGCCGGGCTCAACGTGCTGTACTTCACGATTTTCGACGAGCCCTGGGTTGTGGGACCGGGAGACGACGCTCCTCCGGTCGCGAAATTTGCCGCGGCATCCGCGTTCGTGCTGGTGATCGGCGTGATCTTCTGCGGCCGCATGCTGCCGTTCCTGGGGCAAGCCTTCTAATGTCCCTGGCTCTGACGGTGGTGATCGTGGTTCTTGGCGGAGTCGTGGCTCTCGGCGTCGTGGGCTATCTGGTCGACAAAAGCGCCGATCAGAAAAGGGACTAACGCGCATGATGGAGTTTCTTTCGAAAATCGAGAATTTGCAGTTCAGCATGTGGGTGCTGCAGACTCCCTACCCCTATATTCTGTTCATGCACAGCATCGGAATGGCGCTGGTAGCGGGGTTCAACGGCGTGATCGACCTTCGGATTCTGGGCTTTTCCCCAAAAATTCCCATCAAGCCGATGGAGAAGCTGTATCCCTGGATGTGGTGGGGATTCGGGATCAACGCAGTCACCGGCACTTCTCTATTGATGGGGGATGCCACCACCAAGGGAACGAATCCGGACTTTTGGGTCAAGATGGTGTTTGTGTTCTCCGGAATCGCGGTCCTGAAGATCATGCGGAAAAAGGTGTTCGCCGATCCGCAGCTGGACGCGGCTCCGGTCTCGGGCACCGCCAAGGGCCTGGCCTGGCTCTCACTGTTCTGCTGGCTGGGCGCGATCACCGCGGGCCGGCTTCTGGCTTACGTCGGCCCGGTCTCCGGGTTGCCGGGCTTGAGCAACTGATCGACCCTAACAGTAGGGGTGATTGTGACAGGTTCAGGAGATATCGTGAGCCATGGCACACATCGATCTGTATCCAGGCGTCGATTCCTGAGCGCCTGCACGGGAATCGCAGCAACGCCCTTCTGCACTGTAGCGGGCCAGCGCGGACCGGACTCCGGCAAGCGCCGTGGCCGCAAGCTTCCGTTCCATCTGATCAGAGAGTTTAAGAATGCTGTCCCGTTCGATATATCGCCGGATGGCCGCTACGTTTGCCTTGGAGTCGATCAGCGGCGCGGGAAGCTGCAAGTCGCCGAGTTAGAGAGTGGAAGGCCCATTTATGATACGCAGCTCCGTGAAGACGTGCTCATCGCTCGATTCTTCGCCGATGGTGAAACTCTGTATGCGCAGACAAGCCTGATCGATGAGAACGAGCAGTATCGGCGGCGCTATCAACAGGCGGTGATCGACTTAAAAACCGGGAAGCTAGACACGAGACTGTGCGACTATCACCTCGGGTATTTCCCGCTTGCTGCGCCGTTCCTATTGGGTGACGAACATAACTCCCTAGGCCAAGGGGTTATGCTCTTTCGGGTGACGCTTCCCGACTACAGAGAGATCGCCCGGGCGCCTTTTGTTCCCTTTCAGCGGCATTATCCGAACGATCCCGATAGTTCTTCGCCGACATTCTCGGCCGACCGCAAGCGAGTCGTCCACCAGGCGGATCACGCGCTGATGTGCCGCAGCACGGAGGACCTGAGCGTGATCTGGAGGCGGTCTATTGAACCGGACTATCACTGGGGCGCTTGGCACGTGGATATGACGCCGGACGGCCGGACGGTCGTGTCTGCTGTGATCGATCAATCGGCTCTCCACCCCCAGAGATTTTATGTGGGTGTTTACAACGGAACGGATGGCTCCGTCCTGGCGAGGCTTCCCATAAGCGCGGCAATGGGAGTATCGATCTCACCCGACGGAAAGCTGATCGCGGTGGGAGATCGCGTTGTATTGCCGGATGGCCGCATCGAACCGACTGTCAACGTTTACGAAGCTCTGACGGGTGTCCAGGTCGGCAAGGTGACCGATCCCGCAGTCACGGAGAGGTACTCGCAAGCGGGTATTTCTGGACGGTTTACGCCCGACGGCAAACATCTCGTCACTGCCGGCCGTGACACGAAAGTGTGGGCCCTGGCTTGAACGTGGGCTGCGGCGCCTTGACGAGATTGCGGTCGGGGACCGCTCAGCCCGCTTCATACCGGGCGGTCATGAACTCGATGCCTTTCGAGAATACGCTGCGCCAGGCTGTTTCTGCGTCATCATTGAACTTCGCGTCGAACCGGCGCACGGTTTCCACCAAGCAGTCCAACCAGACCGCGTAGAGCCCTGGGGATATGTCCACGCCCCGCTTGCTGTGGCGTTCGGCAAGTTTCCCAAGGTAGTCGTCCTGATCATCAGTATAAAAAGCCAGGAGCATGCTCACCGAGGTGTGCAGCATCCGAACTTGCTTCTTCATATCCGTGCCGCGAAACTTGCCGGACGCCTCGGCGCTGGTCCCGATCAAGAGATCGTAGAACGCAGAGAAGAACTCGCCGCTCTTCTCGGGCGTGTTCAACACCCGTTCGTAGCTGTCGTTAAAGTTCCGCGCCAATTCGTTCTGATCCATCGAGTCTGACCCCGGCCATGGCATAAAGCTTTCGGCGCTCCAGCGTCCTCACTGCGAATACGCGATGTGGATCATCGCGGCGGCCATCCGCGCTTCGTGATCAACGCTGGTCAACTGCTCCGCCAATTTGGCCGTCGGGAGGATACGCTCCGATGCAGCCAGCGGACGGAGCGACACTTCGATGGATCTGTTCCGATCGGCATCGGAGAGGAACGAGGTTGCCGGGTTCCGCAGGAGCCCGAAGCTGAGACAATCAGCCTCCTGCACAACTCGAACCAGCGTCGCCACCTCGGGTGGAACCTGGCGTCTCTCCTGGCCGTACATATGATGGACGCGCACCATCTCGCATACGGACTCCGGCAGGTTCCAGCGGCGGCACACCTCGTACCCCAGGGTGGCGTGATCGAAACCGCACACCTGAAGTTCACTCGCAATCAGCTCCTGCGGATTGCCCACTCCGGCTTCGTCGAGCAGGGCCATGTCCTGGGGCCGGTGCTCGAAGATCAAGAAACGGCCGATGTCGTGGAGCAGGCCGGCCAGGAAGCACTCTTCCATTCCCAGGCCGGCATCGGGACGCAGCGCCGCCAGCCGCCGGGCCGCCAAGGCCGTCTGGATGGAGTGAATCCACAGGTTGCGCTGCCCTTGCGTGTGCGGCACGAACACCTCGACGACCGACAGCGCCAGGATCACGTTGGCGAGACCTCCGGTGCCTACGCGTTGAATCGCCTCAGGAATCGTGCTGATCTCGCCGCTCGCGTGCAGCGCGGAGTTCGCCAGGCGCATGAGGCGGAGCGCCAGGGGAGGGTCACTGCGCACCAGCGCAACAATTTCTTCACTCGCGTCGGGCGAGTCGAGATCGAGCGCAGCCAGACGTGCGATGACGCCGGGCAGCACCGCGATTTGCTCCAGACGCGATTCCAAGCTCTCAATCGTTCTTCTCTGAAGCTCGGTCAGTGTTGAGGTCATCGGCTACTGTAGCGCCCAAAGACTCTCTGAAACCCGGCCCTATGATATCAAGGATCACGCTGCCCTGAGTTAAAAGAGAAAAGACGAAGCTTTCCCGGTAAATGCCGTCTGACCGCTCTTTATCCGACGATGCCCTTGTCAGGCGCGCATTTTGCCAGTATGATCGAGCTGTCAGAGGAGGTCCCGCGATGAAAGTTAACTTGGTCGCTGCCGTTCTCGGGCTTGGCTTGACCGCTTCTCTTACGCCGCTGCTGGCGCATCACTCGGTTGCGGCCGAGTTCGACATCAGCAGGACGATTACGATCCAAGGCACCGTCACCAGGACGGAATGGCTGAATCCGCACGCTCGCGTTTGGGTGGATGCGAAGAATGACGACGGTACCGTCTCTAACTGGGAGGTGGAGCTGCCACCTCCCAACAACCTAAAGAGAAACGGCCTCACGAAGGATTCCCTGAATCAAGGCGACCAGATCGCCCTGAGTGTCTGGCGAGCAAAAGACGGGTCCAGGTTGGCCAACGGCTTGACGTTGACTCCACCGGATGGCCAGACCCTCAAGCTAGCTCAGTGGATGGTAGCGAATCCAACAAAGTAGGCCCCGGTTACGTTGGGTCAGCCTCGGCAGGCAGGGGGTTTACCGCGAAGACGAATTCCTCGACCGGCTGGCCGCCGATCAAGTGCTCCTGCAAGATGCGTTCGAGGACTTCGGGAGTAGCCGAGTGATACCAGACCCCGTCGGGATAGACCACGGCGATCGGTCCATGCTCGCAGATCTTCAGGCAGTTGACCTTGGTGCGGTAGACGCAGCCCTGGGCTCCCGTCAATTTGGTTTCCGACAGGCGTCGTTTGAGGTAATCCCAGGCTTCGACGCTGACTTCGCGGGGAGCGCATTTGGGCTTGGTCTGATCCGCGCACAGGAAAATATGGCGCTGGATCTTGCCGATCCCCACGTTCCGGGCGATTTCCGCCAAGCGGGCTCGAACATCGTCTGAAGGCACACCCAATTATAGGGCGACTTATAGGCGCCTTATAGGGCGATGCCCTCAGGCGGCGGTATGGAATACCAGTCGGGGCGGCCTTCCGATTCCACGGCGGACTGGCATTTGACGCACATGCGCGCCCACGGCAGGGCCTCCAGGCGCTTCGGCGGGATCGGTTCGTCGCAGCGTTCGCACAGCCCGTAGCTGCCCTCCTCGATCCGGGCCAGCGCGTCGCGAATGTCGTGAATCGAACGCGCCTGCTGGTTGAGGGTTTGGACGGCCATATCGCGATCCGTGTTGGACCGGACCTGATCGGTCGGGTCCGCCGTCGGTTGGATCTCCAGCTCTTCCCTGCCTCCGGAGAGCTTGAGCAGCTCTTTGAGCTTGGTTTCGAGAACCGCTTTGCGCCGTCTGGATATCCCGCGTTGATGCTAGTCACGTTCGTATTCATGGTCAACTCCAGTCTGAAGTCGCAGCCTTATATGCATGCGAGCCGCCAAACCAATGGGCACATGAGTTTAACGACAAACCTGGGCCTCGAACGCAGCTTGGGCGCGGACAAAATGGGAAAAACGACGCAGGAGCGTCAAGTGGCCCGCCGCGTGCACTTATGTTGTTGTGGCCTCGCGGGTTCTAGGTCGGTTGGTGGTGAGTTTGGTCGCGCTGGCCGGGGCCGGATCTCTGGCGGCACAAGACGAATACCAGCTCACGCTGAAGGCGCTGGAGCAGTATCGGGTCCTGGCGGCCGAAGACGACGGAGCGATCCTGCCCTCCGCCAAGAAACCCGTGGAACCCGGCCAGCACTATGCCGGCGTCCCACGTCTGATTCGTTTGCTGCGGCTGGTCGGGGATCTTCCCGCAGGCCCGGTTCCCGCGGATTCGGACCTGTATGGAGGCGCGCTGGTAACCGCCGTCAAGCGATTTCAGACCCGTCACGGGCTCGAACCGGACGGCCGGATCGGCCCCGCGACGCTCGCGCAACTGAACACGCCGCTCCGCTTCCGCGTTCGCCAGCTCGGACTAGCGCTGGAGCGGTGGCGGCGGATTCCCTACGATGCCTCCCGCCCCGCCATCGTGCTGAACCTGCCGGAATTCCGGCTGCGGGCCTATAATCCCGGGCACAAGCTCGATCTCACGATGAAGATCGTGATCGGGAAGGCCCGCAAGCTCAAGACTCCGCTGTTATCCTCTCAGATCGATACGGTGATCTTCCGTCCTTACTGGAACGTGCCGCTCAGCATTCAACGCAAGGAGCTGATAGGTGATATCAAACGGGATCCTTCGTACATCTCGAAAAACGATTTCGAGCTGGTCAACGCGAAGGATGCCGTGGTGCCGGAAGAGACGGTCTCGGACAAACTGATTTCGGAGCTGCGCACCGGCAAGCTTCGATTGCGCCAGAGGCCGGGACCCAAGAACGCGCTGGGTCTGGTGAAGTTCGTGTTCCCCAACGAGTACGACGTTTACATGCACGATACTCCCGCCAAATCACTGTTTGCGCGGGCGCGGCGCGATTTCAGCCACGGCTGCATTCGTCTGGAGAAGGCCGAGGACCTGGCGGGGTGGGTACTGCGCGGGGAATCCGGCTGGCCTCGGGAACGCATCCTCGCGGCGATGCAGGGGACGGAATCGATTTCGGTGAAGCTCAAGCACCCGATTCCGGTGAGGACGATTTATGTCACCGCAGTGGTGCTGGAGAACGGCGAGGTTCGCTTCTTCGACGACATCTACGGCGAAGATGCGGCCCTCGAACAGGAAATTGCGGAAGCCGCGGCGGAGGCCGGGATTACCAGTGACGAACCCGGCCAACGTCCACGTGAATGAAATCCGACTTCGGGTAATATCCCACGCCGCCGCGCCTTAGCGCCAGAGCCGCGTTCCGAAACTTCAACGTCGGCGTGCCGGGCAGGCGGATATCGATGGCTTCCGCTTGCATGTGAAGACTGTGCTTGGCCACGCCGGAGGTGTGGGTGCGCAGGTACTCGTTGCTCTTCGGCGTGCGATATCCGCAGATGATGTCAATCTCGGCGTTGGGGCGCCCGACGGCTCGCGCGGCATCGGCTACAACGTCAAAAACCCGGGGATCGTAATGATGCACGTCTCCGGTGCGGGAATCGCGAAGGAAATGGTCGAGTTTCGCCAGAGCCTGGGGGATGTAGGTATCGCCGTGGCGATAGACCACGTCCAGACGTTCTCCGGTATGAGTATGGTAGAGCCGCAGGTGGCCATCCGGTCTCATCGAGGAAGCACCCGGCAGGACGGCGAAGGGAAGAGCAGCGAGCAGGACAAAAATACGAAGCTGCGCAAAACGTGTACCTCTGGACTTAAATTTTGCGCCGCCAGGGGCGCACGTTCTTCGTTCAGTTTATCAACAAGGTTCTTCGTCCCGCAACGAGCCTAAGCGCGCATTCGTTGGGGGAATATCGCCCAAGATCATCGCGCAGCCCCCTCTTCCGACTCCGTATCTCCCTTCTTAAGAGCGATCTACGACCATGGAGAATAGAGTGCATAGGGCCTGACAGGAAGTTGGCCTAAGGAATCATGGAACGCCTGGGCGACAGCTCGAAAACCCGAGGCGCTGAACGCACAAGAATCGCGCTTCTCCTGATCGGCAGCATGGTGGCGTGCGCGCAGACGACGCCTCCCGCCTCGCCCGCCGGGGAGGAGAGCCAGGCGAATCCCGTGACGGAGTGCATACAGCCGCCGCCCCTGGTCGGCTGGCGCGACTACAACGGCCCGTTCGCGAAGGTTGTGGGCACCTTCGCGCGGAAACTGGAACGCAAGACGGTGCATCCGCCGCACTACAGGCCCGGAGTGACGTTGTGCTCGCTGGAGCCGGGCGCCAAGTTCGTATTGTTCTTGCAGGACAGCCTCGACCCGGTTTCGGTGCTGGCGGCGGGGTTTAATGCCGGGATGGACCAGGCCTCCAACAAGGACCCCACGTTCGGGCAAGGCAGTCTGGGATATGGGCGGCGTTTCGGAGCCACTTTCACCGATCAAACGGCGTCCCGGTTTTTTAGAGACTTTTTTTATCCCACCGTTTTTTCCGAGGATCCGCGCTACTACCGGATGGGACAGGGCAGCAAAAGAGCGCGCCTGCTGCACGCCCTGAGTCACACGGTGGTGGCGCGCCGCGACAACGGGAGGCCGATGTTCAATTTCACCGAGTGGCTGGGCGCGGCGAGTTCGGGGGCGTTCAGCTACGTCTACCATCCGGGTAACCAGCCGGGCGCGGCGGCCGCGGCGCGGAATGGCGCGTTCGTCGTGCTTCAAGACATGGGATTCGACGTGCTGCGCGAGTTCTGGCCGGAGGTGGCGCGCAAGCTCAGGCTGCCCTTTCGCGGGGCGGGCGAGTGAATGGTGGGCTCGACAGACAGCGAATTTGAAAAGTAGTGTCCGGATACGCCGTTATCCGCCCGCGGCCCCTCAAATTGCAACCGCGAAGACCTCGGTAAACGCTGGCCGACATAGAAGGACCTATCGACAAGAGCCTGGGCACAAAGGCGGTGCGCTTAACGAAGCTCGCCATCGACGGCGAGAAGACGCTCCAGGGAACTTGCGTACCAGCAGAGCTTCCAGGTGAGTGCTTTCAGCGTTTGAGCACCGCCTTGCCCGGACCGGACGAACCCAGCTCTCGTTCATCGGCGCCCCGGCGTCGGACCGCCCACCGTAGGGATACCGCGTGCCGAGAGCCATCGAGCTGGTATACCGAGCGCGCTACATCGGCGAGGTGCGGCACCGTGACACGAGGAGTCCTGAGGCCGTGCCGAGGTCGAGATCCACCACGAGGAGGCCAGCTCCGGGGCGCGCGTTGGTGTAGGATGTTATCAGATCGTCCAAGAGGAGGAATCGCATGAATGTCCGCCACCTTGTACCGTCCGTGAGCCGCTGGCTCCTGTCCATGGGATGCCTCATGTTGGCGGCCGGCCTGCTGCCGCCGGTTCACGCGTCAGACCTCTCGAAGTTCAGGCGCATCGAGCCGCAGTTCATCGCGGCGCTGGGAGACCCCGCGGCCAACTCCGGCAACGGCGCGCAATCATGGGGCTTCTGGAACCAGGACCCGGGCCCGCGCGCTTGCAAGCTGGACCACTACCCTCAATTGAAGGCGACCGGCGTGGCGCCGGCGCAGTGGAAATTCGACGCTTCGGATTGGTGGCTGGAAGAACACGGCTTGATCATGGAGAAGCCGACCTTTCCGCTGCCTGCCGGGAAATACCTCGTCACGGGTGACCGCGACGTGACGACCGTGCTGACCGTTCACCCCAAGGACAAAAACGGCAATCAGCGGTGGGAACTTGCCGACGGCGCGACCCTGAACGATGTCACCCATCTCGGATGCCGCTCCGCACGCTACACGCCGGCGAAGGCTGCCAACGCGTGCTCGCCTGCGAACGCTCCCACCAAGGGTTTTCCGGTGAAGCCGGGGGCGGCTATGCCTGCCGTGAACGGCTGCCACAAGCAGGACTACGCGGTTCTCATCGTCGTTGGAATGCCCGCCACTCACTGAGTGGCCGCGCGCAGGGCGCGACCGCTCGCCACGTGACCACGCCGACACCCGAACGCTACTTCTCCACCGAGTGGCCGGAGCGCCTCTAGAACAGATTCATAACGGAAGGATCAGACTAAGGCGTGCGGTCTGATCGTTAAATCCGGGGAGCCAGGTTTCTGCCGAGTTCCTGGTCCGGTGCTGCAACCGGACCTACAGAGCGCTGGCCATCTGTTTTTCTGCATCCAGTGCCGGGATTTTGGGCCTTCAAAGCCTGCAAAAACCAGAAGCAATCAAACCAGCGTGCCTGGATCTTCGGTAGTCCGTTCGCAGTGCCCGAAAAGATCCTCCTGTTTGATGTGGACGCGCTGCCTTCTCCAGGACACCCTAGCCATTTCACCTACGGAATCGCCGTGCGCCCACACAAACATCGATCCAGCCGGTATCACCGTTTCGGTGCTGGGCGTCTCTATGACAGCCTTCAATGGCTTCTTGGCTCGGTAGACAACCCGTTTCCTTACCTGGCCCACGCTCCATGGAGAAGCACGGAACAGGCCGAACACGTATCGTTTTGATTCCAGGTAGCGACACTGTAGCGACACTAGGGATCGACCCTGCGCACCCGCGCTAATGTTGCGTCAGAAGACGCCGTTTGCCTGCGCGCTTTCACGACTTTACCCGAGCCTTCGCTTCGGCTCCAAGGATCGCCCCTGACATTCGTGTGGACAGGTTCTCCGAAAGAAGTGGTGGGCTCGACAGAACTCGAATCTGTGACCTCCTGCGTGTCAAGCGAGTAGTAAGCTTCTTTTGGCTCCCCGACTTCTACCCTGTTCTTATTGTTTTCAACAATCTGGGGAATCTGCTCTTCGCTCGATCGGTAGCTTCAGTCGTTGTTGGAGAGGGGGTTTTGATACGGTTTTGATACGGTTCCCGTTTCACGCGAGTTCTCGGTAACCGGGAGCCGCGGGTGAGGTGTCGTTGCAGCAACAATCAGCTTCCTCTCTCACGGCATCATTGAATCGTCGGCCCGAAATCGTTCGCGCCCGACGCTTCTGCTCGTTGATCCCACGTCGCCGTCAGCGCATCGGCGGTGACGTCCAATAGTTCAAGCAGCGCATCCAACTTCCTTGCGAACTGCACCGCACTGATTTTCTGGAATGTCTGCGCGGCCGAACCGTGATCACGACCGCTGGCGAAGTGCACGGCGCACGAAACGGGGTCCAAGGATTCAATCTCGTTGATCAGGGAACTGAACTCCGTCAGGCTGGAAACTCCTTCGCAGGCAAAATCACTCTCCCACCCGACTGTTTTGATCACCTGACACACGATTTGCGCCAGCCAGCGTAGCGAATGAGTGCGGTACAAAGAGATCGGGTCCGTCTTCGACTTCAGAAAGTTACTGCCTTCGCCCACCAGGGCTTTTAGGTGGAGCTCAAGGGCCTGCCTGTAGAGCCAGATAATCGGGCATACATCCCAAACTGTGTCTGGACTCCGCTCCGGCTCCACTGTCTGAACGAGCGCCCTTGCAGCCTTCTGAAGAGCCCGGGAATATAGATGGATTTCGGCATCCGCTCCGTTATGCCAGCTTTCGATGATGCCGCCCTTCTTCGCCTTTGGCTTCGAGAATCGACTAAAAGGCCTCTTCTTCATTGGGCGCTTATGTGGATCTCAAATCACGATTGAGGCTGGCTGCTCCGGGTTTATCACCGCAAACCCTTCCAGCGCGGCCACTCGGCAGAGTTTCTGATCGGCTGCGACAAACACTGTTACAAGTCCCGCTCGCTTGAGCCCGAGAGCAATCGAGAGTTGGAGCGCATCGAGCGTACGGAGGGCTTCGGTGGCGCCGTGCTTAATGAGCAATTGCTTGGCACTGCGAAGATGGTCGTCGTTCACTGCGGCGACCAACAGCCGACTGCGACCCAGATCGGCCTCCAAGCGCCGGCGTGCGATTTGCACGGCTTGTTGATCGATTTCTCCAGTTCGCACCTTCAGGGCAAAAACGGATTCCACCTCAACAATGGTGAGCCGGGAGATCAAGTGTTGGGAAGCCGGCTCCGAGAAAATCCGATCGACGGTGGCACTGCCGGCCTCCTTACGATAGAGTTTGGCCAGAGCGCTGGTGTCGAGAAAGTATCTGGGCAATCAGCGCTCTCGGCGCTCTTCAAGGACAGCTTCCGAAAGAGAGCCATGGATAGTGGCTAGCGCTCGCCTGACGTCCTCGAGGCCAATGTCATCCTGCGCGGCGTGCGACCACTCGTCAGGAGAAACCAAAAGCGGATGATTCGCGGACACATCTATCCTGTCGGAAATGGTGACAGTGACCTGCTGTCGTTCACCAAGCAGGAGGGGTTCCAATGGATGGAGGACTCCGTTCTCGTACACTGCTTGGACCGTCTTCTCCATGCCTCTAGTTTAGTTGATCAATGTACGAAGTGCACCGCTTCAGCCTTGGCTTGGCGAGAGCCGCCGAGAACCCTCTTCCCCGGTAAGTTGGACCGTCTCGCGGAACGGCTGCTGCAATCTCGCCACAGCGGCAGGTTATCGCTCTTTTAACTAACTTATTCTAACCGCCGCGTAGGAGTCCCGCTCCGCGTAAACCGCTTGGAGCACTTGATCTTCCCCTGGTTTCTCCTCAGATAATCTCTTCCGGCGCACAGGTGGTCGTTTTGCTGTAGCCATGGTTCGAAAGAATCCTCTCCACTTCCCGGCGAATACGAACGTTCGCGGTATGCCGGAAGTTCCAGGTTGCTTTGCTACTCCGCTCCGCCTTCAGCATACCGTGGTCGCCAATGCGTATTCAGACTGGGACTGCCGGCTAAGCGTGGCTAGACCGATTCCTCTTCAGCGAGTCGCATATTGCGCCCGCCCGCCTTCACCAGCATGCCGTCGAGGTCCGCCGCGAGCGCGGCCATTAACGACCGTCTTTTTAGGGAGTCGTCCAAAAGTGAGATGGAGGGGGGGCATGCACCGAATGCCACGCTTGTATAAGGGGATGAAGGAGGGATTCGGCTGCTCGGCGTCGAACGCTCCTGCTCTATTTCACTTACTTCACTTATTTGCGATTGCTTCGTTTGGATGATAGCATTGATTTAGAACAAGGAGCGGGCAAATGGCACAAGGAACACTGGCACCAACGCTTCCCTCTGAAGCTGAGGCCCTACTTGCCAGGGAAACGAGCCGTGTTCTGGCTTCACGCGTGCAGACGGCAGAGCCGCTGCGGCTTCGCATACTCGACGATCCAGCAAAAGGAACATTACAGCTTCCAGCCTCTGCTGTGCGGATGCTAATTCACATTCTTGAAGAAATGGCGCAGGGGAATGCGGTCACGCTGATCCCCGTGCACGCCGAACTTACAACTCAGGAAGCGGCAGACATGCTGAATATCTCCCGGCCTTCTCTGATCCAACTTCTCGACGAGGGCAAAATCGAATTTCGCCGTGTCGGTACGCATCGGCGCGTTCGATTTGAGGGGCTGATGGCATACAAACGCCGCGCTGATGCGGACCGGCGGGCTGCACTTGCGGAACTGGCGGCCTACGATCAGGAATTGGGAATCTAAACACGGTGGCCGGGTTCACCGCGTTCTACGACGCCAACGTGCTCTATTCCGCGCGGCTGATTGATGACATTGTCGCTTGGGCCCTTGGCGTGGACGGCTGCCCTTGATCGGTACCTTCTCTAATTCGGGTTGAAGCTTAGCTTCTGAACGGGGCATCAAACGCCGAGTTGGATCACATGTACTATGCCGAGGAATCCGCAAGTAACGGCGCTCGGCTCAAAGAATGCTCTCTGTAATTTGCTCAAAGTTGAGGGCACGTCGGGACTCGAGGCCCGGACCTCCTGCTTATCAGAAGTCAGCCCCTGCTCCAAAGGCCTACAGCCGTTCCATCCCTCCACCTCTTTTCATTCACTTGGAGAATCTGCTTCGCTCGTGGACGCAGGTATTGCCCCCCGAGAACGAAGGGTTTTGATACGGTTTTGATACGGTTCCGGCACAGTTCAAGAAATACCCGGTTGTAAGCTATTGAAAATGGTGGGCTCGACAGAACTCGAATCTGTGACCTCCTGCGTGTCAAGCAGGCGCTCTAACCAACTGAGCTACGAGCCCGTGAGACGGGCAACTTGCGGCGGTGCATCTCAGGATAACATGACGCTTTCGGCCAACGCTCCGGGAATTTTCGTTCCCCTTCGGCGTGTTGCGCATGACGCCGGTTGACCCACGCAAGGCGGCAGGGTGCTAGAATCCAAAAACACCAGTCGGGACGGGGGGCGAAGGAGAGCGAGCAATGCAGCTCTGGACGGACCGGTCGAAGCGCACTCGTTGGTTGGCCGCTGCCTTGATTTTTTCGGCCGCCTGGGCGACCGGCCAGGGTTTGACTGCGAAGGCCTGGCGCCTGGAGAACAGCGGGGCCGCCGAACAAGCCCTCCGGGACCTGCGAGAGGCGGCGACCAAGGCTCCCAACGACCCCGTGGCCCTGCGCGCCTACGCCGAGTTCCTGGACGAGCATCGCGATCCGGCCGCCCGCGAGGCTTATACCCGGCTCAGTCAGGTTCTCGAACGGACCGGCGCCCCCGCCGGGCAGCGGGCCGCTGTGGCGCAGCGCCTGGCCGTACTGGCGCTTCTGGCGGGAGACCGTGAAGCGGCGGCGCGAGACTTGCAGGATTACGCCGCAGCAGGGGGAGCGGGACAGGATTTGTCGCTCCCGCCGCCTCGGACCGCCGCCACGCCCAACTACATCGAAATACCCGGGCCGCTGCGTTCCTTCGCGCGCATGGCGGCAGTCTCCACGGGACTGGACCCGAACGATCTGCTGCCGGCCGTGGCCCGCAACGTCTTCACCCTCGGCTACCGGGCGACTGCGGCCAATGAAGCGCTGGAGCAGACCGAGTACCTCAAGCTGGTCATTCGCTATCTCTCGCAAGCCCGCGAGCTCGAGCGGCTGGCCGGACCGGACAAGATCATCCGCATCGGCATGTGCGAATCGCCCGCCACCGCGGACCTGCTGCGCGTGATCGGATTCCGCATGCGCGGCGGCTGCGGATCGGACCTGGTGCTGGAAACGGTCAACGCTTCGCGCGCCTTCCTCACCACGGACTCCGGATTTCCGCTGGCCGAGCTCGAGCTGGCGTTGCGCACCAACCGGCCGTTCACGCTGGACTATCATGCCACCCGCGTTCCGATCCTTTACTCGGCGGACTACTGGCAGCCTTCAAAAGATAAGGCTCAAGACAAGATCCGGAGCGAGTTCATCGACTACTTCCTGGGCGATCCCTCTGTGTGCCGGCTGTACGTGGCCCTGTCCAAGCTGGATACGGAAACCGCCGGGCTGCTGCGCCAGGCGATGCCGTCGGCGCGGCTCAAGCTCTATGCCCACGTCCTGGATTTCTTCGGCGGCATGTTCCAGATCCACGACGGGAAAGCCGTGGTTCCCGGCGGCGCGCGCAGCGAGAAAGCGTGGGCCGATCTGAACGGAGGCGTCAGCCCGGATAAGGGCGCGGCCTTCCTGGAGCGAATCATTACGCGCGACGACGGGTGGCTGGCCAGCTACTTCGATTCGCTGGCCCGCATCGAAGGTCCGGTAAAGGATTATTTGACGGACCCGGAACGGCTGAAGCGATTCTACGCGGCCGTTCGCGGCAAAGTCACCAGCCCGGGTCCGGCCCGGCCGGTGTTCCGCTCCAACACCGACATGGTGCTGCTGACCACGCGATTGCGCCTGGATCCGGACGGCAAACCGCATCTCCCGGGGGGCCTGGAGGTCTGGAAGCGCCTGTTCGCCGATCACCCCAAGGGCAAATACGACGCCAAGCTCAGCCGCGCCGCTCCGCAGTGGAAGGACGCCGACGACGTGCTCGAAGCGCTTTTCGGCCTGGGCCGGAAGACTGCCGAAAATGAGCCGCTGAAGATTTTCATGGCGCTGACGGACATCGACCGGCGGCGCACGCAGCCGCTGGAACCGGCCACCATGGACCAGCTGGCCCGCAACTACCGGACGCTGGAGGCGCAGTACCCGCTGATCGCCGAATTTCCGGCCCTGACGGATTCCACCGTGCTGGCGTACCTCGAAACACCGCGCTCGATCGACGCGATCCGCAACCAGGGGTTGCGAGCCGACGCCGCCGGAACCGCGCAGGCCCTGATCGGACTATGGCAGATCCTCGCGCGCCAGCAAAATATCCGGGCCGATGCCGAGGATGCCACTCTAGCGGGAATCCTGAAGCCGTTCGCTCACATCCGCAATGACCAGGACATCTTCGACGCGGGCCGGGAGGGCGTCGAGAATCTGCTGCGGGCCGCCGGGTCCCCGGCCGGCCATTCCCCGCAGGACCAGATGATGGATCTGCTGGCCGGCGGGGTTCGGAAGAAAGCCTCCGACACGCACCAGCAGATGGCCGAGGACCTGATCCGGATCTTCGAAGCCCAGCGCCTGGTTCCGCTGAATACGATCTTCGATCTGGCGGACAACCTGGACAGCGTCAGCCAAGGGCAGCCTTTGAACACCGCGCTCACCGGACGGCTGGCCGCGCGCATTTCCGAGATCCAGCTGCCGCGCAGCTCGCTGAGCGGCCCGGAACAATCCTCGCGCTCCTACGGCTACTGGACCGAGCGGCACATCGACGATCAGCGGAAATTGAACCTGCGGGCGGACATCGACAAGGCCGCTAAGAACCCGGAAAAACTGAGTGACCTGCGCGGCAAGCTCGCCGGCATCCTGCGGGATACGCTGGTGGGATTCGACTACATGTACTACGCGCCACCCGGCGCGCAAGTGCTGCGGACCAATCCGCTGTTTGTCCGCAGCCATGACTTTATCGGTATCCAGGGAGCCCAGCAAACCTGGGGTGACGCCTATGTACGCGGCAGCGGATGGCCGGCGAGCGCCGGCGGACGGCTGGGCGGGTCGCTGGCATCCTTGCCATATGCGCTCGCCGACGCGGAGCAGAATTTCCTGATTCCCTCCCGCGAGCAGGCGCTGATCTGGAGCGACCTGGTTCCGCAAATCATGCTCACGGCGGTCATTCCACGATGGTGGAACGTGTCACCGGTCCAGATCCACTGGGTGGGAGTCCACATGGTGTACGGCGAGTCGCTGCTGGGCCAGGCGGCCCTGAACCAGGAGCGCAGGCGCCAGGTGATCGCCGCGCTCGAGCCGTATCTGACGCCAGGACGGCTGGAGAAAATCGACGATCTGCTCCAATCCGGCCAGCCCGGGATGGCCGTGGAAAAGATTCTACCGTCGGAAATGTACCTGCTCGCGCGCGCGCTGGCGGGGCAGGACCGCGAATCGCCATTGGCTCAGGAAATCCGGCGAGTGGCAGCCGAGGCTCCCGCCGCGGTCAGCAAAGAGGCGATCTCGCGCGCGTTCGGCACCCCCAAGCCCACCCTGGCGAATACCTACAGCTTGGAATTGCTGAATCTCCGCACCTTCCCGACTTTGATGGGATACTCCAGCCGGGTCCTGGCGGAGAGCTGGGAATCGAACCTGCTGTACTACGCGGCGCTGGCGGATGAAATCCATGCGCAGCCCGAGGAAATGAATGTTCTGGTACCCTCCTGGACGCGGCAGACCGTGGAACATATTTTCGCCACGAATCTGGAGGACTGGCCGGCGTTGTTGCGCTCCTTGCGCCAGGTGGGCGACGATGTCAGGGATAAGACGCGCCGGCTGACGCAGGCAAGCAATTCGGAGGTGATCGCGCGATGATACGCAGACTCAGCTTGATCCTTGTGGTGGTGGTGCTGGCAGCGGCGCAGGACCGCCCCGTTTTTCGCGTCAAGGTCGATTTAGTGGTGCTCAGCTTCACCGTTACCGATAGCAAGGGGCACTACGTCAATGGCCTGAAGGCGTCCGATTTCCGGATCCTGGAAGACGGGATCCCGCAAAAGCTCACGACGTTTTCGGAAGGCAACAAGCCGCCCGTGGAGATCGCCGCGGACGGGACCACCCAGCCGATTGTAGTGGACGCCAGCGGCGCCGGCGGCGAAAAGCGCTCGGATGCGTTCGTGGGGACGAATGTGTTCGTGCTGTTCGACACCAGCAACTACATGTATCGAGGCTTCGTGTACGCCTCGGATGCGATCACAGATTTCATCCGCGGCCTGGACCGCGCCGATTCGGTGGCGGTGTACACCTACTCCCGCAATCTATCGCGCGCGGCGGAGTTGACCAAGGAGCGCAACGTGGCCATCGAAGGTCTGCGCGAAGCCGTCGTAGGCGACGATTCGGCGCTGTACAACGCGCTGCTGCTGACCCTGCGCGACGCGGCGAAAGTGCCGGGGCGCAAGGTCGTGATCGTGTTCTCCAACGGTCCCGACAACGCCAGCATGGTGGCGCCGGACGATGTCCGCGCGGTGGCCGAGGACGAGGGCGTCCCGATTTACGTGATTTCCACCAATGAGATCAACAAGGATCCCATCTCCGCGAATGTGTTTAAACGCATCTCGACGCGCACGGGCGGCAAGTCGTACTTCGCCACCAGCTGGCAGAAGCAGGTGGAGGCGTTCGAGGCGATTCGCGAGGACCTGGGAAATTCCTACACGGTCACCTACTACCCGCAGACGAATCCCAACGAGGGGTTTCGCAAGATCAACGTCGAGGTGACGTCGGAAGCGGGCAAGAAATATCACGTGCAGGCGCGTCCGGGATATCGGCCGCGGGGCGGATTCTAACACCGCGATCTCGCAAAGTCAGAGCGCAAAGGGCGCGGCGCGCTCCGTTTTGCGCGTAAAGCTTATAGAATGCCTGTATGGCAGCTGCTGTCGAAACCGAAACCACTCCCTACGTACTGAATCATTTCATCGCCGGCCAGACGGTCGCACCGAAGTCGGGCGAGTATCTCGATAAACTCGATCCGCGTTCGGGCGACCGTATCGGGCGCGTCGCCAGCGGCAATGAAGCCGACGTCGATGCCGGGGTCCGGGCCGCCGCAGCCGCCTTTCCCGAATGGCGGGACCGCCGCCCCATGGATCGCGCCAAAGTGATGCTCGAGATGGCGCGCGCCATCCGCAAGCACATGAAGCGGCTGGCGGAAATCGAATCGCGCGAAAATGGAACGCCTGCCTCGCAAACGCCCGGGGGCCTGGAAACTGCCGCGCGCTATTTCGAATTCTATGGCGGACTGGTCAACGTCCATCACGGCGAGACGCTCAACGTTGGCGCGGGCTATCACGCCTACACACGGCGCGAGCCCTACGGCGTCGTCGGAATCATCACACCGTGGAACGTTCCGCTGAACCAGGCGGCGCGCGCTTCGGCGCCGGCGATCGCGGCCGGAAACACCGTGGTGGTGAAGCCGTCCGAGGAAACGTCGGCGACGACCGTGGAGTTTGCGCGGATCGTCACGGAAGAGTGCGGACTGCCGCCAGGCGTCTTTAACGTGGTGCTGGGCGCAGGCCGGCAGGCGGGCTCGGCGCTGGTGTCGCATCCATTGGTGCGCAAAGTGGCGTTCACAGGAAGCTTGCGCGCGGGCAAGGAGATCGGCCACATCGCAGCCGATCGGATCCTCCCGCTGACGCTCGAACTGGGCGGGAAATCGCCGCACATCATCTTCGCGGACGCCGATCTGGATCAGGCCGCCGCCAACGCGGCGAATATTTTCACTCGCGTTTGCGGCCAGATTTGCTCGTCCGGTACGCGTTTGCTGGTGCAAGATAGCATCCACGACGTTTTTATCGAAAAGCTGGTGAAGGAAGTCGGGAAGATCAGCGTCGGGCCGGAAGCGGACGCTTCGGTCGGTCCCCTGGCGACCAAGGCGCAGTACGAAAAAGTCCAGAGCTATTACCAGCTCGCGAAACAGGAGGGCGCGCAGGCGGCGATCGGCGGCGAGCTGCCCCGCGACGAACGGCTCAAGAAAGGCTGGTTCGTCGCGCCGACGGTCTATACCGGTGTCCGCAACGACATGCGCATCTCCCGGGAGGAGATTTTTGGACCGGTGATGGGCGTGATCCGCTTCAAGGACGAGGCGGACGCCATCCGCATCGCCAACGATTCGGAATACGGTCTGGCGGCAGGCCTTTGGACCCGCGACCTGAGCCGTGCGCTGCGCGTCGCCGCGCTGCTTGAAGCCGGGCAGGTCTACGTCAACGAGTATCAGACTGGCGCGATGATCGAGACACCCTTCGGCGGCTATAAGATGAGCGGCTATGGGCGCGAAAAGGGCGTCGAGGCGCTGCACTGCTATACGCAGGTGAAATGCGTCACAGTGAAGCTGTAGCAAGCCGAAACTCTAACCGTATGGCCAAGGAACACGGATGTCGGCCGAAGGCAAAGCTCGGGCAGCGCGGAAATAGGTTCAGAACAAATCAACGTCCATACCGGCAATGAAATGGATTCCGGGAATCACCAGTCCGCGAAGACGGTGATCGTTTGTCAGGAAAAGATTCACGTCGGATTCTGCGGCAGAAGCCAAGTGGATCGCATCGGCGGGCGAAACGTGATTCGCCGCCCGGATGTCGGCATAGTGCTCGGCCGTATCCCGCGTAAAGGGCAGCAAGTCGACCGCCGACGTTCGGAAGAAATCCTTGATCCGTTGCGCCACGTCGGGCGAACCCTGCTTTTTGGGTCCCACCAGAAGCTCTGCCATGGTGAACGTACTGGTGCACAGCACATCGCTGCGTTCCTCCATTTTTTCAAAGATCTTCTTGACCTTCGGCGCATGCTGGGGATGATCCTCAAGCCAGTACACGAAAAGCATGGTATCCCAGTAGATGCGGCTCATTGGCGTCCTCGCGCGGGCTTATCGAACTGATCTCGTTCGGCGCGGATGAAAGCTTCGCCTCCCCCAAGGGCCTGAAACACTTGTTTTGCGATTCCCCGCAATCCAAGAAACGGTGATGGAGAACCCGGCGCGTCTCCGTTCTCACGCAGCAGACGATAGCTAAACCGTACAGTTGTGCTCACCAACGAAGGTGGACCTACACGGCTCTCCAAGACGATTTTGTTGTCTTGCAGAAAGCTTTTAGAAGAGAGCGCATTGCAGACAACCGCGATACGGTTCGAGAATCCCAAAGCCTTATGGACATCACCCGCGACAATCTGTACCACTGACTCACCGCGACGCCGGGCGGCATCGATGTATTGGCGGCTGGCGTAATCTCGAACTTGATCCGTAGGGGAGAGCGTGTTATTCATAGTTATTCTTATTATGCAGACATCGGGAGGCCTTGTCAAAGCGTCCCAAACTCGAAGTCAACGATACGCAGCTGACATATACTGGACTGAAGTTAAGGAGGGTTGGAGATGGCAGCACTCCGTTGCGCGACCATAGCGGTGGCTCTGGCTTCTGCCCTGATTGGTCAGACGAAACAGGGGCAAGGTAAGCTAGGGCCGTCCGGCGCCTACCAGCAGGCTGCCCGGCTTCCCGCGCGCATCGTCAATTTCAAGGCGACCCCGGCCTCCATTCAGCCCGGGCAGGGCGCGATGCTGGTGTGGGCCACCGAGAATCCGAGTTCGGTCACCATCGATCCCGGTCTGGGCACCGTAGGCGCGCGCGGCAGCAAACAGGTGAAGCCGACCGCGACCACCACCTATACTCTCAGCGTGCGCGGACCTAACGGCGTCGAAACGCGGTCGCTTAAAGTCATCGTCGCGGGAACCGTCGAACGCGCCGCCGCTCCCACAGACGCGGCCACGCCTAAACCCACCCCCCGCATGGCCGACGGCAAGCCCGATCTCTCCGGAGTCTACAATTCCAGCTCGTACAACTTCACCGGCGCCCAGGTGCGCGGCCAGAACAACCCCATCACAGCGACGCTCAAGCCCGGAGCCGAGAAATTCAAGGTGGTCCGCGGGCCCGACGATCCCGGACAATATTCCAACTGCAATCCCACAGGCGTCCCCGGGGCCTATTTCGTCCCTTATCAGTGGGAAATCGTGCAGGGGCGCAACCGCGTGGTGATCGTGTACGAATATCCGCACCTGTTCCGCGTGATTCCGACCGACGGCACGCCGCATCCGGCCGATCCCGACCCCACCTGGATGGGCGATTCGGTCGGCCACTGGGAGGGAGACACGCTGGTGGTGGACACCATCGGGTTCAACGATAAGACCGAGCTTCCCGGCGGCTACCGGCACACCGAGGCGCTGCACGTGGTCGAGCGCTTCCATCGCACCGGCTTCAACAACCTGGATTACGAAGCCACGGTTGAGGATCCCAACGTGTTCGAGAAACCGTGGACCATCTCGCGCGGCTTTCCGCTGCGTCCTGACCTGACCAAAGTGGATGAGTTCATCTGCGAGAACAATCACGACTACAGCAAGTTCTTTGAAAAAAAGTAGAAGCCAAGAAGTAGGAGATACTCATGCGATTAACGCAGACTCTGGCATTGACCGCGACATTGATGGGCCTGGCCGCGGCGCAGGCTCCCCCGGCGGCCGCGCCTCGACGGCCTCAGCGGGTACAGCCCCCCGCGAGGATCACCGAATTCACCGCACGGCCCGCCACTGTCCAATCCGGCCAGGCGGCGATGTTGATCTGGGCCACCGAGGATCCCAATGCCATCACGATCAGTCCGGAGATCGGCAGGGTGACCGCGCGCGGCAGCCGGCAAGTGCGCCCCAAGGCCACCACCACGTATACGCTGACCGTGACCGGGCCGAACAATAGCGTGCTTACGCAGGAAGTGACCGTCACCGTTCCCGGGACCACGCCGGTAAACACCAGCGCCGCGCCGGTCACGGAAGCCAAGAAAGAGGTGCCGCGGCTGGCGAACGGCAAGCCCGATTTGTCCGGCATTTATAGCTTCAGCTTCGGCGGCGGGGGTCGTGGACGAGGAGCGGCTCCTGGCGGAGCCCCAGGCGGAAGAGGAGCCCCAGGCGGAAGAGGAGCAGGCCCCGCAGGCGGACGAGGTGCCGCTCCCGGCGGTCCCGAGTTGAAACCCGGCATGGAAAAGTATCGCGTGGTTCGCGGACCCAACGATCCCGGGGCGCTCGCGGACTGCATGCCCATCGCCGGGCCGGCTGCTTTCTCCGTTCCGTATCAATTCCAGATCCAGCAGACTCCCGCCTACACGGTCATCCTGCACGAATATCCCGGGGTCTTCCGCATTGTGCCGACCAATGGCTCGGCGCATCCCGTTGATCCCGATCCGACCTGGATGGGCGATTCCATCGGGCATTGGGATGGCGACACGCTGGTGGTCGACACCATCGGCTTCAACACGCGCACGGAGATCAACGGCTTCAAGCACAGCGAGGGGCTGCACATTGTCGAGCGCTTCAGCCGCCCCGATTTCGATACGCTCCAGTACGACGCCACGCTGGAAGATCCCAATGTCTTCGTGCGGCCCTGGACCGTCAGCCGGACGTTCCCGCTTCGTCCCGACTTGAACAAGATCGACGAGTTCGTTTGCGAGAATAACAAGGATTACAGCAAGCTGTTCGTCCAGCAATAGACCGGAACTCGATGCATCCCCGCGGTGTCTAAGCGATACATGTCACCCAAGCTAGTAATGGCTGTCGTCGGGATCACCATTCCAATTCTTGCTCAATCCCCGTCGAGTCCCCGCTTCGCATTCGACGTCGCGACGGTAAAGCAATCCCCGCCTCTAACTGGCGATCTCTACGGCATCAATCTGGGCGCCGTTCTCAACGGCAAGGTCACGCTGACGAACACAACGCTGAGCGACTGCATAAGGTTTGCCTATGGGCTCGTCTCCGACGCTCAACTCTCAGGGCCGGATTGGATCAAGTCCAAAGAGGTCCGCTTCGACATCGTCGCGCAAGCTCCGCCGGATACTCCCCGCAAACAGCTCCTGCTGATGCTCCAGACACTCTTGGCGGAACGGCTGAAGGTGGCGCTGCATCACGAGCAAAGGGAACTCCCGTTCCTGGCGCTTGTCGTCGGCAAGAATGGTTCGAAGCTGCACGCCGTCCAACCGGGTGCGGGCTCTGCCGGCGGGCCAGTAATCCTGGGCCGCATCGTCAGCGATCAGATGTCGATGTCCTCCTTTGCAGTCTTGCTATCGCGCTTTGAGCGAAAACTCATCATCGATAAGACTGATCTCAACGGCTTATTCAGGATAGATCTTCAGTGGACTTCCGACCGGATCGGAGCATCAGCAACCGACGGGAAAGCATCCATTTACACGGCCATCCAGGAACAGCTTGGTTTGAAGCTCGAGGCTCGCAAGGGCCCGATCGACGTGCTGGTGGTAGACTTCGCGCAGAAGGTCCCTAGCGACAACTAGCCGGCCCCCTCGACCAATGTCTCTCGAAAACTCCTGGCTCTTCCCTGTTATCGAGTCGATTCACGTCATCGGCCTGGCGGCGTTCATGGGAACGGTGGTTCTGGCAGACCTGCGCACTCTCGGTTTTGGGTTTCCGGACACCCGCGCCCTCAAACCCTGGACCCACTCCGGTCTCGCCGCGATGCTCCTGACCGGGGCCGCGCTGTTTTTCTCCGACACCTCGCGCTACCTGCACAACCCGGCGTTCCAGGTGAAGGCGGCGCTTCTGGTGGTGGCGCTGGCCGCGCACTTCACGCTGCGGCGCTCGGGAACGCGCTTCGCCGCGGTTCTATCGTTGGTATTGTGGACCGGGGTGGTCCTGGCGGCGCGCGCGATCGCCGACTTCGATGTTTAATCCGTTACTAGCCCTGTGCCGCTGGCTTCAGGACACGCCCCTGCGCCTGGAACTTAGCCAGTCCACCTGGGGCGTTCCGATTATCGGAGCGATTCACGTGCTGGCCATCGCCTGGTTCGGCGGTTCCGTGCTGGTGCGCGATTCCGGGCGTGACCATCTATTGCGGCGCTTCCGCTGGACGGGGCTTTCGATCCTGCTCATCTCGGGAGCTTTCTTGTTCTGGTCGGAACCGTTGCGCCTGTACTACAGCCAGTTTTTCCGCCTGAAAATGCTTCTACTGGTCCTGATCGGCGTCAGCGCCTTGCTGCCCAACCGGCACGGCCGTGTGGCCATGGCCCTCTCCCTGGCGCTTTGGGCCGGAGTGATCCTGGCGTCCCGAGGGATTGCGTACAGGTGACGGGTGTGATACGATACTTCGCCATGAAGTCCAGACTGCTCAACGTTTTAGCAATAGCCATTCCGCTGGCGATTCCGACTCTGGCGCACCACTCCTTCACCATGTTCGACGCCACCAAGAAAATCACGCTGACGGGCACGGTTACGTCGTTCGAGTGGACCAATCCCCACTCCTACATCGAGATCGACGTTCCGCAGGAAGGCGGCGGCATGAAGCATTGGAGCATCGAAATGGGCAGCCCCAGCATCCTGCAGCAAAGCGGCTGGAAATTCAGCAGCCTGAGGAAGGGTGACAAGGCTACGCTGGTCATCAACCCGCTGAAGGATGGACGCGCAGGCGGATTCCTCAACGAGGCCACCTTGCCCAACGGAAAGGTATTAGGAAACGGGCCTGGGCGCGGGCCCCAGCGATAATCCCCATGGACCCGAAAAAGATTCTGTACGCGACGCTCGCGTTCGCGACGCTTCTTCCGTTCGCAGGAGCGCAGTCCGCCCAGACGCCCGATTTCACCGGAGTCTGGAGTCCGTACAGGGCTGCCAAGAACTCAAAGTTCGCGCCGCCCCCCGACGGGCAACTCGTCCTGAAACCGGAGTATGCCAAGCCGTACGAGGAGCGGCGTGCCAAGGAGGCCGAGTCGAACAAGCGCGGCGAACAACTCGCTACCGGCGGCTCCCGATGCATTCCGTATGGCGTGCCGACCATGATGGCAGTGGCGATTTATCCGGTGGAGTTCATTCAAAGCCCCAAGCAGGTCACCATCATCTCGGAAGCCTTCAGCGAAGTGCGCCGGGTATACCTCGACCGCCCGCAGGAAGCCATCGAGGACGTTGCGCCGGGATATTACGGCCGCTCGGTGGGCCACTGGGACGGCGACACACTGGTGGTGGACACCATCGGCATCAAGCCTGAAGTGGCCGGCTACCGGGGCATGCCGCACAGCCCGCAGATGCGCATCACCGAGCGAATCAAGTTAGCCGACGCTGACATCCTGCACGACCAGATCACCATCGACGACCCGGTAGTGCTCGAAAAGCCGATGACCTACACCTTGGCGTACCGGCGCCTGAAGGACTACGAGATGGTCGAGTTCGTCTGCGACAATAATCGCGAATATGTGGATGAGCACGGCGTCGTCCGGATGAGGATTAAGAATAAATGACGATGTACAAGGGAATGCAGCTTCCGATTCTACTGGCGGCCGCGCTGAGCGTGATGGCCCAGACGCCCCCGCCGCCGCAGCTGGGCGCGCTGGCTCCCTCGAATATCGCCAAGAGCCGTCCCAAGGCTCCGTTCGACCTTACCGGAACCTGGCAGCACGGCGGCGGCCAGAATAACAGCTTTCGATTCTCGCCGCCCGAAGGATTTAAGCTCACGCCCGCGGCTCAGGCGATTTATGACGCCTCGCGCAAGGCAGCCGCCGAGGGAAAAGTCTACCAGGACGACATCGGCCATTGCTGGCCCGCCGGCATGCCCCTAATCATGACCCGGGTGTGGCCCATCGCCATGGTCCAGGTGCCCACGGCGATCTACATGGTCAGCGGATTCATGAACAGCATCCGCATCATCTATCTGGACGGACGCGCGCACACCGATCCTGACGTCGTCGTGCCCAGCTTCAGTGGCGAATCCATCGGCCACTGGGAAAACGACACGCTGGTGGTGGATACCAACAGCTTCGTCGGGGACCACCACTGGCTCGACAGCGGCATTCCGCTCAGCGACGCGACCCATATGATCGAACGCATGCGTCTGATCGACAACGGAGCTAATCTCGAGATCGAGTATACGATCACCGACCCGAAGACCTGGGTGGGAGAGTGGAAGTGGACCAAGCGCTTCCGGCGCATGGACAATACGGATATCACCGAGGCATCGTGTTTGCCAGATCTCAATGAGCACATGCCCAGCGTCAAGGCGGAGCACACCGGCCGCTAGAGGATTACAAGGGGACACCATGAAAGCGTTACTCGCAACCGCCACTTTACTGATTGGCCTCGGGCTGGCAAGCCCGGCCTTTGCGCACCACTCGATGAACGGGTTCAATCGCACGAAAACGATCACGATCACGGGCACCGTCAAGCAATTCAAGTGGGCCAATCCGCACTCCTGGATCGAAGTGGAGGTCGCCAATGATAAAGGCGGCGTGGACATTTGGAACCTGGAGATGACCGCTCCCGGCATTCTCGCCCGCGCGGGCTGGAAGTCGACCATGCTGAAGCCCGGCGACAAGGCGACGTTCGGCGTCCACCCGATGGTCAATGGCGATATTGGGGGGCAGTTTGTGTCGGTCACGTTCGCGGACGGCCTGACGATGACGGAGCGCGGCCAGCGGCGGGACCCGGCCCCACCCAAACAGTGAAGTCGTGATAACGTATACCTGAAGAGGTTAGAGGAGGATTGACGGAATGAATTCCCGATTGCTGGCCGTGCTCGTCGGACTAGGCACACTGATGACGACGACTCCCCTATCCGCGCACCACTCCACCACCATGTACAACATGGCGGCTCCCACCACGGTTACGGGAACGGTGAAGCGCTTCGAGTGGACCAATCCGCATGCCTACATCTACCTCGAAGTGAAGGGTGAGGACGGCAAGGTGGTTGAGTGGGAAGTCGAGATGATGAGCCTCAATCATCTGAAGTCGTACGGCTGGACGCGCAGCACGGTCAAGCCGGGCGACGTGATCAGCTGCACCGGCGGAGCCGCCAAGAGCGGCGCTCCGGCCATGCTCAGTTCGCTGGTCAAGCTGAACGACGGCCGCCAGATCAAGTCCTGAAGCACGCTGGATCGAACCGGCAGTAAGCCTCAAAAAATAGAAAGTTTCTAAAACATTGCCCCCATCCACAACTCTGCTTCCTACCAGCCTGGTGGGATCTTACGCACAACCGGACTGGCTGATTAACCGCGACAAGCTCGGCAAGCAGATGCCGCCCCGTGTCCGCGCCGCCGATCTGTGGCGCGTGCCGCTCGAATGGCTCGAGCAGGCCCAGGACGACGCCACGCTGCTCGCCATCCGCGACCAGGAACGGGCCGGCCTGAACATCCTGACCGACGGCGAAATGCGCCGCGAGAGCTATTCCAACCGCTTCGCCACCGCGCTCGACGGCCTCGACCTGGATCACCCGGGAACGGTCATCAGCCGCAGCGGGAAAGAAGTCCTGGTCCCGCGCATCACGGGCGAAATCCGCCGGAAGCATGCGGTCCAGGTCCGCGACATCCAGTTCCTGCGGGCCAACACCGACCGGACCATCAAGATCACCGTGCCCGGTCCGTTCACCATGACCCAGCAGGCCGTGGACGAATTCTACAAGGACGAGAAGGCCGTGTCGCTGGCCTATGCGGCCGCCGTCAACGAAGAAATCAAGGATCTGTTCGCCGCCGGCGCCGACGTCGTTCAAATCGACGAGCCCTGGATGCAATCGTCACCCGACAAGGCTCGCAAGTATGGCGTCGATGCGATCAATCGCGCCTTGGACGGGGTCAAGGGAACCACCGCGGTCCACATTTGTTTCGGCTACGCCGCGCTGGTGGCCGGCCGGCCCGAGGGATACTCTTTTCTCGCCGAGCTGGAGCAGACTCCCGTGGTGCAAGTCTCGATTGAAACCGCGCAGTCGAAGCTGGATTGTTCGGTGCTGGCGAAACTTCCCGGAAAAACCGTCATTCTGGGCGTGCTCGACTTATCGACCCATGATGTCGAAACTCCCGCGATGGTCGCCGAGCGGATCCGCCGCGCGCTGCCGTATGTCAGCCCCGAACGCCTGGTCATCGCGCCGGACTGCGGCCTGAAGTACCTGCCGCGCGCCGTCGCCTTCGGCAAGATGAAGGCCATGGCCGACGGCGCCAAGATCGTCCGCGGCGAATTGAAATAGTCCTACGCCGGACGCACCATCTCGAAACGGTCCTTGGTGCGCACATACACCGGGCCGGCCATGCGCCCGATCGCGTCGAGCTGATCCGCGTCGATCTCGCAGATCTGGTTGATCATCGAATCCTGCACGTGAAAGCGCAGCACCTCGCCCATCACCAGGCTGCCTCCCAGGAACTTCGGACTCACGTGCACGATCTGGTGGAGCTTGCACTCCATGTTCACGCGGGCTTCCTGGACGCGCGCCGGCTTCACCAGGTCGCTGGGAACGGGCGTCAGGCCGGAGAGTTCGAATTCGTCGACGTCCGGCGGATATTCGCCCGAGCAGAGATTCATTTTCCCGGCGAAATCCTCGCTGACGATGTTGACCACGAATTCGCCCGTGGCCTCGATGTTCACCAGCGTGTCCTTCTTGGGCCGCTCGCCACCGCGGATCATGGGACAAAAGCAGATCACCGGCGGGTTCGCGCTGATGACGGTGAAGAAGCTGAAGGGCGCCAGGTTGCGCACTCCCTGGGCGCTCAGCGTGGAGACGAAGGCAATCGGCCGGGGAAGAATGGAGCCCGACAACAGCCTGTATACGTCGAACGGATCTTTGGTCGCGGGGTCGATAGTCATGGATTTCGCTATTATAGCGGCTGGACCTTACGATCCCGTGCCTGCCGACGAACTAACACTCTGGCAACGATGGCTTCGGCGCCCGCAGGGCGTGTGGCTGCGCCGCGCGCTGTTCCAGGTCCACCTGTGGACCGGCATCGGAACCGGACTGTATGTGCTGCTGATCAGCGTCACCGGCAGCGCGATCGTCTTCCGCAACGAAATCTACCAGAAAGCGGGATCCGGAGCCAAGATCGTCCAGGTGCGCGGGACGAAACTTCCCGCCGACGATTTAAAGAGGATCGTCCGCCAGAAGTATCCGAATAACACTCTCAGCTTCGTGTTCGAAGGCAAGCAGCCAAATTCGCCCACGGAAGTCTGGATGGAACACGGCGGCGAGCGCGTGCAGCGGCTCTTCGATCCGTATACGGGCGAAGATCTGGGCGCATCGGTGCCGCTCGCCATTCGCGTGGCCGCCTGGCTGGCGAAGTTGCACACGGATCTGTTGTACGGCGAGACCGGCCGCAAGGTCAACGGCGTCGGCGCGATCTTTCTTACAGCCCTGTGCGTGAGCGGCTTTATCATATGGTGGCCCGGCATCAAGAGTTGGCGGCGCAGCCTGGTAGTCGATCCTCGCTCCAACTGGAAACGCCTGAACTGGGATCTGCATAGCGCGATCGGCTTCTGGTCCTTCGCCCTGATCTTCATGTGGGCCGTCACGGGCGTGTACCTCGCGTTCCCGCTGCCGTTTCAGAAGATCATCAACCACTATTCGCCGCTGATCCAGTACGCTCTGCCCGAGGATGCGAATATCGCCGCTCCCACAGCCCCCGCCGCAGCATCGGTACTCGCGCAGCCATCGCAATCAAAGTCGCTCACCTTCGGAACAGGCCGCCGGCCGCGCATCCGCCGCAGCGCGGGCGACAGTTTCATCCGCTGGATCTATTACCTGCACTTCGGGAACTTCGCCGGCTGGAAGACCAAAGCGCTGTGGGTTGTGCTCGGCCTGCTTCCGGTGTTTTTGTTCGCGACCGGCGCGATCATGTGGTGGAATCGCGTGCTCAGTCCCGCGGCTCGTCGCGCGCGCAGCACCCGCATTCTGGCGGGCTCCATCGACGCTCCTGCAGATGCCTCAGCATAAACCATGAAACACGAAATCGCATTTGAAATGGCTGTATCGAGCGTCCGGTTCGGCCCCGGCGTCACTTGTGAAGTAGGAATGGACCTGGCCGATCTCTGCGCGCACAACGTGCTGGTGCTCACCGATCCTGTCCTTCTAAGTCTGCCTCCGGTTGCGACTGTGCTGGAATCGCTGGAAAAGAATCAGGTTGCCGCTACTCTCTTTGATCGCGTGCGCGTGGAGCCTACCGACGAGTCTTTTCTCGACGCCATCGCCTTCGCGAACGCTGGCAATAGCAACGGAGCTTACGACGCCATCGTCGCCGTCGGCGGCGGATCGACGCTGGACACGGCGAAAGCGGTGAATCTGTACACCACCTATCCTCCTGACAACTTCTTGGACTACGTAAACCCGCCGATCGGCAAGGGGCTGCCCGTGCCCGGACCCCTCAAGCCGCTGATCGCGATCCCGACCACGGCCGGCACCGGCAGCGAAACCACCGGCGTCGCCATCTTCGACTTGAGCAAGATGCATGCGAAGACCGGCATCGCCAGCCGCCGCCTGAAACCCACGCTCGGTCTGCTCGATCCCGAGAACACGCGCACCATGCCTTCGCAGGTCGCGGCTTCGAGCGGCCTGGATATCCTGAGTCACGCGGTGGAGTCGTTCACCGCGCTGCCCTTCTCCGAACGCCCTCTGCCCGATCGTCCTCTGCTGCGACCCGCGTATCAGGGCTCGAATCCCATCAGCGATATCTGGTCGCTCCAAGCTCTGCGCATGGTGGCGCAATATCTGGTCCGCGCCGTCGAGGATCCTTCCGACGACCAAGCTCGCGCCAGCATGCTGCTGGCGGCGTCCTACGCGGGAGTAGGATTCGGAAATGCGGGCGTGCATCTGCCCCACGGAATGTCCTACCCGGTTTCGGGCCACGTGAAGGCTTATCGCGCGCCGGGCTACGTCACCGATCACGCGCTCGTGCCTCATGGATTCTCCGTGATCCTGAACGCGCCCGCGGTGTTTCGCTACACGGCTTCGGCGAATCCCGAGCGGCATCTCGAAGCCGCGGAAGCCCTGGGCGTGGACGTCGCGCGCTGCCGGGCCGCCGACGCCGGACGTATTCTTTCCGAGCGAATCACCTGGTTCATGCAGCGCCTGAAAACTCCCAACGGCCTGCGCGAGATCGGGTACACATCGTCCGATATTCCGGCGCTGGTCGAAGGAACTCTGCCCCAGCACCGCGTGACCAAGCTGTCCCCGCGCCCCGCCGGGCCCGATGAATTAGCGAAGCTGTTTGAAGAGGCCCTCATCGCATGGTAACTGCCGCAACCACCCATCCCATTACGAATCCCGCGACTGGTGAAGTGATCGGCGAGATTCTTTTCGCCACTCCAGAGGAAGTCGATCGCGTGGTGCGCGCCGCTCACGAGGCTTATCTCAAATGGCGAGATGTCCCGGTGGTCGACCGCGTGCAGCTGCTGTATCGCTATAAAACCTTGCTCGAGAAGCACGCCGATCCGCTCGCGCGCATCCTCACAAGCGAAAACGGAAAAACGCTCGACGATGCGCGGGCCGAAGTTCGCCGCGGTATTCAGATGGTGGAAGTCGCCTGCGGCATGCCCAGCCTGATGATGGGCGATTCGCTCAACGACGTCGCCAGCGGCATCGACTGCAAGACTATTCGACAACCGTTTGGAGTATGCGTTGGCATCACGCCGTTCAATTTTCCGGCGATGGTGCCCATGTGGATGTTTCCCTTCGCCCTCGCCTGCGGGAACGCGTTTATCCTGAAGCCTTCGGAAAAGGTCCCGCTCACGGCGAATCGCGCACTCGAATTGCTGAACGAGGCGGGTCTCCCGGCGGGTCTCATGCACGTGGTTCATGGCGATAAGACCGCCGTCGACGCTCTGCTCCACCATCCGCTGGTCAGGGCGATTTCGTTCGTCGGTTCCACACCGGTCGCCAAGTACATCTACGCCACCGCCGCCGCCGAAGGAAAGCGCGTCCAGGCTTTGGGAGGTGCCAAGAATCACGTAGTCGTGATGGCCGACGCCGATATGCCCAAGACCGTCGAGGCGATCATCGGTTCCGCCTTCGGCGCGGCGGGCGAGCGCTGCCTGGCGAACAGTGTGTTAGTTCCGGTGGGCGATGCGGCCGGGCCTCTGCTCGATCTGCTGGTGGCCCGTACGAAATCCATGGCGGTCGGCGACGGTACGCGGGACGGCGTCGAAATGGGGCCGCTCATCACCTCCGATCACGCACGTCGCGTGGCCGGATACATCGACAAAGGCGTCGCGGAAGGGGCCGTGCCACTCTGTGATGGTAGGGGCTGCTCTGGCTGTTTCTTGGGGCCGACGATCTTCGACCAAGTGACGCCCGAGATGACTATCGCACGCGAGGAAATCTTCGGGCCGGTGCTCTCCGTGATCCGCGTGCCGACGCTTAATGACGCGATCGAACTGGTGAACCGCTCCGCCTTCGGCAACGCGACTTCGATTTTCACTGGCAGTGGGAAGGCCGCGCGCGAATACTCGTCGCGCATTGAGGCCGGAATGGTCGGCGTGAACATCGGCGTCGCCGCACCCATGGCATTTTTCCCCTTCGCCGGTTGGAAAAACTCCTTCTTCGGCGATCTCCACGCGCACGGGAAGGACGCGGTCTCCTTCTATACCGAGCAGAAGGTGATCATGTCGCGCTGGTTCTAGCTACTATTTCGGCGACCGCTCGTTTGTGCTCGGGATCCTGCGGCTTGCCTTCGTAATAGTGCAGAATCTCCCAGCCCTCGAAGTATTTCGCCAGTTCCCCCGGCTGGACGCTGAAGCGTGATTCTTCGTGCCCCGGCTCGACCATGTGAACGATCACCAGCGCCACGCCGCCCGGTTTCACGCCGCGTTTCACCGGCTCGAACAGGTCGCGCTGCAGGTAGTAGCACACTGCGATCAGGTCCCAGCTTGCCTCGGCGATCGCGAACTCGCGCTTTTCGAGATCCGCGACGCGCGCATCCACCGCGGGGCACATCTTCTGAATGACTTCGATCGCCGCCGCCGACCCGTCCACAGCCGTCACCGCCCATCCATGTTCGGCCAGCCACACCGCATTGCGCCCCGTGCCGCACGCCAGGTCCAGCGCCCGTCCGGGCTTGAGTTTTTGTACGGTCTGCACCAGCAACGGCGTTGGCGTTGAGTGCTTAACACCCTGGGTGCGATAGCGATCGTCCCAGCCGCGGATGTCCATGTGTGTTATCCGCGCGCCAGAAGCTTCTCGACGTGCTTGGCCAGCACATCCACTTCGATATTGAGCCTGGTGCCGACTCGCGCTTGCCCGATGGTCGTGTTTGCGAAGGTGTGCGGAATAATCGTGACGCCGGCCACGTCCGCATCCATAGCCGCGATGGTCAGGCTGATCCCGTCGAGCGTGATGGAGCCTTTCTCCACCAGGTACCGGTCGAGCGATTTAGGTACGCGCACCTTCAGCCACCAGTTGCCATCTCCTAGTGAGTCGAGCGCGACCACCTCGCCGGTGGCGTCCACATGCCCCTGCACGATATGGCCGGATAACCGGGTCGCAGGCGTCACCGGCCGCTCCAGATTCACACGCGAACCTATTACCAGTTCGCCGAGGTTGCTTCTGGAAAGCGTCTCCGGAGCCAGATCGGCCGTAAAGCCCTGCTGGGTCACCGCCACCGCTGTGAGGCACACGCCATTCACCGCGATGCTCGCGCCGATCGAAAGATCGGAAAGCACGGCGGAACAGTGAACCTCCAACTTCGTACCGGCCGTTACAACCGTCCCCAGCTCTTCGACGATTCCCGTGAACATCAGTCGTCGCGCTCCACCCAGGCTTCGACGGCAAACTCGTCCTTGGCGATCGAATGCAGCTGCACGTCCCTGAACCGGATCGCGTCCTTGCGCCGGCGCCGGCCGGTTCCTCCGGCCACTGGCAGCGACTGGGTACCTCCCAGAATCTTGGGCGCGTAGTAAAAATAGATCTTGTCGGCGACACCCGATTCGAGCGCGCTCCAGTTCACACGGCTGCCGGCCTCGATCATCAGCGAAAGATATTTTTCGCGCGCGAGCATTTCCACCACGCCTTGCAGACTGGCGCGACCGTCGGTGCGCTCCAGCACTTCCACGCGCACGCCCATGCTTTCCAGGCGCCTCCGCCGGTCCGGCGACGCCGCCGAAGTAGTCACTACGAGCACATCGCTGTTACAAGACGTAGCCAGGTGCGATTCCGAAGGCAGCCGCAGCTGCGAATCGAGCACGATCCGCAAGAGAGGCCGGCTGCGCTCGAGACCGGACCGGTCCGTGAGCCTGCAATCGTCGGCCAGCACCGTGCCGATGCCAGTGAGAATCGCGTCGGACCGGTGGCGCAGCGTCTGCACGTGGGCGCGCGCGGTTTCGCTGGTGATCCAGCCTGGTGTATATCCAGGAGTGCCATCTTCGGGCGCGGCGATCTTTCCATCCAGCGTCACCGCCGCCTTTAGCGTGACCAGCGGACGTCCGGTGCGCATGAAATGAATAAACGGCTCGTTGATCTTGGTGGCGCGCGCGGCGTAGTCCCCGGCCAGCTCCACTTCGATGCCCGCGTCGCGCAGGCGCATGAATCCACGGCCGCGTGTTTGCGGATTCGGATCCTCCATCGGCGCGACCACTTTGCGCACGCCTGCCGCCAGAATCGCGTCGATGCACGGCGGAGTCCGGCCGTGGTGCGCGCATGGTTCGAGCGTAACGTACAACGTGCCTCCGCGCGCGCGCTCGCTGGCTTCCTCCAGCGCGAGCACCTCGGCGTGCTTCAATCCTGCCCAGGTGTGATAGCCGCGGCCGACCACTTCGCCGTCCCGCACCACTACCGCGCCCACCGCCGGATTAGGCGAAGTCGCTCCCCAGCCGCGCGCCGCGAGGTCCAAAGCCTCTTCCAGATGATTCATAGAAATGGGAACTGCCTCCGATTTTGAAGGTTCAGCCGTGGCCGGTCCGAACTCGTGCCCCGAAATCGGCTGGCTGTCCCCATTTCGATTCTCAATCAAAGAGTGACGCCACGAAGTTCGCGGGCTCGAACGGCAGCAGGTCGTCCAACTGTTCGCCCACGCCGACGTAGCGGATGGGCAAGCCCAGCTCGCGCGAGATCGCCACCACCACGCCGCCCTTGGCTGTACCGTCGAGCTTGGTCAAAATGATGCCGGTGACTTCCGAGGATTCGGTGAACTTGCGCGCCTGCTCCAGTCCGTTCTGTCCGGTTGTCGCTTCGATCACCAGCAGCACTTCGTGCGGAGCCCCGGGAATCACGCGCGCGGCTGTTCTCCGCATCTTCTGGAGCTCGGCCATCAGGTTCTCCTTCGTGTGCAGCCTTCCCGCCGTATCGACAATCACGTAATCGGTTTTGCGCGCCTTGCCGGCCTGCAAGGCGTCGAACATCACCGCGCTGGGGTCCGATCCAGGCTGCTGCCGGATCAGGTCGACGCCAGTGCGCTGCGCCCATACTTCCAGCTGTTCGATGGCAGCGGCGCGAAACGTGTCAGCGGCGCACAGCAATACGCTGCGTCCTTCCGATTGCAGCCGGCGTGTCAGCTTCCCGATGGAGGTGGTCTTCCCCGCCCCGTTCACACCCACCACCATGATGACGGCGGGCGGCTCCGCCACCTGCGGAACCGGCCGCTCGGCCGCTTCCAGCACCTCCAGCAGATACTGCCGGATCAAGCCTTTGAGCTCGGCGGCATCGCCCACCAGGTGGCGCGCGACACGTTCCCGGATTCGCTCCAGGATTTCAGCCGTGGTCTTGGCGCCGATGTCGGCCGTGATCAACGCGTACTCCAGCTCCTCCAGAACCTCGGCGTTGATCTCCTTGCGTCCGCTGACGGCGTCTTCGAGCTTCTCCATCAGCCCGGCGCGCGTCTTCTGGACCCCGGCTTTCAGGCGTTCGAGTAGACTCGGTTCCTTGCTCGGAGCCGGGCCGAAAAGAGTTTTGAACATGGTTCGTAAAACGGGCTTTCAGCCCGCGGCGGAGTTTAAACTCGCCTACCCGCTATGGTAGCCTGAACTCCACCCGCCGGTCGCGATTGATCTGCTCGCTGAATCGCACGTCCACGCTGGAGAGCGGAGCGGTCTTCTCCTCATGTTCGCGAGTGGTGTAGCGAATCTGGTCGCCATCCACGGAATAGGAGAGCGCCGCCCGGATGGTGTGGTCGTTGAACGCGATTAAGTAGTAGTCCGCGGCGCGGTAAAACGATCCCGATGAAGCGGCAGCCGTTCCGATGGTCTGATTGACCACTGTGGGCGCGGGCGGAGGAGCAGGGGGCGCCGGGGGCACGGGCGGCGCCAAGTATCCTACGTATCCGTTATCATACGGCGCATCATACGGCGCCGGCGCATAATACGGCGCTCCGTAACCATACGGATCGTAATAATACGGGTCAGTGTAGTAGGGATCGTAGCCAAACGAACCGTAGGAGTACGGATAGCCGCCGTAGCCGAAACCCAGGTAGACGCTCGGGTAGTAGTAGCCCCCTGAATAGTAGGACCGTCCGCCGTAGGACCTGGTGTTCCCGTACCGGTTCCCGCCGCGGACATTCCCGCCACGAACAATGGTGTTCCCGCGAAACGCGCCTCCACCATTCCGGGCTCCGCCGCCCCGCACGATCACGTTGCCGCCGCGGGCATTCCCAAAGGAGCCGCCACCGAGGGACCCGCCACCGCGCACGACCGATCCACCTCTGGCCGCCCCGCCGCCGACTCGCGCGCCGCCGCCAACCCGGGCTCCGCCCCCGGACCTCGCGCCGCCGCCGCGTGAACCTCCCCCGCGCTGGCAAAATGCCAACGCTGGAAGCACGGAAAGCAGAACCACCAGTCGCAGGAGTTTCATCATGCGGCCCTCCCGCTTCCAGTCTACAGCTTAGTGACCGGCAGCGGCCGGCATCTGGCCTTCGTCGGCCGAGGGACCGTACAGCGCCGGAACGGGCACGCCGTTCAGCCTGAAATAGACCGTCAACTGGGCCCGATGATGGATGATGTGGTTCATGGTCATGCTCCGGTAGACCGCGATCCGGGGCATGGTAAACATCGTGTTGCCAGCGAATTTAAGCGACCAATCCTGCATAAGCGCCTGATCCCCCATGCCTGCCAGAGCGGCGCGGGAGGCAGCCACATTCTCGTCGAACTTGTCGAGGAGCTGCTTCTTGGAAGTCGCGACGAAGGGCTTGAACCCTTCCGGGATATCGAGGGCCGGCCCTTGCGCCATCGACGGCAGCCAGCCGGCCATCTCGGCGATGTGGCTCGCCAACTTTCCCATCGACATGGACTTCGGATCGGGCTGGAAGTCCAGCTTGTTCTCCGGGACCCGCTCCAGCGTTTTCCGGGTATTGGCCATCTCGTGGTCGAACTCCGGCAGCAACGATTGCGCAATGCTCATGAATGTATCCTCCAGAAAGATTGTATCCAACGGGCAGAAAGATTGTACCCGACGCCTGCGCTAAAATCGAAGGAGGTGCAACAGGTCGGGCGATACCAGATCGTATCCGAATTGGGCCGCGGCGCCATGGGGATTGTCTACAAGGCCCAGGATCCGGCCATCGGGCGCACCATTGCGATCAAAAGCATCCGGCTCCAGGACCTGACGGATGAGACCGAGCGGGTGCGGCTGCGGGAGCGCCTGTTCCGTGAAGCGCAATCGGCGGGCATCCTTTCGCACCCCAACATCGTCACCATTTACGACATCGCCGAGCAGGACGGCCTGGCCTATATCTTCATGGAGTTCGTCAACGGCCCGCCGCTCGAGAAGATGCTCAAGGTGGAGCGGACTCCGGATAAAGAAACCCTGCTCAGTATCTTCCGCCAGACGGCCGCGGCGCTCGATTACGCCCACAAGAAGGGCATCGTGCACCGCGACATCAAGCCGGCCAACATCATGATCCATGAGGACGGCACCGCCAAGATCACCGACTTCGGCGTCGCCAAGATCATGTCCCAGCAGATGACGCAGGCAGGCACCATGATGGGGACGCCCAGCTACATGTCGCCCGAACAGGTCCAGGGCATCGCCATCACCGGCCGCGCCGACCAGTTCTCGCTCGCCGTGATCGCCTACGAGGTGCTCACCGGTGAAAAACCGTTCGCGGCCGAGTACATGCCGACGCTGTTGTACAAGATCGTGCGGGAAGACCCCCTGCCGCCGCAGCGTCTCAACAACACGCTCAGCCCGCAGGTGGAAACCGTTATCCGCCGGGCGCTGGCGAAACTTCCGGAAGACCGCTACGACACCTGCGCCGAGTTCATCAACGCGCTGGCCACCGCCTGCAACGCCAATCCCGCCTGGATGCCGCTGCCGCGCGGCGCCAGCCCCAACATGCCAACCGCCGGCTCCCACGACGATCTGGCCGAGACCGTCGCGGACACGCACCTGCCCGCGGACGCCGCCGGCACTCTCGCCGGCACCATCGTCGTTAGCCCTGCGGGTAGCTCTCCGGATAAGGGCGCAGATAACAGCGCCGATAACGACGCGACGCGGATCCTGCCGCCGGCTCCTGTTCCTGTTGCGGCTCCAGCTCCTGTTGCGGGTCCGGTTCCCATGCGGGCCCTCGAGATCGAGCCCGAACCCAGCCACATGCTGCGCAATCTGCTGCTCAGCGTGGCCTCCGTAGCGGTGCTCGGCGCCGTGATTTTTGTGGCCACACAGAAACCTGCGGCACAGCCACAAGCTCCCTCGCCCGCGCCGGCGGCCCCCGTGGAAGCCGCGGTCCCGCCACCGCAGCCGCCACCGCAGCCTCCGCCAACTCCTGTGGCAACTCCCGAGGCTGCGACGCCTCCGCCCGTTGCAAATCCCGAGCCGCCTCGGGCCAAGACCGCCGCCATCGTACCCAAAACGCCGGCACCGCCCGCGGAAGGCAGCTTCGCGCTCACGACTTCTCCCGCCGGCGCTACCGCTACGTTCGATTCGTCCGGGGTCGAATGCACCACTCCTTGCAATCTGACACTGGCGGCCGGCCGCCATACGTTCGTGGTGCGCCACGCGGGATACCGCGACACGCAGAAGATCATCAACATTCCCGATAACACCGGCCTTATCGTGGACCTGGCTCCGCTGACCGGCACGCTGAACCTCATCACGAATCCGCCCGGGCTCCTGGTGGTGATCGACGGACGCGAGCACGCGCAGAAGACGCCCGTAAGCCTGACGTTGCCGGTTGGTCCGCACAAGATCCAGGTGATTAAAGGCAGCGATCGGCAGGAGGTGGATGTCGACCTCTCCGACGGCCAGTTCGTCTCCAAGACGATTTCCTGGCAGTAGCAGCGACCCTTTCCTGTTGAGATTAGTGGTATGTTGATATACTTTCGGATGGAACCCGAGCGGGAGTAATTCAGTGGTAGAATGCCAGCTTCCCAAGCTGGACGTCGCCGGTTCGACCCCGGTCTCCCGCTCCAACTTTTCATATACTTAGACGCTTTCTCCCGCTGTTCCGCAATCTCTTAAAGGAGTGAAGCGGAGTGACACTTCGCCAATCCCATGATTCAAATGAATTGAACGGCAGCCAACTAGGCTGGCATTCATGGTCTCAATATTCAGCCACAGAGCTGAGGTCTGCTAAGTGGGTATGTCAACGCGGGTTGAAATAGGTGAGGCGCTGTTTACTTCCATGGGCCTGGACCGCCAAAATGGAGGATCCTAGCAGGATTCGCATTCCACGGCCCTTGGGGAGCAATGAAGAAGTGTGTCTGTAGCATCACCTGCCTGTTGATCCTGGCGTCCGCTGGCTTCGCCCAGGAATATCGCGCCACCGTAAGCGGAGTGGTCACCGATCCTACGGGGAAGGCCGTCGAGCAAGCAAAGGTCGTTGCAACGGATGTTGAACGCGGCGTCAATTACGACTCTGCCACGGATTCCGCTGGCCGGTACAATATCCCGTTACTTCTTCCGGGCAGATATGTGCTGTCCGTCGAGAAGCCTCTGTTCAAAAGATTCGTGCGCGAAGGGCTTGCCGTGCAAGCGACGGACAAGTTAGCGCTCGATGTGAGCCTGCAATTGGGCGTGGTATCCGAGACCGTTCGAGTGACCGAAGAAACGCCGGTACTGCAAACGGAAAGCGCGACACGGCAGGCGGTCCTGGACAATCGCCTTCTGGAGAGCGCCCCGGCCGGTGGGCGCAACATCTTCGCGCTTCAATACGATCAACCCGGTGTCGTGAAGGCGAGCACATACTGGGGCTCGATGGAGCTCTACGCTTTTGGCAATGTGAACGGCGTTACTATCAACGGCGGCAAGTCAGGAGAGAATGAGACCGTTCTGGATGGCGTTACCAACACGAAAAGCGACCGCGGAGTATCTTTCGTCCCGGCGATCAGCGCTGTTCAGGAATTTACCGTCCAGACGAATTCCTACGATGCGCAGTTCGGCCGCTTCGGTGGCGGCGTATCGCTCATAAACCTGAAATCGGGAACAAATGCATTTCACGGCCAGCTCTACGATTACTTCAAGAACGACAAGCTGCGCGCGAACGACTGGATCGACAACAAAAACGGCGATCCGAGGCCGCCGTTTAAGAACAATACGTATGGGTTCGAGTTCGATGGTCCGGCGTATCTTCCAAAGCTGTTCGATGGACGTAACAAACTGTTCTTTCTGCTTTCCTTCGAGGGATTGCGCGAACACGATGCAGGGGGGCAGGAGCGCACACTGCCGCTAGCCGAACAGCTGAAAGGCGACTTTACGCATCTCTACAATGATGACGGCGACTTGGTAACGATTTACGATCCTCTCTCAACCCGCCTCGGGCCGGATGGCAAGACCTACGTCCGCACGCCTTTCATTGGAAACGTCATCCCATCGAACCGAATCAATCCGGTCGCGGCGAACGTAGCTGCGTTCTATCCATCGCCGAATCTTCCCGGCGACGGTCCGGGGCACCAGAATAACTACTCCAAGATCCTGCCCGAGACGAATGGTTACGACTCCTGGCTCGGCAAGATGGATTACGCCCTGACGGAAAGGAGCCGTGTCTCGTTCCGCTATGGACAGACCCCATGGCTAAACTATTCCGGCCTGGTGTGGGGCAACAACGTCGCGGAGCCGAGCAACCGCTACCCGTCCACGCGCGTGCCGCGCAATTGGGGTGTGGACTGGACCTACATGCTTAGGCCGAACATGATCTTCGATCTTCGCGGCGGTCTGTCTCGCTACGAAGCGGCTTTTGGGAACAGCTTCGGTGCCAACTATGATCCGCGGCAACTTGGCTTTCCGAGCTCCTTGGTTTCGCAGTTCACGCGATTGGAGTTTCCCCGCTTCAACATCGGCGACTATTCGGAGATCGGCGCGAACGGCGTCCTGACCTACTCAACCCAAGACGCCTGGAGCCTCCAGCCCAACGCGACCTGGATGCTGGGACGGCATAATCTCCACTTCGGAGCAGAGTTCCGCCGTTACAACGACAACAATCTCAATCCGGGGTTGGCCAGCGGCGTCTATAACTTCGATGAGGCCTGGACTCAGGCGAATCCTCAGCGGGCCGACAGCGCCTCGGGCAACGCGTTCGCATCCTTTCTGCTGGGTCTCCCGGCCAGCGGATCGGTTGACCGCAACATCAGTCCTTCTTACCGGTCCAACTACTACTCCTTGTTCATTCAGGACGATGTTCGAGTTCTTCCCCATCTGACCCTGAATCTCGGTCTCCGGTGGGATTACGAGACGCCGCGCATCGAGCGCTATGACCGCATGATTCGGGGTTTTGCTTTCGACCAACCCAGTCCAATTGCCCCTGCCGTCACCGCATCGGCTGCAGCCGCGAACTGCCCCGCATGCGTAACGGGGCTGAAGGGCGGCCTGCTCTACGTCGGGCAAAACGGCGATAGCCGCTATGCCTTCGATCCGCATCGAGCGAACTTCCAGCCGCGCATCGGCGTCGCGTATCGGATCACATCGAGCCTCGTGTTTCGCGGAGGATATGCGCTCAGCGACCTTGGGCAGAATTCAGCCGGCCAAGCGCTCGGTTACAGCCGTACGACGCCTCTGGTCGCTTCGCTCGATAACCTGTTGACTCCGGCTGTTTCGCTGAGCGACCCCTTCCCTGCGAGCATCTATCCCAACGGGTTGCTGACGCCCATCGGCAACTCACAGGGGCTGTTCACAAACCTGGGGCAGAACATCACGTTTCAGTACCTGGACCGCCCGCTGCCGTACTCCCAACAATATTCCGCCGGGTTTCAGTATTTGATGCGCGGCGGCTGGCTGGCAGATGTTTCCTACGTTGGCAACACTACCCACCGACTTCCGGTTACGCTGCCGATCAACTTCATCCCAGCCGACGTGCTCAACAGCATCCCGCTGTCCCAACGTCAGGCCTATTTCAATCAGCAAGTCGCAAATCCGATGGCAGGGCTGCTACCTAATTCCGCACTCAATGGAGCAACCGTGGCCCGCCAGCAACTGCTATTCGCATTTCCGCAATATGGAAGCGGATCACAGATGACCGATGTGCCCATTGGCCGCATTCGCTACGATTCGGCACAGATGAGCCTGTCCCGGCGATTCTTCAAGGGTTTGGCCTTAACGATTGCCTACACCATCAGCAAGAACCTGGAGCAGGTTTCCACCCTGAACGCGCAGGACGTGAATCTTGCGAATCCGCTCAACACCAAGCTCGAAAAGCGCCTAGTGCAGTTCGACGTGCCCCGGCAGCTCTCCGTCATCGGCACGTACGACCTTCCGATCGGGAAGGGACCGCTATTTCGGCTCGGGGATGAATCGGTGGACGAATGCGATTGTAGGAGGGTGGACGGTGAGTGGCGTATATATGTCGCACTCCGGGTTCCCGCTCGCATACCCGAATGCAGCGCCCCTAAGGAGTGGGAGCGCAGAGCTTTCTGATACCCAGCGGAATGCGCTCGCGCAGCAGGCTGGGCGCTCGCAATACGACCCCTCCTATGACGTTTGGTTTGATACGTCGCTCTTCCCGCGCACCGCGCAGGCTCCGTTCACGCTTCGGACATTCCCCACTCGATTCTCCGACGTCCGGGGCAAGCCGTTAAACGTCATCGATCTCTCAGTCTCTAAGGAATTCCCGATCTTGCGAGAGTGTGCGGTTACAGATTCGATGCGACGCTCACAACCTCGGAAACTTCCCCTGGTTTGCCGGTCTTGACAAGAACGGAGAGAACGTCGCAAGCCCGCTCTTTGGACACCTTCAGGCCGACATCGGCAATGAGACGCGCGTGGTGGTCGGCGTCGTGAAACTGGTTTTTTGAGGAGTTCCAGTACTCGCAGCCCGTGTCCGCCACGCATATCTCTCGCCTCATCATGGCCGGTGAGGGCAGAATCGCTCTCGAAACTCGTTTTCACTATTAGCGAGAGAACCTTCCGGAAAGGGGTCACGGTTACCAAATTACCTCTTCCGGAAGTAACTGGAGGATTCGTGAAATATCGGGCAGAGTAGCCATAGCCATGGCGATGGTTCAGGGCGCAGCTATGGCCGATTCGATCACCAGTGGCGCTCCGGGCGACCGTTCAACGGCGATTGCGCGCCATTCGGCTGCACCGTGGAATACCAGCAGGTATATGGCGCGAGCCTGTTCCCCAGCGCGATCACGATCACCTACATCACGTTCTTCAATGCAACTTCGTGCCGGGGAGCATCGCTCCCGCGAACTACACTATTTCGCTGTCTACGACCTCGGCGGCGGTGAATGGGCTGGATACAACCTTTGCCAATAACCTCGGCGCTGATAATGCCGTGTTCTTCAGCGGCGTGCTGGGTGGTCTGATCGGTCCGACGAATCAGTTCACGATAACCGGCACGCCCTTTAACTACAATCCTGCGCTCGGAAATCTGCCGCTTGCTGCCACGAGCGACGGCGACGGCCTTCAGTTCAGCGTGTTTTTAGATTTCCAGTCGAACGCCCCTGACTGGGACATTCAGTCGCATATCAAGCTTCGATTTGTCCGGCGTTGCCGACACGGTTCAAACCGACACCGGCCTCGTACGCAGTTCACCTACAGAGCGCCCACATCCTCCGTTCCGGAGCCCGGCACTTTGTGGCTGCTAGCCACCGCTCTCATTGGACTGGTGCTCTTTCGTCGCAGCTTGAGTTGAGTCTTTCCCTGCAACGGCTCGCCCGCTAGGAACAGTCAGGAGCACGGCAGCAAGCGATGAGCTCGCTTCGTGCTTCCATCTGAAACGGCGCTTGCAAAGGTGAGCAGTCGTATAGGACGCGAGTGGACGCGCTAGCTACCGATTATCGCTTCATTCAGGCGAGGCATCTGAGATCAGGAAAGGCATGCAGCTGAGCACACTCCTGGACTTTTGGGACTGATGCATGCGCGGAGGCTTTGAGCACGTGCCTTTATGGGCCGTTCGATGTCGTCAGTTCTTGGCT
>CAVXFR010000008.1:0-228416 GCA_963761045.1 Terriglobia bacterium | reverse complement strand
GGAAAGCGCCGGATTCTTCCTTCAGGCCGAGCAGCGCCAGCGATTTGAGAATCCGTGTGATGCGCAGATGGTTGTGGTTGCCCGGATGGAGCCAGTTCGCGGCGCGCTCGTCAAAATTCGCGGCCGGCTGAATGCGGAGCGGCGGTCCGGACTGCATCTCCAGACCGTAAAAACGCAGCATGCGCACGAACGACAGGCGCAGACTCCGGCGCAATTCCGGCTGAGTCGAGAAGGCTTCGATGGTCTCGCGGTCGAGCACCGGAGCGAGAGGATTCACGGGGCTCGGCTCGGCCAGCGGGAACAGCCATTGGATGAAATCGTGCACCGCTTCCAGGCGTTCGTCCGGCCACTGCTGGATCTGGCCGACGAACCGGCCGGCGTGATCGGGCGCGCGGCCGCTATAAAACTCGACCAGTCGGGAGGCCACGTGTTCGATTGTGTCATGCCGAGGGTCGTGGCATGTACAGCGTCGTATCATGTACTGCATGGATAGCGGTCTCCTGGGCGTAACCTCGGGTGTGGCGGCAGCCGCCGCTTTCATGGCATACGCCGTGCGGGGACGTTCCTCCCGCGTTTTCGGCGAGTCCCAGTATCATGGTGATCGCAGCAGGCCCGCGCTGGCGCTCACTTTCGACGACGGTCCCAGCGAGTCGACGCCCCAACTGCTGGACGCGCTCGATAAGCATCACGTGCCAGCCACGTTTTTCATGTGCGGCCACAATGTACGCCGCTGCCCGGAGATCGCCCGCGAAGTGGCCGCGCGCGGCCACGAACTCGGCAACCATACCGATTCGCATCCGCGCCTGGATTTCAAGTCGCCGCGGTTCATTTATCGCGAGATGGCCGCGGCGCAGGAGACCATTCAGGAAACCACGGACGTCAAGCCGCGCTGGTTCCGCGCTCCCTACGGCGTGCGCTGGTTCGGCGTGGGTCCGGCCCAGCAGCTGCTGGGGCTGCGCGGCGTGATGTGGACCGTTATCGGGCGCGACTGGCGGTTGCCTGCCGCGCGTGTGTCGGATCTCTTACTGAACAGAGCTGCGAATGGGGGGATCATTTGCCTGCATGACGGCCGCGGTGTGCGGACCGCGCCGGATATCTCGGCGACCATCGAAGCAGTGGAGACCACGATTCCCCGGCTCCAGGAACGCGGATTCGAGTTCCTGAAGCTCACGGAGTTCCTATGTCCGACGAATTGATTGCGCGCGTCACCGGCGTGATCGCCCGGACGCAGAAGATTCCCGCGGAGACCGTCACCATCGACAAGAGCTTCGAGGAGCTGAACATCGATTCGCTGGACGGGATCAACATTCTGTTCGCGCTCGAAGGCGAATTCGATCTGGATATTCCCGACGACGCAGCGCGCGGCATCCGCACGGTGCGCGAGATGGTGGAGGGAATCGAAAAGCTCCTGGCGGCCAAGTCCGGAGCCGCTGAAGCCCCGAAATGACGCGGCGCGTCGCGGTCACGGGCATCGGCGCAGTTTCCGGCTTCGGCCAGACGTTTCCCGACCTGTGGGACGGGCTCGCCGCGGGCAGGAGCGCCATTCGGCCTCTGACCCTGGTCGCGCCGGGAGTCCTGAGATTCCCGAATGCGGCCGAGGCGCCGGACTACGATCCGCTGCGCTATTTCGAAGAGAAGGAGGCTTTGTTGCTGGACCGGTTCGCGCAGTTCGCCGCGGTGGCCGCGCGCGAAGCGATCGGGGTGTCGGGAATCAAGTTTTCGCCGGAGTTGGGGGAACGGACTGCGATTGTTTTGGGCTGCTCGGGCGGGGGAAAATCCACCGAGGATGACGGATTCCATCATCTTTATGGCCTGAAGGAGCCGCGCGTTTCTCCGCTCACCATCGCGCGGGCGATGAGCAATGCCGGCGCCAGCCGCGTTTCTTTCGAATACGGGATCACCGGGCCGGTGTACACCGTATCGACGGCGTGTTCCTCCGCCAATCACGCGCTGGGGCAGGCGTTCCGGATGGTCCGCTCGGGCGAAGTGGAGGTCGCCGTCGCCGGGGGAAGTGAAGCGCCATTGTCGCTTGGATTTTTGAAGGCTTGGGAAGCGATGCGGGTGGTTTCGCCCGACACCTGCCGGCCGTTTTCGCGCGACCGGCGGGGGCTGATCCTGGGAGAAGGCGCGGCGGTTCTGGTGCTCGAGCCCGTGGAACGCGCCCGCGCGCGCGGCGCGACGATCATCGGCGAGATCGCCGGATTCGGAATGTCGTCCGACGCGCACCACATCACGCAGCCGTCGGCTCTGGGCGCGGCGCGAGCCATGCGGGCCGCGCTGCTCGATGCCGCACTCGCTCCGGAGGCGGTTGGTTACGTGAATGCTCACGGCACCGGCACGCTCGCCAACGACGCGACCGAGACCGAGGCGATCAAAAGTGTTTTCGGCGAGCATACCCGCAAGCTGCTGGTCAGCTCCACCAAATCCATGCATGGGCACGCGCTGGGGGCGGCCGGGGCGCTGGAGGCGGCCGCGACTCTGGGGGCGCTCCAGTCCGGCTTGATCCCGCCGACGGTGAACTTCACGGTTGCCGATCCGGAGTGCGATCTGGACGTGGTCCCCAACACGCCGCGGCCGGCTCAGGTCGAATGGGCGATCTCAAATTCTTTCGCGTTCGGGGGGCTGAATGCGGTGCTGGTGTTCCGGAAGTGAGCCTAATGTAATTTCCTTAGACCACGGGGGAAATCCGTAGCAGATAGGCCCCAGGACTAAGGCGTTTTACCAGTGGCTTTATGTGCACGCTTCTGGCACGCTCGAAGTACGGCGATTTTAGCGCCAGCGCGTGGGTGGGGGCTGCACTCCTCGGAGGTCGGCCTCCGGACGCGCTAAACGACCTGCCCTAACCCCCCCTGCTAAACCACCGCCGCCTTGGCCTGTTCCAGCGCCGCTTCCAGTTCCCCCCGGTATTTCCCTAGCCATTCTTCGCTCTCCGCTTCGAAGCGCAGGACCAGAACCGGCTGCGTGTTGGAGGCGCGCAGGAGTCCCCAGCCGTGGTCGAAGAGCACGCGCACACCGTCCACGCCGATCACGTTGTGAGTTTTCTTGAAGCGCTCGGCCACGCGCTCCACTACTTGAAACTTCACTTCGTCCGGGCAATCCACGCGGATTTCAGGCGTCGAGACCAGTTTGGGGAGTCCCGCCAGCTGGGCAGAAAGCGGTTTGCCGCTGGCAGCCACAATCTCGATCAGGCGACACGCCGCGTACAGGGCGTCGTCGTATCCGAAATACCGGTCGGCAAAGAACATGTGGCCGGACATTTCCCCGGCGAGTTCGGCGTGCTCCTGTTTCATCTTCGCCTTGATGAGCGAATGGCCGGTCTTGTACATCACGGGATTCCCGCCGAGCCGTTTGAGCTCGTCATAGAGAAGCTGCGAGCATTTCACTTCGCCGATGATGGTCGCGCCGGGCTTGCGGGTGAGGATCTCCCGGCCGAAGATCAACAGCAGCATGTCGCCGTAGATCACTTCGCCGTTTTCATCCACGGCTCCGATGCGATCCGCGTCGCCGTCGAAGGCGATGCCCAGCTCGGCTTTTTGCGCTTGGACGGCATCCTGCAAGTGCTTCAGGTTGGAGGGGACGGTGGGATCGGGATGGTGGTTGGGAAAGCGGCCGTCCATATCGAAGAACAGCTCGGTGACTTCGCAGTTGAGCCGCTCGAGCAGGCGATGCACCACGGGTCCGGCGGTTCCGTTGCCGGCATCGAGAACCACTTTTACGCGCCGCTTGAAGTCGAACTGGGGAGCGACTTCGTCCAGATAAGCCGGAATGACATCCATGTCGCCATGGTGGCCGCGGCCGCTCAGGAAATCGCGCGCTTCGATGATGCGGCGGACCTCCTGGATGGTTTCCCCGTGCAGCGTCGAGGCGCCGCACACGGTCTTGAATCCATTGAACTCGGAGGGATTGTGGCTGCCGGTGATCATCACGGCGCCGTCGGCTTTCAGATGCACCGCGGAAAAATACAGGAGCGGCGTCGGCACCACGCCGATGTCGGTGACCTGGCAGCCGGAATCGACCAGGCCTTCGAGCAGCGCGTCGCGCAGGCGGGGCGAGCTGAGGCGGCAGTCGTGGCCCAGAGTGATGGATCGGCCGCTCTTGCGCTGGAGCAGCGTCCCCAGGCCGCGGCCCAGATCCACGACGTCGGGGCTCAGCAACTCCGTATCCGCGACGCCACGGATGTCGTATTCGCGAAAAATGGTCGGTTTCAGCATTGATACCCTCTGACCGCGCACAACGCAGCGTGGCGCGATCGTTCTTTCTTCACCGGCATTGCGGCGCGCGCCACGCGCTGTGCGCTCTCCCTTGAAAGTAGCATTATCGACTTACAAACCGGCTTCCTTCGATGAAGAATCGCAGCGGCCAATCGGCGCAATGCCGGATACCGATGCGCGGGGAAACGCCGATTCGTATCGCTTCCTTCCGCGCAGGCGCATGAATCGTCAGTGGACCCCGGGTGAAATCGGCGCCGTTGTGGCGTCGCGTGATGCCCAGCGCGAGCGTCAGCTTGCCCGGACCGTTGGCCAGATCCTCGATGCCGCGCGCGCCGGGTCTCCGCTTCCGCATGCGCGGGATTCCCTCCAGAGGCTCCAGGGCGCGGATCAGTACGCATCCGGGGCTGCCCTCGGGTTCGGCGACCACGTTCAGGCACTCGTACATGCCGTAGATGAGGTAGACGTAAGCGTGGCCGGGTTCGCCGAACATCACGCGGGTGCGGGGCGTGATGCCGCGCCAGGAATGCGCGGCCCGATCCTCAAGACCCAGATAAGCTTCCGTTTCGACGATCCGGCCGGAGGTGATCCGGCCCGAGGTCGCCCCATGCTCCAGAACGGTTCCGAGCAGCGACCTCGCCACCTCGACGGCGGGCCGGTTGTAGAACGCGCGCGGCAGTAGCGCGGACACGCTACATTTCGACCTTGCCGTTGACCACCATATCCTTGAGGTTGAACTTGTGCTTGACCTTGGTCTTGCCGAACTTGCTGGAGAATTCCAAGTTCTTCTCTTCGGCGGTAAAGGTTGTGGTCTTGGGGAAAAGGAAACTCACCGTGGCGGTGCCGCGCCCTCCGCTGGCCTGGACGTCCACGGGTTTCAGCGGCGGTTTGTCCTTGACCATGAGCTCGGTCGCCGCCAGCAAGATCGCCTTTTGCTCGCCTTGGGTGGAGGCGAGCGCGGACCCGGGCATGCCGGCCAAGGTCAGAACGTAGTACGGTTCGACCCGATCCAGCTTGGCCTTCGCTTCCGGGGATGTACCCGCCGTGGTTCCATACTGCCGTACGATGAGCGCCTCCCTGATCGGCAATGCGGTTTGCCAAATGAGAACTACGTTGGATTCAAGGCCGCCTCCGCCAACGGGGGGGGCGCCCCCGCCGCCACCGCCACGGCCGCCGCCACCACCGCGGCCACCTCCGCCGCCACCGCCTCCGCCACCCGGGAACCCACCACCGCCAGCACCGGCGAAGCTGAAGCTAACCGATACTTTCCCGGTCCAGGGGGAACTGGTGAGCATCTTCTGCACTTCTTTTTCATTCCACTGAGTAAACGGCTTGGCAGTCCAGAAATCGGCTGCCCACAGGCACAGGGCGGACAGCAGCAGGAGCACGGAGAGTTTCTTGAACACGGTTAACCTCGAGTCTTTCAGAATATAATAGTTTTTCTTTTTGGCGTTCATCCGGCGCAATCCGTTACGGACAGAACCCCTTTACCCCAGGCGGTCTGACGGCCGACGCCGGTCCAATGCGCGGCGCGCAGATAGGGGACGAATTCCGTCAGGTCGCCTTCATAGTCCGCTTCGCCCACGAAGCCGCTGAGCGGATGAGTCCGGCCGGTCCGGCCGCTGCGGCGGGATGCTTCCACGCGCTGAAGGTCGCAGCGCGTCATTTGGACGCGCGCCGCGCGCTCCCCGAATTCAGAAAAGTCGATGGCCAGAGGACCGTCATCGTAGAGCGCGCGCAGCGTGCTGATCCGGTCGCGGATGCGCGCGACGAGAATGCCGAACTCGGGCCGCTCGGCCGTCTGGCCGCCGGATTTCAGCTCGGTGGGCGTCTCGAAGCGGATGGTCAGACGGTTCACGGGATCCCCGGACGGGTCCAGGCACAGATCCATGGGAGCCTCGGTGCCGCGGACGTCGACGAGGCGGGCTTCGGAAAGCAGTTCGGCGAATACGAGAATCGCCAGGTCGAGCGCCGGGCGGCGCAGGTCGAACCAGTGGAAGTGGAAGTGGAATGTCTCACCGGGCGCGATCGTCGATCCATCCAGGTGACTGGCGCGGAAGACGAAGGGACGAGGCCGGTCCATCAATCCACTGGGGCCGGCCGGCAATCCGGTGGGGCCGGCTTCCCAGGACGGCGCGAAGATCGTCGCGCACCCGAGCTTGTGAAGGATGGCACCGAACGCGCCGCGCAGGCGGTTGGCGGCGGCTCCCGGCGGAAACGAAATCGCTTCGCGGGCCAGGAAACTGAGACGCAGGGGGTAGAGGCGGAAATGCAACCTATTATTCTACTGCCTGCCGCCAAGGGACCGGGGTCGAGCTGGCGAAACTGCTGCGTCTCGCGGTGACTAACCGTTTTACTTGCCGAGATCAGGCGCGGTTATGAAGGCGAGAAAGTCCTCCCCCAAATGCGTCGTCATTTTACCAACCGGTCTACCGCCGGGCTTGATGGCGAAGTCAGGTATCGCCCATGTTTCCTGCGACCGGGCCAGCGATACAAGGCGTAATGAGACGAGTTCTCCCAAAATCAACTCGACGAACTGGAACGATGTTGATGTCTGACCCTCCTGCGGAGTCTTTCTGAGGAGCGGTAACCCCATAGCAATAAGGTCGTTCACGAGCAGCTTTGGCGAAACATGAGTAGGGCGGGGTCCTGGCTCCCCTCGCTTTTGAAAATGGCCTGCCGGGTCGTTCAGGAATTTCAATACCCTGAGATGGTCTTCTGAAAACCGATCCAGCAATACCAGAAACTGTTGCTGTCGGTTCGGGTCTGGCTCTTTGCCGAGCGCTGCGTTAAGTACGGCATTTCTCAGCGCTTCCCGCTTCTCCTTCAGATGAGTTTGGAGAGCCGCCTGCGTGGCTTGCAAGGTTACGGAAACGAACTCCTGATTCTGGCCGAGATTGTCAAACCGAAAGCCCTTTACATACTCTTCCAGTTCCTGGAGCCGGGATTCGAGATCGCGCAGCCAATCGCTACGGCGTTGCTCGAGAGGAGCACCGATGACAAGGCCCCATGCCTCGCCGAGGCCAGGAACAAGAGAAACTAGGGCCTTCCCGGCCGCGTGCTTTATATCCTCGAAATTCGGTTCAGGAAGCGGATCGCGGGAGGGTCTGTCGAATATCGCCATCGTCACAATCACGCTGGTATTGGATCGCCCAAGCTGCGGGATGCGTGCTCCAGGACCAGGGTCACCTGCTCACGAGAAACTCCTGGAAACCACTCCAGGAATTCGTCAATGGTGGCTCCGCCCTCGAGATTCGAAAAGAGGGCGGAAACAGGCACACGCGTCTTCCGAAACACCCACGCACCGCTGACCTTGCCGGCGTGCCGTTCAACGGCTGGGCAAGTGGTCCAATCCAGCATGGTTCGCGCTTTCTCTCTATTTCTCTCTCTGTTATCGCTGGTTAGAGCGCCTCTGAAAATCTCAGCTCGACACGAGACTGTTCGCCTGCCGAAGTCCTCACCGAATCTTCACTACCTGACCCGGCTCAATCGAATCGAGCGCATCCAACGCGATCGGCACCAGACGCTTCAGGTCATGGAGGCGGTTCGTCGGTGCGCACAAGATGAGCAGCGAAAGTTTCAGGGAACTAAGGTTCTGTTGATCCGGGATGTTCTGGTCAACCGTGACGATGACTTCGAAACCCGCAGCTTCGGCCGCCAACAACAGCTCCCCGTTCTTGAGACCGGCGAGTCCGGCGTAACGCGCGGAGTGGCAATCGTGACCGGAAAACAAAAGGCGCAGACGCTCGTCAATACATTCGTCGAGCAGCAGGCGCATCAGAGTCGCGCAAGCAGCAACACCTTAGCTTCGTTGAGCGCCTGGATGGCCAACTCGCGGCTTACCGTCGGGAATCCCTCAAGAAAGTCCTCCAGGGTATCTCCGCCCTCAAGGTAGTCGAAGAGCGTTTGTACGGGAACCCGGGTGCCCCGGAACACGGGCGTTCCGTGCATGATCTCGGGATCGCGGATAACCGCTTCAGCCATGCCCTTATTGTCTCGCAATCCGCCTGACAAATCCCGGTCCGCCCGCATTTTGGATAGAATGTTCTGGACCAGATAAATCTGCGGGAGCCGCGGGGAGTTCACGCAACCTAAACTAGAGGTGTGGAAATGAAGCTAAGTAAGCTCGTCTTGTGGAGTGCGGCGGCAGGATTGCTGATGTGGGCCTGGGTCGCGCCCGGGCAGCAGGCTCGCCGCATCGACGATGCCGCGCTGCGGAACGCCGGCAAGACCGGAGAGGAGTGGCTGAGTTACGGCCTGACTCCGGGCGAGACGCGCTATAGCCCGCTCAAGCAGATCGATGCAACCAATGTCAGCCGGCTAGGGCTGGACTGGTCGTACGAAGTCGGTCCCGGCGGCGGCAATCAGGAAGCGACGCCTTTGATGGCGAACGGGACCCTTTACAGCATCACCAACTGGAGTATCGTCTACGCCGTCGACGCACGCACCGGCAAGGAAAAGTGGCGCTGGGATCCGGAAGTGAACCGCGCCGCGGTGCAGCCGAAGATCTGCTGCGGCATCGTGAATCGCGGCGTCGCGATCTACGAAGGCAACATCATCGCTCCCGTGATCGACGGCCGGCTGATCGCGCTGAATGCGGAAACCGGAAAACCGGTGTGGGAATCGCGCGTTTCCTATACCCAGGACAGCTACACCATCACCATGGCCCCGCGCATCGCTAAAGGCAAGGTGATTATCGGTGTGGCGGGCGGGGAATATCCCGTGCGCGGCTTCTTCGAGGCGCACGACGCCAAGACCGGCCAGTTCGCATGGCGCTTCTACACCGTCCCCGGCGATCCCTCCAAGCCGTTCGAGAACGAAGCTATGCGCAAGGCGGCCGAGACCTGGTCGCCGCACGGCAGGACGATGGGCGGAGGCGGCTCGGTTTGGGACGGCATGTCGTATGACCCGGAAGCGAACCTGGTCTATGTCGGCACCGGCAACGCCGGCCCCTGGCCCCAGGACGCCCGCCAGCAGACCAAGGAGATGACGAATCTGTACGCGGCGTCGGTCCTGGCGGTCAATCCCGATACGGGCAAGCTGGTGTGGTATTTCCAGATGGTCCCGGGCGATGAATGGGACTTCGACAGCGTCCAGCAATTGCTGCTGGCCGACGTGGTGATCAAGGGCCAGCCGCGCAAGGTGATCATGCAGGCCAACAAGAACGGCTTCTATTACGTGATCGACCGCGTGACCGGCAAGTTTATTTCCGGCCAGCCGTTCGCGCAAGTCACCTGGGCCCGCGGCTTGAATGAGGAGACCGGGAAGCCCATCATCAATCAGGAGTCCTATTACAACTCGCGGACCATTCCGATCGCTCCTGGTCCGGGAGGCGCGCACAACTGGTCGCCGATGTCGTTCAATCCGGCCACCGGCCTGGTCTATCTGCCGGCGTCGCCCAGCGGCAGTTTCAACTACGCGTCCGATCCGAACTTCAAATATCAGGAAGGAAAGCAGAATCTGGGGATCGTGTTCGGCGGCTTTGGCCGGGGCGGCCGGGGCGCGGCGGGCGACGCTGCGAATGCAGCCGGTGCCGCTCCGCCGGCACCTCCGAAGCCTCTGCCGGCTCCTCCGGCGATCGGGCCTGCTCCGGCGGAAGGCGGCGGCCGTGGAGGCGTCCTGCTGGCGTGGGATGTGGTGAATCAGAAGGAGCGCTGGCGCGCGGAGGGTGGCGGCGGTATTGGCGGCGGAACTGTGACGACGGCCGGGAACCTGGTGTTCCAGGTGATTAATGACGGGCGTCTGGTGGCGTACACCGCCGATAAGGGCGAAAAGGTCCTGGACATTCAGACCGGACTTCGCGGAGGCATGAGCCCGCCGATCACGTACATGCTTGACGGGAAACAGTATGTTGCGCTGGCGGGCGGCATAGGCTCGCAGACCTTCGTCCTGCCCGGCGCCGAGCCCGCGCCTGCTCCTGCCGGCGGCCGGGGTGCCGCGACCGCCGGTGGTCGCGGCGCAGCGCCTGCCGGCGCGCCTGCTGCTGGCCGCGGCGGATCCGGCGGCGGCCCGGTAACTCCCAAGTTGTTGGTTTTCGAACTCGATGGGAAGGCGCCTCTTCCAGTCGCGGCTGGGCAACAGTAGCTGGGCAGTTGGCCCCCGACGTGCTCCTACAGAACACCGTGAAGCACCGAGGGTTGCAGAATCAATCGCTTACATCCGGAACAGGTAAGTATTTCCCTGTTCCGATGCGGAAGATCCTACCGACCTTTTTGGGCGCTCTGAACTCTATACAGGATCCCGTGGTTGCTCCCGCGGGCATCGGTCTCCGGGCTGGCTCCACCCAGCTCCCTTTGGGGGGCGTAGCCAGTCCGGCGATCGACCATACAGGTCCAACTCTAAGGGCATCTCTCGAAAGGGGAATCTAAACCAAATGAAAACGAATCTCATGATGGCAGGAGTGGCGCTGTTGAGTCTCACGGGAGCGGGCTGCGTCGCGACCCACAAGTACGTGGCCAAGACGGTAGCGCCGGTGGAAAGCCGGGTGACCGCGACCGAGGCCAAGAACACGGACCAGGACAAGCAGCTGGCGGATCATGCCAAGGACATCGACAGCCTGACCACCGATCTGTCCCGGACCAAGGAGCGCGTAACCGACGCCGACGCCAAAGCGGTCGCCGCCGGCCAATCCGCCGAGAGAGCCGGCGAGCGCGCGGATAACGCCCAGAAGGCGGCCGACGGCGCACAGCGTTCCGCGGAAGGCGCGCAGCGCGCAGCCGATCGCGGTCTGCAGCGCGACGACATTATCGAAAAGAACCTGGAAGCCGCGAACAAGTTCCAGATGGCCAAAGAGGTCACCGTGCTGTTCGGGATCAACCAGTCCAAGCTGACCAAGGATGGCGAGGCCGAGCTGGATGAGCTGGCCCAGATGACCGACGGGAAGGACCGTTACATCATCGAGGTGCAGGGTTTCACCGACAAGACCGGTTCCGCGCTCATCAACGAGCGACTGAGCGAGGCGCGCGCAGACGCCGTGGCCCGCTACCTGGTCAACGAGCACAAGATCCCGGTCCGGACGATCAACACCCTGGGGTCCGGTTACGCTCTGCCGGTGGCCGACGATAGCACTCGCGAAGGCCGCAAGCAGAATCGCCGCGTGGAAGTCCGCTTGTTCTTCCCGGAAGCGATCCAGTCGAGCAACACGGTCGCCTCGGCTCAGTAGTCTTGAAGTTTTGTCCGTGCCCCCGATGACACCCCGGGGCACGGGCAAATTGGTTGGCCGCTGGCTCCCTCCGACGCTGCGGCCATCAGGGCAGGCGCTCGAGAAGGTCCGTGGCGAGGAGATCTGCACGCCTCGCCAGGTTGACTGCCGTCACCAGGTCTTGCTCGCGCGTCTGCTCTGCTTGTAACAAGTAAGTCCGCACCCGCTCCGCGATATCCCTCTGCTCCGCCGTTAGATTCCTCGCCTCCACCTTCGCCAGCGCACGCTTGACGCGCTCGGTGTACTGCTCCAGATCCTGCGTGTTCTTCCGGGACTCTTCCGGCGTGAGAATTTGTGCCAGTTTGGGAGCCGCCACCGGCGGGTTCTCGGCGGGCACGGGCTTGGGAACATTGGCGACGGGAGGGCGCGGCGGACGGGGACGCGGCAGCTCCGGAAACCCCGGGGAAGGATCCGTCTGGCGGGGGAAGTCGTACACCGCCGGCTCAAACGCCACTTCCGGCGGCAGCAGGATTTCAGGAGCGGGAGGGACCGGCTCCGGCGCTTTGGCCGTCACCGGCGGCGGGTTGAAGGCGCGCGGCGCCCTGTGGAACACACACGAGGATGTCCCCATCGCGCCGGCCAGCCACAACGCCGACGCCAGAGTCTTCGGAAAGCCCGCGCGTGGGTGAAGGACATCAGGCATGACGGACGCTCGCCGGGAACTCCAGCCGGAAGGTTGTCCCGGCGCCAGTTTCAGTTTTGAAACCGATAGTACCATTATGCAACTGGACCGCCCGGTAGGTCATGGCGAGTCCGATCCCGGATCCCGACGGCTTGGTGGTGAAGTATAACTGGAAGACTTTGTCGCGCAACTCCGGCGGGATTCCCGGTCCGGTGTCGGACACCTCCAGGACCAGTTTGTCATCGCCTCGTTCGCCCAGCCCTCTTTCGACGCGGACGCGCAGTTTGCCGCCGCCGTTTTTGGAATCGGGCAGGGCACCCGCCGTGGCTTCCTTGGCCACCATGGCATCCATCGCGTTGGTTACCAGGTTGAGCACGGCCTGCTTCAGCAAGTCCGAGTCGCCGCGCATCATTGTGAAGCTAGCTCCAGCGGGCTCGGACGGCGCGGAAAAATCCACGTCAATGTTGGCCCGGCGCGCCTGAGGCGTGATGAACTCGGTGACCTCGCGCGCCAGGACCGCCAGGTCGAGATCCTGCAGATGGACCTCCAGGGGCCGCGAAAAATCCAGGAAGGTTTTCACCACGCGGTCCAGGCGGTGGACTTCCCTGGAGAGGATATCGAGTTCGGCGGAAAGCTCCGGGTCCGGGTCGCCCAGCCGCGCCCGCAGCAGCTCCAGCCGCAGGGCGATGGCGTTGAGCGGATTCTTGATCTCATGCGCCACGCCTCCGGTCAGGCGGCTGATGGCGGCCAGGCGCGTGGCCACGTCCAGCTGCGAGGCCATGCGTTCGAGCAGCAGGTCCACGTTCTGGCGCAGCTCGCTGGCATCCTCCCGCGCGCCGCGGTACTGCTGGCCCAGCAGGTTCAGCTTGCTTTGGACGGCGCGGAATTCCTTGGCCAGCCCGTCGTCGGGAACAGATCCGTCGGGCTCCTCCCCGCCCACGCGTCCCTGGGCGATCCGGTCGATAGTGTCCTCGATCCGCTTCACCGGCCGCAGCGCCCGGGTGGTCGCCAGCATGGTGAGCAGCAGGGACAGGCCGATCGCGGCGGCGGAGACCCAGCCCAGCCAGACGATCTGCGGGCGCAGCGCATCGCCCAGGAAGACGCTCGAGGTCACGACCTGGATGGTGAAGACCGGTTTATCCTGCTCCTCCACGCCCAGTCCCAGCGTCGTCTCCCAGTCCGGCCGGCGCGTCAATAGATCCGCCGTGCGGCGATACCACCGGGTCTTCCCCCAGGTTTCGAAGTTTTGCCGCCGCTGGATGGGGGTCCCGACGACGCCCGGGTTGGAGGATGCCAGGACCATGCCGGATTCTCCGGCGACATTGATTTCGAGGATGGAGCGGGAAGACGCCATCATTTGCAGCAGCAACTGGTGGAGTTGCTCGTCGCCGGAGACAATCTGGTTCCACAGCGTCTTCACTTCCTCGAGACTCTGCGGGGCCGGATCGTTCTCCGAATAGCGCTCGATGTGATCCCGCAGCACCGCGCTGATTTGCTGGCCTGTGAGACTGCTGCGTTCGATGGTATCGGAGGTGAGCAGATCGACCAGGGTCTCCAGCTCGACCGCCGAAAGCGTCACGGCCGCCAGCGCCACCACCACCAGGATCAGCAGGATCAGACGGACGCGTAGCGACATCAGAATCGGGAGGCCCCGGAGGATCGCGAAGCCCGCCGCCTCATGCGGCGCCCGCCCCTTGCGTTCCGTATTCCTTCAGCTTGTTGAACAGGGTCTTCTGGCTGATCCCCAGGATTTCCGCGGCGCGAGTTTTGTTGTTCTTGGTATGCTCCAGCGTCAGCTCGATCAGGGCGCGCTCGGCCTGGCCGATGGTCTGGCCCACCCGGATGTGAAGCTCTCCCGGCCCGGTGGAAATACCGCCGGAGGGCGCCGGCACGCCGGAAAAGCCGGGGGGGAGATGGGCGATCTGGATGGTCCCTTCTCCGGCCAGAATCACGGCGCGCTCCAGCACGTTGCGCAGCTCGCGAACGTTTCCCGGCCAGTCGTGGGTCGAGAAGCGCGCCAGCACCTCGCCGGACAGCTCCGTTACTTTGGTCCCGTGCTTGCGATTCAGCTCCTCGAGCAACGCCTGCGCCAGGATCGGCAGATCGTCCTTGCGCTGGCGCAAAGGCGGCAGGGGAATGGGGAAAACGTTCAGGCGGTAATACAGGTCTTCGCGGAATCTGCCCTCCCGGATCGCGCTGTCCAAGGGCGTGTTGGTGGACGCAATCACGCGCACGTCCAGCTGGATCTCGCTCTTTCCTCCCAGACGGCGAACCCGGCCGTCCTCCAGAACGCGCAGGAGCTTGGCCTGGGTCGCCACGGGCATGTCTCCGATCTCGTCCAGCAGGACGGTGCCGTTCTGCGCCAGCTCGAAACAGCCCGCGCGGCGCTCCACGGCGCCGGTGAACGCTCCTTTCTCGTGCCCGAACAGCTCGCTCTCCATGAGCGAGTCCGGCAAGGCGGCGCAGTTGATGGCCACGAACGGTCCGGCCTTGCGCGGGCTGAGCATGTGGATCGCGCGCGCCGCCAGCTCCTTGCCCGTGCCGCTTTCGCCGGTGATCAGCACGGCCGCGCGGCTGGGCGCCACTTGATGGATGAGGGCGAAGGCCTCCTGCATCTTGGGCGAAGCGCCCACCATCTCGCCCAGCACGCCCTGGTAGGTCAACTGGCGTTCCAGGCGCTCGGCGTGTTCCTCCAGGTGTCCTTGCGCCGCGGCGCGCTCCACCAGGAGCTTCAACGCCTGCGACTGCACCGGCTTTTCGAGGAACCAGAACGCGCCCAGGTCGTGGACCGTGGCCACCGCCGTTTCCAGATTCCCGAAGGCGGTCTGGACGATCACCGGCGGACCGCCCCCGTGCGCCTTCAGGCGCTTGAGCAGCTCGGAGCCGTCCATGCGCGGCATCATCATGTCGGTGATCACCACATGGAATTTTCCATTGGCCAGCTTGTCGAGCGCTTCCTGCCCGTCGGCCGCGGTTTCGACCGCATATCCCCACAGGGCGATCATCGCGGCCAGGGCCGTGCGCTGGCTCTCCTCGTCGTCCACCACCAGGACGCGGGTTTGCGCCCGTTCTGTTGTCATCCTGTTATTCATTGTGCCAGTCGCGGAAGAGGTCATGGGTTCGCAGTGCCTCATGCTATCATTCACGCCATGCAGGTGCGGCAGTCGCTCAAAGGGGTCAAGATCGCTTATGCGCTGATCCTGGTATTAGCGGCGGCGATTGCGGCGTATTGGTACAGCACGTCCTCGTCTTCATCATCGGCGTCTCCTTCCTCGTCCCGGGTGCCTTTGTGGGTTCCCCTGCTCGCGCCGGCCGCCTTGCTGTTGCTGACCGCGGTGCGCCACTTGCGGCGGCGCACCACTTGTCTAGATGTCCAGGGAGACCGGCTGCGTTACGAAGCCGGACTGTTTTCCAAGACTTCGCGCATCATGGAGCTCGCCAAGGTGCAAGACGTGCGGTTCGACCAAAGCGTCGGCCAGAGAATCATCAACACGGGCGACCTGTCGGTGGAAACCGCGGGCGAAACCAGCCGCATCGTGATGCGTTCGATCGACCGGCCTAAAGCCGTGGCCGAGCACCTGCTGGAGCTTGCGCGCGGGCAGCGCGGGAAGTAGCGCCCCTGCCCAGAATCACGTAGCGGCGCCCGCCAGCCCCTCGCACGCCTGTTCCACCGAGGGATAGAAAGAAAAGACCGTGTCGAGCCGCGTCAGGCGGAACGCCTCCCGCACCGCGCCCTCCGCCCCCGCCAAACGCATCTGCCCGCCCGATTTCCGGAGCCGCCCGTAGGTGTCGATAAATTTGCCGATACCGGTGGAATCGATCCGCTCCACTCCGCTCAGGTCGAACACCAGGTTGCGGGCGCCCGCATCCGTCAGCTGCGCGATGAGCTTTTCCAGTTCGGCGCATCCTTCCCCCAGGCGCAGATTGCCGTGGATGGCGATGACACGCGTCGCGGGCGCGATCTCGCGCTGTTCGATCGAAGCACTCATCAGGACGGGCGGCTCACGGTTTCTTCCCGGGGGCCTGGGTGGCGGGCTGCTCCTGCAGCTGATCCGGAGGGATGGGATCGGGCGTGTCGAAGGTGATGGTCGCGTCGGAGCTGAATTTCCGGTACAGGCTGAATTGAATCTGGTTCCTGCCCAGCGTCCGGCCCGCCCGCGAGCGCACCTCGGCCGCCATGGGCAGCACGAAATCCTGCTCCGAGATCCTGGTAGGGGCGTAATCCAGAGTCATGGAAACCTGGTTGATGGGGAAGGCTTCCAACCCGTCGCAATCCAGCTTGATCCGCATGATCTGTTTGCTTTCGGCGTCGGCGTACACCAGCCCGTGATATCCGGCGACAATGCTGCGGCCCGAAGCTTGGTCCTTAATGCTGTAGTCGGAATAGGGCTGCGCCACCTGGAAGGCGAACACATACATCCGCTTCCCGCGCAGGGTGGCCCAGCGTTCCCAGCCGAACTGGGTCCGGGTTTTGGGCGCGAAGATCTCGTACAGAGTGCTTCCGAACTCGCCCGAGGAAGTGATCCCGCCGAGCTGTTCGTGCTTCATATTCGCGACGGGCAGATTGTTCACCAGGACGACCTTGTAATCTTCCCTGCCGTCCACGTAGCTGAGCTGCTCCTGGATTTTATCGGTCTGATGCCAGGATTCCGTTCCGGAGGGATCCACGCTGCGGGTGGTGACCTGCGCGCAGATAAAGTTGGGCAAGCTCTTGGTATAGTCCAGCGCTTTTTCGGTGATCTCCGCCAGGATTTGTTTCAGCTCGGCGGGAACGGGCGGCGGAATCACCACTTGCGGAGGAGGCGGCGGGACCGGCGCAGGCACGGGCAGACTGGCGCTGGCGGTCAACAGCTCGCGCAACGCCGCGAGCGTGCGCGGGCCCGCGCCCAGGCCCTCCAGATCCTCCACGGTCGCGGCATCCAGGCGATTGGTCAGCTTCAAATGCCGCACGGTGTCGGCCACGGCGCGATCGTCGTTGCGCAGCTGGATGGAGGACTTGATGAAGGTGACCAGATCGGGGACCGACATCTGCCGCTGGCCGTAAGCGGCCAACGTCAACCCGAGGAAGACAGCGACCAGACCGCGGCCCATGGCTTTATTGTAGGACAGGCGCTGGGGCAGCCATCTTTGGTCGCATGTGCGGCCGTGTGGCTCCGCCTTGGACGCCTTTGGCTAGGGATGTTCTTCTTTTTCCAGGTCCAAAGTGATCGTGCCGAGCGGGAAATTCAGCCGCAGGCGGAACTGCACCGGCAGCCGGCGCTCGTCGTCGGTGAGCCACACAAAGACGCGCCCCTTGCGCGCATAAACCACGCCGTTCAGCAGGTTGATTTCGTAGCGAACCGTGTTAAACGTGCCGGCGGGCGTCTGTACCCGTTCGCGCGCCTGGGCCTCCACCTTGACGGCCGCCGACTTCCGGCCGTCGGTGAGAGGAAGCTGCACGGATTGGCCCGGTTCCACTTTCATCCGGCGCAGCCGGATCAGGGCCGAGATCACGTCGTGCACGCAATTGGGAATCTGCACGTCCGCCTTGCTTACGATGGTGTTCTTGATGAGGTCCTTCTCGGTCAGAAACGCCCGGTTCCGGGTGCGGTCGAAGGCGATCGCGGTTTCCCGGCGGCGCGATCCTTCCTGCGCATTCATCAGGCTGGAGGTGGCGCAGAACGGGCCCTCGAATTGGATCCGATAAGTGTCCTCAATCCGGTAAAGCGCCGATACGATGCCCGCCGATTCCACCTTAAGCACGGCGGAGGTGGGTCCGGCTTCGACCACCGCACTGCCGGCGTGGATCAAGCGCCACTCGATGGTGTAGCTGAGCCGTTCGGTGACGGCATCGGCGGCGGCCGGGCTCCTTCCCGCGAACAGGGCGGCGAGCAACAGGCATGCGAGCGTTACGAGGCGCACAAGTTTCGAGTCTACACTACATTTCCGGAAGCGCCGCGGCGCGTAGCAGCGAGGCCGGCGCTGCTACACTCGAAATCGTGGCACGCATTCCCGGACGGCATTTTCTGCGAAACCTGGTCACGGGCCGCGCACTGATCGCGCAACTGGTCCGCCGCGACTTCCGGACGCGCTACGTGGGCTCGTCCGCCGGCTGGCTGTGGGGCGTGGTTCATCCCATCGTGCAACTGCTGATCTGGATCATGGTGTTCAAGTACTTTTTCCGAGTTAGCCTCGCGCCGGACGAAGTCACCACCAACTACCCGTTGTTCCTGTTCTGCGGCATCCTGCCGTGGTGGTTGTTCCAGGAGACCGTGACGCGTTCGGCATCGTCGCTGGTGGAACAGTCCAACTTGATCACCCGCACCGTGTTTCCCTCCGAAGTGGTCCCGGTGTCCATCTTTCTCTCGTCGATGATTCACCATCTGATCGCGGTCGGGCTGGCGGTTTTGACCGTGGGGCTGTGGCTCAAGACCGTCAGCCCCATGATTGTTCTGCTGCCGGTGTACATGTTTTTCCTGGGCCTGCTGGCGGTGGGCGTGGGCTGGATTGTTTCGAGCCTCCACGTGTACCTGCGGGACACCGCCCAGGCTCTGGGCGTGATCGTCAACCTGTGGTTTTGGATCACTCCCATCATGCTCAGCGAGCATGCCGACCTGGGGCGTTTCGAGCCTTTGGTTCGCTGGAACCCTATGTCCTGGGTGGTGAAGGCCTACCGCCACCGGTTGCTCTCCAGCCAATGGCCGGATTGGCGGGAACTGGCGGTGATCGCCGCCTATTCGGTCAGCGTCTTCGTGCTGGGCGGGCTGTTCTTCCGCCACCTGAAGCGCGGTTTCGCCGACGTGCTCTAAGGCCGGGCCCTAGGGTCTTTGGGGCCAACGGCCTATAGTAATCCTCGCCCGAAACGCCGAAGATGACTGCATGCCGGCGATTCAAGTGGACCAAAGACAGGCCGAGCGGCACGAGCTCCGCCAGCAAGTGTCCATCAGCGTGGTGGGAGCGCCGGCCGGGGTTCTTCAGGGGGAGCTCCGGAATCTCAGTGAGGGCGGCACCCAGGTTCGGCTGAGCGCGCACCTGTCTCCCTTCACCCTGGTCAAAATCGAGTACGGCGACAATCTTCTTCTCGGCGAAGTGGTGTATTGCCTGCGGGCGGAAACGGACTGGCTCGCGGGTCTGCGCATTGAACACGCTTTGTTCGGGCTGACGGCTCTCTCCGACGCGATCCAGGCATTTGAGGCTTAGTCCTCGCCGCTTCGTCCTGGACGGCGACCGGCTCGCTTCGGTGCTAAACTGTTCGTTGAACGCCGTTGATCGCGCGCCCGTAGCTCAGTCTGGATAGAGCGTTTGCCTCCGGAGCAAAAGGCCGTAGGTTCGAATCCTACCGGGCGCACCATTCCTCGTCAATTCCTGCTGAACCCAGAGTTATACTTACGATGGGTTCGGGAACTTGACGAATCAGACGGTCACCAAAGGGACGGCGCCCACGCTTAGCGTGAGCTACAATCCGGCCACCAACCGGCAGACGGGCGAATGCGCCGACGCCAACGGCAACCTCAACTCCGCTTCGGTGTGTTACGGCAGCGGAGCCGTGTACTACGACGTGGAGAACCGGATCGTGAAGAACTCCGGGTATCTGGCCTGGGCCTACTCCTACGCGCCCGGCAACAAGCGGGTGTGGCGCGGGGCGTGGACCTATGACGACGAAGCTCCAACTACACGCAGACCACCGATGAGGTGACCTTCTGGAGCGCGACCGGGCAGAAGCTGGCGACCTATCAGTTGAGCGCCTATGGATCGCAGTTGGTCGCGACGGCGACCGGGACCAATCAGTATTTCGGCGGCAAGCTGATCAAGAACGCCGGCGGGTATGTGACGCCGGACCGCCTGGGGTCGATTGGCAAATACTTCCCTTACGGCCAGGAGCGGCCTTCGGCCACGCAGGACGGCAAGGAGAAGTTCGCCACCTACTTCCGGGATAGTGAGACGGGGCTCGATTACGCCGACCAGCGCTATCACCAGCCGGGGATGGGGAGGTTCATGACGCCGGATCCGTACTCAAGCAGCGCCAGTATTGCAGATCCAGGCAGTTGGAATCGCTATGCGTACGCCGGCGGCGATCCCGTAAATCGATTCGATCCTCTGGGGTTATGCAATGCGATTATAGGTGGGATCACGCAGTCCTCGGACCAAGCTTTCGGCCAGCTGGCCATATTCGGGAACGCTGATCAGATATATCCATATGCCGGCTTGAATGGACTCGATAGCGTAATTGAAGTGGGCACTGCAGCATTGGGGCGAAACCAAGCTATTCAGACGGTCTATGATGGGATCATGGCAGCAGCGGCCGATCCTGGGCCGATCAACATCGTTGCCTATAGCGGCGGAGCCGGCGCCTTTGCCGGCGCCGTGAACCTGCTGCCGGCAGATGTGCTAGCTCGCATCGCGAATGTGATTTATCTTTCTCCAGGCGCGGCGGGCGATATTCCTACCGGGCCATGGCACACGCAAATCTTCTTAGGAGCTGATTATCCTTCGGATGCCGCGGAGCTATTCACGACCTGGAACCCGGGTACAGCCCTTGGGTCCTTTGTACATCAGACGAATTGCAATCATACGGACACAGATTGTTTTATACAAGCCGCCAGATTATACGCCGATTGGAATACAAATGCCGGCGATTGTTCACACGCCTCCATATTCTCTCGCCCGCCGGGCCTACATGGCATAGATATCGCTCCAGCAGTTGTTACTTCTGGATTTGGTTATATTGCTGGAGGAGCGGGGGACGCGCCGAATTTCAACCTACGATCCCAACACGTGGGATTACTCTGTTACGCTCTACTTCGATCTCGCTCTTAACGAACCATGGGCCCTGGTCCCATTTGTCACGTCCCGTTTTTATTAATAATGAAGAAGCCCTGGTCGCAAATGACGGATGACGAAAAGCTGGTGGCCGTGTTCAGGCTCGGTCTGCCGTTCATCGTTCTATTTGTTGTCCAGCTCATCTGTGTGCTTGTTCTCACATTCGCTCTCGGCACGACGACGCCCGCAGACATTCCAGTGGGATCGTCGCGGCAGTGGTTGAACTTCGCGCCAGCCCTAGGGGGAGTACCGCTTGCCGCGCTGTTCTTTGCATGGAAGCCGCTCCGGAAACCAGGCCAGTGGATATGGGTTCCGGGCGCCCTACATTTTTTCTATGGCACGTTCTATAGGGGTATTAGTCAAGCGCAAAACAGCTTTTACCAGATGTTCTCCGGCGGAGATCCAATTCTTACGGTGATGAGCATCCTCGCCACGGCGCCTATCTTCTACTCCTTGACGATGTTCGCGATGAATCAGTGGGCTAAGAGGAGCGTACCGCAAGGCAAGTCGGTATCTTCGGAAACGTGACAACGAGAATCCGGGTTCGGAAACTTGACGAATCAGACGGTCATGAGCGGAACGGCTCCGAGTTTGAACGTGAGCTACAATCCGGCGACCAACCGGCGAACGGGCGATTGCGCCGACGCCAACGGCAACCTGAACGCGATCAGCGGCACGTTGCCGTGCAACAGCGGCTACGGCTACGACGTGGAGAATCGCATCGTCGTGCAGAGCCCGCTCTGGGGCAGCGTGACCCCGGCGGTGGCCTATTCTTACCGGCCCGGCAACAAGAGGGTGTGGCGCGGCTCGGGCTACGTTAGCAATTCGGGGCAGTACACTCAAACACGATTTCCTGAGTCAGCGGTTCTGAAATCGTCCTGAAGGGCGCACGGTGAGCTGAGGCGAGTTTCTTCGTCACCCATCGAGCTCCAGTGCTTCGCTAGGTGATAGAATCCTGCCGATGTCTACTAAATCCATCCTGGCCGCCGCCCTGGCGATCGGCGCAGGCACCCTGGCCACGGCACAAAAGCCGGACCCCCAGCCGGCGCTCGAAAAAAGGGTCGAACGCCTGCAAGCCCACATGGAAAGCATCGAGTCGGTCCGCGCCATCAAGCGCCTGCAGTACGCCTATGGGCACTATGTCGAACTCGGTTTGTGGAACGACTTCGCGGACCTGTTCACGGACGACGCCGCCACCAACTATCAGCAGGGCGCACACGGAAAGGCCGAGATCCGCAAGCTCTTTTTCGAGCAGGTGGGGCAGGGAAAGCTCGGCCTGTCGGAAGGCCGCATCTACCCGCACATCCTGTTCCAGCCGGTGATCACGCTGGCGCCGGACGGCCGAACCGCGAAGGGGCGATGGCGCATCCTGGCGATGCTGGGAGGCTATGGAGGCTCGGCCACCTGGTATAGCGGCGTCTACGAGAATGAGTACGTTTTGGAAAACGGCGTGTGGAAGATCAGCGTGCTGCACTCGGAACCCAGGGTCACGGCGGCGTACACGGCCGCGGGCTGGAAGGATTCCGGAGCGCACGTCCCGCTGCACTACACGGCCGCGAGCGTGATGAAGCCGATCCCAGATGTAGCGAACACGAAGGCCGCCAGTGGCGCGGCTGCCTCGCTCACGACGCTCGGCGATCGGGTCAACCAACTCGCACAGCGCGCCGCGCGGCTGAACGATCAGGCCGAGGTCACCAATCTGCAGGACACCTACGGATACGCTGTCGATCGCAAACTCTGGGATCAGGCGGCGGGGCTCTTTGCCAACGATGGAACACTGGAGCTGGGCTTGCGAGGCGTCTACGTGGGCAAGGCCAGCATCCGGCGCGGTCTCAATCAATTCGGGCCGCAGGGACTCCGGGATGGGGAACGGAACGATCACGTCTATCTGGAGACTCTGGTGTCCGTCGCGCCGGACGGGCGCACGGCGAAGGCGCGCGGAGTCGAATTGATCATGTCCAGCGCTCCCGGCGGCCAGAACGGCGAGCTGAGCGAGGGCGTCTTCGAGAACAGCTTCGTCAAGCTGGGAAGTACATGGAAGATTCAGTCGGTGCACTTCTACCCGCGCATGATCGTCGATGCCGCGGCGGGCTGGGCCAAGAGCGCGAAGCCCGCGCCCGGTCCCAGCAAGGAGTTTCCTCCGGACCGCCCGCCGACCGCTTCTTATGAGATCTATCCCAAGTTCGCGGTCGCCCCGTTCCACTTCGACAACCCCGTGACCGGGAAGCCTCCGCAGTATCCCGCCGGGGTTCTATCCGTCGCGAGACCTGTCGCAACTGTCGCGGCGCCTGCGAGCGCACCCGCGATCCGCAACGTGGCGGAGTTGGCCGCTCGTCTGACGGAGGCGGAGCGGAGCCTCACCGCGGCGGAAGCCTACGACGCAGCCGAGAACCTGATCGGCGCGTACGGCTATGACCAGGACGATTCTCCGTCGGCGGCCGGGTCCATATTCGCGTACCAAGTCCTGCAGCCGGTGATCGATATCGCGCCGGACGGCAAGAGTGCGAAGGTTCGCGCTCGTCTGCTGAATCCGAGTGGCACTTCCGGAGGAGCCGGCTATTGGACGGCCGGCACGTTAGAAGGTCAGATCGTGTCCGATGACGGCGGATGGAAATTCGAGACGCTGCATTCCGCCTCGACATGGTCCGCACCTTATCCGGGTGGCTGGGGGCGAATTCCTTAAATTCATCTGCCGATACATCTAGCGCAGGTCATCAGGCTGATCTGAGCGAATTCAGATCGTGTCTCAGCTTGAAATCTAGAGGCCGTCTCCAGGAGGATTCCAGCGGTCTTTCCCGCGCGAGAACAAGAGATAATCAGTGGCTGCGTCTGCCAGATTGGAGAACCGCCTGACGCACGTTCTGCCGTACTGTTTAGTGACCGGGGAACGGGAAAACCAACCGACTGTAAATTCGCTGCCTTCTCCTGAAATGACAGTGGACGGTGTGTAGCGTTTATCGCTGCACTCAATGAGCAGATCCTTCGCTACGTCGGGATGTTCTCGGAAGTAACTCGCAATTTCTCCTGGCGGCAATTCGGCTAGAGCTTTCGCGCCTGCGACTCCAATGCGCTGAACTCTGAAGCCTTCCGGGAAGCCATCGTGAGTTGGTTGTCTCTTAAACCACCACATATGGCACTGTGCGGAAGGGGGTGGGAGTTTGGGGCCCAGTCAAAGTCATGATGGAGGGGCATCCTAACGAAGTCAACACAATATTCGAGTGTTCCATTGCTATTCTCCTTATTGCGGTGTTAAGACAACCTTTCCAAGAACCGTGCCTTCCTCTAACACGCGGAATGCTTCCGCCACGGATTCGAGTGGGTACGCCCTTTCGACGAAGGGAATGAGCTTTCCTTCGGCCATCAAGTCCCGCATCGCAGCGTTCGCGTCTTTCAGAGCCGGAATCACAGGGGGAAATTTCATCTTGGGTAGATTCGGGTCGCCGAATAGACCCCTCGCCATCAGGCGAAACATCTGAGGGAAGCCGCTTCCGAGGAACGGGCCGCCCTTTGCGCGCCCATAGTGTTCGTGTCCGATCCAGACAAAAAGCCCAGCGGGCTTGAGGGCGCGCCTGCACTCCTGGAGTGAGAGATTTGAGGCGATGTCGAAGATGAGGTCGTACCGAATACCTTGCTCGACGAAGTTCGTTCGCGCATAGTCGACCGTTTCATCGGCGCCGAGCGATCGCAGCATGGCGAGTTTCGGCCCGGCGTCCACGGCTGTCACGTGCGCGCCGCGGGCCTTCAACATCTGAACGGCGATCGTGCCTAGCCCTCCTCCCGCGCCATTGACAACCGCGCGTTGTCCCTCCATATTGTTCCCGGCCCCGGCCAGGTTCGAGAAAGCAATGTAACCGGATGCGGGGACCGACGCCGCTTGCTCGAACGTTACGTTTTGCGGCTTCAAAGCCAGACTCTGCTCCGGTGCGGCAGCGTACTCGGCAAACGCACCTCCATTGCCGATGGCGAAACCGCGCACGGTCAAACCGAAGACTTCGTCGCCCGGCTTGAAGCGCGTCACGCGCGTTCCGACGGATTCGACGACGCCCGCAACGTCGGTCCCCGGCACCGGACGTTTGGGCGCCCGCCATCCCGTCATCAGCCGCCACGAGTAAGGTCTTCCCGTCACCGAGTGCCAGATGTCGGCATGCACGGAAGCCGCACGAACGCGCACCAGTACTTCGTCATCCGCGGCCACCGGCCTGTCGATTTCCCGGAGCATTAAGACGTCGCCGGGAGAGCCGTATTTGTTTTGGGCAATCGCTTTCATCGGATTCTCCCGTCAAAGTTCGAAATTGAATCCTGCCTTCGCCAGGCGCCGATACTTACGTTCGTCGAAGCGATAGAGCCGCGCAGCCCGGTGCGCAACGTCCTGTTGCACCTCGTCGGTCTCAATCAACAGATCCATGGCGAGCACGCGCTTGCGGAAGTTGCGTTTGTCGAGCGTGCGTTCGAGAACCAGCTCATAAAGATGCTGCAGTTCGGAAAGCGTGAATTTCCTGGGGAGCAGTTCGAATCCCACGGGCTGATAACGCAGCTTCCCGCGCAATCGCTCGAGCGCCGCACGCAGAATCTCCGCGTGGTCAAAGGCAAGGCTCGGCACGTCATGAATCCCGAACCAGGCCGCGTCCCGGGCGTCGGTCGCTGCGTGGACGTTGTGATCGCTCAAATTCACGAGGGCGTAGTAGGCGACGGAGACCACGCGTTCCCGAGGGTCACGATCGACTTCGGAAAACGTGTAGAGCTGTTCCAGGAAGATCTCGCTGAGGCCGGTTTCCTCCTCCAGTTCCCGGCGAGCCGCCCGGTCGAGTGTCTCCTCCAGCCGCACGAATCCTCCGGGCAGCGCCCATTTGCCTTCAAAGGGCGGCAATCCGCGTTGAATTAGCATGACTTTCAGCTCCTGCTCGTCGAGTCCGAAGACGACGCAGTCCACCGTCAGCGCAGCCCGTGGGTATTCGTAGGTGTAAGACATGACGATCCTCCCGACTGCTTCAGTCGCGGCAGCTGTGCTCCATCCGTGCCCACTGCTCCTTTTGTTAGTGTGAAACGAACACGAACTGTTCGTGTCATATTCACACTAACGGAAGAACGCCCGCTTGTCAATAGAAATCGCCGGAGAAATCGCCGGAGCGGCAGCGCCAGTCGATTCGTTACGATATGCTGACGAGACAGTCTGTCGACCTAGAGATGCGAACAAAAATGGAGAAGACCATGCTGAAATCGATTTCGCGGGCAGTTCCAGCGGCCGTACTCGTTGGGGCGCTCGCCATGGGACAGACGCCCGGCGCGAGTAAGGCGGCCGTCACCGGCACGGGATCCTTCACGTCCTTTGTCGAAAACATGGACCGTTCGCTGGCCTTCTACCATGACGCCTTCGGCATGGAGGTTCCGGCGCTTCCCGCATCCGGTCAACGGCCGTACAACCGGGCCAATCCGCAGCTGTTCAAATTTTTCGATATTGCGGGAGCGAAAGAACGTCATCAGTCCGCGCGAGTCCCCGGCACACGCGTCACCGTGGAAGTGATGGAAATTCAGCAAGTGCCGCACCAGACGATCCGGCTGCGAATGCAAGATCCCGGGACGGCGACCATCGTGTTCATGGTCCGTGATATCGAGAGCGCGCTCGCCCGCGCGACACGGGCCAAGGCTACGATCGCAACGCCCGGGGGCCAGCCCGTCACACTCGCCGATGGGGCGCGCGCCATTCTGATTCGCGATATCGACGGACGTTTCATCGAACTCCGGCAGTTGGCAACAACGCCGGCAACGCCACCCGCCGGCACGGGCGATATCCTCGACATGCGGCTTTCCATCACCGTCAACAATATGGACGAGACGATGAGGGTGTATCGCGACGTTTTGGGATTCAAGGTGGAAGGAGAGACCGCGTTCACCGCGGATGCCGCGATGCGCAGCCTCACGGGACTCTCCAAGGCGGAGGTCCGGCGAAGCCAGGTCCAGGCGCCGGGGTCTACGCTGTGGATCGAATTCGTCGAATTCAAAGGCGTCGGCCGCACTCCGCTCCATATGCGAATTCAGGACCGGGGAGCGGCGCGGCTTCAGTTGCGGGTGCAGGATACCGACGCGATCGTGAACGTGGTGAAGGCCGCGGGCCTGAAGGTGCTGTCCGAGGACGGGGTCGCACAGCCGATTCCCCCCAATTTCAAAGGCGCCCTCATCGCCGACCCGAATAACTTCTTCCTGACGGCCTTCGCACCCTGCGACGGTTGCGCACCCGGCATAGGTGTACCGGCGCGTCCAACCAAATAGACTTCCAAAGCGATCCGTGCCTAACAGCCCGTGGTGAAAACGAATGGACTGGCAAACCTGGGACAGCCAGCGAATTTCCGCGCTGTGTAATCGTGTTTTCTTTCGTTTGTGCGCGCGAAAATTCGAAGGCAGTCCCCAGTTTGCGCGATGACCATTTCTGCCACGGGCTGCTAAGGAACGTTCGCTGCGACGGGCGCTTCCGGAGTCGACGGCACTTCCTTAATGGTGATGCCTCCCAATCCCATGCGCAGGTAGATTCGGTGTGAGGGCGGGGGATTCTCACTGGTGAACTGCTGGGTGATCAGGCGCTTTCTGCTAGTGGCGCCTGCAAAATCGGACGAGACACTTCCGAACTTACTTTTCGCGTCGATCGAGTAGGGACCGGGATCCGGAAGCATCAGCACGATATCACCGCTACGGCTGTACGCCTCGATCTCCCCGCTGATCCTGCTTACCAATAGGTAGCCGGCGCCGTGATGAATCACCAGCCGCGAATCCCGCGGCGCATTGACGTGCTGCTCCACCGCCGCCGCGCAGCCACGGCCGAACAGGCGCGCGAAAAAGCCGCGGGACGGCAGGGTGGTCGAAATCGACAATTCCGTGGCGGAAGGTTTTGTGACAACACGCACATCGTCCAGGCATCGCGCGCGCCGGCTGGACTTGATGGTGGTGATCTCAACCTCGGGCCGGTCCCAGGCTTCGACGAACAAGTTGCTGGAGGGGGCGGTCAAACGGATGACGCCGCCGGGCGCGAAATTCACGCGGTCCGTGGTAGTCGCTTGAGCAGGCTGCTTGCTTGCGTCCTGCGCGAACAACGGCAGGCCGAAAACCAGGGTCGCGATCGCGATCGTCTTCATACCTTTAGGACGTCATCCTCTCGCGCCACATACGAATAAAGAATCGGAGACAGAAAGATGGACAAAAGCAGCCGGGAAATCAAGCCGCCCACGATCACGATGGCGAAGGGTTTTTGCGAATCGCTGCCGATGCCGGTGGACATGGCAGCCGGCAAGAGGCCCAGGCAGGCGACCATGGCCGTCATCGCGATGGGCCGCAGCCGCATCACCGACGCCTGGAAAATCGCGTCCGCGGTGCCCACGCCTTCCAGGCGCAGCTTGTTGATGAAGGAGTAGAGAATCACGCTGGTCAACACCGCCACGCCCATCAAGGCTACGAATCCCAGGCCGGAGGAAACACTGAACGTGGTGCCGGTCCACCACAAGGCGAGCAATCCTCCGACCGGTTGCGTGACCAGCACGCCGAACAGAATGATCAGGGGGAACTTCAAATTGCCGTACAGCGCGAACAGGATCAGGAGAATCAATACAACCGTGAGCGGGGCGATGACCTTCATCTGATCTTTCGCCGCGAGATAGTCCTTATATTCGCCGCCCCAGTCGAATGAATATCCGACGGGCAGATTGATCTGCCGTTCCACGTCGCGCTTGGCCTCCTCCACGGCGCCCGCCAGATCGCGATTCCGCACGCTGAACTGGACTCCGATGAAACGCGAGTTGGACTCGCGATAAATGAAGGAAGCACTGTTGTTGACCTGGATGTCGGCGAACTGGCTGAGGGGAAGGTGCTGGCCGTCGGGCGTGGCGATCAAGAGATTCTTGATCGAGTCCATGTCCTTGCGGTAGGGCTTCTGCATGCGCACCTGCAAGTCGAATTCGCGCTCTCCCTGGATGACTTGGGAAGCCGCCGTGCCGCCGATGGCGGTTTCGACGATGGTGTTGATGTCGTCTACGTTGAGCCCGTATTGGGCAATCTTCTCCCGGTTGGGAACGATGGTGAGACTGGGCTGGCCGAGCTCGCGCACCACGGTGATATCGGTAATGCCGGGAACCTGCGAGATGATGCGCTTCACCTTCTTGGCGTTGTCTTCGAGCGTTACGAGGTCGCCGCCGAAGATCTTGACCGCCAGCGAGCTCTTCAATCCCGTTTCCGCTTCATCCACCGCATCCTCGGCCGGCTGCGTGTAGTTGAAGATGATGCCCGGAAACGCCGACATCTTCGTGTTGATGGCTTCCACCAACTGCTTCTTGGTATGGATCGCCCCTTGCCAGGCCGAATCGTCGTAGGGCTTCAGGCCGATGAAGAACTCATCGTTAAAGAAGCCGGTGGGATCCGTGCCGTCGTCGGGACGCCCCAGCTCGTTGGCAACGGTGGTGACTTGCGGAAAGCTTCTCAGAATATCGCGGATCTGGGGCGAAAGCTTGGAGGCCTCGTCGAAGGAGATGGTGTAGGGAGCCGTGGCGCGCATCCATAGCGCGCCCTCATCCAGATGGGGCATGAACTCGGCGCCGATGTGCGGGATCAGCAGGAGCGACGCCGCGAAAATCAAGAGCAGGATCGTCGTGGATATAGCGCGATACCGGAGGCACCAGCGGAGCAGGACGCTGTAACCGCGCCGGATGGGATCGAAGAGATCGAACCTGGGCTCCCTGATCCGGCCCTTCAGCAAAAAGGAGCACAACACGGGCAGGATCACCAGCGCACAAATGACCGATCCCACCAGGGCGAAGGACATGGTGTCCGCCATGGGCTGGAACAGGCGGCCCGACGGTCCCGTCAAGGCGTAGATGGGAAGATACCCCGCGATGATCACGGCTACCGCGTAAAAAATAGGCCGCTCGACGTCGTGGGCGGCGGCGCGGATCACGTCGATGAGGTTGTACGGCTGGGGGTTGTCGCCTTCATTGCGCAAGGCCAGCTCGCGAAATACGTTTTCCACCATGACCACGGCGCCGTCCACCAGGATGCCGAAGTCGATCGCGCCGATGGATAGCAAGTTGGCGGGAATGTGCCGCCAGTCCAGGCAGATGAACGCAAACATCAAGGCGAACGGAATGGTGAGAGCCACGATGATGGCGGTGCGCACATTGAACAGAAACAGGCCCAGAATCAGCAGCACCAGGAGCATCCCGCGCAGCAGGTTCCGCTGCACCGTCTGCTTGGTCGCCTCGACCAGCGTGCTGCGGTCGTAAAAGGGAACGATCTTCACGTCCGGCGGCAGTACGTGCTGATTCAGGTTGTTGGTCAAATCCTGGACGCGCTTCAGCACCACTTGCGCCTGCTCGCCCACCCGCATCAGGATCACGCCTTCCACGGCATCGTCCTGCTTCATGTACCCGAATTGGCCGAGCCGGACGGCGCTGCCGATCTCGACCTTGGCCACATCCTTGACGTAGGTGGGGATGCCGTTGTTGGTCGCGAGCACAATGTTGCCGATGTCCTCGGTGGTCTTGACCAGTCCGAGTCCGCGGACGTAATAAAACTGGCCGCCTTGGGAATAGAATCCGCCGCCGGCGTTGGAGTTGTTGGTGCTCAATTGCTGGACCACTTGAGGCACCGTGATCCCATGGGCAAACAGCCGGTTCGGATCGAGCAACACCTGATACTGCATGGTGGTGCCGCCCAGGCCCGAGTCGTCGGCGACGCCGGAGACCGCGCGATAACGGCGCTGCAATACCCAGTCCTCGATCGTTTTCAGCTCCTGGGGAGTACGGTCCGGGCTCACCAGCACGTAACGGTAAACCAATCCACTGGGGCTGTACAGAGGGGAGATGCCGGCGGTCACTCCATTCGGCAAGGTCACGTTCGCGAGCCGTTCAAAGGCTTGTTCCCGCGCGAAATACGGATCGGTGTCGTATTCGAAATTCATCTTGAGCGACGAGAGCCCGTACAGGGAAATGGAACGCAACGCTTCAATGTTCGGGATGCCATTCATCTCCACTTCCAGGGGAATGGAAATGAGGCGCTCGATTTCCTCGGCCGCGTGCCCCGGCCATTGCGTCACGATCTCCACATGCGGAGGCGACAGATCGGGATACGCGTCGATGGGCAGCCGGCTGTAGGAAATAATCCCCCAGACGATCACGGCCAAGGCCGCGACCAGGATTACGAACCGCTGCGCGAGGGCAAAAGAAACAATGCGGGAGATCATGAGATATCTCTAGCGCGTGCTATTGGCAAACTGAAGAAAGACGCTGCCTTCGGCGACAATCTGTTCTCCCTCCTTGAGTCCGCTCACAATCTCGGTGGCGTCGTCCTGCTGCGCGCCGAGGTTCACCAGTCTCTGCCCGAATTGTCCCGGCGCGGCCTGCACGTACACGAACGGCAGATTCTCGTCGTTGCGGAGAATCGCCGAGGTCGGAACGGTCAGAACGCTCCTTCCGGATCGGGTGTGGATGACGGCGTCCACGAACATGTCTTTCTTCAGCATTCCTTGCGGGTTGCGGGTCACGATCCGGACGGAAGTGGTGCGCGTCGCCGGATCCACCATGGCTCCGATGTAGGAAACCATACCGTGGAAGGTCTGCTTGAACGAGGAATTGGTCTCTTCGACGGCGTCGCCGATCCGAATCGACTCCAGATCGCGGTCGTAAATGTGTCCCTGCACCCAGACCGTGGATACGTCGCTGACGGTGAAGCAGGCGGTGGCGCCGGCTTGAATCACCAGGCCGGGCGAAACCAGTTTCTGCACCACTACCCCGGCGATCGGCGAGCGCACCGCCAGTTGCGAATCAATGGCAACGCCCTGGCGCTGGGCAGCGTCCACCTCCTGCTGCGTGACGCCGAAAATCTTGAGAGCCTGTAGGCTGTTGTCCACGTCCGAGCCGGCGTCGTTGTAATCCTGCTGGGCGGCTTCCAGATCCTTCACGGCGATGATCTTGTGATCCAGCAGGTCCTGATTCCGGTCCAGGGTTCGCTTGGCGTAATCCAGATGATTCCGCGCCTTCCGGTATGTGGAGATCGCATTCGCGACATCCGGACTGTTCACGTAGAGCAGCGGCTGATCGACCTTCACCGGAGTTCCCAGGTCCACCATGAGGCGCGAAATGGGCCCGCTGACCTGCGTAATCGCCTGCGTGGTGTTGTCCGCATCCCAATCCACGGTTCCGGTGGTGTGAACGGTGCTGGACCAGGCCTCCTTCTTCACTTCGACGATCTTGAGGTGCTCCAACTGGTTCGCCGGGACCTGAAACAGCGAGGCCTCGTCGGTCGGAGCGGACTCGGCGGCGGCCGCGGGGGCCGGTTTCGTTGCGCTGCACGAATACGTGGAGACAGCGGCCAGGAGCGCCAAAATCACGCAATATGGATTTTTCATCGACATCCTCATCGGATCACCTGGGCTCCCACCACCAGATTGACTTGCTCCACCGCGATCATCTGCGCCGCCAGCGCTTGCCGGTAAGCCAGTTGGGTGGCCCGATAGCTGCGCTCGGAATCCAGCAAATCCAGGATGCCGGCTGCGCCCCGCTGGTAGGCGTAGTTACTCAAGTCGCGCGATTGGGTGGCCTGGTTCAGATAGCCGCCTTCGTAAAGACCCACAACCTGGTCGCTGGTCTTGAGCCCGTAATATGCGTTGACGACGTCGGTCAAAACGCCCACCTGGGCGGAAGATTCAGTCTCTTTCGCCTGCCTGACGGCCGCCTGGCTGCGAGCGATCTCGCCTTGGTTCCGGTCGTGAAACGGAAGTTCAAACGAGAGCGAAAAGCCCACCCCGTTGACTCCGAAGTTCTGATTCGTATAGTCGGCGCCCCAGGTCCAATCGCGAACCTTGTTGCCGAATGCGAGCGCCACCGAATCGCTGGCCATCTTCACTCCGCTGTGCGCGGCCTGCAGATCCGGCCGGTTCGCGAGCGCCTGCTTCTCCAAGTCTTCCAACTGGACCATATGCGTGTTGTGCACCAGCGTTCCGCTCACATCGTAGTTTTCCGCGACCGATTGGTATCCGAGCTGTTGCCGGAGATTGGCCTTGGCCTGAACCAGGCTCAACTGGGCCGAGGAAACGTCCTGCTGGAATTGGAGCTTCTGCAAGGACAGCTTGATGTAATCCGCTTCCGCCAGATCGCCTGCCTTGAGACGCGCCTGGTTCAGATCAAGCTGCTGGGAATAATTCGCCAGGTCGTCCTGGGAGAGTTGGAGAATGGATTTTGCCAGCAGAACGTTAATGAATGCCTGGACCACCTGGAAACGTAACTGGCGCTCATTGTCAGTGACGGTTTTAGCGGTGACGTCCGTGGCGTCCTTGGCCACCGCCACACGCTTTTCTCGTTTTCCCCCGCGCTCCACCGTGTAGCTCAGGGTTTCCTCATAGATCTGCGTCTGAAGCCTGGTCGTCTGCGGCGAGAAGATCGGAATGGTATCGACCAGACTGCCCAGAACGGGATTCGGCTTGAGCGAAGCCGTAATCTCATCGGCTTTCGACTGATCGATAAAAGTCCGCTGTGCCCGCAGCGCCTGGTTGTACTGAAGAGCGATCCGGACTGCGTCGTCCAGGGAGATCAAGCTGGGCGGGTTCGCGGGAGGCGGAGCTTTCGATTGTGCCGTCGTTAACGCTGGCAATATACACGCAGTAAGAACGACGAGACGGGTTCGCCACACGCCAAACGCCTCCATAGTGATTTAGTTTTAGTATCGGCGGAACCATTTGGCAGGGGCTACCGAATAACGGCAAGCGGGACGCTATAGCCGATGGGCGGGCAAAATAGTGCGCCAGCCGGACCATCCGTCCGCTACGGCGACCGGGCAGCAAGAGACTGTTAACCTAATAGCCAGGAGCTGCATCGCACATGAAGATGCTCCGCGCAATTCCAGGCTTGCTTGTGTTCGCGCTCGCGTCCCAAGCGCAATTCCCGGGGCAATATCCCGGTCAGTATCCTCCGGGCCAGTCGCCCGGCCAGTATCCTCCTGGAGGGACGAACCCATTTCCGCTTCCGCGCCTCCCCGGTCAGACCGGTCCCAGGGGCGGTTCGCGCACGGGACAGCCGCAGCCGGATCGTCGCGGGAAACGGTCCGACTCCGACGCGAAGAGCTTGCTCACCACCACCTCCGGGATTCTGCGCCGCGCCGCAGCGAATCAGCTGGTGATCCAGCCCGACGATCATCGGGTCGTCTGGTACCGGCTGGCTCCGCAGCTCACGGTACGCAAAGGCGCGAAGGACGCGGATCTGAAAGATTTCGCGCTGGGCGATTACCTGAGCGTCGATTCCAACGCGGACGATGACGGCATCATGACCGCGGTTTCCGTCACCTGGAAGAAAGCCGGGACGCCCAGCGACCGCGCGGAAGCCTCGAAGACTTGGGATCTGCCGCGAATCGAAACGGCCGCGCGCGGTTCGGCCACATCCTCTTCATCCAGATCCAATTCATCCAGATCGAACTCGTCGGCGTCCTCGCCGCCTCCCGAGCCTGGCGATGACCGCCCCGTGCTGCGCCGCGCGAATCCCGACCCTGCTCCGGAGCCTCAAGCGCAACCTGCTCCCGACAAGCCGAAGGAAGTGGCGGCGGCTCCTCCCCCGCAGGAAGAGCCAGATAACACTCCGCCCGCGACGGTCATGCGCCCGCCCGATCCCAAGCCGGATGCTGACGATCCTGGTCCGCCGGTGCTGAAGCGCGGTGTGCCTGCGCCGCGACGCGAGCCCGCCGAACCCGTGGTCACGGCTTCGGTCACACCGCCGCGAGTTCCACCGGCGCCCGTCGCGCCTGCGCCCGTCAAGCGCGTCACTCCCGCGCCCGTTCAGCAGGACGCGCCGCAACCCATCCCACTCGGCGACGATCCCATCATCACGAAAGCTCGCGCAGCGGCCCTGGCCTACTCCGAGACGCTGCCCAACTATCTGGTCCAGCAGATGACCACGCGCTATCAGAGCGATCATCCCAAGACGGGCTGGGACGCCCTGGACATCGTCACCGCCGACCTGACGTATCAGGATGGGCACGAAAGCTACAAGAACATCAAGATCGGCAACAAGAGCACGAACAAGTCCATGGAGGAGATTCCAGGCACCCGCTCCACCGGCGAGTTTTCGACGCTTCTCCAACAGTTGTTCGAAAGCCGCGCGGCGAAGTTCCGGGCGGGCGGACAGGATACGATTCGCAACCGCCCGGCCTATGTGTACAGCTTCGAGATCACGCGCGAACTCTCGCGCTGGCGCATCGAAGCGCCTTCGGAGCTGTACTATCCGGAGATCAAGGGATCGGTTTGGATCGACAAAGAGACCTCGAGGGTCCTGCGCATCGAGCAGCAGGGCAAAGGCATGCCCGCGCTGTTCCCCTTCGACACGATTGAAGCCGCCGTGGACTACGATTTCATACGCCTCGGCACATCGGGACCCTACCTGCTTCCGGCCGAATCCGAGGTGCTGAGCTGCCAGCGGGGCTCGAGCTTGTGCTCGCGCAACAAGATCGAGTTTCGCAACTATCGCAAGTTCGGAGCGGAGTCCAATATCACTTTCGACGACAAACAGTAGAGAGCTTAAAGGTGTCAGACACCTTTAGCGGACTGAATGGCCAGAAGCGTAGAGAAGGGCGCCTTGCCCTTCAGCCGTGCAACGTCGGCCAGCGTGTAAGCGTCCAGGACACCGATAAATGCCTCAAGGGCTTCCGCGAGTACGCCGCGCAACTTGCAAACAGGCGCGATCCGGCAGGTGTTCGTCTCCGGTTGGAAGCACTCCACGATTCGAAAATTGGGCTCGGTGCACCTTACGACCTCGCCGATATTAATGGCGGAGGGATCCCGGGCGAGAGCGAGCCCGCCGCTGCGTCCTACGGTCGCGTTCACAAATGCGTGAGATTGCAGCGTCTGCACCACGCGGACGAGGTGATTGCGAGAGATCCCGTAGGCTTCACTGATTTCGTGTGTGGATACCGGGCGATCCCTATGTTCGCTCAGGTAGAGCAAGATCCGAAGCGAGTAGTCCGCATGGAGGGTGAGGTTCACTTCCGGGTAGCCCCTCGACAGAAGTTACTTGCGCGACGGCGGGCTTTGAACGATGGAAGATTTCAACGAGCCAATGATGGTCATGACTTCGCCCTTTTCTTTTGCAGGCACTTTCAGTTGGTCCAACTGCGCGACAAGATCCTGTGCAACGGCGTCGAACGCCGCGCTCGGTCACGGCCCGGCCTCGGTGTGCGGCAACCATATCGGGACCGGTGTATTTACAGGACCGCCCACGCTGGCACAGATGAAAGCCGTAGTTCAGCCTTATAGCTTGCGGTATTCGCTTTGCTGGCAGCGGCGTGCGTGAACCATTTGTTCACCCGGTCATCCGCCAGGATTCGATCCACAAGGCCATTCGCAACCGCTTCTATTGCAGGCTGCCCACCGAGCCGTTCATAAAGCGAGGTTTCTGCATTGGCCCTCTGAAGCGACGAACCGCCAGCCAGGAGAAGAAGAGACGCAATTGAGACAGCCGACGCAAGTCGTCGCATGTAAGGTTCCTTTTGAAAGTGTTTGGAGGCACGAGGCCGGACTAATTATGCATTCAGTATGCATCGTTTAGCCCTGGAGGTCAAGGCTTTTCTCGATCTAAAGGTGTCAGACACCTTTAAGGAGGCTTGGAGTGGAACGGACCCGGCCCGGCCCCGGGAGGCGCGGGCTCCGGGACCTTTGATATCCAGGTTCACGACAATCGGCTCCTGGCCGCTGCTGACCACCACGGCTTCCACCGGTTCATCCGGACGCGCGTTCATCTCCGGATGCGGCACGAAGGGCGGCACGTAGATGAAATCGCCGGGCCGGTTCCTCGACGAACTCCAATGATCGCCCCAGCGGAAACGCGCCCGTCCGCGGATAATGTCGAGCACCGTCTCGAGCTCGCCGTGATGATGCGCTCCGGTGCGGGCCGCGGGCTGCACCGTAACGGTTCCGGCCCATTTTATCGGCGCCGGTACGCGCGTGCGTGATGGCCGCGGCGCGGCTCATGCCCTCCGTCTGCGGAGTGTTCGTCTCTAGCTCCCCGGCCCGTCACGATCCGGATGCCGTGGTTTTCCAATCTGACAATTGTCTTGCTCGCCCTAGAGAATTATACGCGGAAACGTGCACGGCCACGCGATGGTATCCTCATACACTAATGAGCCTCTTCGCCGTCAAGCCGCTGGAAGCGCTCCTCAAGGACTCCGGGCACGAAAGCCTTCGCAAGACTCTTGGGCCCAGCCAGCTGGTGGCGCTCGGGATCGGCGCGATTATCGGCGCGGGGCTTTTTTCGTTAACCGGAATTGCCGCGGCCAATAACGCCGGACCGGCGGTGGTGCTCAGCTTCGTGCTGGCCTCGATCGGCTGCGCCTTCGCGGGATTGTGCTACAGCGAGTTCTCGACCATGATCCCGATCGCGGGCAGCGCGTACACCTACGCGTACGCCACCATGGGCGAGCTGATGGCCTGGCTGATCGGCTGGGACCTGGTGCTCGAATACGCCGTGGGCGCCTCCACCGTGGCGGTGAGCTGGTCGCGCTATGTGATGAGCTTCTTTGCGGATTTTGGCATTCGTTTCCCCCAGCAGCTGGCGGCATCTCCCTTCGAGCCGGTGACGCTGCCCGACACCGGACAAGTCATCCAGGGCGTCATCAACCTGCCGGCGATGTTCATCGTGGTGGCCATCTCGCTGCTGCTGATCCTCGGGATTCAGGAGTCGGCGCGCATCAACGCGGGCATCGTGGTGATCAAAGTGACGGTGGTGCTGGTGTTCATCGCGCTGGGCTGGGCCTATATCAATCCCGCGAATTTCACGCCGTTCATTCCGCCGAACACGGGCCAAACCGGAGCGTTCGGATGGAGCGGCGTGCTACGCGGCGCGGGACTGGTGTTTTTCGCCTTCATCGGATTCGACGCCGTGTCCACCGCGGCGCAGGAGGCCAAGCATCCCCAGAAGGACATGCCCATCGGGATCATCGGATCGCTGGCGGTGTGCACCATTCTGTATGTGCTGTTTTCCCACGTGCTGACCGGCATCGTGAACTACACCGAGCTCGACAGCGCCGCTCCGGTGGCGGTCGCGATCGACCGCACGGACTACATGTGGCTGCGGCCGGCCGTGAAGCTGGCCATCGTGATGGGGTACACGTCGGTGATTCTGGTGATGCTGCTGGGACAGAGCCGGGTGTTCTTCTCCATGTCGCGCGACGGCTTGCTGCCGAAATTGTTCAGCGACATTCATCCTCGTTTCCGGACGCCGTGGCGCTCGAATCTCCTGTTCATGGTGGGTACCGGCGTGCTGGCTGCGTTCGCGCCGATTCGGATTCTGGGAGAAGCCACCAGCATCGGCACGCTGTTCGCCTTCGTGCTGGTATGCGGCGGAATCATCATCATGCGCCGCACGCATCCGGACGTTCCGCGGCCGTTCCGAACGCCGTTCGTTCCGGTGGTCCCGATCCTGGGAATCGCGTTCAACCTGGTCATGATTTACGGATTGGGCTGGACCAACTGGGCGCGGTTGTTCGGGTGGATGGCGATTGGGCTGATCATTTACTTCCGGTATAGCCGCAAGCACAGCATCACGCACAACTTATAAGAGCATTCGCGCGAACCATCCGATTCCGGCCACCAGCATGACTCCCGCCGCCGGCCGCCGCCAGCCCATCGGCATCTTGCGGGCAGCGAGCCACAGTATCGAGAGAAGAAGAGCCTGGGTCATTGAGGCAGCCGTGAGGTAGGACGCCGGGAAGGCCGCGAAGGGCAGGCCATGCGCGATTCCAAGGATCGGCACCACTGCCCAGCGGGCCCGGCTGTCGGGCAGGAACACGATTTCCGCCGCGAGATAGGCGACGGTCAGAGCCAGTACGGCTTCCAGAAACTCGGGACTGAAAGACATCGGAATGCGCGGAGAGAGAGGTCGTGCCAGCCACTCGCCAGCCAGGAATGCGATGGTAAGGATTCCCATCTCCCGGATGTTCCGCGCGGCCAGCACCAGCACCGCGAGAAATAGCAGCCCCGACACCGACCGGAACAGGCGGGCGATGCCGGCCGCGGCAGCTTTGGCGATCACCTCGGCGCGCGACGGCGGATGAAAGCGCACTTCGGCCTGGCGGAAGCTCTGATCGAACACCTCCTGATCGCTGTTGGGTCCCTGGACGGCGTAGAGCAGGTGTACGTGATTCGGCACCGTCACTTGAAACAGGGTGCACTCGACTTCAATTTTGTCGGGCACCGGAGCCGAGAATTCGTAGCTGGCGCGGCACACATAGGTTCCGTCCTGTTCCTGACAGCCGGAAGACGTCCGGTGCGCGCCTTCGAACTTCACGTGGTCGAGCAAGGCAGTTTCGGGATGGGACACGTGCGCGATTTCGTACATCGGCATGCGCAATTCGTACGTCGCGGTCCGGCCGTTGACGTGAAGCTCGCCATTGCTCATGCTGACGACGTGGGCATACGCGCAGCCGCAGATCAGCAACGGAAGCAGCAGCCTACGCATGCATTTGTTGCCTGCGCATGCGAACGATAACGATACGCAGAGCCGCGATGACGGGGACCGAGAAAAACATGCCGGGAATGCCGGCCACCTGCGCGCCGGCGAGCACGCCGAAGAGCACCAGCAGCGGGTGAAGCTCCACGCCGGAGCTCAGCAGGTAGGGGCTGAGCACGTAGTCCTGGAACAGGCGGTAAAGGATCAGGAAGATGACAATCCAAAGCAGGTGGGCATAGCCGCTCAGACCGGCGACCAGGAGCGCTACGACAGCGGCGCTCAACGGTCCGACGACGGGGATGAGCTCCAGCACGCCCGCGACGCTGGCGAGGAGAACGGCGTAGGGAACTCCCAGTGCCGAGAGCATGATGGAGTAGGACACGAACGTCGCCATGGCGAGCAGCACCAGGGCGCGGATGTATTGCGCGACCAGCAGATGCAGATCGTCCAGGATCTCTTCGGCGAGCGATTGCCGGTGGGGCTGAACGCATTCGACGATGGCGTGGCGCATGAGACGCCCGTCCTTGAGAAAGAAAAAGCTCAAGATGGGGATGAGCACCAGCGCCACCAGGTTTCCGAGGCCGCTCAGGATTCCGGGGCCGAGCTTCTTCAGCAAGGGCAGCAGGTCATCTCCGAGTCCCGTGGTCTGTTCCGTGAGGAATTCGGTCAGGCGGGGCCGCCATGTTTCGAGCCACGCGGGCAGGGGAACGCGGCTCAACGGATCTTCTTTGAGAGCTTCGGGCAGGCGGCCGGCGAGCGCCGAGGCCTGCTCGGCAATCTTTGCTCCGACAGGAATCAGGACGGCCACGGCGACGCCTAGAAGAACCAGGTAGACGGTGGCCAGCACCACATTGTGAGAGACGCTCCGGGGAGCGTACCGCTCGACGCGATCGACCAGGGGAGCGATGAGATGCGCCAGAAAGATCGCCAGCACGAAGATCACAATCGTGCCGCGGGCGAGATAGATGAGGGCCGCGGCCAGCACAAACAGAAATACGGTCCACACGCCACGCAGCACGCGCCCGTCAAGCTCGAGCATGGCTACTAGAATAGCGGGCTGGTGGGTTCCTGATTTAGCCCGCCGGGGACAATGCCGGACTGCGGCTCGCGTTGGTCGCCCGATTTCGTTTCCCGCGCGATGCCGAGGCGCGCAGTGAAATGAAACGAGCTGCCCTTGCCGGGTTCGCTTTCCACCCAGATCCGGCCGCCCAGCAGTTCCGACAACCGGCGGGAGATGGTGAGCCCCAGGCCCGTGCCGCCATACTTGCGCGTGGTTGAATTGTCGGCTTGCGTAAAAGGAGAAAAGATCTCTTTTTGCCTTTCCAGCGGAATGCCGATTCCGGTATCTTTGACGGTGAATCTTACGATCACGTTCTCATCGTCTTGAGACTCTTGGTGAACGGAGACGGTCACGCCGCCGGAGCTGGTGAATTTGACCGCGTTCCCCACCAGGTTGACGATGATCTGGCGCAAGCGAACCGGATCGCCCGCGACCAGGTCGACCACTTGCGGATCGACGTGCAGATTGAGATCCAGGCCCTTCTGCTGGCGCTCGAAGGGCCAGCGCCTTCATGGTCTGGGCCAGACTCTCCCGGAGACTGAAATTCACGGTCTCAAGATCCAGCTTCCCGGCTTCGATCCTCGAAAAATCCAGGATGTCGTTGATCACCGTCAGCAACCCCTGTGCCGATTCCCTGGCCGTATCGAGATAATCGCGCTGTTCGGCATCGAGCGCCGTGTCCAGCGACAGTTCGACCATGCCGAGAATGCCATTCATGGGCGTACGAATCTCATGACTCATGTTCGCCAGGAACTCGCTTTTGGCGCGATTCGCCGCGTGCGCCGCCGCCTCCGCCTGCCGGCGTTCCACCATCTCGTCCTGAAGCCTTCGATTCAGGGCTCGCAGGGCTTCGCGTTGCGAATATGCCTTCAAAGCCAGGTGAACGACCGCGCCAAAGATGATCGCGCTCAACAGTCCCCCCAGCAGCGCGAGGTTGGATAGCAAGTTCATCCGGGTGGGGTTGCTGGCCGAAAAGGCCTGCCACAATCCGATCCTGAGGGTGATCACCAGAAATCCCGCGCCGAGGGGGACCCATGTGGGCTCGCCCAGCCCGGGTTGAGTCATATCCCAGGCTACGGCGGTAACGCCGATCCCCAGCAGCAGGAAGCCAACCGCGGTGTGAAACGCCACGCGGGTCAAGTGGCCCCAGGCAAAGGCGTCACTGGTTCCCGAGATCACGGCGATGCAGCAGGCGGCGCCAACCGCGGCAATCGACAGCCCCGAAATTCCCAGCACAGCGGATCTGCGGGTCCGCAGGCTGGTTTGGGCCAGCACAAAGGCCGCGGCCAGCACGATGAAGCACAGCGCGGTCGTCGGCGACATGCGGCCCGGGGATGAAGTCTGGGTGACGATGTAGGAGACGCCCAAAAGTTCGTCGATCCCCACATTGGCGTGGAACAGATACTCCAGCAGTGTCACGACCGCCAGACTTGCGGAAACCGCGGAGCCGATGAGGGTGAGTCGCGGCTTGCTTCTGACGATCCCCAGCAGGGCCAGCCCGCTCAGGGCGAAACCGGCCGCCGTGTTGCGCTGCATCGGGGCCAGATCCGGCGCGACTTGAATCAGGAACGCGGAGTGGATTGCCCAGCCCAGCAGCACGACGAATCCCAGCAGAACGGCGAGCGCGCCGCACACCGCTCCGGTCATTCTGGGCCAAGACATTCGTGGAAACCTGGTCGGGTTTAGATAGACTACCCCCGCCTGTTCATCGACATGTTCCGAACGAAGCTTTAATAGTGGTACCGGAACGAATGTTACCGGTCCGCGGCTGCGAGCGGCCAGAAGACTTCGGTTTTCCAATCCTGGGGATCGGCCTATTCAAGTAGGACTCCCACGGCGCCCCCGCGGCGGCGAGCCGTTCCGCTTCCATCCACTGTTCGATCGCGGCGTAGGCGTCGGAGAGCTGATCGTACGGTCCGGCGTGGATGGTCGTCGCCGCGGGCCCGCCCGGCAAGGTATCCGCGACGATCTCGCCCTGGCTGGACGCGCCTGGTCCCACGACCCGCATTCCGGGCTCCATGGTCACCAATCCGGGACCCATCTCCACATAGCGCGTGAAGGGCAGCCCGGCCAGCGCGATCCCGTTCTGTTGCGCGTAAACGAAGATGTGGGGGAGCGCCTCCGCGATGGTGGCGGCAATGTCGGACCGTTTCACCCGCCGCCGCACGATGAGCACGGGCTGCGGGGAAAGTTCTTGCCTGGTGATGGAATAGGTCATGTGGTTCCTTTGTGACGGCCGGTTGTCGCCGGTGTGATAGAGCCCGATGCATGGGCCGACGGAGCCAGACAAGCTCCGCATGCGCTCGGGCCTGCTTCCGATCCACGCCGGCAGCGAAACTGCGCTCGCGATACGCGCTGGGTGTCATCCCGAAGCGCCTGCGAAACGCCCGGGTGAACGCCTCGTGGCTCTGAAAGCCGCAGGAAAGCGCGATATCGAGCACTGAGTCGCTGGCTGTCAGAAGCATGACCGCCGCTCGGCCGAGCCGAAGCCGCAGTGTGTACTGTTTGGGCGTTTCGCCGGCGGCGCCGGAAAAGACGCGATGCAGATGAAACGGCGACAGACGAGCTCGCTTGGCAAGTGCAGCCAGCGAGAGATCTTCGTCCAGATGGGCCGCGGCGAAGGCCAGGACGGGTTGCAGGCCCCGAATCATCATCTTAGTCTAATGAAAGCAACCGCTGAAACTCTTGATCATTCTTGCGTTACCTTACGCGCCGGAGGCCATCGCCTTCCAGGCATCTTCATCCTGGCCGATACTCAGCCCTTTGGCTCCACGAATCAGGGGTAGCAGAAGCAGTTTTGGATCGCGCTCGATCCATTCCAGCAGTTCAGCATCGGAAAGCTTGCGGTATTTCATGCCGGCGTCGATGTAAGCCTTGCCTTGGGTATCCAGGAGCGCAGCCAAACCGAAGCGATCGACGAATCTCTTGATTTCGCCGCGAGCCATGGGTTTCTGCTTCAAATCCACAAAGTGAATCGCCACGCGGCGCTCCTTGAAGTACCGCTCGGCCGCACGGGTCTCCTGGGAATTCTTCATGCCGAAGATCTGAACGCTGACCATACTGCTCGATTTTGGCACCATAGAGTGGTGACCCACACCCCGGCCGACCGCATGCGCGGGCTCGTGAGCGGTATTCAGGAGCTGGAAGAGAAGCTCAAGGCCGGCGGCGGCGCGAAGAAGATCGAAAAGCAACACAACGACGGCAAGCTGACGGCGCGCGAGCGGGTCGCGCATCTGATCGATCCGGGCGCGATGTTTCTCGAGATCGGCCTGCTGATCGCCTACGACCGCTACGACGGCCAGGCTCCCGCGGCCGGCGTGATCACCGGCCTCGCGCACATCGAAAGACGGCCTGCGTGATTGTCGCCAACGACGCCACGGTGAAGGCCGGCGCGTGGTGGCCCGAGACCATCCCCAAGATTCTGCGGGCGCAGGAAATCGCCATGCGGAACCGGCTGCCGATCGTGTACCTGGTGGATTCGGCGGGCGTGAATCTACCCTACCAGGACGGGATTTTCCCCGGGCAATACGGCGCGGCGCGGATTTTCTACTACAACTCGCTGATGCGGAGGCGTTTCAAGGTCCCGCAGATCGCCGCGGTGATGGGCATGTGCATCGCCGGCGGCGCGTATCTGCCGGCGCTGTCGGACGTGATCATCATGGTGGAAGGACCAGCTTCATGGGCCTGGGCGGACCGAATCTGGTGAAGGGCGCGGTGGGGCAGGTGGTGGATGCCGAATCGCTGGGCGGCGCGTCGCTGCACACCAGGGTCAGCGGCGTCGCGCACTACTCGGCCAAGGACGATCGCGCGTGCCTGGCCCTGATCCGCGAAAACATTTGGGAGTTACCCGAGCCGGCCGCGCCTCTCAAGGGCACCGCTCCGGCGAAACCCGCCGAAGGATTGTACGATCTGCTGCCGGCCGATCATCGGATGCCCTACGACATGGAAGAGGTGATCGCCAGAATTGTGGATGCGGACGATTATCTGGAATTCCAGCCGGAGCATGCCCCGGAGATGCTGTGCGCGCACGCTCGCCTGCACGGGCGGCCGATCGGCCTGATGGCGAATCGGCGGGGATTCCTGAAGACGCCGGAAGGGCCGCGCATCGGCGGGATCGTGTACACGGAATCGGCGCGCAAGGCCGCGTACTTCGTGGAAACGGTGAACCGCGAGGGATTGCCGCTGATCTATTTGCAGGACGTGTCGGGGTTCATGGTGGGCGTGGAGGCGGAGAGCGGCGGAATCATCCGCGCGGGCGCGGAAATGGTGGAAGCGATGGCCTGCGCCACGGTGCCCAAGATCATTGTGACGCTGAATCACGCCTCGGGCGCGGGATATTACGCGATGGCCGGCCAGGGATTCGATCCGAACTTCACGTTCGCCTGGCCCACGGCGCGCATCGGGGTGATGGAAGGCGATGCGGCGGTGCAGGCGGTGCACGGTCCGGAAATGGAGCGGTACAAGGCGGCGGGAGAGCCGGTTCCGCCGGAGATCGAGGATCAGGTGGCACGGACACGAGAAGATTACGAGCTCTGGCTCGACGCGCGCTACGCGGCGGCGCGCGGGCACGTGGATGCGATCATCGATCCGCTGGAAACGCGGCGGGTGCTGGAACTCGCGCTGGAGGCGGCCACGGCCGGCCGCCATCGGGAGCATTTGCCGGTAGAGGTGCTGAGATGAGCTTGCGGGTCGAGCAGGGCGGTCGCGTACGGCGGCTGACGCTGGCGGCTCCGGCGCGCCGGAACGTGCTGGATGCCGCGCTGTCGTCTCAATTGCTAAGAGAAATACAAGACGCCCAGGCGCATCCCGGCACGGGCGCGATTCTGGTGGACGCCGAGGGGCCGGTGTTTTGCGGCGGCTTGGATTTCACGGAACCGATTCCCGAGGGGATCTTCACGTTCGGACATCACGCGCTAGATGAACAAGCGCTGAAGCCGATTGTCATGGCTGTCCAGGGAGTGGCCGTGTCCGCCGGCGTCGCCCTGATCGCGAATGCGCATGTGGCCGTGGTGGCGCAAGGATCGAGCTTCGGCTTAACCGATATTCGCGAGGGCCGCTGTCATCCAGGGATCCTGGGCGCGGTGGCGGCGGCGATTGGCGAGCGGCGGGCGCGCGAGCTGACGCTGACCGGGCGCGTGTTCACGGCTCCCGATGCGCTGGCGTGGGGGCTGGTGCATGCGGTGACTCCGCCGTTCGAGCTGGACGACCGCGCGAGCGCGATCGCGACGGCGCTGGCGAATGCGGACCCGGGCGCGGTCGGGACGGCACTGGCGTTTCACCGGGCCCCGCTGGATTGACGCACCAGCCGCAGTCAAGAAAACTTCCCTCGACGAATTGAAAAGCACGGAAACTGTGGAGTTTGTCGGTTACAACGCGGTGCTCCCCAACCCCGCGATGGCGTCCTATGTTCCGGTTCTAGGGAATCCGGCCGAGTTTGCTACACTCGCTCTAAATGTCACAAATTCTGGACGGTATTGTCGTCCGTAACGAAATCCTGGCGCGTCTGAAACCGCGCATCGCCAAACTCAAGCGTAAACCGGGCCTGGCGGTGGTCCTGGTGGGCCACAATCCGGCTTCGGAAGTTTACGTTCGCAGCAAGATCAAGGCGTGCGCCGAGATTGACGTCTTCAGCGAAAAGCTGACGCCCCCGGAATCCGTCACCACCGAAGAATGCTGGCGGTGGTCGCCGAGCTGAACGGCCGCCCCGACATCGACGGCATCCTGGTGCAGATGCCCCTGCCGAAGCAGGTCGACACACGGCGCGTGCTGGAGGCCATCGCGCCGGAGAAGGACGCGGACGGATTCCATCCCACCAATGTCGGGCTATCTGGTCGCCGGCCGGCCGGCGCCGCGGGCCTGCACCCCCGCGGGCATCATCGAGTTGCTCAAGCACTACAAGATTCCCGTGGAGGGGCGCCGCGCGGTGGTCCTGGGGCGCAGCGACATCGTCGGCAAGCCGATGGCTTTGATGCTGCTCCATCAAAACGCCACCGTGACCATCTGCCACTCGCGCACGACCGAGCCTGGCCGACGAATGCCGCCGCGCCGATATCCTGGTGGCCGCCATCGGCCGGGCGGCGATGGTCACGGCCGATTTTATGGCGCCGGGCGCGACGGTGATCGACGTGGGCATGAATCGCGTCACCGATCGCGCGGAAGCGGCGCAGCTGGGCAAGGCCGAAGAGTTCGACCGCAAGGGCTCGGTCCTGGTGGGCGACGTCCATCCGCTGGATGTGGCGCGGGTGGCCTCGGCCTATACGCCGGTGCCGGGAGGCGTGGGCCCGCTGACCATCGCCATGCTGATGGCCAACACCGTGGCGCTGGCGGAGCAGCATCAGGCCGCGGCCGCCACCTCCCGCTAAAGCAATGCTTCGCGATGCTTAAGGTCGGCCTCACCGGCGGACTGGCCAGCGGCAAAAGCTTCGTGGGCCGCTCGCTGGCCGGACTGGGATGTTTTCTGATCCAGGCCGATGAGCTGGGCCACCGGGTGATCGAGCCGGGCGGGGAAGCCTACGACGGCGTGGTGGCGCTTTCGGCGCGGAATCCTGAATCCGGACGGCGCCATCGACCGCAGACGGCTGGCGGCGCGCGTCTTCGCCGATCCGGAGCTGCTGGCCAAGCTGAACGCCCTGGTCCATCCGCCGGTGAAGGCGCGGGAGCAGGCGCTGGCGGCGGAGTACGCCCGCGAGCATCCGGATGGCATCGCCGTAACTGAAGCTGCGATCTGGTCGAGACGGGTTCTTATAAAGATTACGACCGTTTAATCGTCGCCGTCTGCCGCCCCGAGCAGCAGATCGAGCGGTCGATGGAGCGCGACGGAGTCAGCCGCGAGGAAGTTCTGAACCGGCTGCGCCGCCAGATGCCGCTCGCAGACAAGGTGAAGTATGCCGACTTCATCATCGACACGTCCGGAAGCAAGGAAAACACGCTGCAACAAGTCCGGACGGTGTACGAGTCGTTACGGAGATTGAATTCATGAGGCTACGAACATTTTTGATCGCTGCCGGTCTGGTGGGCGCGTTTGTATTCCTGACCAGCCGGCCGAATTCGGCGGTGCGGACGTTCCTGCGGGACAGCGAGCCGATATGGAGCGGACCGACCGTGGCCCACTCGGCGGGGCTCGGCGCCGATGAGACGAACAATATCGAAATCTACAAGGCCGCCGAGGACAGTGTGGTGTATATCACCAGCACCACCTATCAGCGGGATTTCTTTTTCGGCGTACAGGAAGTGCAGGGGCTCGGGTCGGGGTTCCTGATTAATGCGGAAGGGCAGATTCTCACCAACTTTCACGTCATCAGCGGCAGCTCGGACGTGGAGGTGACCCTGCCGCAGGACCCGACTCCGTACAAGGCGAAAGTGCTGAACCGCGACCGGGCCCACGATCTCGCGCTGATTCAGATTGCACCGAAGAAGAAGCTGACCTCGTTTCTCAAGCTGGGCGATTCCGACAATCTCCAGGTGGGGCAGAAGGTGCTCGCCATCGGCAATCCGTTCGGGCTGGCGGGAACTTTGACCACGGGGATCGTCAGTTCGCTGCACCGCAAGATTCAAGGCGAGAATCATTCCGACATGGAGGATATGATCCAGACCGACGCGGCCATCGATTCGGGAAACAGCGGCGGGCCCCTGCTCGATTCGCAGGGCAACGTGATCGGAATCAACACCGCCATTTACGGTCCCGGCGGCGGCAGTGTAGGCATCGGTTTCGCCATGCCGATCAATCGCGCCAAGCTGATGCTGGAGGATTTCCGTTCCGGAAGGCGCCCGGCATCGAGCGTGATCGGGGTGACCACCTACCTGATCCCCAGCGATTGGGCGGAGAGGCTGCGGCTGCCCAAGGGCGGAGGTTTGCTGATCGGCCGGGTGATTCGCAATTCGCCGGCCAGCGCCGCGGGCTTGCGGGGATCGACGCAACAGGCGCGGTTCGGCAACTACCTGGTGCCGGTGGGCGGCGATCTCATCACCGCCGTGGATGGAATGCCCGTGCGGGAGGAGAACGCCATCACCAAGGCGATCGCGCGGAGACACGCGGGCGATTCCCTGGACCTAACCATTTGGCGGGACGGCCGTACCATGCATGTGAAAGTAACGCTCGACGGCGAAGACGACGGGGTTCTCTGATTCGCGGATAAAGTGATGCAGGTTCACTCCCCCGAACCCACGACAGCTTCGGGCGCGCAGGGTGCCCCGGACCCGCTGGGTTCCTCCAGCGCCCGGCGCGCGCTGGCCGGATTCTTCGTATCCGGCGTGCTGCTTTCATTCCTGGGCGCGATCCTGTTTTCCTGGCAGCATCACCTCACGTCGCAATACGGCATCGTAGGGCTGTACTACGCGGGACTCATTGCCGGCCTGGTGGGATCGTCGCGCATCTCGCCGGCGCTCCTGCGGCGCAAGGGCGTGAGCTGGACGCTGGCGCTGGCGTGCGGACTGGCGGGGGCCGCCATCCTGGGCCTGGCGTTCGTCTCCCCGCCGTTTTCGCCGTGGTGGCGGGTAGCCGGCATGGCCGTGGTGGGAGTCGCCGCGGGTCTGCTGCACACGGCAATTTTCCATGCCATCTCTCCGATGTACCGCCACAATCCCGTGGCGACGGTAAACCTGGCGGGCATCCTGTTCGGGTCGGGATGTTTTACGCTGGCGATCCTGATTGCGGGGACGTTTTACCTCTACACGGCCGCGGCGGTGCAGGTCTGGATCGCGGTGATCCCGGCCTTGTTCGGCTGGATGTATTGGAGGACGCCGTTCCAGGCGCAGCCTGCTCCGGATCCGCCCGCGCCGCACGCGGTGTTTTCCGAGCTTCGCAGCACCGCGGCCGTGCTGTTGAGCCTGCTGCTGTTCTTCCAGTTGGGAAACGAATGGGCGCTGGCCGGCTGGCTCGCGCTCTTCCTCAGTCACAGGCTCGGCATCAGCCCGCCGACGGCGCTGGGAATGCTGGCGCTGTACTGGCTCGCGCTCACGGTCGGAAGAGCCGCCTCGCAATGGATCCTGCCGCGCGCCCGGCACGCACGATTGCTGCTGGCCACGGTCACCGCGGCGATGTTCGGCTGCGTGGTGCTGGAGGTGACCAACAACAAGTTTGGAGCCATCACCGGCATCCTGCTGGTGGGCGGGGCTTTTGCTCCTATATATCCGCTGGTGGTGGAGAAGATCGGACACCGCTTCCCGGATTATCACCCCGGCTTCTACAACGGGATCTTTTCTCTGGCGATGGCCGGAGGACTTCTCACTCCAGGAGTGATGGGATACATCGCGTCGGTCTGGGGCCTGCGCGCGATCATGGTGCTGCCTCTGGTCGGATCGGTGGTGGTGTTCGTACTGCTGCTGCTGATCTGGCTGGAGTCGCGGCTGAGCGCTTATGGCACGCCGCCGGCGTCGTCGACGCACTCCGCGTAGGCTTGGTTCACACTGTGTCCGTATTCGGATAGGGCGTTTGATGACCGTGTGATTCCTGAGGCGAAAAGCCGACCTCACGGGATCAATCGGCAGCGAGTTGTAATTGTCTTGCATCGCGGGGAACAGATGCCGGCAGGACTGACACCGAGTATAGAGAGATGTAATCTTTCGTAAATGGCACACTTCAGTTTTAGATTTCGATTCCTGCGGTCTCCGGTAGATACTTTGAATATCGAGGCTTCCCAATGGGAATTGCGCACGGGGGCGCTAACGCCGCCTCTGATTCTGCGCTCACGCGCGGAAAAGCCCATAAAGGAGTCGACAGAACTCGTCTTCTTAAGCGATGGGTGGGCGTCCGCCGCGGCGGCAGAATTCGCGGCTCGTAAGTACGGGGACGCACTGAAATGGTCGCTTGCGCGGCTACGCGTAGGAGCTGATTTCGGCCATCGAGGACCAAAGGGTGTGATTACCAACGCTGGCCTTGCGATGCTAAACGCCCAAACGGGACACCGACATCTCAATGACGAACACGGCCCTCTGATCTACGAGTCGGAACCGAGTCCTCGTTTTGCTTCTGCCCACATTAAGCGCCTGAGAGGTGTCAGTCAGAGGCACTTCGAACGCATCCTTTCGGAGGCAGTCAAGCATTCGCGGCAAGTCGCAGATCGGGAGCGTGTCTCGCTTGACCTCTTCAACGCCTCGTTCTTTCAGAACTCTTGGGATTCCAGATTTCTGATGTTGGTGATGGCAGTTGAGGCGCTTCTGGATCCGCTCCGACGGGGGCCAGAGGCGCTACAGCATGTCGAAGCACTATTACAGCAGACGAGAGAGTCGTCGCTATTGTCAAAGCCCGAAAAACAGTCCCTTCTCGGATCTCTAAAGTGGCTACTTTGCGAGTCGATCAATCAGGCTGGCAGAAGACTCGCTCAGGACCAGTTGGGTGCGCGGGTCTACGCCGGCAAAGATGCGGCCGCTTTCTTTTCTCATTGTTATGACCTCCGTAGCCGAATGGTTCATGGCAAGGATCCCTTCCCCGCGCAAGAGGAAATCAACTCGGTAAGCGGTGATCTCGAAGTCTTCGTTTCTGATCTACTGTCGGGCGAACTACTTAAATATAGAACTGTCGTGACCGATTAGTCCGCAAAACGCTGCTCATGGAGGTCAGACGACGTATCGAGCTCACTGGAAGGGATCGTCGGGAGCTTATACAGGGTGCCGCGATTTCCACGGAATCGACGGACGTGTGTGGCTCCGGCATCGGCTCACTGAACTCGCGCACGACCTCGAAGTGCGCAATCACGACATCCTAGATTCCGACGAGTCTCCTCCTCAGGGCTTACCGCTGACGAATTCCCGTCCGCGCTTCTCCGGTCCCAGGCCCACCGTAACCGCCGCGAGCAGCAGAACCAGTGCCGCCATCACTCCCATGGCCGTCGAATAGCTGAAAGCCTGGGCGAAGCGAGCCTCGATATAGGCCGACCCCGACGCGACCAGCACGCCGATCTGGTAACCGAATCCGGGAAGAAGCCTCGGGCCTCGGGCGGCGAAAGTTCGTTGAGATGCGCGGGAATGACGCCCACGCCCCCTGCACCACCACCTGCATCAGGAAGGCGCCCAGCATCAGCAGGGGCTTGGTGGGGGCCAGGATCCACAGCGGGATCACCACCAGTCCGCATAAGGCCACGGAAGTGATCGTGCGCCGGCGGCCCCAGCTGCTCGAGAAGTGCCCCAGCGTGACGCCTCCGATGATCGCGCCCAGAACGCCGATGAAGGTCACGATCGAAGTGTCCTGCGGGCTGAAGCCGCGCTGGCTCTGGAGGAAGGTCGGATACATGTCCTGGGTGCCATGCGAGATGAAGTTCATGGCGGACATGATGAGGCACAGGTACAGGAACAGCTTCCAGTGCGAGAACACGACCGCGCGGTAGGTGGCCGCATCCGTTTTCGTTTCGTGCCACGCGCGCGACTCCTCGACGCTCACGCACAGCAGGATGGTGATCAGCGCCGGGATCGCGCCGACGAAGAACATGGCGCGCCAGCCGAAGTAGGGAAAGATCGTGAAGTACGCGATGGCGGCCAGGCCGTTGCCGACGGCATAGCCTTCCTGCAGGATCCCGGAAGCAATGCCGCGCCACCGGACGGGCACCGATTCCATGGCGAGCGAAGCTCCCACGCCCCAATTGCCGCCCATGCCGACGCCGTACAGCAGACGGAGAACCAGGAACACAGTGAAGCTGGGAGAGAGGCCGGAGAGAATCTCCATCAGCGTGTAGAACGCCACGTTGGCGATCAGAACGGGGCGGCGTCCATAGCGGTCCGCGAGCAGGCCGAAGACGAAGGCGCCGACGGGGCGCGTCACCAGGCTGGCGGTGATGGTGAGCGCGATGTCGGGTACGGAAACGCCGAATTCTTTGGCGATGGCGGAGACGCAGAAGACCAGGACGAAGAAATCGAAGGCGTCGATGGTCCAGCCGAGGAATCCGGCGGCGACGGCCTTTTGCGTATTTCTGTTTTCAGCGGCGCTGGTCCCGGCAGGCATCTGGACCTGTGTAACACATCTGGCCGCGCGAGTGCTCTTGGGCGATCACTCGGGCGATGCCGGGAATTCGATGTGGCTATGCGGCGACTTCCACGTAATCGACGGAGGTCCGTGCTGGCTCGGGAATCGGCTCACCGACCTCGCGCATGGCTTCGAAATGCCACAGTTTCAGGGCCCGTCCGTGAAAATTCCGACGAGTCTCTTCCTCAGTGTCGCCTGCGGCGGCGCATCCGGTGACGTCGGGTGAATAGGCAGAGTAGCCTGTTGCCGTTGGTTCGATGACTACTGGATAGCGTTTCACGCTCATTTCAGCCCTGCCTTTTTGAGATAGCTTTCAATGTGGCCGTGGCGCGAGTTCCGGACCTTCGTTGCCCGGCACCGTGATCACCAGGGCTTGGCTCGGATGTGCTTGAAACCTGCCATAGAGATTGACTTCCGCCTGATCGCATCTTCACCCATCCATGCTTCTCAAGCAAAAGAATCACTTCGGCACCTTCAGCGGCATTGTAGATAAGTGCCGCCGAAGTCCGTAGTCCCATCTCCAAGAGCTCCTTTCTTGCCCTCCGATTACATATTCCCAGTTGCCTCAAAACCGTGAATGCAGTTAAGGTTGGTTGTGTGAGAACCAGCCGCCGAGCTTTCCTCGCGTCGAGCCTGCTATCGCCGGTGCTCCTCCCGCTGCGCGCCGCGCCCAACCTCCGCGTCACTGGCTTCGAGCTGATCCCCGTACGGGCGACCTACCGGACCGTCTGGCTGATCGTCCGGCTCACCACCGACCGGGGCCTCACGGGACTGGGCGAGGCTTCCGATGCGTTCGGGTACGCGAACACCACCAAACAGAACGCCCTTCGCATGGAGTCCGAGCTGGGCCGTTTCTTCAGCCTGATCCAGGGAAAGTCGCCGCTGGACGTCGAAGCGTACCGGCAGAAGGGGAAACCCATCGCGGCCGCCGGCGGATTGATCCCGGCCACCGCCTACGGCGCCATCGAACAGGCGCTGTGGGACCTGGCCGGGCAGGCGCTCGAGATTCCCGCCTACGACCTGTTCGGCGGTAAGGTTCGCGACCGGCTGCCGGTCTACGCCAACATCAACCGCGCGACCACCCTGCGCACGCCCGAAGGCTTCGCCGCGACGGCCAAGAAGGCGGTCCAGGATGGTTTCCGCGCTGTCAAAGGCGCGCCCTTCGACGGCTTTCCCAAACCGGGTGCGTCCGCGGACGAGATTCGTGCGGCGGTCGACCTGGGAATCGCCTGCGTCGCCGCCATGCGGGAAGCGGTGGGCCCGGACGTCGAGGTGATGGTGGACTGCCACAGCTTCTTCGACGTGCCTCGCGCGCAGAGCGTTGCGGAGCGTCTGGAACGCTACAACCTGGCCTGGTATGAAGAGCCGGTGGCGCCCGAGCGCCTTCAGGAAACGATCGAGATCCGAAAGTTGATCCGGCAGCCGATGGCGGCCGGCGAGCTTCTCTTCGGCGTCAAGGGATTCGAGCCGCTGTGCCGAAACCACGCGGTGAACGTCATCATGCCGGACGTGAAACACTGCGGAGGTCTGCTCGAAATGACGCGGATTGCCGCCATGGCCCACGCCGACGGAGTCGCGGTCGCGCCGCACAATCCCAGCGGCCCGGTGTCCACCGCGGCCAATGTGCAGATCGCCGCGGGGATGGTGAACTTCCGCCTGCTCGAGTTGCAGTGGGGCGAGATCGGCTGGCGTTCGGAGCTGATTGTCCCCGAGGAGCGCTTCGAGCAGGGCTCCATCCAGGTCCCCGAACGCCCGGGTTTTGGAATTCGCCTGAACGACAAGCTCGCCAAGTCGCATCCGGTGTGACAGCCGGGCGTGGAGATGGGCCTGGAGGTGAGGAATGGAAACTCCCGCAGAGGTAAAAGATGGGGCCACCCTGCGCGACTATCTCGCTGCCGAAAGAACGTTTCTCGCATGGATTCGCACCGGCTTGGCCTTGATGGGGTTCGGCTTCGTTGTCGCGAGGTTCGGCCTCTTCCTGGAAGAGCTTCACATTGTTCAGTCTGCCTCCCATCCACTGCCGCACCGGTTTTCGCTGTGGTCCGGAACCACTCTTATCGTTGTGGGCGTTGCCTTGAATCTGTACTCGGCCTGGCGCCACGTCCATTTGTTGGAGGACTTGAATCGTGGCGAAACCAGACACCGGGGTTCGTCCAAACAAGCTGTAATCGTCGCGGTGTTTCTAGCCGTGGTGGGCTTGGCGATGGCGGTCTATCTAACCGTGACGCGAGCGCTCGGGTAAGTGCGCCGCGGGACTGAAGGAGGTTTTCATGATACCGGCCGCAGACAACGGAATCGTCAATAAGCCCAGCAATCATTCGGTGGATGAGACCGTTGAGAAGCTCACGGAGATCCTGCGTGCCAGAGGGGTCACGCTGTTTGCGCTGGTCGACCATAGTGGGGAAGCGCAAAATGTTGGAATGAAGATGCTCCCAACCAAGTTATTGATTTTCGGCAATCCCAAGGCGGGAACTCCCCTGATGCTTGCAGCGCCAAGCACCGCCCTCGATCTGCCGCTGAAGATTCTGGTCTGGGAAGATGCAAGCGGAGACGTTCGGATTTCCTACAACAGCCCGGAGTATTTGATGCGGCGCCACAATCTGCCACGGGAGCTCTTGGCGAACATCGCGGCGGTCGAAGCCTTTGCTGTCCAGGCAGGGGCCTAGCAGACCAGCGTCGGAACCGAGAAAACCAGTAGGAAGACGAACACCCGCAGGCGCCACCCTTTCGGCGGAATGTGCGATTCTCGGAGCATGGGACGAGCCTTGGCTGCGCTTTTGCTAAGCATCATCCCCTGCGCAGCGGCTGATTTATCTCAGGCCATCGACGCGCTGATGCAGGCGAGCCCCGTCGCCCGGGCCTCCGTGGGCATCCATGTCGTCGACCTCAAGACCGGCAACGCGCTGTATTCGAGGAACGCCGATCGACTATTCTTGCCCGCATCGAATATGAAGCTGTTCACGGTCGCGCTCGCGCTGGAGCGGCTCGGCCCCGATTACCGGATGACGACCCGATTAGTGCGTGCGCCGTCCGGCGATCTTGTTCTGGTGGGCGGCGGCGATCCGTCGCTATCCGGCCGCGCGTATCCATATCAGAAGGAAACTCCCACACTTAAGCCGAATCCCCTGCAAGCGATCGAGGAACTCGCGGACCAGGCTGTCGCCGCCGGGATCATGCGCGTGGACGGCGATATCGTGGGCGACGATCAGTTGTATCCCTGGGCGCCCTATCCGCCCAGTTGGACCGTGGACGACGTGATGCAGGAAGATGGCGCTCCGGTGAGCGCGCTCACAGTGAACGACAACGTTGTCACTCTTTCGATTCATCCCGCCGCCCGGGCGGGCGATCTGGCGGCCGTGTCGCTCGAGCCAGCGCTCGAGTATTTCGCCGTCGACAACCAGGTGGTTACCGTGGCCGGCGAAAAGCAGGCGCGGGTCCGGCTGAGCCGCAAGCCGGGCTCGCGGCAGGTCCTGGCGTGGGGCAGCATTCCCTTAGGCGGAGCAACGGTTCGCGAAACGGTGGCCGTGGACGATCCGGCGTTGTTCGCGGCGTGCGCTCTGTACGACGCCCTGGCGCGGCGCGGCGTAGCGATACGGGGACGTCCCGTGGCCCGGCACCGTTCGACCACGGATGATCCTTGGCCGGTGGAAGGGGACGTCATCGCGAGCCGTACCTCGCCGCCCTTGGTGGACCTTCTTCAAGTGACCGAAAAAGTCAGCCAGAACCTGCACGCCGAGCTGATGTTGCGGGAAGTGGCCCGTGTCACCCGCGGCACAGGCACGCGCGAAGCGGGACTCGAGGAGCTCGCGGCGTGGCTGGCGAGCATCGGGATCAAGGCCGAAGAATGGCGGGCGGAAGACGGTTCGGGGCTGTCGCGGAACGACGAAGTTTCGCCGCGGGCCGTAGCCCGGCTGCTCACGACCATGGCCGCCTCGAAAAACGCGACCGCATGGCTGTCCCTGCTTCCGGTGGGAGGAGAAGACGGAACCCTGGAGCACCGCCTGTGCTGCGTGTCGGGCGCAGGCGCCGCGAAACAGGTGCGCGCCAAGACCGGGAGCTTGACGCGGGCGATCGCGCTTTCCGGTTACGCCGACAGCCGCACCCGCGGACGGCTGGCCTTTTCGATCCTGGTCAACAACTTTTCCGCGCCCGCGGCCGAGGTCCGGGCCTGGGTTGATAGAATAGCCTTAGCGCTGGTGGATTAACGGCGTGGAGTGACCTATGCCCATTTTTGAATATCTGTGCGAAGACTGCGGGAACAAATTCGAGAAGCTGGTGCGCCGTTCCGCATCGGAAAATAGCTCGAACGGTGTGCACTGCCCGTCCTGCGGCCAGGAGCATCTTAAGCAGCAGTTCTCGACCTTTGCCGCGCACGCCAACGGCGCCTCGCACGCGCAGGACGCCCTGCCGTCGTGTCCCTCCGGCATGTGTCAGACGCCGGGTCTCTGCGGCCGGAATTAAGCGCCCCTCGGGCCCTTGAGCGCTTTTTCGACCGCCTCCACCAGCATTTGCGGAAGGAACGGCTTTTGCAGAAAGCCGACATCCGCGGCCCGTGGCTGATGGGGATAGCCGCTGGTAATGATCGCGGGAAGTCCAGGGCGGATCTCGCGCATCCGCTCGATCAGTTCTTCGCCGTTGAGCGCGGGAAGCGAAAGATCGGTAATGGTCATGGCGAAGCGATCGGGTTCCGCTTGAAACAGCGCGAGTGCGGCATGGGCGTCGCCGCAGGTCTCGACCTGGTATCCCAGACGTCCCAGGTAGCGGCGCAGCAGATCCAGGAGGTTTGGCTCGTCGTCGACAATCAGTAACCGCTCGGCTCCCATACCTGGCGGAAATTAGTGGAAGGCGAGCGGAATGTCGCCCGGACTAAAAGCAATTCCGAAGGAGACGCGATAAGAGGTTTGGCGAAACGCGGCATCCACGATTTCCTGACGGCGGGCGTCGTACTCGGCAATCAGGTGGATCGGATTCGTGAGGGCGTAGGTGGCGCCCGCGCCGCCGTTGAAGCCGGAATACGGCTGTATGCCCTGGCCAATTCCGCTCAGTCGCGTGTAGCCTCCGCGCACATTGACGCTCCACTTGCGCGTGGAGGCGTAGCTGAAGGCTGCCGTTCCGTCATCTTCGCGTGAAGTCAGATAGACGCCATTCCCTGCGCTAACGCCCTGGTTATACAAAAACGATAGATCGGCGTGTTGGAAGTGCCGGTCGAGAGTAATATTCCACTGCGGGAATATGCTCTTCTGGTAAAACGTTTGCACCGCGGAGCTAACGCCCAGCAAGGCCGCAATCACCGGGTCTACGGCCACTTGCCGCAGGCCTTCTACCTCGGCCTGATAGGCTCCTCCCTGCATGGATACGGTCCAGGACCGGCCCAACTGGGTGGCCCAAATTCCGGTGAATGAATTGATATCGGATTGGCCGAAGGCTTTCGGAAAATCATAGTGCGAGTGCTGAAAGTTCGCTCCGATCGTAGTCCGCTGGGTTAAGCGATGCCGGATGGTGCCATGGAGGTCGTAGCCCTGCATGCCGACCAGGCCAGGCGCTTTCCGCCAAACGCCGAACCCTTCGCCTCCGAAGGTAAGAGTGGTGCGATCCGATTTGAGATAGTTCACGTCCAGACTGGACTGGAGAAAATTCGCGCGATTATCGAACAACAGGGACGACGGAGTCACGATGGCGCCGGTCACCGCGGGAATATAGGCACCGAAACTGGTGGGCTGCGTCACTGAGCCCGCTATCTGACGCATATCGAAAACCAGGCGCCGCGATTTCTGATAGGTGTAGCCGAGCGCCAGCTGGTGGTCGGTCCCGTCGTAGAACGTCTGCTGACTGTAATGGCGGTAGGTCCCTCTATAGTCCAGCCCCAGCCGGGCATGGTGGAAGTCGTGTACGCCATAAACGCCCGCGGCAACTTCAGTCCCCCACAACCCGTTCACGGTGACCAGGTTTCCGCTGCCGTCCACCGAGTACGGCAAGAGGCCAGTATCATAAATTCCCGTGGCGTTCACAAAAAACCGCAGGGAAACGTCCTGGCCGGACCGCATGCCGATATCCCCGGCGCCGCGGGTCAGGATACCCGGCCCGAGATAATTGCTGATTTGCGCGGTCATGGTCGCGCAACACGCCAGGACCATCGCTATCATTCGGGTTTTCAAGAGGATTCCTCCGGTTCGATCGGTTGGTAGACTCAAGGCAGCAACACTACCGAGTCTGACGCCGTCCAAATGGCTGTGTCAACTTACGCGGATGCCTGCAAGGATCGGCGTTCCCGCGGCATTCCTTTAGCGAAAGGAGCTCTTCGATGCGCAACCCCCTTCTATTGGCCCAGATAGCTTTGATCGTGCCGGCCATTGCCGCCGACCTTCCGATTCGCGAGGTCATCCTCTATAAGCACGGCGTGGGCTATTTCGAGCGGGCCGGAGAATTGCAGGCAGGCGACACGGCCCGGCTCGACTTCAAGGCCTCCGATATGAACGATGTGCTGAAATCGCTGACTATTGTGGACCGGAGCGGGGGAGTGATCGGGGGCGTCCGCTACGACGCCGCCGAGCCGCTGGAAAAGCGCTTACAGGATTTCCCGTTCACCGTGGACCGGCAGGCATCCCTGGCGGCGTTTCTGGACCAGCTGAAAGGCGCCCGCCTGGAGCTGCGGCTGGGTTCGGATACGGTCGCCGGGACTATCATTAGCGCGCGGACGTCCAAGCCGGACGAGAAGACGCCGGAGCAACAGACGGCGGTGCTGCTGACCGATTCGGGCGAGATCCGGACGTTCGACCTGGGCGCGGCAAGCTCGGTGAAGCTGTCCGATCCCAAGCTGCAAGGCTTGCTGCGGGACTACCTCACGGTGCTGAGCGGCGCGCGTTCCAAGGATCGGCGCAGCGTGTACATCGACGCGAGCGGCACGGGAACCCGCCAGTTGAGCGCCAGCTACATGACGCCCTCGGCCGTATGGAAGTCGAGCTACCGGCTGATTTTCGCCCCGCAAGGCGAGCCGACGCTCGAAGGCTGGGCGATTATCGACAACACTTCGGGCGACGATTGGACCAACGTAAAGCTTTCGGTGGTCTCCGGACGGCCGATTTCCTTCATCACGCAGTTGTACGAGCCGCGCTACGTGCAGCGTCCCACGGCGGAGCTGGCGGAGAATCAGGCGGTCGCTCCGGTGGTGTTGCAGGGAGCGATCGGCGGTGGCCGAGGCGGCGCGGCGAATCGAGCCGCCCGGGCGTTCGCAGGGGCTCCGGCCCCGGCCCGCGAGTCTCTGGCGGACAGTGTGTTACTCAAGAGCGAGTCCGGCCAGGCGTCTTCCCTCGCTCCCGCGACCGATACGCGCGATCTGGGCGAGCTGTTCGAATACAGCTTCTCCTCCCCGGTCTCCGTGAAGCAGGGTGAATCGACCATGCTGCCGTTCCTGCAACAGAAGATCGGCGCGCGCAAGCTGCTGATCTACATGGAGAGCTTCGGGCTGCATCCGATGAACGCGGCCGAAATCTCGAATTCCACCGGCAAGACGCTGGACGGCGGGCCGATCACCGTGTACGACGCCAACGCCTACGCGGGCGAAGCGCTGGTCGAAACGCTCAAGGCCGGCGACAAGCGGCTGATCACCTACGGCGTCGACCTGGGGGCTCGCGTGACCACAGCCTTCGATTCGTCGCGTGCGAACGTTCGAGAGATCCACTTCGCGCGCGGCGTTCTCACCACCCGCAACGCCATCGATGAGACCAAGACGTACACCATCAAGAACGTGGATCCCGGCCGCAAGACCGTGATCATCGAGCACAAGCAGCGCCCCGGCTATAAGCTCCTGGACATGAAGCCTTCCGAAACCACTGCCGACGCCTATCGCTTCGAGGTGAACGTGGGCGGCAACGCCACCGAGGCGTTCGCGGTGCGCGAGGAGCGGGTCTACGACCAGACCATGAGCGTCTCCAGCATTACGCCGGACGTGATCGCCGCGTACCTGCAGAATAAAGCCCTCAGCGAGACCGGCCGCCGGCAGCTCGAGCAGATCGCGCAAAAGAAGCGCGATATCGCGGCCAACGACGCCCAGATTCGCCAGGCGCAGGCGGATCTGAACAATCTGACCCAGGATGAAGAACGGCAGCGCAGGAACATCGAGAGCCTGCGGAGCGTCGCCGGCCAGCAGGACCTGGTCCAGCAGTACGCGCGCCAGCTCGCGGCGGCGGAAGCGAAGCTGGCGGGGCTGCGCGACCAGGAAAGCGGTCTGCAGCGGCAGAAGACGGCGCTTGCGGCCGAGTTGAATTCGCTGATCGAAAAGGCGGAGTTCTAGATCCTAGAACGTCAGCTTGAGCCCGAACTGGATTTGCCGCGGAGTGGTCGCCAGGTTGGTGATCAATCCGGCACTGGGATTGATCGCGCCGCCAGTGAACACGGTCTGATTCGGCGAAGCGTAGTTGGTGTGGTTCAAGAGGTTAAAGAATTCCGCGCGGAACTGCAGGTTGATCCGCTCCGTTACCGGAATGTTCTTGAGCACCGAAAGGTCCACCTCCGCCAGGCCGGGCCCGTTGAATACTCCCCGGCCCAAATTTCCGTAGGTTCCGGGGGCGGGCAACAGGAATGCATGAGGATTGAACCACTGGTGCGGATCCCCCGTCACCACCGGGCCGGTGAAGGCCGGATTCAGATTGGGCCGGTCGGGGTTTCTGGAATCGCCGTCGCCGGAAATGTTCGAACCCACCAGAGGCGTAAAAGGGAAGCCGCTCACCAGCGTGGTGATCTCGTTTAGCTGCCACCCGCCGATCACCTTATTGACCAGCGGGCTCGCGCCGCTCAGGAAGCGTTGGCCATTGCCGACAGGCAGATCGTAATGGGCGGAAATGCTGGCCTGGTGGGTGGCGTTTAAAGCCGACGGCCCCCAGTCGCGACGCAGATCGAACCGGTCCATCACCATCTGCGGCTGGTTGTTCGCCTGGGCGATGGTCAGCGCCGAGTTGTGGTCCAGATTTTTCGACCAGGTATAGTTGGCCCGCATCTGAAATCCCCGCGTCAGGCGCCGGTTGACGTCGATCTGCAGGGAGTTATAGCTGCTGTTGCCTTCCGAATACCACAGGAATCCATTGGGCAAATACGGGTTGGGCCGGGTTCCGACGGGAATGTACTGGGCGCCCTGGGCGACGGTCGATGTGGCGCCGACGCCGCCGGCCAGGCAGCCCGCGGGATCGGAGCAGACCTGCGCGGGGATGCTGTTGGGGTCGATGCTGACGAACTGGTGGTATCCGAACGATCCGACGTAGGCCACCCGCAGAACGGTGTCGCGGTCCAGTTGCTGCTCGACCGTGAAGTTCCATTCCTCCACCGCGGGGGTCTGAGGATCGGGCTGGACTCCCAGGGGAGCGTAGGTGACGCATTCCGATTTGGGGATGCCCGGTCCGCACGGAGGCTGCAAGGGAGTGTTGCGAACCACAGGCACTACGTCCGGCAGCGAGCCTTTATAGGAAACGGTGCCGTTGTTGGGATACAGCGAGTCGAGCTGGAAAGAGAGTTGGTCGATGAGCGAATAATACATTCCGAAGCCCGCCCGGATCGAGGTCTTGCCCTGGCCGAAGGGGTCCCACGCTACGGCCGCGCGGGGCGAAAACAAACGTTTCGCGCGATTTTCCGTAAAGGCGGAATTGCCTACGCGGGTGTTGGACAGCAGGACGCCGTTGCCGTCCGTAATGTAGTTGGCGGCGCGCCCGGCCACTTCGTTCCATCCGGTGGTGAATTCGTGCCGGAGTCCCAGCTGCAGCGTGAGATTGCGCCGGAGCCGGATGGTGTCGTCGACGTACCAGGCTCCGAACAGGCTCCTCCAGCCCAGAGGAATGGAGTTCGGCACCACTTGAAAGTTGATGAGAGTGCCTTGGAGGAACGAGTTCAGACTCGAGAAGCTGGCGATTCCCAGCCGGCGCGACGCGGTATCTTCGTTGTCCTGGAGCCGCTGAAACCAGACTCCCGTGTTGATCTGATGCCTTCCTTTGGTGATCGAAACATTGTCGGAATAGGTGAAAAGATTCCTGCGATTGGAGACGCCGTCATTGTTGTTCCCGCCGGCGGCGGTGATGGCGGCGTTGGCGGAGGTGGTCTGGCCGCCTCCGATGGTGATTCCGCCCGGGCGCTGGCCGGTGACGAACGAGACATCCGCGGGGAAAGTGCGCGTCGCGGCCGAATTGTAATCGAAGCCGGAGCGCGAAAACCCGGCGCGGAATGTGTTGAGGATTCGCGGCGAAAAGATGTGATTTTCCTCCAGGCTCGCCACCTGGTTGCGAAGCTTGAGATTGGACGCGAACAGAGGATCCCCCAAGGGGATCAAGCTATCGCCATCATCCACGGTATAGCTCAGTGAAAGCGAGTCGTGTTCGCTCAGGTTATAGTCCGACCGCAGCGTCCCGAAATCCTCGCGGATCGTATTCTTGGGATTGTAGAACGCCTTGGCGGTTCCCGGTCCCAGCGAGGGACCGTTGGGCTCGGGCCACAGCACCAGATATTTCAACATCGCGGGGTTGATGGTCGTGGAAGCCGGAAGGGTGCTCAAGTCCGGGACCACGCTGACGCTGGTGGTGGACAGGCTCTGCCGGAATCCTTCGTAGTTGCCGAATAGAAACAGTTTGTCTTTCTTGAGCGGTCCTCCCAGCGATGCGCCGAACTGGTTCCGGCGGAAGGGCGGCAAGGCTCCCCGGTCGAAGACGCTGCGGGCATCCAGGGCGCTGTTGCGGAGAAACTCAAACAGCGATCCATGGAGCGCATTCGTTCCGGACTGGGTGACCACGCTGATCTGCGCTCCCGCGCGCTTGCCATATTGGGCGCTGTAGGAATCGGTCAGCACGTTGAATTCGCGCACGGCATCGATCCCCAGCAGGGAACCGCTGACGCTGCCCGGCGTCACCGCCAGCTGGCTGGTTCCGCCGTATTCGATTCCGTTCAGCAGAACGATGTTTTCCATGGGACGCCGCCCCGCCACGGAAAACGTGTTTCCGTTGCTGGTGCTGGTATTCGGGCTCTTCAGAGCATAGTTGATGGTTCCGGGATTGAGCGTGATCAGAGTATCGAAGCTGCGGCCATTGAGCGGCAAATCTTTTACCTGGCGTTCATTCACCAGTCCCGACACCGAGGCGGTGGTGGTGTTGACCAGAGGGTTCTCGGCGGTTACGGTGACTTCTTCGGAGACTGGTCCCACTTCCATGCGCAGATCGGCGACAGCTTCCTGTCCCACCGCCAGGTTGATTCCCAGGCGAACGGCCGATTTGAATCCGTTTTTCTCCGCGCGCACTTCCTGCGGGCCCACCGGCACGCCGACCACCCTGTAGGCTCCGCTCTGGTCCGTGGTGGCGGTGCGCGTGGCGCCGGTCTCCACGGTCTTGACGGTGATCGTAGCCCCGGGAACGGCGGCGTCGGTCGCATCCACGACGCGTCCGGACAGCACACCGGTGACCTGCGCCCAGCCGCTTTGCGCGCCGGCCAGAAGCGTCAGAACACCGATGAAAAGCAGTTTCTTCATGGTATCTCCCTGATTCAGCGGTTCAAGACTTGAATGCTATTCCGCGGTGCGGTCCCGGGCGTCACCTCGGTCCCAAGCGTCACTTCGGTCCCAAGCGTTGGGGCCGAGCAAGCGAGCCCCCGAGCCTTCCCCCTTGCACCATCCCAGCGCCGACATGCGGCCGGGATGCGCGGTGAAGACAATTTGGAAACTGGCGGCTTCATCGGGACCCTCTGGAAGTTTTCCCCGCATCGGGGAAACCAAAGCCAAATACTTAAGAATAGTATAGATGTCCCCCGGTTCGGGCAGGGTTACATCGAACTCCTGGGTCTTCAGCCGCACGCGGGTTTCGCCCAGCGACAGTTGATACGCCAGAAATGCCGCGCATTCGACGGCGGACTCGAACCAGTCTTCCGCGCCGAAGGGAACGTCCAGATCGAGATAAATCAAAACACTCCGTTCTTGTTCGCGGGCGTACTCGCGCACCTGCAGGTCGCGGGTGTGGGCGGTCGCTTTCCAGTCGACGTGCCGCGCGCTTTCCAGGGCTTCGTAGGGCCGGATGCGGTAGAAATCGTGGCCGCGCCCGCGCTGGATCGCCTCCAGTTCGCCGCTGACGGCGGCCAGCAGGGTTTCAAATCCGGGCTGCGGATCGAGGCAGGGATAAACCAGAATCTCGTGCCGGGCCGTGATCATCTCGCGGCGTTCGGAGAATCCGAAGGGAAAACGGGTGGAGAACTGGAAGCTGCGTTCCTTGTGGGCGCCGCGCCGGGTGAAATAAACGTCGACGGATTCTTCGACTGTACCGCCTCCCGGTAAAACCGGGAAGTAGAGAATGGTGTCGAACCCGCTTTCCGCTACGCCCTCCAGATGAATGCTGAAGGAAGGAATCCAGCGTTTGGTGTTTTTGAGGCGCACTAGCGCACGGACCTTTCGCCGGGCGGAGATGTGCTGGGGCAAAAACAGCTCCAATTCGAGTCCGGCCAAGCCCAGCTTGCTGATGAACCCGGAGATCATGAAGGTCGAAAGCATGGCCGCCAGGATCAGGAACATCAGGTTGTTGGCGGAGACGAACGCGATCAGGGCCACCACCAGCAGCGTCGCGGTGTAAGCCAGGCCGGTGCGGGTCACCTGCTGGTGCAGATGCAGGGGCCACAGCGACTTGCGCCGGAGCCAGGATTCGAGCCGAGCGAGCACGTATTGCTTCAGTGTACCGTCCGGCAGGAGTATGCTGAATTCATGCTGTCGAAACCTTATCTCGCTATTTGCTGTTTAGGGTTCGCGCTACCTGCGTTTGCCCAACTTAATTCCTCTGGATTGCGGGCAAAATTCGGCCCGCCGCTGAGTCGGGAAATCTTCCATATGCCGGCGGGTTTCGACCTGACCGTCGATTACGGGATCAGCACTCAGGTCTGCAAGCTGGAAGTTCCCGCGATGATGCCCAGAGACCCGGCGAAAATCTCCAACACCACGGAACTGAGGCAGCGCATGTACGATTTTCTGGCGGACTTGGTTCCGGCCTCCGAGCGGGGCAAAGAAGGAAGAACACTCATGGAGCAGCTCGGACTGACATCTCTGATGACGACCGAATACGACAACGTCACTGTCCGTGAAGTCGAGAACCCAAATCAGCCCGACAGCGGCACGATAACCATCCGGTTCAAGAACGCCGGCTGCCAAACGCCCTAGTTTGTTCGCGACGCGACCCGCGCGACCGCGTTCACGATCTTGCGGTAGGGAATCTTCTCGAACGAATCGAAGCCGATCCACTCGCCGTCGCGCCAGCTCGATCCCTGCCAGCGCATCAGAATCGCCAGATGTTCGAGGTCGGGGGCTGAGCCGGGTGAAATGCCCGCGCAAAGCTCACGTAAACGCCGATCCATCGACGCATTTTCCAGAAAAGCAGCATTTTCCGAAAGAGAAAACGCCCGTGGATCGAGCCATCGTCCGCCAGCCAGAAAGAAGAGATCCACCGTCTCCGGAACGGCCGACGGCACTACGGCCACCCCGGCCAGCTTTTCGAGTGTGCGGGCCAAGTCACCCGCACTAGCCCGCACTTCGGCGATGCGATTCAGCCTCTGGTGCATGTGCTCGGCTTCCTCGAACTGCATCGCCGCGCTGGCCTGATCGCGAGCCGTCTCGGCCGATTCGCGCAGCGAGGCTCCCTCGGTACGCAGGAACTGTTCGACGCGCGCCGCTTCGTGCCGGTACTCCTCGATCGAGACCACTTGCTGGCAGGGCCGCAGGCACTTGTTCATTTCGCCATAGATGCAGCCGGGATGATCGGACGCCGGGGCCAGGTTTTCCTCGCAGCGCCGCAGCTGGAACAGGTCCAGCATTTCGTTCTGAAACCGTTCCGCCGCCGCGCGCCCGGCAAAGGGTCCGTAATACAGCCCGCGGCCGAGCCGGGTCGTCAGCATCGTTCGGGGAAGGGATTGTTTAGCGTCAGCCGCAGGAACACCGGCGGCTTGAGGCGCGTGATGCGCGATACGTCCTCGGGAAAGTATCGCTTGGCGAGATCCAGATGGACCAGCGCGGATTCAAGTCTCGATCCGGTCGGCCAGTATTCGATCCGCTCGACGACGCCCCGCAGGTTCAGCACGCTCGAGAGCCGTTCGCGATTGGAAAGCAGACGCCTCAGGCGCCGCCGCAGCAGCGCGGTCCGCGCCAGGTAGGGCGCGCCCTGGCCGGCCCACAGCAGGAAGACGGCGGGGCGGTCGGGGATCGCTTCGAGATCGGAAGGGAGCGCGGTGAGCGGTTCGCGCATCTGCATCTCAATTGTAGGCAATGGCGGGGTCATCCTGGTAACCTCGAAGAGTATGCTCTCTGCGGAGCGCACGGCTGCCCGCGTGGCCCTGGCTGGGATCGCGGCGAGCGCCGTGCTGGCGGCGCTGAAGACCGGCGTGGGTCTCGCGGCGCACTCCGTGGCGACTGTCTCGGACGGCGTCGAATCGGCCGCCGACGTGATCTCCTCGGGGTTGGTGTATGTGGGTTTGCGGGTCGCCGCCAAGCCGGCCGACGAGGATCATCCCTACGGCCACGGACGCTTCGAAACGCTGATCGCCCTGGCCGTGGGCGTGCTGCTGGCGGCGGCAGGCGCGGGAATCTGCATCCACTCCCTCGAACCCAGCCGGCAGACGCCCGCCCTGTTCGCGATTTGGCCGCTGGGTTTGTCGATTGTCACGAAAGCCGTCATGGCCGCGGTGAAGATGCGGACAGGCCGGGCGGCCCGCAGCGCCGCGCTGACCGCCGACGCCTGGAACGACTCGGTCGACATTCTCTCCGGTTCCGTGGCGCTGATCGCGGTCCTGCTGGCGGTGTATGGTCCCGAGAGTCTGCGCAACGCGGACCGCTACGGCGGATTCCTGATCGGGCTGATCGTCATTTTCGTGGGCTTTCGGGTGGTGCGCGAGACCGCACTGCAACTGATGGACACCATGCCTGATCCGGCCCAGATGGCCGCTCTGCGCGCCGAGGCGCTGGGCGTGCCCGGCGCACTGGGTGTGGACAAATGCTATGCCCGCAAGACCGGACTGCGCTACCATGTCGATCTGCACCTGGAAGTGGATCCCAACCTGAGCGTGTTGGCCTCGCATGAAATCGCCCGGGCGGTGAAGCGTCACTTGAAGAATCGCTTGGATTGGGTAGCAGACGTTTTGGTACACGTGGAACCGCATCTCTAACTCATGGAAAATCGAGAGATCGCCCGGCTGCTGTGGGAGACCGCCGACCTGATGGAAATCGCCGGCGAAGATGGGTTCCGCATCCGCAGCTACCGCAACGCGGCGTCGGTCATCGAGGGTTATCCGGAGCCTATCTCGGCCATCCTCAAGGATCCGGCGAAGAAAGTGACCGATATCCCCGGAATCGGCAAGGGAATCGCGTCGGCGCTGGAGGAAATCGAGCAGCGGGGAAGCTTCGACAGGCGCGATCAGATGCTTGAGGTGTATCCGCCTACTGCATTGGAGTTGCTGAAGATCCAAGGCCTGGGGCCGAAGGGAATCCGGACCCTGTTCGAGCATTACCGGGTTTCGACCATCGATGGTCTGGAGAAGATCTGCCAGGAGCAAAAACTGCGCGAATTACCTCGAATGGGGGCCAAACTTGAGGAAAAAGTGCTCCGTTCGATCGCCGCGTACCGGCAGCGGGCGGGCCGGTTTCTCCTGAGCTTCGCCTACGGGGTGGCCGACGAGCTGGTCACGTTTCTGAAGGCGATCCCGGGCGTCGAAACCGTGACGCCCGCGGGCAGCCTGCGGCGCGGCAAGGAGACGGTGGGCGATCTCGATCTTCTGGCGACGGGTCCGGACGCCGAAGCGGCCATCGAGCCGTTCACCCAGCATCCCAAGGTACACGAGGTTCTCGGAAAGGGCACGAACAAAGCCAGCGTCAAGTTCGGCCTGGAAGGATTGCAGGTGGACCTGCGCGCGCTCCCCAAGGAAAGCTACGGTTCCGCGCTGCAATACTTCACCGGGAGCAAGGAGCACAGCATCGTCCTGCGGAGCCGCGCGCAGAAGATGGGGCTGACGCTCAGCGAGTACAGTCTGTCAAAGGTCGACACCAAGGAGATCGTCGCGCGCGAGACCGAAGAGCAGATCTACGAAGCGCTGGGCTTGCGCTGGATCCCTCCCGAGCTGCGCGAGAATCAGGGCGAAATCGAAGCGGCCGAGGCGGGCACGCTGCCCAATCTGGTGGAGCTGGGCGACATCCGCGGCGATGTCCACATGCATACGCTTGAAACCGACGGCCGCGCCACACTCGAAGAGATGGCCGAAGCAGCGCGGGAACGAGGCTACGAATACATCGCCATCACCGACCACTCCAAAGCCCTGGCGATGGCCAACGGGCTGGACGAGAAGCGCGCCGTGGCGTTCGCGCACAAGGTTCGTGAAATGGACCAGAAAGCGCTGGGGATTCGCGTGTTCTCGGGCCTGGAGTGCGACATTCGCCGCGACGGCTCCATGGACCTGGAAGACGACGCGCTGGGCGAGCTCGATTTCGTGATCGGCAGCGTCCACAGCTACATGAATCTGGAAGCCGCGGAAATGACCGACCGGCTGCTGCGGGCGCTCGAATGCCCGCACTTGCGAGCCTTGGGGCATCCCACCGGCCGCATTCTCCTGAATCGCGATGCGTACTCGTACGACTTTGAAGCAGTGGCCGCGGTGGCGGCGCGCCGCAACGTCTATCTTGAAATCAACGCCAGTCCCGAGCGCCTGGATCTGACGGCGTCGCTGGTGCGGGCGGCGAAAGCGCGGAAAGCGAAGTTCGTCGTCTCGACCGACGCGCATCATCCCAAACATCTGGCCAACATGCGCTACGGAGTTTTGATGGCGCGGCGCGGGTGGCTGGAGCGCGGCGATATCCTGAATACTCTGCCCGTGAAGCAGTTCGAGCGGGCGATCAAGTCCACAAGCAAATCCAAATGAAACTGATCTCTTCTAAAGAACTCATCCGAACACCCATTTTTCACGTCACCATGGATCGGGCCCTGGATCCGGACGGATTCGAAATCAAGCGGGCGATTGTGCAGCACGGCGGATCGGCGGTGATGATGCCGATCGACGAGAAGCGGCGCGTGCTTCTCGTCAAGCAGTACCGTCTGCCCGCGCGCCGGTATATGTGGGAGTTGCCGGCCGGGCGTATCGACGAAGGCGAGACAGCGCTGCAAGCCGCCAAGCGCGAGCTGGTGGAGGAAGCCGGTCTGCGCGCCAAAAAATGGGCCAAGCTGGCCGACTTCTATCCCAGTCCCGGTTTTCTGGCGGAGAAGATGACCATCTACACCGCTCGAGAGCTGACCCAGGGCGAATCGACTCCCATGGAGGACGAACGGATCGAGACCAGGTGGTTCACGGCGCGGGAAATCGACAAGCTGATTCAGACGGGCAAGATCATCGATGCGAAGACGATGATCGGTTTTCTGCGCTGGCAGAGATACCTCGGAGGTAAATAAACATCGCTTCGAGTGCCTGTGCGCGATGGCTCACCAGCATTTTGTCGGCGATGGGCGCCTCCCCGAAGGTGCAGCCGAAGGGTTCGTAGTAAAACAGCGGGTCGTAGCCGAATCCGCCCGAGCCGCGCGGGGCATCGAGGATCCGGCCCTCCACGGTTCCGCGAAAGGTCCGGACCAGCTTGCCGTCCTTCACCAGGGCGATCACGCAGACGAACCGCGCCGTCCGGTCCGCGATGCCATGCAGCCGCTGCAACAGGAGAGCATTGTTGTCGGCATCGGTCGCTTCGCGGTTCGAATCAGACGCAGCATAGCGCGCCGAGTGCACGCCCGGCGCTCCCCCCAGCGCATCGACCTCCAGGCCGGAATCGTCGGCAAACAGATATCCGTCCGTGAAGCCGCCGTAATATTCCGCCTTACCGATGGCGTTTTCTTCGAACGTTTCGCCGGTCTCCTCGGGCGGAGGCACGGGGCGGGGAAGCAGCCGCACATCGAAGTCCGGCGCGGCGAGCTGGAACTCTTTCAACTTTCCTGGATTGGACGTGGCGCAGTAAACCGTCACGGGACGATCACTTCTCTTCGAACTGTTTCTGGAGCGCGACCAGTTCCTGGATTCCCTGCCGCGCCAGGGCGAGAAGCTCGGCCATCTGGGCGTCGTCAAACGGAGTTTTTTCCGCGGTGGCCTGCACTTCTACGAATTTCCCGTCGCCGGTCATGACCACGTTCATGTCGACCTCCGCCTGCGAGTCTTCCTGATAGCAGAGATCGAGCATGGGCGTGCCCCCGACGATGCCGACGCTGGTGGCGGCGACGAAATCGCGAATCGGCGATTTCTTGAGCGCGCCGAATTTCACCAGCTGCCGCAGCGCCGCCGAGAGCGCGATATAGGCGCCGGTGATGGCGGCCGTGCGGGTTCCACCGTCGGCCTGCAGCACGTCGCAATCCAGAATCACGCTGCGCTCGCCCAGGGCGTCCATATCGATCACCGACCGGAGCGACCGCCCGATCAACCTCTGTATCTCCATAGTCCGGCCAGAAGCCCGTCCTTTGGATACCTCGCGGGCCGTGCGTGTAGATGTGGCGCGCGGCAACATGGAGTATTCGGCGGTCACCCAGCCTTTGCCCGAACCGCGCAGGAAGGAGGGAACGCTTTCTTCCACCGACGCCGCGCACAGCACGCGCGTGTTGCCGACTTCAATGAGCGCCGAGCCCTCGGCGGTCAGCAGATAATCCGTGGTGACGGTCACGGGGCGCAATTGGCCGGGTTGTCTTTGATCGATACGCATTCGTCTCTTAACTTCCGCTTCGGGACCTCAGGACCAGGTAAAACAGCCAAAAAATCAGACCGAAGCCGAGAAGAATGATGAAGGCGCAGGGAAGCAGGCCTCGTTTTGAGTCGGGCGCGGATTTCCTCTTCTTGGATCCCGCCGGTTTGAATTTTGCCATGGAAACGTAATGTGTTGCGCCGGGTACTCTTACCTTTAGATCTTAGCGCGAGCCGGCACGCGGTTCTCGCAAGTAGCGCAGCAAGGCCTCGGCCGATCCGTCGAAGAATTCGTCCAGAAGCTGCTTCAGCGCGTGTTCGCGCAGAGTCTCGCGGCTGATCCTGGGCCGGTAAATGTAGAAACGTCCCGGCTTGCGGCGCGTGGCGCAGCCGCGTTTCTCCAGACGGCCGAGCAGCGTCATCACCGTGGTATACGCCAGGATGCGCTCCTTCGATACGGCCTTTCGAACGTCGTGCACCGTGCCTTCGCCCAGCCGCCACAGCGCCTGGAGGCAGGTCAGCTCCAGCGGCGGCGGAAGGCTCTTCGAACCGGCGGGACGTTTCAAGATTTGTTGCCGGCAGGGCTGCCGCCCAGCGCCCCACGCAGCTTGTCGGCGAAGGGAGACTCCGGACCGGATGCCCGAGGATTCTGTTTCGCCGCCGGCGGCGTTGCGGCCGCGGCCGCGGGGGTGGCATCCAGGTATTTGCGTTTCTTCAGGGCCGCGCGCTCAAGCGGCGAGCTGTATCCGGTCCACACGCCTTCAATCTGCCGGTCGCGGTCGATCAGCGCCCGCATGCATTCCATCTTGGAGTCCATATTGTCCAGAAGATGCAGGAGCAGCGCCTCGGGGAACAGAGGGATTTTGGGAGAGCCGAAGTCCAGCTGCCCATGATGCGACAGGATCATGTGAACCACCAGATCCCGCAAGCGCGGCGGAAAGTCGGGAATGAGCCGCAGCTTGTCGAGAACCATCTGCACGCCGATCTGGATGTGTCCCAGAAGCTGGCCTTCGGTGGTGTAGCCGAAGCTGCGGGCGTAGTGCAGTTCGCGGATCTTGCCGACGTCGTGCAGCAGCACGCCGGTGAGCAGCAGGTCGAAATCGATGTGCGGATAATGCGCCGCGCTGAACTTCGCCAGCTGGCACAGGGAAAGAACGTGCTCGATCAGCCCGCCGATCCAGTTGTGATGGACGGTTTTGGCGGCCGGCGCCGTGCGATAAGCCTGGGCGATCTCTTCATCCGCGAACACGGCTTCCAGGAGCTGTTTCAAGTGCGGGTCAGACATGCCCGCAACCCAGCCTTCGAGCTCGCGGAACATTTCGTCGCGATCACGCAGGGAGGCCGGCAGAAAATCGGCCAGGTCGATTTCCGATTCCGGCACCGGCTGGATCTTGTGCAGCGTGAGCTGCGGGCGATTCTGGAAAATCTGCAGCAGGCCCTTGACCTGCACGAAATCGTCGCGCTCGAAGGTGGTGAGCGCCTCCGCCGCGTTGTCCCACATCTTGGCGTCCAGCTCGCCGGTGCGGTCGGTCAGCGTCAGCGACAGGTACGGATCGCCCGACTTCTTCTGGCGCACGTCCTTGTAGGAAACCAGGAACGTGCCTTGAACAGTTTGGTTAGGCTGAAGCTCGCTAAGATAGGGCGCCTTCATTGACCCCTAGCGCGAAGAGGATGTTCCCGACGCTTTTGTGCCGGGAATCGGAATCAGGCCGAGGATGCGCTTCATCGGAGGATTCTGCAAGACCTCTTCCTTGGTGATGGTCTCCGGTTTGAGCTTCACCGCGTCTTGCCAGGCCGTGTCCTTGCCGGGAGCCGCGGCGCTGTCCTCGTAGCCCGCCTTAATTTCCAGGAACGCGTCTTCGCGCAGCTTGGTCAAATACGCGCGCAACGCAGCTTGCCGCCGGGAATCCAGAATCCGGTTTTGAATGTCGGTCTCCACTTCCTCAAAGCCCGCCAGCCCGGCCTTATAGTGCTCATCCACTTTGAGGATCAGCCAGCCGCTGGGGATCTGGATCGGATCGGTAATGTACCCGCGTTCCTTATCCCAAACCGCGGCTTCGATGGCCGGCGCCAGGTCGCCCTTCTTATAAGGATCCAGCGCGCCGCCGTCCTTGGCCGTCGCGGAATCGGAGTTGGTTTGCGCCAGCTCGGGGAAGCGCTCGCCTTTGCGGGCCCGCTCCACCAGGTCCTTGGCCTTCTTTTCGGCGGCCGCGACCCCGGCCTCGTCCTTGCCTTCGGTGGAAATGGCGATTTCCCGCAGGAACACGCGTTCCTGGCGCTGGAACTCGTCCTTGTGGGCGTCGTAGTAGGCGCGGACTTCTTCGGTGGTGAACTTGATCTTGCGCATGACCTCTTCGCTGACCACTCCCTGGACGTAGAAGCTGTTCTTCAGATCCGCCTTGAAGTCCTCATACGATTTCCCGGTTTCCTGGCGCACCAGGGCTTGAAATTTGTCCGGATCGGCCATCTTGAACTGGCGCTGGAGGTCGGCGATGTACTTATTGACGTCCGGATCCACCTTCAACTCCAGTTCCTTGCCTTTCTGGACCAGGAGAAGGGTGTCGATCTTGTCCCGCAGCAGATTGGGGCTTTCGGCCTTGATGCCATCTTCCAGGCGCTGGCCGGTGAGGCCGCCGGCGCGCAACTGCTTTTCAAGATTGGCGCGGTCGTGAGCCAGATCGAGATTGGTGATGATTTCCCCGTTCACCTTGCAGACAATCTCTTCGACGGTAGTTACATCCGCCAGCGCCGCCAGGGCGAAGGCGGCAAGTCCCGCAACGACAACTACGAGATAACGCATTCTTCGATTATATCCCCGAGATCCGGTCCGCGACGGCCAGGCGCGGCTGCATACGCCTCGCGCCCTGTTAAAATGAAAACTCCCCATGCGCCGTGCCCTGGTTGCTCCTTCTCTGCTGCTGCTGCTGTGTTCCGCCTGCAACCGTTCCGCGCCGGCCGGAGTGGCGGCCACGGTCAACGGCCGGGCCATCACCTTCGCCGAGCTCGACAAACAATACCAGTATTCCCAATTCGGCCAATCCGAGCATCCCAGCGACGACCAGGTGGCCATCCAGCGCCTGGAGGTGTTGCGTACGCTGATCGACAACGAAATCATGCTGCAGCGCGCCGAGAAGAGCGGCTTGATGGCGACCGATTCGGACGTGGACGCGAAATTCTCCGAGCTCAAGGCGCCCTACACCCAGGAGGAGTTTCAGAAGCAGCTCAATGAGCGCAAGATGACGGTGGAGGATCTCAAGGCCCAGCTGCGCCGCGATCTCAGCGTGCAGAAGCTGCTCAACAAGGAAACCACCTCCCGCATCAGCATCGCCGACAAAGACATCGCCGACTTCTACGACGCCAACAAGGCTAACTTCAACCTGCCCGAGCCGCAAATTCATCTGGCCCAGATCCTGGTGACGCCCGTACCCAACCCCAATGTCCGCAATCTGCGCAACGACAAGGCCCAGAACGAAGCGCAGGCGCGCAAGAAGATCGACAGCCTGTACGAACGCGTCAAGCAGGGCGAGGACTTCGCGATGCTCGCGCAGAACTATTCCGAAGATCCCGATTCGGCCCAGGCCGGCGGCGATATCGGCTTCGTGCGCGAATCGGCGCTGGAGCAGGCGAACGTGGAACTGCGCAAGGCTATCATGGCGCTCCAGCCGGGCGAGGTGACGCCGGTCGAACGCACCGCGGAAGGCTACCGCATTCTGAAGGTCATCACGCGCGAGCCGGCCGGCCAGAGATTGCTCGATGATCCCTCGGTTCAGCAGACCATCCGCGAGACGCTGCTCAATCGCAAGGACCAGCTGCTCAAGGCCGCCTATTACGAGGTCGCGCGCGACGAAGCCAAAGTGGTCAACTACCTGGCGTCGAGCATCGCCGGAAGCGACCAGAAGTAGCCGCCTCGCGCCGGGCTACAGGGCCACCGTCACCGCAAGTCTGACCTGCGGATATCTGCGGTTGAACAGGTAGTAGCCATCGTCGTAGTCGATGTAAAGATCATCGGAGTCATACCAGTTATCAGGCCAGTATTCCGGCCACGGATCCAGCAGCAGGAACGAAAACCCGCCGTAGGCGAAGCGCGGATATCCCATGTAGATCACCGGGCGCGTGTGAAGGCGGAAGAAATGCTGGCGGCCGAAGTAAAGACCGAAGGTCGTCTGAGGGATGTAGTACCCGCCGTAGCCCCCACGCTGCGCCCAGGTTCGATGCTCGGCGGCCCAGTTCCAAGCGCGATTGTGCTGCCAGGAACTATGTCCCTGCCAGCCTCCGTGCTGCAGCCAGCCTTTCTGTTGCTGCCATGCTCGCGCTTGGTCGCGGGAGCGCTGATTCTGCGATTGCCTGTTCTGCTGAGCGCGTTGGGACTGTTGTGGCGACCGTTGCTGCGGCTGTCGAGCGCGCTGAGGTTGCGCCTGCTTCTGCCGCTGCTGCTGAGCGCGTTGAGGCTGCGCCTGCCTCTGTTGCCGCGGCGCGCTCCTCTGCTGCTTTTCCGAACTACCTTTCTTATTGCCCTTCTGGCCGCGCTGCGCGTACACGGGAACCATCGTGGCGAAGAGCAAGCATATGCCGGCGGCACTAGCTACTCGGATAAATCTCATAGTAATTTCCTTGTCTCTTTCTTGTCACACTGCGCCAGTCCCGTCAGACGATCTTGCGTCCTTGGACCAGGCGGATTACCAGCACAACCAGCGCGAAGACCAGCAATAGATGAATCAGCCCGCCCATCGTATAGGCAGTGACCAAACCCAGGGCCCACAGCACCAGCAAAATCACAAAGATGGTCCAAAGCATGTTCGTGTTCTCCTTTGAGACAGCCAATCCGATGCTTTCCATTGCTTTCCGTCGCAATTGCAAGGCCAAACGGTAAGTGAGCGGATCGAGGGGCGGTTTTGAGAGATCCGCGGATGATTACGAATAGACCGCCCTTCGGCCGCCGAGTCAGCGGGTGAAATCGCCCACTTCTATCCTTCGCCAGGCGGTAAATATCGTCCCGAGCGACTTGGCATGGTTCGTGCAAGGAGGAAGTCAGTCGCCCATAAGGCGTGTAGCGCTAACCCGGCCGACGGAAAGAGGTGAGAAATGAGATTCATCATGGTGGCGGCATTGGCTGTTACGCCATTGCTGGCCAAGGACAACGAGCCCGCACAGCGGCTGCAAGAGGCGGCGGCTGTCTTTTCCGAGGTCATGTCGGCGCCGGATAAAGGCATTCCGCAGGAACTGCTTGAGAACGCTCACTGCATCGTGATTGTGCCGGACCTGAAGACCGGAGCGTTCATCGTGGGCGGGAAATACGGAAAAGGCTACCTGCTCTGCCGGAACAACGGCGGCAAGGGTTGGTCGGCGCCGGCCACGGTCCGCATCGAGGGCGGGAGTGTTGGCTTCCAGATCGGCGGCTCTTCGACCGACTTGATTATGTTGGTTATGACGAAGCGGGGAGCGGACAAACTGCTCGAGAGCAAGTTCACTTTAGGCGCGGAAGGCTCGGTCGCGGCGGGTCCGGTGGGACGCACGGCAACGGCGCAAACCGACGCCCAGATGCACGCCGACATTCTTTCGTGGTCGCGATCGCAGGGACTGTTTGCCGGGATTTCCCTGCAAGGCGCAACTCTGCGGCAGGACCTCGACGACAACGCGACGCTCTATGGCAAGAAGCTGGAGAACAAGGATATCGTGATGAAGGGAGTGCGCGCGCCCAAGGCGGCCGCGAAGCTCTTGTCCCTGCTGAACAAGTACTCGTTCCGGGAACGCAAAGACTAGTCGATCGTTTGGGAGGGATTGCTGCCGTGGCTGTGCGGCAACAAACTTGGCGTGGGTACCGCTTTCATGTAGCCCTGGTGGCGCTGCTGGTCCCGGCGGCGCCCCTCGGGGCGGGGCAGGCGCGGTTTTCGGACACTCCGGAACTCGACGCCGGGTTTCGGCTGCTGTATGAGCTGAAGCCTGAGGAAGCTCGCGCGAAGTTCGCCGCCTGGCAGGCATCCCATCCCGGCGACGCTCTCGGCATGGCCGCGGAAGCGGCGAGCTACTTGTTCGAGGAGTGTTACCGCCAAGGGGTCTTGACCTCCGAGTACTTCCTGAACAACAAGCGTTTCCTGGGCAAGATCGCGATCAAGCCGGACCCCGATCTGCGCGCCGCCTTCTTCGCCGCGGACCTGCGAGCGCAAGACTTGGCCCGTCCTCAATTGGAGACGGACCCGGAGAATGTGAACGCCCTGTTCGTCATGACCCTTAGCCTGGGCATGCAGGCCGACTATGCCAGTTTGATCGAGAAGCACCAGATGGAGAGTCTCGGCAAGATCCGCGAGGCGGACAAGTTCGCCAAGCGACTTCTGGCCGTCAACCCGGATGCCGCCGATGCCTACCTCACCCTGGGCGCCGCGAATTACATCATCGGCAGCCTGCCTTTACTCAAGCGATGGTTTCTTAAGCTCAAGGGAATTAGCGGCGATAAGGAGGACGGCATCGAGCAGCTCGAAATCGCCGCCGCGCGCGGCCGTTACCTGCGGCCCTTTGCGAAGATCATCCTGGCGATGGTGGCGCTGCGCGAGAAGAACATTGCACTGGCACGCACGCAACTGACGGAACTCGTCGCGGAGTTTCCGCAGAATCCGCTCTTTGCCGGGGAGCTGGCCAAGCTCGATGCTTCTCCCTGAAGGCCACCGAAGCAATTCTTCGGTCAGGCCGCGCCGATCTTCGCCGTGTCCATCTCCGTCTGCTGCTTGCGCCGCCTGCGCCATGCAAACAACCGCCGCAGCGACAAGGCGATACCCGTGTAAACCATCACGGCGCCACCCAGCGTGGCGATCCCGGCAATGGTCTGTCCGATCACGCCCAGGCTTTCGCCGGTGTGGGTGAATCGCGCCAGCAGTCGAAGCTGCTGCCCGGTGCTGTTGCTTGAGAAGTCGGCCCAGTTCATGATGGCGCCGGTGGCGCGGTTGACCGTGAGCGTGCCTCGCAACTGCGGCTGGGTGCCGTCTCCGCGGTCGATCGCGAACGTGAACGGTGCATTCACGTTGGCCGATCCTTGCACGCGAATCGATTTCCATCCCGCGACCTGCCGCTCGGCCTTGGGCCAGGCTTGGTCGAGACCATCCCAGTTGGCGGGCGCGCCGCCGCCGAATCCGCCGAAACCGCCGAAGCCGGGTCCGCCTCCGGGCCCACCCTGTCCCCGCCCGGCGAACGCAGCGCCTCCCGGGCCTCGTCCTTCTCCTGCTCGTCCTTCCGCGCCTCGACCCGGTCCTTTGACGGCGCCCTTCCCGGGCCCTCCCCGGCCCGCGCCGGGCTGAGGCGGCAGGGGACTGCCGGTCATCGTATAAAGCAGATTGCTGGCCCACGGATACGACATGATCACACCGCTTCCCACCACCAGCACCAGGGGCACCCAGCACCACACTCCGATCGTGTTATGCCAGTTCCAGTCGCGAGCCTTGCCCGTCAAGCCGCCGCGGAACCAGACCGAGGGGCGCCAGTGCTGCCAGGTGAGCTTGCGCGGAAACCACATATAGAGGCCGCTAAGCACGATGAAGAAGAAAGCCAGATTGCCGGCATCCATGATCGTTTTTCCGGTGTTACGATTCCGGCCGGACGCGCCCAGCCAGCGGTGCCAGTCTTCCATCGTCCGGAAGAAGGCCCTGGCTTTGGTTTGGGCCGCGGGTTGGCCGAACTGAATGGGCTGACTCTGGTCGAGGATGCTTCCGGTATAGGGATCCACATACAAAGTCCCGGCGCGCCCCATCGAGACTTCGACGGGCTCACTCGCACCGGATCGGACGGTGATGGCCGAGGGCGAACCCTGCTTTTGATCATTGCGCTTCTGCTCCGTGACCTTGGCCAGCAGCGCTTCGAGTGGCAGCCTGGCCGAGCCCTGCGCCGGATGAACGACGCGTGCATCCGACCGCTCGAGCCACGCATTGATCTGTTTCTCGAAGGCCAGCGCGGTCCCCGTCACGCACATGACCAGAATGACGACGCCGCAGACAACTCCGGCGGTCAGATGCATCCAAAACAGGACTTTTCTCACGTAGGTCCCCTTCTCGCCCGATCAGGGCGGTCCGCCAGCCTCTCAGGGCAAAGGCGTTAGGAGCTATGACGGATTCTACGCCGCCAAGATTACCGGTGACGTTCAATTCTGCCGGAGCGTTCCGAACCGGGAGCACGGGTTCCAGTTGCCCACGGCATGGCTTGGCCGTACACGTGCATTAAGAGTTAACGGAGAAAAACTATGCGGCACGTAAAGAGGATTGCAGTACTGATCGTCCTATCGGCAGCGTTCCTGGCTGCGCAGATAGACCCGCCGGGCCGGGTCGGCCGGCTCAACTACATGGATGGTCCGGTGTCTTTCCAGCCGGCCAGCGTGGATGCCTGGGTGGATGCGAGTGTGAATCGTCCGCTTATCCCCGGTGACAACATTTGGGTGGGCAACCGGGGGCGAAGCGAGTTGCACGTCGGGTCGACGGCTCTGCGTTTGGGCCCCAATACGGCGTTCCAGTTTCTGAACCTGGATGACCGGACGGTGCAGATCCGGCTTTCCGAAGGGACGCTTACGGTCCGCATGCGCAATTTCGGGCAGAATCAGGTCTTCGAGGTCGATACGCCCAACGTGGCGTTCACGATGCTTCGCCCCGGCGACTATCGCATCGACGCCGATCCCGATTCCCAGATCACGACCATTACGGTTCGCGATGGGGAGGGCGAGGTGACCGGCGGAGGGGATACCTTCCCGGTCTATGCGCGTCAACAGGTGGCCGTCAGGGGCTACGATCGAATCGACTACAGCCTCGCGTCCGCTCCTCGACCCGATGCCTGGGACCAGTGGTGCTCCTCGCGCGATCTTCGGGAAGACCGGTCGCCGTCGGCGCGTTACGTTTCCCGCGAAATGAACGGCTATGAGGACCTGGACGAGTACGGCCGCTGGGATAACCAGCCCGGCTACGGCAACGTGTGGATGCCGACTTCGGTCGACGCAGGGTGGGCGCCCTATCATGACGGGCATTGGGCCTGGATCGAGCCCTGGGGCTGGACCTGGGTGGACGATGCACCGTGGGGATTCGCTCCCTACCACTATGGCCGCTGGGCGACCTTTGGCGGTCGCTGGGGCTGGATTCCCGGGCCATATGGCGTAACTCCTGTCTATGCACCGGCGCTAGTGGCGTGGGTGGGCGGAGGAAGAGGCGGTTCCGGTTTCAGTTTGAGCTTTTCCTTCGGCACGGCCGCGGCCGTGGGATGGTTCCCGCTGGGTCCTCGCGAGCCGTATTTCCCGTCTTACCAGGCGAGCCAGGGCTACTTCCGGCGGGTGAACGACACCAATACGGTGTTCAATAACACCACCATCAATAACTATTACAAGGAAAGCAGGAACTCCAATAACAGGGCGATTGGCAACATCAAGTACGTGAACCGGAATGTTCGGAACGGCGTTACGGCGGTTCCGCAAGAAACCTTCTCCCGGGGACGCCGGGTGACGCAGGATGCGCGCGCGGTACCGTCCGCGGAACTTTCCCGGGTCCAGGTTTTCGCCGCTCCGTCGATCGCGCCGCATAGGGACAGCGTTCTGGGCGCCAGGGCAGACACCGCGTCCCGGGCTCCGCGTCCGCCGGCCAATGTGCTGAGCCGGCCTGTGGTGGCGCGAAGGGCTCCTCCTCCGGCTCCGGTTCCCTTCGACCGGCAGCAGCCGGCGCTCGCGAAGAATCCCGGCCGCCCGCTCCCCACGGCTGACGTCCAGCGGATGCGCCAGAGTGCGCCCGCGCCGAGCGCTCCGGTTCGCGTCGTCGACATGGGCCGGGTCCGGCGGATTCAGCCCAAGGTCGGCACTGATTTTAAGGGTGCGCCGCAACCGAAAGCCGTGCCTCAGCCTGCCGTAACCCGTCAGCAGAAGCAGCCTTCCGGACAGCAGCGGCAACAGCAGCAGGAGGTCCAAAAACAGCAACAACAAAAACAGCAACAGGACGCCCAGAAGAAGCAGCAACAGAAACAACAGCAGGATGCCCAACGGCAGCAGCAACAGAAACAGCAGCAGGACGCCCAGAAGCAGCAGCAGCAGAAGCGGCAGCAGGATGCCCAGCGGCAGCAGCAACAGAAACAGCAGCAGGATGCCCAACAGCAGCAGCAACTGAAACAGAAGCAGGACGCCCAGCGGCAGCAGCAACAGAAACAGCAGCAGGACGCCCGGCAGCGGCAGCAGCAACAGAAGCAGCAGCAGGACGCCGAGCGGCAGCAGCAACAGAAGCAGCAGCAGGACGCCCGGCAGCAGCAGCAACAGAAACAGCAGCAGGATGCTCAGCGGCAGCAGCAACAGAAACAGCAGCAGGACGCCCGGCAGCAGCAGCAACAGAAGCAGCAGCAGGACGCCCGGCAGCAGCAGCAACAGAAACAGCAGCAGGATGCTCAGCGGCAGCAGCAACTGAGGCAGAAGCAGGACGCCCAACAGCAGCAGCAACAAAAACAGCAGCAGGAGGCCCGGCAGCAGCAGCAACAGAAGCAGCAGCAGGACGCCCGGCAGCGGCAGCAGCAACAGAAGCAGCAGCCTGTGGTCGCTCAGCAGCCTCCCCGACAAGCCGCGCCGGCCGTGGCTGAAAAGCCTCAGGCCCCGGCAGCCGACCGGCGGCAGCCCCAAACCAGAGGGAAACGGGAGAAACCTGCAAAAGAGGACAGCAAGGGAAAATCGGACAAGTGACGCGCCATGGCCAGGTGCGGTCAGGAGACTATCAGTATTCCGGCGCAGGTTTCCGCACGAATGATCGTAGCCGTCTGAAGTAAGGGAAGGGACATGACTCCTCGGCGAAAGAAGTGGCTCATCGCCAGCGCGTTAGCTTTCGTCGTCGTAGCCGGGGCACTCTTTCTCGCCGCCTTCATTTTGGCGAAGCGTGCCGAGCCGTATATCCGGGAGCAAGCTATCCAATATCTGCGCGAGCGGTTCGATAGCGACGTCGAACTGGCTCGTCTCCACGTGCATATTCCGCCTGCCTCGCCGCTCCGGCTGCTCTTTACCGGCGGGCGAGGTACCTTGGCGCGAGTGGAGGGCACGAATTTAGTCCTTCGGCAGCGCGGCCGAAGCGATGTGCCACCTCTGTTTACGATCCAGCACTTCAGTTTCGAGGTCGATCTGGGGGCGCTTCTCGATACGCCCAAGACCGTGAATCAGGTAACGCTCGACGGCCTGGAAATCCAAATCCCACCGAAAGGCGAGAGGACGAGTTTCGCGTCCCATGAAGCGAACCAGGACGCCCCGAAGGAATCGCCCGCCGCAAAGACCGGGTCAAGCGGTGTGGTGATCGAGGAAGCCCTCATACGGAATGCTCGTTTGACGATTCTTCCCAAAGACAAAACCAAAGTTCCCCTGCGCTTCGACATTCACGACCTCCGCCTGGAGTCCGCCGGAAAGGACGTGGCCATGAAGTACACGGCGGTCTTGTCGAATCCCAAGCCGCCGGGGGAGATTCACTGCACGGGCGTATTTGGCCCTTGGGCGGCCGGCGAGCCGGGGGATACTCCGCTCGACGGCGACTATCTTTTCGATCATGCCGACCTGGGTATCTTCAAGGGAATCGCCGGGATTCTGCGGTCGACGGGGAAGTTTGAAGGAACGCTTTCCTCGATTACCGCCCGCGGCGAGGCGACCGTGCCTGATTTCCGTTTGAAGAGGTCCGGGAATCCGGTGCCGCTGACCACCACCTTCGAAGTGTTGGTCGACGGAACCAACGGGAACACGGAATTGAAGCCGGTGGTTGCGACGCTTGGTTCCACCCACTTCACGACCACCGGATTCGTGGTCAAACACGACGGGGACACGCGCAAGACGATTTCGCTTGAGGCATCCATGCCGGCGGGCCGCTTGCGGGACGTGTTGACGCTGGCCATGAAGGGACCGCCGATGATGGAAGGAACTCTCAAGCTGAACACCAAAATCGGCATCCCGCCCCTGGAGGAGAAGGTGAAGGAGAAGCTCTTGCTGGACGGTACCTTCGAGGTGACCAACGGCAAGTTCCTGCGGTCCAGGATCCAGAAAAAGATTGATGCGCTGTCTCACCGCGGTCAGGGCAAGACAGCGGATGAAGAAGTCGATCAAGCCGTCAATCGGATGAGCGGAGCGTTCAAGATGGAGGATGAATCCATTACCTTCCGCACGCTAGCATTTGCGATTCCGGGCGCGGCCGTCAATATCGGCGGATCCTTCGACATGGCTGCGGATACACTCGACTTCCACGGGTCTCTGATGCTCGACGCCACGGTTTCCCAGACGCAGACCGGCTGGAAACGCTGGGTACTGAAGCCTGTGGATCCATTCTTTTCCAAACGCGGAGCGGGCACGTTCCTGCACATCAAAGTCGTGGGAAGCGCCAAGGATCCGCAGTTCGGCCTCGATCCCGGCGGCACCAGCCCCGCGGAAGACGCCGAAAAGGCCGCGGCGGAAAAGAATACTCCCTAGCAGCCCGAGGCAGAATGGTCATCGCGCAAACTGGGGACTGCCTTCGAATTTTCGCGCGCACAAACTAAAGAAAACACGATGACACAGCGCGCGGAAATTCGCTGGCTGTCCCAGGTTTGCCAGTGCAATCGTTTTCACCATGGGCTGCTAGCCGTCACAGATCCTGGCGGGAGATCTTCAGCTTCCGCATCGTGGCGTTCAAGGTAGTGCGTGGCATGCCGAGATGGGTGGCTGCGGTGCTGATCACGCCATCGGTCTCGCGGAGAACACGCAGGATATATTCACGTTCCACCTCCGCGAGCGTGCCGCCGGCAGACGCGGCCGCAGCCATCTGCTGGGGCTGCTCCGGCGATGGGTGCAAATAGGACGGCAGGTCTTCGACGTCCACCGTGTCGCTCGTGGTCATCATGACCGCATGTCCGATGACGTTTTCGAGTTCCCGCACATTGCCAGGCCACGCATGCCGCGACAGCCGGATTTGCGCCCGGTGCGTCAGCCCGCGCACCTGTTTCCCGTACTGCGCGGTAAACCGCGCGATGAAATGCAACTGGAGCAAGGGGAGATCCTCTTTGCGCTCCGCCAGCCGCGGCGCCTGAATTTCCACCATGGAGAGACGGTAGTACAGATCCTCCCGAAAACGTTTCTGGGCGACGGCGGCCCGCAGGTCGTGATTCGTCGCGGCAATGACGCGGACATCCACTTTCCGGGTATTCAGCGCCCCCACGCGCTGCACTTCCTGATTCTGGAGCACGCGCAGGAGCTTCGCCTGCGTGGCGAGCGGCATATCCCCGATCTCATCCAGAAACAGCGTGCCTCCGTGGGCATGTTCGAACAAGCCCGGCTTGTCGGTTGCCGCCCCGGTGAAGGAACCCCTCACGTGGCCGAACAACTCGCTTTCAAATAGTGTTTCCACGACCGCCGAGCAATTGAGGACGACGTACTTGCCGGAAGCCGCCGGACTGAGCCGGTGGAGCGCGCGGGCGACCAAGTCTTTGCCCGTCCCGGTCTCCCCTGTGATCAGCAGCGACCGGTAGTGCGGGGCTACGCGCCGCGTGCGCTGGAACATTTCCCACATCTGCGGGCTGCGGCCAACGATTCCCTCGAACTCCGAGGCCACTCGCAACTCGTCCTCAAGCTGCAGGGCACGTTGCCGCTTCCGGACTTCCTCTACCAGCTTGCCGATCCGCTCCCGCAACGGATGGATCGCGACCGGTTTGTTCAGATAGTCGCTGGCTCCCTTTTTCACCGCCTCCACGGCGGATTCGGTGGAGTAATGCGCCGACATGAGGATCACGTCCGTGGCCGGATCGATCTCCACGATCCTCTCCAGCACCTCCATGCCGTTCATCTTCGGCATCATTAAATCGGTCAGGACAACCTGGGGGCGCCGGTTGCGAAACAGGTCCAGTCCCTCTTCGGGGTCGGACGCCGTGAGAATCTCGAGGCCGGGCTGGGCCAGCGCGGTCGAGAGCAGTTCCACACTGCCCGGACTGTCGTCGATGACCAGCAGTGAAACCGCAGCGTGCATCATCATCTCCCCTTCTGTTCGCGGATCGGAGGACCTAGTGATAACCCTAGCACAAAAAATGACCGTATTTGGTCGACTGGTGCCCGGCGGTCACCACCTTTCAGTCGAAACGCCTGTTAATAGTGGCCTTAGACATGCTTGTTGGGTGGTGAGGTCTAAAGTTATGAAACCGAGCACGAAGGATCAGATGGCAGGCAAGCTGCATGAACTGAAGGGCATGGCCAAGCAGAAGGCGGGACAGGTCACGAATAACCCCGACTTGGCCGCGGAAGGTCAAGTCGAGAAGCTCGCAGGCAAGATCCGGAAGAAAGTCGGGCAGGTTGAGAAGGTGTTTGAGAAGTAGATAAGCCGGACCGAAAGGAGACCATCGTGAACAAAACTCTTGGATTCATCCTGATTGCGCTTGGACTGGTCGGCCTTGCGTGGGGCGGTTTTAACTACACCACCAGCGAAAAGGTGGTCGACATCGGACCGATTCACGCTACGCGCGACGAGACCCATCACGTACCCCTGCCTCCCATCTTTGGCGCCGTGGCGCTGATTGGCGGCATTGCGCTCCTGGCAATGCCTAAGAAGGCATAACGTCCGCGGAGCCGCCCGCGGAATCGAGATTCAGACGAAACGAGGAACGACCATGATTTTACTCATCATCATTTTGATACTGCTTTTTGGCTTCGGTGGAGGCTACTATGGCCACACCCGCTGGGGTCCTAGAGGCGGGGCTGGTATAGGATTGGGGACAATTCTAATAATTCTCCTCATCGCGTACCTGCTCGGGTTGCTCTAGACCGCCGCCCGATAGCTTCCCAGGACCCGCAGGAAGTCCGCGACTTCGCCTAGGTGCGCCAGGGCGTTCTTCACCGGTGTATCTTCGCGCCGCCCGAGCAGGTCGAGGTAAAACAGATACTCCCAAGGCTTGCCCCGCAGCGGCCGCGATTCGATCTTCACCAGGTTCAGGTCGCGCAGCGCCAGCGCGCTCAGCGCCCGGAACAGCGCTCCGGGAATATTTCGCGTCGAGAACACCAGCGACGTCTTCCAGGGGCTCCGTCCGTTGCGGGCGCCGCGAGCTTTAGAACCGGACGGTTCGAGCAGAAAGAAGCGCGTGTAATTCTGCGGATCGTCCTCGATCCCGCGCTTCAGGATGCGCGCTTTGTAGACTTTCGCAGCCAGTTCCGAGGCGATCGCCGCGCCGCCCGGCGGGCGCTGCTCCATGATCATTTTGACGCTGCCCGCGGTGTCGTAGAACGGTTCGCGCTCGATGCGCTTGTGGCGGGCGAAAAAGTCCAGGCACTGATTGATGGCCACCGGATGCGAATACACCTTGCGGACCTGGGCGAAGGTCATCCCGGGCGGGGCAATCAGGTTGTGCACCACGCGCACGTTGGTTTCCGCGGTGATCGCGAAGTCATACTTCAACAGCAGATCGTAATTGTCGTAGATCGACCCGTGCAGCGTGTTCTCGATCGGAATCGCCGCGGCGTCCACCGAGCCCTTCTTGAGCGCGGCGAACACCTGATCGAAGCGCACATGCGGCACCGGACGCGCCTTGGGTCCTAAAAGTTGCAGGATCGCCTGCTGGCTGAATGCGCCCAACTCTCCCTGGAATCCGACTCTCATTTGCTCCTTGTGTTCACTGGCCCGTCCCAGCGTCGTGTTTCTGGCGAAGGTAATCCGATCAGATCGAGCACACGGTCAACACTCTGATCCACGATCTCATCCACGCTTTGCGGATGGTGATAAAACGCGGGCATCGGCGGCGCCAGGATCGCTCCCATTTCCGCCAGCGCCGTCATCGATCGCAGATGGCCCAGGTGCAGCGGCGATTCGCGCACCATGAGCACCAGCTTGCGCCGCTCCTTCAGCGCCACATCGGCCGCGCGAATCAGCAGGTTCGAGCTGATCCCGGAGGCGATCGCCGACATGCTGTGAATCGAGCACGGCGCGATCACCATGCCGCTGGTCGGAAACGATCCGCTGGCCAGCCGGCAACCGATATCTTCCACCGCATAGGAACAGTCCGCCAGAGCCTTGAAATCGGCGGCCGCCTTGCCCAGCTCCAGAAACGCCGTGCGCTCGCCGGAGCGCGTCAGGATCAGGTGGATCTCGACGTCCCCGGCCGCGCGGAGTTTTTCGAGCAGCCGCCACCCGTAGATCGAGCCGCTGGCTCCGGTAATCCCCACGACCAGCCGGACCGAGTCACTTGCCACACACCGAATCTAACAAAATAAGGGTATGGCTGACGAACGAAACGAACAAGACGGTTGGAAGAAGCTGGCCGCCGAGTCCGCGGTCGCCCAGGTCGAGAGCGGCATGATCGTCGGCCTGGGGACCGGCTCGACCGCGGAGTTCGCGCTGCTGGCGCTGGCGCGCAGGATCCGCGAAGGCCTGCGGATCACGGGCGTCCCCAGCTCTGAACACACCGCCGCCCGCGCGCGCGAGCTGGGAATCCCGCTGACGGAGCTGGACGGAAAGGGACTGCTCGACATGGCCATCGACGGGGCGGATGAAGTAGTCCGAAACACACTGGATGTCATCAAGGGCCGCGGCGGCGCGCTCCTGCGGGAAAAGATCGTCGCGCAAGCCAGCGCGCGATTCCTGCTGATCATCGACCAGACGAAGGTGGTCAGCGTGCTGGGCGCGAAACCCGTGCCGGTCGAAGTCACCCAGTTTGGCTGGCAGGCAACCGCGCGGCGCATCCAAGACCTCGGGGCGAAGATCGAGCGCCGCGACTTCATCACCGACGGCGGCAACTATATTCTGGATTGCGCTTTCGGTCCCATTGAGTCGCCCGAAACTCTGGCCGGCGATCTGGATCGAATCGTGGGGGTCGTGGAGCACGGCCTGTTCATCGGCATGGCGACCGAGGTCCACGTGGGAGCGCCGTCCGGGGTCCAGATCTTACGGCAACTTCCGAAGTAGCGCCTGGGCTTCCTTCAGCCGCTCGAACTGCTTCTCGGCATCTTTAAACGCCCGCGTATGAACACAGCGCCGCGCGCCCCCATGCTCGGCGGGATGACGCAGATGCAGCATCTCGTGGTACATCACGTATTCCACCGCCAGACGCGGCGTGCCGGGACGGTCCAGGATCCGGCTGATCACGATGGCATTGTGCGGCGGGTCGTAATGCCCCAGCATGGTGCGCGAGGCTCGCCTGCTCCAGCCCAGTGACGGCCGCGCCATCAGTCCGAAGAAATACCGCAGGTTCAACTCCTCGAAAATTTCCACCAGGTCGAACTGCTCGCCCTGCGGAGGCTCCACATGCTTCCGCCCGCGGATTTCCCGCACCAGGTCCAGGTTGCGTCGAATGTCGCGGCGATTGAGATAGCGCCGGTAGCGGTCGTTGCTGGCCGCTGGAACCGGCCGCCGGAAGAGTTTCGCCAGCAGGATTTCGGCCAGGGCCTCCTGGACGCTCTCCGGCGCGCCGGCCAGCGTGTCCGCCATCCGCACCAGCAGCGCTCCTTGTTCCAGCCGGATCTGCGCGTTGGCGCTGGCATAGCGGCGCACCTGCACCTCGATCGCGGGCAGGGGAGTACGCGGCTTCATCCGCCGGAACACACGCGCATAAATCTGTTCCGGAGTGGCCGGCCTGGTCGGCTCCCACGCCATATCGAGTATTGGGCTCTCGACGAACATCTCCTACGAAAGGTAACATGGAGCGTTGCCCTTAAGGAGACAGATTTGCCAGGAGTAATCATCAGCGCCTTGGGCTGCTACGTGCCGCCCGCGGTGCTTACCAACCACGATCTCGAAAAGATGGTCGACACCAACGACGAGTGGATCCTGCAGCGCGTCGGGATTTCCGAGCGCCACATCGCCGCCGCCGGCGTCGCCACTTCGGACATGGCGGTTGAAGCGGCTCGCGCGGCGCTGGCCCAGCGCGGCATCGACGGCTCCGATCTCGACGCGATCCTGGTCTGCACCGTCACGCCCGACATGATGTTTCCCTCCACCGCCTGTCTGGTGCAGCACCAGCTGGGCGCCAGGCACGCCTGGGGATTCGATCTGGTTGCGGCCTGCTCCGGTTTCGTCTACGGGCTCACCACGGCCGCGCACTTGATCCGGGCGGGAACGCACAAAAAGGTCCTGGTGATCGGCGCCGACACCATGTCGCGCATCATCGATTACACCGACCGCAATACCTGTGTGCTGTTCGGCGACGGCGCCGGCGCCATGCTGCTCGAACCGTCCGAAGAGGGGGACAGCTTCATCGGATTCCTGAATGAAATCGACGGGTCCGGCGGCGACTATCTCAAAATGCCCGCCGGCGGAAGCCGCTTGCCGGCCAGCGCCGAGACGGTCCGCGATCACCTGCACTACGTGAAACAGGATGGCCAGCAGGTCTTCAAATACGCCGTGCGCAAGATGTACGACATCTGCACGGAGCTATTGGACCGGCACGGGCTCACCGTCAAGGATGTGAAGCTGCTGATCCCGCATCAGGCCAATCGCAGGATTATCATCGCCATCGCCGAACGCCTGGGAATCGATTGCGAGCGCGTGATCATCAATATCGACCGCTACGGCAACACCACCGGCGCCACCATTCCCCTGGCTACGCGCGACGCCATCGAGAGCGGAAAACTCAAGAAGGGCGATATCGTGCTGTTCACCGCGGTGGGGGCCGGTTTTACCGTGGGCGCCAATCTGTGGCGCTGGGCGTATTAAGGCAAGACCTATTTAAGGTAAAACCTAACGCATCAGGATTTCGCGCGGCCCGCCGTCCAGCCCGAAAATGCGGATCACCTGCGGTCCGGCCGGTTTGGGCACCACGGGTTCGGGTTTCGGTTCGGCTTTCGCCACGACCGGGGTGCTCGTGCGAAGTCCCGCGTCCAACTGTTGCTCGCTCATAGCCAGCGAGAGCGTCACACTGTTCTGATCGGTCGCAACTTGGATTCCGCGCGCCACCGGCGGCAGGGAGAGAACCATCTTCTTCAATGTCTCGGCCAGCTGCGTCGCCGCTTCTTCCGAGGAAGCGGTGAGCGCGGCGCCCAAGCTTAATCCGCCCTGGAGCGATACGGTCCCTTCGAATCCCTCCGTCTCCGCGTCGATCGGCACGAAGAGTCCGGCGAGCGGATCCGGCAAGCGGGAAGCCACCACCCACAGATCGTCCTGCGCATAGCGTGCGCCGCGGGCCAGGAGCGGCGAATACTGGCGATCCGCTTCCTCCAGCAGGCTTCGGTCAATGGCGTCCTTTAGATCCGCGACATGGCCCAGCAGCACCAGCTGGTCGCTCATGCGGGCGATGCTCAGCGTGTCCCGGCCGGGCGTCACCCAGATCTCCACCTCGCGATAGACCTCCCGCTTCCATCCCTTCTGGACGGCCTGGTCGCGGACGGTCGCCTCCGGAAAATCTCCCGCGGCCATGGCCACCAGCGCCGGCGACGAAATCAGGATCTGCCGGGCATCCTTCAGGCAATCCAAATCCGGAAAGCCGAGGCCGCCTTGTCCGCTCAACTCGCCTTCGATCGCGCCGGCGAACGGCGAAGATCGCAGATGGTCCCACTGGATCCCCACCAGAGCCGTCGCTTCCGGGGAAGCATTTCGCCACCACGCCGGATGAGATTCCGCGGAAGCCGTCCCTAAACCGAAAAGCAGTCCGCCGGTGACCATAATCAGCCGCAATGTCATAACACGTCTATCGGAAGAACGAATCCGGGGGTGTATCCGGTAAGATTTACCTCGCGTGCGAAGCCTGTTGTTGCAAATACAAGCTTTACAGCCTTGGTCCACTGATTGCATTAACGGAAGCACATGAAACGTAACGAGTATGCTGACGCGTTCCAGAACGGATACAGCGCCACTCGCCGCTTTCTGCTGTCCCGCGGCGCGGCGCTCGAGGAGGCCGAAGAAATCGCACAGGCCGCGTGGGTTCGCGGCTGGGAATACCGCGAGCAGTTACGCGATCCGTCCATGGTGAGCTTCTGGGTCAATTCGATCGCACGCAATCTGTTTCGCGCGCGCTTCCGGACTCCCGCCATGCTTCCGATGGAGGGCGTGGACCCATCCTATTCCATGGGCATTGAGGATCAGATCGAAGTGCACCGGATCCTCGACCTCTGCCCGAAACGGGATCGTGCGCTGCTGGAGAAGAGTCTCGAAGGCTACTCGGCGGAAGAAATGGCGCGCGATGAGGGCATCAGCTCGACGGGGATTCGGGTGCGCATGTTGCGGATCCGCCAGGGCATCCGAGCACAACTAGCAGTCGCCGCTTAAACTGGGGTTGATGCCCCCGGAGACGCTGCTGGAGTTGCGCGGCTTATCGAAAGATTTCGCGACGCAGCGGGCCGTGGCGGATGTTTCCCTGGAGATCCCGCGCGGCGCATTTTTTTCGCTGCTGGGGCCTTCCGGCTGCGGGAAAACCACCATTCTCCGGATGATCGCCGGGTTTGAAACCCCCACCGGCGGCGAAATCTGGCTGAACGGCCGGCGTATCGACTCGCTGGCTCCGCACCAGCGCAACGTCAATACGGTGTTCCAGAGCTATGCGCTCTTTCCGCACCTGACGGTCCAGGGAAACGTCGAATTCGGCCTGCGCCGATTAAAGGTGTCAGACACCATTCATCGCGTTCGCGATGTCCTGAAACAGGTGCGCCTGGAAGCGAAAGCCTCGCGCCGCCCGTCGGAGCTCTCCGGCGGCGAGCGTCAAAGAGTCGCGCTGGCCCGCGCCATCGTGCTGCAGCCGGATGTCCTCCTGCTCGACGAGCCCCTGTCCGCGCTCGATCCCCAGTTGCGCAAGCAGGTGCGGACAGAATTGCGCGACCTCCAGCGCCGCGTCGGAGTCACCTTCCTGTTCGTGACGCACGACCAGGAAGAAGCGCTCTCCATGTCCGACCAGATCGCGGTGATGAACGCCGGCGCACTGGAGCAGGTCGGCACGCCGCGCGAAATTTACGGGCGGCCGCGAACGCGTTTCGTCGCCGATTTCCTGGGCGCCATGAACTGGATCGAGGGCGTCGGCGTGCGCCCGGAGGCGGTCAGGATCGCCGCGCAAGGCCGAAAGGCCGTCGTCACCGGAGTGGCGTACCTGGGTTCGTTTTGTCATATTGCCATGACTTTGGAAAGTGGGGAAGCCATCGCAGCTCAAGTGCCGCCGGGCGAGGCGATTCAAAACGGCCAGACCGTTTCCGTTTCCTGGAATCGGGAGGACGAGGTTCACGTGTGAAGCTGCGCAACACGTTTATCGCGCCGGCGGCGGTCCTGATGGCGGTCACCATGATCGCTCCGCTGGCCATCGTGGTGGTCTACAGCCTGCTCACGCGCGGAGCCTATGGCGGCGTCGAACTCCCCTGGACCTGGGAAAGTTTTACCCGTTTGTGGGATCCGGTTTATGGCGGCATCTTCGTGCGTTCCCTGTGGATCGCGGCCGTCGCCACCGCGCTGTGCCTGGCCCTGGGTTTTCCGCTGGCGATGTTCATCGCACGATCCGGACCCCGCAAGAATCTTTATCTGAGCCTGGTGATTCTGCCGTTCTGGACCAGTTTCCTGATCCGCACCTACGCCTGGATGTTTATCCTGCGCGATACCGGTATCGTGAACTCGGCTCTCGAGGCGCTGGGAATCATCCGCGCGCCGCTCCCGCTGCTCTATAACGACGGCGCCGTGATCCTGGGCCTGGTGTACGGATTCCTGCCGTTCATGGTTCTGCCGCTATACGCCACGCTCGAGCGCCTGGATCCGAGCCTGCTCGAGGCCGCGGCCGACTTAGGCGCGCGTCCCTGGGAGGCTCTGGTGCGCGTCACTCTGCCGCTGTGCGCGCCGGGAATCCGCGCCGGCGCGATCCTGGTGTTCGTGCCGTGCCTGGGCACCTACCTGACCTCGGACTTGTTGGGCGGCAGCAAGACCGTGCTCATCGGCAATGTGATCCAGGACCAGTTCACGGCCTCGCGCGACTGGCCCTTCGGCGCGGCGTTGTCGCTGGCGCTGATGGCCATCGCGATGCTGCTCCTGCTCGCGGCGCGCGGCCGCGGCGAGGAGCTTCTATGAAGCGAGGCCTCGCCGTCTACGCCGTGTGCGCCTATGCGTTCCTGCACGTGCCGCTGCTGATTCTCGCGGTGTTCAGTTTCAACTCCTCGCGATTTTCGGTGTGGCAAGGTTTCTCGCTCCAGTGGTACCGCGCGGCCGCCGCCGACTCGAACCTGATCGAATCCTCATGGAATAGCCTGATCATCGCCGTCGCCGCCACCCTGATCGCGACCGTCATCGGCACGCTCGCCGCCTACGGTCTCTGGAAACGCCGATCCGCGTGGCTTTCCGGATCGATGTATCTGTCTCTGGTGACACCGGAGATCGTGACGGGGGTTTCGCTGCTCGCGCTGTTTCAGTGGATCTTTCGATTTCTGCATCTGCGCCTGGGGATGCACACGGTGATTCTGGCGCACGTGGGTTTCTCGCTGGCCTATGTGGTGGTCGTGGTGCTGGCCCGGCTGCGCAGCTACGATCGCTCGCTGGAAGAAGCCGCGATGGATCTGGGTGCGACTGAGTTCGGGGCGTTCTGGCGTGTCACGCTGCCCTATCTGGCCCCTGCGATCGCCGCCGCGGCCATGCTGGCCTTCACCGTCTCGATCGACGATTACGTGATCACCAGCCTGGTGGCCGGCGTCGATTCGCAGACTCTGCCCATGGCGATCTACGCCCTGGCGCGGCGCGGAGTGAATCCGGCGCTCAACGCAGTGTCGACGCTGATCGTGATGGGCCTGGGTGCGCTAATTCTGCTGTCGGAACGGTTAAGACGATCATGAATCGCCGGACGTTTCTCATCGGAGCCGCAAGCGCGGCGGCTTGCCGCAGTGGCCCCCGGCTGAACGTCTTCAACTGGTCCGATTACGTCGCGCCCGATACCATCCCCAACTTCGAGCGCGAATTCGGCCTGCGTGTCCGTTACGGCACCTACGAAAGCATCCCTGAGATGCTGGCCAAGGTCATGAGCGGAAATTCGGGATGGGACGTGGTCTTTCCGTCGGGCGAATACATCCAGCCGATGCGGGACATGGGCTTGCTCGCTCGGCTCAACCACGCTTGGATGCCCAACTTGAGCAATCTCGACCGGCCGTTCCAGCAGCCGCCCTGGGATCCGGGACTCGAATGGTCGGTCCCGTACATGCACGGCACCACCGGGATCGTTTACCAGAAGAGTCTGGGATGGCCGCTCCGGGCGTGGTCGGATTTGTGGGACAGGCGCCTGGCGGGAAAGCTGACGATGCTCGACGACCCTCCGGAGGTGTTCGCAGCGTGCCTGGAGACCTTGGGCGATTCCATCAATTCGTCCGATCGGGGCCAGCTCGAATCTGCCCAGCAGCGGGCCATCGCGCAGAAACCGCTGGTGCGCGCCTATCTGAATGCTGAAGTGCGGGATCAGCTGGTCGCGGGCGACGTGGCGGTCGCCCAGGCTTGGGCGGTCACGGCCGCGCAGGCCATCGCGGCGGCCCCCGATCGTCTGGCATTCGCGTTCCCGGCGGAGGGCTTTCCGCGTTACGCCGATAACGTCGCGATCCTGCGCGAAAGCAGCCGGCATGGAAGCCGCGCACCGCTTCATCGACTACCTGCTGCGGCCGAGGGTGGCTGCGGCCATCGTCGAGACCACGCGCACGGCTACCTGCAACGGCGCGGCCCAAAGCATCTTACCAATCGCGCTGCGTTCGGACCCGGTGCTCTATCCGCCGGCGGAAACCCTGGCGCGCGGAGAATGGTTCGCGCCGCAATCGGCCGCCGGGCAGCGCCTGCGCGACCGCCTGTGGACCGAAATCAAGGCATAAGCGGGCCCGGCCTGCTCACCTTTTGGCGCGCGGTTGCAGGACCAACGTCGGGCATCGCTCGCCCAGCGGATAAGACGGAATCGAGATGGAAATCTCTTGAAAGTATTCAGAGAGGAGACATCGCAACTCTGCCAGTGTAGGAAAGGTGTGAACCGTATTGGGGCCGCGGTGCAGTTCGATGCTGTCAACATCGCCTCTCGCCCAGCCGGTGCGCGCGATCAAGGACCCCCGGTCCACGTTGTGTTTTGCCCAGAACTCGTAGACTTCGTTTACCGGGGTACCCCGCTCCGCGCCTTTCTGCATGGCCATCATGAGCCTCAGTTTGAAGTGGTGAAAACTAGGGGAATGAAATAGCTCTTGAAAAACCTTTTCCGGATCCTCTGGCCGGTCCGGCTGGACAAAGGCTCGCAGCATGAAGATGCCATCCTCGACGATCACGCGGTGTACGTTCGCAATCATTCCACGAATCGCTTCAGGATATCTCAAGCAATTGATCGAGCCGTCGCCAATCGCGATATCGCATGACGACTCGCGTTGGGGCAGCGAAAGCCAGTTTCCGCAGACCGCTCTTCGCTTGCCGGGAATGTCGCCGGGCCAGATCGCCCTCACCATTTCGAGCGAACGATCAACCGCGGTCAGCGTGGAACCCTGCGGCAAGCGCATCCGAACGATTCCGGGTGTGACGCCGAGCAGCACCGCCCGGACGCCTTGCCTCGGTCGGTTCGCCGCCCAGGTTTGAACGACTCCTTCCATGAACGCGAGGTCTTCGCGCGCGGGTATCAAGGGTGAAGCGAGAGCCCTATAATGCTTCGCGAAACGATCCCAGTAGTCCTTTGCCGGCGGCTGCTGTTTGGCCGCACCGATCGTAATCGCGGACAGGAGTTTGTTGACGACCAATAGCCGCTTGCCCGAGGGAACACGTGGGATGTCCTTGACCACATCGATATCAATCCTGAGTTCCTGCGCGCCTCTTTGCTTCAAGGCCGTTTCGACCTTCTGCCGCCAGTTTGCAGGCTGGCCGGGCTCGATCGCGGGGACAACGCTTACCGTGATTGCACCCTCCTCCGCCTGCGTCACTTGGATGGTCGCAATTTCCGGACAGACTTCCAGAACGGCGGCAAAGAACCGCGACGTCAGGCGTTCTCCAGAAGGAGTGTTTACGATGTCCGTATCTCTTCCTTCGACACTCCCCAGCCGCTCTAGGGTGCGGCCGCAGGCGCAACCCTCCAACGGACCCCTCACGGCCACGTCCCCGACCTGATACCGGATCAAGGGCATGGGCCCCGGATGCAAGCGCGTAACAACCACGTTGCCGGGCTGGCCGGGTGCGACCGGCCGGCCGGTCTGGTCCAGCAACTCAACGATCACGTCCAACTCGTGCACGTGATAGTTCTGGTCAACGCCGCACTGCGCCGCCACTTGGAACCCCTCGCCGCATCCGTAGGTGTCAAACACGCGGGTGTGAAAGGCGTTTTCGATGGTATTTCGATAGTGCCTGTAGAGGTTGTCGCCCCAAGTGACTACCGACTGAAGGGGTACATTCCGCCCGCACGATTGGGCCCGCCGCGCGAGAAAATAGAGGCTGCGCGGATATCCCCATAGGTGCTTGATGCGGGTCTTGGCCATATCCTCCAGCACCGCATCGAGTTTCTCCTCGGACAAATCCAAGGCCGAGACGTAGTGGCATTGGAGAAACAGATCCTTCAACGACCGGTCCCGGGAGCGCTCCAGGTTGACGCCGGTCTGAACGTGCGCCTCTCCGAAACGCCATCCTGCCCATTCCAGGGAAAGCAGGAACGACGACCTGCAAATTCCCCTCGTTTCCGAATCTTCGCGGACGATGGTGTCGGCTCCGGTGGTCCCTGCCGACTTGGCTTCGTGGGTCTTTTGTCCGGTTTCCCGAACAGCTCCTCGAGGATAAGCCGAACGCAGCATGCCCTTGGTGACGATCGGGAGCTGATGCAGATCTTCGGGCTTGCGAATATCGCCCGGCACAATCCCGGCGTTCTTCATCAAGGCGCGGTAGAAGGGAACTTCGGCATACGAAATGGCTACCAGATTTTGAAGATGTTCAGAACGATATGCGTCGATCTGGGCTCGGTCCCACCACTGTGCCTTTTCCAGAAAACGAAGCCGCTGCATAAGGTGCTGGCCGAAGTACAGGTCCGCTCCCGGAACCACGACCCGTCGCAACGCCCATGAGCGTATTTCTCCGAGATAGGCTCTCATAGAGAGTTTTAGCCATCAGTATACATGCCAGTGGGCGATTCGATCCTATCTGGAAGTACTAGTATTTCCGGCAGTTGGTGCTGGGCTCCGGATCCTCTTGAGAGCCGGGCGTGGCGGAAGGTTGTGTCCTGGGCACAGCTGAGTTCGGCCGGATATGGCCGGCCCGTCGCACAGTCATGGACAACCCCGAGGTCCGGTCTTCTCACCTTTGCCGTACACTAGTGGGTCTTGCGACTCTTCACCGCGATCGACATTCCGGCCGACGTCAAGGCTCGGCTGGCGGCGCTGCTCGACCGGCTGCGGCCCCTGGCGGACCTTCGTTGGATTCCGGCGGAGAAGCTGCACATCACGACCAAGTTCATCGGCGAATGGCCGGAGGAGCGGCTGGACGAACTGACGCGGGCCCTCGCCGCGATCGGCGGGATTGCGCCGGTCGAGATCGTGATTCGCGGACTGGGTGTGCTCCCTCGGGTTCTTTACGCGCGAGTGGAACCTAACGAAGCTCTCACCGCGCTTGCGGAGGCGACCGAACGGGCCGTGGGAATTCCCGCCGAGGATCGTCCGTACCGTCCGCATATCACCCTGGCAAGGACGCGCAAGCGAGTTCCGCGGATCGATTTTGAGCCCGCCACGATCGGATCGTTCCGGGCTTCGTCCTTTGCACTGTATTTGTCCGCTGGCGGCAAGTACACTAAGCTTCAGGAATTTTCCTTCCATACTTAATACACAAGTCATGACGAACGGACTACTAGCAATCCTCATCGCCTACCTGCTGGGAGCCATTCCCTTCGGCTACCTGCTGACCCGCATCACCACCGGCAAAGACGTCCGCAGCGAGGGCAGCGGGAATATCGGCGCCACCAACGTCCTGCGCACGGCTGGACGCGCCGCCGGCATAGCTACACTGGTTCTGGACATCGCCAAGGGATATGCCGCGGTGTGGATCGCGGGGCAGCTCACCGATGGCTCGTCCGGATGGATGGCCGATGCCGCGCTGGCGGTCATGGCGGGCCATGCGTTCCCGATTTTCCTGCGATTCAAAGGCGGCAAAGCGGTGGCCACCTTCTTCGGGGCGTTCCTATATCTCACGCCGATTCCGGCGCTGGCGGCGCTGATCGTGTTCGTGATCACCGTCACGGTGACGCGCTACATCTCGGCCGGATCGATTCTGGCGTCCGCGACGTTTCCGCTGGGCGTGTGGCTGATTGAGCACTCCACGCTGAATGAAGTGCTGGTGGCGGTGATCGCCGCGGCGATCGTCGTGTACCGCCACAAGGAGAACATGCGGCGCATGCGGACCGGCAAGGAGGCCGTGTTCCGCTGGAGAATCTCGTGAAGCTCGCGATCGTCGGAGGCGGCAGTTGGGGCACGGCGCTGGCGGTGGTGCTCGCTCCGCGCTCGGAATCCGTCGGGTTGTGGGTGCACGAGGCGGACCTCGCGGCGCGCATTTCCCATTCCCGCGTGAACGACATCTTTCTCCCCGGGTTCCGGCTTCCTGAAAACGTTCGGGTGTTCACCGGAGATTTCGACAGCGCGCTCCAGGGCGCCGAGATCGTTCTGGGCGTGATGCCGTCGCACCACGCGCGGGCCATCTACACCGCCATGCTGCCGCACCTGACGCCTTCCATGATCCTGGTGAGCGCCACCAAGGGTCTGGAGCAATCCAGCCTTCTGCGGATGTCGCAGGTGATCGAGCAGGTGGTGGGGGCTAAGTTTGCTCCCCGAGTAGCCGTGCTCTCCGGGCCCACCTTCGCGCGCGAGGTGGCCGCGGGCAACCCGACGGCGGTGGTGGTAGCCTCGTCCAGCCCGGACGTGGCCCGGTGCGTCCAGGAGGCGTTCTCCGGCCCCACCTTCCGTCTTTACACCAATGCCGACCCGGTAGGGGTCGAGGTAGGAGCCGCGCTCAAGAACGTGATCGCCATCGGAGCCGGCATCTGCGAAGGGTTAAGCCTGGGGCACAATCCCACGGCCGCCCTGATCACGCGCGGGCTGGCCGAGATCACGCGCCTGGCGATCGCCATGGGGGGGCAGGCCAAGACCCTGGCCGGGCTGGCGGGCTTGGGCGATCTGGTCTTAACCTGTAGTGGAGACTTGAGTCGTAATCGATACGTGGGCAAGGAGTTGGGTAGTGGCCGGACGCTCCCGGAGATCCTTACTTCGATGAGCATGGTCGCGGAAGGGGTGGAAACCTGCGCGTCGGCGGTGGCTCTGGGTGAGAAGTTTGGCGTGGATCTCCCGATTATTCAACAGATGCACACGGTTCTGAGCGCCGGAAAATCTCCCCGGGAGGCGGTACGGGATCTCATGGACCGGACGCTCAAAGGGGAGTAAAGCACGCAACCTTCCACGGAGCCTCGGGTTCAACCAGATATGGAGGCTGTCGTCGCCCTGGAACGGGACGCCCAGTTGATGCTGCGGGTCCGGGAGGGGGATGACACCAGTTTCGCGGTGTTGCTCGAACGGCACCGTGGACCCGTAGTGCATTTCCTGTACCGGATGGTGCAGAACCAGGCGGTATCGGAGGAGCTGGCGCAGGAGGTTTTCCTGCGGGTTTACCGGAGCCGGACGACCTATGAGCCGACCGCGAAGTTTACCACCTGGCTGTTTCGCATCGCCACGCACGTGGCGCTGAATTCGATACGCGACCGGAAAAAAGAAAAAGGCCACGAGAGCCTGAATGATGGTAATGACGAGATGCTCGGCGGGTCGGAACGCCAGGTGGCGGATCGGCAACCAACGATCGAGCAAGAGATGGTCCATGAGGTCAAGCTACGCGAGGTGAGGCAGGCGATTGAAGCGCTGCCCGCCAAGCAGCGCGCGGCGGTGCTGATGCATAAGTATGAGGGCCTGGATTACGCGCAGATCGCGGAGGTTCTGAGCTGTTCGGAATCGGCGGTCAAGTCGCTGTTGTTCCGGGCGTACGAATCGTTGCGCGGCCGGCTGGCCCACATGGCCTGACGAAGTAAACTGAAGTTTTTTGAGGGAATTATGATTTGTCCGAATCAGCACGAAGAAGGCGTCGAGTGTCCGGATTGCCGGGCCCTGGCGAAAGTGTGGGAACGGCTGGATGAATTCGCGGCTCCCGAGGTCACGCCGGGATTTGACGCGCGGCTGTATGCACGCATCGCGGCGGAAGAGACGCGGCGAACATCCCGGTGGATGCGTTGGGGATGGCGTCCCCTGGTTCCGCTGGCGGCGGCTGCCGCGGTGGCGGCGGTGGTGCTGTGGGTGCATCCCGCCGGAAGTCCGGACACATCCAAGCAAACAGGCAAGGCGGATATTGAACAGGTGGCGCAGGCCGTCGACGATTTGGATCTGCTGATACCCCTTGCGGATGCGAATCGATAGGTAGAGCATGCGGCTTCTGTTCGCCAATGCGATGGTCGCGATGATGCTGGCGGGATCGGTGACGCCCGCGGCGGCCCAGGACCAGGCCACCAAGCAGAGCATCCGGCGGCAGAAGGCGCAGCGGCAACAGAGATTCAAACAACTCAAGGAGCGGGAGGTGCTGCCGTTGCCGGCGCCCGCCGTGCAGCGCTTCCTGCAAATGTCGCCCGAGGACCAGGAGCGCGCGTTGTCGAAGCTTGCTCCCCAGCGCCGCCAGCAGGTGGAACAACGTCTCAACCGGCTGCGGCAGCTTCCTCCGGAGCAGCGTCAGCAATTACAGGATTTGTATCCGGCCTTCACCAGCCTTCGTCCCGCCCGCCGCCAGGCCGTGCGGCAGGAGATCCAGCTCCTGCGCCGGTTGAGACCGGCCGAGCGGAAAGACCGCCTCGATGGCGATGAGGGCGATTTCTCGCCGGAAGAGATGGATATCCTGCGCGGGGTGGCCGGCGTACCGGAGTAGTGGAGCGGGCTTCAGCCTGCAACGGGTGCTTGAGCACCCGCGTGGGGCGTTTCAGCGCGGCGCGGAGGCTGAAGCCTCCGTTGCAAGCTAAAGCTTGCTCCACCCGGCCCAGGCGCTCGACCACCGATAATCCTCCGCGCGCGCCGTCAAACCCGCCGTGACTGGATTGTTCTCAATGTACCGGGTAGTCCTGGTCATCTCCTCGTCATTGCGTATCCAGTGGTCATAAGATTCCGCTTGCCAGAAGGGTTGACCGGTTCGGCACAGCGCCAGATTGGCCTCGCGCGCGGATCGGCCCTTGATTCTCCTTGTCGCCTCGCTGGGCTTGATTACTGGACGAACCAACAGGTGGACGTGGTTCGCCATTACGACCCAGGCAAACAGTTCGTAGAGGCGCTTCTCCGCGCCACGGCGAATGCGCGCAATGACGAGATCCGCAATATCTGGCCGCCGCAGCCACGTAGGGCCTGCTCGGGCAGTGTCGAGGTAGCGGTCCATCCAAACGAAGGCTTTGCCCGCCGAAGGATGCCCAGGCGGAGGATAGCGGCATATCGGGAGGCTTCCATGGAGGTGCCAGGTGATAAAGAGAGCGCGTGCTTCGGGGTGCCAGTGGGTCAGGCGCCGTCTGGGGATTTCCACTTTGATCAGTGGCGCTACGCGGAGAAAGTTCTCAGGGGCTGAAGCCCGCTCCACTATTTCGCCTTCTTGATCTCTTCCACCAGCGCGGGGACTACTTCGAAGAGATCGCCCACGATTCCGTACTGCGCCACTTCGAAGATGGGAGCGTCGGGGTCTTTGTTGATCGCGACCACCGTCTTCGCGCCCTTCATGCCGACCAGGTGCTGGATCGCGCCGGAGATCCCGACGGCGACGTAGAGTTTAGGCGCAACGGTTTGTCCCGAGCTGCCCACCTGGCGGTCCATAGGCAGCCAGCCCGCGTCACAGATGGGGCGAGAGGCGGCGAGTTCCGCGCCCAGCGCCTGGGCCAGCGCTTCGACCACGGGAATGTTTTCTTTTTCCTTAATCCCGCGGCCGACCGACACGATGATGTCGGCGGCGGTCAAATCCACGGCGCGTGCCGCTTCTCGGAACGGTGGCTCCGCCACTTGCCGCGACGTCACGGAGGTTGGAGAGAATGTCTCGATCGGGGCAGAAACCGCTCGCCAGGCGCCGGCTTGGATCGAGACGAAATGCGGCCCGTCACCCACCACGCGCACATCGGCGTTGAACTTACCCTGAAACATCTGGCGCACGAAAACAGGAGGTTTGCCCGCGATCACGTCGCCGATCAGCACGCGTCCAAAGCGCGCGGCCACCTTAGGAGCGTAATCGCGCGTCTGGTAGGTGTGCCCGAAGACCACCAGCTCAGGATTCACTTTGCGGATCAGTTCTTCGACGGCCGCAGTGTAGGCGTCGGTGGTGTACGGGCAATCGATCGAGTAGGCTTTGACGTCCGGCCCAAACTCCTGTGCGGCGGCCAGGACCTCGCCGGCCATGCGCTGTTCGACGATGGCGAGAATACTCACACGTCATTCCTCACAAAACGCGTGCCTCGAAGCGTAATTTTTCTACGAGCTTTGCGGCGGCGGCCTTCGGGTCGCCGTCGAAGATCTGCCCCTGCTGGTTCTTTGCCGGTGCATAGAGTTTTTCGATGACCATCGAAGCCTGGGGAACCTCCGCCGTTCCGTCCAAGGTGATGACCTTAATCTCTTTGCTCTTGGCTTTCTTGATGCCCATCAGCGTCGCGTAGCGCAGCTTGTTCAGCCCGCTTTGAATCGTCAGCACGGCGGGCAGAGGCATCTCGATGTGCTGGAACCAGCCGTCTTCTAACTCGCGTTTCACGCGTACTCTGCTGGGTTTATCTGGGGGCAGAATCTCGACTTGCATGATGATGGTCGAGCTCGGCAGGCCGAGCAGTTCCGCCAGCACCACGCCGGTTTGCCCGTAGCCCAGATCGTCGGACTGAAGGCCGGTGAGGATCAGGTCGGGCGATTCCGCCTTGAGACCCGCAGCCAGCAAATTAGCCACGCGCAGTGTATCGAGCGTGGCGACATCGATATGGATTCCGCGATCCGCGCCCTTGGCCAGGGCTTCCCGGATGGTTTGCGAGACGCGCGCGGGACCGGCGCTGATCACGATCACTTCGCCGCCGTGCTTATCGCGCAGTTGCAGGGCTTCTTCGAGAGCGTAGGCGTCGGGCTCGTTGATCTCGAAGCCCAGGTTGTCTTCGTCGATCCAGGTCCCGCCGGCGTTCACGCGCAGAGGAGAATCGCGGAGGGGAACCTGCTTGATGGCGACCGCTATTTTCACTTGACTGTCTTCGCGATGCTCATCCCAACTTCTTGAAGATCAGGCAGCCGTTGGTGCCGCCGAAGCCGAAGGAATTGGAGAGCGCGTATTCAATCGGCATGGAACGGGCGTGATTCGGGACGTAGTCCAGATCGCATTCCGGGTCGGGGCACTCGTAGTTGATGGTCGGGGGCGCGATCTGGTCGCGGATCGCCATGATGGTGATCCCGGCTTCGAGTCCACCGGCTCCGCCCAGCAAGTGTCCGGTCATGGATTTAGTGGAACTGATGGCGACCTTGTGCGCGTGTTCGCCGAACAGGCGCTTCATCGCGATGGTCTCGATGCGGTCCCCGACCGGCGTCGAGGTGCCGTGCGCGTTGACGTACTGGATCTGGTGCGGCTCCAGGCCAGCGTCCTTGAGGGCGTTGCGCATGACGCGGAAGCCGCCGTCGCCGTCCTCCGAGGGCGAGGTGATATGGTAGGCGTCTCCGCTCATCCCGTAGCCGACGATTTCGGCCAGCATCGGTGCGCCGCGGGCCACGGCATGCTCGTACTCTTCGAGGATCAGGATGCCGGATCCTTCTCCCGCCACGAATCCGTCGCGGTCGCGATCCCAGGGGCGCGAAGCCCGCTCGGGCTCATCGTTGCGATGCGAAAGCGCACGCATGGCGGCGAATCCGCCGATGCTCATGGGCGTGATGGCGGCCTCGGCGCCGCCGCAGATCATCACGTCGGCATCGCCGCGCTGGATCAAGCGGAAGGAATCGCCGATGGCGTGAGCCCCGCTGGTGCAGGCGGTCGCCGTGGCCGAATTGGGTCCCTTGGCGCCGGTGCGGATGGAGACGCAGCCGGAGGCCAGGTTGACGATGGTCGCCGGAATGAAAAACGGGGAGATGCGGCTGGGTCCCTTTTCGAGCAGAATTTTGTGTTCCCGCTCGATCACCTCGAATCCGCCGATGCCGCTGCCGATGTAGACGCCGGTACGTTCGGCCTCCTCACCCGGGGGGACCTTGAACCCGGAGCCCTGGAGCGCGAAATCCGCGGCCGCGATGGCCAGCTGGATGAACCGCCCCATTTTCTTGATTTCTTTTTTCTCGATGTAGTTGGCCGGATCGAATCCCTTGACCTCGCCGGCGATGCGGCAACTGAATTCGGTGGCGTCGAAGGCGGTAATCGGACCAATGCCGCTTTGTCCGCTCCGGATGGCCTGCCAGACCGGCTCGGTGCCGATTCCAACCGAAGCCAGCATTCCGACTCCGGTGACTACAACTCTGCGCTGCAAGAGGGCTCCGTGAACCTCGCCTTGGGCTTACTTCTTCTTGGACTCAATGTAAGTGATCGCGTCTTTCACCGTGGCGATCTTTTCAGCATCTTCGTCGGGGATATCGAGGTCGAAAGCTTCCTCGAACGCCATCACCAACTCGACGATATCCAGCGAATCGGCGCCGAGGTCATCGACGAAGCTGGCGGTGGGATCGACTTGCGCCTCATCCACGCCCAACTGTTCGACGATGATCTGCTTGACCTTTTGCTCAACCGACATGCACCCTCCCTAAATCCCTATAGCAAACTCATTGATTCTACCGGGTGAGGGCGGAGGGCCGCAACTTTCTGCCGATTCCCCGGAAAAAAGCCGGGCGCCGCGGAGCATCAGCTGGACACGCCCGGCCAAGGAGCACCCACGGGCCGCTCGGAGGTTACGGCTCGCGGCAGTCGAGGAACTTGTTGAAACGAAGGCTTCAGGACGCTTCAGCCCAGCAGGCCGCCGTTGCCCAGGCCGGCGACTTCCCATCCGGAGATCCGATAACGCGCCAGCATGGGAGGCAACACCAGATCCAGAATATTCGGCTTCGCCGAGCGGAAACAGCCTGGCGCCGATGCGATGGGCACCTCATCCTTGTAAGCTAACAGGAAAAGATTTCCAGGTTCCACCGGGGCGAGGAAACGCTCGAGATGGCAACCGATACGAGTCATGGCCCGGCCGACCACATCGTCGGGGCCGGCTGGAGCCGACGTGGAGGCCACCAGAATGGCGGTGGGACGAGCGCGCAGGAGGTGCTGCAAGGCGCGCGCCGTCGCGTCTTCTTCTTCCGTGGACGTCAGGGCGTAGCTGGGGGCCACGCCGAACCGCTCCAGACGCTGCCGCACTACCGGCTCAAACAGTTGGCGGGCCCGTTCGCCGTTGAGAGGATCGGTATACAGTACGGCGATGGCGGGGGAGCGGACGGGCCGGGCCTGCAGGATAGGGCCGCGCTCCCGCAGGATGTTGATCACCGCTTCCAGCTGCGCCTGCGCCACGGCGAAGGGCGCGCTCTTGACGGTGGCGATGCGCTGTTCGTTGCGGGCGTGGCTGAAATTCGGGCTGGTGGCGATGACGATGCTGGCGGTGCAGTTGATCTGGCGCAGCAGGTCTTCGTCCACCAGCACGCAGCAGTCTTCGGTGGCGAACAGGTTGGCCCGCCCCCCGGCTGCCAGACAGATTTGCAGGCACCCGCATCCGGTTTCGACGGCTACCTGACGGACGGCTTCGTCTTCACCGACTTCGCCGTCCTCCAGTTCGGTGACCCAGACCTGGCCAAGTCCCTCGGTTTCGAGCAGGCGGATATCCTCATCGCTCAGGATGTGGCCTTTGGCTAGAAGCTTCCGCCCGCCCTGGCGAAAAATCGTGCAGCAAAGAATCCGTCCAGCCGACTCACGGACGTCTACAGTCTGTGCCTTCAAGATGCACCTCCCGTGCGTTCTTGACTATCCGCACGCGCCGGAACGGTGTTGCGCGCGGCTATCATGTGCCGCACGGCGCCATTTGTAGGGACGTGTATGAATTCTAGTGTACGGCGAATCGGATTAATCTCAAGCGATTTATTGGGAAAGCGCCGCATAGTAACTCTAAGCATTTGTAAAAGTTAGGCTTTTAACTTGGCCTAAAGGACTAGTCTGGTTCCCAGGGCCTCGCCCGCCAGAAGCCGGCCGACCACACCCGCCAGAGCGCCGGGCGCCACCAGGACCTGGCCCACGCCTTTGCCGAGAGCATCCATGGCCGCTTCCAGCTTGGCTTGCATTCCTCCGGTGGCGACACCGTCGCGGATCAACTTTCTTGACTGATCGCAAGTCAGGGTAGGGCAAATGACTCCGTCCTGATCGCGAACACCTTCCACGTCGGTCAGAAACAGGAGGGATTCCGCTCCGAAAGACGCCGCGCAGGCCACCGCCATTTGATCCGCATTGACGTTATAGACATTGCCCCGGGCATCTCCGGCGACGCAGGCAACCACCGGCAGATACGCATCTCCTGTAAGCAGATCGAGAAGGCGCGCATCGGAGTGCACAGGCCTGCCGACCTGCCCCAGATCCGGATGGAGCTGTTCGGCATCCACCAGGCCTGCGTCCAAGCCGCTCAATCCTACGGGTCGCGCGCCGGCCGCCCGGAAGGCCGTCACCAGCTCGGCATTGACGCTGCCCGCGAAGACTTTCAGGACCGCATCTATTACTTCTGGCGTAGTCACCCGCAGCCCGTTCACGAAACGGCTTTCGACGCCGCGCTCGGCGAGAAAGCGGGTCATCTGCTTGCCTCCGCCGTGGACCACGACAATTCGATTGTCCGGATCGGCCGGCGGCCTGCGTGATTTCGCGGGCCAGGCGCAGCCGGGAATCGGGCGCGTCGAGCAGCGTGCCGCCCAGTTTGATCAGTAGTTTTCGGGGAGTCACGTTTTAGAGCAGCCCGGCGGCTTCCGGAAACCCGAGCGCGAGGTTCATGTTCTGGATGGCCTGCGAGGCCGCGCCCTTTCCCAGATTGTCGATCACGGAGACGACTACGGCACGCCGCGTAGCCGGATCGTACTTGAAGCCGATATCGCAGAAGTTGGTATGCGCGACGGCGTGCAGATCGGGAACCTGGCCGGGCGCATACAGCCGCACGAAAGGTTCCGATGCGTAACGCCCCCGATAGATCTCGAACAGATCATCCGCGGCGGCGATCTTTTCGGACGCCCGAAAGTAGATCGTTTCCAGAATACCCCGGTGTATAGGAATGAGCTGCGCGGTGAAACTGAACTCGCCTTCCTCCAGGCCCGACGTGCGCAGGACTTCCGGGACGTGACGGTGGTCGAGAATCGAATAGGCCGAAAAATTGTCGGTGACTTCGCAGAAGCTGGTCTTGAGCGAGGCCTTGCGCCCGGCGCCGCTGACTCCGCTCTTGGCGTCGCACACGATTCCGAATTCGCGCGCGATGGCGCCGGCTTCGATCAACGGTTTGATCGCCAGATTGGCGGCCGTAGGGTAGCAGCCGGGGTTCGAGATCAGGCGCGCGGCGGACACTCGCCCGCGGCAGAATTCGGGCAATCCATAGACTGCTTCTGAGAGGAGTTCGGGCTGCGTGTGGGGCTCCTTGTACCACCGCTGATAGTTCTCTGTTGTACCGAGTCGGAAGGCCCCGCTCAGGTCGATGACTTTCGCGCCCGCATCGAGCATGGGCCCGGCCAGCTCCATGGAGACTTCCGGAGGCGTGCCAAAGAAAACCGCGGCCAGACCGGCGGAACGAACGGATTCGGCCGAGCAGGGCAGCCGGCGGGGTCCCTCATGACCGACAGGACCGGGCCGGTCGCCGCCCTCGCGGTGCTCGAGCAAAACCGGTTCGGCGTGCGGGTGCCGCGACAGCAGGGAAACGAGCTCCGCGCCGCTATATCCGCTGAATCCGACAATTCCGACCGGGGCCCTGGACATTGGATTTCTCAATTATGCCACGCGAGTATGCCTCTACCGGGCAATGTAACCTTGGCGAGCCACGATCGTGGCGCCGGGATATTTCTGCTTCGCAGCGTCGCTCAAATCCACTGTGATGCGGCGCTGCTCGCCCGGCTTGGCTTGGGGAGCACGGTAATACATGCTGTAGCTCGATTGAATCCGGTCGAACAGGCCGGGGATGGCCTGCTGGAGCGAATCGATTTTGGAAACGATCGCCTCGCCCCCGGTGGCTTCGGCGATGTGCCGTGGATTACTCACCCTCGGCGGGAGCGTTCCGAAAACGAGAGGCGGGAGTCTCTTCGGGCGAATCTGGATCAGGTGAAGCGCCACATCCATATTCCAAAGTTGCTCGATGATCGGGTCGTCCGGCTCCCAGCCAATCCTGAAGTCGTGAGTCACCAGGAGGATGGCGCGCTTTCGGTCATTCGGAACGTTTCCGGCGGTCTTGGCGTCGGCCTCCAGCATCCAAATCGCCCATTGAATTCCCACCGAATTCTGGGTCCCGCCGACCGAGGAGCCGCTCAGTTTCTTCAAGGTGGCCTGGATTTGATCCCGGTCGCTCGTGAGGGGCAGCTCGACACGCCAGGAGATCACGGCGGCGCGATCGGAAGGCCGCAAGCGATTTAAAGCCGCCGCGGCCGCCAGAGATACGCGCCGTTCATATCCCTCGTTCCGGCGCAATTCGCCGCTGTCCGCGTCCATCACGATCACAAGATCCAAGGGAACCGAAGCTTCCCGGAACTCCAGAATCGTCTGCGTGGCCCCTTGATCGCGCACGACGAAGTCGTCTTGGCGAAGCCCGGGAATGTTATGTCCGCCCGCCGTTACCACGGCGTCCACGTGGATGTTAGTGACACCCGTGGAAAAGGTTGGGCCGGGAGCAACATCCTGGGCGCATAAAGCAACAGGAGCCAGGAGAAGCGCGGCCAGCTTCTTAAACACGCTCATCTTTTTTGAAAATTGAAAAACTCATCTGGAAAAGCTCATTGGGCGTGTGGATCCGGACCGCACTCCGGCGGTCTCTTCCGACGCCGCTCGCCGCAATTCAAGATAGAGTACCCCTCGGGAATCTTGAAGAGATCGGGATCCGGGTCGCGTTCCTGGATATTGCTGACCCGAAGCACTTCCGCATAGGTAGGGGACCAAGACCGTCTCAGCAGGGGAATGCCCAGCTTGGCGTCCATCCACCACTCGCTGCCGCTGGGAGGCCGGGGTTCCTGGCGCCAGCCGATTGCCGTCCGTCCCGCGATCTTGCCTTTCAGTTCAACATAGTGGTCGCGGACGTAAGCCGACTCAGTCGCCCCTGCCGGGATCGTGCTAAACCAGCCAGCTTCACTCACGTCGATGACCGCTAACTTCAAGACCCGGTCTATCCAGGTATAGGTCCGGGGGTTCAGGACGAAAGAGTTGCCGTAAGCGTCGTCCTGCCGGTTCTGGCCGTCCCGGCTGCGCCAGAACTTTCCGCGCAGCGTGCGGGTGTATGTGCCCCAGGGCGTCGTAGAAGTCAGTTCCCGCGTGACGTCGGCGATCACCGGAATCCTATTCCCAGGGGCACGCATGCTCTCGGCCTGGATGTAGAAGCTCTGGGCCGCGGCGGGATGGCCTAGCGCACAAGCAAGTGCCAGTAGTCCCGCACTGCGAACCGTCATCATGGCCAGTATCTCCAGTCCGTGGTCAAAACGGGCGGCCTATTGGCGCGCACCTGCAAAAGCCCCCGGCAATCAGTTCTTGGCTGTAGTCACATCACGCTGGTCGCCATTATTTCATGTAATAAAACAAAAAGTCAACGATAAATACTGTATATCGGTGGGTTGCGTGACAAACAGTTCTAACGTTTCTGCAAACTGATCTTTTGGGGGAGTCGCGCCTCGCCTGCGCTTGGCGTTATGCGCATCAGAAGTGGAGGGCCTGGGTACGGTGGATGGCCCGGATCCCATTTACGGGCGTTGTTCGCTGACGGAGCGGTCGGCGAGTTCGCCCAGGATCGGGAGCCGGTAGTCTTCGTCGTGGCTGACTTTCATCAGCATGAAGATCCAGGCGCCGAGGATCAGCAGATGCAGGATCTGGGAGACGGTCCGGTAAAAGGGAAACCCGGCGGCGGGGACGGGATACGTCAGCATGGGCCCGATGACCCAGGAAACCATGAGCCAGGCGGCGAATAGATACAAGCCCTGGAAAGCGTGAAAGCGAAGCCGCTTCTCCTCGCGGAAACGTTCACTGGCGAGCACCGCGATGGCCGCGATCCATCCGACCCAGGGGAGGTAGCACAGCAGCGCGGCGTTGCGGTGGGAGATGTTGGTCCAGAAATCCTGGACTCGGCCGGTGTTTTGATAAGCCCCGGACGACGTTCCTCCAGGCTGGGACGCGCCGCACTTGGCGCAGAACTTGTCCGCGCCTCCCACGGTCTGTCCGCACTGTACGCAGTAAGGCATCCTCTAACCAGACTACGATAACGGTATGCGGCGAGTTCCCACAACTTGGCTCTTGGTTCTGCTGTCGGCGTGCTCGGGCGCACTTCAGGGCGCGAAAACGTTGGACCTGTACTTCATCGACGTCGAGGGAGGGCAGGCGACCCTGGTGGTGGCGCCTTCGGGCCAGTCGTTGCTTATCGATACCGGATACACCGGCTTCGGCGGCCGGGATACGCTGCGCATTGCGGCCGCGGCGAAACAGGCCGGGGTCAAGAAGATCGACACCCTGCTGATCACCCATTTTCACGACGATCACGTGGGCGGCGTGGCGAATCTGCTGGACCGTTTTCCGGTCGCGAAGTTCCTGGATCATGGCCCGAGCATCGAAACCCACGGCTATCCCAAACCCTACGCCGAGGCGATCGCCAAGGGCCAGCACCAGGTGGTGGTGCCCGGCGACAAGATCCCGATCAAGGATCTGGATGTGACTGTGGTGGCGGCCGCAGGCAAGGTGATCTCCCCGCCGGGCGCGGGCCAGGGCGAGCCGAATCCGTATTGCGCCGGCGTCGCCGAGCAGCAGACTCCCGACGAGCAGGGCGAGAATTCGCAATCGGTGGGCGTCATCATCACGTTTGGCAAATTCCGCTTCGCCGATCTGGGCGATCTGAGCTGGAACAAGCAACTGGCGCTGCTGTGCCCGGAGAACAAAGCCGGCAAGATCGACCTGTATCTGACAACTCACCATGGGGGCGAATCGCCGAAGGCGATTTGGGGAATGGCGCCGCGCGTGGCCATCATGAACAACGGTCCCGACAAGGGCGCCGATCCTCTGGGCTGGAAGAATGTGATGGCGTCGCCGGGCTTAGAAGACCTGTGGCAGTTGCATTTCGCGCTGGCCGGGGGCAAGGAGACGAACGTGCCGGACACGTTCATCGCCAACGTGGACGCCCACGGTGAGGGGAAGCACCTGAAGGTCTCGGCGCTCGAAGACGGATCGTTTACGGTGACGAATCCACGCAATAAGTTCAGCAAAACCTATCGCTAAGCGGTCTCCCGGTCCGAGCCACCTTGAGAAACCTCTGCCCGGGGAGCTATCCTGAACGTTCCTGAAGTATTTCCTGGAGACAGAATGTCCTCGATCGATGTTCCGCTAAAGAATGGCGGCTTCGGTAGTACCATGCGCAAGGATGCATGGTGGCTGGAGCCGCTCCTGATTTTCGTCGGCTACGCGATATTCATCGTTTACGCGAATTACGCGATCTTCAACTACAACTGCGGCGGCCAGCCTTGCTACGAAGTTCCCGGCACCGGGTATCTCTCGCCGATGTTCTCGCCGCTGCTGACAACCAGCGCGCCCGCATGGTGGCCGGTCTACGCGCCGTTCTTCGGGACGATGCTGATTCTGTGGGCGCCGCTGGGGTTCCGCTTCACCTGCTACTACTATCGCGGCGCGTACTACAAGGGCTGGTGGGCCGATCCGCCGTCGTGCGCCGTGGGCGAGCCTCGCAAGACCTACTGGGGTGAGCGCAAGTGGCCGCTCCTGATCCAGAACGCGCACCGCTACTTCCTCTACTTCGCGATCCTCTTCATCTTCATCCTGGCTTACGACGCCTGGGAGGGACTGTGGTTTGACGGCCCCGCGGGTCCCGGCACGCAGTTCGGTATCGGAGTAGGATCTCTGGTGTTGATCCTGAACCCGATTCTGCTGGGACTGTACACGTTCGGATGCCATTCGCTGCGGCACCTGGTGGGGGGGCGCAAGGACGTGCTGTCCGGCAGTCCTATGCGCAAATCCTGCTACGACTGCGTATCCGGCCTCAATCGCCGCCATATGCTGTGGGCCTGGATCAGCATGTACTACGTGGGCTTCGTGGATCTGTACATCCGCCTGTGCGCCATGCATATCTGGACGGATTGGAGGATCCTCTAAGTGGCCGACTATCCGGTTCACGAATACGACGTCCTGGTGATCGGCGCGGGCGGCGCGGGACTGCGCGCGGCGATCGAATCGTCGGCCGCGGGCGCCAAGACCGGCGTGGTGACGAAGTCGCTGCTCGGCAAAGCGCACACGGTGATGGCCGAAGGCGGCATGGCCGCGGCCATGGGCAATGTGGATGAGCGCGACAACTGGCGCGTCCACTTCGCCGACACCATGCGCGGCGGCCAGTACCTGAATAACTGCCGCATGGCCGAGCTGCACGCCAAGGAAGCTCCCGCGCGGGTGAGGGAACTGGAAGCCTGGGGCGCGATCTTCGATCGTACAAAAGACGGCCGCATCCTCCAGCGCAATTTCGGCGGGCACCGCTATCCTCGTCTGGCGCACGTGGGCGACCGCACCGGGCTCGAGATGATCCGCACCTTGCAGGATCACGCCGTCTATCAGGGCATCGAGGTGCATGCGGAATTTACGATTCTCACGCTACTCATGGATGGCGGGCGGTGCGCAGGCGCTTTCGGCTACGACCGCGAAAAGGGGACGTTCCACGTCTTTCACGCCAAGGCGGTGGTGCTGGCGACCGGCGGGATCGGCCGCGCGTTCCAGATCACCAGCAATAGCTGGGAGTACACGGCGGACGGCCTGGCCCTGGCGTATCAGGCGGGCGCCGCGCTGATCGACATGGAATTCATCCAGTTCCATCCCACCGGGATGGTCTGGCCGCCCAGCGTCAAAGGGATTCTGGTGACCGAGGGCGTCCGCGGCGAAGGTGGCGTCCTGCGCAACAAAGAAGGCAAGCGGTTCATGTTCGACGACATCCCGGAGCTGTACCGCAGCCAGACCGCGGACACTCCGGAGGAGGGCTGGCGGTATGTGATCGGTGACAAGAGCGCCCGGCGGCCTCCGGAACTGCTGACGCGCGACCACGTGGCCCGTTGCATCGTTCGCGAGGTCCGCGCCGGGCGGGGCAGTCCGCATGGCGGCGTGTTCCTGGACATCGCCTGGATCAAAGAGAAGCTTCCGAATTCGGTCGAGCACATCAAGAAAAAGCTCCCCAGCATGTATCACCAGTTCAAGCAGCTGGCCGATCTGGACATCACCAAGGAACCCATGGAAATCGGCCCCACCACGCACTACATGATGGGCGGGATCCAGGTGGACGGCGATTCGCAGATGTCGAAGGTTCCCGGGTTGTTCGCGGCCGGCGAATGTGCGTCGGGATTGCACGGAGCCAATCGTCTGGGCGGCAATTCGCTCTCGGACCTGCTGGTGTTCGGCAAGCGCGCCGGCGAGTATGCCGCCAAGTTCGCCAAGGACAACGCGGCGGGCAGGATCAGCCAGGCGGACATTGAGGCGACCGCTAAACGGGCGCTCGAACCGTTCGACCGCGGCGCCGCCGGCGAAAATCCGTTCAAGGTCCAGCACGACTTGCAGGACATGATGCAGAAGCTGGTCGGCATCGTGCGCGACGAGAAGGAAATGCAGCAGGCGCTGTCGGAGATTCCTAAATTGCAGGCTCGTGCGGCCCGCGCCGGCATCGGCGGGAACCGCGAGTACAACACCGGCTGGCACACGGCGCTCGATCTGGATAATCTGCTGGCGATTTCCGAGATCGTGGCCATCGCGGGCATCGAGCGCAAGGAGAGCCGCGGCGCGCACTTCCGCGACGACTATCCGGAGAAGAGCGCGGAGTGGGGCAAATACAATCTGAGGATCACCAAAGGTCCGGACGGGAAGCCCACAATCGAGCGGACGCCGGTGGTGCCCCAGACCGACGAAATGAAGCAGTGCATCGAAGAACAGAAGTAAAGAGGAGAGCACAATAATGGCCTCTGCCACTTTCCAGATCTGGCGCGGCGATCGAGGCAAGGGAAAGTTCGTCGACTACACCACCGAATACGAGGCAGGCATGGTGGTGCTGGACGTAGTGCATCGCATCCAGGCCACGCAGGCCACCGACATGGCTGTGCGCTGGAATTGCAAGGCGGGCAAGTGCGGGTCGTGCTCGGCGGAGATCAACGGGAGACCGCGCCTGATGTGCATGACGCGCATGAACCAGATCGACCTGACCCAGCCGGTGACCGTAGAACCGATGAAGACGTTCCCTCACGTCAAGGATCTGGTCACCGATGTTTCCTGGAATTACGAAGTCAAGAAGAAGATCCAGAAATTCAAGCCGCGCAAGCCGGACGCGCCCGACGGGACCTGGCGCGTGCAGCAGGCCGACGTCGACCGTCCCCAGGAATTCCGCAAATGCATCGAATGCTTCCTGTGCCAGAACGTGTGCCACGTCCTGCGCAACCACGACCTGCACGACAAGTTCATCGGTCCGCGCTTCCTGATCCATACGGCGCAGCTGGAGATGAATCCCCTTGATGCCGGCGATCGTTTACAAGCCCTCAAGGACGAGTTCAATATCGGATACTGCAATATCACCAAGTGCTGCACCAAGGTGTGTCCGGAAGAGATCACAGATTACGGATAACGCCATCATTCCGCTAAAGGAACGGGTGGTGGATCAGTTCTACGATCCGGTGCAGCGTTTGTTCAGAAGTTTTAAGTAGAGAGGTATACTTTCAGTTCAAATGCAAAACGAACCTAATATGGACATCGCCCACCTGGGGCACCTGGAGCTGTTCACGCCGAAGCTGGACGAAAGCGTGCGCTTCTTCGTCGACGTCATGGGTATGACCGTGAGCGGCCGCGAAGGCGACTCGGCCTACTTGCGCGCCTGGGACGACTACGAGCGCCATACGCTGAAGCTCACGGCCGCCAAGCAGCCCGGGCTCGGCCACATGGGACTTCGCGCGCGCAGCCCGCAGGCGCTCGAACGGCGCGTCGCTGCGCTCAAGGGCACCGAATTCGACCTCGGCTGGATCGACGGCGACCTGTGCCACGGCCCGGCCTTCCTGTGCCAGGATCCGGACGGCCACAAGATCCAGCTGTATTACGAGACGCAGTGGTATGAGCCGCCACCGGAGTTGAAGCCGGCGCTCAAGAATCAGGCGCAGAGGTTCCCGGCGCGCGGCTGTAACGTCCGCCGCCTGGATCACTGGAACGGCCTGGCGGTCGATATCAAAGCCAATCGCGAGTTCTTCGAAAATTACCTGGGTTTCCGGCTGACCGAGCAGATCGTGCTCGATAACGGAACCGAAGCGGCCATGTGGGTGACCTGCACCAACAAGAGCTACGACTTCGCCTACACCAAGGACGCCACCGGGACCAAAGGCCGATTCCATCACATCACCTATGCGGTCAACAGCCGCGAGGAAGTCCTGATCGCCGCCGACATCTTCCTGGAGAACGGAATCAAGATCGAGACCGGCCCGCACAAGCACGCCATCCAGCAGACGTTCTTCCTGTACGTCTACGAGCCTGGGGGGAATCGCGTGGAGATCGCCAACGCCGGTGCGCGCCTGGTTCTCGCGCCCGACTGGAAGCCCATCCGGTGGACCGAGACCGAGCGGAAGAAGGGCCAGGCGTGGGGGCTCAAGACCATCGAATCCTTCCACATTTACGGCACTCCCGCGGTTCCCGGCGTTCCCGGCAGCGGGCCGGATCTTGCTGATTTATAACGCCGCAAGTCTGAGCGCGGAAAGTGCCGGCGCCCGGGGTGAAATACGGGCCGCCGCAGCGTGTTAGACTAATCTGTTTGCGCCACATTTGAGGAAAGAGGACCCTGTAGGAACCAATGAGTCAACAAAGCTTAGAAGACCTGTTGCAGAAGGCCGGCAACCCCGTGAACATGCTCCGCAACTCGCAGATCGGAGCGTACATTTATCCGGTGGTCCCCGCGGAATACACGAATTGGCGAGATGAACAGCGCGCCTGGCGGCAATCCTGTGTTCTTTTCGACCAGTCCCACCACATGGTGGAACAGTATGTGGAAGGCCCCGATGCCGTCAAGCTATTCTCCCATCTGGCGATCAATAGCTTTGCGAATTTTCCGGTCAACCGGGCCAAGCAATTCGTTCCGTGCAGCTACAGCGGCCATGTGATCGGCGACGGCATTCTGTTCCATCTGGCGGAGAACAAGGTCAGCTTCGTCGGCCGCGCTCCGTCGGCCAGCTGGATCGAATTCCACGCCAAGACCGGCGGATTCAACGTCACCACCACCAAGGACGACCGGTCGCCCTCCCGCCCCGGCGGGAAGCCCGTGGTTCGGAATTTCTACCGCTACCAGATTCAGGGCCCCAACGCCCAGCAGGTGATCGAGAAGCTGAACGGCGGGCCGTTCGAGGCCATCAAGTTCTTCCACATGGGCGTGATCAACATCGCGGGACGCAAAGTGCGCGCCTTGCGGCACGGCATGGCCGGCGCTCCTGGACTCGAGATCTGGGGACCTTACGCCGAAGGCGAGGAAATCCGCGCCGCCATCGTCGAAGCGGGCAAGGAATTCGGCCTGGCGCAGGTCGGCAGCCGCGCGTACCCCTCCAATACTCTGGAATCCGGCTGGATTCCGTCGCCCCTGCCGGCCGTCTACACGGATGACCGGATGAAATCCTACCGGCAATGGTTGCCGGCAACGAGTTACGAAGGCACCGGCTCGATCGGCGGCAGCTTCGTTTCGAATAACATCGAAGACTACTACATGACCCCGTACGAGCTGGGCTACGGTCCATTCGTCAAGTTCGACCATGACTTCATCGGACGGGAAGCGCTGGAGAAAATCTCCAAGCAGCCGCAGCGCAAGAAGGTGACCTTGGCCTGGAATGCCGATGACGTCACCAAGGTTTTCCGGTCCCTGTTGCAGCCGGGCGTGGAGAACTACAAATACATCGATCTGCCGCTTTCCAATTACACTTCTGCGTCGTACGACAAACTGCTGAACGCCGGAAAGACCGTCGGCATGTCGATGTTCGCGGGCTATAGCTACAATGAGCGGTCGATGCTCTCGCTGGGCGTGGTGGATCCGGATATCGAGATCGGCAACGAAGTCACCCTCGTGTGGGGCGAAGAAGGCGGCGGTACCAAGAAGACCACTGTCGAGCGCCACAAGCAGATTGAGATCAAAGCGGTTGTCAGCCCCGTGCCTTACGCTGAAGTCGCGCGTAAAACCTACGCGGCAGGCTGGCGCACCGGCCAAGCGTAACCCGTACTGGCGTTGATGTTGAGGGATAGCCCCTCCCTTCAGCGCCGACCCGTTGGAAGCCTGCTTCTCCGCAGTATCTGCAGGACGCCCGTGCCCGGCGCGAACGCGGCGGCAACGAATGGTTGAAGGAAGGATCTGGCGATGAGCTTCATCATTAACGAGGACACCAGGGATGGTCTCAGTTATGTTGAGACCTCTTCCATACTGGAAAGAGTTTTGTTCACCACTGCCCTGTTTTGCCGAGATGTGGTGGCCGGATTACCTCACCACGGTCATCAAGACTTCCATTAACGGTAAACGGTGATCATTCAGCTCTGGAAAGGCTGGTGTCAACGATTCGAGGGCAAGTGGGGAAATTTTCCCGGCGGCATGGGAGCCGAAGTCGGCATCTATCACAAGGTCGCCGATGACGACAGCCAACTTGCTCTGTTCCGGAAGCCTACTACGAAGATCGATCGGGGTCTGCATCATTTCCGAGATAATCTGAGCCACGTGCCGCAGAAGATCACTCCGCTGCAGCGGGTCGCTCCTCTTCTGCCGCGGCACGACCGCCCGCATGGCGACCCTGAAGGCGAGGTCTGGTATCCGATTCCCCGGCCTTACCCCTGGCTGAGTTTTGAGCTCGTCAATCCCTATACGGGAGAAGAGTTCTTTCAAACGGCCAGGGAGAATACGTATTGGCTGACCCGGTGGATGACTCCAGACAGTTATCGGAATCGGTACCGGAAGGAACACTCGACGCCGCCGTTCGCGGCGAATTACGTACTGCATTACTCGATCAACGGAAAATCTTATCCAGCGTGGTAGGTGTCACAAGTTGAAATTGTGACCGGAGCAGCAGCACGTCGCGCTCCTACTGAGCGGGCTGGCGCACGGCCAAGCGTAATCTGTCAGACCAGGTATCGTTCGCGCAGAATCGCGGCGTGGTGCTCGGCGTGGCCCGCTGTGATGTAGGCCAAATGTCAATGTAGGTCCAGTAATAGGAATCGGCTTCATCGGGCAACGGACGCGGCATGAGATTCAGTATAGCGGTCCGAAGTCCCAACACCGCCGCAAGTCGATTTTCCCCAAAAACCCTTGACATCCTCCACATACTGTATATACTGAGTATACTCAGATGAACGGTGGCTTCCTCATCTCCCAGTCCGACAAGCGGCCCATCTATCTCCAGATCATGGAGCAGATCAAGCAGCGCATCGCCGTCGGCGACTGGGCGGAAGGCCACCCTATCCCATCCATCCGGCAACTCGCGGCGGATCTGCAAGTTAGCGTGATTACAGTGAAGCGGGCCTACCTGGAACTCGAACGCGAGGGCGTCATCTTCACGCAGCAGGGGAGGGGCTCGCAGGTGGCTCCCAACCCCGGCCTCGGGATGCGGCTGCAAGAAGAAGAGCTGAAGAACCATCTGGAGCAAGCGATCCGGCTGGCTGAGATGCTGGGCATCCGGCCCAAGGAGCTGGAAGGACGGCTCCGCGAAGCCGGTGATCTTCGCATGGAAAAAGAAGCGGAGAAGGAAAACGCATGAGCAATCTGGCCATAGAACTCGACGGTGTCGGGAAGACGTATCCCTACTTCACGCTCGACAAGATTCACCTGGAAGTCCCCGAGGGACAGATCATGGGATTGATCGGGCCGAACGGCGCCGGCAAATCCACCACGATCCGCATCCTGCTGGGGCTGGTGCACCAGGATTGCGGGGAAGTGCGCGTGCTGGGACATCGCATGCCCGCCGAACAGGTGGCCGCCAAGTGGGACATCGGCTTCGCGTCGGAAGACATGCGGCTGTACGAAGGGATGACGATCGAGTGGCACATGAACTTCATCCGGTCCATCTATCCGAAGTGGGATGCGCCGTATGCCCAGCTCCTTCTGAAACGATTCGGACTCAGGGCGGAGCAGAAGGTCAAGGGGCTCTCGCACGGCCAAAGGGTCAAGGCAACGCTGCTGCTGGTGCTGGCGCGTCGTCCCAAACTGCTGGTGCTGGACGAACCGACCACGGGACTCGATCCGGTGGCCCGGCACGAAATCCTGAGGGAGCTCACGGCGGTGATGACCGACGAAGGCCGCAGCATCCTGTTTTCGTCGCACAACACGCAGGACGTGGAGCAGATCTCCGACCGGATCACGTTCATCGACCGGGGCCGGATCATCGATTCCATGGATAAGGAATCCTACCTGGACCGCTGGCGCCGCCTGCGTCTGGAAGTGCCGCTGGGTGTTTCGCTTCCGTTTCTGCCAGGGATTATCGGCGTCCGGCAGAGCGGAAGATTGGCCGTGGCCACTGCCAACGCATTCGTGGCGGATCTGGCCAACGCCTATGAGAATAGCGGCGCCCGGGTTCAGTCGATCGAGACCATGACGCTCGAAGAGATTTTTGTCGCCAACGTCGAACGCAGCCGGGAGGAGGTGGAAGCATGAGGAACTCCGTGGTTCAAGCTCTGATTCTGAAAGACTTGCGGCTCCACCGCACGCCTATCCTGGTGTCCCTCGCGGCTTGCATCATGGCACTCGCGATCCTTCAACTGAAGAACGGAACGGCCTTTATGATCGGCGCCGTGTGGTTCTTCGTCTCGTTGATCGTCCTGGGATGCATGATGCCGATCTCGAACGTGATTAATGAACGAAAGAAGCAAAGCCTGGCCTTCCTCATGAGTCTTCCGGTGTCGGCTACGCAATACGCGATGGCGAAGCTGGCGTCGACCATTGGGATGTTCTTCGTGCTCTGGGCGGGGTTGGCGATCGCGGCATCGACCTTCATGCTCACCCGCCCTGAGGTTCCGAAGGGAATTCTTCCCGTGATGCTCATCACGTTTGGCCTCCCGCTGGTAGGCTTCTGCGTGGTTGCCGGGGCGGCCTTGGTCAGCGAAACCGAAGGATGGACCATTGCGGCCACCATCGTCTGCAATTCATCCTACGGCATCGGCTGGTACCTCATTATTCGTAACCCTGCGATCAACGGCAATATGCAAAGTCCTGTGCCGGTCTGGAATTCCCCGGTGCTGATGATCCTGAGCGGGGAAATCGCGGCGATCGTGCTGGCCCTGGGGATCACGTTCTTCCTGCAATCGAGAAAGCGGGATTTCGTCTAGGCGCCTGCTCGCGTCATTTACCGGCTCCAGCCCGATGCTCACCGAAAACGTTGCGGGGCGGAGCTTCGTTCGCAGTTAACGTGAATTCGATAGGAGAAAAAACCATGAAACGTGTACTGATTACAGCCCTGCTCGCCGCCTGCTCCGCTCTGGCACAGGATGGCGCCGCGATTTATAAAGAGCGCTGCGCGTCCTGTCACGACATGCCGGAGGGCCGCGTGCCGGCGCTGAAGGCGATCAAGGCGATGAGCGGCGAGGCCGTGTATGTTGCGCTCACCAGCGGCAGCATGAAGACGCGGGCGGAGGGCTTGTCCACGGTGCAGATCTTCGCGCTGCTGGGATACATCGCCCCGGCCGGCGGCGCGCAGACGACGCCCGTCAAGTTCGACCGGACCTGCAAAGGGGATGCGGCCTTTAGACCTGCCGCGGAAGCGCCGCGGTGGAATGGATGGAGCACGAGCGTCACCAACTCGCGATTCCAGGATGCGGCGTCGGCTAGACTCGCGGTCACCGACGTGCCCAAGCTCCGACTCAAGTGGGCCTTCAATCTGGGCGCGGTCACCATGGCGCGGGCACAGCCGACGGTGGTCGGGAATCGTGTGTTTATCGGCACGCTCACGGGCGCGGTGTATTCGCTGGATCGCGATACCGGTTGCACCCAGTGGGGATTCAAGGCGGCCAGCGGAGTCCGCTCCGGCGTCGCTCTCGGTTATACGGGCGCCGAGGCGAACGGTTCCCCCGGGGTCTTCTTCAGCGACGGCGGCGCGACCGTCTACGCGCTGAACGCTTCCTCCGGCGAGTTGCTCTGGAAGATCCGCCCCGTGGATCACTTTGCGACTACCGCCACCGCAACACCGGTAGTCTATAAAGGCGTGGTCTACCAGGCGTTCTCCTCATTCGAGGAAGCGCTCGGGCCCGATCCGAATTTCGAATGCTGCACGTTCCGGGGGAGCGTGGTGGCGCTGGATGCGGCTACCGGCAAGAAGCTGTGGCAGACGTTCACCATCGCGGAGACGCCGAAACCGGTCCGCAAGAATGCAAACGGTAAGCAGCAGATCGGACCCTCGGGCGCTGGCATTTGGTCGACACCGACCATCGACGAGCAGTTGGGCGTTTTATATGTCGCAACCGGCGACAACTACTCGGATCCGCCGACTGCAACAAGCGATGCGATCCTCGCCATGGATCTCAAGACCGGCAAGCTGCTGTGGTCGAAGCAGCTGACGGAAAACGACGCCTACAACACAGGCTGCACGACTCCCGCCAAGACCAACTGTCCGGATGCCCGCGGTCCGGATTTCGACTTCGGGCAGCCGCCGATTCTGGTGCGCTTGGCCTCGGGAAAACGAGTGCTAGTGATCGGGCAGAAATCGGGCATGGTTCACGCCGTGGACCCCGATCAAAACGGAAAGCTGTTATGGCAAACCAGGGCCGGCGAGGGGAGCCCGTTGGGCGGCAGCCAGTGGGGCTCGGCTGCGGACGGGCAGAAGGTCTACGTTGCGATCTCCGACGTAGTCATCGGCGGAGTTGCCGATCCCAAAGCGCCGGGAGGCTACCGGCTCATGCTGGATCCGAAGAAAGGCGGCGGTCTGCACGCACTGGATCTTGCGACCGGCAAGATCGAGTGGAGCGCCAAGCCTAAACCCTGCGCCGAGGGCCGGACGAATTGTTCCCCCGCGCAATCAGGCGCCGTGACGGCGATCCCGGGCGCGGTGTTCTCCGGATCCGTCGATGGGCATTTGCGGGCCTATTCGAGCTCGACCGGTGAAATCCTCTGGGATACGGATACGGCTCGCGAATTCAAGACCGTCAACGGCGCAGTGGCGCATGGAGGCTCGATGGATACGGGCGGGGCTGTGGTCGTCAACGGGATGGTGTTCGTGAACTCCGGCTACGGCCAGTGGGGCGGCATGCCGGGAAACGTGATGCTCGCGTTTTCCATTGACGGCAAGTAGCCGGTCGCACCATCGAGAGCATTCATCGTAAGATGACACATATGGTGGCAACAGCTTGACAGGTCCCGTTCTGGTAGCCGGCGGCGCCGGTTACATCGGAAGCCACACTTGTAAACTGCTGGCGAAAGCCGGGCGCGAGCCCGTGGTTCTGGATAATCTCAGCACCGGGCATCGCTGGGCCGCGAAGTTCGGCCCGCTCTACGAGGGCGACATCGAGGACGGCGAGCTGGTCCAGAAGATCGTTCGCCAGCACGGGATCACCGATGTGATCGACTTCGCGGCCAAGGCCTATGTCGGCGAGTCTTACACGGATCCCGGCAAGTATTTCCGCGAGAACGTCGGCAAGACGATTCATTTTCTGGATGCCCTGATCGCTTCCGGTGCGAAGAACATCGTATTCTCCTCCACCTGCGCTGTGTACGGAGATCCCGAGACCATTCCGATCACGGAAGCCGAGTCGAAGAAACCGGTCAATCCTTACGGCGAGACGAAGTTGTTCGTCGAGCGGATGCTGCACTGGCACGGTATCGCGCACGGCCTCAAGTGGGTAGCGCCGCGCTACTTCAACGCGGCGGGCGCCGACCCCGAAGGCGAGCTCGGCGAATTGCACGAGCCTGAGACCCATCTGATCCCGGCCGCATTCGAGGCGGTTCAGGGAAAGCGTCCGCAACTCGAGGTCTACGGGACCGACTATCCCACGCCGGATGGAACCTGCGTCCGCGACTATATCCACGTATGCGACCTGGGACGCGCGCATATTCTCGCGCTCGATTACTTGCGCGGGGGCGGGGAATCGATCTCCGTCAATCTGGGCACCGGCGTGGGGCAATCCGTCCTGGACGTGGTGCGTGCCGTCGCTTCGGCGAGCGGTCATGAGGTTCCGCACGTGCTTCGTCCCCGACGCGCCGGCGATCCGCCGGAGCTGGTGGCGGATCCCTCTTTGGCCAAGAGCGTCCTCGGCTGGACCGCCGAATTCCGGGACATTCAGCGCATCGTCGAAACGGCCTGGGCCTGGCACCACCGTCCGGTTCCTACGTAGTCGGCCGCCGCTAGTGTTGTGATATAGTAGCTCGACTCTGGACTTCCCACGTTGGAGGATGCATGAAACAGCCCGCGCTCGGAATTGTCGCCACCGTCCTGATCATGGCGGTTTCTCTCGGCTTCATTTCCCTGTTTGACTACCCGACCTTCGCCGGTTGGGTCACCTTTGTCATGGCGTCCATCATTCCGATGGAAGTCCTGATGGGTGTTACGTGGGGCGCCAATCTGCCGGGCTTCGCGGCGTCGCGGTCCCAGCCCCTCAAGGGAATTCTGCTGGTGCTGGTGAACGTCGTGGTGGGTGTGGTCGTGGGCGGCATTTATCATACGGTCGTGGGCAAGGGCATCAGCCCGCCGGTACCGATCCTGGTTCTATGCAGCATCGTCTCGGTGGTCATCATGTTCTGGCTCACCATTATGTTCGGCGGGTGGCCGTTTACCACGCTCATCAAGAATCCGGTGGTTGCCGGCCTGGCGATCCTGGCGGCGTGCTACATCATCAACTACCTGCTGTTCCTGGTGTTTTTCGATTTCAGCTTCATGCAGGGCGCGCCCTGGTATCAAGCGAATCTCGATCCGCATGGAATGTTCAACGGCGTAAACGCGCAGGTGTTTTTCGTGACGGCGGTTGGCGTGCTGTTCCTGCTGCTGCACTTCGACCTGTGGCCGCTCTCGAAATCGCCGGCGCTGATGAAGCAGCCGGTGTTGGGGTTGGTGTGGACCGCACTGGCGCTGGTTCTGGGCGCGTCGGCGTATTGCACTGGCGTCAACGTGATGGGTATGGATCCGATGGCATTCCTGGTGGCCGCGCCGGTGCCGTTTATTTTTGGCACGATCATCGTTCTGAACATGCTGCAAGGATCGCTGTACGCGAAGTTCAAGCAGCCCTTAAAGGGCGTGCTGAATAGCGTGACCGCCGCGGTGGTGGGAGTCCTGCTGGCGAAGATGTACGGCGCCTTGTCGGCAACCGTGACCGGCCCGCTGAAGGCCGGACCGCCGACCACGGACTTCGAGATTTGGATCGCGTCCGCGCTGCTCGCCGTGACGTTTCCATTCCTGATTTTCTTCGCGGAATTTTTCAAGATGTGGCCCCTGCAAAAGGCCAAGTAATGTGCAAGAATCCGTAAGTGGAGAAGAGGTAATTACTATGCTGCGCGCGATCGACGAAAACACCATTACTGATGCCGCCATCGAACAGATGGCGTCCACCCCCAACCCCCGGCTGAAGCAGATCATGGAGCCGCTGGTGAGACACCTGCACGCGTGGGCGCGCGAAGCGGACCTGACGCCCGAAGAATGGCTTCAGGGGATCGCCTTTCTGACGGCCGTGGGCCAGAAGTGCACGGCCTACCGGCAGGAATTCATTCTGCTGTCCGACACGCTGGGCATGAGCTCCTTGATCAACGCACTTCACGACAAGCGCTCGACCGAGGCCGGGACCAAGAGCAGCCTGGTCGGCCCCTTTTACCGCCAGGACTCGCCTTCCATGAAGCTGGGAGATTCGATCGTCACGAAGCCGAGCAACGGGCTGGAAGTGGTCCTCTACGGGCGCGTCACGAATGGGGCAGGGAAGGCCATTCCCAATGCGTCGGTCGAGGTGTGGCAGCCCGATGAAACCGGCAACTACGATTTGCAGAAGCACGATCCGTCTGAAATGGACCTGCGCGGCCACTTCCATACCGATAGCGACGGGCGTTACTATCTGCGTACCGTGGCGCCGCTGGGGTATATGGTCCCGATGGATGGCCCGGTGGGCGATATGATCCGCGCGCAGAAGCGTCACGGATACCGGCCCGCGCACATTCACTTTATCGTGGGCGCGCCTGATTATCGCGAAGTGGTGACGGCGCTCTACCTGTCGGGCGATCCGCACGTCGATTCCGATACCGTGTTCGGCGTGACCGAATCTCTGGTGACGAAAGTCAACGAGAAGGATCCGAATTCGCCGATCCCGGCGCTGCCGAGCATCAAGTTCGACTTCCAGCTCGCGCACGCGACGGCCAAGGATATGACCGGACGCGTCGGAGCCGATCCTTCGCAAATCGTGAAGGCGGGAGCGTAATGGTACGATAGCCTTTCTGTGAAGTTTGAGGCTCTCTATTACCAAGACCGCCTGAAGATCGTCAATCCCGAGGGCGACGTCGCCATCACGACGCTGTGGTCTAAAGTAGAATCCGCGCAGCAGGTGCTGGAAGAAGCCGGCGTCGATTTGTCTTCCGGGTCCTCGCGGATCGCCGTGATCGCCAATTTGTACGGCAACGGCCTTCCGCAGATGCTGCGGAACCTGCTGTGGAACCCGCAGATCGGGCGGATCGTGATTCTGGGGAAGAATCTTTCCGGGTCGCGGGATTGGCTGCTGAACTTTTTCGAGCATGGCCTGGAAGAGGTCGAGTTTCTCGGCGCGCCCGCATTTCGTATCCGCAATACGACCCGTACGATCGACGGCTGCGTGCAGCCGCAAAATTTCGCCCGCATTCCGAAGTTCACTGTGCTGGGCGATGTCGGCGACGCAGCCACGAAAGCCGGGCTGAAGTCCTTTTTCGACGCCTTGCCGGTTACGGACAGCAGCGATCTTGCCCGTGTCGAGCCTCCGCCGATTCCCGAGCCCGCGGTCACCCGCTTTCCCTCCGAGCCACGCAGCCACACCATCGTGCGCGATACGCCTATGGAGGCGTGGTCGGAGATCATCTTTCGCTTGTTTCGCTTCGGGCATCGCAACATGGTCGCGAAGAAGAGCGGGCCCGAGGGACGCGTCGAATTGCAGAACATCAAGGCGATCGTCGAGAATCCCCAGGAGGAGCCGGACGAAATCCTCCAGCAATACGGATTCAGCCTCGAGAAGTTTCAGGGCTATCAGCGGCGCATACTCGATCCCGAGAAACCGGCCGATCTCGGCTACACCTACGGCAACCGTCTGCGCGGGTACTTTAGGCACGACGGGAAGCTAGTCGACTCATTAGAGATCGCCGCAGAGCGGCTCAAAGAGAAACCCGAATCGCGCCACGCCTACATCGCGCTATGGGATAACACCCGCGACCTGCCCGAAGGCACCGACACTCCCTGCTTTGTCTCCGCGTTTTTCAGGAAGTTCGACGGCAGGCTCACTCTGACGGCCACCTTTCGCTCTCACAACGCGATGGAGGCCTGGCCGGAGAACGTTTACGGGCTGATCGCGATCCAGCGGTTTGTCGCGGACAAGGCCGGCATGGAGCCCGGCCCGCTGACCGTCTTCAGCCACTCCATCAGCATCGACGTGGCTTCGCTCGAAAAAGCCCGTAAGATCGCCACCAGCAAGGAATCCGACGAGGTGTACGATCCGGCGACCGGCAAGCATGGCCCGCGTATGGATCCCAACGGTGCGTTCACGACCACGTTCGACCGTGCGACGTGGGAAATCGTGGTCGAGCACTCCTACAACGGAATGAAGATCGGCGAATACCGCGGCAAGAGCGCGGAAGAGATCGAGCGGCAACTCGCGCGCGACGTGGCAATCTCCGAACTTTCCCACGCGCTGTATTTAGGCCGCGAAGTGGCGCGCAAGGAGTTTGAGATGAAGGCCGCGCGTGCGGCGGAGAAGTCCTCGTGATCGTCTTCTTCGACATCGGCTCGACCCTGATCGAGGGCCCGCCGTTCGGCCCCGCCCGGCGGCTCTCGGAAATGCTGGGAGTTGGCCCGGAGGCGGTAAGCATGCTGGAACATCTCCTGTTCCGCTCGCCCGCGCGCGATCCGGAGCAACTGGCGAATACCATCGTCCATCGCTTGCGGGTCGATCACAAGAAAGCTCTGGAGGCGTGCACCACGCTCTGGAACGCCCAGCTGGAGGAAGCCTACGTTCTGCCCGGCGCGCGCGAGGTCATCGAGAGTCTCCGGTCCGCGCGAATCCCCAGGGCGTATCTCTCGAACATCTGGCCTCCGTTTTACGAGCACTTCCGGCAGGAGTTCCCGGAAGAGGCCGGCGGCCAGCCCCAGTTTCTTTCCTTCGAGACCGGGCTGATAAAACCGGATCCTGCATTTTTTCAGCTGGCCCTGCGCGCCCTGGAAACCCGCGCGGAAGACGCCGTCATGGTGGGCGATACTTACAAGAACGACATCCGGCCGGCTATCGAGCTGGGGATGCGGACGGTGTGGGTTCTGCACCGTCCGGAAAAAGAGAAGGCCGACCTGATCGCGGTGCTGAATGGCGATGCGCCGCCGCCCGATCTCACCCTCTCATCGATCGCGGAACTGGAGCCATCCAAATTACTGGACCACGCTTATTAAACCATGCAAATTACCAAGTACGACCTGCTGAGCGAAGCCGACCTGTTGAGCCGGCTGAAGCGCACTCGCCTGCGCGGGTTCGACCGCGCCGAAGTGTATCGCGACGCGACGCTCGAAATCGTCGAAACCGATCCGGCGGCGCTCACGCCGGCCCAGCGCTACGTGCTGCAAGAAGGGGTCCAGGCGATTCTGGACGTAGCGGATGCTTTCGAGCCCCGCGGGATCGACATCTTCGCCTTACGCGGCGCGCTGCTGTTCTGGCCCGAGGGAACCAATCCCGACAGTGACGCGCCCATTCCGTTTCTCCCTCCTGTGATCGAGGAATCCGTCGAGCGCGACGGCGCCAAGGTCCTGCTGATCAACGACGGAATCCATCGCGTCTTCGCCGCCCGCAAGCGGGGCCGCAAGATCAACGTGGTGCTGGCCCGCAACGTGCCGCCCGAGTATCCCTACTATGCCTACGCACTCTCGGAGGGCTGGGCGCGCGTGGAAGAACTGGAGGAACTGCGGGAGGGCTATCAGAAGAAGGAATATCGTAATCCGGAAAATTACAAGGCGCTGTTCCGCGACTTCAACGAAATCTTTGAAGGCGTGCAGAAACAGCGCCCGCGAAGCAATCCCGGCCACCTAAAGGCCTAGAGGGCTGTTCGAAAGTTCTACTTGGTGTCTTCGGCGGATCCGCTGAAGACCCTCTTGCCGCTCGGCAAGGTAACGTTTCGGGCGTTGCCGACGAATGCGCCTTCGGCGTTCACGGGGTCCTTGGCGCGAATCCCTTCGATCGTAACCGTATCGCCTTCTTTCAGCGCGTTCCTGGTCCAGCCGTTCCTTCGGAGCGAGTTCGGCGGACCTCCCTCGAACTGCCACTTGGCAATCTTGCCGTCTTCACCTTTCACGTTTACGTAGACCCAGATGTGTGGATTCATCCAGTCCAGCTTGGTGACGACGCCCGTCACGGTCACCGGCTTGGTCGAATCGAATTCCGCCGACATGGAATGGTGCGCCAGAACCGGCAAGGCCGCCGACAGCAGGGTCGCCGCCATGAGAACGCCTAACTTAGTCCGCATGAAATTGCCTCCAAAGTCTTCGATCTAAAGTACTACCAATCACGGACGCTGTCAACGGGGCCCCCACTCCAAACGGTCCCCGCGACGGGAATGAACATGTCCGATTCGGCAGGGAGACGATCCCTGCCGACCGCTTCGGCTCTTCCCCCAGGGCGCCTAGAAGCGGAGTTTATGGCTCGCGATCACCTGCTCAAACTTTGGCTTGCGGCGCACCAGAACCATTTCCGAGCCGCCCCACACGGCCGCCCATTCGGGATCCTGGAGGCGGCGCAGCACAAACTGCCCCACCTTCTGATTGATCTGGACGAAACAGATGAAATCGAAGTCGTACATGCCGACGATCCGGCGCCAGGCGTCTTCATCCTCGAGCGCGCGCACGTAGTCGTCGCGGACGAAGGTCCCTGGGTACGCCTCCGGTCGGCTGTCGATGTAGACGCTTTCCTGCGGCAGGTAATGAATCAGGTAGCTGCCGCTGGAGAAGCCGTTGAAAACTTTTCCGGCGATATGGTTGGTTTGCAGAAACTGGGCTAGTTCTCCATCTCCGGGCTCCAATCCCAGCCCCGCGCTATTCCACCGCGGAAGGGCAAATGCGACGATCGCAACAGCCGCGGCGGCCCAAATGCCCCACAGCCAAGCGCTGGCGGGCCGCGCTTCTCTGGACTTCGCTCTTTTGGGCTTCGTTGCTAGGGGCCGTAAGGTTCGAAACGATCCAATGTTGGCGCAGATCGCCACCAGAATGATGCCGCCCGCAAAAACATAAATCCGGTAGAAGATCAGGCTCATGACCGAGAAGGCCACCGAGAGCAATAGCAAGGGCCACTCGATCCTGACCCGCCGCCGGTATGCCACCACCCAAACGCCCGCGAGGAACAGGGTGGCGATCTCCATGATGGGCGAGATGGGAGTGTACTGGAGCTGAAACATGGAGAGGTTCTCCTGCACCTCCATTGCGTAGTTGGAAGACACCGTCAGGGGAAACAACAGGCCCTGGACTCCGTTTGGATTGGCCACTCCCGCCAGGATGGCCAGCCCTAGAACGGCTCCTAACGTTGAAAGCCTGCCAGCGCCCGCGGAACCGCCGGTATTCCGAAGCTGGACTAGTTCCACCACCAGAAAGGTCCCGATCAGCACCGGTCCCAAAGCGAATCCGGCGTGGAGGTTCACCCACAGCGCTTCTAACGCCGGCAACGTCCACAGCCAACCGCCCCGCAGCGTTCGGCGATGAACGCCCCACAGGATAGCGAAGAACACGGCCACCAGCAGCATGGAATAAATCTCGGGCCGAATGCCCGAACGCACGATCATCAGGGGCATCAGTGCGGCGGAGAAAGCAGCCGCCACGGGCAGACCCGCTTCGCGCTCGCCGATCCGGAAATAGAGTAGGAACGCCGCGGCGCCGAAACCGATGTAGACAAGATTCAGTCCGGCCAATCCGATTGCTTTCGATAGTCCGTAAGCCAGTACTCCGGCTAGCCAGTGGTGATTCGGAAACTCGAACGTGGGATTGGTATAGGAGTAAAAGTTCTCATGGAGGACGGCCGTCCGGCCAGATAGGACCAATTCCCCGTCCCGCAGCGCACGTCCGAGGTCCGGCGACTTTCGGAAGGAAATCTGTTGACAGGAAAGAAGAACGTAGGCTGCCAGAAAAAGGAGATAAAGGGCGCGCCGCACGAGTTTTCAACGATTATCGCACTTCGGAACCCTTGGGGATCGCATTTGGCGGAAAGTACCACAGCCATATGCTTTTTCCTACCTTCTCCGTGGGCTTTATTTGGTCCGGCCAAAACTTCAGATCCGGTTCGTCGCCCCAATGTCCAAAGCGCCACGCTTTCAAGGCTGTGAGACCCACTGCATTCCATCCAGGCGACGGCTTCTCCGGATCGAGGTCATGGACCGGGGGCAGACCCTGTGCTTCCGGATCTATCAGAAAATATGGGGCGAATGCCACCTCACTCGCGCCGAGTTCGTGCAAGCGTGCGGCGAGCCGTTTCACGTCCTGGCCCCAGTCCAGATCCGAATCCAGGAGAAACTTCTCGGGCGTGTCGCCCACCAGACCATTGAAATACGCAAGATAGTCGGGATGGCTGAGAGTGGAGGTCGCTACCAGCCACAGCAGAAGCACGCCTAGGATCCATCGTGCGAGTCTCGATGACTGCGCATACTCAAGCAGCCGGCCCGCCCCCGCTCCCGCAACGATGGCGAAGCCGACGTAAACCGGCAGCACATGACGCAAGCCGATATTGATATGGCTGAACCAGGACGCAAACGCTAGGATGCCGAGGGAAAAGCCGAGAGCCAGCCCGGGTCCGCGGCGGTTCGAGACGAAGACACCGCAAACCAACAGAGCAAGAAACGGCAACGGCGTCTTCACAGCCAGTGCGATGAGGTAGTAATACCACCAACCGGAATCGCTGTGATGACCTAGCAAATACGCGCCACTCCCCTTATCGTTATGGGCCATCACTTCTTGTATGCCTGAAAACAATTCCGGTGCCGGCACGCGAAACGACAAAGGCGGCGAGGGCGGTATCGGTCGTAAACCTTCGGTTACCTCGACCGGCTGCAAATCTCGCGGCAGAGGTGGTATTGGCCCGAACGAGAAACGGTATCCCGCCCAAATCACGATAAGCCCCACGAGCACGGCTCCGCAAAATGGCAGAATGTATCTCCTGGCGCCCGCAAGCCGGGCAACACCGGGTCGTTCGGCGATCAGATACCAGGTCAGGGCAGCCCCCAGGGCCGCGGGAATGAAGGGCAGGGAGGAAAACTTGGACAGGACGGCTAACGCGGTTGTGCCGCCGAGAATCAGGGTGTGAACCGCGCTAGGGCGGTCGAGCCAGATCATCGCCGCGAGAAACGAAGCACTCACCATAGCTGTGAGCGCCATATCCGTGGTGGCGAGTCCTGCGTGCGCCAGAACGGGCGGAAGGAAGGTAAAGCACAACACCGACAAAGCCGTCGCGGGCTCGCCCAGATACCGTTTTCCCCACAGATACACAACGAAACATGCCACCCAAAAGAAAGGCAGAATGCCCAGGCGCGCGAGCGCGAGATTGCGGTCACCGTGGCCGTCGTCATAAAGGATGCGCAGGCCCTCTTTCCACATGCTCGGTGTATCGGAGGATCGGAGCCCGGAAAGATAGGGACCGAGCGCGGTGGCTACCCGGGCTAACGGCGGGTGCTGCGTCTCGTAGTGATAGACGCCCTTGGAGAGCCACTCCAGCCCGGCGGCGATGTGCGCTGGTTCGTCGCTGGTTTGACTGAATACGTGATACGTACTTACGATACGCAACGAACCTAACGCGACGAGCAAGATAAAGACGCCGAAGGAGTGTTTAGGAAGCCATGAGAGGGCTGCGTCGACGATCCGGGAGGGCCGTGCGGCCGGCTCTTCCCGCAGTTTTTTCGATCGCAAGGACCCCTTAAGGTCTCCCTGGGGCGCTTTGCGGACCTGAGCCATCGGAATTCTGAAGTATACCCCAGAAAGTCCGGACTATCTCTCGGGAGGCGGCCTAAGACGCCGTCAGAACGCTGGTTTCAGGCGTACTTCCAGCCGCCGTTGCTTCGACCAACGGAAGCCACAGTTCGAACCAAAACGTGGAGCCCTGGCCGGGAGCGCTTTTTAGTCCCAAATCGCCCCCCATGAACTGCACCAGTTCCTTGCTGATGGCGAGCCCCAACCCGGTGCCGCCGAAACGGCGGGTGATGGAGGCGTCGGCCTGGGTGAATTTCTGGAAAAGCTGCTGCTGTACGTCTTCGGCGATGCCGATGCCGGTATCCTGGATCTCAAATCGAATGCGGGTTTTTTCGGCCGTGCATTCCTGGCAATCCAGGCGGAGGGTGACTTTCCCCTGCGAGGTGAACTTCACCGCGTTACCGGCGAGATTCAGGAGTACCTGGCGAATCCGGCCGGCATCGCCCATCACGGTGCGAGGAACTTGAGGGGACCAGCACAGCGCCAGCTCGATGCCTTTCTCCGCGGCCTGCGGCCGGAGCAGGTCGGTCACATTCGCGGCCACCGTTCCCAGGTCGAACGGGTGGGTCTCGATCCGCATTCGCCCTGCCTCGAGCTTGGAGAAATCCAGGATGTCGTTGAGCACCAGCAGCAGAGATTCTCCGGAGCTGTGGGCAGTCTGGGCGAACTCCCGCTGTTCCTCGTTGAGGTCTCCATCCATCAGCAGGCTGAGCATCCCCAGGACTCCGTTCATGGGTGTGCGGATCTCATGGCTCATGTTCGCCAGAAACTCCGACTTGGCCCGGTTGGCCGCATCGGCCGCATGCAGAGCCTTCGCCAGGTCCTTGGTACGGTCCGCCGCCAGGGCGGAGGCGCGCTGTCCAGTGGATTGGAGATTCACAACCAGACCGGCCAGCAGCAAGGACAGCAGCGCCGTGCATCCGGCGGCCCACGCGGAAGGCGTCTTGCTCAGGTAGGGGAATTTCTGGGTCCGGTTCCAGCCCAGCGTCCAGGTGCTTCCCGCCAGCTTGATCTCCGTGGTGCGTTCGAAAGGCGGAGTGGCTTCTTCTGAGCCGGCTGGAGCGAAGAGTGGGCGGCCGGATGTCGCACCGTCGTAGACCCGCAATAGAACGAGATCCTTAACGTCGGCGAGAGCGGACTGGAAGAAGTCCTCCGCCGTGAATGCCACAGCGGTCCACCCGACAAATGTTGGTCCCTGCTCCGCCGGCGATCGGGACGAATTTTCCCGGTAAACCGGGACAAACAGCATGAGTCCGTTCTGAGGATTCGGCCGGGACTGAAACGTGATGGCTTCGGTCACAGTTGCCAAGCCGGTATCCCGCGCCCGCTCCGCCGCGCTCTTCCGGCGGCGTTCCGTCGCCTGGTCCACACCGAGAATCACGTTGGCGAGCGGGGGAGGCTCGGCGTACGTTGTCACGAAATGCTCGCGGTTCGTTTTCGTGGACAAGGGTGCGCCCGGGATCGGCCGAATGTGGAAATCGGGCGAACCTTCGCGCCGCCGCGCGGCGACAAAACCCTCCAGTTGCGCCTGCGGTACCCAGCGGATGAACTCGACGGTGTTGGTACCCGGATAGCGGTCGAGCAATCCGAGGTCGTGTATGTAGGTGCGCCAGTTCTCGGAATCAGAACGATCCGAGGCGGCCAGGAACCCACCTGCGCCGCGCAGGGCGTCTTCGTAAGTCGCCATCCGGCTGCGCATCCGGCTCTCCACGGAGGTTACGACCGTGTCGAAGCGGGCTTGGTCATAGCCGACGCGGTCCCGGTCCAGAGAAGCGTACAGCCATCCGCTCAACACCCATCCCGCTACCAGGACCGTGCCGGGGAGCAGCAGGCTGCCGGAGGTCCGGAAAGCCCCGACGGCCAGACCGGTCAGCGATACCGCCGCCAGAAACAAATTCAGGTTCTGGAGGTTTTCCCAGTTTGTCCCGCCCGCGAACGCTCCTACGCCGATATGGGTGGCCCACACTGCGGCGGACGCAATGACCAGCGCGCTCCAGCGCGCCGCTGGAGGTCCTACCCAGGCTGCCGAAAGAAGGATCAGCAGAAACACGGAAAAGAGCAGCGAAGACCCTTCGAAACGAAAGAACACCAAGTAACATCCGCCCGCAACGGCCGCGGCCAGCAGGACCGTCTTGGCGAACACCTTTCGATCGCCAAACGGCGCCAGCCCACCGGCGGACTTGGCCAGCCCGAGCAGAACCGGCGTCAGGCAGAGCGCGCCGAGCGCATCCCCGATCCACCAGCGATTCCAAAACACGCCCCATTGATCCGCCTGCACCCTGCCGCCGAGAATCAAAACGGCCGTGCCGATCGCCGACGACACCAGGGGAGCCAGGACGGCGGCGCCGGAGATCGCGGCCACCTCTTCGAAGTGCCCGAGGAATTTTCGTTTTCTCGAGATCGCCGTGAACAGCCACACACCCACGAAGCTGCGAAGTAAGTTGGCCAGCGATATTCCCGACGCGACCATCCAGTCCATGGGCCGCGCGAAGGTCGTAACCAAATAGGCAGCCAGCAGCACCGGCCAGAAGCGGGGTCCGAACACCAGCAGTGCCACCAGATCCAGTCCCGCGGCAGGCCACACGGGAGTCAGCGTGGCGCCCGACATCAAGGACCAGCCCAGCTGCGCCAAAGCAAAATGGGCGACAAACAGAGGAACGGCTACGGCGGCGTAGGGGAGTTTTCGCAGCGCCGATCCGCTGAAGATCCCGCCGTCGTCCCAAAGCACGCGGAGCGATCCCGTTGGTATCGGACTCGTCCGCGTTTCCTTCGTCGGCGGCAGGGCCATAAGTTACACCGGAACGGTTCACCTGTGGTCACAGAAGAGAGCAGGGAGGACGACCGTCTTACTCCATCCTTCGGCTGGTCCGCGTACCGGAATCATGGGCCGTTGTGCTTACGTACTGCCTTTGTCCCGTACCAGCGCTAAGGCATTCGCCCTAGGGCATCCGTGGAGGTTGCGGGGGCGGCGGAGGCTGCGGCGGCCGATTCGGACCAGGCTGATGGCCCGAGCGGATGACGCTCATGGCCGCTCCGATCATGCTGGCGACGTCCGTCAAGTTGGCCGGAAGGATCAGAGTGTTTCCCTGCTTGGCCAGGTTGCCGAACTGGTTGATGTACTGTTCGGCGACGCGGAGCTGCACAGCTTCGTAGCCGCCCGGAGCCAGGATGGCCTCGGCCACTTGCCGGATGCCCGATCCGGTGGCGGTGGCGACGGTCAGGATCGCCGAGCCTTGGCCTTCGGCCTCATTGATCTGCTGCTGCTTGCGAGCCTCGGACGCCTTGATCACCTGCTGCTTTTCGCCTTCGGCTTTGTTGATGGCGGCGTCGCGGACGCCTTCCGACGTCAGCACGATGGCGCGCTTTTCGCGTTCCGCGCGCATCTGCTTTTCCATGGCGGCCAGAATGTCCTGGGGCGGGGTGATGTTCTTGATCTCGTAGCGCAGCACTTTTACACCCCAGGCTTCCGAGGCTTTATCCACCTCGGTCACCACCTGGGTGTTGATGGTGGCGCGCTCCTCGAAGGTCTTGTCCAGATCGATCTTGCCGATCTCGCTACGCAAAGTCGTCTGGCACAGTTGGACAATGGCGAAGCGATAGTCGGTGATCCCGTAGGACGCCCGTTCCGGATTCAACACCTTGAGATACAGGACTCCGTCCACGCCCACTTGCACGTTGTCCCGGGTGATGCAGACCTGCTCGGGAATATCGTAGGTCTGCTCCTTGAGCGAGTGCCGGTAGCGGATCACGTCCACGAACGGGGTCAGGATGTGGAATCCGGCGCCCAGCGTTCCGCTGTAGGTTCCCAGGCGCTCCACCACGAAGGCGTTCTGCTGGGGCACCACCACCGCCGTCTTCACCAGGATGATGATGACCAGCAGCGCCAGAAACGCGACGACCAGAATCAGCGGATCCATGCAAGTCTCCCTTTTATTGATGCCGAATGCACAATGTCAGACCGTCCACGCGCTCGACTCTGGGGCGCTCCGAACGCTGGATGGGCTGGTCTCCGGTGTTTCGCGCGGTCCAGGAGGCGCCGCGCAGCTCCACTTTGCCCATCGCACCGGGCGCGATGTCCTCCAGCGCCAGGGCGTCCTCGCCGACCAGCGAATCCACCTTATGGCCGGATTTCCCGCTCAGCTTGAACTTCTCCATCAGCGGCTTTCGGAAGAATGCCAGAGAAACCGCGGAAAACACCGAAAATAGCAGCCAGGGCACCCACTCGGGCAGACCGGGAACGATCCACGCCACCAGCCCGGTCAGCAGGCCCGAAATGCCCAGGAATATGAAAAAAAACGTGCCCGGCGTGATAATTTCGCACACCAGCAGCACCAGACCCACGATCATCCACATCCACCAGGTCAGCATTCGTTTCGCTCCCGTCCGACGGAGCTATTGTTTCACAACCGGCACCGGAATATACGCGGGCGGCTATGGTTCTAGAATGAGGACATCCCCTATGACCCCCGCACAGGCTTTCAACGAATACCAGCGCGAACGCTGGAATGGTATCGACGGCGAATACTGGACCAGCCATCAGGATCGCCTGGACCGCACGCTCACCCCTGTTCTTGCACCGTTGCTGGCGTTTGCCGCGCCGCGCGCCGGATCGACCGTTATCGATGCCGGTTGCGGGTGCGGCGCCACCACCATCGAACTTGCACGCGCCGTCGGCCCTTCCGGACGCGTCATCGCGATCGATCTCTCCGGACCGATGCTGGCGGTGGCGGCGCAGCGCCTGCGCCCGTTCGCCCACGCGACCTGCCGGTTGGGCGACGCCACGGAGCTGCCGCTCGGCGATCTCGGCGCCGACCTGATCGTTTCGCGCTTCGGAGTGATGTTCTTCGGCGATCCCGTGGCCGCGTTCGCGAATCTGCGGACGGCTTTGGCCCAGGGCGGGCGCCTGCGTTTCGCCTGCTGGCGTCCGATCCAGGAAAACCCGTGGCTCCAGATTCCGCTGCACGCGGTTTACGAGCATGTGCCGCGCTTGCCGAAGCCGGATCCGGAAGAGCCCGGCCCTTTCTCTCTCGGCGATCCCGCGCGCGTCACGCGGATCCTGACGGCGGCCGGCTTCTCGGCGGCTGCGTTCACGCCATTGGATATCGAGATGGACCTGGCGGCCGGGGGGACACTGGACGACGCGGTCCTGCAGTCGTCGGCGATGGGGCCGGCCAAAAAGGCGCTGGTCGACCAGCCGGATGACGTTCGGGCCGCCGCCCTGGAGTCCATCCGGCGCGTCCTGACGCCGCACGCCTCGGCCGCGGGCGTGAAGTTGCCCGGCGCGGTGTGGCTGGTGGCCGCCGAGCGTCTTGCGTAAATGACTACAGGTCGTTAAGCGGTTACGATCGAATATCCCCGCTCCTGCGCGCGGTTGACGGCCACGATTCCCGCCGGCACCATGCGGGCATTGCTCACCAGATTGGCGGTCAACTCGGCGAAGATCGCGTTGCTGTTTCCCCCCACCGCCGCGGCAATCGCTCCGGCATATCCGCGAGTGGCCACCGAGCATATACCGAACTCAACGCCTTGTTTCGAGAGCGAATCGAACGTCACCCCGCGATTGGGCAGCAGGTTGCCGTAGGCCCCAGTACTGTAAACGTTCCCCGTCGGCGGCATTTTGGTCTTTGGATCTTCAAACTTGGATTGCGCCGCCATCGCCGCGCCGTATTTCGCCCACATCGCATCGTTGTAGCCGAACGGCGTGGAACGGTGGCGCACCACCAGCAGCACCGCCAGTTCGTTCTCTTGCACGCTATAGTCGGTTCGGTTCACCCGTATGAAATTGCTGGCGAAGGCGAGCGCCTCCCCGAGACCATCCACGGTGGTTGTGTCGAAGACCAGGCGATGTTTGACGGCCGGTTTTTCCAGCCAGTCGTCTTTGTCGTGACGCGCCGGCTCCCAGCGCGTGGCGGCCGGCGATTTTTCCTGGGCCATCGCGACGCTGCCGATCGCAACGGCCGCCACCGAAGTGACTCCGGCGTTTAGATGGGTGAGAAACGAACGCCGTTCCGGCTGTGACGGGGACTTTCTGCTCATGTGTTCCTCGCTTTCTGTTCCGATCGGGGAAAACCACGAACATCGTAACACGAGTGGGCTCGTGGGACCGAAGTCGCACAGGCGCCGCGGCGTATACGATAATGATTTCTTCATCCGCGTTTCACGCGCGCATTTCAACGCAACCGGGGAGGCCGCCATGCAGGATTGGGTGTACGCGCAGGCGAATCCGAATGAGCAACTGGCTCGTATCCATCATTTTTCGATGTGCAAGGTCGAGCCGGAGCGGGAGATCGAGATGATCATCACCGTCAAGGAGTATTTCACGCCCAAGGATCCCGCGATGCTGTTCTTCGCCGAGGCCGACAAACAGACCAATCAGAGGGTCGCGCCGTATACGCCCTGCGGCTGGGGCAAGACCCTGCTCGAAGCGTTGGAAGAGTGCGTCCGGGCGATCAACCGGTTCCCGTATCAGGGATAGGCCGTTCCGCTGCCGGAACGCGTGGGTCGCCCACCAGCTCACCCCTCACGCTAACGCACGAGGGAAAAAGATGTGAGTGCGGCGATATTGGCGGCTACCAGCACCCAACTCCATTTGTTCGCAAGATTGAGAGCAAATCCCGCACCACGACGGGCTTCGACGAACAGGGCCGCGTCGTTGGGGTTGTAGTACCACATGCCGCCCTTCCAGCATTCATTCGGCAGAGGAGCCAATGGGTGCGGCCGATTCATTACGCGGATCGAATATACCGCAGCCAGGATCAGCAGCGCAGGTCCAAGCAGCATCCACAGCGAGGAGATGTCCAGGCCGCCGCGAGAGTGAAGGGCGGGAATTCCGAAAAGGATGGCCGCGGTCGCCTCGGCCGCAAGCATCGTGGCCATGACCGGCTTCCGCATCGCCTCACCCTGCCGCGAGCCGTACCACGACGCCAGAGTGAAAACAAACATCACGCTTGCGTACGCTCCGGCAGCGATCACGCCGCCATAGACTCCCATGATGGTGCGTTCCGCCCAGCGGTGCGGTATGCCCTGAAAGTCGACCTGAATGGGGAACCGCAATGGAATCTGATCCCAATGGAGAAGCAGGAACAGGCTGACTCCAGCCAGGAACAACAGCGGCAAAATCCCGAGCCAGGTGAACCAGGGCAGCGGCTCCGGCGCGGCCAGGACACTCTCACGCACAACCGGCATCTCAAGGGAAGCTGACCGCAAATGCCGGTATTGCGCCGCGAACGACGCCGCACCGGCCAATACGGTCGCCGCCATCGCGAGGATCGTGAACTGGACCGTCGGGAACGCCGCCGTCACCAAGAGCCCCACCAGAGCTGTGCCCGCGACGGCAAGCCGATACGTTCGGAGCGCGCTGGGGCCTGGTTCGGCTGTGCGGAATCCTGGAGGCACGGGCACACCAAATAGCATGTCGCGATTTGAGATTTCCGGAACCGCCAGGAGCGTGGCCGCGGGCACCAATTGCACCGACCACGCGATCAAAATGTCGAAGATGCTCATCACCCCTCCATCTCCTCCGCAATGTTTCTCAACTCCGCTACGATTCGCTGCAGAGGAACGCCCTGAGCGCGCATCTGGGACACGAGTTCCCGGAGCCGCTTTCGGTACCCGGAGATTTCCTGGCGCGACGCCGCCGGCGTTTTCCGCTCAGCCACCACGGCTCCGCGCCCGTGCCGCAGGTCCAGCCAGCCCTCGGCGGCGAGTTGCCGGTACGCCTCGGCCACCGTATTGAAGTGCACAACCAGTTCCATCGCCAGCCGGCGCACGGGCGGCAGTGCCGCACCCGGCCGCAGGGATCCCTCGACCAGCAGCACTCGGAGCTGATCCGAGATCTGCCGCACAATGGGCACCGGCGACGAAGAGTCTATCCGAACGAGCGGATCGGGCATCCAAGTACAGTGTACATATACACTATACACATGTCAAGAGCGTTCTTCGGGATTTGCTCGATCTCCCGCTAACTTGCGGATGCGCCGTCTCCGGCGATGCATCAGAATGCGTTCTTTTCCAGAACGTACATCTTCACCGTTTCGCGCTTCACGCCGTCGGCTTTCATCGCTTCGACCGTTTGCGGATCGCTGATGGTTTGAAGGAAAGCCTGTGCGTCCGCCGGTTCCATGCAGAGCGCGACGTCGTTACCCGATACCGTGAACTCCACCGGTGCCCGCAACCCGTACGTTTTGAAGATATCCGCGTGCGTGCGGAAACTTGCCTCCCACTTGACGCCGTCCTGCACCTGCGCCGTCATTAATACTTTGGCCATTAGGTTAAGCTCCTTTAATGAGATACCACGCGATGCTACCACGGCTCACCTGCGGAACCAACGGAGGCCGACAGCGACTGGCCGCGTTGTGGATCGCCGAATGCCCGCACAACGATAGAATCAAGTATTCGGGATGGCATCCACCGTAGCGTGGGGCCGCAGCTTGCGCGCCCTGCGATCTCGCAACTACCGGTTATTCTTCGCGGGCCAGAGCGTTTCTCTCATCGGCACGTGGATGACGCGGCTCGCCATGAGTTGGATCGTCTACCAGCTCACCGATTCGGCTTTTCTTCTGGGAGTGACCAGCTTCGTGGGCCAGATCCCGGCGCTCTTCGTGACTCCCATTGCCGGCGTTTGGCTGGACCGCTGGAACCGCCATCGCGTCCTGGTGGTCACGCAGGTTCTGGCCATGACCCAGTCGCTGGCCCTGGCCGTTTTGGCCTTCACCGGCTGGATCAATCTGTGGTGGCTGATCGGCCTCGCGTTCATGCAGGGACTGATCAACGCCTTCGACATGCCCGCGCGGCAGGCGTTCGTGATCGAGATGATCGAGGAGCGCGCCGACCTGGGAAACGCGATCGCCCTGAACTCCTCCATGGTGAACGGAACGCGGCTGGTGGGGCCGGCCATCGCGGGGGTGATCATCGCGGCGGCCGGAGCCGGCGTTTGTTTCCTGATCGACGGGATCAGTTATATCGCCGTGATCTTCTCGCTGCTGGCGATGAAGGTGGCGCCGGCCCGGCCGCAGGCCGCTCGCAAGAGCGCGGTGCAGGAGCTGGCGGAAGGCTGGAAGTACGTGGTGCAGTCGCCCGCCCTCCGCTCGATTCTCCTGTTGCTCGCATTGGTGAGCATCACCGGGATGCCCTACACGGTGCTGCTGCCGGTGGTGGCCGTGGATATCCTGCACGGCGGAGCGCACACCCTGGGATTCCTCATGGCGATGTCGGGAGTGGGCGCGCTGCTGAGCGCCATCGACCTGGCCTTGCGCCGCAGCGTGCTCGGGCTGGGGAGGAGAATCGCCCTCAGCGCCGCGCTGTTTGGAGGCGGACTGGTATTTCTGGGCGCTTCGCGGTCGCTGTGGATTTCGCTGCTGCTGATGGCGGTCGCCGGATTTGGCATGATGCAGGGGATGGCGGCCAGCAACACCATCCTGCAAACCATCGCGGCCGACGATAAACGCGGGCGCGTGATGTCGTTCTACACGCTGGCGATTCTGGGGATGAGTCCGATCGGCAGTTTGGTGGCCGGGTCGGTCGCGGCCCGGATCGGCGTGCCGGCCACCATGATCGGCGCGGGCGCGATCTGTCTGGCGGGGGCTGTGTGGTTCTACTGGAAGCTTCCCGAGATTCGCCGCGTGGTCCGGCCCATCTACCGGGAGCTCGGAATCCTGCCCCAGATCGCGGAAGGCATCGAGAACGCGACCATCTTACAGACGCCGCCGGAAACCTAGGCCGATCCTTCCAGAGGCGCGCGCCACCGAAACAGGAAGAAGTGACGCCCGCAAAGCGAGCAGCGGTAGGGCGAGAGAAGCCACGATAAGGCGCTCTCGACGGCGTTCCGGACGCCAACTCCCCGGAACTCTACGGACTTGCAATTAGGACAACATGCGGCCGACATTTAGTCAACGTGCTCGATTCTTCAATCCGAAGCGGTCCTCGCCGAGGAACCTGTTCCAATCGCCGCTCTGTTCCGGACCGAAGCCGCGGACCCCTGTGCGCTGCGTCCCTGGCCGGGGCCCTGGGTCGCACGGCTCGCATCGCGCGCGGCCTTGATCTGCTCCGGCGTCCTCACGTCGGGCTCGGAAATCCGTACGTGTTCTTTCGCGCGCGAAACCTTACGTTTCTGCCGCTTCAATAGTCTCTTGTTCATCGATACCTCGCTTTAGGACTCGCCACCACGATCGGGTAGCCCGGCTGGCCCCGCGGAAGCAGCGGAAGCATTGGTGTTGAATGACGATGTGCGCGTCGCTTGACCCCGCCAGGCAATCCCGACGTTTTCGCTGGGCGGCCGGCGCGGCGGTTTTCTCTTCAGCGCCGCCGCGTTTTTAGCGGCCGCGCGATCCTTGGCGTGCACGCACATATCATCTTCCGTGAAGGTCAAGGTGTGCTCGCGGTCCTCGCCGTTGTCGTTCCGCACCAGAAGATCGCGGCACAGCAGGGGCAGTTCCTGCACCTGAATGCCGTATCTGCGCACCAGCGCAAGATCGGCTTTGACCACGTACTTCGTGCGTATCCGGTCGAGCCCCATGCGCTCAAACGCGAACACCCGGAATGCCAGGTCTTGGCTGAATCCCGTCAAAACGAACTGCAGCATGGCGCCCCCTCTCACGATTTCCTTGCGCGGTTTCGGACTGTCGTGGACCATCATGATTGCCTCGGCGACGGCCCGTTGCAGGAGGGCCCGTATTCGTGAACCAGGCGATCCTGGCGGCCCGATCGGCGCGCTTGGTCGCACACCTCGAACACAAATCCAGTTGGTTCCCGTTTCATGAGCGCCGTTTTCTGGTTCTCGAGGTGAGCCAGCAGCGAGCTTTGGATGTTGTCGGTTTCCCCGATGTAAATCCACTCGCGGGCGTTCGAGATGCCATAGACTCCCGACGTGACGGGCGCGTACGTCTGGACCGCGTCTGGCGTGAAGTTCCGCGGCATGAACTGGTTAAATGGCATGGGTCCCGTTTCTCTTGGACAACGGGATTTTGTTGGCCCGGTCCGCTGTCAAACGCATCCGCTCCACCAGCTTTTTGCCCAGGCTCAGATCCGCGGGGTTCTCGCGGTGTCCGGGCATCCTCGGGTCGATAAATTCCCGGCGGAATAGCTGATCCGAGGCCAGACTGCTGAGCAGTTCGATTTCGTGCGTTGTGAATTTCACGTTGATAAATGTCATGCAACCCTTATGATTCGATCTTGGTCGCTCCGGCGGAACATCCTTAACTATTATAGGTTAATGAGCCGTTGCAAGTCAATCGGAAGTGGTGGCATAATGGATCACGAGTTCACCTGCATAGGTGAATCACATTGGTGAACTACGGGAACCTGGATGGACGTTTCTCTCCTCATACGGCAGCGCTTACAGGAACTGGAGCTCGATCAGAAGGATCTGGCTGCGGCGGCTCAGGTCACCGAATCCTACATCTCCCAGCTCCTCACCCGGAAGAAGGCTCCTCCGGCGCCGGGACGGACGGACCTCTACGACCGGATGGGCGAATTCCTGAATCTTCCCTCCGGTGAACTTTCCAAGCTGGCGGACCTGCAGCGGCAGGAGGATTTGAAGAAGCGGGTGACCCAGCCACCCCGGCCCCTGTTCCAGCAGTGCCGCGAGTTGGTTCTCCGCAAGTGCGAACCGGAAAGGCGGCCGGAAGTACGCAGGATTTTCGAGAAAGAGCCCTTTGGCGAACTCGAACGGCTGATCACGCAAAAGCTTCTGGATGTGGCTCAGGGGGTCGCCAAAGAGGAATTGCGAAGCGAAGAGTGGCTCCGCCTGATGGCGCAACTCAGCAGCCGCAGCTACGAGCAGATGCGAGTCGCGACGCTGGAGTTCCTGGATACCGACGTCTTCAACGTCTCGCTGGAGAATTGCGTCTCTTTCCTGGATCCGATGATCGAGTCCTGGGACATCGACATTAAGACGTTTGGGATGGAAGTGGTCCTAAACCGGCGGCTGACGCCCGGCCGTCTGAAGCGATTTGAGTTTGTGGAACAGTCATCCCCACCGGCTTTCGCCCTGGAACCGGGCTTCGAACAGTTCCTCAGGGACAAATCGCTCAGCGGTGACGCGACGGAAGAGGAAATCCAGTTTCTGAAGACGCTGAGGTTTCAGGGAAGGCGGCCGGCGCCCCTCTACTATTACCGGGAACTGCAGAACTTAAGGGATCCGCTCCACTTCCATCCTGCTGCTGGAGGATACTAGCGTCCGCCGCTACCGTGGGTCACGGCCTTCGCCTTGTGGGTGTGGGCAGGGTAGTGGTCGAAAAGCCATTTCTCGATCTTTTCCTTCTGCGTGGCCAGCACGACGCGCTGCCATTTGACGATGCCGGTACGCTCGCTGTACTCGGCCATGACGTAGGAACCTTCGTTGAGGACCTCAATGAGGCCGTCGGTCTTGGCCCGCTTGAAGTGGTAGGAAGAAAGAGTGGGGTGGCGATCTTGCATGTAATAACTAGGATAGCAGATGCTCCAAATTTCACGAAGTTAGGGCAAAAATGCTATCCTAGGTACGTACCGGAAGTCAAACCGCGCCCGTCTGTTGGTTTAAGTCCTGCCTGGCTCGCTGATTCCCGCTCCTCACACACTTAATGAACACTTTTTCCGATCTCCCCCTCTCTACCGCCTTGCAGAATAATCTGGCCCGGAATGGATTCGTCCAGCCCACGCCGGTGCAAGCCATGGCGATCCCTCAACAACTCGCCGGCCACGATCTCGTGATCACGGCGCAAACCGGCACCGGCAAGACGCTTGCCTTTCTGCTGCCCATGCTCGAAAAGCTGGCTGCCCAGGGCAATCCGCCCAGCGTGAGCGCGCTGATTCTGACCCCCACCCGCGAGCTGGCGATACAGATCAGCGCGGCCTTTTCTCTGCTCGCCGCCGGAACGGGTATCCGCTCCGCTGTTGCGGTGGGCGGCTTGAATGAACAGACTCAGTTGAATGCGATTCGCAGGGGCGCGCAGGTGCTCATCGCCACGCCCGGGCGGCTCTCTGATTTTCTGGAGCGCAAACTCGTGAACCTGGGCTCGGCGCACACGCTGATCCTGGATGAAGCGGACAGGATGCTGGATATGGGCTTCCTGCCTACTATCAAGAAAATCCTGGCGCTTTTGCCCACCGCGCGCCAGACCGTATTTTGTTCGGCGACCATCGAATCCTCCGTGGCGCCGCTGATCAGGTCCTACCTCAAGAACCCGGTTAGGATCGAGATCGGTTCCACCACCAAGCCGGCCGCGGAAATCGACCTGCACGTCTATGAGGTCGAGCAGGACCGCAAGCTGGGTCTGCTCGAAAAGATGCTCCAGGACGAGCAGGGCTCGTTCCTGGTGTTCGCCCGAACCAAACACGGGGCGGACCGTCTGGCCAAAAAGCTGGCCCGCAGCGGATCCAAGACCGCCGCGATTCACGGAGACCGGACGCAGTCGCAGCGCAACATGGCCCTGCGCGGATTCCAGGAAGGCAGCTATCGCGTTCTGGTGGCTACCGATGTCGCTGCACGCGGAGTTCACGTGGAGGGAATCGCGCACGTGGTCAATTACGATCTGCCGCAAGTGCCCGAGGATTTCATCCACCGCGTAGGCCGGACGGGCCGCGCGGGGCTTCGCGGCACTGCCTCCACGTTCAGCACAAGGGGCGAGCGCGGCGAGATCCGCAAGATCGAGCAGTTGCTGCAACTCCAACTGACACGCCGCCCGGTGCCTTCGGGACTGGTGCAGGAGCCAGCGCGGGTGAGTCAGGGAGCCGCCGTCCGGTTTGGCGAGCGCGAATCGCGTCCTCATGCCGTTCGGAGCTTCGCGCCCAGGCCTAAGTTCTCTCGCAGAAAGCGCGGCTAATGCGGCGCAAGGTGGGACAATAAAGTATGGACAACGTGATGTTTGAAACGCACGACCTTCGAATTCGCATCGAAGACAACGTCGCCCGGATCGACCAGCGCAGCCTGAGTGGCGAGCCCTGGAAGGAGATCGATCACAGCGATCTGCCGGTGACCGCCCAGTGGCGGGATAGTCACATCCGGACTTCTCCCCTGAGGGTCGCTCTGATGGCGTTTGAACGCGAAAATCCCGGCAATACGGCTTTGCGCACCGCCCTGGGCGCGTAAACGCGGGTTTGAGAGCGCAAAGGGCGCGGCTCGCACCGACCGAAACCAGGAATGAACGGGCCGCGCTCCGTTTTGCGCGAACCAAATGAAAAAAGGCGCCGCGGCCACTGGCCGTCCGACGCCTCTCTTTTGGTTTCCCGCTGGTTACCAGCGATTGTTGCGACGGCCGCCGCCACCACCGCCGGATCCGCGATCCGTTTTCGGACGCGCTTCGTTGACGTTCATCGCTCTGCCGTCGAGTTCCCTGCCGTTCAGCTCGTTGATGGCGCGATCCGCATCCGCGTTGACGCTCATCTCGACGAATCCGAAGCCTCTCGCCTGGCCGGTATCCCGGTCCGTAACGATGCTGACGCGGTCGACCGTTCCATAAGCTTCAAACAGCGATCGAACCGCATCTTCGGTGGCTCCGAAGCTGAGGTTTCCAACAAAAATATTCTTCATTCCAATGTTCCTTTGATTTACAGGTTGTGAATCGGGGCAGGATCGGACGAGGCGGGCGGACCGGACTAATGCGACGATGCCAATAACTCCACCCTGACTATAGCACGGAAAGGGCGCGTTGTCGTTCGGGAGGCTCCTACCGCACTGCACAATAGCATATGCGTGCCGAAAGGCCGGACGTTATTCTGGATCTGGAGAATCTTCAGTTTACGTGTGGATCGTAAAAGTAGCTCTGGACCGGCCCTACACGTTCATCGTGCTGGCCCTCCTGATCCTGATTGTTAGCCCGCTGGTGATTCTGCGCACTCCCACCGACATCTTCCCCAACGTCAATATTCCGGTGATCGCCGCCCTGTGGAACTACAACGGATTGACTCCGGAAGACATGGAGGAGCGCATTGCGACGCAGTACGAACGCTCGCTGACCACCACCGTCAACGACATCGAACACATTGAGTCCCAGACCTTGAACGGCCGCAGTATCATCAAGGTTTTCTTCCATCCGGGCGCGCGTGTGGATATGGCCATGGCCGAACTGACCGCCACGGCGCAGAGCACCGTCCGCGGGATGCCACCCGGAACCGTTCCCGCTTTCATGATGGTGTACAGCGCCTCCAGCGTGCCCATCCTGCAATTGGGGCTTTCGGGCGAAGGACTCTCCGAACAACAGCTTTTCGACTTCGCGACGAGTTCCATCCGCACGCAGCTCGCCACCGTCCCCGGCGCCGGAGTTCCTTACCCCTTTGGCGGCAAGCAGCGCCAGATGATGGTCGATCTGGACCCGTCGCTTCTGCAGGCCAAGGGATTGTCGCCCTCCGATGTGGTGACGGCGATCGGGAACCAGAACCTGATTCTGCCCACCGGGACGTCGAAAATCGGCCAATTCGAGTACGACGTCGCGCTGAACGCCAGCCCCAAGACCGTTCAGGAGATCAACGATTTTCCGATCAAATCCACTCCGAACGGCACGATTTACGTCCGGGACGTGGCGCACGTGCGCGACGGATTTGCGCCGCAGACCAACATCGTGCGCCGCGATGGCCAGCGCAGCGCCCTGCTGCCGGTGATCAAAACGGGAACGGCTTCGACGCTGGATATCGTCAGGGATGTGCGGGCGATGCTTCCGCGCATCGCCGCCACGCTTCCTCCGGCGCTGAAGATCGATCTGGTTGCGGACCAATCCCTGTTTGTGCGCGCCGCGGTGAACGGAGTCATTCGCGAGGCGGTGATCGCCGCCTGCCTGACGGCGCTCATGATCCTGCTGTTTCTGGGGAGCTGGCGCAGCACCCTGATCATCGCGGTCTCCATTCCTCTCTCGATTCTGACGTCCATCTGCGTGCTGAGCGCCCTGGGCGAAAGCATCAACATCATGACGCTGGGAGGGCTGGCTCTGGCGGTGGGCATTCTGGTCGACGACGCCACGGTGACCATCGAGAACATCGATAGGAATCTGGATCACGGGAAGGATCTCCGCACCGGCATTCTGGACGGAGCCGCTCAGATCGCGATGCCGGCGTTTGTCTCGACCTTGTGCATCTGCATCGTGTTTATTCCGATGTTCTTCCTGACCGGCGTCGCCCGCTATCTCTTTGTCCCGCTGGCGGAAGCCGTGGTGTTCGCCATGCTGGCGTCCTATATCCTCTCGCGCACGCTGGTGCCGACGATGGCTCTGTATCTGCTGAAGCGGGGAATACACCATAACCATCCGCCGCCTTCCTGGAATCTGCCCGCCAGGTTGCAATGGGCGTTCGAGCGAGGATTCGACTCGCTCCGCGCCGGGTACCGGAATATGTTGGCGGGGTGTGTTCGCCACCGGAAAGTGTTCCTTCCTTTGTTCCTCGCGGCGTGTTGCTCGGCGTTTCTGCTGGTTCCGTGGCTGGGGCAGGATTTCTTCCCCACCAGCGACGCCGGCCAGTTCAATCTTCACTTCCGCGCCAAGACCGGCACCCGGATCGAGGAAACCGCGCGGCTGGCCGACCTGATCGAGACCTCGATCCGACGGGTCATTCCGGCCGATGAGCTGTCCGGCATTACCGATAACATCGGCGTTCCCTACAGCTCGATCAACACTGCCTATAGCACCTCGGCGCCCATCGGCACCATGGACGCCGACATCATGGTCGCGCTGAAGCCCGGCCATCGCCCCACCGATGAGTTCGTCCACTCTTTACGGCAAAGCCTGCCGCGCCAGTTTTCGGGCGTCTCGTTTTATTTCCTGCCGGCGGACATCATCAGCCAGATCCTGAACTTCGGCCTGCCTGCTCCCATCGACATCCAGGTTGCGGGGCCCAATCTCGATGCCAACCATGCCTTTGCATCCAAACTGTTGACGCAAATCGGGACGGTACCCGGGGTGGTCGACTTGCGGATTCACCAGCTCTTCGACCAGCCCAAAATTCAAATCGACGTGGACCGCACCAAGGCTCTGCAGAGCGGTTTCACCCAGTACAACGTCGCCAGCAACTTGCTGGTTTCCTTGAGCGGCAGTTTTCAGACGGCTCCTTCGTTTTGGCTCGATCCGCGCAACGGGGTAAGCTACAACGTCATCACCCAGACCCCCCAGCACCAGATCACTTCCTTCAGCGATCTGCGCAATATCCCGCTCACCTCGCCCGCCGCCACCCGTCCGGAAATCCTCGGCGATCTGGCCAGCACCAGCCGCGCCAGCGAAATGGCGGTCATCTCGCACTACAATATTCAGCGCACCATCGACATCTACGGCTCGGTACAGGACCGCGACCTGGGCGGCGTGGCCGCCGACATCAATCGCATCATCGACGCCAATCGCAAGAATATCCCGCGCGGATCCCAGCTAATGCTCCGCGGCCAGATCGAGACCATGCAGACTTCCTTCCAGGGATTGCTGGGCGGGCTGGTGCTGGCCGTGGTGCTGGTCTACCTGCTCATCGTGGTGAATTTCCAATCCTGGCTGGACCCGTTCATTATCATCACCGCCTTACCGGCGGCCCTAGCGGGCATCGTACTGTTCTTGTTTGCCACCCACACCACCATGAGCGTTCCCGCGCTGATGGGAGCCATTATGAGCGTGGGCGTCGCCACCGCCAATAGCATTCTGGTGGTCAGCTTCGCCAAAGAGCGTCTGGCGGAGCACGGCGATGCCGCCCGGGCCGCAGTCGAAGCCGGATGGACCCGCTTCCGGCCGGTTCTGATGACCGCGCTGGCGATGATCATCGGCATGGTGCCGATGGCTCTTGGCCTGGGCGAGGGAGGCGAGCAAAACGCGCCCCTGGGACGAACGGTGATCGGCGGCCTGATGTTCGCCACCGTCGCGACCCTGTTCTTCGTGCCGGCGGTGTTCAGCCTGTTGCACCGCAATCGTCCACTGCCGGCGAAAGTTAGCGAATGATGGAGACTGATAAAAAAAACGTAGGATCCTCGACGGGACGCCGTGCCGTGAATTGGATTCTGGCCCTGGCGCTGGTGTTGATCGTGGCCACCATCGTTCGACGCGGCATCAACGACCGGATGAAGGCCGCCTCGATGGTGAAGCAGGAAACCATGGATCTGGCGATTCCAACCGTTTCCGTGGTCCACCCCCGGCTGGGAGACAGTAAGCAGGAGCTGGTGCTGCCTGGGAATCTGCAGGCGTTCACGTACGCTCCCATCTACGCTCGCACCAGTGGCTATCTGAAGAAGTGGTATGCCGATATCGGCACGCAGGTGAAGGCTGGACAGGTGCTGGCGGAAATCGACGCGCCGGAGCTGGACCAGCAGATGCGCCAGGCCAAAGCCAATTTGCAGCAGGCTCAGGCGGCGCTAGACCAGGCGCTCGCGAATCGCCAGCAGGGTAAGGCTAACGCGGAGTTCGCTCGCGTAACGGCCGGCCGCTGGAAGCAACTGGCCGCGCAAGGCGTGGTCTCCAGCCAGGACAACGATCAGCGGCAGGCGCAATACCAGGCGCAAGTCGCCAATAACGAGGCTCTCGACAAGGCCATCGCCGCCGCGCGCAGCAACGTCTCCGCCCAGCAGGCCAATATCGCGCTGCTCCAACAAATGCAGGACTACCGGATCGTGAAAGCGCCCTTCGACGGAGTGATCACGGCCCGCAATACCGATATCGGCGCCCTGATCAACGCGGGAAACGGGGGCGCGGCGCAGGAACTGTTCCGCATGGCGGCCTCGCAGCGGCTTCGCCTGTTCGTCAACGTTCCCGAAGTATCGTCGCGCGCCGCCGTTCCGGGCATGGCCGCCGAGCTGGTTCTGGCCGAATATCCCGGCCGCCGGTTCCACGGCAAGTTGGTCCGCACGGCGGACGCCATGGACGCCGCGACACGAACCCTGCTGACGGAGATCGACGTCGATAACTCTTCCGGAGAGCTTCGGCCGGGATCCTATGCCGAGGTCCACATGGCGCTGCCGGGTGCGCGCGCGCTGATCGTTCCGGTCAGCTCGGTGCTGTTCCGCAGCGAGGGCCTCCGGGTGGGCGTGGTGCGCGCGGGAACAGCGGGGCACAGTACAGCGGACCTGGTTCCCGTCACGCTCGGCAAGGATTTCGGAAACGAGGTTGAAGTGACCTCCGGAATTACGGAACAGGACGAGATCGTCGAAAGTCCGCCGGATTCGCTCACCTCCGGCGCGGCCGTGCGCGTGATTGGCCGCGACAAACGTTAGTGCGCCCTACAGGTCGCCGCCCAGGATCGGGATCACGGCTCCGCTGATCTGGGAAGCCTGATCCGAGGCCAGGTGCACCAGCAGGCTGGCGACTTGCGCGGGCTGCACCCATTGCGCGGGGTTCGCATCCGGCATGGCGGCGCGATTGGCCGGCGTATCCATGGTTCCGGGAAGAATCACGTTGGCGGAAATCCCCCGGTCTTTGTTCTCGAGCGCAACCGTGCGAACCAGCGATACCAGCGCCGCCTTCGACGCGGAGTAGGCGCCCAGCATGGGTTGCGGCTCGGTCGCGGTCCGGCTGCCGATCGCCAGGATGCGGCCGCTGTTGTGCTTCCGCATCTCCGGCAGCACCGCGCCGAACATGTGAAAGGCGGCTCGCAGGTTCACTTCGAGCATTAGCTCCAAGGTGGCGTCGCTGGTCTCGGCCACGGATTGTCCGCCGGCGAACGCGCCCACCAGATGCACCAGCGCGTCGATCTTTTGCCATTTCGCGATCACCGACGCGACGACGGCGCGCGCGGCATCGGCGCTGCCCAGCTCCGCGGAGTAGGCGATAAAGTTGGCGTTTGGGAAGTCGGAGTTCTGGATTTTCTTTGAGACACCCGCTACCCGGGCTCCGGCCGCCAGAAACGCGTTCGTCACGGCCGTGCCGAGACCGCCATTCGCGCCGGTGATGAGGACCACTTTGTTCGAGAGAGGCATGCTCCATTATTGATGTATTCTGAAGCGTAACAGCCGCGTCGCTGTAACGGCCCCGATTGCTCCCCGCCGGACGAACCTGTCCCGCGAAAGTGTGCCCATGAATACTTCGGTCATCCGCTACCGCGTCGCTGATTTTCTCAAGAGCCACGCGCCGTTCGACGCTCTTCCCGAACCGCACCTGCTGGAGCTGGCGGGACAGGGACGCGTGAAGTTTCATGAATCCGACGAATACATTTTCCGCCAGGGCCAGGCCAAGACGCCCTGGGTGTGGATCATCCAGCAGGGCAGGGTAGAACTGTTCGACGAGACATCCGGAGCCGACCAGTTGCTCGACGTGTTGGGAGAAGGGGATCTGCTGGGGCTCGAGCGATTTTTGGGCGATGGCGCTTACTTGTCCTCCGCCCGCACCACCAGCGACGTGATTGTCTACGCCATGAACGCCGGCGCGTTCGAGGATCTCGCGGCGCGGCATCCGGCGGTGAAGCGCTATCTGGCGGCGCATTTCTCGGTTTCGGGGACGGGCATCGGCCGCCGTTCGTGGCTGGATGCCGAGCCTCCGGACCTGGAGTTCCTGCGAGCGCGAACATCCGGTGCAAAAGACGCCGGCCTTCCCGCGATCGACCCGCCCTTTACGACGCGCAGCGCCGTGCGGAAGATGATCGGCACGCATTCCGAGGCGCTGGCCGTCGGTGCGGATGCGATTCTGACCGCCTCCGACCTGGCCTTGTTCTGCGATCGCAACCCGGCGCTCCTGCTGCGGCTGGTCCGTCAGGCTTCCTCGGTCGCGGAACTGGCGCCGCTGGTCCGCCAGGGCGGACGTCTGGTGCTGGACGGCCTGGCGCATTCCGCGGATGTGGACGATTGCGCCCGCATCGCCACCGAGATCGTGGCCGCGTCCGCCGCCGCCTGCATCCGGTTCGCGCATCAGGATGCCGTCTCGGCGGGCATCGATCCGCCTTCCGCGCGGTTCTGCTGGCTGGCGTTCGGCACCATGGCGCGTGGCGAAGTCCTCCGCCTGACGCCTCCCAAGATTGGCGTGGTTTACGATGACGGCCAGCTCGAAGACACAACCGGGGCGAGCCTGTACTTCAACGCGGTCGCCGGCCAGGTAGCCGCCTGGTTGGCTGCTTGCGGACTGGAGGGCGACGCTCCTGTCTGGCCGGAGGGCGCTCATCCCTGCATGCCGTTGCCGGAATGGAAGCGTTTCTTCAGCGCCACCATCCGCAAACCCTACGAATACGATTTATTCGCGCGGCGCGAACTCTTCGATCTGCGCGAATTGTCCGGCGATCCGGCGCTGCTCGCCGAGCTGACCAGCCACATCGCCCAGGAGCTCGAGCAAACCGACATTCTGGTTCCTTTGCTGGCGAACGACACGCTCGGGCACCTGCCGCCGCTGACCGTGTTTCGCGGCCTGGTACTCCAGAGCGACGGATCCGAGCGCGAGACGCTGGACCTGGCTGAGTTCATCGTTCATCCGATCTCGGATGCCGCCCGTGTATTTGTCCTCGGCAAGGGAGGAATCCCCATCAATACCTTGGAGCGTCTGGAGGCGGCATCGGTGGCTTCCCCGGAGAACGCGGCCGTATTCCGAGGCGCGGCGGAGGCGTTTCGTATCGGGCTCTATCACCAGGCGGTCGCCGGCACGCCCCTCATCGCGCCCTCCGCGTTGGGGAAGCTCGATCAGCGCGTGATGAAGACGGCCTTTTCCTCCATCCTGCGGCTGCTGGAGCTGACGGCCTCGACCTTCGTCGCACCCGCATGAATGCCGATCGCTACTTCGCGCACTTCGAGAACTCCTGGACCGATGAGACGCCGGTCTCCGCGGTCCGCTTCGTCGTTCTGGACAGCGAGACCACCGGACTCGATCCGCGGCGCGACCGCCTGATCACCATCGGCGCGGTGGCTGTCGAGGATGGCGAAATCCGGCTCGACGACTCTTTCGAAGTGCTGCTCAAGATGGACTACAACCACTCTTCCGTGACCGTTCACGGCATCACCCGCGACGAAGCCAGCGCGGGCCTGGACGAGCCTGAGGCGCTGGAGCTGTTTCTGGATTACCTGCGGGATGGCGTGATCGTGGGCCATCACATCGGGCACGATATCCAGACCCTGAACGCGGGTTATGAGCGCCACTTTGGCATCGAACTGAAGAATCGCGCCCTGGACACGATGGATTTGACGCTGCACCTGAACGACGACGGAGCGTTCGCGGACCGGCCCATGGCGCAAGGCTTCACCCTGGATGCCCTGTGCGAGATGTTCGGAATCCCGCCGCATGACCGGCATACCGCCGGGGGCGACGCATTTATCACGGCACAGGTTTTCCTGCGCCTGCTGAGGGCCGCCCGGAAGGTTGGCCGAACCACGATCGCCTCTATTTCCATTCCGTATTCCACCGGTTAAACCGGCATTCGCCGGTAGCCCGCTGGAAATCGCCGAATCTTCCGTAACTCCTGGCGAAAGCCATTGTAGGATCAGGCTTCGGAACAGAAGAAATCAATTCTGAACTTCCGGGAATGGAGACTCGTAATGCAGCATATGCGCGCAGGGAAAGCGGTTTTGATGGTGCTTGGCACGGCGGCGGCTTTCGCCCAAAATTCGCCTCGGGCGGAGTTCGAAGTCGCCTCGATCCGTCCGTCCGGCCAATCACTCCAGGAAGGGGTTACGGCTGGAGTTCGTATCGACGGGGCGCAAGTTCGATGCGCTCTCCTGACGCTCAAGGATTACATCGGGATCGCGTACCAGGTGAAGCTGTATCAGATCTCCGGGCCGGACTGGCTCGGATCCGACCGCTTCGATATCTCCGCGACTTTGCCACCCGGCAGCTCGCCGTCTCAGTTCCGGGAAATGATGCAGCATTTGCTGGAGGAGAGGTTTCAAGTGAAGATCCACCGGGAGAAGAAAGACTTTCAGGTATACGCTCTTGAAATCGCGAAAGGCGGCCTGAAGATGAAAGAGAGCGCGCCAGACCTGGACGCGGCGAACGCAAACCCCAAGGCGCCCGTCGACTTCACGGGGGGCGGATCCGCTCAGGGCGTTTCCGTCAATCTGGGGCGAGGGTCTTCGTTCACGTTTTCGAACGGCCGCTTCGAGGCCAAGCGTCTCACGATGCAAAGTATGGCCGGCACACTGGAGCGCTTCATGGACCGGCCCGTGGTGGACATGACGGACCTGAAAGCAAGCTATGACTTTGGTTTCGACGTTACCCAAGAGGAGTACCGGGCCATGTTGATTCGGTCGGCCGTGGCCGCTGGCGTGAGTCTGCCTCCGGAGGCGCTGAGAGTGCTCGACGGGGCGTCCTTCGCATCGCTTTTCGACGCCATGCAGAATCTAGGGCTCAAACTAAACACCCGCAAGGCGCCCCTGGACCTGCTGGTTGTTGATGAGGCCCGCAAGACACCGACCGATAACTGATGCGCTTTTAAGAAGGATATGATTTGAATATGCGCAAATGCCTGCTGCTCGGCACTATCGCGGCGGTTGCGGCGTTCGGCCAGCAGCCGCCGGTGTTCGAGGTGGCCTCGATCCGCCCGGCCGCGCAGATCACTCCGCAGATGATCACGTCCGGCAAACTGCATGTCGGCATGAAAGTCGATGCGGGAAGGGTCGACATCGGCTATGTGTCGCTGCGCGATCTGGTTACGCTCGCTTATGAGGTGAAACCCTTCCAGGTTACCGCTCCGGATTGGATGACCATGCAGCGCTTCGACATTGTGGCGAAAATGCCGGAAGGCGCGACCAAGGAACAAGTGCCGGCCATGTTGCGGGCGCTGCTCGAAGAACGCTTCCAGCTGGTGGCGCATCGTGAGAATAAGGAACAGCCGGTCTATTCGCTCGAAGTCGGCAAGAACGGGCCAAAATTCAAAGAAGCTCCCGCTCTCACGCCTGCTCCCGCGCCCACTCTCGCTCCCGAGGCTGCTCCGCCCAAACCGGAAGGCAAAGCCGACCTGGTGATCGGCGCCGGCGATCAGCAGATCCGTATCAACCGGACCGGCGGCGGCGCAGGGGGAGCCACCATGTCGATGTCGACGCCCCAGACCGGCGCCGTGAAGATGGCGATAGGCGCTAATGGCCAGATGCATATGGAAATGGAGCGGATAACCATGGCCAGCCTGGCCCAGCAGCTGACGCCGATGCTGGACCGGCCCGTGGTCGACCACACCGGCCTGAAAGGCGAGTACACCATCGCGCTGGACTTGTCCCTGCAGGATCTGATGCAGGTGGCTCGACAAGCGGGAGTCGCCGTGCCCGCGGTTTCCACCGCCGCGCCGGGGCCGGGCGGCGCACCTGGTTTTGCAGCCTCCGATCCATCCGGCGGATCGATTTTCATGAGCGTCCAGCAGCTCGGACTGAAGCTCGAAAAACAGAAGGAGCCCGTGGAGACCGTCATCGTCGATAGCGCGTCCAAGGATCCGACCGAGAACTGATCCGACCGGGCGGACGGTTGACCCCTGAGCCATAGAAGATTGCTTGTCCGGCAATTCAAAGTTTTGATTGGACGCGACTTAGGATTCCCGATAGACTGGCATTCTCGGCGAGAAATCCTGTCCCGCTGCCGGCACTGTCGCTGGTGCGCCTCCCTCGCCTGAGGCAGGCGCGCCGTATGACCACAACTTCCCACATTCAAGAAACGCTTCAGGCGGTCTACGAAAAATACAAGGACGTCCACGATGGCGAAGTAGCCGCGTACATCCCTGAGCTGGCCAAGGTCAAGCCCGATGATTTTGGCGTTTGCCTGGCGACCGTGGACGGTCAGGTATTTTCGGTGGGGGATTGCCAGAAAGAATTCACCATCCAGTCCATCTGCAAGCCCTTCGCCTTCCTGATGGCCCTGGAGGAATTCGGGCGGGACGCGGTGCTCGAAAAAGTGTGCGTCGAGCCCAGCGGCGACGCCTTCAACTCCATCGAGCTCGAGCCCAAGACCATGCGTCCGTTCAACCCCATGATCAACGCGGGGGCGATCGCGATCGCGTCCATGATCAAGAAGTCCTCGCGCGACTGCGGTGTCCGGCATTATGTCGACAAGATGGGGCTGGCGGCCGGCCGGAAGCTGGAGATCGATCAAGCCGTGCTCGCATCGGAGACCGAAACGGGGAACCGCAACCGGGCGATCGCGTATCTCATGCTGAACTGCGGCATTATCGATGCCGCGGTGGACCACGCGCTGCACCAGTATTTCTCGCAATGCTCCCTCAAGGTGAATTGCCAGGATCTCGCGATGATGGCGGCGACCCTGGCGAACATGGGTATCAACCCGGCCACCGGCCAGCACGTGTTCGGGCTGGACTACATCAAGGACGTGCTAGCGGTGATGTTCACCTGCGGATTGTACGACTATGCGGGGGAGTGGGCCTACCGCGTGGGCCTGCCGGCGAAGAGCGGCGTGGGAGGGGGCATCGTCGCCGTCGTGAATCGTCAATTGGGAATTGCCGTCTATTCTCCGCGGCTGGACGCGAAAGGCAACAGCGTCCGGGGAATCGCCGTATGCAAGGACCTGGCGCTGCATCTGGGCCTGCACGCGTTCGAGTTCACCAACGTCGGGTCGAGCTTCATGGAGTGGCTCTCCGATTCTAAGTAAGTCGTTACTGTCCAGACATTCGCGTGGGCAAAGGGTTATCGTGAACGGGAAGAACCCTTATGCCAGCAGAAGACCCAACAGCGCCGCGCGAAATCGATTTGGAGTGGGGGAAAGCCGCCTCCAGCCCGGAGGAGGAGCTCTTCCTGGAAGGCCCCCGCAGCCGCGGATTCGAACTTAGACGAGCCTTCCGCATCTTTCGGGAAATTATCCATGGGTTTCGAGCACTCCATTTTGTGGGTCCGTGCATCACGGTGTTCGGGTCGGCGCGATTCCCGCCGGAACATCCCTACTACGCGCTCACGCGGGAGCTGGGCGCGAGAATCGCGCAGGCGCGGTTTACGGTGATGACGGGGGGAGGCCCGGGTCTGATGGAAGCCGCCAATCGCGGCGCGAAAGATGCCCAGGGCATCTCGCTCGGCTGCAATATTGAGCTTCCGAAAGAGCAAAAGCCCAACCCGTATCTCGACAAGTGGGTGGAGTTCCGGTATTTCTTCGTCCGGAAGATGATGCTGGTGAAGTACTCCTATGGATTCGTCGCCGCGCCCGGCGGATTCGGCACCCTGGATGAATTTTTCGAGGTCGCGACACTAATCCAAACGGGCAAGATCAAAGACTTTCCGGTGGTTCTGCTGGGGACCGACTACTGGTCGCCGCTGCTCGCCTTCCTGCGGGATTCCGTGCTGAGCAACGCCGCGATCGAGGCGCGGGATCTGGAGCAAATCCTGGTGACCGACTCCCCCTCGGAAGCTGTTTCCTACATTCAAAGATGCGCGACCGAACAATTCGGGTTGCGCTACGTCCGCCGGCGGCCGGCGAGATTCCTGTTTGAGCGGGGAATTTAGCTCGCTGCGCCTGGTTCATGCGGGAGCGGCACATGAGTGTTTTAACCCATTTGGGTACTTCCACGCAGTTCTAAAGTGATTCGACCTGCAGAAAGATACGTATCTAGGACAATCCGCTCGGGCGCGGACACTGGCAACTGGATTGCACTTCATAAGGTCGCGAGCCCCGGGAGGAATGAACGATGAGAGTCCAAGATGTAATGACGAAAACCGTAGCCTCCTGTCGCCCGGAAGCGAACCTGGCGGAGGCCACCGGCTTGATGTGGGAATACAACTGCGGGCTGCTGCCCGTGGTCAACGATCGAGGGGCCGTTACGGGTGTGATCACCGACCGGGACATTTGCGTCGCGCTCGGCACGCGGGGTCAGCTCGCCAGCGAAATCAGGGTGAACGAGGTGGCCTATCGCGCGGCCGTTTTGTGCGGCGCGGACGACGACGTCCGGTCCGCCCTCAAGCTGATGGCCAGGGAGCGGGTGCGCCGCCTGCCGGTGGTGAACGATCAGGGCGCTCTAGTGGGCATCCTGTCGCTGGACGACGTCACGCTGCGCGCGCGCCACCACGACGACACCGACCGGCCTCCGGTTTCCTTTGAAGACGTGATGAACACCCTGCGGGCGATCTACAAGCGCGGTTCGCGAGCCGGCGCTCACCTGCCGGCCGCGGCATGAGGCCACGAGTATGAGGATGTCTTTCGGCGTAAAAGTCGCTCTGCTGATCGCGTTTCTGCTCCTGCTGGTCTCGATTCCCCTGGCGATGCAGCGCGAAACCGGAGGCATTGACGGCGTAATTACAAACCAGCACGGGCCGATCGCCAAGGCCTCCGTGGAGGCCCGCAATGTGATGAGCGGTTCTGTTTTTCGCGCGGAGTCGGATGCGGCCGGCCGTTACAAGCTGGCGGGTCTCCCCGCGGGACGCTATTCGTTGTGGGTGAAAGCGGGCGGACACGACTCGGTGTGGATTCGCGAGGTTGTGGTGGACCGCGGCCAGACCGCGCATCACGATATCCAGCTGGGGAAGTCTCAAACCCGAACGTCTCCGCACCGTGCCCAAGCGGCCGCTTAGCCCGGCGGGTGACGCATCAACGACAATAGGATCGAATGGAGCAATCCCCGGCGCCCTCGGCGCGACGCGTCCGAATCGGGTTCCTGACGTGGTTGGGTGCGCACGAGATGACGGTCCTGCTGGCGCTCGCCTGTATCGTGGCGGGCGTGTGGGGATTTGCTCTCCTGGCGGACGAAGTTCTCGATGGCGGAACACAAGCCTTCGATCAGAAGGTGCTGCTGGCTTTTCGTCATAGCGGCACGCTTGAGCCGCTGGGTCCGCCGCCCGTTCAGGAAGCCGCGCGCGATATTACCGCGCTGGGCGGCGTCGTCGTGCTGACGCTGGTGACGATGATCGCCGCGGGATTTCTGGCGCTGGACGGAAAGAAGCACATGGCGCTGTTCGTCTGCGGCGCCGTATTGGGCGGACTGGCGGTCTCGACCATCCTCAAAGACGTGTTTCAGCGCCCGCGTCCGGATCTGGTTCCATACTCCGTGTACGTCTCGGGCGCGAGCTTTCCCAGCGGGCACTCCATGATGTCGGCCGTGACGTATTTGACGCTGGGCGCGCTGCTCGCCCGGTCCCAGGAACGAAAGCGCCTGAAGGCGTACTTTCTCCTGGTCGCGATGTTCCTGAGCTTCGCCGTCGGCGTCAGCCGTGTGTATTTGGGGGTCCATTGGCCCACCGATGTTCTGGCCGGCTGGACGGCGGGCGCGGTCTGGGCGCTGCTGTGCTGGCTGGCAGCCCGCTGGCTGCAAGCGCGGCGGACCTTGGAGCCCGACACGGAGCTGGAATCGGAGCACTCCCCGGCCACGGGCTGAAAGGCCTGTGGCAAACTGGCTTCATGCGCATCAGCGACATCCGCGCCACCACCGTCACCGTTCCGCTGGAAGCTCCCTTGCGCCATGCCAACGGCTGCCATTGGGGCCGGTTCGTGCGGACCGTGGTCGAGGTCGAAACCGATAACGGCTTGATCGGCCTGGGGGAAATGGGCGGCGGCGGCGAGTCGGCCGAGGCGGTCTTCCGCGCGATGAAGCCGTACCTGGTGGGTCACGACCCGGCACACCGCGAAGAAATGCGGTTCCTGATCGCGAACCCCACCGCGTCGCTCTACAACAACCGGACGCAAGTGCTGGCGGCGTTGGAATTCGCGTGTCTCGATATTCTCGGGCAGGCCTGGGGCGTGCCGGTGAGCGATATCCTTGGGGGCCGTCTGCGCGACCGCGTTCCGTTCGCCTCGTACTGTTTTTTTCGCTATCCCGATCCGCGCACGGGTTCCGGCGAGGTTCGCACTTTGGAACAGCTGGTGGAGCACACTTGCGAACTCAAGCGCCGCTTCGGCTTCACCACGCACAAGCTCAAAGGCGGCGTGTTCCATCCGGATTACGAACTGGAAGCCTACCGTGCTCTGGCCCACGCTTTTCCAGACGACAGGTTGCGCTTCGATCCGAACGGCGTCTGGTCCACCGAACAGGCTATCCGTTTCGGCCAGGCGATCGAGAATCTGCGCAACGATTATCTGGAAGATCCCGTATTCGGCATGAACGGCATGCGCCGCACGCGCGAAAAAGTCCGCGTACCGCTCGCCACGAATACGGTGGTGGTGAATTTCGAGCAACTCGCGGCGAACGTGCTCGATACCGCGGCGGATGTGATTCTTCTCGACACCACCTTTTGGGGTGGCATCCAGTCCTGCGTCAAAGCCGCCGGGGTTTGCGAGACATTCCAGCTCGGTGTGGCCGTGCACTCGTCCGGCGAGCTCGGCATCCAGCTCGCTACCATGCTGCACCTGGGAGCGGTGATTCCGAATCTGTCCTTCGCCGCCGACGCGCACTATCATCACTTGATGGACGACGTGATTCAGGGCGGCCTCATGCTCTACCAGGACGGCGCGATCCGCGTGCCCGAGGGCCCTGGACTGGGCGTCAGGCTGGATCGCGAAAAGCTCCGCCAGTACAATGAGCTGTACAAGCGCCTGGGAAATTATCCTTATGATCAGGACCCGGCGCGGCCCGGCTGGACGCCGGTGATTCCCAACGACCGCTGGGCCGATCCGAAAGATGACCAGCCGGTGGAGATTCCTTACTAGATGGCGAGCCTGTTTGATTTGAGCGGCCGGGTCGCCGTAGTGCTGGGCGCGACTTCGGGACTGGGACGCGCGATCGCGATCGGCCTGGCGCAGCACGGCGCGGATGTGGTGCCCAGCGGCCGCCGGAAGGAACTCGTGGAGAGCGCCTGCAAGGAGATCGAAGCGGCCGGGCGCAAGACCATGATTCAGACTTCCGACGTTCAGGATCGGAAGTCGATCGATGCGCTGCGCGACGCGGTTCTCGCGCGTTTCGGCCGCGTGGACATTCTGGTGAACGCCGCGGGAAACGTGATCCGCCAGCCCACGATAACGGTTTCCGAGGAGCAGTGGTCATCGATTCTGGACACGCACCTGAACGGCGCCTTGCGGGCTTGCCAGAGCTTCTATGAGCCGCTGAAGGCCGGCGGCCACGGCCGGATCGTCAACATTGCTTCGCTGAGCTCGTTTGTGGCGTTTTACCAGGTGGCGTCTTATTCCGCCGCGAAAACCGCGATCGTTTCCTTTACGCGGAGCCTGGCCTGTGAGTGGGCCAAGGACGGAATTCGTGTCAACGCCATCGCGCCGGGTGTGTTTCCCACCGACTTGAATCGTGCAACCATCATGGGAACGCCGCGAGGCCGCGAGTTGCTGATGCGCACTCCCATGGGGCGATTCGGCCAACCGGAAGAGCTAGTCGGCGCGGCCGTGCTGCTGGCGTCGGATGGCGCGAGCTTTCTGACCGGGCAGTGCATCGCCGTCGATGGAGGATATCTTGCGTTGGGCGTCAATTCGTAACGTCGCGGGTCTCGCGATGATGGCGTGCGCGATGGCGCAGGCGGAGTCCGGCTACGATGCCTGGCTGCGCTATCCAACCTCGGGATCGGCGCCGGTGGTCACCGTCGTAGGGAACTCCGCACTGCTTCAAAGCGCTCGCCAGGAACTCATGCGCGGTTTTCGTACGCCCACCGCTCAGGCGATCGTGCTGGGCGGTCCCGCCGCCAATCTCAAACCGGACGGATACGAGTTGAAGACGGTGGACAGGAAGATTGTGATCACGGGGTCGAACGATCGCGGCGTGCTCTACGGCGCGTTCGCACTCCTGCGCAAGGTCGCGCTCGGTGAACCCATCGCGAACCTGAACGAAAAGAGCGAACCGCGCGTTCCGGTGCGCTGGGTGAATCACTGGGACAACCTGGACGGGTCGATCGAGCGTGGCTATGGAGGGCGGTCCATCTTCTGGGACAACGGGACATCTCGCGCCGATCTCACCCGGGTGAACGATTACGGACGCATGCTCGCCTCGCTGGGGATCAACGGGGCGTCGATTAACAACGTCAACGTGAATCCGCGCATTCTCGCGCCGGACTTTTTGCCCCAGATCGCGCGGATTGCCGACACGCTGCGGCCTTGGGGCGTGCGCGTGGTGCTGTCGGTCGATTTTGGCAGCCCGCAGAAGATCGGCGGTCTCGATACATTCGATCCGCTGAATCCCAAGGTGATCGCCTGGTGGAAGGCGAAAACCGACGAGATTTATCGCGCCGTGCCTGATCTGGGCGGCTTCATCATCAAAGCCGATTCCGAAGGGCGCGTGGGTCCCTCCGTTTACGGCCGCACGCATGCCGACGCGGCGAACGTCGTCGCAAGGGCGCTGAAACCGCACGGCGGGTTGATCTTCTATCGCGGCTTCGTCTACGACAACAAGATGGATTGGCGCAATCTGAAGAACGACCGCGCCCGCGCCGCCGACGACAACTTCCGCTCGCTCGACGGCAAGTTCGACGATAACGTCGTGATCCAGATCAAGAACGGTCCCATCGATTTTCAAGTGCGCGAACCGGCTTCGCCCCTGTTCGGGACGCTTCAGAAGACCAACCGGGCGATCGAGCTGCAGATCACGCAGGAGTACATGGGGCAGGCCCGCCACACCGTCTTCCTGGCGCCGATGTGGAAAGAAGTGCTCGATTTCGATCTGCGCGTCAACAACCGCACTACATCCGTAAAATCGCGCGTGAATGCCGTCGTCGGCGTCTCCAACGTGGGCCTCGACGAGAACTGGTTCGGCAACCACATGTCGCAGGCGAATCTGTACGGCTTCGGGCGGCTGGCCTGGAATCCCGACCTGAGTGCGCGTCAGATCGCCGAGGAATGGACCCGCCTGACATTTGGAAAAAATCCCAAGGTGATCCAGACGGTGGTGAACATGCAACTCACGTCCTGGCGCACCTACGAGAATTACACCGGCCCGCTCGGCTTGCAGACGCTCACCGATATCACCGGGAATCACTACGGCGTGAGAGTCGAAGCATCGGAGCGCAACGGCTGGGGGCAGTGGCATCGCGCTGACGAAAAGGGCGTCGGCATGGACCGCACTGTCGCCACGGGCACCGGATTCATCGGCCAGTACAGTCCCGCGGTCGCGCGCATGTACGAATCGCTCGAAACCTGCCCCGACGATCTGCTCCTATTCATGCATCACGTGCCGTATACGTACGTCCTGCATTCGGGAAAGACGGTGATCCAGTATCTCTACGATTCGCATTACGAGGGCGCGGAAGCCGTTCAGGGATACGTTCGCGACTGGAAAGAGCTAAAGGGACTGGTCGACGATCGCCGCTATCAGGAGATCCTCGCGCAGCTCGAGTATCAGGCGGGCCAAGCCGAAGTCTGGCGCGATGCGGTCTCGAACTGGTTCCTGCGAACGTCCGGTATTCCCGACGCCAAGGGCCGCGTCGGCCACTATCCGGGCCGCATGGAGGCCGAATCCGCCCAGCTCGAAAATTACAAAACCATCGACGTCACGCCATGGGAAGCAGCCTCCGGGGGCAAGGCAGTCGAGTGCGCGGCAGCATCAATGTGTTCCGCGACGTTCCGCTATGAGGGCGCTCCCGGCGTCTACCAGGTCCGCGTGCGCTACTTCGACCAGAACAACGGCGTCGCACACTTCCGCGCGCTCATCGCCAATCGAGTGATCAGCGAGTGGGCCGCCGATGATCGCGTGCCCACGCGCAAGATCGACAGTTCGTCGTCCGCTCTGCGCGCGATTCCGGGAATACGGCTGCGTCCGGGCGACGAGATCCGCATCGAAGGAACACCGGACGGCGGCGAGACGGCTGCGCTCGATTACATTGAGATCGCCGCGGACGAAAATTAACTATACATGCAAAGACGACCACTGGTAGCCGGTGCGTTCCTTCTGCTGGCGGCCTACATAGCCACAGCCCAGAACACTCCGGTTCACGTTCTGGCATCGAACGGAGTCAGAGCCGTCATCGACGAACTGCGTCCGCAGGCCGAACGCGCGATCGGAAGGCCGCTTACCGTGGAGTACGACACTTCGTCATCGGTCGAGAAGCGGATCGATGGTGGAGAAACGTTCGATGTTGCGATTCTCACCTCCGAAGTGATCGGCAACCTGGCGAAGGCCGGAAAAATCGCCGCTGGGACACGCACGGAGATCGCGCGTTGCGGGATCGGCATGGGCGTTCGTTCCGGCGCCGCCAAGCCCGACATCCATACCTTGGACGCGCTGAAGCGGACGTTGCTGGCGGCGAAATCGATTACGTACGCCCAGAATGGTGCGAGCCGGATCTATATTCTCCAGATGTTCGACCGGTTCGGGATCGCAGGCGCCATGAACGCGAAGACCATTCCGGAGCAAGGCTCGGTGCGGGCGGATGCTCGCGTGGCCGACGAATCGGCGGAGATGGTCCTGACGCTGGTGAGCGAGATCCTGCCGGCGAAGGGTGTCCAACTGGTGGGGCCGCTGCCTGCGGAGGTCCAGCACTATGTGAACTTCGCGGAGGGAATCGGCGCGAACAGCAAATCTACAGACGCCGGGAAAGCGTTGATGAAGTTTTTCTCCAGCCCGGCGGTGGCGCCGACGCTGAAGGCGAAAGGGATGGAGCGGCCTTAGGCTCGTTTCCTACGGGCCGACAAAGCCCGCCCTTAACGCCGCCCGGTCGACTTCTTTCCCGCGCAGATACACCTTCGCGATCTTTCTCGAGTTGGCGATGTTATCCAGCGGATTCGCGTCGAGCACGATGAAGTCGGCGCTCTTGCCGGCCGCCACCATGCCGAGCTGATCCATCTTCAGGATCTCGGCGGACGTCTTGGTGGCCGCGGTGATCACCTGATTCGGCGTCATGCCGGCGGTGACCATATCGGCCAGTTCCTCGTGATCGGTCCAGCCGACGGAAGTCGAAGAGTCGGTGCCGAAGCCGATCCGGACGCCGGCGTCGCTGAGCTTCTTGAGATTGCGGGCCTGTACCGCGAAAAAGTCATTCGCCTTCTTGGCATCCGCGGGCGAGCGGTTGTGGAAGGCATCCGTAAGCTTCTTGATCTCTGACGCTGGAACGGTTTCCGCGAGCCATGCCGGATCCTGCAGCGCCGTGCCGATATCCGGAAGATTCGGGGTCACGAAGACGCTCGGCCGGTCCTTGATCAGTTGCATGAATTCGTCGTCGATGTCCCGGTCGCGGACCAGGTGGGCGAATCCGTCGATCCCCGCGCGGAGCAGTTCCTTGGCGTCAGCCAGATAGTAGATGTGCGCGACCACGCGGAGATCGTGCTTGTGCGCCTCGTCGATAATGGCGCGATAGAGCGGCGGAGTCAGCTTGGGAACAGTCCCGTTGCGGTCGTCGACCCAGATCTTGACCCAGTCGACTTTCTTATCCGCGAGCTCCTGGACAGCCTTCCTGCCGTCGGCTTCTGTCTCGATGGCATACGCCACAGGCTGCCAGTAGGACCGCCCTGGACCCGCGTTGGTGCGGCCCATCCCGCGGCCCGCGGTGTGAAAGAGCGCCGCATCGGGAACCGGATTGGCCCGGACCTCGTAAGGCGTTTCGCCCGGGTCGATGCCCATGCTCTGGGTCGCGGCGACAGCATAGTAGGCCAGGCGATGCAGGTGGTCGATGAGGTTGTCCTTGCTATAGGTGTCCGCTCCCATGCGGCCGGTCTTGATGATCGCCCAGCCCAGGTGCGTGTGCGTATCGACCAGTGCGGGCATTACGGTCTTGCCGGTCAGGTCCACGCGCGCCGCGCCGGCCGGAGCCGCGACGTCTCCCTTGCGCCCCACGGCGGTGATCTTGTCGTTCTCCATCAGAAACGCCGAGTTTTCGATGGGCGCGCTGCCGTCGCCGGTGATGAGCCGCGCGCCTTCAAACAGAGTCGCCGAGGTTCCGGGCGGCTGCGTCGCCGGACGCGAACAGGCCGCAGTGAAAAGCAGGCAGCAGAGCAGAGCCTTTGCGAGACGCATATTGGGTCCTTGGGGAGACACGTTAGACTTTGTGAGCACGACCAAAGGCGCTTCACAGGGTCACGCTCCTACTGCGGAATTCTATCGCAATCCTGATAAGCTGTCAGACAGGCCTGGAGGAGACGTTAGATGCAAATCCGCGTGAATGAACGGTCGTGGACGGTGAATGCCGCGCCGGATACGCCGCTCCTATATGTCTTGATGAACGAACTGCAGCTTCAGGGCCCGCGATTCGGTTGCGGTCTGTCCCAGTGCGGATCGTGTTCGGTGCTGGTCAACGGGGTCGAAATGCGATCGTGCGTGACTCCGGTATCGGCTGTCGGGAGCAGATCGGTGACCACGCTCGAAGGGCTGCCGGCGTGGTACGCGGCGCAGAAGAAGCTGGCGAAAGCCCCCGCGTTGCATCCCGTGCAGCAAGCCATGATCGACGAACAGGCCGTGCAGTGCGGCTACTGCTTCAACGGAATGATCATCAAGAGTTCCGAGCTCCTCTCGAAAACGCCGCGGCCCACGGAAGCGCAGATCCGCACCGCGATGAACGGCCACCTGTGCCGATGCGGAACGTATCCCAGGATCATGAAGGCCATCCAGCGGGCGTCGGCTGCGATGTCGGGAGGTGCCCGATGATTCGCAGGGAGTTTTTGAAAACCGGCGGCGCGCTGATCGTCGGCTTCAGCATACAGGGCGTATCATCCGCACAGGAGCGCGGAAGTAAACCCGGCCCGCCCGACGCGAAGCAGGTGGACACCTGGCTCGCGATCCACGCCGACAACACGGCGACGGTCTATATAGGTTTCGCCGAGCTGGGTCAGGGCGCGTCGACGGCGCTGCTGCAGATCGCGGCCGAGGAACTCGACCTCGACATGAGCCAGATTAAAACGGTACGGCTCGATACGAATGTCACTCCCAACCAGGGCGGAACGTATTCCAGCGCGTCGATTAATCGCGGCGGCCCGCAGGTCCGCACGGCTGCGGCTGAGGCGCGGCTCGCGCTGCTCAAGCTCGCATCCGCGAGGCTGGATACCCCGCAAGATCAGCTCACCGTGTCGAAGGGCGTCGTTTCGGGTTCCGGGAAGTCTGTCACGTACGGCGAACTGGTCGGCGATAAGCCGTTTAACGTAGCGTTCACCGGAACCGCACCGGTGAAGAAAACCACGGAGTACAAGATCGTGGGCACCAGCTACCCGCGCAACGATACTCCCGCTAAGGTGAGCGCGCAATATGCCTACATGCAATACGTGCATGTGCCCGGGATGCTGCATGGTCGCGTTGTCCGCCCGCGGGGGCAGCGCATGTATGGGGTCGGCGCGAAGATCGTGAGCGTCGATGAAGCATCCATCCGCTCGATTCCCGGCGCGCGCGTGGTTCGCAAGGCCGATTTCCTGGGTGTGGTCGCGGAGAACGAGTGGGACGCCATTCGCGCCGCGCAGCAGTTGAAGGTGGTTTGGGAGACGCCGCCTGCGCTTCCCGGGAACGCCGGGCTGCACCAACACATGCGTGCGGCGAAAACCGCGGAAAATATCGTGATCGAGCGCGGCAACCTGACCACCGGGTTTAGCGGAGCCGCCCACACCGCTTCGCATACCTGCCTGGGGCCATACCAGGCGCACGCGCCGTTTGGTCCTAACTGCGCCGTGGCCGACGTGAAGGCCGATTCCGCGCTGGTCATGTGCTCGACGCAGGATGTCTATGGCACGCGCAACAGCCTGTCGCGTCTGCTGGGCATGCCGGCCGGACAAATCCGCGTCCAGTATTACGAAGGCTCGGGTACCTACGGCCACAGTTGCTATGACGACGTCGCGCAGGGCGCGGTGCTGCTGTCGCAGCTCGCCGGGAAGCCGGTTCGCTTGCAGTTCATGCGCTGGGACGAGCACGGCTGGGACAATTACGGCCCGGGCCACGTTGGCGAAGCGCGCGCCGCCGTTGACGCGAATGGCAAGATCGTCGCTTATGAGTATCAGGGCTGGCAGCACGGCTGGGTGAATACCGAAACATCCGCGCAGTTGACGGGCGTGCCTCCGTCGGAGTGGCCGGGCGCAGGTACGGGAGTTCAGGGCGTGAACCGCCTGGCGTGCGGCGGCATGTACGATATCCCGAATCTGAAGCTGGTGAATCACGTATTGCCGGTAACGTCCTATCTCAAGGCCGCATGGCTCCGCTCGCCGCTCGATCTCTCCTTCACGTTCGCATCCGAGCAGGCCATCGATCAGCTGGCGTATCTCACGGGCTCCGATCCTTACGAGTTTCGGCAGCGCAATATGAAGGACCCGCGCTGGCTGGGAGTCCTCAACGCCGCCGCGCAGGCCGCCCGGTGGACGCCTCGCAAGGCTGCGGCCAAGCTTTCGCGAGCCAACATCGTGAAGGGGCGGGGCATCGGGCTCGGCACGCATCTTACTTCGTATGGCGGCGCGGTTGCCGAGATCGAAGTCCACAAGGACACCGGCCGCGTCGTCGCGAAACACCTCTACGGTGCGATTGACGCCGGCCAGGTGGTCAATCCCGGCGTCGTGGAAAGCCAGATCATGGGGCAGTTGGTGCAGACTGCCAGCCGCATGTTCAAGGAAGAAGTAATTTTCGACCAGACCGGGGTCACCAGTCTCGATTGGGCGAGTTACCCGATCCTGCGGTTCGACGAATGTCCGGAGGTCACGGCCGTCGTCGTGCAGCACTTGGACCAGAGATCGACGGGCGCCGGTGAAGAATGTATGGCCGCGGCCGCGGCGGCGATTGCCAACGCGTTTTTCGACGCCACGGGAGTGCGGATGAACGAGTTTCCGTTGACGCCGGCCCGCGTGCTCGCTGCGCTCAAAGCCCCCAAACCTGCCTGAGATAATAGAAGCATGTTGTCCGCATTCGACCCGCTCGTTCGCGAATGGTTCACGGACAAGTTCGCGGACGTGACCGAACCGCAGCGGCTGGGATGGCCCGAAATCCAGGCGGGTCGCGACGTGCTCATTTCTGCGCCCACGGGTTCCGGAAAGACTCTGGCGGCGTTTCTGACGGCTATCGATTCGCTGGTGCGCCAGGCGCGCGCCGGCGAACTGCCGAACCAGACGCAGATTCTCTACGTCTCGCCGCTCAAGGCGCTGAGTAACGACATCCACAAGAATCTCGACATTCCCTTGGCAGGCGTGGCGAAACTGGCGGCTTCCCAGGGGATCGCGCTCGCTCCGATCCGCACGGCCGTCCGCACGGGCGACACCCCCGCGGCGGAGCGCCAGCGCATGGGCAAGGTCGCGCCGCACATATTAGTAACCACCCCTGAGTCGCTGTACATTCTCCTCACGGCCGAAGGCCCGCGCAAGATGCTCTCGTCCGTGCGCACTCTGATCGTCGACGAGATTCACGCGGTGGCCGACGACAAACGCGGATCGCATCTGGCGCTTTCGATTGCAAGGCTCGAAGCGCTCGTGGGTGCGCCCTTGCAAAAGATCGGACTGTCGGCGACTGTCAGCCCCATCGAAGACGTCGCCCGATTCCTGAGCGATCGCGCGCATATCGTACAGGTCGGTCACCGCCGCGCCATGGACCTGGCGGTCGAGGTTCCCCGCGACGAGCTGGGCGCTGTCGCCAGCATGGAGATGTGGAACGAGATCTACGACCGCATCGCCGCGCTGGCCCAGGAGAATCGGACCACGCTCGTGTTCGTCAACACTCGCCGTCTGTCCGAGCGCGTGGCTCACAAGCTGGCGGAGCGCTTGGGTGAGAATGCGGTTCTGCCGCATCACGGCAGCCTTTCGCGCGCTCTGCGCCTTCAGGCCGAGCAGCGCTTGAAGAACGGCGAGCTGCGGGCGGTGGTGGCGACGGCGTCCCTTGAGTTGGGCATCGATATCGGCACCGTGGATCTGGTGTGCCAGATCGGCTCGCCGCGTTCGATCGCCGTGGCGCTGCAAAGAGTCGGACGGGCGGGGCACTGGGTGGGAGCGCTGCCGAAAGGCCGCCTGTTCGCGACCACTCGCGACGAGTTGATCGAGTGCGCGGCTCTGGTGCGGGCGATCCGCCGTGGCGAGCTCGACCGTCTGGAGATTCCGAAAGCGCCTCTCGATATTTTGGCCCAGCAGATCGTGGCGTGCGCGGCCTGTGAGGATTTCGCGGAAGACGATTTATTCGCCCTGGTTCGCCGCGCGATGCCGTATCGCGATCTGGATCGCGTGGACTTCGACGCGGTCATCACCATGCTCAGCGAAGGCATCGCGCACTCGCGCGGGCGCAGCGGAGCTTATCTTCATCGCGACCAGGTGAATCATCGCGTGCGAGGCCGGCGGGGCGCGCGTCTGGCCGCGATCACCAGTGGCGGCGCGATTCCGGATACCGCGCAGTATCAGGTGATCGCCGAGCCTGAAGGCACGGTCATCGGATCGCTCGACGAAGACTTCGCGGTCGAGAGCATGGCCGGCGACGTGTTCCTGCTGGGGACTACTTCCTGGAAAATCCGGCGCGTCGAGACCGGACGAGTACGCGTCGAGAACGCGCGCGGTGCGGCGCCGACGATCCCATTCTGGCTGGGGGAAGCGCCCGGACGCACGCGCGAGCTGTCACAGGAAATCTCGATGCTGCGGGAGGAGATCGCCAGGTCTGGGCAAGCTGGTCTCGCCGACTGCGGTCTCGATCAACGCGGCTCAGGACAGGCCGCCGAATACATCCGCGCAGGTTTTAAGGCCCTGGGAGCGATGCCGACACAAGACACCGTCGTCGCCGAGCGCTTCTTCGATGAAGCCGGTGGCATGCAGCTGGTGATCCACGCGCCGTTCGGGGCCAGGATCAACAAAGCCTGGGGACTCGCGCTCCGCAAGCGCTTCTGCCGCACTTTCAATTTTGAGTTGCAGGCCGCCGCGACTGACAACGGGATCGTGCTCTCCTTGAGCGATCAGCATTCCTTCCCTCTGGAGTTGGTCTTCAGCTTTCTGAAGCCGGCGACCGTGGAACATGTGTTGACCCAAGCCATGTTCGACGCGCCTATGTTTGCCGCGCGCTGGAAATGGAACGCCGCCCGTGCCCTGGCGATTCCCAGGTTCTCCGGCGGGCGCAAGGTCCCGCCTCCCATCCAGCGCATGCGCTCGGACGATCTGCTCGCCAGCGTTTTCCCGGATCAGGTGGCGTGCGCCGAGAATCTGACCGGCGAGATCCGGATTCCCGACCATCCTCTGGTGAAGGAGACCATCGATAACTGCCTGCACGAGGCCATGGATCTCGATGGGCTGAAGGAAATATTGGACAGGATGGGCGAAGGCACGCTGCGAACCGTCGCGGTCGATACGCGCGAGCCATCGCCGTTCTGCCACGAACTGCTCAACGCCAATCCCTACGCGTTTTTGGACGATGCCCCGCTCGAGGAGCGCCGCACGCGAGCCGTGCAGATGCGGCGAAGCTTGTCTGTCGAGGACGCGAAAAATCTCGGGACACTCGATCCGGCGGCCATCGCGCAAGTGGCCGAGGAGTCCTGGCCCGTGGTGCGCGATGAGCACGAGCTTCACGACGCCCTGCTGACGCTGATCGTGCTGCCTCCAGTCGACGAATGGCGCGAGTGGTATGAAGCTCTGCAACGTGCCGGCCGCGCGTGCACGTTAAACGGACAGTGGATCGCGACCGAACGCCTGGAGATCGCCCGAAATGTTCCTGAGGAGGCCGCGATAGCGGCCATCTTACGTGGCTGGATGGACTCGATCGGTCCGATAACACCCACGGCGCTCGCGGCAAGGTTGTCGCTTCCTCAGGAGGCGATCGACATCGGGCTAGCTAAGCTCGAATCCGAAGGTCTGATCCTCCGCGGACGATTCGCTACCGAAGCAGACGAGTTCTGTCACCGCCGCGTTCTCGCCCGCATTCATCGCATGACACTGGGCCGCCTGCGGCGCGAGATCGAGCCGGTCACCGCCGCGGATTTCATGTGCTTCCTGGCTCGCTGGCAGCACTTGGCGCCCGGCACCCAATTGCACGGCGCTGACGGGCTGTTCCAGGTTCTGCGCCAGCTGCAGGGCTACGAAATCTCGGCCGCGGCTTGGGAATCGACCGTGCTGCCGCGGCGGATCGCCAGCTACGATCCCGAACTGCTCGACCGGCTGTGCCTGTCCGGCGAAATAATTTGGGGGCGGCTTTCGCCGCATCCGGCGCTCGAAACCGAGGGAGGCCGCCGCGTGCGCCCGACTCGGGTTGCACCGCTGGCGCTGTTTCTGCGGGAGGACGCCAATCGCCTGTTGTCGCCCGCGTCCAACCAGGTCCCTCTGCTTTCGCACCCCGCGCGCGATGTGTTCACGGCTCTCGAGACGCATGGAGCATCCTTCTTTAACGAACTGGTCCGCGCCACCGGGCGACTGGCCAGTGAAGTCGAGGACGGCTTGTGGGAACTGGTCGCGGCGGGGCTCGTTACTGGTGACGGCTTTGAAAACGTGCGTGCTCTGATCGATCCCAAGCGGCGCCGCGGAGAAGGGCGGGGAAGGAGCGCGCGACCTCGCCATGCCGCCGGGCGCTGGGCGCTGCTCAGTCGCGAGGCCGCCGCGACCGAAATCGAATTCTTTGCAGGCCAGCTCCTGGACCGCTGGGGCGTCGTGTTCCGCGACGTCCTGTCGCGCGAGACGCTGGCGCCCGCCTGGCGCGATCTGTTGCAGGTGTATCGCCGCATGGAAGCGCGCGGCGAAATCCGCGGCGGCCGGTTCGTGAGCGGATTCGTCGGCGAGCAGTTCGCGCGGCCCGAAGCTCTCGACCTGTTGCGGCATCTGCGCCGCTCGGCCAAGACCGGGGAACAGCTCGAAATCGCGCCCGCCGATCCGCTCAACCTGACCGGCATCCTGTTGCCCGGCCCGCGCACAGGAGCGCTGACGCAGGTCCCGCTGCGCTTGCTCGACGGCGTTCCGCAGGCTGTCGGATTCTGAGCGCACAGCGCCGGGCGCGCACATCGGCCATCAGAACGAGAACGATCGCGCCCGGCTGCGTTGTGCGCGAGCAAGAATAGGAGAAGACTACACTGGGAGTGATGAGACGGATCCTGCTATTCGCCGTCGTTGCGTCGACGTTACTGGCCGCAGACCCGCTCGCCAACAGCGCGCAGAAGAAGCTCGACTCGATTTCCGACCGCAAGCTGAGGAGCGGAGCCGTGGTCACGCTCAGCCCCCGCGAAATCAACGCCTGGATGCATGAGAAGGCCGTCAAAGCGTTCCCGCATGGGCTTCGCAATGAGCGCATCGAACTCGGCCCGGGCACGACCGACGGCACCGCGCTGGTCGACTTGATGCAGCTCAGCAACGGCAACGTCAATGCACTGATTGCGAGATTGATCGACGGCGAGCGGCCCTTGAGAATCTCCATCCGCGTTGAATCGGCCAGGGGGCGCGCCACCGTGTTTCTCACCCGCGTGGAACTGTCCGGAGTGGCGATCGACGGGTCAATTCTCGATTTCCTGATCAAGCACTTCGTCGAGCCTCGTTATCCCGATATCAAGATTAACGAGCCGTTCGATCTGGACTATAATATCGACCGCATCGACATACAGCCGTCGGGCGTCCGGATCCTGATCAAGAAATAGTCAAGAAGTAAGTATTTTCGCGGCAGCCTGCCGCCCCATGCGGATGCAATCCGGGATGCCGATGCCGGTGTAGGCATTCCCCGCCAGATGCAGCCCCGGGATCGCTGCCGCTGCCGACTCGATCTCTTTTAGTCTTGCCCCGTGGCCCACGATGTATTGTGCCATCGAGCGCGGCCAGCGGGAAACGCCGGTGAAGATGGGCGTGGCTGTCAGGCCGATGATCGCCCGCAGTTCCTCGCGCGCCATCGCGATGAGAGATTCGTCGGACTCACCGAGCACGGCGTCATTTCCCGGCGCCGCCGAAAAAACACCGCAGCGTGATTTTGTCCGCGGGAACGCGATGCGGAAACTTGGTTCCCACGAAGGTGCACGCCATCAGCCTTCGCCGTTCCGCCCGAGGAACCAGGAAGCCTGTGCCGGCGCGCTGTCCGTCGAATTCGGACGCTTGAAATACGAGCTGCGCAATCGCCGACGACGTGTAGGGAATCTTTCCCAGAAGCGCGGCTAGCTTTCCGTCCATTCCGCCCGACAATCTCCGCGGCGGCCCAAGCCGGACAAGCGACCACGACGTGATCCGCGTCCATCCAATCGCCATTTACTCGGACTCGAAATGCGTTCTCGCGCCGCTCGATCGCCTCGGCGGTCCCGTGCGTCACGTTCGCCTTGGCCGCGAGCCTCTCCACCAGGCATCCTAGCCCGCTCTTCAACGTGCGGAACAAAGGCTCCTTGCGTGGACCCGCGCTGCGTGCGGCCATCAGTGTGCGCGCCAGACTGCCCTTGGTCCGCTCCATCTCTACAAATCTTGGAAGCACACTAGCCACGCTGAGCTGGTCCGGATCGCCGCCATAGACGCCGGAAAGCAGCGGCTCGGCCAGATAGTCCAACGTCTCGCGCCCGAAGTGATCCGTCACGAATTCCGAAACGCTGCGGTCGGGAAACGTCGCTGGCCGGCGCAGGAATTCCAGCCCCATGCGGATTTTCGTGCCCCAGCCCACCAGCGGCGACGCCAGCATCGAACTGGGACGAGTGGGTACGAACATCGTCGTCCCCTCGGGCAGGCGGACCAGTTTTCCGTGCCGCTGGATGTAGGTGACGCGCTCCGCATCGTTCGAGCCGATGACGTCGCCGGCGAGTCCCAGCTCCTGGATCAGCTTCATCGCCTCCGGCTTGACCGAGATGAAACTATCCGGACCCCATTCGAGCACGCAACCGTCCCACTGGCGGGTCTCGATCACGCCTCCAAGTCGCGGCTGTTTTTCGATCAGAGTATGAGGGACGCCGGCGCTTGCGAGATCATAGGCAGCCGAAAGACCGGCAATCCCGCCGCCGACGATAGTGACCACTGGCGCCTGCCCCTACAGTTTGAATTCGCGCACGATCTCGACGCACGCCTTCACGTTTTCGACCGGAGTTTCCGGAAGAATGCCGTGGCCGAGATTGAAAATGTGGCCGGGACGCGAACCGGTGCGCTTCAGCAGTTCATGCACGCGCATGCGCAGCTCGGGCAGAGGCGCAAACAGCACCGCCGGATCCAGATTGCCCTGCACCGCCGACCGGTAGCTGATGTCCATCCAGGCCTGGTCGATGTTGACGCGCCAGTCCACGCCCATCACGTCGCCGCCGGCGGCGTGCAGCTCCCGGAAAAATCCCGCCGCGCCGGTGCCGAAGTGGATCACCGGAACGCTGGCCGCGCGGATGCGTTCGAGCAGCGCCCGCGAATACGGAGCGACGAAGCGCACATAATCGTCCGGTCCCAAAGCGCCTACCCAGCTGTCGAACACTTGTATAATCCGCGCGCCTGCGGAAACCTGGAGCACGGCGAACGCGCCCAGCACATCCACCAGCTTGCCCATCAGGCGGCGCCACAGCGTCTCGTCGTGATACATCATCTGCTTGGTCTTGATGTAATTGCGCGACGGTCCGCCTTCGATCATGTAGCTGGCCATGGTGAACGGCGCGCCCACGAATCCGATCACCGGAACCCGCCCTGCCAGCGCCGTGACCACTCGCTGAATCGTCTCGCCGACGTATCCCAGATCGTCGGTATTCGAAATCGAGAGGCTGTCGATGTCGTTGGAGGTCCTGACGGGATTCTCGATCACCGGCCCTTCGCCCGCGACGAAGCGCAGCTTCAAACCCATCGGCTCCACCGGAAGCAGCAGATCGGCGAAGATGATGGCGGCATCCACGTCCAGGATTTCCACCGGCTGCAGCGTTACTTGAGCCGCCAGGTCGGGGCGCTTGCAGATTTCCAGGAGCCCGTGATGCTGCCGGATCTCCCGGTACTGCTTCAGATAGCGTCCTGCTTGCCGCATGAACCACACCGGCCGGACGTCGGTCGGCCGCCGCCGGCAGGCGTCGAGAAAGCGGCTTGTCATTGGAGCCACGCGCATCTATCTTTCATTACTCCCTATCTGCATTAGTCCCAATCTGTCGCTAGAACGGTTGTGGGCGCTCTCGTTCATCCAAAAGGGAAGCGCCCGGTAAGAAATGCTGCCCAGACCCGTTGGCCTGTTCCTTTCACCAAGTTAGCACACGGCTGGTCAGGAAATCGGGTTTTTTTCCGGCTTGGGCCGTCCGCGCTTGATTCTCTTGAGGATTTGGGGAGCTTTGGCCGCCAGGGCCGCCGGAAGGTCCGCCTCGAAATGCAGTTCCGGCATGCGGTAAAGCTGGAGTCTTTCCGTTAACTCACGCTTTAAGAACGGCTTAGCATGATTGATCCCAGCCAGGGTTTGCTCCTGCTCCTCCGGTGTTCCGTGGAGCGAAACGCGGATATGAGCATGGCGAAAGTCGGGCGAAACCAGGGCTTCTGTGATCGACGCGCTGCCGACCCTGGGGTCTTCCAGCTCGTAATTGATCAGCTCTTCCAGCTCTTCCCGTAGGCTTTCGGCGACGCGTTCGTGCCGATGGGGGTCCACGTCTTCAGGATACAATACGTTCGTGAAAACAGCGGTGTTTTTGCTGCTCGTTTCCGGGGCGTGGGCCCAATCGCTGCGAGTCTACTCGGAATTCGCCCGGATCGACGCGACGGGCAAAGTGACGGCTCCCGCCGAGCCGCGCGAGATTCTTTCCCCCGCGATCGCCCGCAATGCGTTTTCGTCGTTTCAAGTCGTGGTGGACGTGCCGAGCGGGACGCCTTATCAGCTCTACGTGGCCCAGAACCCGGAGAATGCGGTCGAAGTGACGCTGTATCGCGAAAACGGCGAAAAGCTGGAGCGCGTCGAGCAGCCTGTCAGCGGCGACAGTACCCAAGTCTTCTGGATGGATCTGTGGACCGCCCGCGATGCGCCAGTGCGAGCGGATCAAGGTCGAGCCGCAGTTGCATGTGAATAATGACTGGGTGATCTATCCCATGGAAGCTCGGGTGATGAATGCGACCGTACCCGAGCACGGCCGGGCAGCGGGCGTAGACGCGCCCACGGAAGTCATGAGAAGGTACCTTTGCACCACTGGCGGAGTGGAGCGAGTGTCGGAACCTGCGTCCGTCCTAAGTCAGCGTTTTCGCAACGCAAAGCAGGACGTCGCCTTGGCTATTGCGGCTCCCCGGGACGAGATTCAGAAGCTCTTCGGCGCCTGCGACGCTCCTTCTTCCCCCGACCCCGAATCGTATCTCCGCATCCGCGATTATCTGCTTCGCCTGCGCTAGACTGAAGAAGCTAACTCGCGCGGAGAGATGGCCGAGTGGCTGAAGGCGCACGCTTGGAAAGCGTGTTTAGGGGAAACTCTAACCAGGGTTCGAATCCCTGTCTCTCCGCCATACTCGTTTAGCGATTGATCATTCGCTGGGCGCCCTCGCTGTAGCGGGCTCCCTGCACGGTGATCTTGGATGTGGCGCTCTCAATTTCGCGAAGATCTCCCTCGCTGAGCTCAACGGATGCCGCCGCGACATTCTCCTGCAGCCGGTGCAGTTTGGTGGTCCCTGGAATCGGCACGATCCACGGCTTTTGAGCAAGAACCCAGGCGAGTGCGATCTGAGCGGGTGTCGCCTTCTTACGCTGAGCGATTGTCTCCAGCAGATCTACTAACGCCCGGTTCGCTTTCCGCGCCTCCGGGGCAAAACGAGGTACCGTGTTGCGGAAGTCGGTGCTGGCGAACCTGGTGCTCTCGTCGATTTTCCCGGTGAGGAAACCTTTACCCAGAGGGCTGAACGGAACGAAGCCGATCCCGAGCTCTTCGAGAGCCGGAATGATCTCAGCTTCGGGCTCCCTCCACCAAAGAGAGTACTCGCTTTGAAGTGCCGTGACCGGTTGGACCGCGTGCGCCCGCCGAATCGTTCGCACTCCTGCTTCGGAAAGGCCGAAGTGCTTTACCTTGCCCGACTGAATCAGATCCTTCACCGCTCCCGCTACGTCCTCGATGGGCACGTCCGGGTCAACACGGTGCTGATAGAACAGATCGATGACATCGGTCTTGAGCCGCTTAAGCGACTCGTCGGCGACCTTCTTGATATGCTCTGGCCGACTGTCCAACCCAGTCTGTTTGCCGGTCTGCGAATCGAATCCGAAGCCGAACTTGGTTGCGATCACCACTTGCTCACGCACGGGGGCGAGGGCTTCTCCCACGAGTTCTTCGTTGGTGAAGGGACCATACACTTCGGCGGTGTCAAAGAATGTAACGCCAAGTTCGACCGCCGAGCGAATTAACGAGATCATCTCCTTCGTGTCTGCTGGCGGGCCGTAGCCAAAACTCATCCCCATGCAGCCGAGTCCCAGGGCTGAAACTTCCAGGTTGCTTTTTCCGAGTTTCCGCTTTAGCATTCCTCTCCTTTTGTTCCTCCACCTTGAGGTTAGACCCAAACGCTCCGGAGGCGTCAGCATTGATCGAGCGTGCGCCGCGACGCGCCAAGCCTGAAAATAGAAGGGGATTCCCAATGCGACTATGGTCCCTTCATCCTTCGCTATTAGACCGGGCAGGACTGGTTGCCTTGTGGCGCGAGGCACTGCTCGCCCAAAAGGTCTTGGCCGGAGCAACCAAGGGCTGCCGCCATCACCCACAACTGGATCGGTTTCGACAGTCCGGCCATCCTGACCGCGCTATCGCCAGTTACCTGTGGAGTGTGGCCGATGAAGCGAGAGAACGCGGTTACGCTTTTGACGTCTCAAAAATCGCGATGCGGCGCGGGATGGTCACCATCCCGGTCACCAACGGACAGCTTGCCTATGAACTCGCGCACCTCAAACAGAAGCTTCGTCAGCGTGACCCAAAGCGAATGCAACTGGTCAGTAATCGCGGACCGGTCAAGCCTAATTCGATGTTCAAAACCGTGGACGGACCCATAGCACCTTGGGAACGGTCCCGAAGAGCCGTGACGGACGACCTGTCCCTTTCGCCCCTCGTGCAGGCTACTTAAACATAGATCTCGAGAGCAGAAAGTGGAGCGACGATGAGAACGGACTTGCTGCGATTCAACGGCGCTGTCGGGCGGGATCCCGCCATCGATGCGTGGATGAAAGAGCATGCTGGTGAATTGGGAGCCATCGCGCATCAGTGGTTTGAGGTGATGCGAAAATGCGGGGACGAAGTCCGGGAGCTCTTGCATGACGGCTGCCCGGTTGCGTGTTTGGGAGATGCTCCCTTCGGCTACGTCAATGTATTCCGTTCGCACGTAAACGTGGGGTTCTTTCACGGCGCAGCCCTGCCGGATCCCGCTCACTTGTTGCAAGGCGCCGGCAAGTTCATGCGCCATGTGAAGTTGAGGCCGGGAACATCCACAAACGCCGCAGCCCTAAGCAGGCTGATCGATACGGCCTACTCGGATATAAAGGCACGCGTCGAAAACGGCTAGCTCACCAAAACGCCTCGAGGCCGGCGCGGATGTGAATCGCCAAATTCCGTTCCTACAGATCGCCGGCGGGTAGCGGTTACGCTCCAGCGCCGGCCAGCTGGGTGTCCGCGGACGGTCCATAGATCCCCGGAACCTGACCGCCCATGGGGCGCAGGTAGGTGCTCAACTGGCCGCGGTGGTGGACCGAATGCTTGGCGGCCATCGCCAGAAAGTTGATTCCGGGCATCTGGATCATGCCGAACATATCGATCACGTTGGTCAATTTGTCGCCCGGCAGCGCGCGCACGCGATTCAGAGCCGCGGGAACTTTTTCCTTGTAACGGGCGGCGGCGTCGGCCGGATTCATGATGCCGCAGGTGTCGGAATCGTCGGGCGGAGGCGTAAATTCGCCGTTGGCGATGCAGTTCAGCAGCCACTCGTCTTCCAGAGCGAGGTGCCGGACCAGTCCCAGGGCGGTCTTGGATTTCGAGTCCGGCCGGTAGTCCAGGCGGCCGTTGGGAACCGCTCCCAGGACGCGCAGAGTGGCCTGCATTTCGTTTTCGAAATCGGCGATAAGAAAATCGGCTACGGTTTTGGTTTGGTCGGAATTCATTAGGATGCTCCCTTTCTTCGATCAGAGTTGCGTTCTTCGTGTCTGTGAACGCCCGATACCCGGATGTGTAACAACCCGCCTCCCCGTTACACATAAAATATGTGGTGATGGACGTTGAACTGGAAGATGCCGAGTTAGTCCGGCAAATCGGCTCGGGAGACGGCCGCGAAGCGGAAGCCGAGCTGTTCCGCCGCATGGCGCCGCGCATCCGGCTGTACGGCCTGCGTCACCTGAGAAACGAGCACGCCGCGGAAGATCTGGCGCAGCAGGTTCTGATCACCACGCTCGAAGCGCTGCGGGCGGGCCGCCTGCGGGAACCGGAGAAGCTGACCTCCTTCGTGCTGGGAACGTGCCGGATGGCGGTGCTCGACCTGCGCCGCAACGCGCAACGGAAAGAACGCCTGCTCGAACAGTATGGGCCGGACCTGTTGGCGCCGGTCCAGCCGTCCATGCCGCAGCTCGATCATGAACAGCTCACCCGCTGCGTGCAGAATCTGAAAGAGCGGGAGCGCGCGGTCGTCGTGTTGACCTTCTACGACGAGCAGGCCGGCCCGGAAGTCGCCGGTTTCCTGGGCGTTTCCGAGGCCAATGTGCGGGTGATTCGCCATCGCGCGATTCATCAGCTGCGCGATTGCATGGGGGTTGCCGTATGAGCTGCCCAAGTCCTGTGGACGCGGCCCTACTCGCCGACTATTGGCTCGCGGCGCTGCCGGCTTCCGATGAAGAAGCCATCGAATTGCACCTGCTCGATTGCGACCAATGCGGCGCGCGGCTCCGCGAAGTGATCGCGCTTGCCGAAGGAGTCCGCAAAATTGCGCGTGAGGGCTCCCTTCGGATGGTCGTGAGCGACGCATTCCTGAAACGTGCCGCGCAGGAAGGCCTGCGCATCCGTGAATATGCCCCTCCGGCCGGCGGCGGCGTCCAGTGCACGGTGACCGCCGAAGACGACTTTCTCATTGCGCGTTTGGCTGCGAACTTGACCGGGGCAAAGAGAGTCGATCTGTGCCTCTGTGATGAGCGCGGCGTCGAACAGCTCCGGTTGCCGGACATCCCCGTTCAGTCCGGGGCCGGCAGCGTCGTCTATCAGGAGTCGATGACCTGGGCCAAGGCCATGCCGACCAGCAAGATGATCGCGCGCCTGGTCACCGTCGATGAAGCGGGCGGCGAGCGTCTGCTCGGCGAATACACGTTCAACCACACGCGCTCCTTGCCCGGCCCAGGTGCTTGGTAAGATTCGAATCCGATCAGGAAGGCCTGCACATCAGCGCAGTCGGGCGCCATCACGGAAGTAATCACTTTCGAGCCTCCGCGCAAAAGAATCCACTAGAATGGCCAGAGGAGGATTCGATGAACGTTCGAACAGGTTCGGCACTTGGTCTGCTCGCCCTCTCCTTCGCGCTGAACGGCCGCGCGGCCGACATTCCGGGATCCAAAGATCCCGCGGGCGTAAAGCGCTACACGGGAAGTGAGATCATCGGTTATCACGCTCCGAAATTCGACGAAGTTGTGCTCCCTCTCGGCCCGCCTACCCAGATGTCCCCGCCGGTTTATGCCAAGAGCATGAAGACGGAAGGATTGGTCAGCCGCTATACTTACCTGGCGCCCGCGGGCCGTTCGCCCGCCGAATTGTTTCGCAATTATCAACTTGAGTTTCAGCGCCTGGGGCTGACGCCGCTCTATCAAAAGCGAGCCGGCGAAAAAGGGTGGTTCGGTCCTACGCTCAATCAATTTGCGGATCAAGACAAAATTGGCCAGATCCTCGCTTATAACGAGGCCCAGGAGCACGTTCTGGTCGCGAAATCGAAAGACGCCAAGCCGACCTACTACTACCTTTTCGTGACCAGCTATCGGGACGGAGTGATCCCTCCACGTCTGAAGAGTTCCGTGGCCAAGGAGAGCTCCCTGGCGGAACTTATCGTGATTGCGCCGGAAGCGATGGAACAGAACATGACGCTGCTCAATGCCGCGGATATGTCGAAGGCCCTCGCGGATTCAGGCAAAGTTGCCTTGTACGGAATTAATTTCGATACGGACAAAGACACGCTCCGTCCCGATTCGCAACACACGCTCATGGAGATTGGGAAGCTCCTGACGGACAATCCGAGACTGAAAATCCACGTGGTGGGCCACACCGACGATCAAGGGAAACCCGACTACAACCTGGACCTCAGCCGGCGTCGGGCCGCGGCGGTGACGCGCGAACTGACTTCCAAGTACGGGATCGCCGCGAACCGCCTGGACGCATTCGGGTGTGGTCCATACGCGCCAGCGGCTTCGAACGACTCCGAACAGGGGAGGGCTAAGAACCGGCGCGTGGAACTGGTCAAGTGGTGATCCTCAGGGGTGTGACCGGCTCTCCGCCGCGCTATTTCTGAATCTAAGACGCTTTGCGAACCAGCGCCGTTTCCCTCGCGGCGAACCGTTCCCGGACGTCACGAACGCGCGATGTGCGCACGATGCCCCGCTCGGGATGGCGGAATTCCATACTCATATCGCGTCCGATGAACCGCAGCTTGAGCATGGACGTCCCCCAGGTGGATCCATGAAAATTCACCAGCACCGGCTTGGGGCAGATTTCAGGGTGGCCCGAAATCAGCGCTTCGCCTTCGCCGCGGTTTTCAATCCGATACTGGTTGTTCGCCGTCTCGACGTCCAGAACCGCGCCCACGGGCAACTCATCGAGACTCACGCCGCCCTCGATCTCCGACTGGCAAATCGCCCGATTGATGGCGTCGTCAAAGTTCGGATGAGGCCGGAAAGGCTCCGCCAGCGGCAACATGTTCATAAACGTCTCCACTCTCCATGGTATATAGAAGCAAACCGCCTGCCAAAGGTCGCAACGCTGATTCCACAGGGCTTAGTGCGGCCGGACCGAGGGCCGCAGGGACATTTCGCGCCAAACCACGCAATTTCGCAGGAGCGCGCGCCTTCTCACGGCAGGGGTTTCAGCTCCGGTTGTACGCCGTTCCCCAGCGGGTAGCGGTCCACGTTGAGCAGCATCGAGACCAGCTGATAGTAGCCCATCACCGAGATCAGGTCGACCACGCCGCGCTCTCCCACGGCCTTGGTGGCGGCCTCAAAGGTGGCATCGCTGACCTGCTTGGCCCGCAGCAGCTCGGTGCCGAAGTTGTAAACAGCCTCTTCGTCCGGCTGCATCGAGGCAGGGCGCGTGCCCGCGGCGATGGCGTCGACGATGGCCGGGCTGAGTCCCGCGGCGAGCGCTGCCCGCTTGTGCGCGTTCCACTCGAACTGCGCGGTCCAGTAGCGCGCCGTGATAATGATCCCGAGCTCGTTTAATTTCCTGGGCAGCGAGGAATGAAAGCGCACGCCCGCGCCGAATTTCTGGGCCAGGTCGCCGATCTCCGGGCTCCGCAGCATGACGTTGAAAGGACCGCCTGTATTGCGCCGTTCGCCGGCTAGCAGATCCTCGATCATGGTCTTCTGCTCTGCTGTCATCTGATCGTAGGTGAGGGGCTTGAAACGGTCGCCTACCAGGCGCACGTTGCGAGGATTGGGAGCGGGGGTAACTCGAGTCGCCGGAGCCTGCTGGGCGCTGGCGATATTCCACAGGCCGGTCACAAGGAGAACGGTGAGAAAACGCATGCTCTAGAGATATCACGCCGCAACAGGAGCGTCAGGCACACGTTTTCCAGGCGCAGATCCCGGATCAGAGGATGCGCCGAAACGGCCGGCGAGAATCTCCGCGAACCCGCGAGGCTAGCCTTCTACCAGCCGCCGGCCGCGTTCGAACAGGTCCGAGGCTTCGTCTGCCATCTTGCGGCCTTTTTCGTACAGGTCGCGGCCTTTGTCGAGCGCGTCGCGGCTCACGTCGGAGACCGCTTCGCGTCCCTTTTTCGCCTTCTTGCCGATAATACGGCGAGTATCTCTGCCGGATTGCGGTGCGTACAGCAACGCGAAGGTCGCGCCGAGAGTCGCCCCTGCCAAAAAACATAGCAGCCTGTCTGTATTGTCCATACCCTTATTCTAGCGATGCCAAGACGCGCTATGCTCAGTGCATGAAAGAAGACCAAGATTCTTCCCACTCGCTCGACCTGGTGACCGTGTTTGAGGAGGTCGGGACCACTGCGGAAATGGAGGCGCTCGAGATCCAGGCTGTGTTGAAAGCGGCGGGAATTCGCGTCGTCTTCGGAGGCGAAACCAGCTTCCCGAATCTGCCCTGGACGGTTCGCGTGCCCCGGGAGGACGCCGCTCGCGCCCTGGAAGTGATCGAGGACGCCAAAAGGTCCGGCCCCAAGGCGGCAGATGAGGGGGAAGCCGAGGCCGAAGCCGAGCAGGAACGGTCCCAGTAGTTCGCCCCCGCGATTCATGCGATAGACTCGTATGGATTCATGACCGCGCAGCGCATTGGTATCTTGCACCCGGGCGAAATGGGCAGCGCGGTGGCCGCCACCGTCCGCAACAGCGGCCACGAAGTCTGCTGGGTGTCGGAAGGCCGCAGCCACCGCTCTCGGGCGCGCGCCGAAAGCGCCGGGTTCACCGATACGGGTACGCTGGCGCATCTTTGCGAAACCTGTTCGATCATTCTGAGCGTTTGCCCGCCGGAGTTCGCGGCCGATCTGGCCACCCAGGTCCTCTCCCACGGCTTCCGCGGAACGTATCTCGACGCCAACGCCATTTCGCCCCCGCATAAACAGCAAGTCGCGGCCCTCATGCAGGCGAGCGGCGTGCGCTTCGTCGATGGCGGAATCATCGGGTTGCCTCCCAAAGCCCGCGGCCAGACCTGGCTGTATCTGAGCGGCGAGCACGCGGAGACCATCGCGAGCTGCTTCGAGGCCGGGCCCATGGAGACCGAGATCATCGGGACCGAGGTCGGCAAGGCTTCGGCGCTCAAGATGTGTTACGCCGCGCAGAACAAGGGAGCGATCGCGTTGCTGATCGCGGTGATGGGCGCGGCGGATCGCATGGGCGTGCTCGAAGAGCTCCGGCGCGAATGGGCTCGTCCCGGCCGCCCGGCCCAGAGACCGGACAGCCACATCCTGCGCGCCGCGCCCAAAGCCTGGCGCTGGGGTCCGGAGATGCACGAAATCTCCGCCACGCTCGAAGCCGCCGGAATGCCGCCGGAGTTCCACCAGGCCGCCGCGGAGATCTACCGGATGCTGCGCGAGTTCAAAGACGCGGATCCGGCATCGGTCGGGGAAGTCCTCAAAAAACTGCGAGACGCATGACCGCGACCCGAGTCCGCTACCGCGTGGTTGCGGCCGCCGTGGCCCTGGCCGGCGTGACCTATCTCGACCGGGTGTGCGTGGGCGTGCTGGCGCCTTCCATCATGGCGGATCTCCACATCACCCAGATTCAGATGGCCTGGGTGTTTAGCGCCTTTACCGCCGCGTACGCGCTGTTTGAAATACCCACGGCCTGGTGGGCGGACCGCATCGGCAGCCGCCGCGTGCTGACGCGCATCGTCCTGTGGTGGTCGGCGTTTACGATGCTGACGGCCGCGGCCACCAGCTACGCCATCATGCTGGTGGTCCGGTTCCTGTTTGGAGTTGGAGAAGCGGGAGCCTGGCCTAACGCCGCCCGCGTGTTTTCGCGCTGGGTTCCGATGCGCGAGCGCGGTCGTGTGCAAGGCGTGTTCTTCGCCGGCGCGCACCTGGCCGGAGGACTGACGCCCGGATTGATTGCGCTGATGGCGCTGTACCTGCCCTGGCGGATGGTGTTTGTCGCCTTGGGATTCGTGGGATTAGCCTGGGCCGCGTTCTGGTATTCGTGGTTTCGTGATGAGCCGCGCGAGCATCCCTCGGTGAACGCCCTGGAGGCCGACTTTATCGAGAAGACCCGCGGCCTGCCGCCGGCGCACGAGCACAGCGGCAGTTTTCGCGAAGTGTTCCGGATCCCCAGCTTGCTGCCACTCTGCCTGCAGTACGTCGCCAACAGCTATGGATATTACTTCTTCATCACCTGGCTGCCGACCTATCTGGCCAAGGCGCGCGGCATGTCGTCGGCCGAGCTGGCGATTTTTTCCGGGCTTCCGCTTACGCTGAGCGCCATCGCCGACGTGACCGGCGGGTTCACCACCGACGCGCTGTGCCGCCGCCTGGGCGTGCGTTGGGGAACCTGCGCGATCGGAGTCGTGGCGTATTTACTCGCGGCCGCGGCGATGATCGCTGGCACACTGGCGTCCAACGCGCGCGTCGGCGGAACTCTGATCGCGGTGGGCGGGGCGTTTTCGATGTTCACGCTGGCGCCCAGTTGGTCGACGGCCATCGGCCTGGGCGGCCGCAACACCGCGCTGCTCAGCTCCGTGATGAACACCTCGGGCCAGGTGGGCGCGTTCTTCAGCCCTCTGGTGCTGGCGTTTCTGGTCGATCGTACCGGTAACTGGAGCCTGCCGCTACATGTGCTGTCGGGCCTGTATTTGATGGCGGCGGTGTGCTGGCTCACTATTCGTCCGGAAAGACATTCTTAAAACAGCGTATTATATTTTTATACTCAAGAAATGGAGCCCGTGTCATCCGAATATGAGGATCGATGTCACATTCAAGGCTATTCTGGCAATCCTGCTCGCCCCCGTAATGGCAAAGCGATCTGGTTGGATGGCCTTGATCGTGACCCTTCCTCTCACATGCGAGGCGGGTGTTCAGGTGGGCGCTCAGGCGAAGGTTTCGTTAACCCTGCACGAGCCGGTGATCGCAGATGTGGTTCTGTGGAATGTCACGCCGGACGCGGTCGAGATCCGGACCGGTCAAGCGAGCGAAGAATCGTACCGAGTCACTATAACGCGGCCAAACGGGGAACTCGTCACAGCGGGCAAGCCACTCTGGGCTCAAGCACCCGACACCATGACCGAAGTCCAGATGGCGAAAATCGGACCTGCCCAATCCTATTCCCGCCCCGTGCTGCTCAACGAGTGGTTCCCTTTCGACGAGGTCGGCCGCTATGATGTCTCGGTCGCGCTGCCCGGGGTGGAAGGAGTCGCTTACTTTGAGGTTGAGGTTTCGCCCCGCGACGAGGATCGATTGCGGAGCACCTGTGAACGCCTGGCGGCAGATGCGAGCCAGCGTGGTGCAGCGAACCGCCTCTTCGCCGCGCGGGCACTTGGTTTTGTCTCAGACGACCTGGCGATTCCGTATTTGGCGCGCGTCGCTTCCGCGGCTACTACCGGATCTGGCTTGGCGGTGGAGGGGCTGCGGAGGATTGGCGATCTCAATGCCGTGTCCGCGCTCGCCTTGCTGACGCATCAGGGCGACGCCGAGACGCAAAGGCAGTCCAGGTCCGCACTGGCTTGGCTCCGCGGATCAACGAAGAGCGAATCGGTGAAGCAAGCAATCACGGCGGTCCTTGGCGGCGGAGATAACAACCTAAAGTAATACCGCTCACCACACGTGAACGGCCTTACGCCAGCGATTCCAGCACCGCCTCGGCGTGCCCCGCGACCTTCACCTTCGGAAACACGGTAGCGATCTTTCCCTGGGGATCGACCACGAACGTCGTCCGCTCGATCCCCATGTACTTGCGCCCGTACATGCTCTTTTCCTTCCACACCCCGTAGGCTTCGGCGATCTTATGGTCGGGATCGGGGACGAAGGTATAGGGAAGACCGTACTTTTCCGCGAACCTGGCCTGGGCTTCGGGCTTGTCCGGCGAAAGCCCCACGATCTCGGCATTCTTCTTGGCGAACTTCTTCGAGGAATCGCGGAATTCGCACGATTCCTTGGTACATCCGGGCGTATCCGCCTTGGGGAAGAAGAACAGAACCACGGTCTTGCCCTTGAGCTTGGAGAGCTGGAAGGCGCCCGCCTTGATTTCCGGAGCGCGATCGCCTGTTTGGAGACTCATATGGAGAGATTGTAGACTAGAAGGGTATGAAGACGTCACTAGTCGCAGTGGGCGCCATGGGGTTCCTGATGGCAGCGCAGGCGTTCGCCGCCGACGCCGCCAAGGGTAAGGAGACTTTCGAAAACAACTGCTCGGTGTGCCACAACACGGATAGCACCGATGCGAAAATTGGCCCCGGGCTGAAGGGCTTGTTCAAACACCCTAAGCTCGCCAACGGCAAGCCCGTGACCGAAGGCAATGTGACGACCGTGGTCAATGAGGGCGGAAACGGGATGCCTCCGTTCTCCGACGCGCTCACCAAGGCGGAGAAAGCAGACATCCTCGCCTATTTGAAGAGCCTGTAGATTTTGTCCGAGTAGTTGTTGTCAAAGCTGTCCCCATCGTCTAGCCCGGCCTAGGACATCGCCCTTTCACGGCGGTAACGGGGGTTCGAATCCCCCTGGGGACGCCATTCCTCAGTTTGCTCTTCGCTCGAACGGAGCCATCCAACCCGGAAACATTGAGATTGGAAACAGGCGGCCGAACTGGCATACTGTCAACGGAGAGACTTCTATGGGCCGTTTGATTCGACAGGGCGACAAGGGCGCGGATGTGCGTGCCGTTCAAGACGTGCTGAACTTCCACATTCGCCGGCTTACTCCGTTAGTGGTGGACGGCGACTTTGGGCCGCTCACCCACGCAAGGGTGGTAGAGTTTCAGAGGTCGAATCAGTTGAAGGCGGACGGGATCGTCGGCCCGAACACGATGGCCAGGCTCTTCGAGGAGGAGGTGTTGCCCGTTACGCTCCTCCTGGAGCCGCGACAGGCCACTCCGGCCGCGGGTGCCTCCCGGTTTGGCATTCAGCCGCCACGTTTGATCCCGCCTTTGACGTTGCCGCCGATCACGCCGCCTCTGGTGACCCCTTTGTTCTTGCCCCCCGACTCATTCGCTAGGATTCCGGCCCTGACGCCGTCCGGCCAGACGATCAGCTTCGTCATAACTTCCCCGGTACGGAATGATCCGGTGGACCCCGCGGCGGCCAGCTTCGCGGAGATCATGCGGCTCCTGGACCACCTGCCGCCCACATTCCCCTTCCGCGGAGCCATCCTGGGCGCTGTGCCCAGACCTGTCAAGAAGATCGGCCCGCTCAAGTTGGACCCGGTTTCGCCGATGAGCTTCGGCTTCGAGTGGGGCGTCAGCCCGGTGTTCGACTTCAAATCGTTCGGCCCGCCCCTCCAGTTCGCCGTGGGGGGCGAGGTTCACGCCCGCTACGTGATTAAGCTGATCGACACGCCTGGATCAACGGTGCCACAACTGGGCTTGTTCGGCCAAGGCGATTTCAAGGGCACCATCGACTGGACCAGCCAAACAGCGCAATCGCGGCCACAGATCGATCTCCAGGGATCGGTCTTTGGCGGCATCGAAGGTCGCTTCTAAGCCCGGCACTGGCAATCATTCGCCAGAGACCACAGCAGACTTACTATCAGAACTACCCTTGTGCGGGTTAAGGGCGGGCTTATGGAGTTTCTTCCCGCACGAGACGATCTGCAAGTTGGAGGTCTTCACCGCGGGGCCGCGCGCCTGCCTGCGGACCGGTTATGCCTCAAGCCGAGGAGCAGCTCGTCAAGCAATCCCCGAAGAAGATGGATCCTGCCGATTCATTTCGCGCCGATCCGGAGCCAAGCCGCAGTCCGGATCTGCCCCTGATGACGTATGCGCTGGAGGCTCTCGCAAATTTCTCCCGGGACCTGGCGGCGATGTCGAGCGCCGTCGCCCACCGGGAAAACGAACTGCGCAAGCTCCTGGAGCTGATGGAAACCGTCGAGCACGGCGTCCTGCCGGAGGATGTGCTGGGGAACATTTTCGAGAGCTTTTCCGGCGTGATTCCCTTTGAGAGAATCGGTTGCGCGTTTCTGGCGGAGGACGGCCAACGCGTGGTCGCGGATTGGGCGAAGTCCCAGCTCGGTCCGATCCAGATTCGGAAGGACTATTCACAACCGCTGGCGGGAAGCAGCCTGGAGACGATTCTGGCCACGGGACAGCCGCGGATCATCAACGATCTGGAGGCGTATCTGGCCGGAAAACCGCACTCGGACGCGACGCGCAGAATCGTCGCGGAGGGCGGGCGATCCAATCTGACCTGCCCGCTGATTTTCGATGGCTTTCCGCTCGGCTTTCTGTTCTTTACAAGCCGGCAGAAGGATGCGTATCAGGACAGCCACAAGTACATCTTCCGTCAGATTGCCAGCCAGGTTGCGGCCAGCATTCAACGGAGCCGCTTGTATCAGAAACTGGTGGAGCAGAACCGCTCGCTGCTCGAAAAGAGCCGGCAGCTCGAAGCTGTGGCCATGCACGACGCGCTGACCGGCATTCTCAATCGCGGCGCGATCGATGAGGTTCTCCGCGGCGCCCATTCCAAGTACCTGCGATCCGGGCAACCCTACGGCGTCATCATGGCGGATCTCGATCACTTCAAACGAATCAACGACAAGCTGGGTCACCGCGCGGGCGACCTGGTTTTGCGGGAGTCTGCCCGGCGGATGTCGTCGGTGATGCGGAAAACCGATGCGATCGGCCGGTACGGGGGGAAGAGTTCGTGTTTGTGGTGGACTGCGGGACGATGGCGACGCTGAAGGCCGCCGCGGAGCGCTTGCGGAGCGCTGTCTCGGATCAGCCCTTCGATCTTTCGGGCAGCTGGCAATCTGTCTCGGTGAGCTTAGGGGCTGCACTGGTTCACCCGGCAGTGGCCTCGGCGGCGGAACTTACCGCATTCGCCGATGGGGCGCTTTATCAGGCAAAAGCCAACGGCCGGAATTGCAGTGTCCTTGCTGCCATCGATCCCTAGAAGCCACTGGAGACTCCCGAACGCCGGGATCGCTACGATTCCGCCCGCAGATCCTGATTTATTCGATAGAATTACTCGGTTTCGGCCCACCGATGTTACGATCCCTGCTTTTCCGTCGTCTCTCCATGTGTTGTAGGCTAAAACTTAGGACGGAGGTACGACCCCTGATGCGTGTGTTTCTTCGCCCCGGCGTGACCCTTGTACTTGGCGCGATCCTCTTATTCTGCCTTCCATCGGCTTTCGCGGCGACCGCCCCGATGATCATTCGGGGCAAGGTAACCATGCCGGACGGTTCGCCTCCACCTTTCAGCGTCGGCATTGAGCGATTCTGCAGCGATCTGCAAGGCTCGGCCCCCGGACCCCCTACCAACAAAAAGGGTGAGTATGTGTGGCGGATGGATGTGGATCCTATGCAGACCCGCGCCTGTGTTATCCGCGCTACACACTCGGGCTTCATTTCCACCAGTATCGACATTTCCGCCCTCGACGGATCCCTCAGCGCTGTCGTCAATTTGCAGCCGATCATAATCACTGGCCACGCCGCCGATCCCTACGCCATCCTCATTAGCGATTCGAAAATACCGTCGCACGCGAGATCCGCGTGGAATGCGGCGATGAAGGCGCTCGACACCAGCAATTTCCCGGAAGCCGCTAAGCAGCTTCAGGCGGCAGTCACGGAGGTTCCCAAGTTTGCGGCTGGCTGGCATGCGCTGGGCGTGATTCAAGAAAGACTGCAGAAGACGGCCGAGGCGCGCGATTCCTATCAGCATGCCGTCCAAGCCGACTCTAAAATGTACCCCGCTTATGTGACGCTGGCGCGGCTATGTCTGAAGACCAGGGACTGGCAGGGCGCCGTCACGGCAGCCGACGAGCTGATCAAGGTTGACAAGAAGAAAGAGTTTACGGAGATTTACGTTCATCAGGCCGTGGCGCTTTATGAGCTTAAGAATCTGGACGGAGCCGAGGCCAGCGCGCAGGAAGCCATTCGCCTGGATTCGTCGCATGTGGAGCCCAGGGCCGAATATGTGCTCGGCCGGATTCTCGAGGCCAAAGGCGACACTGCCGGCGCCCGCGAGCACATCTCCAAGTACCTGGAACTGGACAAGAACACACCCGATGCGGAAAAGATCCGCGCGGAGCTTCCAAACATCGGGAAGCCGGACGCGGCGGGAACCAAACCGGCCTTGGAAGTGCTCTAGCCAGCGGTCCCGCGGCGTCAGATCTGCATGCCCCAGCGCCGCACCGTGCGGCTTTCCATGGTCTTGAAGATCAGGTTCTCCACCGCCAGGCCGAATAGAATTACGGTCAGCAATCCCGCGAAGACATCGGCGATCAGAAGCTGATTCTTGCGCTCGAAAATAAACCAGCCCAAGCCGCCCGATCCCGAGCTGACGCCGAAGACCAGCTCGGCTGCGATGAGCGTGCGCCAGGCGAACGCCCAGCCCACTTTGAGCCCCGTCAGGATGCTGGGAAAGGCGCCGGGAATCAGAATCCGCGCGATATAGCCCGCCCGCGACAACCCGTAATTCTGCCCCACCATCTTCCATGTCGGACTGACGGAACGAAAGCCCGCGAAGGTATTCAGAGCGACGGCCCACAGCACGGCGTGGATCAGCACGAAAATCACGCTTCCCTGGCCGAGGCCGAACCAGATCAGCGCCAGCGGCAGGAGCGCGATCGAGGGCAGGGGATTGAACATGGCGGTCAGCGTTTCGAGCAGATCCGCTCCGATGCGCGTGGCCGTGGCGAAGGCGGTCAGCAGCGCCGCAATGGCCAGCCCCGCCGCATATCCTTTGAGCAGCATCGAAATGGTATAGACCGCCGCGCGCGGCAGAACGCCGGACGCCACCGATGCGAACAGCGCGCCCACCGTGGCCGAAAACGTCGGCATCAGCAGAGGATTGTCGAGCCACCGGGCGTACAGTTCCCACAACGCCGCCAGGATCGTCAGCAGCGCCATCTTGCGGACGGCTCCGTTTTCGTACAGCTTTTCCCGGACGCTGAGCGGTTTCTCCACCACGTCGAATGCCGCGGTCGAGACTTCGTAGAAAATCTCCGGACGTGGTGTGTCAGACATGACTGGCTCCTTCGCGTCTTTCGCTGCCGAACAGAATCTGGTGGATGCGCGCCGAGAGCGGCTGTCCGGACGCGTCCGGATCGTCGGCGCCCTGGCTGTTGACCTCGGCCCGTACCTGCCCGGGATGCGCGCTCATCAGCAGAATGCGGTTGCCGACGCGAATCGCCTCGGGAATCGAATGCGTGACGAACAGCATCGTGAATTTCGTCTCGTCCCACAGCTGCAGCAGTTCCTCCTGCATCTTGGAGCGCGTGAGTGCATCGAGCGCGGCGAACGGTTCGTCCATCAGCAGGATCTGTGGCTCCATGGCCATCGCGCGGGCGATCGCGACGCGCTGCTTCATCCCGCCCGAAAGCGTGTGGGGGTAGCTCGAGGCGAACTCCGTCAGGTTCACCTTGGCGATGTAGTGCATGGCGCGTTCCTCGGCCTGCGTCCGCGGCAGTCTCCCGCTGGCGGTCAGCGCAAACACGATGTTCTCGCGCACGGTTTTCCACGGCAGGAGCTGGTCGAATTCCTGGAACACGAACACGCGGTCCGGCCCGGGTCCAGCGATGTCGCCGGGGACGCCGGCCGTATTCAGGCGGACGCGTCCCTCGGTCGGCTGGATATATCCGCCCACGGCTTTGAGCAGGGTCGACTTGCCGCACCCCGACGGCCCCAGCACGACGAACCGGTCCGAGCGGAACAGCTCAAAACTGACACGGTAGGTCGCCGTAACAAGACGGTCTCTTTTCCTCGTCCGGTAACGGAGCGTCACGCCTTCCACGGATAGGAGCGGAGCCGTCTCCATCAGCTCCCCGGAACGCCGTGGATCTCCGGAAAGAAAAGATCCTTCCACGACTCCGGGACGGTTCTTCAGGGAACCCACGCCATGCATGAACTCGGCGTATTTCATGATGTTTTCCGGCGTGGTGGTGAATTTGATGTGCGGATCGTTCAGGACCTGGACCAGCTCCTCGCGCGTCAGGCCTCCGCCTTCGGACGTCAGCAGCAAGTCCGCGGCCATGGTCTTGTCGGCGACAATCATGCGGTCGGCTTCTTCCAGCGCCTTCAGCACGGCGGCGAAGATCCGCGGATTTTCCCGCCGGAACTTGCTGGTGGTGGAGATCATGGTGAATGTCGTCGAGCCCCCCATGACGTCGTCGGAAGTCATGATGGTATGAACGCGCGGATCCTTGAGTTCGCGCTGGTGAAACGGCGGCGAGCTGAAGTGCGCGCTGATGCCGGCCGATCCGGAAAGCAAAGCAATCACCGCGTCGGGATGCGCCATCGAAACGGTGAACTTGTCGAAGCGCGTGGCCTGCTCCGGGCCGTACTTCTCCTGCGCATACATCTGCATGAGGATCGCCGGGATCGATACCTTGATGGACGTCACCGCGATCTTATCCTGATTTGTAATATCATCCAGTTTCTTGAGATGTTCGGCGTTCGCGTCGAGGTACATCGGCATGGACGTCATCGCGGCGACTCCTTCGACGTCGGCCGAGCCGCGAGTCTTGTCCCACAAGGTAAGAAATGCGGGCGGCCCCGCCGAGATAAAGTCGGCTGACGAGGACAAGAGCGCATCGTTCATGGCCGCCGGTCCGCCCAGGTCCATCCACCGCACCGTAAAGTCTCCGGCGCCCAATTCCGCGCCGTACTTTTCGATCAGCTGGTACTTCTCCATCACCAGAAGCGGCAGAAACCCGACGCCGCCCGCGCCCCTGGGAATCCGGACTTCCCGCTTGTTCGCACCGCCACAGGCGGTCAACAACGCCAGCGCCAGCGCGATTCCAAATCGCATGCCCTACTTTTCCTCCGGGACAGCCGCTCGAATCAATTCCGCCACATCCTCCAACTGGTCGATTCTCCAACATAGTCCGATGGCCTTCTCCACTTGCGCGGCCGGCAGCGCCGCCACGGCCTGATCGCGGAATTTGTCCTCCAATTGTTGGTCGCTCATCGGGCGATGAATATTCCCCAGCGACTGTTCGACAAAACGCGTCAGCTTCGTTCCGTCTGCCAACTCCACCTCGATGCGAGCCTGGTCTTCGGTGACCGACGGATCGCCTACGGCCGAGACCAGTTCGCGCACGCGCTTGATCTGCGGATCGTTGACGGCTTCGTCCGTATATTCTCGGATGCCCGCCTTGCCGCGCACGAGACCGATGGCCGCGCCGTGATAGACCGAGAACTTTCCTTGCAGTCCCTTGGTAATGCCCTGCTGATTGCACAGATCCATCACCAGCGGCGCGACCCGTAACCGTACCGCGGCGATCTTGGCCGGCTCGGCGTCGTGCTCCTTGTGTAGCTCGTGATGAATCTGAATGCAGCCGTCGATGGTCGGATGGTTTACGATGCCGCACGGAAACGGCTTGTACGTGTTCGCGCGGAGGTCGAAATCCTCGCCCAGCCGGGCGGTGATCTTCGAAAGGTCGTATTTGGCGGCCTGCACCGCCGCGAAGCCTCGCGGACCCTCCAGGCTGTGTTCGCCCGCTGTGAAGCCGGCCTGCGCCAGCAGCGCCGCCGCGTAGCCGTTCTGCGCGGCCCGGCCTGGATGAAACGCTTTCGCCATGGACCCGAACATCTCGCGCAGCCCCGCGGCCTGCGTCGCCGCCAGCCCGATCGCCCAGATCGTCTCCTGCTCCGGCAGCCTAAGCAGCTTTGCGATTGCCGTAGCCGCGCCGAACACTCCGGCGGTTCCCGTGATGTGCCAGCCAACATCGTAATGCGCCGGATACACCGCGTTGCCGATGCGCGATTCCGCCTCGAAGCCCAGAATGAACGCCTCCATGAAGTCGCGCCCCGACACCTGATTCGCGCTGGCATAGGCAAAGAGAGCCGAGGCCACCGGCGACGTGGGATGAATATAGTTCTTGGGCGTGGTGTCGTCAAAATCGTAAACGTGCGAGCTGATCCCGTTCATCAGCGACGCGTGCAGCGGATCCATGCGCTCGCCTCGTCCCAGAATGCTTGCGGTGGGCTTTCCGGAATACGGGCCCAAAGCCTGGATGGCGCGGTCCACGGCCGTATCCACGCTGCCGCCCAGCGCGCAGCCGACGAAGTTGACGATCGCGCGGCGGGCCTCGTGGCGCACGTCCTCCGGGACGCTTTCAATACGGCTGGTAACTAGATACGATGCGAGCGCTTGGGTTTCTAACATTGCTTTGGAGGGCGTAAATCATTGTACAGTAGTGCCGTGAACCCGCCACTATCCAGCGCCCTCGCCGCATGGGCGTCGCGCCTCCGATTCGAGGATCTGCCCGCCGATGTCGTCGAAGCCACCAAGCTGCGTGTCATGGACGTCATCGGGCTGTCACTGGCCGGCGCCGAAACGGCCTTCGGAAAAGCGACGCGCGACGCCATCGTTGCGATGTCTCCCGCCGGCCCGTGCCGCATTCTCGGTTTCGGAGACCGCGTGGGCGTGACCTCGGCTGCGTTGGCCAACGGCGCTCTTTCGCAGGCTCTGGAGTACGACGACACGCACAACGAGTCGATCGTGCACATGAGCAGCCCGGCGGTGGCCGCGGCACTAGCTCTCTCCGAATTTACCGCTGTGACAGGACGTGACTTAATCACGGCCATCGCCCTGGGTAACGAGGTCTCCTGCCGCGTGGGCAGCGTTTCTTCCGGCGAGCTGCACAAACGAGGGTTCCACCCCACCGGCTTATTCTCGACCTTCGGCGCGGCGTTTCTGGCCGCTAGACTGCTGAGCATGGACGCGGAATCCACCGCGCACGCCGCGGGAATCGCCGGCAGCCTCGCTTCGGGTTTGCTCGAGTGCTGGGTGGACGGTACGCAGACGAAATTCCTCCATCCCGGCTGGTCGGCGCAAAGCGGCATCACCGCGGCGATGCTCGCGCGCTCGGGCGTTACCGGTCCCGCGCAAGTATTCGAAGGCCGCTGGGGCTTGTTCGCCACTCACGTGCAGGATCCGAGTGCCCATCGCGATTTCGCCCGCATCACATGCGGACCTGGGCTCGCACTGGGAAAGCCGCAATTCGTCCTTCAAGCCGTTTCCGGCCGCGCACGTGATCCATCCTTACATCAGCGCCGCGATCCGCCTGCGCAACCAGCACGCGATCCAGCCCGGCGATATCGAAAGCGTCGATTGCCCCGTCACCGGATTCATCGTCTCGATCGTCTGCGAGCCGGTCGCGGAGAAATATGCGCCCGCGTCGGACTCGCACGGCCGCGTGAGCCTGCAGTACAGCCTCGCCGAGGCTCTGTTTTTCGGCGAGCTTGGCAAGCACGCCTACAGCGGCCAGAGCCGCGCGAATCCCGAGATCCTGGCGCTGGCCCGGAAGGTACGCTATCACGTCGATCCGAATTATCCCGGTCCGGGCCGCTTCAAGGGCGCCGTGAAAGTCACCCTGAAGGACGGCAGGCAGTTTACCGAGGTGGAAGAATACAATCGCGGATCGGCCGAAAATCCGATGACCTACCAGGAACTCCGCGCCAAGTTCGAGGACAATGCAAGCGGATTCCTGTCAGCGGACGCTCGAGACCGGTTGGCCAGCGAGATCCAGCGCCTGGAAACGCTGACGGATGCCAAACTTCTGCTGGAACTCGCGACATAATGTATAGGTCATGAAACTCCAGACCTGGTTTCTATGGATCGCCGCTCTTCCGTGCATGGGCCAAAGTGTTGCCACGAAGTGCCCGAGCCTTACTTCCCTCACCGGGCTCCCCAACCCGACCACGGTGATCAACTCCGCCACGCTCAACGCGCCCCGCGCCGGGCGAGGCAACGCGCCCGGGCTTCCGGAGCACTGCGAAGTCCAGGGCCGGATGAACGACCGCACGGGAGTGAACTCGCAGCACTACGCCATCCGGTTCCATCTGCGTCTGCCCACCGATTGGAACGGAAAATTCTTCTTTGAAGGCGGCGGCGGATCGAACGGGAATCTGGGCGCCGCCCTGGGGAACCTGCAAGGGCAGCAGCGGACCAATGCTCTGGCGATGGGATTCGCCGTGGTCTCGACGGATTCCGGGCACGATAACGCCGTCAACAACGATCCCAATCGCAACGGTACTGTGACGTTCGGGTTCGATCCGCAGGCCCGGCGCGATTTCGGATACAACTCCTACGATCAGGTCACGCAGGCAGCCAAGGCGATCATCAGGGATTACTACGGTCGTGCGATCGAGCGTTCGTATTATGTCGGCTGCTCGGAGGGCGGCCGCGAGGCGATGATGATGTCCCAGCGGTTCCCGACGTATTTCGATGGAATCCTGGCGTGTTCTCCGGGTTTCAAGCTCCCCAAAGCCGCGCTGTTCGGTCACGCCGCGGATGCGCAGGCGTTGAGCGCCGTCGCCAAAGCGGACGGAATCTATGACAAATTCGGGCAGCCGCTCCTGAACAAAACCTTCACCGACGAGGATCTGGATCTCGCCTCGCAAGCGATCACATCCGTATGTGACGGGCTGGATGGATTGCAAGACGGGATCATCGACAATTTCCCGGCGTGCACGAAAGCTATCGTCGCGCCCAAGCTGGCGGCGATCACATGTAAAGGTCCCAAGCGGAACACCTGTCTTTCGGCCGCGCAGGTGGCGGCGCTCGAAAAGATCTTCGCCGGGCCCAAAGATTCCAAAGGTGAACTGCTATACGCCGACTGGGCCTGGGACCGCGGTTTTGGCGGCAAGATCGGCAACAACTACAACCAGGGATGGCGCATCTGGAAACTGGGTGCATTCGACGCCGCCAACAACGCTTCGATCATCGCCACCTTGGGGAGCGCATCGGCCTCCGCGCTGTTTGTGACGCCGCCGGTGGCCGTGCCCACTTCCGGAGCCGGTCCTCTGGCGTATCTCCTGGGTGTCGATTTCGAGCGCGATGCCCCCAAGCTGTACGCCAAGTCGGGCGAATTCACGGAGTCGGTCTGGGATTTCATGATGGCCAGTTCCACGGATCTCTCGGCGTTCAAGAACCACGGCGGCAAGCTGGTGATCGTGCACGGCGTCAGCGATCCGGTGTTTTCGATCAACGACACTATCTCCTGGTGGAACGATGTGAACCGTGCTAACAACGGAGCGGCAGCGGACTTCACCCGCCTGTTCGCGGTTCCAGGAATGAACCATTGCAGCGGCGGCCCGGCTACGGACCAGTTCGATGCCTTCACGGCCTTGACGAACTGGGTGGAAAAAGGTTCCGCGCCGGACAGGATCGTCGCCACGGCGGGACCGAACTCGCCCTGGCCGGGACGGACGCGCCCGCTGTGCGCCTATCCGCATGCAGGCTCGCTACAAGGGCTCGGGCAGCATCGAAGATGCGGCCAACTTTGTCTGCCGGCAATGACGATGAAATCAGCACAGAACGTTTCTCGACGTAGATTCGTCCGCGGCGCCGCGGCCGCGGCCGGAGCATCGAAACTCGCCGCGCAACAAAGTGGAAGCGTCCGCGGCTTTGATCACGTCGCGCTGCCGATGCAGAATACCGCCGCCATGATGGCCTTCTATCGCGGGCTGGGCTTCCCCGTCACCGAGAACGCGCGCGCGTGTTCGGTGTACATCGGCGACCAGATGATTAACTTCCACCAGTCGGCCACCTGGCAGAACCCGACGTTTACATTGCGCGCTCCGGCTGCCAAGCCTCCCTGCGGCGATCTGTGCTTTGTCTATGACGGTACGCCCGAATCGCTCAAGGCATGGCTCGACAAGGCCGGCGCGAAGATTATCGAAGGTCCCGTGGCGCGTCAGGGCGGACGCAGGAAGGGCGCTTCCAGCGTGTACATTCGCGATCCGGACGGGAACCTGCTCGAGTTTATGATCTACAACTAGACGCGGTTACAACCCGCTTAAGTACTCAAGCTTCCCGTTACTGTCGCCAATCTTGTCTTGAGGCACACCCGCGACATCCAGCATGCTGACGAACAGGTTCGTCATGGGCGTGCCTTTGGGATAGCTAAGATGCCGCCCGCCTCGGAACTTGCCGCTGACCAGCAGGGCGGGAAGATTGTAATGCAGGTGGCGGTTGGAATCGCTCAAGCTGCCGCCGTAGACGATCATCGAATGATCCAGCAGCGTTCCGTCGCCGTCCTGCGCGGCCTGCATCTTGCCCAGGAAATAGCTCAGCATCAGCACATGATGCTGGTCGATCTTTTGCAGCCGGGCCATTTTGGCCGGATCGTTCATGTGATGCGACAAGCCGTGATGAGCGTCCGGAACGCCGATCTGCGGATAGGTCCGGTTGCCGCCCTCGCGGCTGTACATGAGCGTGATCACGCGGGTGATGTCGGCCTGGAACGCCAGCGTCATCAGGTCGTACATCAGATGAATGTGCTCTTCAAACGTCGGCGGAATGCCGTCCGGACGATCGAGCGCGGGCAGCTCCGGGTTCTTGGCGTTCTGTTCTTCGGCCCTCTGGATCCTTCGCTCGATTTCGCGAACCGAGTCCAGATAGTCGCTCATCTTCCGGCGATCGCGCGCCCCCAGATCGGCGCTGATGCGCGCGGTATCGGCCTGGACAAAATCGAGGATGCTCCGGTCTTCCTTGTCGCGCATGGCCCGCACCGTGGCATCGGTGGTTTCGCCGTCGCCGAACAGGCGTTCGAATACGCTTCGCGGATTCGTTTCGTAGGGCTGCGGCTTGGTCGGCGAGCTCCAGGAAATCGTGTTGCTGTACGCGCAGCTATAGCCCGAATCGCAGTTCCCCGCCATGCGGACGTCTTCCAGACCCAGCTCGAGCGACGGCAGCGGAGTCTCCCGGCCGATTTCCCGCGCCAGAATCTGGTCCACGGAAATCGCGTTGTGGATGTCGGCGCCCTCGGTCTTCTTGGGATGCGCTCCGGTGAGCCAGCTTGCTCCCGCGCGGGCATGATCGCCGGCGCCATCGCCCAGGGCTTCGCCGTTGTGCTGCTCCAGGCCGGTGAGCACTAGCATTTTTTCGCGAAACGCCTCCACCGGCCGCAGCGTTTTCGAGAACTCGAAGCCCGAGCCTTCGGCCGCGGGCGTCCACTCCTGCATGATGATGCCGTTGGGCGTATAGAGGAACGCCATGCGCGGGACGGCGGTGCGGCTCGGCGCGGCGAACGCGGGCGACATCGAATCGAGCAGCGGCAGCGCGACGGCGGCGCCTAATCCGCGCAGAAATGTCCGCCGGGGAAGGGATTTCTTGGTGATGATCACTTTTCGCGGAGCCCTCCTCATTTGAAATGGTACGCTATTCACCACCCCCAGAACCAGCGCGGAAAACCGATTGTCATCGGCCGCCATTTCACGCCGGATCTGGCGCACCGCGGGCTGATCGTAGTACTCCAGGCCGCGTCCCAGCGCGTAAGTCAGCAGCTTCCCGGCCATGACCTCCACGAACTCGTCTTTGCGCTCCAGGATCACTTTCTTCAGCCCGGCCGGACCCGTAACGATAGTCCCGTTGGACATCGACCCCGATGCGTCAATCGGCGATCCGTCTTCCTCGGCGCGGAACCGGCCCACGCCATCGTAGTTTTCGAGCGAGAACCCCAGCGGGTCCAGGCGCGAGTGGCAGGAGGCGCAGGCGGCGCTGGCCCGGTGTTTTTCCAGCTGCTCTCGCAGGCTCTTGGCCGTGCCCACGGCGCTCTCTTTAAGTTGCGGAACGTTGGGCGGAGGCGGGGGCGGGGGAGCGCCCAAAATGTTTTCGAGGATCCATTTGCCGCGCAGTACTGGCGAGGTCCGCGTGGGATACGAACTGACCATCAGGATGCCGCCCTGGGTCAGCACGCCGCCGCGCTCCTTCCCGGTGACCGGTACGCGCCGGAAATAGCTGCCGTGCACGCCGGGGATTCCATAATAGCGGGCCAGGCGTTCGTTCACGAACGTATAATCGGAGTCGATCAATTCCAGAACACTGCGGTCTTCACGGACGATATTCTCGAAGAACAGCGAGCTTTCGCGCTCGAAGGCATGGCGCAGCGCTTCATCGAACTTCGGATACTTCTGCGGATCGGGATGCCACTCGGCGATGTTCCGCAACTGCAGCCATTGTCCGGCGAAGTTGTCGAGCAGCGCCTGGGATTTCGGGTCGGCTAACATTCGCAAGGCTTGCTTCCGCAACACGGCTGGATCGTGCAGTTTGCCGGCGCTCGCCACAGTAAGCAGCTCTTCATCGGGGATGCTGCTCCACAGAAAGAAAGACAGCCGCGAAGCCAGCTCCAGATCCGTGATCTGGCCGTTGCTGTGCTCCACGCGGAACAGGAAATCCGGCGACACCAGGATCGCGGTCAGCCCCATTTCGATCCCCGATTCGAAGCTTTTTCCGTCGGCGCGGCCGGTGGCGAATAGCTTCATCAGCGGATCGAGTTCCGTGGCGGTCACGGGCCGCCGATACGCCTGGCGCGCCAACGACGTCAGGATCTTGCGTGCACACGGCGCTTCCTGCTCCGGCGTCGACGGCCGGCAGATGAAAATTCTTTCGCGGCTCTCGGTATCGCCGGGACCCTTCGGATCATACGGCCCGCCGACGGCCACGTAGTCCACGAAGAGTCCATTGGTCGAAGGGTTATTGTTCCCGCCGCGCCCGCCGCCTTCGAGCTTGGCGTTTTCAGTGAGGAACGCCGCGCCGATTTCGTGTTGCCCGGCCCGGAACGGCAGCCGCAGTTCGAAATTGCGAGTGCCTTGATTCGCCTCCGCCGTATCGATTGCGGCATCGTAGAGTTTCACGCGCTGCCCGTCGATGCGCAGGTCGAGCTTGGCGGGAGGCATGCCCGGCCCCGGATTCCCGCGCACGCGCACCAGCACGGAGTAGTCGGCATCGAAGGGGAAATAGCGCCGGAACAGGATGCCTCCGCGTTCATTGAGCGGCAGCTCATCGATCGAGTCGTTGTCGGTGCCCGCCGGCGGTTTGAATCGCTCGAGCGCGGAGCTGGGCTTCAGCGTCCCGATCGCCAGACGGGCGATGCGGCGCGCGTTCGCCAAATATTTCTCCATGTGCAGCGGCGACACCGTCAGCACGTCGCCGATGTTGTCGAACCCGTAGCCGGAATCGTCCGGAGGCAGATTGGCGGAATGGTCCAGGTCGAGATCGAGCAGATCGCGCACGGCGTTGCGATACTCGGCGCGATTCAGCCGATGGACCGCCGGCGCTCCGGGATTGGGATGCTCCTCGGCGTTACGATCCAGGTTGGTGGTGAGCCAGGAGATGAGAGCCGTATAGGTGGCCGCATCGGGCCGGGGCATGCCGGCGGGAGGCATCTCGCCCGCGCGCAGCTTGTGCAGTACTTTTTCGAGCGTCGCGGCCTGAGCCGCCACATCGCCGCCGACATTCGTCAAAGTCACGCCGCCGGTCTTCAGCCGGTCGTTGTGGCAGCCCGTGCAGTAGCGGCCCGTGGTGCTTTGAAACAAGTTTTGCCCGGCCAGAACGTGCGCCGAAAGGAATAGCGTAGTGAGGGCTAACCTGCTTGGATACAGTAGTTTCCCAGGCACTGCACACAGAGTATATCATGGTGAGGTTTCATGCGAACGGCACTCACGCTGGGCTTGTTGACGCTTCTCTTCGCTGCGGCTCCGGCCCCTGCGGCCGATCTCAAGCTTTTTGAAGCAGTTCAGAAGCGCGATCAGAAGGCCGTGCTCGATCTGATTAAAAGCGGCTCGGACGTGAACGCTCCGCGCTCCGACGGCTCCACCGCGCTGATCTGGGCCGCCAGCCGCGACGATGCCGAGATCGTGACGGCTCTTCTGCGCGCCGGAGCCAAGGTCAACATCGCCGACGAGAACGGCGAGACAGCCTTGCTCGCGGCCTGCCAGAACGGGAACCTGGCGATCGCGCGCGCGCTGCTCGATGCGAAAGCCAATCTCAATACCGCGCGATGGAACGGCGAAACGCCTTTGCTGATGGCCGTGAATTCCGGCAATCTCGACTTGGTCCAGCTGCTGCTCGACCGCGGCGCCGCCGTCGATGTGGCCGAATCCCGCATGGGGCAGACGCCGCTGATGTGGGCCGCCGAAGCCGGCCGGCCGAGGATCGTGAGTCTGCTGCTCGAGCGCGGCGCCAACGCGAACGCGGTGTCCAAGAACGGATTCAGCCCGCTGCTGTTCGCCGCGCAGGGCGGCGATGTCAATAGCGCGAAAGCCTTGCTGGCCGCCAAGGCCGATCCGCAGTTCAAAGCGAAGGATGGCGGCACGGCGTTTCTGATCTCATTGGGACGCGGGCATGAAGCCGTCACGCGGCTGATGCTCGATTACGGCGCCGATGTCAACGCTCTGGACTCGAGCGGCAACATGCCTCTGCACGAGGCCATCCGCCAGGGCAAGGTCGAGCTGGTGAAGGATCTGGTGGCTCGCGGCGCGAATGTGAACGCCCGCACGCAGGGCGGAGGAAGGGGACGCGGAGGCCCGGGTCGCGGCGGCGCCAGAGGCGGGATGACCGCATTTCTGGTCGCGGCGCAGACCGGGAACGTCGCGATGATTCAGGAACTGATCGCGTTGGGAGCCGATCCCAAGGCCAAGCTGCCTGACGGCACCGGAGGAATTCTGCTGGCCACCGGCAGCAAGAAACTGGATGCCGTGAAGCTGATGGTCGCGCTCGGCCTGGACGTGAATGATGGGCCCAAGGGCCGCCCCAGCGCGCTCCACACCGCCATCCGCCAGGGCGCCAACGACATCGTCCAATACCTGGCCGACCACGGAGCTGACTTTGCCGCCAAGGACAACTTCGGGCGGACGCCCATGGAAGAAGCCGAGTTCGAAGCCCCCGCATCCACCATCGAGCTGATGCGCAAGCTCACCGCCGAGCGGCGCCCGGCGCAGCCTCGGCCATAGGGGGCGTCGGGGCCGTGGGGACCATAGGGGAGTGATAGACTCTCGGGGAGGACCCCATCCCCATGAGACTCAAACATGCTTTAACGGGCAGTTTGTTCCTGCTTGTGCTGGCTGCTTCGATCCCCAGCGCCAACGCGGCCGATTGCGACCGCGAGTGCCTGCGCGGCTTCATCACCCAATACCTGAATGCGATGGTGGCCCACAATCCGGGCGCTCTCGCGGTCAGCGATAACGTCAGGTTCACCGAAAATGCCGTGACGATGAAGCTCGGCGACGGGCTTTGGAAGACCGCGTCGGGTCTCGGCACCTATCGCCAGGACATCCTGGACGTGCGCCAGGGCGTCGCGGCGTCGCTGGTGATTGTGGAGGACAGCGGATCTCCGGCCATGCTGGCGGTGCGGCTGAAAGTCGCCGATAAGAAGCTCACCGAGGTGGAAACCCAGGTGACCGCGAGCCGGAAAGAAGGCGCTCTCTTCAACATCGCCACGCTTCAGAGCGCGAGCAAAGGCATGAACGTCGTGCCGGACCGCGGACAGCTCAATTCGCGCGCGGACGCCATCCGGATCGCAGAACTCTATCCGGCGGGTTTGAAAATCGGCAGCTTCGTCACCTCGGACACGCCGTTCGCGCCGGATGCCTACCGGATCGAGAACGGAACCGCTACGGCGGGCAAGGGCTGCGCGCGGGCGGGCTGCGAGAACCTCAAGACGCAGAAGATCATCGCGCACCCGGCGATCACCTCTCACGTGGCGGCGGTGGATGAACAGCTCGGTATCGTTTTATTGCGGATGAACTTCGGCGATACGGGTTCTTACGGCGCCGGGAACGCCCTCTTCGTGTTTGAAGCCTTCAAGGTGTACGGCGGCCAGATCCACGCCGTGGAAGCGTTCATGCGCGTGATGCCGGCCAACACTCCCTTCGGCTGGTACGGCTCCAATTAAGAGATCCCGGAGCGTCTATCAAAGAGTACGTCCGGCCCCGGTGCAATCCCAGCAGGATCTGGACCAGGCGGTGCGCAATCAGCTCGTGCAGCGTCAGCAGCTCGCGATTCGCGGCAAAGATGGCGTCGGCGTCCCGAGGATCGGCCAGCGGCCCGCCAGCTTTCAGCGCGTCCGTGGCTTCCTTGATAATCGGGTCGGTCATCGCTTCGCCGGCCATTTCCCACAGCGTGATAAAGCGGTCGACCGCGGTGGGGAAGCTGACCTCGAAGACGCCGAACTGGCTGGTGGTGCGCGGCGGTTTGTAATCCAGGTTGAATGGGCCCTGATAGCCGTGGCTGCGCAACAGCACCAGCACATTCAGCCAATCCAGAGGATTCACCAGTCCGACGCCGATATCGACGTCGTGCTTCAGCCGGTACCCGTCGTTGATGTCGAAGTGGAAGAGCTTGCCGGCCACCAGCGCGCGGGCCAGAGCGGCGCGCGGAGCCCCTCCCCACATGAGTTCGTGCAGGTATTCCGGATTTAGCCCGACCATCTCGGGATGCGTCAGCAATCCCGAAGCGATGAACCCGAGCATCGCGTCGCTGGTGGGCAGCAGGATCTCCGCTTGCGGCTCGAACGGCTTCGCTTCCAGGCAGTGTTTCATCGTCTGCCGGTCGTTCTTCTCGGCGATCTCGATATCCCGGTCGCAGGCGGCGTTCAGCGCCTCCGCGTACCAGCGGAGCGTATCGGTTTCATCGATCGCGCCTTGCACGTAGTAGCCCAGCGACCCCGGCCAGTACACCACGAAGCCGGCGCCCAGCTCGTGCCCGATGTCGACCGTGTTGCGCACGCGAAACTTGGCATACTCGCGAACCTGGGGCGCTTCCGCGGCGGGACTCGCGGCCCACACGGCGTGATGAAACGTCTCGGTGGTGACCATCGAACACTTCACGCCATTTTCCCGGAGCGCATTCTGAATCTCGGCGACGATCTGGCCCTGCCGGTCCGTGCCCATGGCGTCGGTCGGGATCACGTCACTGTCGTGCGTGGCCCAGTATCCGATGCCAATCTCGGCGTATTTCCGGATGATTTCGCGGAATCCGATCTCCGGCCGCGTCGGCGCGTGGAACAGAGCCTGGCCCTGGTATGCCGCCGCCCATTGGGGGCCGGAGATGAAATACTTCCTGCGAGTCTCGGGACTGTAGCTGCCCCCGCATGCTTTCATCAGGCGCGTTACGAGCGCTTGCTGCTGGTTTTCGGGAACGGGATTCATGATGGCCTGTGGACCTTACATTGTGAACATAACATTGTGTTACAAGCGTCATGTCGTGCACAAGCCGGCGTACGTCCGGTGTTGCGCACCCGCGACTTCCTGCTCCGTGGTAGTATCTGCCCATCGCTATGTATTGGATGGGAATCGATGTCGGCACGGGAGGAACCCGCGCGCTGCTGGTGGACGCCGGAGGCAAAGAGATCGCGGCGGTGACCGCTCCGCATGAAGAAATGCGCATGGAGCAGCCCCTGTGGGCGGAGCAGCGTCCGGAGGACTGGGCGCAGGCGGCGGTCCAGGCGATCCGCGGCGTGCTGGCCAAAGCCGGCGCCAGTGGCGATGACGTTCGCGGCGTCGGATTGTCCGGCCAGATGCACGGCCTGGTGATTCTCGATAGCGACAACGCGGTGATTCGCCCCGCTCTGATCTGGTGCGATCAGCGCAGCCAGCCGCAGGTCGATTTCATCAACGCGAAGCTCGGCCCGGACAAGGTGCTGGAGTACATTGCGAATCCGATGCTCACCGGATTTACTCTGCCCAAGCTGTTGTGGGTCCGCGATCATGAGCCGCGGCAGTTCGAGCGCGTGCGCAAGATGCTTCTGCCCAAGGATTACGTCCGCTTCGGTCTCACGGGCGAGTTCGCGTCGGAAGTCTCCGACGCCTCCGGCACCGCGGTGTTCGATGTGGTCCGGCGGCGCTGGTCGTTTGAAATGATGGACGGGCTCGGCCTGGACCGGAGCATTCTGCCCGCATGCCATGAATCCTCCGAGATCAGCGGCGCAATCTCGGCGCAGGCAGCGGCCCAGACCGGGCTCAAGGCCGGCACACCCGTCGTCGGCGGCGGAGGCGATCAGGCAGCCAGCGCGGTGGGTAACGGGATCGTCCAGTCCGGCGTGGTCTCTTGCACCTTGGGAACTTCGGGCGTGGTGTTCGCGCACATGGAGAAGGTCGCCTACGATCCGCAGGGCCGGGTGCACACGTTCTGCCACGCGGTTCGCGACAAATGGCACGTCATGGGAGTAACGCAGGGTGCGGGGCTGAGCCTGCAGTGGCTGCGCAACCAGCTCGCGCCGGGCGCGACTTACGATGCTCTCACCGCGGAGGCCGCGACGGCGCCCGCGGGCTCGCAGGGATTGTTCTGGCTGCCGTATCTGATGGGCGAGCGCACGCCGCATCTCGATCCGCAGGCGCGCGGCGGTTGGATCGGCCTGACGGCTAAACACACGCGCGCGGACCTGATCCGGGCCGTGATCGAGGGTGTTTCGTACAGCCAGAAAGACGGTCTCGACGTGGTGGAGCAACTAGGCGTCGCGACATCGTCTGTGCGCGCGTCCGGAGGCGGCGCACGCAGCCTGTTCTGGCGCCAGATTCTCGCGGATGTTTTCAACAAAAGGGTGGCGCGCCTGGAAACGCAGGAAGGTTCCGCCTACGGAGCGGCGCTGCTGGCGATGGTCGGGACCGGTGAGTTCGCGTCCGTTCCCGAAGCCTGCGCGGCGGTTATTCGCGAGGCGGATTCCGTCGAGCCGCGCGCCGTCGAGTCCGCTCTCTATTCGAAAGCCCACGACGTCTACCGAGCCCTGTATCTGGCGCTGAAGCCGCTCTACGGCCAGATGATCTGAATCAGTCAGTCGCGCGAACGTAACCCGAACAGCGCAATACCGGCAGATGCGGGTACTTCGCAAAGCGTGGGTCGGTCGCCGACAGCCGGCATAGATAGAAGACGCTGCCCCGATCGGAGCGAATGATCTTGCGCATGCGCGCAATCGAAGCACAGCCCGACCGATTCGGAATTGTGATTTGCGTCAGCCGTATGGCGAGAGTATGGCACGGCACGGGCTACGAAGGCTGAGATCAGTTGGCGGTGGGGACTTTTTCGGCCTGGTCGATCACCAGCACGTCGAGGTTCGCCTTGGCCGCCACCAGCCTCAATCCGAGCTGCTGCTGGACGACGGCGGCAAGATCCGGCCCGGGATCGCTGGCGTTATTGCCTGGAGGCGCCGCAGCCGGCGCGGGCGCTCCCTGCGGTAGCGCGAATCCGCCGAGATCGATCGTGTAATCGAGATTGAAATCGTATAACCCGGTCAGCCCGGTGCGGTCCAACACCGGACGGCGAAGATCGTTTCCCAACATGTCCGTCAACTTCGATATCGGCTGCGCCTTGGCAACCATGTGGGCTTTCGCCGTCGGGCCTGGGAAAATCGTTACGACCGCTCCGGGGCCGAGCAGCTTGCCGCCTTTGCTCTTCGGCGGGCCCGGCGGAAGGGGTGTAGCCGGATCCCACGCCGACTTTTTCAGCTTGGGCCCGCCCTTGGCGATCACCAGTTCCTCCACTTGGAACTCCTTGGGCTCATGGTGCAGCTTCACGCCGAACCGCTCGGCCAGCAGGTTCTGCCACATCACGTTGACCTGCTGTTTGGTCGCGCCTGCCGGAACCTTGGCGACGATGTCGTATCTTTCGGTGTCGAGCCAGGCAGGGCCGTTGATCTGGTAAGCCTTCACGTCATAGGCGGTCATGAGCAGGGTTTTGAGCGTGGGGTATGACCAGGTGATCTGTCCGGGGTCAGGCGTCCCTGGACCGCCGCGAGCCGGTCCAAAGTAGACTCCGCCTTTTTCCCAGCCCGGGGTGGACGGCTTGACCGACGCCACTTCAAACGTCAGGCTGGCCTGCCCGAACGCAATCGCGCACGCGAAAACCCACAGGCCGCCGCGCACCGTATGCCTTATGGGCATGCATGCCGATCCGCGACGATTCTCAATGCTTTCTGAAATCGTGTTCGCCGCATGTTCTGTACGAGCCGTTCCCAATGAACCCTACCATACACAATTTTCGTATCCTTGTCCGCCAGGTTGACCTCGCCCGCCCACATGCGCCGGTTGAAGACCTCGAATTCGGGTGCCTTCTCACTTTGGTCCACCGGCTCGCCGGATGAGCCCAACAAGAGGAAGACCATGGCGTAAAACATGTGGACGACCTGCTGCATCAGGAAGAATCGGGCGAGTTGATACGGATCGGGCGGTTGTCCAAAATACTCCTCAAGATAAAGCTTCTCCTCTGCGTCATTGGCGACGACCAGATTCGCAACCACCGCCAGGTCGGCATACCGGTCGTTCCGGAAAGCCGCTTCCCAGTCCACCAGCCATACACGGAGTCCGTCGAAAAGAATATTGTCCGGCTTGAACAGGTCGTTGTGGCTCGGCACCATATCCGGATCGTGATGCGGGTAAACCGCGGACACTTCCGCGTGCCAGGCAAAAAGTTCCTCACGTTCGCCTTTGGAGAGAACGTTCGCCTCCTGAAATTTCCTAAGGAATCCGTCCACGGCAGTTCCTTTGTGTAAAAGGTACATGCATGTGGTGTCGAAGTCATGCACCCCTTCGGGAAACCGCGGCAGGGCATGCAGGGTCCGGAGCACAGCGGGCATCCTTACCAGAGCTTCGGTTACCCGAAACGGCGCCTCCTCCACGAAATCCGTGATGGAAATCTGATCTTCTGTGCTGGTGTACCAGATACGGGGCGCCAGACCTGCTTCAGCCGCCGCCTTCATGCACGCGAGCTGTCGCTCCGGCCCGATCATCGAATGTGTATTCATAATGCGCAACAGGTACGGGCGCCCTTTGACTACGATTCGAAAGACCAGAGCCGCGGTGTGGCCCTTGGTCATCTTGCGGATGTCTTCGAACTCTGCTACACCGAAAGCCTCGCGCAGGCCGCGAGTCACTGCTGCGTTTTTCTCTTGTGGAATCATGCGTCGCTCCCTGATGCTACTCCAGGACAGAACGGAAAACCAGTCTTGTTTTCAATGATTTAGTTTGTTATCTTAGAGTCAGAAGGGCTGTCGGCGAAGTCTCCGCGACACGCCGCGTGGCGCTCCATCGCTAACGTCGGCCCTCTATTTCCTGACTCGCCCCATCTGTTTACGGCACCCCAGGTTGGTGTAGACTCATCACGATAACCACCAGACGGAGGCTTCATGAAAACGCGCGCCGCGTCGATCTCACGTCCCACCAGAAAGACTTTCCGCAGATCACGGGCCCCGGCGCGGATTTGCGAGGCGTCCGCCGGGTTTACGCATGGATGGACGAACGTGCCGGGACAACGAATCGATAAGGAGGCTCTATGGATCGACGACGCTTCATGAAGGGAAGCACCGCACTGGGTCTTGCAGCGAGCGCGGCGATGGGCTCGGCCCAGGCGCAGGCGCCCGGGAAGAGCACCGGGAAATCCACCTTGCGCGTGCGGAACGATTTCTGGCCGGGTGGAGCTCGCCTGGTGGTCTCGCTGTCCTTGCAGATGGAGACCGGGGCCCAACCCGAGCGCGGCGCCGCTGGACCTTGGGGTGTTCTCGATCCCAAATATCCGGACTTGCCGACGGAAAAATGGTACGAGTACGGATTCAAGGAAGGGATTCCGCGCCTGCTCGACATGTACGACCGGCGCAAGGTCAAGGTGACCTCTCACATGGTTGGGCTGGCGGTGGAAAAGCACCCGGCGTTGGCGAAGGAGATCGTGCAGCGGGGGCACGAGCCCGCCGCGCACGGCTACACCTGGGAGCCGCAATACGCCAAGACGCCCGCCGAGGAAAGGACCTCGTACGAAGCCAACGTCAAGGCGATTGAATCCGCCACGGGGATGCGGCCCATCGGCTTCAACGCGCCTGGCATGCGGGCGACTCCGGCGACCTTCGGTATCCTGCAAGACCTCGGATTTGTTTACCACACGGATGATTTGTCCCGGGATGAGCCGTTCGTGATCGCGGTGCAGCGCAAACCCTTCGTGGTAGTGCCCTATACGTTCCAGCTCAACGATTTTCAAAACTTCGAGAATCGCTGGCGCACCTGCAGCGACTTTGCCGGCGAGCTCAAAGCCGAATTCGATGCGCTCTACGAGGAATCCGCGCACAAGCGCCGCATGATATCGGTCAGCGCCCACGATCGCGTCGCCGGCCGCGCCTCGCGCATGCGCGTGATCGAGGATTTCATCATCTACGCCCAACGCCACCAGGGCGTCGTCTTCATGAGGAAAGACGAAATCGCGAAATTCGCCTTGGCGAGCCCGCTGACCATCCGCGAGGCTTAGGATCTTCAGGATGGAAAGAACCGCTTGGGATCCGCGTCGAATCGCTCCAGGAATTTGGAGTAAGACCGCCGGCTGCCCCGATAGCGCGCCACGAGCTCATCGAGCAAGGTGGAGAAGAAGCGATCGCCCGTCTGTTCGAGGAGCTGAGCCAGGATCTGCGCGGAACAGTCGGGTAGCCCGTAGATTTCGAAGAGACACGCCAGCTTGATTCTCTTCGCGAGTCCCGCCGCATACCCGTGCATCTGTTCGTAGTCTGGACGCGCCAGATCCCGAAAGTACACCGCCTCGGCAAACTGGACCTGGCCGGTCACCGTCTGGGCAGGGATCTGGTAGTAGAACTTGTCCGGGAGACTCCGCCGGCTGTACCGCCACAAATCCAAGTCGAACAGCGTGAAGCCCCATTCCCGAATCAGCCGGTCGATATTGGCGAACGTGTTGCTGTAGGGATGCGACGCTCCGTGCATCTGCGCCTCGATGCTTAGGCCCAGGACCTCCTGCGCCCGGAGCATCTTCTCGGCTCCCAAAATTACTTCGATGTCGTGGCCGTCCGTGTCGATCTTCACGAAATCTACGCTTCCGATGCCGGATTGCTGAACGTAATCGTCCAGGGACACGAGCCGGTCCGAAAGCCGAATCTCCGCGCCCGAGTTAAAAACTTCTTTGACGTAGTTCATTCGCATGGCTTCCGTCGCGCGAGCCGCGCTGGTCTCCTGGAACGAAGAGTTGTTCTTGCTGGCGATGGAGTCTTGCCGCAAAGATTTCGGGAACAGGGTATCGTAGTCCGGGCACCCAACCAGCGCCGCCTCGTAGCGGACTCCGCCGTACCCGTGGGTCCGATTCAAGCGGTCGACTTCCGCGATCAGGGGATCGAATCCCACCGCCTTCAGATTGGCGCCGAAACATTCTGCCCAGAAGCCGTCGATCCCGCCGCTGGCGCCCACGTCGATCAGCATCAATTCTCCCATTGCGTATTGGGACGATCTTGCGAATCGGCTTGGAAGAAACGCTTTCGGGTTGATCTGACGGGTGGGCAATTCTATGCTGTAGCGGCTGTGCTTTTAGGGGATGTCTCCTTCAAAACAAGCTCCGCTAACCCCCAATCTTCATGATTGAAAATCATGGGAGAGTTCAGCCTCCGCATCTGCGCGCCCCACTGAAGAACATCTTCATTATCGAGGACCGGAATGCCTTTGGCGGCGAGACGGGCGTATAGTTTCTGTTGCCCGTCGGGCGTCCAGCCCGACCCGCTCCCATGTTCGATGTGGTAGATGCGCATGGGGTCGGCTAAAAACTCTTCCAGGGCGCCGCCGTATTGTGCGGCGAAACAGAACGCCGAGTCGATGTTCATCGAGTACATATCGAACTCCGGGTATCCCCGCAGATTGAGCCAGTCTTCCCGGGACGTGAGCTGGAAATCGCCGCTGGCATTGGTGTGGAGAAAATCCGCACTCACGGGTAGGACTTCCTCGGCTTGTTCCGGGACTTCCAGTTGAACGGGCGGGCGCCGCCGATGCAAAAGCATCCCGGTCAGTCCACCCCTTTCGACATAGAACTTCAGGACGCGGCGAAGACGCGGAGACACCGGCACGGTGAGAGGGACCAGCGGTCCGCCGTCGGCGAGTTTCCCGATGACGTATTGCAGGCTGCGCCACAAGCCGAGAATCCGATTCGACCGCGGGGACTGATCGAGCACGGCGGCCGCGGATGGATCGCCGCTCTCCCAGCCGAACCGGAACGCGCGGAAACACAAGGCTCGCGTATTGAAGTTGACCGGAAAGAATTCTCCCACCGCCCGAAACCACAAGCGGCGCGGCATGGGGGAGGGAAGCTGCAGGCGCAACCGGCCGGGACCCTCCAGCGTGAGGCGCGCCAGGATTTGCCCGTCGTCCGTCGCCACTTCCAGATCCACCGGCTTTCCCAGGGATGCCGGACCAGGCTCAAGATCCGCCACCAGCGCCTGGCCGGGTTCCGGTCTTGCCGCCAGCAGCACTTCGGCTTTTTCCTGAGCCCAACGGAACGTCTGCATGGGGCCTAAACGCTCCGGAGTGAACCAGCCTTGGCCCAGCAGGATGCCCGATCCGGCGGAAGCGATGTCCTCGGAGCTCAGCGCGGGACCGCCGTCGGGCGTTACGTCGAAGGTCCCATCCCGCCGGTTGACGCGAATGAGATGACTGCTGCAATAGGCCAGCTGTTCGTCCAAAGGTGCATCGGCGGGAACGTCGCTCATGGCGTCGAAGCGGTCGACCCGGTACAACCGATTCTCCTGGAGCTGTTGCGCACCCAGGAACGCGGCCAGCTCGTTCGAAAAGAGAATATCGATGTTGGTGGCCAGAACGAACCGCCCGCGCGCCCGGCGAATCCCCACGTTCTTGCCGATCATTTGATACAGCGGTAGTCCGGCCGCATGCCGGTAGCGCCGGTGCACGTCGGCGGGTACTTCGAGGATGCGCACCGTGCACGGGCCGAAGTCGGCAGGCCACTGGAGCGCCTCGGCCAGAGGAGGGCGGTCCGCCGGCGGATTCCATTCGACGAAAATCAGTTCCGAAGGGATGTTGTACCGCCGCGCCTGCGTGAGCCAGCCGTCCAGGAAAATCTGCGTGCGGCCTAGAAGATTCCCGCCGTGGTCGTCGTTGCGAGTGGCGACCACCAGAGAAAGGTAGGGCTCGCTCGGTAGGCTCACGAAATTCAATCCGTGCCGACCGAGAACATCCGGGACCGGTTCGAGCTGGAAAGGTCTGCCTCGGTGCTGGTATCCGGTCCCCCGTATCCCAGCCTCACATAGTCAGTCAGATCCGCGAACAGTTCCGCGGGCAAGACCCGCCAGCAATCCACGATCGCCGGGCCCCGTTGGCCAGGTTGATCGCCAGGTTTCAGATCGGCGGGAGTCAGGTTCCTGAATTCGGGCCACCCCGTCGTGATCGCCAGCACGTCGGCCTGCCGCGCACACTCCGCCGCGGATTTGGCATACGCTACCGCGCTGCCGAGCTGCTGCTTCGCATTCTCCATCGCGGCCGGATCGTAGACCACCACGCTGACTCCGGTCGACGACAGAAACTTGGCCAGCTCCAGGCCTTGCGATTCTTCAATGACCTCGGTATGCGGTTTATACGAGAGCCCCAGGACGCCCACCGTTCCGCCTTTCGGCAGGCGCGCGCGGATGATTTCCGCCAGCCGCGGAACCTGTCGCTTGTTGAGCTGGTCGGTCGCTTCCGCGAGCAGCGCCGGAGCTCCCGCGGCCCGCGCCAGCGCCGAAAACGCGACGTTGTCGCGCGGGAAGCAAGGACCGCCATAGCCCAGCGCGCCTTTCAGATACTTCTGCCCGATCCGGCTGTCGCATCCGATGGCGGAAGTGACCACGTCCGCATCCGCACCCGGCAGCCGTTCGCACACCTGCGCCAGCATGTTCGCGTAGGAAATTTTGGTGGTCACGAAGGTGTTCACGGAAAGCTTGGTGAGCTCGGCATTGACGTAGTTCATGCGCTGGATGCGCGGATTGCTGTCGCACACGTCTTTGTACAGCTTTTCCAGGAGCTCGCCCGAGCGCGGGTCCGATTCGCCGATCAGGATCATGTCCGGATTCAGCATGTCCCGGATCACGCTGCCCAGCGCAATGAACTCGGGGTTGTAACACAGTCCGAAGTCCCGTCCGCATTTCTTGCCCGAATGCGCTTCGAGCGCCGGCAGTAATTCGCCGCCCGTCGATCCCGGCATCACGGTGCTCGAAAGCACCACCAAATGCCAGTCCGGTTTGCTCCGCAGAGCCGCGCCGATCTTCTCCGCCGCGCTGAGCACGTACTTCATGGAGAAACCGCCGCCGGCTTCCGATGGTGTCGGAACCATGATGAACGTGGCGTCGGTGGCCAGCACGGCCGCCTGGCAATCTTCGGTGGCGGAGAGACGCTCGCGATGCGTCTGAATCATCGCGGCGAGATGCGGCTCATTCACCGGCGCCCGCCCCTCTTGAATGGCGGCCACGTAGGCCGGATTCACGTCGACGCCGATCACGGTGTGTCCCTTGTGGACCATCACCGCCGCCATCGGCGCGCCAAGTTTGCCTAATCCGATAATCGACAGTCTCATCGATTCTATTCCCCCCGAGCAATGGGCATTCTCCACCCGGTCCCGAAAGCGCGTGACGTTACTTTCAGCACCGGCGCGGCTTGTTTCCTCTTAAACTCCGCGTTCCGAACTAACCGGAGGACCTTGCGAACCGTCTCCTCCTCAAAACCTTGCGCGACGATTTCCTCCGCCGAGCGGGATCCCTCGATATGCAGCTCCAGAATCCGGTCCAGCACTTCGTACGGCGGCAGACTGTCCTGATCGGTTTGATCGGGACGCAGTTCGGCCGAGGGAGCCTTGGTCAGCGTGGTCTCCGGAATATCGGCTTTCCGCCGGTTTCGCTCCCGCGCGACCCGGTACACCATCATCTTGGGAAGGTCCGCGATCACCGCCAATCCGCCGTTCATATCTCCGTACAGCGTACAATATCCGACGGCCAGTTCGGATTTGTTCCCCGTGGTGAGCAACAACGCGCCGTATTTGTTGGACAGCGCCATCAGTAAATTGCCGCGGATCCGGGACTGGATGTTTTCTTCCGTCACGTCGGGTTTGAAGCCCTGAAAAGCGCCCGCCAGAGTCGTTTCGTAGGTCTCCATGATGGGCGAAATCGGCAGCGACACCGCCTGGATGCCCAGATTGCGCGCCAGCTCCACGGAGTCGTCCACGCTCCCTTGGCTCGAATAAAGGGACGGCATCATGACGCCCAGCACGTTCTCCGGACCCACGGCGTCGGCCGCAATGGCCGCTGTGAGTGCGGAGTCGATCCCGCCCGACAGTCCCAGGAGCACTTTTTTGAAATGCGTCTTGCATGCGTAATCCCGTACTCCCAGCACCAGTGCGTTCCAGATTTCCGCCTCGGGCCTGAAATCGTCTTCGGCGATGCTGCCGGTTCCTGCTGACAGGTCCACCATCAGCAAATCCTCGGCAAAGCCCCTGGCCCGCGCAATCAGCGTGCCCTGCCGGTTGAAGGCGCCGCTGCGTCCGTCGAAGATGAGGTCGTCGTTGCCGCCCACCTGGTTCACCCACGCCAGCGGAAGCTTGTGCTTGCGGGCCATCTGGCCCAACATGGTTTCGCGCAGTTGCTCCTTGCCCACCGTGAAGGGAGAGGCCGAAAGATTGACGATGGCTTGCGCGCCCGCCTGCGCCAGCGCGTCGATGGGATCCTGATGGTAACGCCGGCGCTTCCAGAAATCCCGGTCGTTCCAGACGTCCTCGCAGATGCTGATGCCCAGGCGGAAGCCGTTCAGATCCAGGATTCCCGGCGCGCGCCCGGGCTCGAAGTACCGGTCCTCGTCGAAGACATCGTAGGTGGGCAGCAGGGTCTTGTGAAACACCGGTCCCGTGGCCCCGTCGCGCAACAGGATCGCGCTATTGAAGAGCGGCCGCCCGATTTCTGCGGGATTCGGCGTGGCGGCTCCCACCAGCACCGGCGGAGCGTCCTTCAGCTCCGAGGCCAGGCACGCCAGCATCTGGCAGCTTCGCTGCACGAAGCCATCGCTCATCAGGAGATCGCGCGGAAGGTAGCCCATCAGCGCGAGTTCCGGCGTCACCACCAGATCCACGCCCTGAGCCTGTGCGGAGCGGACGCCGGAAACGATCTGCACGGCGTTCCCCTTTAAGTCGCCCGCAACAGGATTTATTTGGAGAAGTGCTACTCGCAATCCAATTATTCCAGGACCGAATCTGACTTGAGTATTCACTTAGTCTAGCAGTCTGTGGTAGAAATCCGAAAAGCGTCGTTCGACGGAATCGCCTGATGCGGTCCGTTCCGCGAAAATGACGGTCCAGAACAGCTGCAAAGGCAAAACCGGATCGAAACGGCTGAATCTGTTTAAGTAAACCCACCGCCGGCTTCGACCGCCGGCGTTACACAGACTGCGGGGATACTGAAAATGCTCTACGCCAGAAACTCCAGCACGCGCGTGGCCTGTCCGGCTATCAGATGGCCTGCCTCCGGGAGCCAGACAACCTGCGCACTGGGCACGAGCTGATCCAGTCTTCGTTTGGTCCGCGCTGAATCGAGAAGCACGTCGCGCGCGCCAACGATCGCGAGCAGCGGCACGCGCAGGCCCGCGAGGGCGCGGTCGGAGAAAACCGGCAGCTTCACCATGCGAGGCCGGAAGTGCCGATGGATAAGCGCAACGAAATCGATGAAAGCCTTCACCGGAGGCGGCGGATCGACAGGGGCACGGCCGAGGATTCGCTGCATCAGCCAGCGCTTGCCGCGTCTGCCGAACATGCGCGACAGAAGCGTCGCGAAGACGATGCCCACTTTCTGCCGGCCGATGCCTCCGGGGCAGAGCACGGCGACTCTTTCCACGCGCGTGGGACGGCGGATCGCATAGTCAAGAGCCAGCCAACCGCCGAGGGAAATGCCGACGATCGACGTGCGCGCGACACCGAGATGATTCAGAACCTCGTCGAGCCATACGGCGTGGGCCTCGGAGGCAAGCGGCGGACGCGCGGGAGCGCTGAGGCCAGCCTCGCCGATCATGTCGATGCAATAGACGCGGAAGCAGCACGCGAACGCGGCGACTTCGCCCATCCACATGGCGGAGTTTGTCGCGCCGCCATGAAGAAGAAGCAACACCGGAGCGTCGGGCGGACCCGAAGCGATGGCGAATGTTTCGCCCTGACAGGTTGGCACGCGCAGCTGCTCGTTGGGCACGGGCCAGAATTTCAGAAATGCCCGATAACGACTGAGAACCAGGCGCTCGCCTTCGGTCGACTTGTAAATTGCTTTCGTCATTCGCTTCCTTTCTAAAATTGAATCGGACACACGTGTCCTGTCACGATGGGCAGGCGAAAACGCCTCTTCCACACTGCGGGTTCAACAAGCGGCAAAGAATGTGGAAGAGGCCGTTTGGCCTGCCTCCGGTCTTTGCGTGATCCGCTACGCCTGATCGGCGAAGGCCAGACGGACGGCGTAATCGCGCACGTCATCGGGCCAGGCGGCGATCAATTGGGTGAAGCGGCGGCGGTCGTATGCAAACAGCGCCCGCGTGATTTCTTCGAAGCCGGGCAGGTTGCCGGCGATGGCGGACATGAATCGATAGGCCGCTTCCTGGGCGGCGCGGATGCGGTCGCGATCGCCGCTCGTGCGCCGCGCTTCGTCAACCAGCCTGCGCAGCGTGACGGACGCGCCCCCGGGCTGGAAATTCAGCCAGTCCCAATGGCGCGGCAGGAGCGTGACCTCTTTTGCGACCACACCCAGGCGCGGGCGTCCCCGGCCGCGCGGCTCGACCGCAGGCGGTTCTTTTTTGGCAGGAGCTTTTACAGGGAGGTCGACCTGCGCGCCAGTGGCGTCGTCGAAAACCAGGATTTCGCCCTGTGGTCTCGTCCCAAGGAAGACAGCGAGTTCTTCGGCGGTGCCGGCGGAGACGCGCTGGAGACCCTGAAAAGCTGTGTAAGCCACGAAATAAATATACCCGGCTAAAATTCTGATGTCAATAGTACCCGGGTAAAAATACTGCGTCTGGCGGGGTGCCAGCAGCGCACTTGGCGTTTCAGGAATGCCCTAAAACGGGTTGCCGCGATTTCGTCCGTTTCCCTGGATCTGTCACGCCATAACCTCTTGTGGTATACAGCATTCATGATGGGTGACCTGAAGGGACGCACGGCGTTGGTGACGGGAGCAGGGCGGGGCATCGGGCGCGCCATCGCACTTGGGCTGACGCGGGCCGGTGCTTCGGTGATGCTGAATGATCTCGATAAAGATGTCGTCTTCGAAACCGGCACGCTGATCGATCAGGCCGGCGGCGCCGCCAAGGCCATGCCCGGCGATCTCACCAAGCCCGACTTTCCGGAAAAACTGGTGAACGCCACACTCGCGGGATTTGGATCGCTCGACATCATCGTCAACAACGCCGGTTATACCTGGGACAACGTGATCCAGAAGACTACCGACGAGCAGTTCCAGGCCATGCTCGACATTCACGTCGTCGCGCCGTTCCGCGTGCTGCGCGCCGCGTCGAATTGGATCCGCGTAACCGCCCGGAAGGAGCAGGCCGAAGGCCGCCGCGTGATGCGCAAGGTGGTGAACATCACCTCGATTTCGGGGATGGACGGGATCGCCGGGCAGGCCGGCTATGGTTCGGGCAAGGCCGGGATCATCGGGCTGACGAAAGTCATGGCCAAGGAATGGGGACGCTATAACGTCAACGTCAACGCCGTGGGCTTCGGGTTCATCGAAACCCGGCTGACCCAGGCGCTGGGCAGCGAGATCGACGTGCAGGGCCGCAAGATCAAGGTCGGAGTGCAGGAAGCGGTGCGCGAGACGCTGCGGGAGCAAAATCCTCTCGGACGCTTCGGAACCCCGGAGGAGGCCGCCGGTCCGGTGCTGTTCTTCTGCTCGCCGCTGTCGGATTACGTCACAGGCGAAGTGCTGCTGTGCTCGGGCGGCAGCCACGTGTAGGACTACTTCTTCAGGTTGTCTTCAAACAACTTAAAGATGCGTTTATACTCGTCCGCCCAACTCTCCGGCCTGACGAACCCGTGATTCTCCACCGGGTACATCGCCACCGACCAGTTCTCTTTCCGCAGTTCGATCAGCCGCTCGGTCAGCTGAACCGTATCCTGGAAAAACACGTTGGTATCCACCATGCCGTGGCAGATCAGCAGCGCGCCCTTCAGGCCGTCCGCGAAATAGATGGGCGACGATTGGCGGTACGCCTCCGCATCCTTCTGCGGCGTATTGAGAATGTCGGATGTGTAGCCGTGGTTGTAGTGCGCCCAGTCGGTCACCGGCCGCAGAGCCGCGCCCGCCGCGAACGTGTCGGGAGTCGTGAACATCGCCATCAGTGTGATGAATCCGCCGTAACTTCCGCCGTAGATGCCGATGCGCTTGGGGTCGGCGCCCTGCGCCACCAGCCACTTCGCGCCGTCGACGTTATCGTCCAGATCCTTGCCGCCCATGTGCCGGTAAATCGCCGTGCGCCAATCGCGGCCATAGCCGGCCGACGCGCGATAGTCCATGTCCAGAACCATGTAGCCGTGCGCCATCAGGAAGTGATTGAAGAGGTACTCGCGCGGATAGTAGGATGACCACGACTTGAGCACGTTCTGCAAATATCCCGCGCCGTGGACGAACACCACCGCCGGTCCGCCGGGCCGATAGTTCGCGGGCTTATAAAGCCGCGCCGGGATCATCGCGCCGTCGCGCGCGGGAACCTGCACGATGGGCGCGTCCTGCCACGGATATTCCCAAAAGTCTTTCGCCGGCGAATCGGTCCGCTTGACCCCTTTGGCGCCAGCGGTGTTTTTGGCCGTGTAGAGCTCGGGCGGACGATTCACATAGGAGTAGACGTCCGCCATGTACTTCTCATCGCGCGAAAGAACCACGTGATGGCCGCCGGATTCCGCGGTGATCCGGGTCCTTGGCCCGCCGTTCACGCTCATCGAATAAAACTGCTGTTCCGGAGCGCCGGCTTCGCTGGTGGTGAGGTAGAACTTCGAACCGTCGTTGGAGAGCTCCACATCGGTCACCTCGAATTTGCCCGACGTGAGCTGCGTGGGATCGCCGCCCAGCGCGGAGACCTTATAGAGGTGATCCCACCCGTCGCGCTCGCTCTCGAAATAGACCTCGTCGCCATTCTTCAGCCAGCCGAGCGTGTCATAGCCCGGCCCGTCGAGCCACGCGTCGTCATGCTCGTGAAACAGCGTCGTGGTCTTCGCCGTTGCGATGTCAAGAGACTGAATCCACCGGTCCTTGTTATCGACCGAGCGCGCCTCCATCACCGCACGCGTGCCTTGTTCGTTGAACAGCGGCAGATCGACGTTCACCTGCTTGTCGCCCAAACCGGGATCGGCCCACTGCACTGCGCCGGTCACGACGTCCAGAATCGCCACGCGCGTGCGCTCCTGCGGATCGCCGACATTGGTCCGTCCCTTGATCTCCTCGGTGTAGCCCGATTCGGTCACGTAGTTCGGAACGTTGTCCGGCTTGTCGCCTTTGGCGCCGTCTTCTACCAGCGCGATGACGCATTTCTCGTTCGGGCACAATTCCAGGCTCTGGACGGTCTGGCGCTCGGCCAGCTCGAACGGTTTGCGCGGATTCTCCCGCTTCTTCTTGGCTTCTTCGGCGTCCTTCAGCCGGACGCGGTCGCGCACCGCCGCGATCAGCTCCTTTTCCTGTTTTTCGAGGAACTCCTGGCTGCTGTCCGGCGCGGGTTTGCTTTCGGGCTTCGCAGGTGCCGGCTTGATGTCGGTCATCTGGTCGATCGAAGTAACGCCCGACGCGCCGTCCAGATTCAGCACATACAGATTGCCACCGCGCGTGAACGCCACGCGCTTTTCGTCCTGAGTGAACTGCGGGGCTCTCTCCACATCCGTGGTGTTGGTGAGCTGACGCGCTTTGTCGGTGCTGAAGTCGTACAGAAAAACGTCGCCGGCATGGATGTAGACCTCGCGTTTGCGGTCACGCGTCAGGTCACCCGAAACCGGAGGCGCGGTCTTGGCGTCTTCCTCGCTCAACTTGCGCGGAGCGCCGCTGTCGCGCGCGACCACCCACGTATCCGCCGGCGTATCGTACGGATCGCTGGCCTGCTTCCACTGGAAGTAGATGCGTTGGTTATCGCCCGACCAGCGCACGTTCTGCGGCGGATAGCCGTAGAGCCCCGGTCCACGCATGATGTTGTCGATAGTGAGCAGGAACTTGCCCTGCGCGGAGATTTGCGACCGCTGGCCCGCCAGCAGCGCGAGCACAAACACCACCGGCAGGATGCGCTTCACGGTCATACCCGCGATTATATGATGCGGCGGAGCCGGCCCACGCCTTCCGCGAACGTTGCGGGCTCCGGCAGCAGGCTCAACACCAGGAACGCCTCGGATTCGAAGTCGAAGAAGAATCCGGGCTGTACCAGGACATCGTGCTCCTCCAGCAGCTGGAGCGTCCACTCCTCTTCCGTGCGGACGCGCGGCACTTGCAGGACCGCGTACCAGCCGCCTTCCGTGCGCAGCAGCGTCGCCGGGGAGCCGTTCATCGCTTCGCGCAATCGCGCCAGATTCGCAGCCGTGCGCTCGCGGACTTGTTGTAAAATTCCGTTCGAAAGATCGAGCAGCCGGGGCAGGGCAACCTGAACCGGCGTCGATACCGAGAGATACGTGTCGGCGATCAGCTCCAGAGCATCGAGAGCTTCGTCCCGACCCGGCCCGCTGGCGACGATCCACCCCAGCTTCATCTGCGGCAGTCCCGCGATCTTCGACAGCCCGCTCATCGAAAACGTGAGCGCGCGCCGGTCTCCAGTTAAGGTCGATACGCGGTCAGACTCTTCGGCGAAGCCATAATCGCGAAATACTTCGTCCGACAGAATCGCCAGACCCCGCTCGGCCGCCAGCAAATCCAGACGATCCAACTCGACGCGCTTCAGGAACGATCCGGTCGGATTGTTCGGATTCACCACCACAATCCCCCGCGTTCGCGGCGTGATGGCGTGCTCCAAAGCGTCGAAATCGACGTGCCAGACGCCGTCATACCGCAACGGATACTGGCGGATGTCGACCGATTCGAGCCCAGCCAGAAACTCGAACAGCGGGTAGGAGGGCCGGGGCGCCAGGATCTGGTCTCCCGGGTTCGCTAGAAGCTTGAAAAGATACGCGTACGCTTCGCTTGTGCTGGCGGTGAGCAGCACATCGCCGATCTCAATCTGCGTTCCTCGTTCGCGATAGTAACCGGCCACGGCCTGCCGAGCCGGCTCCAGCCCTCGCGGCGACGGATGGTAGCGCAGCGCGCTCGCGTCTGCCAGCGCGTCCAGAATTTCGGCTTGCGGATAGGCCAGACCCACGCGCGTCGGGTTCGACTCGGTCAGATCCAGCACCTCGGCGCCAGCCCGGCGCTTTTCGGCCAGGAGGATGGCCAGGCGATTCGGCTCCTGGCTCCAGTTCAGGCGGGCCGAGAACATTATTTCTTTTGAATCGGAGTGATGATGACCTCCGACGCGCCCTTGTCCGAGCGGATCTGGATCGTCACGCTGCGGGTGTGGGCATCGTCCTCGGCCGTGAGAACCCCGCCGTACTCGCCGCCTCCGCGCATGCCCATGTGAAGCCCGTTTTGGAGCAGCTGGCTCTGGTAAAAGTCCAGGATCTTCTCGGCCGGATCCTTGGTTTCAAAGACGAAGTCGTTCCCGCTTCGTTGAGGAGACGATCCCGGGTAGACCCCAACCCAGGCAGGCAGCGTTTTCGGATTCACGGACTGCGATCCGCAGGCGGCGGCCAACATCGCGAGACTGGCCAGCGGGAGCCATCGGCACGTTCGGGACACTCTTGGCATCAGGGTGCCATGATAGCACCGGCGTTTTATCCGGTTAGGCCCATTACCAGTACTTCTTGACGGCCGACGCCACAAAGACTAACATACCAGCGTAACCAGAAGGGTTCGTGAATTGCTGTGCCTTGGGGACAGATCGAAAGCTACTCATATTGGGTCCTGTTCGTGGCTACTTTTCTGGGGGTAGCGGTCTGGGAATCCTTCCGGCCCAACCGCCGGTTATCCGCGGTCCCGGAGCGGCGATGGGGCCGCCATTCCATCGTTCTGATCGTTAGCACGATCATTTCCGTGGGTCTGTACCGGGTCAGCCCTGTGATTGTCGCCATGGCCTTCGCCGGCAGCCGCTTTGGGATCCTGAACAAGCCCTGGCTCCCGTTTGCGGGCCGATGCATTCTGGCCATTCTCTTGCTCGATTTCGTGAAGTATGCCACGCACCGGGCCTATCACTCCGTGCCGTTCTTGTGGCGTGTGCACGGGGTTCACCACTCCGATCCGGACTTCGACGTATCCACCGCCGCCCGGGTTCATCCCATCGAAGTGATCCTGACGCAAGGCGCCTCTCTTGCGGCCATTGCGATCTTCGCTCCGCCGGTGATCGGAGTCCTGATCGCGGAACTCATCAGCGCGTTTCAAAGCTTCTTCGGGCACGCGAATGCATCTCTTCCCGCATGGATCGAGAAACCGCTGCGCGCCCTATTCGTCACCCCGGACATGCATCGGATCCATCATTCCGAGGTTGTGGGGGAGCAGATCAGGAACTTTGGCGATAGCTTTCCGTGGTGGGATCGCCTGTTTCAAACCTACCTGGCCGAGCCTGCGGCCGGTCAAGCGGCGATGGTGGTGGGACTCAAGGGGTATCAGAACGACGCGAGTCTCAACGTCGGGTTCATGCTCAAGCAGCCGTTCTTGCGGGAGAGGTAAGCAGGCGCTTTCGCGCAGCCTTCCGCGGAGGGAAGCCGGTCTTAACGCTTGCGCCGCGCGCGGATCACCAGCAGCGCGCCTGAAACCAGAGTGAGCGCGGCGACACCGGACGCCGGGCTGATTTCGGGGGCGGTAGGCACCACACCCGCAAAAACGAGACTCGAGAAGCCCATCAAGAGCAATGCCATTCCAGCGATTTTCATAACGGAGCCTCCTGCGGTCCCAAAGATTTCTCTCGCTGCAGTATCCCATGCCGGTTGAGTCTTGACAAGGCTTTTCGTGGGAGAAAGCGAGTGCGAACACCCGAGATCGTCCCTGGTACTTACAGAGCAACGCTGAACGGTCCTCATGGCATCACCTTCTCTAAATCTTTGGAAAGTTTGACGCTTTGAGGAACGTACGCTACCATGTGTGTGCGGGGTGGAGCAGTCTGGTAGCTCGTTGGGCTCATAACCCAAAGGTCGTAGGTTCAAATCCTACCCCCGCAACCAACCCCCCCACACAAATACACAGATAAAGGTGTCAGACACCGTTTCGGCAAAATCTACCGGCTTCCAGGCGCTGTTGTTCCGCCCCTCCCCATTAGAGAGAATGAAGCACGGGCATGGCGGCGTTCCTCATGGACCAGTACGCGCTAGTAGTCCACACGTTTGAAGCGTTGGCCGATGACCGGGGACGAGTCCGACTGATTTCCGCGCGGAGACCGACAAAGGCGGAAGTCCACAGCTACGAGGAACAGCGATGAAACCCGAATACGATTTCAGCAAAGGGGAACGCGGCAAGTTCTTTCGGCCAAACGCGGATCTTCGCCTGCCGATCTATTTGAACGCCGACGTCCAGGCTTATCTGGCCGAACGCGCCGCGCAGAAAGGCATCCCTCTCGGCGAGATGGTCAACGCGCTTCTGAAACAGGAAATCCAGATCATCGAATCGATCAAGTAGCGGCGCCCTGTGGAGCACGCGTTACGACCCGGCCCCAACCTGTCGGGGCGGGGCACTTGGGTGCCACGGCGATCAATCTTACCTTCCGGAAGGTGTTCTGGCCTTGTGGAGCAGGCTTCAGCCTGCAACAGGGAGCTTCCAGCCCCGCCTCGTTGCCCGGATTCCGCTGAGCGCCAAAACGGTTTCAGACACCCTTTCCTGCTCGCGACGGATTGGCTTTTGGGCGTGTACTCTGTAGAAGGAGGCCCTGCTATGGCAAGCCTGGATTGGTCGCAATGCCCCGCCGTGGAGAGCATCCCCGGCAAGGTGAGTGGCGCGTGGGTGTTTCGCGACACACGGCTGCCCGTGGCCACCGTCATCGACAACCTTGAAGATTTGAGTGTCGAGGAAGTCATGGAACAGTTCGACGTGACGCGCGAGCAGATTACAGCGGTGCTGGAATTTGTGGCGCAGAGCCTGGAAGTGTCGGCGCCGGCGATTAGTTAAACTGGAGCTATGGCGAGAATCGTTGATCCGCGGGCTTTACCGGACAATCGTATCACCATTCCAGGGCTGAAGCCGCCGGTACGTGAATTTGCTCCTTCGGACGACGGGGATGCCCGCGAAGTCGACGCATTCAATCGGATGATTCGGAAGCTTCGAGATCAAAGTCCGGCCGTCCCAACAGCCAAGGTGAAACCCGAGCGGTGACCGTTCTCCTCCTCGACACGAACGTCGTTTCGATTCTATTCAACACAAACCATCCTCTCCGGCAACCTGCATTCACGCGGTTGCGGGCAGCCACCTTTCCATCTCATTCATGACTCGGGCCGAGCTGCTGCTCTGGCCGGCTGCCAACAATTGGAGCGAGTCTCGCCGGTCCATGCTGACAGAGCACCTCGCCCTTTACACGACTCTGTATGCGGACGAACGGACCTGTGAATTCTGGGTGCAAGTTGTCGATCGTTGTCGTCGAGCCGGAAACGGCCTTCAGAAAGTACAGTGAGTCGTCTTCTGCGTCGAAACACCGGAGCGTACCAACGCTGCTACAGCAGATGAAGCTTAGTCAATGGATCGACGAGCAGCGAGATCACGAGAAGCAATTTCCACTCGCAATAAAGGGCACGGGCCTCTTCTCGCCGACAGAGGAGCTGCCAATCAGGTCACTGCCGATGGTGAGAGCAAGGACGTCGTTGCGCTATTCTAACCAAATGTTGTCGTCTGGACTAATTCGCGGTGTTCAACTCCTCGCGTCGAGTCAGTTCAACCATATAACAGCTTATATCGATCCGTATGAACCCGCCTTTTGACAAGTACATCTTTTCAACGGAGAACCCCCTTGGAGTTCCCCGCGAGGTGTTCACGAGGATGCCTCGGAGCCCATAGAATCGCGGGTTCAGGTGCTGGAGTACAAACACTCACTGGATGCGCTCATCGAGGAATTCAACAACGGCACGAAAAATCCAAGTGACGTGGGCCTAGCGGTCGTTTGGAGAATGGGCGACAAGTGGAGAGGTTACTTCGACGCGGTTTCCTATTTGGACCAGCGGAGCCTGAGTCATAGGCCGTTCGTTTGGTTTTCCCCATGGGTTCGTTTGCGCGGTTAGCCGGGGCGCGCGCATTCCGAGTGATTGTAGTCGAAGATCCCGTTCATACCTCTCCAAGTGCGGGGAAAGAGCAAGCACATCAGCAGTCGGTATATTCGGAAGAGCTAGGTATCTAGAAGCCTCGTCTTGCCAAACTAAATAGACTTGGTCGGAACATGAGACAGTTCAGCGATGTGGGATGGGTGAGATCGTTTCATTACGCATCCTGGGCGTTCAGGATGTCGATCATCTGGTCGCAGATGTTGGTTTCGCTCGAAAGCCGGCTTGCGCAATACCCCTTGATGAAACCTTTGGGTAGTGTGGTCTTAGGGAGAAGACCACACCACCAA
>CAVXFR010000007.1:0-98905 GCA_963761045.1 Terriglobia bacterium | reverse complement strand
GCAAGACAGTCTCCAGCGCCCCCGCCTTATCCGAACCCGTCGCGAGCACTACGGTATTCCGCGCTGCTTCAAACACTCCCGGCAGCAGCGTCAGCCGCCACTGATGCATCTTCTCCACCCACACTGCGGCAGCCAGGCGCTCAGGGTCACCCTGTGGATCCACGACAATCGGCTCGCCCGGAAACAAGCTGGCGGTGTGCGCGTCGGGTCCCATGCCGCGGTGGATCACGTCGAATTGCGGCATTTCACCGGCTTTTAGACCGAAGGAGGCCTGGAAGAAAGCGCGTATGTGCCCGGCGTATTGGCGGGCGGCCTCGTGCGGCTCCGCCTCCGTGGGTACGCGATGAATGTTTCCGGCGGGAACCTGGGCCGGAACCAGCCAGGTTTCGTTCGCCATCCGAAAATTACTCTGGGGATCCCACGGTGGAACGTATCGCTCATCCACCCAAAAGATGTGCACCTGCTCCCAAAGAGACCGGTTCTTCGCGAACAGCTCAAACATCGGCCGGGGCGAGGACCCTCCGGAAACCGCCAGCGTCGCGGGCTTGCGCCCCGCCAGCGCTTCGGCCAGCAGGTCCATGGCGCGCTGTCCGCACGCTTCCGCCGCCGCGACGGAATCGGGATACCGCTTTAGGCTGTTCATAGACATCTCACGCTGTCAGAGCGCGCTCGTAGACCGGGTCCGGCCCCAGGATGCCCAATTCCTCCTGCATCAACGCCTCTTCCGAGGTGGATGGCAGCATGGAACGGTAGTGGCGGCCGCATCCCGACACCTCCACGCAGTGATCGCTGCCCAGGGCGATGGTGAGACTATCGGAAGCAGTGGCCAGAGTGACCGAACGAAGCCCCGGCTCGGAGTCCGGCGAACCGTCCGATCCGATCGTGACGCGCGCCCCCGGCAGCGCCGTCCGGATCCAACCCGAGAAATAACGCGCGCCGGTAGTTACCGATGGACCGCCGAAGATCACCTGCGCGGTTTTGACCTCCTCGGGCCGTAATGCTCCGTCGTCAAAGAGATGCGCCAACACCTCCCTCCAGCCGGTGAGCCTGGTCCAGTGCAGGTCCGCCACGCGCCTGCCGTGCCCGCGCAGCCGGCGCAGAAACTGTAGCGCGCTATCCGCATCGGCGACATTCTCGGAATCGAAGATGATTTTGTCGGACAGCGGAAACAGCGGCTCCAGAGGTCCCGGCTCGAGCGCCGCCGGTCCGCGGCACCACAGCACCACCGGAAGATCCGGAACCCGCAGCGGCACCAGGAACTTCGCGACTTCCGAGAACCCGCCCTGCCCCGCGGTAATCTCGATTCCCTCCGAGCAGATCTGCTGCGCCTTGCCGAACGGCTTCCAGCACTCGGCGAAGATCCGCGCGTCCAGTGCCGGGGCACTTTTATCAGAAGAACCGCCGTTGCCGCCGTCTACGCCCGGCCGCAGAATCACCGCGCGGCTGGGATGATTGTGCATCAGCACGCCCACGGTCTGGCGGACCCCTTCGGCGTCGGAGGCGTTCTCGGCCGCCACCACCAGGGTCATGGCGCAGGCGCGCAGAACGCCACCCGTTTCGGCCTGATCCTGCGCCAACTGGGCCCATAACTGCTGCAGGTCCTTTAGGATTCGCTCTGGCTGAACCGTAACGGTACTCATGACTCAACTATTCCGCCACTGGCGCCCCAGCCGCGCGAGCATGGCGTCGGCTTCCTCCGGACCCCAGGTCCCGCCCTCATAATTGGGAAAATCGAAGCGCCGGTTATTCCAGTTTTCGAGAATCGGCTGGATCACCGTCCAGCTCGCCTCCACCATGTCCTGACGGGTGTACAAGGTCGGATCGCCGACCATGGCATCGACCAGCAAAGTCTCGTAGGCAGAAGGAGATCGCTCTCCAAAACTCGTGCCGTAGTTGAAGTCCATCGAGACCGGCCTCAGGCGCATCCCGCTGCCGGGCTCCTTGGACAGGAACAGCAGCGAAACGCCCTCCTCGGGCTGAATGCGCAGGATCAACAAGTTCGGACGTGCCCCCTGCGCGCCGTCCCCGGATCGGAACAGCGCCAGAGGAGCCGAGTTGTACTGAATGGCGATGTCGGTGACCCGCTTGGGAAGTTTCTTGCCGGTTCGGATGAAAAACGGAACGCCCGCCCATCGCCAATTGTCCACGAAAAAGGTGGCCGCGGCGTAGGTATCGGTTTGCGTATCGGGATTTACTCCCGTTTCGTGGCGGAACCCCTTGTATTGCCCGGCCACGGCGTAGGAATCCACGTCTTCCGGGCGCATGATCTTGATGGACCGCAGAAGCTTGGCGCGCTCGTCGCGGACCGCGTCGGGTTCAAAGACAGCGGAAGGCTCCATGGCGACCGTGGCCATCACCTGCAGCAGGTGGTTCTGGATCATGTCGCGCAGGGCGCCGGCTTCCTGGTAGTAGCCGCCGCGGCCCTCGACGCCGATCGATTCGGCGGCCGTGATCTGCACGTGGTTGATATAGCGCCGGTTCCACAGCGGCTCGAAGATTCCGTTCCCGAAGCGCAGCGCCAGGATGTTCTGGACGGTTTCCTTGCCCAAATAGTGATCGATACGGTAGGTATCCTCTTCGCGAAAGACCGCGTGGATACGGGAATTCAACTCTTTCGCGCTTCCCAGGTCGTGGCCGAACGGTTTTTCGACGATCAGCCTGCGCCAGGCTCCGTCGGGAGCCGCGGCCATATGGGAATGGCCGATGCCGTCCACGATAACGGTGTAGTAGCTGGGCTGGGTCGAGAGGTAGAACAGGATATTGGCCTGTCCCGTCTCCGTCACCTTCTCTTTCAACGCCAGGTACATCTGTGGGTCCTTCACGTCGCCCGCCACGTAATGCAAGTTGGCGGCGAAGCGCTTCCACAGGTCTTCGTCGAAATCGCCGTCTTCGCTGAACTGTTTTACCGACTCGCGCATGCGTTCGCGGTACTCATCGTCGGTCAGGGGAGTACGTGAGTTGCCGACGATCGCGAAGGAGGCGGGCAGGCGCCGGTCGTAGGCCAGCCGGTAGAGCGCCGGCAAAAGCTTGCGCTTGGCCAGATCCCCCGCTGCGCCGAAAATTACGATGGCGCACTCGGGAACGCGGCGCTCAAAACGCAGGGGATCCGCAAAGGGATTCCGGATCTCCGTCATTTCTGCATGGTAACATCGGGATTACCCCCCGTCTCGGTTTTTCAGAAAGACAGACCTATCTCTATGCAGGAACCCAAGAAAGTCTTGGCCGTACTCGAAGACTTGTTCTTCACCGTCAAGATCAACGAAGCCGCGAAACGGGCGGGTTTGGCCATTACGTTCGTCAAGAGCGAGCACGACGTTCTGGAGCAGGCCAGGCTCAAGCCGGCGCTCATCATCGTGGACCTGAATTTCCAAGGCGTGGACCCGCTCAAGCTGATCCGGACGCTCAAGGCCGACGAACACACCAAAAGCATCAACCTGGTGGGGTATGTCTCGCACGTCCAGGGCGAGCTAAAGCTACAGGCGCAGGAGGCCGGCTGCAACATGGTGCTGGCGCGCTCGGCGTTTTCCCAGAACCTGCCTCAGATTCTCAAGCGCCACGCAGCATCTTCCTAAGGGACGTCCCTTTTCATCATTCATCACTCCTTGCCCTGCCGTACCCGGCCGACATCGGCGGTCAATTGCCGCGCGATTTTATCCGCCACATCCGCGCTGGCCCCGCGAAACTTCGCGCCGTCGCTTTCCTGCGTCGTGGACCAGATTACGTCGCCGTCTTTGTTCACCAGCCGAACCGTGGCCAACGCTTCATGTTTGCGCTCGTGGATATCGGTGGAGTCTTTATCGCCCACGCCCACACTCAGAGAGTGCGCTCCGCTCGAAGTCCGCGTGGAGCGCGAGCCGCTGCTCACGCTGCTGCGCAGGTCGACGCTATCGGAAGACGCGAACTGGTCGGTGTAGATCAGGTCCTCGGCGGCTCCGCGCAGAACCGCATCGGCGCGCTCGGGATTCTCGGTCAAGATGTACAGCTTGGCGCCGTGGAGGCTGGAGATGATCAGATCGCGCATTTGCGCGGCGGTTTCGCCCCCCGTGAGCCGATCGACGTAGATCCGCTTGACGCTCAACAGCTGCTTGGACAAGTCCACCTGGGCGCCGGCCTGCCCGGCGTACAACAGCGCGAACACGATCATCGTTTTCATGCGTTCCTCGTCATTGATTCCTCGCTTTGCGCGCCTGCTCATCCTGATACTGGATTTTCAATCCCGTGCGCGCCTCCAAACTTGCCAGCGTGGATCGAATGCTGTTCTTGTCCACGCGAAACACCATCGCCTGCTGTTTGCCGTCCTCGTCGCTGTAACCGATGGTGAGGAAATGCTTGCGCGACTTGCTGAGCAGGAACACCGGCGAAAGCACCATCGCCATCACCAGGCGCCGGCTGACCTGTTGCCCGTATTCGACCAGATCGATTTGGTCGTAGGCCACCCGCATCTGCTCTTTCCCCCCGTAGAACGCCAGGTAGCGATCGTCGGTCAGCACGATGGACCCTTTCGTCCCGGCCTCGAGCTGCTGCACGGTGCCCCCGGCATATTCGACGCTGGTCTGAGCCTCGGCCAAGCTCGCCAGCGCTACCAGCAGCCAAACACCTAAGCGCATACAAAGTTAAGTCTGCGGGAAGGCGCTCAGAATTCTCATGCCAGGAATACACTAGGGGTAGCTACGGATTTTTCTTGCTATGTTCGGCATGGATTCCTCCAAACTCCAAGACAAGCAGATCCCTTCCCCGGAAGGCCGGGGCGAAGATGTCATCATCAGCCCGGACACGCGCCGCGAGAATCGCATCCCTCCCACGGCAGTCCCGCACGCTGAAGTGGCCGGTGCTGGACGCCTCCGGTGCGCCGTCGATCGACCTGGGCACTTGGCGATTCTCGATGGAAGGCTTGGTCGCCAAGCCTATCTCCTGGAACTGGGAGGAGTTCCGGACTTTACCTCAAGTGAAAGTTTTCGCCGACTTCCACTGTGTCACGCGCTGGTCCAGGCTGGGCAACCTCTGGGAAGGGGTTTCCGTGCGGGAACTGGCGGATCGAGCGGGCGGCCTCCTGCCCCAGGCGAGATTTGCCGTGGTGTATGGATACGATTACGGCTGGACCACGAATCTGCCGGCAGAACATCTATTGGCCGAGGATGCGCTGGTCGCCATCACCCACGACGGAGAGCCTCTCGCTACCGAGCACGGCGGCCCGGCGCGCCTGATCGTGCCTAAGCTATACGCGTGGAAGAGCGCTAAATGGGTGGCGGGAATCGAGTTTCGGGAAGCCGACCGGGCCGGTTTCTGGGAGCAGAACGGCTACCACATGCGCGGCGATCCGTGGAAAGAAGAGCGTTTTGGGTCCTGACTGCTTCACCAAGCGGGGGGTCCCGCCGCCAGCTCTTACTTCTTGTCGGCTTGTTCTGCCCTGCGGGCGCCCGCGAGGATGCCGAGCAGGCCGTAGTTGCCCTCGTGACAGGCCGAGTCGAAGATCATCTGGCGGGAGTCATCGGTCTTGCTCATATCGACGACGACAGTCCAAGGCCGCGTCCAGGTCTTGGGATCCTCGATGGTGATTTCGCGCTTCAGATTCGTCGCATCCACGCGGGTGATGCGCTCGGTCATCTTGAGCATCTCGGAAGTGCGCGTACGGAGGTTCGGCTGGAGAACGCCCGGCAGGAAATTGGTGGTTTCGACGACCAAGGTGTTCCCTTCCCAGTGGCCGCGCGAGTCCCCCAGATAGAATCTGGCGCTGGCCGGCGGATGCGGACGACCATCCAGGTAAATCACGCGGTTCCCGCCCCCGTCGTGATCATCCTCCATATAGATGCCGACGGATTTCCGGGATTGCACGACCTGCATCACCGTGCCCTGACCAAAAAGGGTGTTGAGGGGGAGGAACGGCATACCCACGCCGAGACAGCGCACCATCGAGGAGCCTCCAGGAATTTCCCCGGCGGTCTCCGGATTGTCGGCCGCGCCCGCGCCCCGGTCACTTTGGGCGCCGCCACGGCCTCTCGGCCCCTGCGCTCCCGCGACCAGCGGAGGAATGTGTCCATCCGGGGGATCGACGATCATGGATGTCCGCCTGCCGGTCTTCAGAACGGAATTGAAGACGGCATTGTAGGCTCCGTTGACATCCTGGTTGCCATTTGCGGAGCGGGCATTGCGGCCGGGATTGAGCCCTTTCTTTAAGTCCGACGCAGCTATTTCCGCATCGGTCAGGAATTCCTTGTTGGCATTCGCCGCGGAGCGTTCCAGGGGAACGTCAGCCGTTACAAACCAAACACCTTGGAGGTTGGGATCGCCCCAAGCGGTCCGGGCCGGGCTTGCAGCCTTGGCGCGACTCGCCGGGTTTTGACCGCGCAAGGAGATCGCCACAAGCGACACGACTGCCAGAGTGCCCACCAGGGCGCTTATGGGCAGTTGATAGCGGTGACGCATCCAACACCTCCTCAGTGAACGACGTACGATCGCTTTGACGAGGATAACACGCTGATTTGGATCGCCGATCATTTGCCGCTTAGTTGGTACTTAGCGGCACCTTGCGCCGCTACCGTCTGCTTTCCGCCCATTGGCCGGATTGGCGAGAGCTGGCGGTGATCGCCGCTTATTCGATCACGGTGTTTGTGCTGGGCAGGAGCGAATTAAACCAGCGTGTCTGGATCTTCGGTAGTCCGTTCGCAGTGCCCGAATAAATCCTCTTGTTTGATGTGGACACGCTGTCTTCGCCAGGATACCCGAGCCATTTCACCTATGGAATCGCCGTGCTCCCACACAAACACCGATCCAGCCGGTATCACCGTTTCGGTGTCCGGCGTCTCTATGACAGCCTTCAATGGCTTCTTCGCCCGGTAGGCAACCCGTTTCCTGGCGTGGCTCACGCTCCATGCAAAAGCACGGAAAGGGCCGAAGACGTATCTTTTTGATTGCAGGTAGCGACGCCTTGGCGACACCAGGGATAACCCTTGTATACCCGCGCCAATGCTGCGTCAGTAGACGCTATTTGCTTGCGCGCTTTTGCGACTTGGCCCGAGTGTCCCTTCTTCACAAACCCGGTTCATAGAAGCTGGCTGTGAGAGGCGTAGGCGTTGGGCCGATGTCAGTTGCCGTTCAGCGGCACCTTCCGCTTCAGTTCGTCGAGGAAGTTTTGGATCAGCACGACTTCATGCTCGGTGTTGGGGGTTTCCGGCGTGGCCACAGGCAACAGGATGACGGCGCGCTTGCCATCCGCGCGACAGGTCCTGGAATTGTTCCACCGGCCTGGGCGGCCCACACGCGGGATTTTTCGGGAACGAAGGCGTTGCCGTTCACCGAATAACTCACGGCCATGATCTGGTTGCCGGCCTGGTACAGCAACTCATGGGCGCCGCGCGACCAGACGGGGTTGCTTCCGCCGTTGGTCGAGATCTTCCACAGGCCACCATTGTCCGGAAATGCGCGCACGTAGACTTCGGAAGGGCCCTGCCCGCCGGATTGGTATGCCAGCCATTTGCCGTCCGGAGAGAACGCGGGCTGTTGGTCATTGAACTGGCTCTTGAGGAACTGCTCCGGCGTACCCGCCTTTAGTCCAGCGCCGTTCTCCTCCACGGGCACGGTCCAGATCTGGGCAGCTGAATTCCCTTGGCCGCCGACTGGAAAGTAGGCCACGCGCTTCCCATCCAGCGAGATGGACCCGGGTATGTGGATGAAGTTGCCAGACGTGAGCGGCTGCGGCCGGCCCGATCCGTCGGCGCGCGTCCACTGCAATCCGGACAGGGAACCGAACACCACGTAGCGGCCATCCGGACTCCAAACCGGAATCGGGTGAAGGCCGGGATCGAAAGTGAGCTTGCTCCAGGTCTCACGCTGCAAGTCGTAAACCTGAATGCCCAGCGTTCCGTTTGGGCCGACCGCCGCAACCAGCCGCTTGCCATCGGGTGAGAGGCGCGCTGTCGCGTACGGAGCCGGCTGTGCGACCAGTGGTTGGCGCTTGCCGGCGGCATCCAGCCACTGAATGGTCGTCAATTGGCCGGAGCCTGCGCCAATGTTGGCTTTGCGATATACCAGGGTGCCGTCGCGGGAAACGTCGAATTGAGACTCGAAGGAACCAGGGCTGTATCCCACGTCGTCCAGCACCGGGAGGGCGGTGCCACGTGTTTCCAGCTTGTCCAGGTCGAAGGGAACCGCAAACAGAGTAGCTCTATTGGCGTACAGCAGGTAGCCCGAGCCATTCGACGCGGCCAGATAGCGCGCCGAGAGTCCGCCGCGAACCACAGTCTTGCGGCTACGATCGGGCAGCGCGAGAACATCGATGGTGCCGGTGTCCGGATCCAAAGCGGTCGAATACGCCGTGAATAATACGGCTCTGGCGCCCGGCAGGATCTGCGGCGCATTAAGACCGATTTCTCCCTTCGCCACTTCCAGCAAAGCCGCGGGATCTCCGCCCGCGGCAGGGCCCCCAGAAGGAATGGAGAACAGGCCGCGGAGAAGGATCCCGTGGACGATGTTGCCGTCCTCCCCCCAGCTCGCGCCGGTGGAGTTGCCGGCATCGCTCCGCAAGGGAACCACCGCCCCGCCTTCGACCGAGATCTTGCCCAGTTTCCCGTTGGAGGTGAATCCGACCCACTGGCCGTCGGGCGAGAAAAACGGGGATTGTGCGTTCTGGGTGCCGGGGAGTTGGGTTCCCATGGGCTGATCGAATCTTCGGATGAAGAGGCTGGGGGCGCCGCCCGCGACACTCGCGATATACACCAGACGGGTCCCATCGGGCGAAAGGATGACGGTGCTGCTGCCGTTGGGTGTTTGGAGGGAGACGTCCGGGCCCAGGTCCACATCCAGGCGCACCATCGGTTTCAGCGGAGCGGGTCTCGTCGCGCTGTAGTAGCCGAATCCGAGAGCCGCCGCCGCGAGAATCGCCACGGCTGCCACCGTCGACGAAATCCATCCCAGGCGCGATGCACGCGGTTGCGGTGCAGACTCCGCTGCCGATGTTTGCGCGGGAGATTCTGCGAGCAGAAACCGCACTTCGCCGATGTCGCGCAGACGGTCTTTCACGTTGCGATCCAGGCAGCGGGCCAGCAGCTTGCGGAATTTTGGGGGAACGCGGTCGAGATCGGGCTGGTGTTCGAGGACCTTGCCCAGCACCTCCACGGTGGTTTCGCCCTTGGAAGAGGCGCTCGCCGGTGAGCATCTCCCAGGCCACCACCCCGAAGGCCCAGATGTCGGCGCGCTTGTCGACCTTCTTGCCGCGAGCTTGCTCCGGCGCCATGTAGGCGGCGGTGCCGAGGATGGTGCCCGCGATGGTGCCGCCCAGGGTGACGGTCGGCGAGTTGGTGGGAGAGCCGGTGGGGTTGTCGGACGCGCCGGTCATGGGATCGGCGAAGGCCTTGGCCAGTCCGAAGTCCAGGATCTTGACTTTGTCCTCGGGGTCGATCTTGATGTTGGCGGGCTTGAGGTCGCGGTGGACGACGCCTCGCTCGTGCGCGTATTCCAGGGCTTCGGCGATCTGGAGCAGAATATCCTCGGCTTCGGCGGCGGGAATGGCGCCTTGCGCATTTTTTCCATCGCGCACAACGGACTCACGCCTGTGCGCTTCGATGCGATCGGCGAGCGTCGGGCCGGGCACCAGCTCCATGACCAGAGCACGGTCTTCGACGCCGTAGATGGCGGCGATGCCGGGGTGATTGAGCGACGCCAGCACGCGGGCTTCGCGCTCAAAGCGGGCCAGACGTTCGGGATCGCCGGCGACGGCCGCGGGGAGAACCTTGATGGCGACGTCGCGCTCGAGCTTAGGGTCGAGGGCGCGGTACACCTCGCCCATGCCGCCCTTGCCGATCATCGAAAGGATTTTGTAGTGGCCGAGCTGGTCGCCGGAGGACAGGGGCATGGGGCTTCCACGATGTTAACCCACTCGTCGCCTCCGCATTCCCCGCTGTTATCATGACGGAGCAATGTGGCTTCGTCATTCCTTGTACCCGCTCATTCTTACGCTCGTATGCGCTGCCTGCGTTGTTTCGGCCGTTGCACAGGACCGAACGCCGGCCACCGCGGTCGATTTGGATACGACTCTCCAGATGGATAAGCTGGCCGACCAGCTTGCGAACCAAGCGCGTCGTTTTCATCGGTGAGACGCATGACCGCTACGACCACCACTTGAACCAGCTGGAGATTATTCGGCGGCTCCATGAGATCGACCCCGGCTTGGCGATCGGAGTGGAATATTTCCAGCAGCCCTTCCAGCAACAAGTGGACGACTACATCGCCGGACGTTCCACGGAAGACGAATTCCTCCGAGCCACCGAATATTACTCAACGCTGGGGATACGATTATCGTCTGTACGCGCCGATTTTTCGATTCGCCCGCAGCCAGAAGATTCCCGTGCGCGCTCTCAACGTGCCTTCCGCGTTGGCTTCGGCGGTTGCCAAGACCGGCGTGGCCGGGCTTTCCGCGGAACAGCGTACCTATTTGCCTAAGGAAATCGTTCCCGCTGACAAAGCCTACAGAAGCCGTCTCCGCGAAGCGTTCGAGGAACACGGAGCAGCCAAGCCCGACGCCTTCGACCACTTCGTCGAGGCGCAACTGGTGTGGGACGAGGGCATGGCCGAGAGCGCCGCCGCGTACCTCAACGCAAATCCGGGCCGCCGGATGGTGATTCTGGCCGGTTCAGGACACATCATGTTTGGCAGCGGCATTCCGAAACGCCTGGAGCGCCGAACCAAGGCGACCTACGCCATCGTGCTGAACGGCGGCGTTGAGGTCGAGCCGGAGATTGCGGACTACGTCCTGCTCACCAAGAAACAGGATCTGCCGCCGGCCGGCCTTCTGGGCGTCAACCTGGAAGAGAAAGAGGGAGAGTGCCGCATCGGTTCCCTGAGTCCGGGCGGGGCGGGAGAAAAGGCCGGGCTGAAGCGCGGAGACGTTGTGGCTGCGATCGATGGCCAGACGATCAAGACCATCGCCGACGTACACCTCGCGCTTTGGAATAAAAAGCCGGGAGACCGCGTGCGGGTGGGCGTCCGCCACAAACACTTTTTCGGCGGGACCACGGCCCGCACTCTTGAGATCGAACTGTCCGCGGCGGGTAAACCGGCGGGAGCGCCGTAACCTACGCCATACGGGAACCGCGGGCGCACGGTATCCTGAAGGGTACCCATGCAACAGGAAGTCGTCGAGGCCGAAGGCCACCTGATCGATTCGCACCTGATGGAGCGGATCTTCGACACGGTGGTCGAATACAACGGCAAATTTGAAGTGGAAGAGTTTCGCATCGGCCGCACCAATGCCGATAAGTCCTATCTGCGCCTGCGCGTGGAAACTCCGGACGCGGCCGACATGCAGCAGGTGCTCAGCCAGCTGCTCGGGTTGGGCTGCACCCCGGCCGACACCGGCGACGCCGATCTCGGCACGGTGGAGCGCGACTGCTGCGCGCCCGAGGATTTCTATTCCACCACCAACCATAAGACCCTGGTCCGCCACGCCGGCCAGTGGGTCGAGGTGGAGAACCAGCGCATGGACGCGATGATCGTGATCGCGGGCGGGCACGCGATCTGCCGCAGGCTGCGGGATCTGAAGAAAGGCGACCGCGTGGTGGTCGGCATGAACGGCATCCGCGTGGTCCCCGAATCCAAGGAGCGCGACCGCCTGGCGTTCGCCTTCATGAGCAACGAAATCTCCTCGGAGCGCCAGCTCGGGACCGCCGTCCGGCAGATTGCCGCGCTGATGCAGCAGACGCGGGCCGAGGGGAAGAAGATCGTGGTGGTGGCCGGTCCCGTGGTGGTGCATACCGGCGGAGTAAAGGCTCTGGCGGCGATGATCCGGGCCGGATGGGTCAATGGTCTTCTGGCCGGAAACGCCCTCGGCGTGCACGATATCGAGTCCGCGCTGCTGGGGACATCGCTGGGCGTGCGCTTGAGCGACGGCCGCCAGGAGGAGCACGGGCATCGCAACCACATGCGGGCGATCAACGCGATCTATCACGCGGGCGGCATCGCCCAGGCAGTGGAATCCGGACGGCTCAAGAGCGGCGTGATGTATGAATGCGTGAAAGCGGGCGTCCCCTTCGTGCTGGCGGGGAGCCTGCGCGACGATGGTCCCCTGCCCGACACCATCACCGATATGAACAAGGCGCAGGACGCCTACGCCGCGCAGCTGAAGGGCGCCGGAGTGGTCCTGTGCCTGGGCTCCATGCTGCACTCGATCGCCACCGGCAACATGCTGCCGAGCTGGGTGAAGATCGTCTGCGTCGATATCAACCCGGCCGTGGCCACCAAGGTCAGCGATCGCGGAACCGGCCAGGCCGTGGGCGTGGTGACCGACGTCGGGCAATTTCTGGGATCGCTCGCAGCGGCGCTGCCGCAGGGAGGCCCAAGCCCAGGCAAAGGATTCCCAGTGAAGCGGCAGTACACCGATGAACATGCCGCGGCCGGCGTGAAGGCGGACCTGCCTGAAATCGAAACCTGGCCCAACCAGTACAAGACCGGATACGAAATCGAAATCGTGATGCCGGAATTCACCTCCATCTGTCCCAAGACCGGATTGCCGGATCACGGGACTTTGACCTTGCGTTACGTTCCCGACAAGTTATGTCTGGAGCTGAAATCGCTCAAGATGTACACGCTGGCTTTCCGCAACCTGGGAATCTTTCAGGAGAACGTGGTGAATCGCATGCTCGCGGATGTGGTGCAAGTGGGCGCGGCCCGTTTCCGCCACGCTGGTGGGCGACTTCACGCCTCGCGGCGGCATTTCGACGCGCATCACGGCGAAGTGGGCCCGGACTTATAAGCGGGCGGAGCGATAAACGTGACGGACGATGAACTGACCGCGGCGATTCGCGAGGTCCAGGAGCGGGTCCGATCGAGCGTTCCGCAAGGTTTCCTGGGCCTGGAAGGCGTTACGGCCGCCGAACTGATGCCGCTGGTGCACGCTCGCGACGCCGCCGAAGCCAAGGTCGCCGCCATCGGGACGGTGAACCCGCGTCCTGGCGGATTCACGAACTCGATCATCCAGCGCTTCAAACGGTTCGTCTCGCGGGCGCTCGATTGGCACGTGCGGGAACAGGTGGAATTCAATCGCGCCAGCATGGCGTGCGTCCAGGCGACGCTCGAGGCGCTGACCGATCTCACCCGGGGAATGGCGGCGCTGGCCGCCTAATCATCAGGACCTCAGGACAAACGCCGAGGAGTGGCGCGCCGGATTCGAAGAGCGCCGGAACGCGAGCGAGATCCATCTTCTGCGCACTGTATCCGAGCTGCAGTCGGCGTTCCACCTGCGCGCCAGCCTGATCGAGCAGAATTTCCGCGATTCCGTTCGCCAGCAGCACGACGATTTCACCACGGAGATGGATCGGCGCACGCTCGACATCCAGAAGCGGCTGTGGGAGGACATGCAGAAGATCCGGGGCGAATATGACCGCCTGATCCACACCGAGCTGCGGCTGCTGCGCCAGAAACAGGTGGGAGCAATCGCCTCGCCGGCGACACCTCAAGTGGCGCCGGCTCCTCAGGACCATTTGGACATCGACTGGGCCCGCTTCGCCGAACAGTTTCGCGGATCGGAAGAAAAGATTCGCGAGCAGCAGACGCGCTATATCGCGCGTTTTGCCGGCGCGCCGGGACAAATCCTGGACATCGGCTGCGGCCGCGGCGAATTCCTGGACGCTGCGAAAGCCGCGGGGCTCGCGGCGCGAGGTGTTGACCAGAATCAGGAATCCGTCGCGCTGTGCCGCTCCAAGGGCCTGGAAGTCGAGCAAGGCGACTTGTTCACCTACCTGGAATCACTGCCTGAGGGCTCGCTGGGCGGCGCGTATTGCGCCCAGGTGGTCGAGCATCTTCCTCCGGCGGGCGTATTCGCTTGGTGAAGCTGCTGGGACAAAAACTGCGCCTGGGCGCGCTGGTGGCGATCGAAACGCCCAACCCGGAGTGCCTGGCGATCTTCGCGACGCATTTCTATATCGATCCGACACACACGCGTCCGGTTCCGGCGCCTCTGCTGCGCTTCTATCTCGAAGAGGCTGGGTTTGGGAGCGTCCAGATCGAGCGCCTGGCTCCGGCGGTCGAGAGCATGCCGGCACTGGCTGAATTGACGCCCGCGTTTCGGGACGCGTTTTTCGGCGGCTTAGATTACGCGATCTTCGCCCGGAAGCTGTAACAGGCTCTCATACAGCTTCTTTTGTTCGCGCGCGATGGCATCCCAGCCGTACACGCGCTCGACCGTTTGCCGGGCATGCGCTTCGATCTTGGCACGCTCCGCAGGAGCGTTCGAGTAGATGTATGATCGCCGCCGCCATGGCTTCCGCCGACTCCGTCACGATGACGTCGGCTCCGCGCTCCAGCTCCAGCCCGTGAATCCCGGCTTCGGTCGAAACAATCGCTTTGCCCATCGCCATGGCTTCCAGGATCTTCACATTGGTGCCCGCCGACGCCACCAGCGGCGCGATCACCAAGGTCGCCCGCTGATACGCCGGGCGCACATCGGAGACGAATCCTTCGACTTCGACGCCAGCGTGCACAAGATCCCAGAAGCGCTGGTGCCGCTGGCCCGCGATCACGTGCAGCGTGACGTTTTCAAGACGCGGAAACACGTCGCGCAAGAAGAACTCGAGCGCCAGCACGTTGGGCCGGTGCGCAAAAGATCCGATGAACAGCAGCCGCCGGGGATCGGGCTGTTGCGACGAGGGCTGGAATCGCTCCAGGTCGACGCCGTTGGGAATCGCCACGGAGCCTTGGACCAGGCTGCGATCCAGTTCCGACATGGTGACCACGCGATCGACTTGACTCCATGCGGCGGTTTCGAAGGCGGTCCACAGCTGGTGCTGGCGGCGGATCTCGTAATCGTCGTTACCTGTGGCGAGCCGCCGCCAGCATCTGGGCGTACAGATCGTAGGTAATATCATGCTCGACCAAGATCGTCCGCGCCGGTGCGCAGTCCGGCGCATACAGCGCCATCTGGGTGAATTCCAGTTGCACGACGCCTGGCCGCCATTTCGCGATGGTCTGCCGCAGCGCGGCGTGAAACGCGGGCGTATCGAATTCCTCCACCGTATCGGGCCGACCGCGCGACGGTAGTGCATGGCTACCGGCTCTCCGAACGGTCACGATCTCGCTGCAAATCTCCCGCAGCTCGCGCGGCACGGGCAGCGATTCTTCGGTGAACGCCACCAGCACCTGGTCGAAGTCGGCCGCGGCGCGGCGCATCAGGTTGTAGATGCGCACGGCGGCTCCATGCGATAGCGGGAACGGAAGGTAAGGGCTCGCGACCAGGATCGACCGGCTTCCCTGAAGCGGCCCGGCCCGGAAAGACCGCCACTTCGCCGTTCACCAGATCGAGAAAACGGATGTCGCCCGCAGGAACCGGCGTAGCCGGCTGGTGCGCCGCGGCAGCGAGCCCGGCCTCGTTTTCGAGAGCTTTCAGCCGCAGAACATTGTGGCTCCACAAGCGCGAGAATGTCTCGGGATCGCCGATGGCGCGCGCCAGGAACTGGACGTAGTTGGTCTCCAGCGCCCGATCCAGATCTTCGGGCGAGAAGTAGCGCGACGTGGTCGCCCGATGCTCGTGCAGCACGCGAGCCCCGGCGCAGTAAACGCTCGGCCATCCGCGCAACCACGCACGCACACCCAGATCGAGATCTTCCACATACGCCGGCTGATAGATTTCGTCGAACCCGGCGAGCGCTTCCAGCTTCGCGGCGTCATAAAGACTGCAGCCGCCGCTGCCATAAAGAACGTAACTGTGATCTTCACCTTCCAGTGGAATGTCGCAGCGCACGGGAAACTCGGTCACGCCGGGCGCGGGATTCATCACGGTCTTGCCGGTCTCTTCGCGGCGACGGCCTTCCGGGAAAAAGATTTGCGCGCTGGAACTGAACAGATCCGGAACGGTCTCGAACGGCCGCAGCAGCGCGAGAAAGAAACCAGGCTCGATCACCATGTCGTTATTGAGCACGCATACATGCGAAAAACGCGCGCGCCGGATGCCGCGATTCACCGCCACCGCGAAGGCCAGCGGCTCAAGGCTCTGCTCGATCAGGACCTGCGGCCAGGATCGGCCCAGGTATTCGCTAGTTCCATCGTCCGAACCGTTGTCGACGACGATAATCTCGTTCGCGTCCTGAATGCCGGGCAGACAGCGTTCCAGTAGATCGCGCCCATTGCGGGAGGGAATCACGACTGAGACGCCGCGCGGCCGCAACTTCTCGGGAATTGCGACGGGTTGGATCACGGGACGTGATCTGGCAAGAGTGCGCCCGCGCGCCATCGCCCTGCGGTACAGCATCGACAGGCGGAACTTCCCGGGCTCGCGGAACCACTCCAGCGCGCGGTAGGTGCTCGACTCGGGCTGCGACTGGCTGCGCACCAGGTTCTTCATGCGCCAGGCCACATGTCGTAACATCGTCGGAACGCTGCGGGGACGCAGCATGAAATGCCCGCCGGTTTCGTTGAACGCGAGGAAATGCAGCGGCGCGAACGCGAATCCCAAAGCTCGCAGCCGCCAGTGCGGGATGCGCGGCTCTAGAATCACGGCAGCCAGGCGGATGCGCCGCCGCCGAGCCGTGCCCGGATCAGATCGCGATTTTCCTTCCACGTCCGGCGAATGTGATACGGAATCCACTCGACATCCTGTGAAGCGAGGGGTGGAGCGAATTCAGAGACCACCACCAGGGGAAGCGCCGGGAAAATATCCCGGAACCGCTCGATCACCAGCGCGACCACGGGTTCCGACCCCGAAGCAAACAGAACCTTCACTGCCTGTGGTTTGCTCAAATAAGTTGCGGGAGTTCGAAGCTCCAGCGCCCCGCCTGATGATCGTCCCACAGCGCGAGCGCCTGCATGCAGAACGCCGTCGACACGGGATTCGAGAAGGGCAGCATCTGCGTGCCCTTGCGTCCGAACCAGAAGCCGCCGCGCAGGCGCGGATCGCCCGTGTCCAGGCTTGGAAGGACGCCGCGCGAGCCGCTTCTTCCCGCGCCGCTTCTTCATCCAGTGGAACCAATCCCAGGTGATCCGCGATCAGGCGGACGCGGAGCAATTGCGCGTTTACGTCGGAGCGCTCAAACACGGGCTGGATCTCCCGCAGGAGCCGAGCCGCGCGGCCCATCCCTGAATGGAGCGCCTGGCGTTCCGATGTGAACAGCAGCGCCTCCAGGAAGTAGCAATAGGCGTGCAACCGGTCCATGAGCTTCTCGCGATCGGTTTCTTCCGCAAGAAACTGTTCATGATTCGCCAGGGCGGACGCGACCGCCGCATCGAACACCTGGGCCGCGTGCGCATCGCCCATCTCGCGCCACGCCAGCGCCGCTTTGAGCTGGTAGCATCCGGGCTTGCGCGACCAGCGGGATGCATGGTGCGGCTCCGGGGGCAAAGGTTGCTTGTCGGGAAGCGAAATCACCGGGTGAAACACTCCCTCGCCCAGAAAATCGAACGCCATGGAAAGCGCGGCTTCCTGCGCCCGCGCGCGAAATTCCTCTTCGCCCGTGGCTCGCCAGACCGCGAGCAATCCGCGCACGATGATTCCGATATCGAAAAAGTAAGCACGATCCGAGCCGGGCTCGAACGGGAACGTGGATGCGGCGGGATCCCACGCCTGTTGGGTCAGGTAACGCGCCGCGCGCACGGCGGCGTCCAGATATTCCTGCTGGCCCGTGCGGGCGTGCAGGTACGCGAGGGCGCTCGCGGCGTATCCCGTGATCTCCGTTGAAACAGGAGCGTTGGTTGCGGCATCAGACCGGTAGAAACGGGCGACGCCGCCGTCGCGTTCCTGAATTCCGGAGTGCAAGAACCAGCAACCCGCATGATCGAGAAATGAGGTCAACCTTCAAATTGTATAATGGGCAGGTCGTGTGATGGACGCGTCGAAGGATGGACATGATGCGCTTTTTCCGCATGATCGCGATCGCGCTGGCCGTCGCGCCCCTGTGCGCACCGGCCGACATGCCCCAGGTGAAATGCCCAAGGGACTGTTTCACGGCCATCTGGTGAGCTGGGAAGGGTCGCCGGTCAAGGGTCTATTGCTGGCGCGGAACCACGATGGCGACGTGCAAGGCTGCGGCTTCGATTCTCTGAGCATTCTGGAACTCTCCCGCCGCCGGGTCACCGTGTCCAAACTGGAGCCGGGCGATCCGATCGAGATCATCACCGACCACAAGCCGGGTTCGCGGGATTGCTACATCCGCATGCTCCAGGTGATTCCGCCGGCTCCTCCCCCCAAGCGCGCGAGAGCAGCGGTCAAACGGCCGGTTTTTGAGCTTCCGCATGGGGATCGCACGGTTTCCGGTGTCATCATCCGGCGCGACGCCAGGTCGATCACCGTGCGTACGCGCGACGGCGATCAGACTCTGCTGCTGCGCAAGGACACGCGTTATGTGGCCGACGGCGCACAGCAAGATACCAGCGCGCTGGCGGTGAACGCGCGTGTTTTTGTACGCGCCGGGCCGAACCTGGATGGGGTCATCGAAGCGTATCAGGTGATGTGGGGCGAAATCGCCGGCGTGCGATAGGCTACCCCAGAAATCGAAGCAGCTTTTCGCGCAGCGCGGCGGCTTTCTTGGCCGTCGGAGCGATGACAAGTACGGTGTTGTCCCCCGCCACGGTTCCCGTAATTTCCGGCCAGGCCGCCTGATCCAGCGCTTCCGCCACAGAATTCGCGTGCGCCGGCGGCGTGATCAGGACCAACAGATTTTGCGCGACCCGCACATCCAGCAGAAATTCGCGCAATACCGTGGCGAGGTCGGGACCCGTGGGCGGCAGCCTCCGCGGGCCGGGCGTACCCTTCGGCGGTTTTCACCAGCCCGAGCTCGCGAATATCGCGCGAAAGCGTCACCTGCGTGGCGCGTATGCCCACCCCACGAAGAGCGCGCGCCAGTTCATCCTGCGTGCGCAGGGATCGCGAACGAACCAGCTTGAGAATCTGGCCCTGGCGGTAGCTCTTGTTCATTTCATGGCCGTTTGCTGGAAGAGCGCCATACGCATCTCAGCTTCCTTCAAAGCAGCTGCGACCGCCTTCGGACCCGTCCCGCCGCGAATTTCGCGCGTCTTCATGCCCTCGGAAGGCTGCAGCAGCTTTGCCATCTCCGGAGTGAACTCGGGCGCGAACTTCACCAACTCGGCGGCAGTCCAATCCGCAGGCTTCTTTCCAGCGCGAACGCTTTCCAAAACCAACCGGCCGACAATCTGATGCGCCTGGTGGAAGGGCGTGCCGTTGCGCGCCAGGGCTTCCGCAAGATCGGTGGCGACCACCCAGCTCGCCTCAGCCGCGGCCGCCGGATGCTGAGCATTGAGCTTGGCCGAATCGACGACCACGCGCGCCATCTCGAGCGATCCGCACAATTGATCGGCGGCGTCGAACAGCGGCTCCTTGTCCTCCTGCATGTCGCGGTTGTACGTCATGGGTAAACCCTTCAATGTCACATAAAGGGAGTTGAGCGAACCAAAAACGCGGCCGGACTTGCCGCGAATCAGCTCCAGTGAATCGGGATTCTTCTTCTGCGGCATTAAGCTCGACCCGCTGGTGACGCCGTCACCGAGTTCCAGCCACCCGAACTCTTCGCTCGAGTAGAGGATCCAGTCTTCGGCCAGCCGGCTCAGGTGCAGCATCGTGGTAGACGCGGCATACAGAAAATCCAGCGCGAAATCGCGGTCGGCCGATACATCCATGCTGTTGTTGGTGACCGCGGCGAATCCCAGATCCCGGGCCATCGCTTCGCGGTCGAACGGAAACCCGCTGCCAGCCAGCGCCCCGCTTCCGAGCGGCATCACGTTTACGCGCGCCCGAGCCTGTTGAAGCCGCTCGAAATCCCGCGCGAACATTTCGAAGTACGCCAGCAGATAATGCGGCCACAGGACCGCCTGAGCGCGCCGCATGTGCGTATAGCCAGGAATCACGGCGTCGGGATAGCGTTGGGCACACCCGAGCAGCGCCTCCATCAGTCCGCCCAGGAATCCCGCTGCGCGATCGATCTCGCCGCGCAGCCACAGCCGCACATCGAGCGACACCTGCTCATTGCGGCTGCGGCCGGTGTGGATCTTGTCGGCCAGAGCGCCGACGCGCTCCTTCAGCTTGCGGATGACCAGCGTGTGGACGTCTTCGTCACTCTCCTGATGTGCCCCGTTGAAGAACTCCGGCTTGCGCGCCTCGTCGCGGATCGCATCGAAGGCCGACACCAGCTCCGCGCGCTCCGCAGCCTTCAGGATGCCGACACCTTCCAGCGCCCGCGCGAACGCCTGCGAGCCCCGAATGTCGGCGTCGATCAGCCTCCGGTCGAAGTGGAGCGAACCGGAAAACCGCTCGAAGACCTCCGAAGGACCTTCCTCGAACCGGCCGCCCCAGAGCTTCATACGGATTTCTTCTTGGACTGCCTGGCCGCCTTCATCACCGCCGCCCGCACCTGGATCGGCAGTCCGATCAAATTGATAAAGCCGCGCGCGTCCTTCTGGTCATACTCAGCGCCCATGGTGAAGCTGGCGATATCGAGCGAGTACAGCGAATAGGGCGACTTGCGGCTCACCGGCTGGAAGCTGCCCTTGTACAGGCGCAAGGTGACCTCGCCCGTGGTGTTCTGGCAGGCGACGTCGAAGAACGCGTCCAGCGACTCGCGCAGGGGCGTGAACCACAGGCCGTTGTAGACCATCTCGGCGTAGTCGAGCGCCAGCTTTTGCTTGTAGTGCGCCATGTCTTTCGGCAATGTCAGAGCTTCCAGCTCGCGGAACGCCGCCATAATCAGGGTGCCGCCGGGAGTCTCGTACGCCCCGCGCGACTTCATGCCGACGAAACGATTCTCCACCAGATCGATCCGGCCCACGCCGTTGTCGCCGGCGATCTTGTTCAGCTGCTCGAGCAGCGCCACCGCCGAAAGCTTCTTGCCGTTCACGGAAACCGGCGTGCCCGCTTCGAATCCGATGGTCACGTCGGTGGGCTTGTCGGGCGCCTTTTTCGGACTCTTGGTGAGCATCCAGACGTCGTCCGGAGCGGCGTTGGCGGGATCTTCCAGTGCCCCGCCCTCGTGCGAAATGTGCCAGATATTGCGGTCGCGGCTGTAGATCTTCTTGGTGGTCTGCGCGATCGGCACCTTGTGCTTGGCCGCGTAGGCGATGGCGTCCTCGCGCGAAACGATGTCCCACTCGCGCCACGGAGCGATCACTGGCAGCTGCGGCGCCAGCGCCTTGTAGGTCAGCTCGAACCGGACTTGGTCATTCCCTTTGCCGGTGCAACCGTGCGCCAGCGCATCGCAACCGCTGGCCAGCGCCACTTCCACCTGTTTCTTGGCGAGCAGAGGCCGCGCGATCGAAGTTCCCAGCAGATACTTGTGCTCGTACTCGCCGCCCGCGCGCACCATCCGCCACAGGTATTCGGAGACGAACTCCTCGCGCATGTCGGCCACGTAAACTTCGGAAGCGCCGGTCTTGCGCGCCTTCGATTCCAGGCCTGATAGTTCCTCGCCGCCTTGCCCGATATCGCCGCACACCGCGACCACCTTGCAATCGTAGTGCTCCTTGAGCCACGGGATGATGATCGATGTATCCAGCCCGCCGGAGTAGGCGAGCGCTACCTTCTTGGGTTTTTGCATAAGTCTAAATTGTAATGGCTGCGTTTCAGCCGAGCCAGCAGTGAGCAACAGTCCCTTTTGAGCGTGCAGCCGATTCTCGGCCTGATCGAACACCACCGAGTGCGCCGATTCCATCACGGCGTCGGTAGTTTCCTCGCCGCGATGGGCGGGCAGGCAGTGCATAAAGATGGCATCCGCGCGGCCTTCGACATCAGCGCATCGTCCACGCGATACGGCGGGAAACTCTTCTCACGGGCTTCCTTTTCGGCTTCATGCCCCATGCTGGCCCACACGTCGGTATAGACCGCGTGCGCGCCCTCCACGGCTTCCAGAGGATCGTTGGTGAGGCTGATCCGCCCCAGACGGCCGGCTTGCAGCGCACGATCTGCGGTTTCGGCTCATAGCCCTTGGGCGTCGCCACGGCGACGTGCATGCCCAGGCGTCCGGCAGTCAGCATCAGCGAATGCGCCACGTTGTTTCCATCGCCGACGAACGCCAGCTTCAGACCGTCCCATCGTCCGAACTTTTCCTTGATCGTCTGCACGTCGGCCAGCGCCTGGCAGGGATGATACAGGTCGCTCAGCGCGTTGATCACCGGCACATGCGACCACTGGGCCAGTTCCTTGACCGTGTCCTGGGAGAAGACTCGCGCGATGATCGCCTGGGTCCAGCGATCCAGATTCCGGACCACATCCTTGACCGGCTCGCGCTGGCCGACCGGCCCGACGGAGGTGACGGAATCGCCGCCGAGCTGTTTGATGGCCAGCTCGAAGGTAACCCGTGTGCGCAGCGAAGGCTTTTCGAACAGCAGGCTGATGTAGCGCCCGGCCAGAGCCTGGGCAAAACGCTGGGGTGTGCGCTTGACCTGAGCGGCCAGGTCCAGAACACGGGCCAGCGTGTCCTGAGGCAAGTCCAAGTCCTGGGTCAGGTGCTGGACCCTGGCTTGCGTAAAGCCCGGTTCGGCGAAGCTCGATGCGGCCATGGGCGTCTCCACGTGAATGAATATTCAGTCGACTGAATAATAATACATTTGGAGGATTGAGGTCAAGGCGCCCTACCCTGAATCGATCCGAACCAACTTCCTCGGATTGCCGTGACCGGTCACGATGTGCACCGACCTCACCGGCACCTTGTAATGCGCAGCCAGCACAGCGCACACCTGCTCGTTGGCTTTCCCCTTCTCCGGGGGCGCGGTGACGTGAACCTTCACGGTCCCGTCGGCCAGCTCGCCACTGACCTCGTTCTTCCGGCTGCGCGGGATCACTTTGACGCGAAGCGTCATTCCTTCTTTTCAGTGATCTCGGCGACCACCCCATCGACCTCTTCGATCCGCAGGCGCAGGGTCTTGCGGTCCTTCAGAAACCTGGGCGGAAAGCTGAACCGGCCGGCGGCCATGCGATCGGTGGTCTCAACGGGCGGGATCTGGTCCTGGATCGCGAGAACATCGTTGTATTGCGGGCCAATAAGCTTGTAAGTCTTCGCGATTTTCTTGACGTCGGATTTCGACAGCATGACGGCGGTGGCCACTTCGCCGTCGGGGGTTTCCATGCTCATCTTGACCGAGTTGACCACGAAAGGGATCGCCGCCGGGTTGGTCACCCGGAAATCCGCGAACACAATGGCGCCGTCGCCGTCGGCGAGAGTGCGGACTTTGAGGATCGACCCCTTTAGATCGACGTGCGATCCCCGGTTCAGGTAGAAGGCGCTGAAGATCGCGGCTCCCACCAGCCCCAAGCCCACCAGGAAATAGACCACAGACCGTCCCATGCACTTAGTCTCCCAGCAGCCGCCCGTAGGGCTTCAGGCTGCTCACGTTGTCGCAGACCGCCTTGATTCCGGCCGTAATGGGAATGGCCAGAATCAGGCCGATTCCGCCCCACAGGATACCCCACAGCATCAGGGCGATGGTGACCGCCAGAGGATTCAGATGCACCCGCGAACCCACGAATTTCGGATACAGCAGATTCAGCGCGAACAGGTGCAGCAGGCCGACGCTCGCCAGCAGAAACAGATACAGCGCCGCATCGTTTTTCGGAAGCGCGGCAATCAGAGGCGGAATCAGCGCCAGCGGCATCCCGATATAGGGGACCAGGCTCAGGAATCCGCTCAGCGGACCCACCACCTGCCAGTAAGGCAGGCTGACCGAGGCAAACAGGATCACACTGGCGATACTCAGCAGAACGCCCAGCAAAAAGTTGCCGACCACGTAGGCGCGCACCATGTCGCCCACCCCGTCCATGGCCTTGGCGACGGTATAGCGCGGCTCTCCCTCCAGCGTGAACAAAAGCCGCGAGCGCAGATGATCTCCCCAGCTCAAAATAAAGTACACCAGGAAAGGAATGAACGACGACATCAGCAGAATGCTGTAGAACGAACGCAGATAGCCGTAGATGTAGCTGACCATCGCGGTGGGCTCCTGCCGTACGCGGACCTCCTGAACGGGAGGAGGAGAAGGCGGCTGCGGCTCCGCGGCTTTCCTTTTGCCGCGTGTAGGTGGCGGCTGTGGCTGAGGCTGGGGAGCGATGGCCTGATCCTGGAAGCGTTTCGGCACCAATGTGCTGTACACGTTCGTTTCGAAGCTTTCCACGCGGACGGCGGCGTTCTCCACCAGTTCATTGATGCGCGCGCCGTACGCCGGAAGGTCCTGGACCATCGCGGTCCCCTCGATGTAGAGTCCTAATCCGGCGAAATACAGGCATCCCAGCCAGAGAGCGACCACCAGGAAACTGGCCAGCCCGCGCGGCATGCGGATTCTCATGAACAGGCGCACCGCCGGCTCCAGCAAAAACGCGATCATGAAGGCGATGATCACGGTAATGAAAAACACCTGCCCGTAATACAGCAGGCCCACACCGCCGGCCGCCGCCAGGATGCTGATCGCAACCCGGTAAGTCTTTTCCGCCGATGTACTTTGAGTGACCACTCCCCTATCACTATAATTGGACTCAGCGTGCCCATAAATGCAAATCCAGGGAAGGGCCGCATTCTCGCGCTGGATCTGGGTAAAAAACGCATTGGACTGGCCCTGAGCGACCCGCTGGGCCTGACCGCCCAGGGGCTTCCCACGCTCCAGCGCGTCAATATCCGGACCGATCTGGCGGAATTAGACCGGCTGGCCACCGAGCATGACGTCCGCCTGATCCTGCTGGGACTCCCCTTGCACATGAGCGGCGACGAAGGCCGGCAGGCCCAGCATGCCCGCGAATTCGCCGGCCGCCTGGCCGAGTGGACCGGCCGGGAGGTCCGTCTGTGGGATGAACGGCTGACCACGGTCGAAGCCCAGCGCGTTTTGAAATCGAGCGGCATCAGCATCGCCAAGCGCGCGCGGGCCGTGGACCGGCTGTCCGCCCAGATCCTGCTGGAGAGCTTCCTCAATTTGGAGACGCTTCCTTGAAGAAAATCATCGCGCTGCTGTGCGTCGCCGGGATCGTCGGTGGCGTGCTGCTTTCTCTCCGCTCCCCGTACCGGGCCTTCGAGGGCAACCTGTTCCTGCAGATTCCGAAAGGCTCCGGAACGCCGGCTATCGCGCGGCAACTCACCAACGACGGAATCATCCAGTACGCGTGGCAGTTCTGGCTGGCCCGGGCGATCCATCCGCGGACCACGCTGCAGGCCGGAGAATACCGGTTCGATCGGGCGGCCAGCGTGGCCGAAGTGTACAGCCGCCTGGCGCGCGGCGATGTTTACTACTTCAGTTTCACGGTCCCGGAAGGCTCCAACATGTTCGACATCGCGCGGCTGCTGGAGTCTGAAGCGGTCATGCCGGGCCAGGATTTTCTGCGCGCGGCGGCGGATCCCGCCGTCGTTCAGGATCTGCTTCACGACTTGGCGCCGGGCGCCCCGAACCTCGAAGGGTTTCTATTCCCCTCCACGTACCGGTTGTCGCATTCCACTACTCCGGCCATGCTGTGCCAGATGATGACCGGCCAGTTCCGCAAGGAATGGAAAAAACTGGCGCCGGAAAAGACGGAGGATGTTGTGAATACCGTCACGCTCGCTTCGATGATCGAGAAGGAAACGGGCGTCCCGGCAGAGCGCCCGCTGGTCGCCAGCGTGTTCGAGAACCGCTTGCGGATCGGCATGCCGCTCGATTGCGATCCCACGGTAATCTACGCCGCGCTGCTGGAAAACCGCTACCGGGGCGCAATCCATCGCTCGGATCTGGACCGCAAGAATCCCTACAACACCTATCAGCACGCAGGCTTGCCGCCAGGACCTATCGCAAACCCTGGTGCGAGTTCGCTGGCCGCCGCGATCCATCCAGCCGCGACCAAATTCCTGTATTTCGTGGCCAAGCCGGGCGGCGATGGACACGTGTTTTCTTCGAACCTGGCGGCGCACAATAAGGCCGTAGGAAGCTATCGTCATGCGTCCCAAAGAAAGTCCTCGGGGAAAGCGCACTGACCTGCTCCGCTGGCTGGAGCGGGAACGTCCGGCGCGGATCGGCGAGCGGGAATGGGCCATGCTGCACGTGGAGCTGGCCCCCGTTTCAGGGAGCTATCTGCGGCGGCTCCTGCGCGCGTCGGGTGTGCCTTTGAGCCCGTTGGTCGAGGGCGTCCGGCAGGAGACCTTCGAAGCGCTGGAATCCAGCCTGTTGAACATGCTCCAGGAATATGAACGTGGCGATGCCGCGCTTCACGCCTCGATCCGCCGCCTGGTGATCGAGGCCAAGGACCACGCCCGCTGGGCCGCGCGCAATCCGGAAAAACGAGCCGAAAAAGCAGAAATGGCGCTGTGGATGCTCACCTGGCTCGAGAATCCGCCGCTGTTCCCGCAATGGGTTAAACTGCGGCGCGCCGCTAAGGGAAATAAGGACCAAAGCCAAAAATAAGATGGCGTTTCGCACACCCAAGCCGCTGGATGTAGAGGGATTGATGGACTACGCCGCGCGGGCTCTCTCGGCTCGCGCGTATACCGTCTCCGAGCTCAAAACGCGCCTTAAGAAGCGCGCCGCACGGCAGGAAGACATCGAAACGGTACTCGCTCGTCTCAAGCAGGCGGGCGTGGTGAATGACCGCCGTTTCGCCGGCAGCTTCGCGGAATGGCGCCGTGAAAGTCAAGGACTCGGCAAAACCCGCGTTCTTCGGGATTTGATGGCCCGGCGTGTCGCGCCCGCGGTCGCGAAGGAAGCGGTGGACACGGCGTTCGAAGGCGTCGATGAAATCGCGATGATCGAGGCGTTTCTGGCGCGCAAGTATCGCGGGAAGGATCTCGGCGCCTTGCTCCAGGAGCAAAAGCACCTGGCTTCCGCGTTCCGCAGGCTGCGCGGCGCTGGATTCAGCACGGGAAATTCGATTCGGGTCCTCAAGCGCTATGCGGCCGAAGCCGAGCGTTTGGAAGATATCGAAGACAGCGAAGCTTAGAACTTCACCGCAGGGGCCTGCTTGGCGCCGGCATCCGCCGTGAAGTAAGCGTTCTCACGCTGGAATCCGAACATCGAAGCGGCGATATTCTTGGGAAACAGCGCGATATCCGTGTTGTACTTCTGCACGGCCTCATTGTAACGGCGCCGCTCGATGGCAATGCGGTTTTCCGTGCCCGCGAGCTCGTCCTGCAGCCGCAAGAAATTTTCGTCGGATTTGAGCTGGGGATAGTTCTCGACAACCACTGCCAGCCGGGCTAGAGCGCCTTCCAGTTGATTGTTGCTGGCGATCCGTTGGGCCGGCGATTGGGCCCCCATCATCGCCTTGCGGGCCTCGGCTACTTCGGTGAAGACGCTCAACTCCTGTTTGGCGAAGCCTTTGACCGTCGCCACCAGGTTCGGAATCAGATCGAGGCGGCGCTGCAGCACGACGTCCACTTGCTGCCACTGCGCTTTGTAGGCTTCCTGCTCCGTGACCAGCTCATTGCGGGAACCCATCAGGCTGCCGCCCAGAATCAGCACCAGCAATACGATGACACCCAACGTAATCAGTACGCTTTTCATATTTTCCTCACCCGGTTTCGTTATCCCCCGTGGCCGTCGAGGTTATCGACAAACGTGACCAGCCTGTTAATACATACGAGATACTGCGCAAATAGTTCGCCCGGGTCGCCCAAGTCGCCCAGTCCGGCGCCGGGAGTGTCTTCGCGGATATCCAACAGGATCTCAAACGGTTTCATGTCGGCCTGCATAACCTCGGCCAGTTGCCGGACCACCGCCCGCCGCTCGGATTTAGGCTTCTTCCCGGCCACCTCCAGGGCATTCCGTCCCAGCACGCAGAACGTGGAAACCGAATCCACACACAGCGCCAGCAGCCCCGGCGGATGGGACAACTGGGAAGCCCCTTGCTGCCGCAGCCGCAACAGCTTGGAGCGAAGCTCATGCTCCACCTGGGTGCGGTAGTTCCGCATATCGACTTTCAGGTCGGAAATCACGTCCAGCCCATACAGCACGCGGCGCCGTTCCTTCATATCGTGGAATTCGATGGGGAAGCTGTCAGCCGAGTTGTAGACCTCGTCTTCACTCATCAGCAGCGGCCAGGGCTGTCCCTTTTCATGCCACCACGTGAGAACCGGCTCGCCCTCCATCAGTTCCCGCGGGGTGACTTGTTTCAGCACACAGAAAACGTTCAGGTCGGAGAACCGGTCCGCGCGATCGGGCGAGGCCGACGATCCGTACAGGATCACCGACACCAGGCGGTCACTGAAGGCCTGTTCCAGTTTTGCGACTAATTCCTTCAAGAGTTCCATTTTGTCACCAGCCACCCGATGCGCCGCCACCACCCGAGCTTCCACCCCCGAAGCCCCCGAATCCACCGCCTCCGCCACCGCCGCCGAATCCTCCACCTCCGAAGCCACCGCCGCCCCAGCCACCTCCCCGGCGCCCCATCATACTACCGAGAAGCATGCCGGCCAGTAAACCGCCGCCGCCGCCCCGTCCACCGCGACCGCCCCCGATCGCCCGAAGAAAAAGCATTAAAACGACGAAGCCGATGATGATCCCGACGAGCCCGCCGCCATTCGGATCCCCGGAGCCCCTTTGTGGAGGCGGCTGGCCTTCGATGGTGACGCCCTTGGCTTGAGCGATACGCTGGCCGAACTGCTGCGCCGCGGCCAGCAGCGCTCCGCCGTAATTCCCTTGCCGCAGGATCGGCCGGATGCCGCGCAGCACCCCCCCAGCGTAACCATCCGGAATGATGGGCTCCAGTCCATAGCCGACCTCCACACGGTTCTTGCGGTCTTTGATCGCCAGCAGGACCAGCAGGCCTTCGTCAGTGCCCTTCTTACCGATGCCCCATTCCTTGAACAGGCGGACCGCGACGTCCTCGACAGGCTCGTCTTCGAGCGAATCCACCGTGACGATGGCGAATTGCGCTCCGGTGGCGCGCTCCACATTGCCGCAATAGGCTTCAATCGCCGCCGCGAATCGCGGGTCGATCACGTGCGCGAAATCGTTCACGTACCCGGTCGGCTTGAGTTTGGAGGTGTCCAGCGCTGAGGCGAAAGCGCAGAAAAGGATCGCCAGCGCCGCGACGCGACAAAACCGCGCCGCTACCGGGCGGACATGCTGCATACCAAACGACGTTATCGTGTCAGGTCCTCGCGGCGCAAGCGGAAGCCTTCCAGGCGGCCGAGCATGGCCACGGCCATATGCTGTGGATCGAAGAACTGCTGCGCCAGAGCCTGCACCTCTTCGGCCGTCACCCGCTCGATGCGCTCCAGCATTTCGTCCAGCGAATAGAACCTCTTGAAGTACAACTCCTGCCGCGCCAGGTTGCCCATGCGGCTGCTGGTGCTCTCCATGCCCAGGACCGTGGAGCCCTTGAGGTGATCCTTGGCCCGCCGCAACTCCTCCGCGCTGACTTTCGTCGACGACACCTCGCTCAGCTCATGGACGATCGACTTGATCACTCTCCGGGCGGAGCGAATGGACGTGCCGGCGTACACCAGCATGCAGCCTGCATCGTGATACATGGCAAGCTCCGAGAAAATCGCGTAAACCAGTCCCTGTTTTTCGCGGATGTTCTGGAACAGGCGCGAGCTCATGCCGCCGCCCAGAATCGCGTTCAGGATGTAGCAGGCGAAGCGCTGCTCGTGCGGCATCGGGATGGAGGGAACACCGATATACAGGTGAACCTGCTCCAGCGACTCCTTGTTGCAAAATATCAGCGGGGCGTGCGGGCGCGGCTTGGATTGCCGCGGACGAAACGGCCGAGGCTTCAGATCGCCCAGGTGATCGCCCACCAGCCGGACCATCTGCCTATGGCTCAGGTTCCCGGCCGCCGTCACCAGAATGTTCGAGGGCGCATAGAAATGCCGGTAGTATTTGTCGATCATGCCGCGGTCGAAACTGCGGATGGTCTGCTTGGTTCCCAAAATCGACCGGCCCAGCGCGTGCCCCTTCCAGAAGCGGCTGGAGAAGAGTTCGTGGATCAGGTACTCGGGATTATCCACCTCCATCTTCAGCTCTTCGAGGATGACGGTTTTTTCCTTCTCGATGTCCTTGGGCTCGAACAGCGGATTGCGGACCAGGTCCGCCACCACGTCGAAGGCTTCCGGCAGGTGCTCATCCAGCACCTTGACGTTGTAGCTGACCAATTCCTTGGAGGTGAACGCATCCAGGCCGCCGCCGATGGAGTCCACCGACCGCGCGATCTGCTCCGCCGTGCGGTGCTTGGTGCCCTTGAACACCATGTGTTCCACGAAATGAGAGAGGCCGGTTTCGTGCAACTGCTCCTCGCGCGACCCGGTGGCGATCCACAACCCTACCGAGACGCTGCGGACGTTCGGCATCCGCTCGGTGACGACGCGTATGCCGTTGGGGAGGACTTCGCGCTCGATCTCCCGCGCTTTGGTTTTGGACCTGGTCTTTCGCAAGGTGCGACTCATCTTTCCCATCTTACCGCGCGGGCTTCGGGCTTCTGGATGATATCCTGAACGTGTGAACCAAGGTGCGCCGCAAACTATTGTCGGGATGGAAGTTGCCGACATCGCCGCGGCTCTTGGTCCGGAGCATCCCCGCTTCCGCGCCCGCCAAATCTACGAAGCGGTGTACCGCCAACACGTGACTGATCTGCACCGCGTCTCGACTCTGCCCAAGCCGCTGCGCGATGAGTTTCCGGTGGGCATCCCCGAAGTCGAACGGGTTTTCGATTCGGCCGACGGTACGCGCCGCTATCTGCTGAAGCTGGCCGACGGGAAGACAGTGGAGACCGTCTGGATGCCCGAGGGGGAACGCTCGACGGTCTGTATCTCGACCCAGGTCGGCTGTCCAGTCGACTGCAAGTTCTGCCTCACGGCGCTGCTGGGGCTGGAGCGCAACCTGACGGCGGGCGAAATCGTCGGACAGGTTCTGCGCGTGGCCGCCGATCGCGGTCTGGAAGCCAATGTCGACCGCCTCAACATCGTGATGATGGGTCAGGGCGAACCGCTGTTGAATCTGACCAACGTAATCAAAGCTACCCGGCTCCTGGCCGACCCGGAAGGCATGGCGATTTCGCCGCGGCGGATCACGCTGTCGACCTCCGGCATCATCCCCAAAATCCGCGAACTCGCGAAGGAAGAAGTTCGTCCGAAGCTGGCGATCTCGCTTAACGCATCGACGGAAGAGCAGCGCCAGACGCTGATGCCCATCACGCGCAAATATCACCTGCGTGAGTTGATCGACGTGTGCCGCGCGTATCCGCTGCGGCCCTGGGAAAAGCTGACCTTCGAGTACGTATTGCTCAAGGGCGTCAATGACACCGACGCCGATGCCCGCCGTGTGGCCAAGCTCCTGGCGAATCTGAACGCGAAAGTGAACCTGATCGCGCTGAATCCGGGTCCCGGGATCCCGTTTGCGACACCGGATCCGCAGCGCGTAGCGGCCTTTCAGACGATCGTGCGCCGCACCCTGCCCTGTTTTGTGCGGAAGCCCCGCGGGCTCGACGTTTACGCAGCCTGCGGACAGCTCAAGCGGATGGAACTAGTCGAGATCCAATAACGGCGGTGTTACGCCATCCCGCGCGCGAGCATCTCGGCGAATTGCCGCCAGTTTTTCTTCAGCGCGTGCGTCTTATTCCCGCTCGGCCACCATTGCACGCTCCCCCGCCCCATCAGCAGCCTGCCGAGCAGCACATCACCGCTCCGCACCTCGATGTCCAGCGTGTTGTTGCTTTTGAGCTTCGTCAGGTCGACCGAGTACGGCAGGAACGCAGTCACCTTGGTGACGTGGACCTTGCGCTTGCGTGGCATTCGTAAGGCGCCCTGGCGCTAGTTGCCGCGCGCGCCGGGGATCGGCAGCTCGACCTTCTTGGCGTTGCCGAGGGAGAAGTCCGCGTCTGTTAAGTTCACCCGCGTGATCGACTTCAACTCCGAGCGCTTGGTCGCCTGGCCGTTCTCGAAATCCACCCTCTGGATCGGAAATCCTTCATAACCTTGGTCGAGCCCATACCCCGTGGGAACCTTGACCTTCACCGGAGAGTTGGCCAGCGTGCTCACGAGGCTGGCGGAGAACTGCCTCATCCTTTCGAAAATCTGCAAGTCGCCAGGCGTGAGCTTGAGCTGCGCGGGGAGCGCGGCGCAGACTTCCGCCTCCTTCTTACCGGCCAGATCGCCCTCATACCTGGTGCAGCTGAATCCATTGACGCTGCCGCTGCCTTTGGCCGTGTACACAGTCTTGGGAGCAGCCGCGGCGGCCGCCTGCGGCATCTTGCCCTTCATCATCTTCTCCATCATCGCGCGCTGCTCCGGCGGCATGTTCTTGAGCTGCGCCTGCATCTGCGCCATGGCCGCCGATAGCTGCTGTCCCAACTGCTTCATGGTCGCCTCGTCGATCTCCTGATATTGGTTCTTGGCCTTATCGAGGACGACCATCCGGTTCCGGCCGCCATCGGTCAGGAACATGATCGATCTGCCGTCGTCGGATTCCATACGCATCCGGTTCGCGTCCAAGAGAATCTGGTCCGTAGTGACCTTCTTCGTGGCTAGATCTGTGTCTTCTGCCACGATCCGGACTCCGGCGAATAGCGGAGCCATGACAAACATAGGGGCGAGCACGGCGGTGGCAACCAAGGCAAGATGTTTCATAGGTTCATTCTCCACTACTTCCAATCGGCCGTAAAGATATTAAATTCATAGTCGCTGGTGGTTTGGTAGCTGGAAACAAACACGATCTTCTTTCCGTCGGGCGAAAACTCCGGGAACGATGTAAAGCCATTGTAGAAGGTCACTTGTTCCAGGCCAGTGCCATCCGGGTTGATCGTAAACAGCTCAAAATCCCGGCTATCGCATTTGTTCTTATTGGACGAGAACAGAATCTTCTTGCCGTCCGGGGTGAAGGTAGGCGCGAAGCTTGCGCACCCGAAGTTAGTGATCTGCTTGGAGTTCGACCCGTCGCCATTGGCTACCCACAACTCCATCTTCATGGGAGCCGTCAGGTTTTCCTTTAAGAGATCCCGGTAAGTCTTTGTCTTATCGGGGGTATCCGGATGAAACGCGCGCCAGGCCATCTTCGACCCGTCGCGCGAGAACACGGCGCCTCCGTCATAACCCTCGGTCTTGGTGATCTGCTTCTTCCCGGAACCATCCAGGTTCATGGTCCACAAATCCAGATCGCCGGAGGCCAGGGAGGTGTAGATGATCTTCTTGTTCTTGAAGTTGATGGTCGCCTCGGCATCGTAGCCGGCCGCCTCGGTCAGCTTCTTTTCGATCTTGCCCTTGTCGTCCGCCAGGTAGATATCGAAGCCGGGATAGACCGCCCACAGGTAGCCCTTACTGCGATCCGGCCGCGCCGGACAGGACGGCCCGGCCTCGTGGGTCGACGCGTAGATGATGTGCTTCCCGTCAGGCAGAAAATAGCCGCACGTCGTGACACCCTTCCCGGTCGACACCATGTGCATGTCCGACCCGTCGGCGTTCATGATGTACTGCTGATCGCATTGGCTGGTGTCGCGCGTCGCCTGGAAGATCAGGCGCTTGCCGTCGGGAGCCCAATAGGCTTCCGCGTTCTGCCCGCCGTGGGTGATCTGCTTGACGTTGGCAAGGTGCTTGGCTGTTTGCCCCCAGCACAATACCGGGATCAAGCTCAGAGCCGGCAACAAGAGAAGACGTCTCATAATCCCCTATTGTATTCGTCCCCTATTCGATCTGGGGAGAGGCTGCAGCGCCTTGGACCCCAGCCACGCCTGGCGGAACGCCCTGATCTCGGGCGTCACTTTTCGCCCCGCCTCTTCGAACGAAACGATCTCGACATCCGGCGCCTGTGCCCATGTGATCCGGACCTGCTTCTTTCCGGCACGCGTTTCCACCGTCAGCCTGCTGCGGTCCCCAGGCTTGTGCGAAGCGGCCAGATCGTCCAGCTGGCTCCGATTCTTGAGTTTCTTGCCGTCGATTTCGACGATCCGGTCGCCACGATCGATCCCAGCGGCATACAGGGGCGAGCCGCGCAAAGTCGGTCCGATCATGTCGATCCCGCGATCGGAAAAGCGCATGGGCGGCGTTCCGATCCACGCCTCTCCGGGCGACGCCGGTTGCAGCACGAAGCCGGCGCTGGCCAACAGCGCGGCATAATCCATCGGTTCCAGCCCCTCGATGTGGCGCTCGAACATCTCTCTCGCGAATTCGCTGCTCCCGGTGGCTTCCGCCAGCGCCTGCTCCAGGTCCTGTTCGGTGTACGGTTTCTGTACATCGGGATGCCCGCGCCACATCGCGCGCATCCAGTCATCCAGCGATTTGCCCGGAAAACGCGACCGGATCGCCAGGTCGATTCCCAAGGCGACGGCTTGCCCGTAGGTGTAATACGAAATGTATATATTGGCCTGGTTCTGCGGATCGACCGACGTTGCCCCGTCGACAAAAGCCGCCCGCCGGCTCATATCCACCGGGCTGAATACCTCGCGTCCGGGCGCATGGAGCACCGTATTGATCGCATTTCCCATGACAACATGAACTCGTCTCGCGACATGAGACCCGCGCGCCGCAGAACCAGGGGAGCGTAGTAATCGGTGAACCCTTCGGCAAACCACAGTTCGCCGGACATGTTGACCCGCTCGTAATCGAACGGTTCGAGCGAGCGCGGCCGGATCCGCTTGACGTTCCAGGAATGAAAGAACTCGTGCGCGACCGATTCGATCAGCTGCCCGGCGGATTCGCGCGTCAGCGGCCGGACGCTGGTGATCACCGTCGAGTCGCGATGCTCCATGCCGTCCCCTGAAACGTAGGGCAGGTAATCTATCAGGAAGGTGTAGGAACCGTTGTCGTACTTGGGAAACCCGCCGAAGACCCCTTCCTCCTCCAGCACCACGGCTTCGCACATCCGCTCGAAACGCGTCACCACATCATTGGCGGCCTGAGCATGCAGCGCGAGGCGGAACCGCTCGCCGTCCGCGTTCCACTCCCGCAGCATGTGAGAGCTGATTTCCAGCGGACCGTCCATGAGCGCGTCCAGGTTGGGCGCGGTCCAATCGTTTATAGAGAGGGTTCCGCCCTTGCCGGGCGCCAGTTGCGTGGCGACGGTCCAATCCGAGCCTCGGGGAATCTCGATTTTGAGCGAAATCGGGCTCTTCTAAAACCCCGGGCCCAGGCGAACGTCGCGGGCGGATTCAGATGCGCATGCGAGGAATCGATCGCGTCGTAAGTCCCGTCGGCGCGGTCGCCGAATAAGGTGTAGTCGATCACTACCGTTCCGCCTGAGGTTTCCACGTCCCACTGGTAGGGATTAGGCCGCGTCACCTGCAGACGCTTTCCAGCGCCATCTGTCGCGCGAACATTGTAAATATTCTTGGCGAACTCGTGTAGAGCGTACCGTCCGGGAGAAGACCGGCTCATCACCACTTCAAGCACGGGCCCGCGGACACCGGAAAACGTGGCGCGGACTTCAGCTTCGTGATGCGCCGCGTTGGGGAATCCTAGCTCATAGCGCACGGGTTCCTGCGCGGACAACGGCGCCAAGAGCAACGCGAAATAGACGAGGCGTCTCACCATCTAGGCAGTTTTTCCGCTGTGCGGTTGCGGCTTCGACAAATACGCATAAAACCCCAGGTCCTCGCCGGTGAACATCTTGGTGACGAAGATGATCTGCGCCGTGTGCCCGGAAAAATGCTCGACCACGTGGAAAATCGCCTTGAGCAGCGTCACATCGTAACCCTGGATGGTGGCGCGTTCGGCCAGCCGCTCATGCGGCAACGAACGGATGACCGCGAGCGCTCGATCCACCGCGGATCGCAGTAAGCGTCCGAGCGCCTCCGGCTCCATTCCGCCTCGCGCTGAGAATTCCTCATCGCGGACGCGCGCATCCGGCTCCCCGCCGACTCCGCTCAGGATCCACTGCCGCACGTTGCCGTTCAGATGCAGCACCAGATTGCCGACGGCGTTCTGGTTCTCCGTGCCGCGCATCCAGATCTGTTCCGGCGTGAGCTTGCCCAGGCAGGTTTCAATCCGCCCGCACAGCTCGGTCAGCTTCTCAGCGGCGCAATTCAAGAAGTCCGCTTCAACGGTCATATGCTCTCAGTCTACAGATCGAGATAACGAATTGGCCGCTGCGGTGGAGATGTAGCCCGGCTGGCCGACTCCGTCATTGCCTCCATTTGCGCCGCCCAGCGCAGGAATCGCAGCAACTCCCCGCGGTGACGCCACATGAAGGCCCGGAACTCAGCCGGCGAGATTCGGTCCGCGTGCAGGCCCCAATAGGTTTCGATCCGCCAGCGCAGGTAGGGACTGCGCCACGGGCTCAGACGGTGTCCTTGGGCCGAGCGCCACAGAAAGCCGATCATGCCGGGAGATACTCATGGCTTGCCGAGAGACACGGTGGTCTTAGGCCTGTCGGGCGTGGCGTAATAACCGTTCTTCGCCCGCACGGTGGCGCCGCGGTATCCGCTCAGCTCGACCTTGATCCGGCGGAAGGATCCGTCCAGATTCTCGTTCAGCGGCGAATACACGATGGTGTATTGATTGCGGATCTCGTGCGCGATCTCCGGCGTGAGCTTTTCCACCTCATCCAGATCCTTGGGATAGTAGGCGGCACCGCCGGAGGTTTCGGCCAGCGAATTGAGCGCGCGCTTGGCCGCCCGGGCCTCGCGAGGCTCTTCTTCATTCAGCAGCCCGATGGAGTATATCAGCACGCCGCTATCGCGGAGCTTGCGCAGAAGCTGCTCCAGAGTAGGGTTGTCGCCGCTGGCGTTGTCGTTGCCGTCGGTGACCACCACGATCACTTTCTTGTCCAGCTTGGCGTCGGTCTTCATGTAATCGAGCGCGCCGCTGATGGCGCTCCGCATGGCCGTGCCGCCGCGCGAGTCGATGCGGGCCAGCGCTTCTTCCAGCTTCTTGCTGTCATGGGTGAACGACTGGTCCAGATACGGATCGTCGTTGAAATTCACGATGAAGACTTCATCATCGGGATTCGACGCCTTCACCAGGGCCAGAGCCGCCGCCGCCACGCGCGAGCGCTTGTCATTCATGCTGCCGCTGTTGTCCACCAGAATCCCCATCGAAACCGGAACATCTTCGCGGCGGAACAGCTTGATGGGCTGCTCGACGTTATCCTCGAGCACCTTGAATGCCGACTTCGGGATATCGGTGATCAGTTTCCCGTTCTTGTCGAGAACGCTGACGTGAAGGGTGACCTCTTTGATTTCCGTGTGGAAAGTGGGGATCTCATCCTGTGCGCGGACCGCCCCCAGGCCGGCCGTCAACAGCCCCGCGATCAGCCATTTACTGTGCCACTTACTGAGAAGGCGCGACATATCCAGGACGGTAGCGAGCGCGTAACGGCGGCAAATCCTTAACCTTGACCAGCTTCACTTCCACTTTTCTGTACTTGCCGTCTTTAGCGGCATTCTTCGGGCTGTAGCCCAGCACGTACTGGTTACGCAACTCCAAGCCGATCTTGGCGGCCACATCGGGTAAATCCGCCAGATTCTCGACAGTAAAGTTGCGCCCGCCCGTCTGTTCGGCCAAGTCGCTGAGCAGCCCGGGACCCTCCATCTCTTCGGGAGTTCGCCCGCGCGAGCCGAATGCCTCGAAAATTCCGATCGAGTAGATCTGAACGTCGCCTTCGCGCACCCAGTTCCGCACCTCGCTCTCGGTGTATCGGCTGGAATTGTCCCCTCCATCAGAGATGATCAGGATGGCCTTCCGGCCGTTACGGGCCTTTTTCATCTCGTTCATGGCCATGGCCACGCCGTCCAGCAGCGCGGTTCGGCCTTTGGACTGCACCCAGGTCAGATGGCTCTGAATTTCCTCGCTACGGGGGGTGAACGGCACCGTCGAGTTCGGGCCGGTCATTGAACTGAACCAGGAAGAATTCGTCCTGAGGGTTGGCGGTGCGCATGAACTGAGCCACCGCCTGGCGCGACCGGTCGAGCTTCTCGCCCATGCTGCCGCTGCAGTCGAAAACCAAGCCCACCGAAACCGGCACATCCTCGCTTCCGAACGTGGTAATCTCCTGGGATACTTTATCCTCGGTCAACTCGAAATTCTCTTTCTCCAGGCCGGTGAGAAGCTTGCCGGTCGCCGCGATGGTTACCGCCACCGGCACCAGAACCACCGTGGTATCAATGCGGAGATCGGCCCGGCGGTCCAGTATGGTTTCGCCGGAACCGGTCGGGGAAGGCCGGGGGCGAGGCTGAATACTTATGGTCGGAGCGTTCGGATCCGCCCGTTTCCCAACCGGATCCTCTGCTGTCAATGGCAGCAGCGAAGTACCCAGCAGCGCGATCGCCAACAACGAACGCATAGTGGCCGCAACCTGTCCTGATTATAGCAGGACAGGTCCATTTCGGAACACATGAACTTCCAAATTGGATAAGAATATGATTTTCGAATCCCTTCGCTGGCAGCCCCCTCTGTGCTATATTCGAGTGTGCCGCAACGGATTCTTGGTGTAATCCCCGCACGGTACTCTTCCTCGCGTTTCCCCGGCAAATCCCTCGTCTCCATCGCCGGTAAGACCATGCTGCAGCACGTGTGGGAACGCACCTCCCAGGCGCGCTATCTCACGGACGTGGTGATCGCCACCGATGACGAGCGCATCCGCGCGGCGGCTGAAGACTTTCGCGCCCGCGTGGTCATGACGCGCGCCGATCACGCCTCCGGCACCGACCGCGTGGCCGAGGCGGCCTCGGCCTCCCAGGCCCAGATCATCGTCAACGTGCAGGGTGACGAGCCCATGATCGATCCCGCGGCCATCGACGCCGCGATTCTCGGCCTTCTGGACGACGACATGGGCGCCGTTCCCATGGGCACCCTCAAGAAACGGATCGAGCGCCCCGCCGACATCCAAGATCCCAACGTAGTCAAGGTTGTGACCGACGCGCAGGGCAACGCGCTGTATTTCTCACGTTGCCCTATTCCCTTTGCTCGGGACGGCAAACAACCCCTATTACAAGCACATCGGGTTGTATGTGTACCGCCGCGACTTCCTGCTCGCCTATCCGGATCTGCCGGTCGGGCCGCTGGAGCGAGCCGAACGTCTGGAACAGTTGCGGGCGCTCGAAAACGGACACAAGATTCGTGTGGTCGAAACCGAGTACGAGTCCCTGGGCGTCGATACGCCCGAAGATTGGAGACAGGTGGCGGAGCTATTCGAAAAGACTATGGTGAATCGGTGAGAGCGCACAGGATGCAGCTTCCCCGTCGCGGTCCGTTGTGCGCGATTGGATAAACAATGGCCAAATACATTTTCGTAACCGGCGGTGTGGTTTCCTCCCTGGGCAAAGGGATCGCGGCGGCGAGTCTGGGTTGTCTGCTCGAAAGCCGCGGCCTGAAGGTCACGCTGCAGAAATTCGATCCCTACCTGAACGTCGATCCCGGCACCATGAGCCCGTTCCAGCACGGCGAGGTGTTCGTCACCGACGACGGCGCGGAGACCGACCTCGACCTGGGCCATTACGAGCGCTTCACCCACTCGCCTCTTTCGCAGGCCAACAACCTGACCAGCGGACGCATCTACGAACAGATCATCTCGCGCGAGCGCCGCGGCGATTACCTGGGCAAGACCGTGCAGGTGATCCCGCACGTGACCAACGAGATCAAAGCCGCCGTTCGCCGCGTCTCCAACCCTTCCGACCAATCGGCGGCCGACGTGGTGATCTGCGAAATCGGCGGCACCGTGGGCGATATCGAGTCGCTGCCGTTCCTGGAAGCCATCCGCCAGTTGCGGCACGAGCTGGGCCGCGAAAATACGCTGTTCGTGCACGTGACCCTGGTCCCCTGGATCGCGGCCGCGCAGGAGCTGAAGACCAAGCCCACCCAGCACAGCGTGAAGGAGCTGCGCGCCATCGGTATCCAGCCGGATATTCTTGTTTGCCGCAGCGAGCGCCCCATCCCCCAGGAGATGAAGGAAAAGATCGCGCTGTTCTGCGACGTGCGGTTGGAGGCGGTGATCACCGCCAAGGACGTGGATAGCGTGTATGAAGTCCCGCTGACGTTCGCCGAGCAGGGCGTGGACGAAATCGCGATGCGCCTGCTGGCGCTGGAAGCCGGCCCGCGGAATCTCACCGCCTGGACCGACATGGTGCACCGCGTCAAGCAGCCGACGCGGGAAGTATCGATCGGCCTGGTCGGAAAATACGTCGAGTACGAGGATTCCTACAAGAGCCTGAAAGAAGCGCTGTTGCACGGCGGCCTGGCGCACGACGCCAAGGTCAACATCACCTGGATCGAAGCAGAGCGGCTCAAGTGGCCCGAGGCCGCCGGAGAGCTCGAAGGCTTCGACGGGATCCTGGTGCCGGGCGGGTTCGGACGCCGCGGCATCGAGGGCATGCTGCAAGCCATCCGCTACGCACGCGAATCCAAAGTTCCCTATTTCGGGATTTGCCTGGGGATGCAGACCATGGTGATCGAGTTCGCTCGCAACGTCTGCGGACTGGCGCAAGCCAACTCCACCGAGTTCGATCCGGCCACGCCCGATCGCGTGATCTACAAGCTGCGCGAGCTGAAGGGCGTCGACGAGCTGGGCGGAACCATGCGCCTGGGCGCGTATCCCTGCCAGCTGGCGGACAACAGTTTCGCGCGCCAGGCGTACGGCCGCCGCGAGATCAGCGAGCGTCACCGCCACCGCTACGAATTCAATCGCGAATACGAAGCCGTTCTCAAGGAGCACGGCCTGCGGCTGACGGGCGAGACCCCCGACGGCGTCTACGTCGAAATCTGCGAGCTGCCCGATCATCCCTGGTTCCTGGGCTGCCAGTTCCATCCCGAGTTCAAGTCCAAGCCCCTGGAGCCGCATCCTTTGTTCCGCGCGTTTGTCGGCGCCGCGCTCAATTACCGCCGTGTCCGGGCCGAAGCCAAGCCTGACAAGCGCGCACATGCTGCACCGGGACGAACTTCGGTGATCCTGCAATAGTGCGCATCACTTCCTGAGTAGAAATCGGCGGTGGCGGGCGGCTGGCGCTGATCGCCGGACCGTGCGTGATCGAGAGCGAAGAGCACGTCAACATGCTCGCCACGGCGCTCTCAAAATTGGCAAAAGAGCTTGAATGCGCCATTTGTCTTCAAGGCGTCCTTCGACAAAGCGAACCGATCCAGTGTGAATTCCTATCGCGGCCCGGGGATCAAAGAGGGTTTGCGGATTTTGAAGAGCGTCCGCGATCGCGGGAATCGCGGTCTTGACCGATATCCACGAGCCCTCGCAGGCGGCTCTCGCAGCCGAGTCGGCCGACATTTTGCAGATTCCGGCGTTCCTGTGCCGCCAGACCGACCTGCTGGTAGAGGCAGGAAAGACCGGACGCGCGGTCAACATCAAGAAGGGCCAATTCGTGTCGCCCGCCGATATTCGCCTCGCCGCGGAGAAGGTCGCCTCCACCGGCAATGACCGGATTCTGCTGACCGAGCGCGGCACCTCGTTCGGCTACAACAATCTGGTGGTGGATATGCGCGGTCTGGCCATCATGCGCGGCTTCGGATATCCGGTAGTCTTCGACGCGACGCATTCCGTGCAGTTGCCGGGTTCGCAACGGGACGGGCTTCGGGCGGGCAGCCCGAGTTCATCGAACCATTGGCAAGCGCCGCAGTGGCCGTGGGCGTCGATGCGGTATTCATCGAAGTGCATGAAGCCCCGGAGCGGGCGTTGTCGGACGGCGCGAATGCATTAAGGCTCGACAAGCTTGAGGGGCTGATGCGGAAGCTCCAGCGGATCTCGTCAGCGGCGCGCTGAACTTACCCGGATAGCAGGAGTGGACTTCAATCGCTACTAAAGGCGATGACCAAGACCAGCACGAACACGGACGCTATGCCGGCCAGAGTCACGATGATCAACCACACCTGCCACGGCCATCGCTTCACATTACAGCTTTAACACTATTGCTCTATCGCGCACAACGCTGAAACCCGCTGTGCGCTCGTCTGCTCTATCGCGCACAACGCTGAAACCCGCTGTGCGCTCGTCTGCTCTATCGCGCACAACGCTGAAACCCGCTGTGCGCTCGTCTGCTCTATCGCGCACAACGCTGAAACCCGCTGTGCGCTCGTCTGCTCTATCGCGCACAACGCTGAAACCCGCTGTGCGCTCGTCTGCTCTATCGCGCACAACGCTGAAACCCGCTGTGCGCTCGTCTGCTCTATCGCGCACAACGCTGAAACCCGCTGTGCGCTCGTCTGCTCTATCGCGCAGAACGCTGAAAACCGCTGTGCGCTTGGCTCTATCGCGCGCAACGCTGAAAACCGCTGTGCGCTTGTCGGGGAACGCAGCGAATGGATTATAGCGGCTCGGGCAGATGCAGTTGCGCCTTCACCAGCGCCTTTTCGAGCACCTGCGCGGCGTCGGCTTCGGTCATCGTGCGCGAAGTGGAGAGTTCCGTGATCAGCATGTGCCGGGCGCGATCCAGCATCTTCTTCTCGCGGAACGACAGCACTTTCTGCGTCTGCAGCACCAGCAAGCTCTTGAGAACTTCCGCCACGGCCAGCAGACTGCCGTCGCGCATCTTTTCGGTGTTGTCCTTGAACCGGTCTTTCCAGTCGTGATAGCGGGGACAGCTGCCCTCGGAAAGGAAGTTCACCACGCGGGCCATCTCGCCGTTGCGGGTGACGCGTCGCAGCCGCAATTCGCCCACGTGCGAGAACGGAACCATCACCGTCAGGCTGTTGTAAGTGATTCTGAGGAGATAAAACCGCTCGAGGTTGCCGGCGAAGGCTCGCGAGCTGATGTTCTCGATGGTAGCCACCCCATGATTGGGGTAAACCACCTTCTCTCCAACTTGGAAAGTCATGCCTGGTCTATGCCGGAGCGATCGTGGCCCGCCCAAGGGGCACAGTGCATCTTAATCTGAACTTCATCTTCTGTCAATACCAAAGTATGCCATTTGGGTACTGCGCGTACTCGGTTGATTCTGAAGGTCTTCTGGACCCGGATACACGACATCGGTTAGGATGAGAAGAATACCCTGATGGAATCCGCTAAATCCGCCAACACGGATCTTAAGAATGTGGATCTGAAGAAGACGGTCCACCTTCCCAAGACCGACTTTTCCATGAAAGCCAACCTGGGGCAGTTGGAGCCCAGGCTCCTCGCCCAATGGGACCAAATAGGGCTTTATAACGAGATTCGCGAGGCGCGGAGGGGACAGCCCACCTACATCCTCCACGACGGGCCGCCTTACGCCAACGGCAACATTCACCTGGGCCACGCGCTCAACAAGCTGCTGAAGGATTTCATCGTTAAGGTGAAGACCATGGAGGGCTACGACTCGCCTTACGTGCCCGGATGGGATTGTCACGGCCTGCCTATCGAGCACAAGGTGGAGAGCGAGCTGGGCTCTAAGCGCGCCAGCATGTCGCCGGTGGAGATTCGCGCGGCCTGCCGCAAATACGCGGCCAAATACGTCGATCTGCAGCGCAAGGATTTCATCCGCCTGGGAGTGCTGGGCCGATGGTCGGATCCGTACCTGACCATGAGCGCCGAATATGAAGCCGTGATCGCCGGCGCGTTCGTCGATTTTCTGGAAAAAGGCTACGTCTACAAAGGCCTAAAGCCGGTCAATTGGTGCACTTACGATCGCACCGCGCTGGCCGAGGCCGAAGTCGAGTACGAGAATCATAGCAGCCCCTCCGTTTGGGTTCGTTTTGCACTGACGTCCGACCCGGCATTCATCGATCCTGCGTTGAAGGGCAAACGGGTCTGGGGATCAATCTGGACGACCACTCCTTGGACCATTCCGGCCAACTTGGCGATCTCGTTCAACCCGAATTACATCTACGTAGCGGCGGAAACCGGCGGCGACGTTTATATCGTCGCCAAGGATCTGCTGAACGCAACCGCCGAAGCGTGCGGATGGGGTGCGCCCCGCGTGATCGCCGAGTTCCCCGGCTCGCGTTTGGAGAAGACCGTTTTCCGTCATCCATTTCTGGAGCGCGACTCGATCGGCATCCTGGGCGAGCATGTGACGCTCGAACAGGGAACCGGCGCGGTTCATACGGCTCCGGGGCACGGGCAGGAAGACTACGTCATCGGGCAAACCTACGGATTACCGGTGTACTGTCCCGTGGACGGCGTCGGGAAGTTTTTCCAGGCTGAAGGCGCCGCCGGGAAATTGCCCGAGGAACTGCTGGGGAAGACCATCTGGCAGGCCAACCCGCTGGTCATCGAGATTCTGAAAGACGCCGGGGCGCTGCTCGCCGAGAACAAGATCGAGCACAGCTACCCGCATTGCTGGCGGTGCCACCGCCCGACCATCTTCCGCGCCACCGAGCAATGGTTCATCGGCATGGACCGGAACAACCTGCGCGAGCGCGCGCTGGACGCCATCAAGACGGTCAAATGGACGCCCTCCTGGGGCCAGGAGCGCATCTCCAACATGATCGCCACGCGGCCCGACTGGTGCATCTCGCGCCAGAAGCTGTGGGGCGTGCCGATCATCGTGTTCTACTGCGAAGGCTGCCAGGAGCCGCTCACGGACCGCAAGATTCTGGATCGCGTCGTCGACCTGTTCCGTCACAAGAGCGTGGACGTCTGGTATTCGCAATCGGCTGCGGAACTGGCCGGGCCCGATGCCAAGTGCGGAAAGTGCGGCGGGACATCGTTCCGGAAAGAGACGGACATCCTGGATGTCTGGTTCGATTCAGGCGTAAGCCATCTGGCTGTGCTCACACCGGAGAATTCCCTGCCCTGGCCGGCCGACATGTATCTCGAAGGCGGCGATCAGTATCGCGGCTGGTTCCACAGTTCGCTGCTGGTGGGCGTGGCGCTCAAGGGCGCTGCTCCGTATCGCGCGACCGCCACCAACGGTTGGACCCTCGACGGCGAAGGGCACGCGCTTTCGAAATCGAGCGGCAGCGAGGCGGCCGAGAAGATCATCAACAAGTACGGCGCCGACGTGCTGCGCCTGTGGGTCGCCTCCATCGACTTCACCGAAGACGTGCGGCTATCGGACACAATCCTGGATCGTTTGATCGAGGCGTATCGCAAGTTGCGCAACACCTTCCGCTACGCGCTGGGAAACCTGCACGATTTCAATCCCGAGAAAGACGCTGTGCCGGTGGCGGAGATGCTCGAAATCGACCGCTGGATCCTGGCGCGCACCGAGGACCTGATCCGGCGCTGCCGCGGCTGGTACGATACGCTCGAATTTCACAAGGTCTATCGCGCGATCTACGATTTCGCCACGGCCGATTTGAGCGCGCGCTATTTCGACATCCTCAAGGACCGGCTGTACACCGCGGCGACCTCCAGCCCGGCGCGAAGGAGCGGGCAGACCGCGCTCTACCGGGTTCACTATGCCTTGGTTCGATTGATCGCCCCGCTGCTGGCGTTCACCGCCGAGGAGGCCTGGAGCTATACCGCCAAACCAGCCGGAGCACCGAAAAGCGTCCACCTGGCGCTGCTCCCCGAGCCGCAGGAAGCCGCCTCGGGCCTTCCCGCAGCCAGGCTTGCGGAGTGGGATCGCCTGATGGAGGTGCGCGACGTAGTGCTGAAGGCGCTCGAAGAAGCCCGCCAGGCCAAGCTCATCGGCACGTCTCTTGAAGCCCGCGTACGGCTCTCGGGCTATCGGGGATTCGAAGCCGAGCTACCCTCGGTCTTCATCGTGTCGGAAGTGGTGCTCGAGCCGCCGCTGGACGGAAAAGACGAACTGCGCGCGATCATCGAGCGCGCCGATGGCGCGAAGTGCGAGCGCTGCTGGAAGTATTCAACCGCGGTGGGCCAGGATGCCGAGTTCCCCACCGTATGCGATTCCTGCTCGGCCGCGCTTAGGGACATGCTGGGATGAATCCGCGTTTGCGGACGGCCGCCATCGCCGCCGCGGTAGTCGTGATCGACCGCATCACGAAAGGATATATCCGGTCGGCATACACGCTCGTATGACGTCACCCCGGTCATTCCAGCGGTTCTTCAACATCGTGCATACCGAAAATCCCGGCGCGGCCTTCGGGATTTTCGCGGATTCGCCCAGCACGTGGAGCAGCATGCTGCTGGTGGCTGTATCGCTGGTGGTGATGGCCGTCATCGGCGTGATGCTGTGGAAGCCTCGACCCACGTCGATGCAGGCGCCCGGGCTGGTTTCCGTGGGTCTGGCCCTGGTCTTCGGGGGCGCGCTCGGCAATGTCTGGGACCGGCTGTTCCGGGGTACTGTGACCGATTTTCTCCAGGTCTTCCTCGGGTCCTATGAATTCCCTTCGTTCAATGCGGCGGACTCCGCGATTACCGTGGGGGCGGCGTTGCTGCTGATCGACCTGTGGCGGACGCGCCACCAGCACCACACCGAACATGGCTCGTAGGGGAAACCGTCATTCACCGGCGCCGGGGCGCGCTCTGCCGAAAGGCCCTGTTGCCCGTTACCTTTGCCGGGGAAACTAGTCATATGAGAGTAGGCACGCTTGACGGACCGGGTGCTTCCCGCTAGAATTAAGTGAGTACTTACTTGTGAACACACCCCCTGCAGTCTCCGCCCTGGCCCCCGTGCCCCCTCCGGCGCCCCGGCCCTCGCCTGTCTTCAGACGACCGGCGCCGCCAGTTGCTGCGCCATGCCATCGCCCTGTTCTCGAAGCACGGGTTTAGCGGCACCCGCACCAAGGACATCGCGGCGGCGTGCGGCGTGAGCGAGGCGATCCTGTACCGGCATTTCGCCACCAAGGAAGACCTGTATCACGCCATTCTCGACACTCACGAAGCCGCGGCCGGCAAAGAAGAGTGGCTGGCCGAGATGCGTGCGATCGCCGAACGCCGCGACGATTAGGAATTCATCCGCTGCATGCTGGCGCAGATCCTGAAATCGTTCCGCGAGGACACCGAGTTCCATCGCCTGATGCTGTTCGCGGGGCTGGAGGGCCATTCCCTGCCGAGCATGTTCCACGAGCGGATGGGATCCAGCATGCTGGAATTCCTGCGGAACTACGTGGTGCTGCGGCAACGCGAGGGAGCTTTCCGGAAAGGCGATCCGGACGTTCTGGTGATGATGCTGGCCTCGCCGGCCCTGCAATATGCGAGCGGCAAGTACATTTTCGGCAACCGGGCCTTATCGCGGCCGGATCAAGAAATCGCCTAGGAATTCGCCAAGCTCCTGCTGGCAGCGTTGCAGTCCAAGCCATACGAGCTCCAAAAAGACGAGCAAGCGAAAGACGGACCAATAACAATGAAATCGCACTTACTATTGATCTTCGCATTCCTTGCGCGCTGACCGCTTGCAATCGTTCGGAAACCAGCGCTTCCAACGCCCCGGCCGCGGGCAAAGCGGCGATTCAGACGCCGACCGTTGCCACCGTCCGCGCCATCGACGCGGCAAGTATCCGCTACCGTCCAGGCCACCGGCAGCTTTGTGGCCCAGGATTCCTCCGATGTCGCCCCCAATGAGGCGGGCATCATCGTCAGCACGCTGGTGGACGTGGGCGACTTCGTGCAAAAAGGCCAGTTGATCGCCCGTCTGGACGATCGCGACGCCAAGCTGCGGCTGGACCAGGCCCGCGCCGTGCAATCGCAGGCCGAAGCCTCGGTGCGCCAGGCGCAGTCCAAGATCGGCCTGGGACAGAACCAGGCGTTCGATCCCAACACGGTTCCCGAGGTGCTGGCCGCAAAAGCCGCTTATGAATCGGCGGTGGCCCAGCAGAAGCTGGCGCAGGCCGATGCCACGCGCTACGAGAATCTGGTGAACAGCGGCGACGTTTCGCGCAGCGCCTTCGACAAGGCCCACACGCAGGTGGAAACCGCCGACGCGCAGGTGAACGCCAGCCGGCAGCAGTACGAAGCCACGCTGAACGCGGCCCGTCAGAACTATCAGGGAGTGGCCACCCAGGAGGCGTCGCTGCAAGGCACGCGCGCCCAGCTGGCGCTTGGCCGAGAAGGTTCTGGCCGACACCGAGGTTCGGGCGCCCTTCGCCGGTTACGTCAGCGCGCGCTCGGTCACGCCCGGCGAATACGTTTCCGCCAGCGCGAAGATCGCAACCATTTTGCGGGTGACTCCCATCAAGCTGGAGCTACAGGTGCCGGAGCTGTATGCGCAGCAGATGAAGCGCGGTCTGAGCGTGGACGCGAGCGTCACGGGCTACTCCGGGCGGGTATTTCAAGGCAAGGTCACCGCCATCAACCCGGCCGTGGATCCGAATTCGCGCACGTTCGTGGTGGAAGTCACCTTCGCCAACGGCGATGTGGCCCTCCGGCCCGGCATGTTCGCCACGGCGCGCATCGTGCTGCCCGGCAGCACGGACGGTGTCTTTATTCCCCCCAGCGCCTTGATCACGGATGCGACCACCAATTCTTCGCAGGTGTTCCTGATCCGCGACGGCAAGGCGCGTCTGGCGGTGGTGCAGGTGGGCGAGCGCGATGGCGATCTGGTCCGGATTCTGACGGGCATACCGCCGGACGCCGTTCTGGCCACGGATCATTTGCAGGATTTGTACGACGGCCAGATCCGTGAAGCTGGCCGGCGGCCGAGAGCACAGGAGCCTGAAGCATGCATAAACTCGCAGCGTTGTGTGTCCGGCGTCCGGTCTTCGCGACCATGCTGATTCTAGCCCTGGTGGTGGTGGGAGGCTTCTCCTACTTTTCGCTGGGCGTGGATCTGACGCCCAAGGTGGACGTGCCGACGGTGTCGGTTACCGTGGTCGATCCGGGCGCCACGGCGGAGGAAATCGAAACCGACATCACCAAGCGCATCGAGGATGCGGTCAATACCATCAGCGATATTGACGACGTTCGCTCCACCTCGGTCCAGGGGCTTTCGACCGTGGTCGTCAGCTTTTCGCTGGAGAAGAACGGCGACGTGGGAGCCCAGGAAATTCGCGATAAAGTCGCCACCACTCTGCCCGATCTGCCGGAGACGGCCGAGGCCCCGGTGATCCAGAAGTTCGATCCCGACGCGACGCCCATCATGCAACTGGTGGTTTCCGGGACGCGGCCTCTGCGCGAGATCACCGAGCTGGCCGACAAGCAGATCAAGCAGCGGCTGGAGAACGTCAAGGGAGTCGGCGAGATCCGCCTGGTGGGCGGCCTGAAGCGCGAGATCCGGGTGTGGGTGGATCCGGAGCGGATGCGGGCCTACGGGCTTTCGATCACCGACGTGGCCAACGCGCTGCGCCAGCAAAACCTCGAATTGCCGGCCGGCAGCGTCACCCAGGGCGCCAGCGAGCTGACGGTGCGGACCCTGGGCCGCCTGGCGGATCCGGCGCAGTTCAACGAAATCGCCGTCGCCACGCGCGGACCGTACCCGGTGAAGCTGCGCGACATCGGTCACGCCGAAGACAGCCAGGAAGAGGCCACGACCGCCTCGCGGCTGAACGGGGAGCCGTCGGTGACCTTGATCGTTTCGAAGCAATCCGGAACCAACGCCGTGGCTACGGCGCAACTGGTCAAGGACCGGCTGAAGGAGCTGCAGCAGACGCTCCCCAAGGACATCCACGTGGAGCTGGTGAACGATCAGTCGATTTTCATCAAAGCCGCCATCGATGCGATCCAGTCCCACCTGATTGAGGGGAGCCTTCTGGCCGCGGCCGTCATTTTCCTGTTCCTGGCCAACATCCGCACCACGCTGATCGCGGCGATCGCGATTCCGGTCTCCATCATCTCCACGTTCACGCTGATGGCGGCCATGAATTTCACGCTGAACCAGATCAGCATGCTGGCGCTGACGCTGATGGTCGGCATCGTGATCGACGACGCCATCATTGTGCTCGAAAATATCTACCGCTTCATTGAAGAAAAAGGCATGAGCCCGATGCTGGCGGCGGTGGAAGGCACCAAAGAGATCGGCATGGCGGTGATGGCCACGACGTTATCGCTGCTGGCGGTTTTCCTGCCCATCGGCTTCATGGGCGGAATCGTGGGGCGTTTCATGTCGTCCTTCGGATTGACGGCGTCCTTTGCGATCGCAGTCTCCCTGCTGGTTTCGTTCACGCTGACGCCCATGCTGAGTTCCCGCTTCCTGAAAGCTCCCAAGTCACCCGGCGATCAGAAGCAGGCCTCCAAGGATTCGCGGCTTTTCCGTTATCTGGATCGTTATTACACCAAGTCGCTGACCTGGGCCATGGCGCACCGCAAGATCATGGTGACGATCAGCGTGCTGGTGGTGTTCAGCATCTATCCGCTGTTCAAAGTCGTAGGGAAAAGCTTCACGCCGGTGGACGACCGTTCCGAATACCTGGTCTCGATCCGGACACCGGAAGGAACTTCGCTGGCGGCCACCACCAATGTGATGGAGCGAATCGCGCGCGACATCCGCGCGCTGCCGCACGTGATGGCGACGCTGACCACCGTAGGCGGAGGCTCGGATCGCGCCGCCAACTCCGGCTCCATTTACGTGAAGCTGACTCCCAAGGACCAGCGCCGCGAATCGCAGCAGGACATGATGATCAAGACGCGCGACGTCTTCAAGAATTATCCCCTCCGATCTGCGCACCAGCGTAGGCGTACAAAGCTGGAGCGGGAGCGCCGACGTCCAGTACGCCATCAACGGTCCGGATCTCGACAAGCTCTCGCAATACTCGCAGCAATTGCTCGCCAAGCTCAAGACCCTGCCGAACGTGGTCGACGCCGACACATCGCTGGTCTACGGCAAGCCGGAGCTGCGCGTCGAAATCGATCGCCAGCGCGCGGCCGATTTAGGCGTCCGCGTGGCCGATATCGCCACCGCGCTGAACACCATGATCGCCGGACAGGTGGTATCGAGCTTTCCTTCGGGAGGCGAACAGTACGATGTCCGGCTGCGCGCCGCGCAGCAGTTCCGCACCAGCACCAGCGCGCTGACGCTTCTGGCGGTGGCTTCGAGCAAATCCGGTCCGGTGAGCCTGGATCAGGTGGTCCGCATCAAGCCGGGAACGGCGCCTTCGAGCATCGACCGTCTGAACCGGCAGCGCCAGGTGACCATCAGCTGCAACCTGCTGCCGGGCGGATCTCAGGCCGACGTGCTGGGCAAGCTGGCGGAATTCACCGCGGGCCTGCACATGGATCCGGGATATACAGGCGTGGAAGTAGGCCAGAGCAAAGAGCTGGCCCGCACGGCGTACTACTTCATCGTGGCCGTCTCGCTGACGCTCATCTTCATGTACATGGTGCTGGCGGCCCAGTTCGAATCCTTCCTGCATCCGTTCACGATTCTGCTGACGCTGCCGCTAGCCGTGCCGTTCGGAATCCTCTCGCTGCTGATCGCGGGACAGACCATCAACATTTTTTCGGGTTTGGGACTGCTGCTGCTGTTCGGCATCGTGAAGAAGAACGCGATCCTGCAGATCGCCCACACCAACAGTTTGCGCGCCGCGGGCATGGATCTGTATCCCGCGATCATGCAGGCCAATCGCGACCGCCTCCGGCCGATTCTGATGACCACCATGGCGCTGGTGGCCGGGATGCTGCCGGTGGTGATTTCGAGCAAGGTGGGATCGGCCAGCAACCGCTCGATCGGCGTGCTGGTGGTGGGCGGCCAGTCCCTGTGCCTGCTGCTCACGCTGCTGGCGGTGCCGGTGTTCTATTCGCTGTTTGAAGACGCCAAGCAGACGCGGCTCGCGCGCGCGCTCAGCCGCAAGATGGGAAACGTCGCGGAAGTGCTGCACCATGCGGGAGCCGGCGCCCGGGCGGTAATCCAGAGAAAAGGTGGCGAAGCTTGATGGTCCGGCGGTGGTTGTTCGCGTGGTTTCTGGCATCGTTGATAGCGTTTGGACAGCAGCAGGGCGGACAGCTGGGTGGACAGCAGCAGGCTGAACCCGAGCAGGCGGTTACGCGGGTTCCTCCGGTCCGTCCGTTCGTGCTGCCGCCGCGCATCGGCGTAGACACCGACAAGGAACTGACGCTGCAGGATGCGCTGGCGATGGCGCTGGCGAACAACAAAGATATCGACGGATCGCGCATCGACCGCGAGAAGGCCGTCAACAGCGTTTCCGGCGCCAAGGGCTCCTTCGATCCCCGGATCGGGGGCACCACGTCGTTTCAGAAGAACGTGGTTCCGGTCGCTTCCACGCTGGGCGGATCGGCGACCGGAGCGGTCACCAGCCGCAACAGTCTCGCCGACCCTCAATTCTCCGGGAGCCTGCCCTGGTTCGGCAGCAGCTATCAACTGGATTTTTCCTCGTCGCGAACGACCACCAACAACAGTTTCACGCAGCTCAACCCGCAGTATCCGACTTCGCTGAATTTTTCGTTCACGCAGCCGCTGTGGCGCAACCTGCGTTACGACGATAACCGTCACAAGCTGGAAGTCGCCAAGAAGAACGTATCGCTCACCGATGAACAATTCCGGCAGCGGGTGATGCAGATCGTCACCCAGACCGAGCAGGCGTATTGGGAGCTGGCGTACGCCTACGGGAATCTGGCCGTGCAGCTGGACGCAGTCCGAATCGGCCGCGAGCAGGACGAAAGCAATCGCCGGCAGCAGCAACAGGGATTGCTTGCGCCCATCGACGTGGTGGCGGCGCAACGGCAGCTCGCGACCTTCGAAGTGAACGCCTACAGCGCCCAGGAATCCTTGACCGCCGCCGAGAACGCCCTGAAGACGCTCATCCTTCCGGATCGAAGCGATCCCATTTGGTCGAGCGCGCTGATTCCGATCACTCCCGTGAACGTATCGCCGCCGGTCACGCCCTTACAGGATGCGGTGAGCGAAGCGCTCGCCAACCGGCCCGAGCTCGCCCAGGTGCAGATCTCGGGCGAGATCAACGAAACCGATAACCGGTTCTACAAGGAACAGACCAAGCCTCAAGTGGATATAATCGCCACGCACACCAATGCCGGGCTGGCCGGCATCCAGCTTCCGGCCGGTCCGAATCCGTTTACGGCGGGTCTGGCCGGCCTGACGCGATCGGCTGAACGACCTCTCCGTGCTGGCGGGCCTCGAACCCCTGCCGTCCACAGGCGGGGGAACCACCGCCGGCCTGCCGCCTGTGCTGGTGGGAAGCTACGGACAATCGGTCAGCAACATCTTCAATGGCAACTTCCCGACCACGCAGGTCCAGTTGCGGGTGTCGCTGCCGCTCCGCAACCGCACCGCCGAGGCCAACCTGAACAACTCGCTGGCCGAGACGCGCCGGATCCGCAATCAGCGCCAGCAGACGGAACAGTCGATTGAAGCGAGTGTTCGCAACGCCATGCAATCGGTGGAATCGTCGAAAGCGCGGCTGGAATCGGCGCGCGTGGCCCGCGAATCGGCAGAGGAACAGTATCAAAGCGAGCAGCGCCAGTTCCGCGCCGGGACCTCGACTCTGTTTCTGGTGCAGCAGCGGCAGAACGACATGATCACCGCACGCAGCCAGGAGCGGCGGGCGGAATCGGATCTGGGCAAATCCATCGCGACGTTCGAACTGGCCACGGGAACCATCCTCCAGACCAACAATATCCAGCTTCGCTAAACTCTGTTTATGCGGCTGGCATTGACGTTGATAGTGTCCGCGGCGGCGGGGTTGTGATCGGGGACGTCGAAAACATTGCTGGAAAATAAGGCCCAGATCGCGAAATACACGGGCGTTCTGACGATCTGCTTCGCGCTCGGGATGCTGGCGGGATTCAATCCACTGGCCGTCCGCGTCGACCTTCCCGCCTACGATGTGATGCTGTCGATGCGGGGCGATACCTGGGCACCGCAGTCGGTGATCGTGAAAATCGACGAGGAAACACTCGCGGCCGGGCACGGCATGCGCAATATCCGCACGATCCTGTCCCAGACGCTGGATGAGCTGGCCCTGGCGCAGCCCAAAGCCGTGGCGCTGGACGTGACGCTGCACGATGAAGTGGATCCGGCCGAAGACGCGCGGCTCGAGGCATCGCTGCGGGCCACCAGAAACTTGATTCTGCCGAGTGAGCTGACGCTCGACCGAACCCATTGGGAAGATCCGGCGCCGCGCTTTCGTGCGCTCGGGACGCTCGGGCACGTGCACCTGGAAGGAGACCGCATCGACGGCGTCAGCCGCCAACTCATTCTGGAAGAGGTCGCCGGCGACCAGCGGCGCTGGGCTCTGTCGCTGGAGGCGCTGCGCGTTTCGCTGGGCGCGGGCAATCCGGAAGAATCGCCGGACGATGTAACGGTGGGGAACATACGGATTCCGGCGCCACGGCAGGGCGGGCGGCCTTTGCTCGTTCGCTACCTGCAGCCGGGCACGATTCCGGCCGTTTCCGCATTGGACATAAACCGGCATCGCGACGAGCTGCGGGGCAAGACAGTCTTTCTGGGGATCACGGCCCTTTCCGCCGCCAACGACCGCCTGGTGAATCCGTACGGGGTGAATTTTCCCGGCGTCGAAATGCACGCGCAGGCGTTCGAAACCATGGCGCACGGCAAGTTTCTGGTTCCAGCCAGCAACATCACGACGCTGCTGATCTGCGTGTCGCTCGCCGTCACCGCGGGGGTGATCTTCTGGCTGCTGGCAGGCTGGCGGGCTTATGTCGCGATCGCGCCGGTGCTGGCCGCGGCGCATTACTTCCTGCCAGTCCAGTTTTTCGCTCACGGTATCGTGCTCCCGTACGTGGCTCCCGTAGCCGTGGTCTGGCTCAGCTCGATCGGAGCGGCGACGTATCGTCACTTCATGGTGCGCCGGCAACTCCGCAAATCGGAATCCGAAAAGTCGCGCTACCAGCAGGCCATTCACTGGGCGGCTCACGAAATGCGCACGCCGCTCACGGCGATCCAGGGATCGAGCGAACTGATGAGCCGTTATGCTCTTCCCGACCAGAAACGCAACGAGTTGAGTACCATGATCAACTCCGAATCCAAACGCCTGGCCCGCATCATCTCGACCTTCCTGGACGTCGAACGGCTGGCCGAAGGCCAGATGGAGCTGAAGCAGGAGGCTCTCCCTCTGTCCGAGTTAGTCGACGCCTGCATCGGGCGCACGAAACCCTTGGCCGAGAGGAAGCACATCGCGATCTTGCTCGACAGCGCCGTGGAAGGCACCGTTTTGGGAGATCGCGAGCTGCTCGAGTATGCGCTTTACAACCTGCTCACCAACGCCGTAAAGTATTCGCCGGCCGATACCGGCATTCACGTATATTCCGAGCTGCGTGGCTCCGAATTACGACTGGCGGTGCAGGATCAGGGAATCGGCATGGACGCCAAGGAAATCAAGAGCATTTTTCAGAAATTCTACCGGACCAAGCGCGCCGAGGCTTCCGGCGAAACCGGTACGGGCATCGGGCTCTCGATTGTAGAGCAGATCGTTTTCCAGCATGGAGGCCGCATTGAGGTCACCAGCACTCCCGGCAAGGGCTCTTGTTTTACCATGATTATGAAAGCCCACGCGAGCACTCCAACCAATGCCGAAACTGCTGATCGTCGAAGATGACCAGGCTGTGCGGACCACCATGGTCACGTGTCTGGAACTGGAAGGCTACTCCGTCGATGCGGTCGCTTCGACCCGCGAGGCGCTGGACCGGCTCGAAAAAGACAGTTACCCCATCATAATTTCCGACATTTACCTGGACGAGCGCACCGGCCTCGATATAATGCGCAGCGCGCGCCGCCAGAATCCCGACTGCCTGGTGATCCTGATGACCGGCCGCGGCAGCATGGAAACGGTGATGGCGGCGACCGAGGGGGGAGCCTTCGAATACCTGGCCAAGCCGTTCGAAATGGCGCAGATGGTGGACACCATCCGGCGCGCTGAAAAGTCGCTGGGCGAACCGGACAACGACGAAGCCGCCTCGATCGACGATCTCCCCAACACGGAAATGATCGGCAGCTCGCCGCGCATGATCGACATCTATAAGACGTTGTCGAAGGTCGCCCCCACGGACGCCACGGTCCTGATCGAAGGCGAAACCGGGACCGGCAAGGAACTCATCGCGCGGATGATCCATGCCAACAGCAAGCGCGCGCAGCAGCCCTTTGTGCCGGTGGATTGCGGCGCCATCGCGCCGTCGCTGCTCGAAAGCGAGCTGTTCGGAACGCTCAAGGGGGCCTACACCGGCGCGGACCGCGACCGCATGGGCGTGTTCGAAGCCGCCCACAGCGGGACTGTCTTTCTGGACGAAATCGGCGATATCGACCTGGGTTTTCAGCTAAAACTGCTGCGATTTCTGCAGGAGCGGGAAATCCGGCCGCTGGGCTCGTCGCGCGCGAAGAAAGTGGATGTGCGCGTGATCGCGGCCACCAACAAAGATGTGCAGAAGCTGGTGGAGGAGGGCAAGTTCCGCGAAGACCTGTGGTACCGGCTCAACGTGGTGCGCCTGACGGTGCCGCCGCTGTGCGAGCGGGCCGGTGACATCCCTCTGCTGGTCCACTATTTTCTGAAGCGCTACAACGAGCGCTACAAGCTCGACACCAAGCTCACCGACTCCGGGCTTAAGGCGATGGTGGAGTATAGTTGGCCGGGCAATATCCGGCAGCTCCAGCACATGATGGAGCGGATGACGATTCTCGCGCCCGGAGGGCGCATCGACGATGCCGCGGTTCGCCAGTCCATCGAGCAGATGGATTCCCGCGACCATGCCAGCGACAGCCTGGCCGATACCGAGACGGAGCAGATCCGCCGGGTGATGGCGGCGACCAATGGCAACAAGAGCCGGGCGGCGAAGGTGCTGGGGATCGAGCGGAAAACGCTGTATCGCAAGCTCGAACGGATGGGGCTGTAAAAAAGCCGGTTTTCGGCCTGATTCAGCGGCCCTTATAGTGTCAATTAGTTCGCGAGCTTCTTCAAGATGTGTTTGGCAAGGAATTCGATTGACTTCCCGGTGTCTTGGAACGGCCTGAGACATGCCCGTCTTCGGATTTCGGTACCAGTCGTGATTCCCGCCGTGCCGGACGAGGATACATCCGTCCTCTTCCAGCTTGCGGATCAGATCGGTCCGCTTCATCCAAGGGTCAATGCGCCGACCCGACGGATGCCCGGAATCTCACCACTTGTCAGGTCGCGGTAGAGATCACGAAGGTTTGCTTCGAGCTCCTCGATGGTTTCACCTTGGGTCAGGTAGTCGGGGAACTCCTCGAAGTAGCCAAGCCACATCCCTTGGTCTTCCCAGTGGACGTAACGAGCGGTGTTCATGCCATCAGTTTACCGGATTTACGGCAGCACGACGATGGTGCTGCGTGGGAACGCGAAGCGCTTCCCCACCTCGTCGATCACGTTAATCTGCGCGGTGTACTGGCCCGCGTTCATCTTGGCCAGCGGGATTTGGAAGTTGAAAGAGGTCACGCCCGGACGATTGGGCACCAGTTTCACCTGCTGCTCCGGCATGGACGAAAATGCCCTGCGCGCGCCTTGCAGCAGCTCCACCTGAGCGGTGAGGTTGGGCGTCTTGGAGGCAGGATCGGCGGCCGGGTCGTACACCTCGAAGTACACGTACAGGGTCTGATCCTTGCGGAACACCCGGGTGATGCTAGGCACGGTTTTCTTGCCGTTCTGAATCAGCGGATGATTCGCCAGAGCCCGTTTGTCGCTATCGGCCGACCCCACGGCTGCCTTGACGTCTTCTTTTTGGCTGCTCAGGATCACCGAGCTCATGCGCAAGTTTCTGGAGGCCGTCAGGTCCGGGACGACAAAGTTGGTTTCAAAGGTCCCCATCTTGCCGGTTTGATTCTCGCGCGCCAGAAATTTCAGGTCATAGGAGCCGGGTGGGAGCGTCAGTCCGGCGTCATACTGCAGGTGGCGATGCTCGAGCTGGGAAACATCCGCGTCGCTGAGCTTTACGGGGATGTTATCGCGCACGCCGCCCACCAGACGGCCGTTCCCCGCTTCACGTACCTGACCTATGAAATCGAAATCCGTGCTTTGCTTGCCGCCCTTCTGGGCCAGCACCAGGACCGATCCTGGAATCTTGACCGAAATCGGAACCAGGTAGCGATCCCGCGCCACGCGGAAATAATCCACCTCCAGCGCCAGGGGCAATTCGCTCACCGGATCGCCCAACGTCAGGGCTTCTTCCAGTTGCCGTTCCTTGTCGGAATTGGTGAATTTCGCGAACGTCTTCGACGCGTAATAGCCGTTGCGGAAGTCCAGCTTGGTGCTGGACTGCAGCTCCTTGCTGACCAGCTTCACCTGGACTTTGCGGAATTTTCCATCCTCGGCCGCGTTCTTGCTGTAGTAGCCCAGAATGTAATAGCTGCTGATATCCTCCTGGGCCAGCCGGATGCCCAGGGCGAGGTCGTTGGAATCGACCAGGGCTTTCCCGCCGGTATCCGACGCCAGCGAGTAGAGCGTGTCTTGCGACCCGGTCGTGCTGCTGCGGCGGCCGGACTGCGTGGACCCTGTGAAGATCCCGGTGCCCCGCCCCGAAGCCTGCGACGCGGCGCCCACCGGCGACTCGGCCGTCAGCCCGCGCGCGTCGACCGGATAAAACGACACGTTCGCCCGGACTGCGGAGTTGACCGTGGAGCGCAACTGGCTTTGATTTTCGAGGCCGGTCAGGGTCAAACCGCTCGCGAAATAGATCAGGGCTTTCTTTTCCGGATACGCCGCCAGCTTTTTGGTGGCATCTTCCAGGGCGCTCAGCTTGCGATCGGTATTGAAAATGTTGAACTCGGTGTCGTCCGCCACGAAGGTTCCGCTGTCGTCGCCCTCATCGGCGCTGGTAGCGGCCTGGTCCGCCAGGCCGGCGCCTTCGCCCGTCGCCATCGTCCGGAGCCGGGAGAGCAAGCGGTCACGATCCGCCGTAAAATCCTCCAGCACGTCGAACCGGTTTCCGTACGCCATAATCGAAACCAGGTCGGAGGCGGTCATCTGCTTGGTGACGAAGTCGACCGCGGCGTCCCGGGCGCGGACCTGGTCCGCCTGCGGCATATTCGAAAAATCAAAAAACAGGGCGACTAAACGCTTGTCCTGATGGCGCACGGGAGGAGGCGCGGAAGCCGTCGTCACGGCCTGCCCGGCGGGAGCGGTGGGAACGCGCTCTTCCAGCGTCGCGGGAGCCGAGGAGGTGGCCGCGACGGGAGCGAGCACATCGTTGCTGAGCTGCTCCAGTTCGAACACGGCCAGATTCTGCTTCACACCGTCTTCGTAGATCTCGAAATCTTCCTTCTTGAGCGTGGTGACCGGTTTCCCGGATTTGTCCTTGACGGACACGTTCACCACCACCAGCTTGGTTTCCGTTTTGAACGTAACTTCCTGGGCGAACAAGGAAGCCGCCAACAGCAGGAACAGGGTTTTCATTGAGCGTTTCATGGGAACTGTTCCCCTCACATCCGGAACCGGATGGTAGCCTGAATCGTCCGCATTCCGCCGGCGCCGGTCGCCAATCCGTAGTTGAGCGAGTTCACCACCGTGCCGAAATTCGAGATGTTCACGTGGTTGAGCAGATTGGTGGCGCTCACGTTAAACTCGACACTCTTGCGCTCGGCGAACTGGACCTGGCGCGCCAGTTGCAGATTCATGCTGAACGTGCCGGGGCCGGGGATGACGCCGCGTCCGGCGTTCCCGTAGAAACCCGCCAGCGGAACCGCGAACGCCGCGGGGTTGAAGTAGCCCGAGCCGGCGCTGACCGGCAATCCGGTAGCGTCGGCGCGCACGGTGCCGACGACACCGGCTCCTCCGACGTTGGAGGCATTTCCGAGAACCGTGGGCGTCAGCGGACGTCCGCTCTGCACCTGCGTGGTCCCGGTGAGCTGCCAGTCCTTGAGCGCCTTTTGCAGCCAGGGCTGCTTCTGGAACATGGCGTTTCGAACGCCGACCGGGGATTGAGCCGTGTACCGCACCTGCAGCGTTTGTCCCGTGGGCGAATCGATTCCGCGCTCCGCGGCCAAATTTTGGGCATTCTGGGCCACGCCCGCGCCCAGCGCCGACGTATTATCGATCATCTTCTGATAGGTGTAGTTCACTTGCCAGGAGAAGCTGTTGCGAAAACGGCGGGTAACCTGCAGGCTACCGCCGTGATAAATGGAATTGCCGACCGGGGAATCGTAGAGGAACCCTTGGGCGTTTCCGATCAGGCGCTGCTGCTCGGCGGTCAGAGGCGACGATCCCGGCGGCGCGCTATTGGGAATCGTCTGGACGTCGAGCCGCGTACCCTTCGAGCCGTTGTATCCGATCTCCATGGCCAGTCCCAGCGGCAGCTCCCGCTGGATGATCACGTTCCAGGTCTGCGCGTAGGCCGCGCGATAATAGCGGTCCACCGCGAAGGTATTGGTGATGGTGTCGCCGACGGGAACCGCCATCAAGCCGGTGGCCAGCGTCAGAATGTTATCGGCCGTGGTGTTCACCGAGTTGGTGCTGGAGAAAGGCGGCTGCTGGGCGAGCCGGTTCCCGAGTTGGTTGTACACGCCCATGTTGTAGGCCCAGCCGTAGCCAACCCGGAAGGTGTACTTGCTGCGGGCCGTGGGTTTCCAGGCCAAGCCCAGCCGGGGTGAAAAATTGTTTTTGTCCGGATTGATCAAGGCCGCCGGGAACTGCCCGCTATAGGGACCGACGCCGCCTGCAATCACCGGCGCGACGGCGGTAAATCCGGGCGCGATGTCCAGGTTGGCCAGATGCCCGTACTTCTCCTGGATGGGCGTGAAGTATTCGTACCGCAGGCCCAGGTTGAGCGACAGATTGCTGCGGACGCGCCAGTCATCCTGGCCGAAGAAGCTCAATGTTTTGGAGCGGAAATACTGGCTCGACGCGCCATATCGGATCGAAGACGATTGGGGCGAGGCGAGCAGGAAATCCGCCAGATCCCAGCCGGTTTTGGCGATGGGCAGGCCGTTCGCATCGAAGTTGCTGGTGGCCAGTCCGGAGAAGGAAAAAGTCCCGCGGCCGTTGGAATCGGTGATGGAGTTGGTCATGGCCTTGCTCCACTGGACGCCCCAACTCCAGTTGTGCTTGCCGCGCCGTAAGTTGACGGTCTCGGAAAGGTTCAGCGTGTTCACCGCCGACGTGCTGGGATTCCCGTCCGTCAGGCCGCCGTAGTTGGTGAAGCTCAGCGCAGGCGGGCCGTAGTTGCGCGGGTCGGGCGAGGCGCCGAAGATTCCCAGTTGCGCCGCCGCGTCCACGCCCAGTGCCTGGAAGTACGGGATCGTCTGGTTGTGATTCCGGTTGAACCCGATGCTGAAATTACTGAACATGCGGGTACCCAGGTTCTTGGTCCAGTTCACGCTCGAGTTGGAGCCGTTCCCCTGCGTGTCATCCCGAAATCCAAAGGGTGTGCTGCTCTGGCTGTTGCGGCTTTGCAGATTGGAGCTGAACGAGATCCGGTTGGTCCCACTCACGGACCATTGAATCCGGGTGTTGATGCTCTGCGAATTGTTCGGATTGGACGTCGTGTAGCGGTAGTTCTGGATCAGGCCGCTGTAAATCGGCAGCGGGACGTATTGAAGCAAGCCTTGCGCGATGGGACTGATGCGGGTCAGCGGAATCTGGTTGTCCGTAAACGGCTGGCAGCCCAGGCCCACAGCGCACGACGCCGGATCGTAAATCGTGTTCCGGCCCGTGAAGATGCCGTTGCGCTCCGCCGCGCTCGGCAAGGTGGCCGTGGCGTCGTAGGGATTCCGCGACAGAGTTCCGTTGTAGGACACCGTAAAATTCAGAACCTTGCTGAGATCGAACAATTTGGGAATGGTGACGGGACCGCCGATATTCACGCCGTAGCGGTTGTTGGCGTAGGAACTCTTCGCTTGTTCCTGACCGTTGAGCGAGAAGGGTCGCGCGTCGAACACGGAGTTGCGCGCGGTAAAGAAGACCTGGGCCCGGATCGTGTTGGCGGAACGCCGGACACGATTCCCGATAAAGGCCGCGTTCTGTCCGCGGCCGCCGCGTCCGCCTCGTCCACCACCGCCGCGCCCGCCTCCGCCAAAGCCTCGTCCTCCGCCGCCTCCGCCACCGGGTCCACCGCCGCCGGCAAAGCCGCCTCCGCCACCGGGTCCACCGCCGGCGAAGCCGCCGCGTCCGCCACGCCCGCCGGGGGCGCCGCCACCCGGTCCACCTCGTCCTCCGGGGCCGCCAACACCTCCCGGCAGGCCCGGTTCGCCGCCGGGACCGCCGAACTGGCCGCCGAGCTGGGCTAAGTCTCCCCCGGGAAAGCCCCCCGGGAAGCCAAACCCACCGGGGCCGGCGCCGGCAAAATCACCCTGATTGGTTCGAAGAGCTTCGCTGACGGTGCCGTTCACCAGAAAGGATTCGTTGGAACTATCGGCAGACACCTGCGGACCGAACCCGGCCGCAGCAGTCGCGGCGTCAGGCTCGGTTGCCGGGAAATTGGGAACCGCGCTGGTTTCCTGCGGCACAGGGCGCGCGGGCGCGGAACGCCCAGGCGCAGGAGCTGTTGCGCGGGCAGACAATTGGAGGGTGAGATCGATATTGGTGGGTGTGGCCGCAACCTGGACTTCGCGGCGCAAATGATCGAAGCCAAACATGTCGGCCTCGACGGCCCAATTGCCGGGCGTCATTCCGTTAAACCGGAACGCGCCATTCGCGTCCGTGAGCGTTACCAGGCTTCGCTGGCCCTGGGTTGCGCGCACTGTCGCTCCAGGAATCGGCTGGCCGCCCGCCTTGACGGTTCCTGACTGTGCAAACACAAGTGGCAGGCTCACTGCCAGAAGCACGAGAATCTTTAACACTAGATCTTAATCCTCCCCTTCCGGAGTGGGCCCGCCAATTCTGGTAATACCGGGCTTACTTCTTCTTGAAGGTCATCTCGGTTGCGCCACGTCCGCCTTGCCTCTCAAGCTTGAGCTCGCCGCCGGACAACATTCCCTTGAACTCCTGCGCGAATTGCTTTCCGTTGAAGTCACGCACGACCTTGAAGGATACGTTGTTTCCGTCGATTTTGCCCTCGGAAATGTCGATCGCACCACCCCGTCCGCCGTCCATCTTCCCCATCAACTCAGAGCCTTTCGCCATGAGTGTGAGGGTCTGGGTCTGCGGACCGTTCTTACCCTGGGTTTCGGCTGTCCACGTTCCGTCGATATCGGCCGCCAGCAGCGCCATTCCGGTCAGTGCCAGCAGAGCCGTCAGTGATACTAAGTACTTCTTCATAAATTGTTTGGATCCTCCCTTGAGTTACGTTCGAACGCTATCGCTGAGTAATGATGCCCTGAACCTGGTCAAAGGTTACAGCCGGGCTTCTTAAGACACGTTAATTATCATTCGTTTACATCAACTTAGCAGGACGTTAAAAGAAGGCCCCGGGATGACATCGGCGCGATACATTTTTTCTTTCTTGGCGCGCTGTGCTAGCGTGGGAGAGTTCTCTAGCCCTGTTCGGATGAGACTCAACCTTGACGCTCTGCACCGCGAGATCCAGCAACACCTGGAAACGCGGGGGATGGCGGTTTTCCGGAGCTACCCGCGTGCCGAATCGGAAAGCTCGCTGACCGGAACGGTCTTTTGGGATACCGAGAATCATCCCGATTACCGGGATTTCGTGGAAGCCGCATGGGCCGCGGGCGCGCGCATGGTCACGCTGTCGGCCCGCGAGTTCACGTCCGATATCGTCGAGAATGTGCTGGCCCAACTGTCCGATTCGGAACTGGAGCGGGACGAGCGCCGGGCGCTCGACGCGCGCCTGAAGGAAATGCGCGCCTATGAAGGGTTTACCTGCCAGATCGAATTGTCCTTCGATCACGCCCAGCGGACCTACGTGTTTGAGGTTCGCACCGACTGGTTCGACGAACTCAACGATCTGGCGGAGCGGATTGAAGACCCCTATCAGGACGACGGGGATGAGAATCCCCTGAGCGGCTACTACTCAAACAATTGAAATGGACGTTATTAGAATCCGATTCCGCCGGCGCAAGTGAGCTGGCGCGGGCCCTGGGACTGGCTGCGCCCGCCGCCCGGGTGTTGTGGGCGCGAGGCTACCGCACGTTGGAGTCGGCCCGCCGGTTCCTGGAGCCGTCGATTGCCGATCTGGTCGATCCGTCGCTTTTAAAAGACATGCCCGTGGCGGTCGATCGTCTGCGGCGCGCGATCGAACAAAAAGAACGAATCCTGCTGTACGGGGACTACGACGTCGACGGCACCAGCGCCGTGGTCATCCTGAAAAAAGGCCTGGATTTACTGGGCGGGACCGCCTCGTTTCACGTGCCTCACCGGCTGAAGGACGGCTATGGCATGCGGAGCGAGGTGGTGGAGGAAGCCGCCGCAGCCGGCGTCTCGCTGATCGTCAGCGTGGACACAGGCATTCGCGCCAACGAAGTCGTCCGGCACGCCGCGGGGCTGGGCATCGACGTGATCGTCACCGATCACCATTTGCCTGAAACCGAGCTTCCTCCGGCAGTGGCGGTGCTCAATCCCAATCGTCCCGATTGCGCTTATCCCGAGAAGAACTTGTGCGGAGCCGGGGTCGCGCTCAAGCTGATGGATGCGCTGATTCGGGACTTGGGATGGGAGCCGAGCCGCCGCGAACGCCTGATCGATTCGCTCTTGAAACTGGTGGCGATCGCGACCGTCGCCGACGTGGTTCCGCTGACCGGCGAAAACCGGGTGATCGTGAAGCGAGGGCTGGCGGGATTGGATCGAGTGCGGAATCCCGGCCTGCGGGCGCTGTTGGACGTATCGGGATTCCCCGAAGGCGAATCTCCCAGCGCGCGCCAGGTCGCTTTTCAGGTGGCTCCGCGGATCAACGCCGCCGGCCGTATGGACAGCGCCGCGGATGTGATCGAGATGTTCCTGACCGAGGACCGTGAGGTGGCTCGCACCCTCGCCGCGAAGTTACACGAATTGAACAGCGACCGGCGGGACACCGAAGCGGATATCGCGCGCGCCATCTTCGAGCAATGCGTCGAGCAGCCGGTGACGGACCTGGACGCGGCACTGGTGTTCGCCGGCGAAGGCTGGCACCGGGGCGTGGTGGGGATCGTCGCCAGCCGCGTGGTGGAGCGCTTTCATCGCCCGGCGTTCGTGCTGGGTCTGGAGAACGGCGTCGCGCAAGGCTCGGGGCGCAGCATACCCGTTTTTCACCTGCTCGAAGCTCTGGAGGCCATGCCCGACCTGTTTGGCAAATTCGGCGGCCATCGCCAGGCGGCCGGCGTGACACTGGACGCCGCCAAAGTCGACGAATTCCGCGACCGCCTGCGGACTTACGCGGGCGAGCGTCTCACGCCCGCGGATTTTGAGCGCGAGCTGACGATCGACGCCGAGATCGCGCTGGAAGAAATCGACGATGCTTCGGTAGCGGACATCCTGCGTCTGGCGCCGTTTGGCTTCGGGAATCCTGCGCCGACGTTTGCCCTACACGGCGTCGAGATCGCCGTGCCGCCCGACATCATTAAAGAGAAGCACGTGTTCCTCAAGCTGAAGGTCAACGGCCGGACGATTCGCGCCAAGGCCTGGAACTTCGCGGATCGCGCCGCGGAACTTACGCCGGGAACGCGGGTGGATCTCGCGCTGCAATTTGAGGATGACCCGTATTCGGCCGCCCGCGGATACTCGCCCTGGCAGGCGATCGTACGGGACGTTCGTCCGGCGGCGGCAACGAGTTCAGGCGTCCAATCCGGGCCGAAGCGCACGCCGAGCGCCAGCCGAACCACTTCGTCATAGCTGGCGATGCCGGCCTCGACGCGATTCGCTTTGAGGTAGCGATCGTACAAACGTCCGCTGGCGCGAGAGATGGCGCGGTTCACCTGCCTCTGCCGCCGGTCACGGATCGCCTGCAAATCTGCCAGTGGTCCGGACGCAACCCGGCGAAGCAGATCCGGGCGGTCTTCCTCGCGAACCACGGGCGCCAGTTCTTCAAACAGGAAGAGCCAACCGCTGTACTGATCGCCGATCGACCCGTGGACGCAGGTGAGCCACCCCGCGAAACTCGCCTCGGACTCGTCCGCGAACCCGGCCAGGTGGCTCCACTCATGCGCGACGATCATCGGCCGTTCGAAGGGCAGCAAGTCGGATTTGACCAGCGTTTCCAGGAAATAGGGATCGGTCATGCCATCCACTCCCGCCAGCCGGAATAAGGGATTGAGCAGGGTGGGCTTGGGACGGCCCGGCAGCGCGGTCCTGGCCGCACCCAACTCGCGCTGCACTCGATCGAATGCCGCCGCCAAGGACGGTTCTATGGAATCCGAACCCTGCCACCCCACGGCGTGGGCCCGGTCATGAATCGCGTTGAGCTGATCGACCGTCGCGATGGCCATCGTTAATGCCGCGTCCGGCGAAACCGCCTGGGAATCGAATTGCAGTTTGCCGGCAAGCCGGATGCGCCTGTAGTTCAAGCCCCACAGGAACAGAAATGCGAGGTAAAGCGCCGCGGTCCAGGCGACAGTTCGAATCGCGATCCTCGAGACGGCGCGGGCCCGCAGGCCGCGCTCGCGGCGGACGTCCGCCATCGACAAAACTAGCCACGTCACCAGCGTTGCGGCGATCAGCACGTCGAACAGCGCGAACGGCACGAGATTCGAGATGCGCGTGACCAGAGGCTGCACGCGGATGTACAGGCCAGTCGAATACCACCGCTCGATGAATGCACTCGGCAGGGGAGCGAAAGCGGCGGCCACGGCTGCGAGCACCAGCAGGGCCACCCGGGATATCCGGGGTTTCTTAACTCCCACGCAGTTCCAGGATGAGCCGCATGACCAGGCCCTCGATCTGGTCGGCGACGGCGCGGTAGACGCTATCGCTCTCACCGATGGGGTCGCGAACGCGCCATTCGATCAGGCGAGCCGCACCGAACGCGGCGGGAAGAGGCTCGCCGCTCAGATTGACCACGACTGCAAACGATTGTCCTGCGAATGACTCCAGTCCCTTGGGAAACTGGCCTTCCGAGGGAATCTTCTTTTCGTCGAGCACCTGCCGGGTGAGTGGCGGCAGGCCACCGGCGGGCGCCAGGCCCGCGCTGTGCACGACCAGAACATCCGACCCGTAAACCCGGGCAAAAGCCTCCGCCATCTGGCTGCGGCAGGCATTTCCGATACAGACGAAGAGGACGCGTTTCTTGGTCTTCTGTGGATCGGGCGGCGCGGCTCGGGGAGCGGCGGGCTTCAAGGTGCTCTCGCCGCGCAGCCGCGGACGGCCTTTCCTTATCCCACCCGTTACGCCGCGAGGCGGTACCATTCGAGCGTTCTCCTCAAGCCTTCCTCGATCGTAACGCGGGGTGCGTGGCCCAGATCCCGGATCGCCGCCGCGGTATCCGCTCGGGAATGCCGAACGTCGCCGGCGCGCGGCGGGCCGTTCTTCGCCGGCACATCCACGCCTTCCGTCTTTTGGAGCATCTTCCAGATCTGGTTCAGCGTGTACTGGTTGCCGTTTCCCGCGTTGTACATCTTTCCGGCCACTCCGCTCGCCTGCGAAGCCTTCCAGCACAGCTCCGCGACATCCTCGACGTAAGTGAAATCGCGGGACTGTTCGCCGTCTCCGAAGATCGTGGGAGACGTGCGCGCCAGCAGGTGTTTCATGAACAGGCTCAGCACGCCGGAATACGGGCTGGTGGGGTCCTGGCGTGGCCCGTAGACGTTGAAGAACCGAAGCGACACGGTTTCCAGGCCATAGCAGGAGTAAAACACCGACGCGTAGTATTCGCCCAGCAGCTTCTGCGCGGCATAGGGCGATTTGGGCATGGGCGTCATCGTCTCGACTTTGGGCAAAACTTCGGTATCGCCGTAGGCCGAAGAAGAGGCTGCGTAGACCACTCGCCGCACGCGCGCGTCGGCAGCCGCGCGCAGGACATTGAACGTCCCGTCGATATTGACTTCGTGCGAGGGCACGGGATCTTCAATCGAGCGCGGCACGGAGGGGATCGCCGCCAAATGAAACACGGTGTCGGCGCCGCGGATGATGGGATCGACCGCCGCAGCGTCGCGAATATCCGTTTTGTGGAATTCGATCTGCCCGCGGACTTCCGCGAGGTTGGCCTCGTGGCCGGTCAAGAGGTTGTCGATCACCGCCACTCGGCTCTGTCCGGGCAAGCCATGTTCGAGCAAGGTCCGGACGAGCGTGGAGCCGATGAACCCCGCGCCTCCGGTCACCACATATTTCGCGTCACTAGCCATGAATGTTCACTTTGCTTTCAGCCTCGCCACGATCACCAGCGAAAGACCCTTCCAGGGCAGCAGGGGATCGACGCGCCGCCAGAACCACACGGTCTTGTCCCACAGCTTCAAGCCCGGCCGATTCATCCGGGAGCGGTGCAGGAGCTTTCCGAAAAACCACCAGGAGAGCGCGCCGATTTTGTTGATCTGATGTTCTTTCTCGATCTGGAAACCTCGGGACTCGAGGATATTCCGCAGGTCGCGCTCCGCGAAGCGGCGCTTATGGCCCATGCCCCGGTCGAGCGAACTGAACAGCGACTTTCCTTGCGGGACCAGGACCACCAGAGTCCCGCCGGGCTTGAGACATCCGGTCAGGGATGCGATCACCACTTCGGGATCTTCCACCGATTCGAGCAGGTTGACGCACAGCGCGCTTTCGAATTTTCCAGCCCACTGCTGGTAATCGGAGAGGTTCTCCGGGTCGAGCTCGCACACGGTAACGTTGGGCGTTCGCAGAAAGCGGTTGCGGAGCGCATGCAGGTAGAGCGGATCTTTTTCAGCCGCGACGTAGGAGAGCTTCTTGCCCATCAGGCGGCCGGTCCAATTGCCCAGGCCCGCGCCTATTTCGAGCACCGTGTCGCGCAAGTGCGGGCGCAGGATCCGCGTGATCCAGCTTTGATACTGCGGGGTCCCGGTCAGGCTGTTCAGCAATCCGCGGCCGTAGGTTTCCGCGTATAGATCGTCGATGATCCAGAAATACAGGATCACGCCCAGAGCCTTGGCGCCATCCTTCCACCCGATCTTCTTGCCCTCTTCGTAGGTGCGCCCATGGTAACTGATGGGAACCTCGTATACGCGGAGCTGGCGCTTGGAGACCTTCATGGTGATCTCCGGCTCGAAGCCGAAACGGTCGCTGCGGATCGGAATGCTCTTGAGCAGATCGGTGCGGAAGACCTTGTAACAGGTCTCCATGTCGGTCACATTCAGGTTGCTGAACATGTTGGAGACCAGCGTCAGGAACTGATTGATCTTGGTGTGCCAGTACGGAAGCACGCGGCTCTGTTCTCCGGCCAGGTAGCGCGAGCCGAACACGGCGTCGGCGCGGCCGTCGAGCAGGGGCCGCATCAGCCGGGGATACTCGGAGGGATCGTACTCCATGTCGGCGTCCTGAATGAGGCAAAAGTCGCCGGCGGCTTCCTGGATGGCGCGGCGGACGGCGGCGCCCTTGCCCTGGTTCACGGATTGCCGGAACAGCCGGATGCGCGGTTCCCGGGCAGCCAGCCGGTCGAGAATATCAGACGTTCCGTCGGTGGAACAATCGTCCACAATCACCAGTTCGCGGTCCATGTTCTCCGGCAAGGGAGCCGACAATACGAGGGCCAGGCTCTTTTCCACCACCGTGCGTTCGTTGTAGACAGGAATTAGGATCGAAAGGAGCATCGAGGTCTGGTGTACGCAGCCATATGGAAAGTATAATTGGGTTTGGCCCCAAAACCCTACTCAAACCCCAAGAACGTGCTCTTAGAGAGCGACCTGAAGAATTATCGGCTGTTTGCGCGCGGAAAAGTACGGGACGTCTACGAAGACGGCGACCGCCTGCTGATCGTGGCGACCGACCGCATCTCGGCGTTCGACTATATCCTGCCCACGGGCATCCCCGATAAGGGCCGCGTCCTGACGCAGATGACGCTGTTCTGGCTGGAGTACCTGAAAGACGTGGTCCCCAATCATTTCCTGAGCAGCGATACCGGCGACCTGCCGCCGGAATTCGCGGGACGGTCCATGTGGGTGAAACGCGCCGAGATGTTCCCGGTGGAATGCGTGGTGCGCGGGTATCTGGCCGGCTCCGGATGGAAGGATTACCAGAAGACCGGCGCAGTCTGCGGCATCGCCTTGCCGGCCGGCTTGCGGGAATCGGACGCCTTGCCCCAGCCGATCTTCACCCCGGCGACCAAAGCCACCTCCGGGCACGACGAGAACATTTCGTTCGACGAGACGGCCAAACTGATCGGTGCGACGGCGGCGGCCCAGCTCCGCGACCTGACGCTCGCCATCTACAAGAATGCGGCGGACTACGCCCGCACGCGCGGCATCATCATCGCCGACACGAAGCTCGAGTTCGGAACCGTCGGGGGCCAGATCGTGCTGGCGGACGAGGTGCTGACGCCGGATTCGTCGCGCTTCTGGCCGCTGGACCGATATTCTCCCGGCAGCGCCCAGCCCTCCTACGACAAGCAGTTCGTGCGCGATTATCTGGAGTCCATCCGGTGGAACAAGCAGCCGCCGGCTCCGGAGCTGCCGGAGGAGATCGCGCGCAAGACCAGCGATAAATACAAAGAGGCTTATCGCGAACTGACGGGCCGTGAACTAGGGTCGTGAACCTGCTCGACCTGCTGTTGATTGCGATTGTCGGCGGCTCGGTGGCGTTTGGCTTCGGGGCCGGATTCGCGCGGGCCGGTATCGGATTTCTCGCCACAGTCACTGGGATCCTGTTCGGTTTCTGGTTCTACGGCATCCCCGCCGAGTGGGTCCACAAGTTCGTGGGCTCCGTCGCGTTTTCAAATCTCGTGGGATTTCTGGTGGTGTTCTTTGTCTGCACGCTCATTGGCGGTCTGATTGGAAAGTTGCTGTCGAAGCTGTTCAGATGGACCGGCCTTTCCTGGCTGGACAGGATGTTGGGCGCAGGCTTCGGGTTGGTCCGCGGGGGTTTGATCGCGGCGGCCTTGGTGTCCGTGCTGATGGCGTTCACTCCCAGGCCGGTACCGGCATGGATGACCGGCTCATTCGTGCTGCCGTATGCGATCGGCGCATCGAATGTCATCGCGTCCCTGGCGCCCCGCGCGCTGAAGGAGCCGGTTCGCCAAACCGTCGGCGAGATCCGCCAGGCGTGGGACGAGCAGGTGCGAAAGAGCCAGAAGCGAGAACGGGAAAAGACGGACGAAGCCAAATCGCCGCCGCCCCATCCGGTGAATCAGTGACTGGTGAATCGAGAAATCGGGATCTGTTGGTCTTCGACCTGGACGGAACGCTGGTCGATTCCCAGCGCGATCTGACGGACGCCGTCAACGCCACCCGCGTCTGGATGGGCCTGGGCCCCTTACCGACGGAAACGGTTTCCCGCTACGTCGGCAATGGCGCGCCCGTGCTGGTCCAGCGCGCGCTGCCGGATGCCGGCGAAGAGGACTGGTCGCGCGGCTTGCAGTACTTTCTTGAGTATTACCGCGAGCACATGCTGGATGCGACTACGCTCTATCCGGGCGTGCGGGAAGCGCTCGACCAGTTGCATGGCGCGGGAGTCCCGCTGGCGGTCCTGACCAACAAACCGATCCGGTTTTCGTTGCAGATGATCGAAGGGCTGGGGCTGGATCGGCATTTCTTCCGGGTCTACGGGGGGAACAGCTTTCCGGAGAAGAAGCCGCATCCGATGGGTCTGGACGCGCTGATTGCCGAATCCCGCGCCGACCGCGACCGGACCGTCATGATCGGCGATAGCGCCGTGGATATACAGACCGCGCGCAACGCGGGCGTCCGGGCCTGCGGCGTGAAGTGGGGGTTTCAGCCGGAAACCTTCGCCGGTACGCCTCCGGATTTCCTGATCGGCGACATGCGGGAGTTAGCCGGGCTGGTGCTGCCGTAGAGGCGGCCGGGGCCGCGTCAGGCTGCTTCGGAAAGCAACCGGATATCGACGATCGGCGAGGTGATGATGGGACCGTCGTAGTCCGGATGACGGAACTCCATGTGCATTCCGCGGCCGAGATACGCCGTCTTGAGCATGGACCCGCCCCAGTTGGATCCCGAAATCTGCACCAGGACAGGTTCCGGGCAGAATTCCGGGTGGCCCCAGATCCAGGCTGACCCATCGCGGCACAGTACGACAATGTAGTGGCGGTTGTGGGTCTGGACTTCGAGTTTAGCGGCTTCCGGCAGGTCTCGTAAGTAGACACCGCCCTCGATCTCGCTGCGGATGATGTTGCGATTGATCTCGTCGCTCAGATTCTGATGCGGCCGGAACATCTTGCTCTATTATGGCTCGATTGTCCACACCAGTACAATTGGAACTGCCCGTGACCCATCCCTCCGTCCGCGACCTATTTCAGACCCTCGGCCGGCAGGAGGCGTTCCAGCATCTGGTCTCCTCCCTTCTGCGGCACGAGTCCGGGCAGTTTTCGCTGGCCGGTTTGACGCCGACCGCCAAGGCCCTGTATGCGGTCCTGCTGTGGCAGGTCACCGAGCGGCCGCTGATCGTGGTCGCCGACGGAAACCAGCGCGCGGAAGTGCTGGCCGAACTGACCGGTACATTTTTCGATTTGCTGATCGGGCGGCCGGAGGTGGGACGCCCGGCCCTGCTCCCCGCGCTCGACGTCCTGCCCGGGCAGCGGCTGTCGCCGCACACCGAAATCAGCGAGCAGCGCGCCATCGGACTCTGGAGGATGGCGGCCGGCACCGCTCCCATCACCATCACCCCGGCCGCATCCGCCCTGCTGCGCACCCACGATGCCGACTACTACCGGCGGCTGGCGCTGGCCATTCGTACCGGCGAGGAGTTGCCGCTCGATGCCATCGAAGCCCATCTCCAGTCGATTGGTTATGAGCGGCGCGATCCGGTGGAGATGGTGGGGGAGTATTCCATCCGGGGCGGGATCCTGGATGTGTTCGGCGCCGAAAGCGAGCGCCCGGTGCGCATCGAATTCTTCGGCGATGAGGTGAGTCCATCCGCCGCTTCGATGTCGAACGCAGCGGTCGATTCTCAAGGTCTCCGAGGCGGACCTTCTGCCGCTGCGCGAGCAGCCGCGCCGCGGCGAAGCGTTTCCCGGCTGGAGTTTTCCGCGGCGGAAGAGCCGCGGACGCACTCGCTGCTGGCCGTGGCTCGCGAGCCCATCGTGATTCTTGACGAGCCGGAGGATATCCGTTCCGCTGGAACGCCTGTGGAAGCGCCTGGATCAGTTGAAGGAAGAGCATCCCGAAGCCTCGGAACTCGCCGCCGCGAATTTCTTGGATTGGCCGGAATTTGAAGAAGCTCTGGCCGGTCCCGTGGCCAACCTGCGCGAACTCCACCTGGGCGCGGAGACTCCGCATATCGCGACACGACCATCACTGGCGTTTCAGGGGAACATGCAGGTGGCCGTCGCCGAAGCCAAGAACCTGGTGGAACAAGGGCATCGCGTGGCGTTTTTTGCGCCCTCAACGGCGAGCTGGAGCGCCTGGCCGACGTGCTGCGCGAATACTCCGTTCCTTTCCAACTGGGTCTGGGACCCAATGAGGCCGCATCGCCGTATCTGGCGGAGCGCTCCTATCTGGCCGGGCGGTTGCGAGCACCTATCTGGTGAAGGGGATGGTCCGCCGCGGCGCGGTGTTTCCCGAATCCGCCATCGCCTTCATCGGGTCCGAGGATCTGTTCGGCTCCTCGGAAATGGTGGCCCGGCCGGGACCCACCAAAAGCCAGATGGCCGCGTTCGCCGCCGACCTGGCCGATCTGAAGCCGGGTGACTTCGTGGTGCACGCCACCCACGGCGTCGGCAAGTTTCTGGGCATTCGCGAAATCGTCCAGGGCGATCAAAAGGGCGATTTCATGCTGCTCGAATATTCGAGCGACGCCAAGCTGTACGTGCTCTGCTCACGCGCATGGACCTGGTGGAGAAGTACCGGCAGGTGGACACCTCCCGCCGCCGCTCGACCGGCTGGGCGGCGCATCCTGGACCGCGCGCAAATCGCGGGTCAAGGCCAAGATGCGGGACATGGCGGATGAGCTGCTGAAGCTCTACGCCGAGCGGCGCATGGCCGAAGGCTTCGCCTTTTCGCCCGACTCCAACTGGCAGCGCGAGTTTGAAGACGCCTTCGAATTCACCGAAACCAAGGATCAGCTCAGCGCCGCCAAGGAAATCAAGCGCGACCTGGAATCGCCGCATCCCATGGACCGGCTGCTATGCGGCGACGTCGGATTCGGCAAGACCGAAGTCGCCATGCGGGCAGCGTTCAAGGCCGGGGTGATGGGAAGCAAGTGGCCGTGCTGGCTCCCACCACGGTACTGGCCTTCCAGCACTTCGAGACGTTCAAGCGGCGTTTCGCAGCCTTTCCGGTGCGCATCGAGATGTTCTCGCGCCTGCGCCCGGCGAAGGAACTGAAGAAGTCGATCGAGGAACTGGCCGACGGCCGCATCGATATCGCCATTGGAACGCACCGCCTGTTCTCGCAGGACGTGGTCTTCCGCGACCTGGGCCTGCTGATCGTGGACGAAGAACAGCGCTTCGGCGTCCGCCACAAAGAGCGGCTCAAGCAGATGCGGAAGAACGTCCACGTGCTGGCCATGAGCGCCACGCCCATTCCGCGCACGCTGCACATGTCGCTGCTGGGCATTCGCGACATGAGCGTGATCGAGACGCCGCCCAAGGACCGCCTGGCGATCCAAACCGTGGTGGCGCATTTCGATTCCGAAGCCGGAACCGGACGGCGATCGAACAGGAGCTGAGCCGCGGCGGGCAGGTGTACTTCGTGCATAACCGGATCGTTTCCATCTTCACGCGCGCCGCCTGGATCCAGGAACTGGTCCCGCAAGCCCGCATCGGCGTGGGCCACGGGCAGATGGACGAGAAGGAGCTGGAGCGCGTGCTGCTCGGTTTCATGCGCCGCGAATACGACGTGTTCGTTTCCACCACCATCGTCGAAAACGGCCTGGATATTCCCCTGGCGAACACCATGATCATCGATCATGCCGAGCGGCACGGCCTATCCGAGCTGTATCAGCTGCGGGGCCGCGTGGAACGCTCCAATCGGCGGGCGTATGCATATTTGCTGGTCCCGGGGCGACACCGAGCTGTCGGAAATCGCCCGCAAGCGTCTGGCCGCCCTGCGCGAGTTCTCCGATCTGGGCGCCGGGTTCAAAAATCGCCGCCCTGGACCTGGAGCTGCGCGGCGCCGGCAACCTGCTGGGCGGAGAACAGCACGGGCACATCGCGGCGGTGGGGTTCGACACTTATGTCCGGCTCCTGGAGGAGACCGCGCGGGAGCTCAAGGGAGAAGAAGCTCCGCTCGAAGTGCATTCCTCGCTGAATCTGGGGCTGGATATCCGCATCCCGCCCGGCTACATCGCCGACGAGCACCAGCGGCTGCGCGCGTACAAGCGCGTCGCCGACGTTCAGGACGCCGCGCAAGCCGAGGCCATGCGGGGGGATCTGGCGGATCGCGACGGCCCGCTGCCGGACGCCGTCGAGACGTTACTGCGGTTTGCCCTGCTCAAGAGCAATGCGGAACGAATCGGGGTGGAAGCGGTCGACCGCCGGGGCGGGTCGTTGAACATCAAGTTCCATCCGGGCTCGAAAATCGAGCCCGCGCGGCTGATGCATCTGGTTTCGACACGTCCGGGCGCGCAGTTCACGCCCGCGGGAGTACTGCGGTTGCCACTGCCCCAATCGGGAGAAAAAACGCCTGGAGACGGGGCGGCCGCTTTGCTCGACTACCTGGACGGATCGCTGAAAGACTTAGTTCCGGAAAGAACTGCAAAGTAACCGCGCTGGTTAGAACGTGATGCGGCTCTTGATGGGCTCGAGCTTGGTGATATCCAGGCCCTGCACCTTGGCCAGATCGGTCCAATCCTTGAAGTTGCCGTTGTCGGTGCGGTACTTGACGATGGCGGCGGCTTCGTCGGCGGTAAGGACCAGGTTGCTCGCCAGTTCCTTGGCCGCAGCCTGATTCACGTTGACCGGCACGCCGAGATACTTGGTGAGATAGTCGACGATGAGCTTGAAATCGTCGTCGCTCCCGGTGGCGCCACGGCCGCGCATGGAATCCACGGTGTCCTGCCAGGTGTCATGCGTGCCGGTCTGACCAAGCACGATGTCGGCGCCGTGGCAGCCTCCGCAAGTGTTCATGAAGACATCCAGGCCAGGGCCGTTCGGAAAACCCGTGGGGCCGGCCGCAACGACCGCCGCAGCCGCGGGAGCAGCAGCTTCCGTGGGAGGAAGTCTGACCCGTTTTGGCCGGCACGCCGAAATTCTTGGTGAGGTAGTCGACAATGAGCTTGAAGTCGTCATCGCTCCCGGTGGCGCCGCGGCTGCGCATGGAATCGACGGTATCCTGCCAGCCGTCGCGCGTGTTGGTCTGTCCGAGCACGATATCGGCGCCGTGACATCCTCCGCAAGTGTTCACAAAAACGTCCTTACCCGGGCCATCCGGAAACCCGTGGGGGCGGCCGCAACGGCCGCCGGAGCAGCGGCCTCCGTGGGAGGGGCCTGACCCGCTTTGGCGGGCACGCCGAAATTCTTGGTGAGGTAGTCGACAATGAGCTTGAAATCGGCATCGCTCCCCGTGGCTCCACGGCTGCGCATGGAATCGACGGTATCCTGCCAGACGTCGCGCGTGCCAGTCTGGCCGAGCACGATGTCGCGCTCGGCGACATCCTCCGCAGGTGTTCACGAAGACGTCCTTACCAGGGCCATCCGGAAAATCCTGGGCATGCACGGGGACAAGAAAAACAGACAGGACGGGCGCCAGCAGGAGCAGACTTTTCATACCTCTATCATAAACCGAACGCAAACCGGGTCTCAATCAGAGTGGGGCGGGCCTCCGGACCTGTCCCGCCTCAGCGTCGATAGAGCTCGACGTGCGGATCGGCGGCCCGCAGATCGGCCACCTTGTGGAATCCGGCCAGATCCAGCCTCTGGCGCGCATCGGAATCAGCGGACTCGGGCTGATCGGGGCTGAGAGCCAGGCCGGCGGTTTCGGCGGTCGTCAGCGTATCTTCATCACAGGCACGCAGCTCCGGCTCAAAGAAGACGTACATGCTCCGGGCGCCGCCGGGGACGAAAATCGTGCAGCTGGCCTCTTTCAATTGGGCGGCCGCGGCCTGCCAGCCTTCGCCCGGGCGCCGGATCCAGTGAACGTCCTCATAAACCATCGCGAGCAGCAAGACGGCGGGAACCAGCCAACCCCACCGTACCTCGATGCTCGCGACCAACAGAACGCTGATGGGAGCCAGCACGAAGATCATTTGCCGGGCGGCCAGAAAATAGCCGAAGTAAGCGTCGGCGGCCGGCACCAGGAGAAGAGGAATCGCGGCGTAAGAAGCCCAGAACAGCTTTTCTTGCCGGTTCCAGGAGGACCACCGGAGCGCCACCACGATCGCGATAACCGTGAGCGCGGCGCCGGCGTAGCCTGTGCCCATCAGTTCGTGGGGAATCACCAGGAGATCCTTGCCGGTGACCGCAAACCGCACGCCCGACTGCAGCACGCCTTGCCAGGCCGCATGCGTCTTGAGAAACCACGGAAGAAAGGCCAGCGAGGCCGCCGCCACAGCCGATCCCGCAAGCCCAACCGCCTTGGGTTGCTCTTTGACCGAACGTGTCAACACCAGCCAGATCAGGTGCGCGGCCGGAACAAAGATACTGTACGGCTGCGTATACAGGCCAGCCGTGGCCAGCGCCGCGTAGCCGGCAGCTTTCCCCAGGGTCGGCCGGCGAATCAGCGAGAGAAACGCCACCGTGGAAAACACGGCCCAGCACGCGGCCTGCGCATAGGGCCTGGCCTCCAGCGCGTATCGCACCGTCAGCGGGGAAACCGCGTAGACCATGGCCGCCAGCAGCGGCCCCTTTAAACGAGTCTGCCGCGCAAGGATGTAGACACCCGCGCACGTCAGCACCGTGAACAGAATACTCGGCAGCCGGACCACGAATACCGAGTAGCCGAACAGCCGGATCATCGCGAAATCGACCAGGTAGCCGAGCGGGACGCCTCCGGCATTGCGCGGGACGAAATCGAGCACGGCGCGAAAGGATGCATCGCGGACTCCGCCCAGATCGATGATCTCGTCCACCCACAGGGGCCTGGCCGTGAGCAGCGGGATCAGCGTAGCGGCGTACAAGCCAAGGAAGAGGTACAAGACGCGGCGGGCTCGAAGAAGTCCCATCCGGTTTACTTGGCGTCGCGCCAGTTGTCGCCCACGCCGACGTCCACCACCATCGGTACGTCCAGCTTGCGGACGCTCTCCATTTCACTCTTCACCATGGCGCGGATCTCGTCCACTTCGCCTTGCGGAGCTTCAAACACCAGTTCGTCGTGGACCTGCAGCAGCATCCGCGTTTCCCCGCCCCGGAGTTTTTCCGCGATCCGGATCATCGCCACCTTAATGATATCGGCCGCGGTTCCTTGCAGGGCGTATTGACCGCCGTCCGCTCAGCGAAATTGCGGGCGGATACATTGCGGCTGTTCATATCCGGAATCGGACGGCGGCGGCCGAAAAGACTCACCGCCATGCCGGTTCGGCGGACTTCGGCAACGGTGTGGTCGATGAACCGGCGCACGCCCGCATAGCGCTCGAAATAAGAGCGGATCCAGAGCTCGGCCTCCTTGCGATCGATCCCCAGCTGCTTCGACAATCCGAAGGGCGTCTGCCCGTAGACGATCCCGAAGTTGACGGCTTTCGCGTTGCGGCGTTGCTCCGGTGTGATCATCAGCGGAGGAATCCCCAGGACTTCGGCTGCGGTGCGTGTGTGAATGTCCTCGCCATTGCGGAACGCTTCCATCAGCACCGGGTCGTGGGACATGTGGGCAAGGAGCCGCAGCTCGATCTGCGAATAGTCGGCGACGATCAGCTTCCATCCCGGCGCTGGAACGAAAGCCGCGCGGATTTCGCGTCCCAGTTCAGTGCGAATCGGGATGTTCTGGAGATTCGGGTTGGACGAAGACAGCCGCCCGGTGGCCGCACCCGCCTGGTTGAATGTCGTGTGGACACGGCCGGTAACCGGATCGATCAAGGCCGGCAGCGCGTCAGCATAGGTCCCCTTGAGTTTCGAGAGCTGGCGGTGCTCCAGCACTTTGCTCGCGATCTCGTGCTGCTCGGCGAGGTCTTCGACGCCGGCGGCGGTGGAGATCACTTTGCCCTTACCCGTCTTGGTCGGCGCGGGCAGGTTCAGGTCTTCGAACAAAATCTTACCTAATTGTTGCGGCGAGTTGATATTGAAGGTCTTGCCCGCGATCTCATAGATCTCGGCGGAGAGGCGCGCGATCTCCTCCTCCATGCGCCCGCTCATGTGCCGGAGCTGGTCAGGGTCGACGCGCACCCCAATCTCCTCCATGCGAGCCAACACCCGGATCAGCGGAAGATCGATGGTTTCGTACACCTCGGTGAGATTCTGCGATTGACCTCCGGACGGAGCCGCTGATACAGCGACAAAATGGTATCGGCCTGCGCGGCGGACTGGAATCGAGCGGTCGCTCGAGGTATCGTTCCGAAAGTGTCGCCAGGTCCGCCGAGCCAGGGTCGGCTGCCAGCAGGAACCCGTAGCATCAGATCGTGATGCAGACCGGGAGAATCGCCGAAGCGGTGGATCAGCGCCTTGATGTCATGGGCAATCGACGCGCGCTCCGGAATCTCTTCCAGGGCCAGCGACCGGGCGACACCCGGTTTCGCCGAAAATCCCAGGACCGCCTGCTCCATCACTTCCCCGGCGGCGACGGCGAGAGGCGCATCGGCGGGCAGGGTTTTGATCCACGCGTCCAGCTCGGCATTCGAGCCCAGCTGCTGATAATCGCGCTGCGGGGGAGCCGCCGAAGCCGGCGCCAGATCGCGTAGCAGGCTTGAAAACTCGACGTACGATAGAGCTCGCGCAAAGCTTCCGTATCGGGCTCGCGCAACGCCAGCGCCTCCAGTTCCACGTCCACCGGCACGTCGGTGTGGATGGTCGCCAGCCGCTTGCTCAGCAGGATCTGCTCGCGATTGTTCTGCAGGCTTTCCCGATAGGTCTTGCGCTCAACCTCGGCCGCGTGCTCCATGGCATTCTCCACCGAGCCGAACCGTGCGATCAGATCTCGCGCGCCTTTATCGCCGATCCCCGGAGCGCCCGGGATGTTGTCCACCGAATCGCCCTTCAGGGCCAGAAGATCGGCCACCTGGTCCGGACGCACGCCCATGTATTTTTCGGTTTCCGCCGCGTCGTAGCACAGATCATCTTTCATAGGGTTGATCATGCAGACGTGATCGTTCACCAACTGGAGCATGTCTTTGTCGCTGGAGACGATGGACACATCCATGCCCTGCTGAACGCCGCGGCGAGCCAGCGTGCCGATCACGTCGTCGGCTTCAAAGCCCGTGTACTCCAGCACCGGGATACGCATCGCCTCCAGGATTTTGCGGATCCAGGGAATCTGCTCCAGCAGATCGGGAGGCGTTTCCGTACGGGTGGCTTTGTAGGCTTCGAACACCTCGTCGCGGAAGGTGGGACCTTCGCTTTCAAAAATCGCCGCGAGGTAATCGGGATGGTGCTGGGTTCTGAGCTTCCGCACCATGTTGTGGAAAATGTACACCGCTTCTGTGGAAAATCCGGCCCCCGTGCGCATGGGAGGCGCTCCAGAGCGTGCTCTCGCGTGATACGCCCGAAAAATGAACCCAAAGGAATCAATCAGAAAGAGGCGCGGCACCTCCCTTATGGTATATGAGGCCTCGGGGATTTGCGAATTTGACACAACCGATGTCACGAGTGTGTCCTAATGGACACGGTACGGAAGCGCAAGTCATTTTTTTTCAGAAAGCTAGCGACTACGTACCCTTCATTGTTACAATGGCGTCAGTACTAATGATGCCTGGGGTTAAGGTTGGGTTGGAGGCACATTTCTGAGATTTGAGACGACCGTCCAGCGTCCCGTCGAAGCCTCGGGTGTAGGGCTTCACTCGGGTGTCCCGGTTCGCATCCGTATTCTTCCGGCGCCCCCTTCCACCGGTATCGTCTTCGTACGCAGCGATCTGGACGGCTTCCAGATTCCGGCCAGCTGGCGTCACGTCCAAAAAGTCAGCTATGCCACCAGCCTGATGCGCCAGGGCGTGCTGATCTCGACCACCGAGCACCTGCTCAGCGTGTTCTACAGCATGAGCGTGGACAACGCCTACGTCGAGATCGACAACCTGGAAGTGCCGATTCTGGACGGCAGCGGGATGCCGTTTGTCGAGTTGATCCGCAGCGCGGGAATCCGCGAATACCGCAAGCGCCGGCGCTATCTGCGCATCCGGCGGCCGGTTTCGGTGGAAGGCGGCGGCAAGCGCATCACGATTCTGCCCTCCGACCGTTTCCTGCTGACTTGCGAAGTTTATTTCCCGCATCCCTTGGTCGAGCGGCAAACGCTCGAAATCGAGGTGACGCCGGAGCGTTACGCCACGGAAATCGCCCCGGCGCGCACATTCGGCTTCGAATACGAGTTGGACCAGATGCGCAATATGGGATTGATCCGCGGCGCGTCCCTCGACAACGCGGTGTGCTTCAACCGCACCACGATTCTCAATGCGGGCGGCCTGCGCTTCCCCGACGAATGCTGCCGGCACAAGGCGCTGGACCTGATCGGGGACCTGGCGCTGATCGGAAAGCCTCTGCTGGGGCACGTGATCGCGGAGAAAGCCGGCCATGCGATGCACTTCGCGCTGGTCAACCGCATCATGAACGACCCGACGCTCTATGAGATCCTCAGTTTCGATCAGCTCGCCGGGCGAGTCGCACACGCCCTAGTATCCTGAGGCAATGGGCTCCGCCAACTACGCCGAGTTCCGCTTCGGATTCGATTTCAAATAGCAGTATCCTGAACCATCCTGGATAGATCTTCTTCCTGCGCCGCAAACCAGCCGTCCACCGGCTTTCCCTCGGGCCCCATCAGACACCAGCTGCGGATGTTCCCCTCGGGTCCCGACAAATACTCGATGATCCTGCCGTACCGGTCGTAAACAGACAGTCCGTCGGACCCGTCGCGCGCAACCCGGCCGGACGCAAGACGGCCTACCAACCCGCTAGGACGCAGGACGTAGACCAACGTCAGCTCATGCGAAAGAACCACTAGTCCGCCAGATACACCACCGCTGCTATTTCTAAGCGCACGCGCATGACCGCGCCGCCGCATGGCGAATCAAGCAGATCGGCTCACCCGGGTCGCCCCGTACGGGCGATTTCGCGCACACGTTCGCGCGAATCGCGCTATTTCGCGCAGCCCCCGGGGCGCCCGTCCCGTCCGTTCCACGCCCTCCCACAGGATGCGTCTGCGCCGTGCGCCGGCTACAATTCGCCTTTTTTAAGGGAATTCGCTCCTGCTCGTACCCGCGGACGGCGCCTCGCTACGCGGAATGCGTACAGCCGCGACGATAGGCCCTTCTCTTGCACTAAGTTGTCGCGGCGTTTTCGCGCCGATGCGACTTTTATCCGCGAGGAGATCGAAGTACTGAGCCGCCTATGATGTCCCTTCTTCAAATCTGCCAATGGTTACAGGAGACGCCCCTCAGCACCTCCATCCGGGAGTCGATCCTTGCATTCCCGGTGATTGAAGGCATGCACCTGCTAGGTATCAGCGTGTCGGCCGGATTGATCGCGGTCTCCGATCTCCGCATGATGGGCTTGATCCTCAAGAAGGAGTCGGCCTCCGACGTGTTCCATCAGCTTATCGGGTGGATCTCGGCCGGGTTCACGATGATGATCATCACCGGATCGCTCCTGTTCATATCCGAACCCGTCAAGTGCTACGGCAACATTTCGTTCCGCTTCAAAGTGCTGTTCCTGTTCGTGGCCGGAATCAATATTTTGATTTTTCACTCCTCGAAGATCTATCGCCATATGAGTGAATGGGAATGGGACGCAAACCCGCCGCGCGCCGCGAAGCTGGCGGGATGGATCTCGCTGATCAGCTGGGGCATCGTGATTATCGTCGGACGCACGACCGCGTATAACTTCTAAGACACACTACCGAGCACAACTTCCAAATGGAAGTCTACAAGGCCGAGACTGCGGAACTAATTCGGCGATTCCTGAGCCATCAGCTCAGTTATGCGGAGTGTGTTGCAGCCCTGGATGCCGCGCTTGCCGGTGTGATGCCCAGGCTAAAGCCCGATGAAGTTGACGCTCTTCGTGCTCTGGTGTCGGCTAACAATGAAATCGTGAGGAAGGAAATGGGTCGGCGAAAACGTCACAAACGAAAGCCAGAGTAGGCTTCGCCAATCACAGCAAAACTAGCCCGTTTTGCATCTCGCCCGTCACGCGGGCGCTGCTCTCGTCGACGAACACGTCCACCTCGGATCGCACCCCGAACTCCGGCAGATAGATTCCCGGCTCGATCGAAAAGCACGTCCACGGGATCACGCGGCGCTCGTCGTGCGTTTCCAGATTGTCCATGTTGGCGCCGGTGCCGTGGACTTCCGCGCCAATCGAGTGTCCGGTGCGGTGAAAAAAGTACTCGGCATACCCGGCATCGCGGATGTGCGCCCGGGCCGCATCGTCCACTTGATATCCGCATAGCGGCTCTTTCGCGGCCACCGCCGTTTTCACCCGCGCGATGGCTTTGTCCCTGGCATCCCGCACGATCCCGAACACCTTCTCCATCGCTTCCGGAGGCCGCTTGCCGCAGTAGCCGACCCAGGTGATGTCGTAATACACGCCGTCCGGCACGTCCAGCTTGGCCCACATGTCCAGCAGCACCAGGTCCCCGCTCCGGATTTCCGCGCAGCGCTCCTCGCTGGGATTGTAATGCGGATTCGACGCGTTCGCGTTCACCGCGACATCCGGACCATGATCGGTGATCAATCCGCCTTCCCGGAACCGCTGGAGAATAAACTGCTGCATCTCCCATTCCGTGACCCGCTCGCCGCCGCGCACTTTGCTCGATATGCGCGCAAACGCGTCGGCCCGAATCTGGTCCATTCGCCTTCCCGCCTCCAGATGATTCTCCAGTTGCTGCTGATTCCAGCGCGCTTCAAACAACTGGACCAGATTCGCCGAGGTCACCACCTCGACGCCCATCCCGCGAACCAGTTCCACGGTCCCCGCGTCCACCATCGCCACGTAAGGCACCGCGCAGTTGGGCGAATACTGCATCGCCACGCGCCGCGCTGGCCCGAGTATCCGGCGCAACCCTTCCGCTAATTCCTGCCAGCTCGCGTACAATCCGATTACGCCCGGAAGATCCTTGAGCGTCTCGGCCTCGATCTTATGAGCCAACCCGCGCGGCTCACCGTCCGCCGGCACGAAGTAATACCATCGGCGCGTCACCATCGAGCCCGGCGTGAACTGCAGCACGCGGTACGCCAGCGGATCGCGCTGGTGATGATCGAAGAACAGCCAGCCGTCCAGCCCTTCCTCTCGCAACGCCGTCTGGATTTCTTTCAGTCTCATGCCGATATCTTCCGCCAGTTCACTCGTGTCCGGAAACTCGCCAGTCCGGCTACGTCACGCGAGTCCACGACCGAAAACGAAATCACGTCGTCCAGCCAATCCTGGCTGTAGCCGTCCGGATATTGCGTGGCCACCGTCAGTGTATAGTCCTGACGCGTCAGCAGACAATCGAACCCGAACTCGACCTCGAACGTCTCGCCCGCGCGCACCGAGCCTGGATCCGACTGCTCGATGCGCGTGTTCGTGCCGAACACGTCAATGCCCAGGCGGTTGCGAATCAGGATGCCGACCACCGGATTCTCCAGATCCTTCTCCGCCCGGGCCCGCACCACGATCGTCACCGGTTCGCCCGGCGCCACGCTCTTGCTGGGCAGCATCTCCACCGACAGGATTCGGCTGGCCCCGTCGCCGTGCCGGTAGCTGCCGCCGATGCCTTCGCCGCCGGTGCGGGGCGCATCCTGCCTCTCGAGCACCATGCCGACATAGCGATTCACCACTTCGCTCGGCGCGCCGTACGCCGCCACGCGGCCGTCCACCATCAGCGCCGCGCGATCCGAGAGACGCTTCACCAGTCCCAGATCGTGCGAAACGAACAGCACCGTCACCTTGCGCTGCTTCAGCTCTTCGAATTTCTTGATGCAGCGATTGGCGAAGATCGCATCCCCCACCGCCAATGCCTCGTCGACCACCAGAATCTCCGGATCCACGTGGATCGCCGTCGAGAAGGCCAGCCGCACGTACATGCCGCTGGAATATTCCTTCACCGGACGGTTCATGAACGTTCCGATCTCGGCAAACTTCTCGATCTGAGGAAACACGCGCTCCATCTCCGCGCGCGAAATGCCCAGGATCTCGCCGTTCAGGAAAACGTTTTCGCGTCCGCTGAATTCCGGATTGAAACCCGCGCCCAGTTCGAGCAGTGCGGCGATTCGTCCGCTGGCCAGCACGCGCCCCCGCGTCGGCTCCAGGATTCCGCAGATGATCTGCAGAAGCGTGCTCTTCCCGCTCCCGTTCGGCCCGACGACGCCCAGAACCTCGCCCCGCTCCACGCTCAGATTCACGTCGCGAAGCGCCCAGAACTCGGACGGCGGTTGGTGCGGCAAAAATGGAAGGACTTCCGTCAGCCGGTCCAGCGGCCGGCGATACAAACGATAAACCTTGGAAACGTTCTGGACGTGGAGCAACCGAGAACCAGTTTAACTCCCCATCCTCACGCTTCGCCGGAGCGGGTCCGGCAGCGGCAGCCCGTACCCGATCAAACACATCTGATCCAGCGCAAACAACACCACGCTCTGGTAGCCCCTCCCTTGTGCGAACTGGGCCTCTCGCACCCACGCCGTGGTCGGGTCCCCGACCCCCACCAGATGGCTTCGCTGCGCCGCGGGAAATGCCGGAAACCCGCTCAACTGCATGGTCTGTTCACTCTTGCCCAGGTTCCGCTGGAGCGTGAAACCGAAGCCTTCCGTCTTCAGACACTCGAGCGTGGAGGCCGTCCACTGGCTCGCCGGAAAATTGATCGCCCGATTGAAATCCGTTTGGTTGACATCCAGCGGATACAGCACCTCAAACCGCGCGTTCGCGTACGTTCCGCGAACGTAGTCCATGATCGCCGCCGTGAAGTTGCCGATCACCGTCGGCAGGAAAGCCACTTCATCGGGATACGCCCCCGGATCGGCCGTATTGTCGGTGAAGACCGTCATCGCCCTTCCGTATTCCGCCTGGAACTCGCCCGCCGTCCAGGCGTCGTAAAACGGCATACCCGAAAAAGCGTTCCCCAGCCCGTCGTTCGGAAAATACCACCACTGCACTTCGCCGAATTGCAGATACGGCTGCAAGCCGACATCGGCCTGAATCGCCGCCGCATCCAGGTACACCTGTTTCCAGAAATCCAGGCTCGTCGGCGAGAAGTTCGTCTGATACGCCGGCGTCTGCAAAAGGATCGCATCGCCGCTCGGCCCTCTCTGGACCATGCCCACCCCAACCGAGGGATCCACGTCGCGCAACTCCGTGCTGAATGCGGTCGCGACATCGATCCCGTAGCCCGCCAGCGCGGTGAAGAAACCCTTGTTCCAATCCCGCACCGCGCGATTCAGTCTCGGAGTCGCCGCCAGGTCCGTTCGCCACTCGCCCGTCTGTCCCCCGGAGAACGTTGCCGAAACGCTCACCGTCAGCGTGCTGCTGGTCGTGGATTTGTCCAGCGTGTAGTGGTTCCCGTCTGCTCCCAGCGACCGCGCGTGAATCGTGACGACGCTGCCGGCGACGCTCGCCCACACGCCCGTGTAGCCGTGATTCAATTCCTGCGCGTAGGAGACCGCGATCGACTCCAGCGTCTCGCCTCCGTGCATCCCCCGCTGGATCTCCGTGGGCGGCGTGCCCGCAGGATCGTCGTCGCGCGCCAGGAATATCGAAACGAACTGGCCCGGCTCCGGCGTCCCTCCGAACGTCACGGTTCCCGCTGCGTAGACATTATCCGGATTCGCCAGTTCGTAAAACCACAGGGCGCCCACGTAGTGGTTCTGCCGGCCCTTGAACCCCAGCGTATCGATCAGCCACGCCGTTCGCTCCGGCGCCAGCGCGATCGAATGATCCGTGTCCCAGTCCGTCGCCAGCGTCATGCGCGGCTCATCCGGAAATACCGGAAGCGTCGTCGCCGGCACGGCGATTTCCACAAAGTCAAAGTAGAAGTCCGCGCCCGCGGGACCCGCGTGCGTGATGGTCACCGTGTGAGCCCCGCTGCCATACGCGCCCACCCTACAGCGAATCAGCACATCCTCGCCCGGCACCCGAAGATTCGTCGTGATAGCCGTGCCCCCGTCCACCACGATCGAGATTTGCGCCCCGTTCCCCGTGTATCGAGTGCCGACGTAGAGCGTATGCGCCAGCCCGGCGGTGTACTGGAAACTGATCGCATCCCCTTCCGTGACCGTCGAATGAATCGTGCCGCCCGAGAAATTTCCGTGCCCGATCGTCCACGACCCGCTATAGGTCATACCCGCGGCGCTGTCTTCGAACCGCTGGCTCCCCGGCCCCGCCACCGAGTACGTCCGGCCCGTACCCGTCACGCTCCAGTTCGAAATGACCGCTTCGAACTCACTTCGCTCGAACGCGCCCGTCTGCAAGTCCGCCGCATACGTCCACCGCAGCTTGCGGACCTTGTTCGTCGGAACGCTCGCTGCGTTCCGGTCCACCAGGGAAGAAAAGTCGATCGTCACCCGCCATTTCGTCGGCGACGTTCCATTCGCCAGCGTCTTGGCCGCCGCGTCCCACGTTGCCGATCCGCTGGTGGACGAGTACACGCCGAACCGATTTCCGTTTGCGCCCGCCGCGCTCGGGTAGAACACGCGGATCGTGGTCCCGGTTCGCGTCGCGGTCAGAAACGGCGACGACGGTCCGTTCATCCCGTCGGTGATCGCCTGCACGATATCTTCGAGCGTTTTGCCGGCCTCCACCTGATACGTGTAGCTCAGGCCGAGATACCCCAGCCCCACGAACTCGCCCTCCACCGCCGTGCCGGAAAGGGTGAAATCCGCATACGCCGACTGGTAGCTGCCCTCGATCGCTTCCGCGTGATCCTTCAGCGCCACGAAATACGGATCTGCCGCCGGATCGTCCCCGGCCCACACGCGCAAGTACGGCCAATCCACTGTGGGGAATAAATCGGAATCCAGCGGAATGCAATTCGTGCGAGTTTCCTCATACGTCAGCATCAGCCCGCTCAAATCGCCATCGGGAAGATTCCGCAGCGCCGGATGCTCGTATACGTTATCCCGATTCCACTCGATCACCGCCCAGTCGAACTGCTGCCGCCAGCTTCCCGACACGGTGAATCCGTCTCGCCGACGCGCCACTGATCGCCGCAATGGCCGAGGGGTGAAAATAGAAGCACTGCAAGTCCCGATCCGGAGTTAGTTTTTCAATCTGCATTTGCGTTCATTCGCGTTCATTTGCGGCTCACAGTCGGATTGTGACGGTGAGATCGCGGCCCGGCAGCGTGTCTGCCGCCGTCGGCACCGACGTGATGTCCAGATCCAGCCGCGCATCCGCGGCCAGTGGCGCCAGTCCGAATCCGCTCACCACGTTCGAAATCGTCTGGCCGTCCGCGATCGTCAAGGTGCAGTAGAGCGAACCGTTTTGCCGCAATTGCAGCTCGATCGCGCCACCGCTCGGAGCTTCCCGCACCACCGCGAAAATATCGCGCGCCACGTGCGCGTCCTCCAGCACCAGCGGCGGCGCTGCCCCGGTCTGGATCGCCAGGTAACCTTGCGCCTGAATCGAAAGCTGTCCGCCGGACAACGTGCGTAGTCCCTGGTCCACCGTCGCCCCGAATGCGGCCTTCGCCACCAGGCCCCCGCCGACCGCATTCGTCATATACAACTCCGCCGCGCCGATCCGCACGCCTGGGAGGAACACCGAATAGCTGAATGCGCCGCTCGCCGGACTCCCGAAAAATCCTCGCACGAACGGCACGATCACGATAGAACGCAGCAAGTGATAGAGCAGCGTCCCCGCGTCGTGCGCCGAAGCCGTGCTCCCATACGCTCCGCGCGTGACTTGATACTGCGTTCCGCCGCCGGCCACGTCCGTCACTTCCAGAATCTCGGCCTCGATCTGGACCAGATCCCCCATGCCTGCCGTACCCGCGGGACTCAAGGTGACCGTCGTATCGGCATCCGTAACAGCGCTCCCCAGCGAGTACGTCGTCGGACTGCTCAGCTCGTCCCAATAGAACAGGCCCAGCGTTCCCGCTTCGATGGTGTTCGTATTCGCCAGCGTTTCGAATCCGACCCCCAACAGCTCCACCGTCCCCTGCCCCGCCGGATTCAGCCCGAACACCGGCTGCGGCGGCGTGTCGCCGTCCACTCCTCCTCCGCTCCCGCCGATCTGCCACCGCGTCAGCGGATTCAGCTCGTACGCGCTCTCCTGATCGTGCGCGTTGGCGGACCGTCCCGATACTTCCACGGTCGCGCCCGGCATGTTCGGAACCTCGAACTCTGCCGGACTTGATCCGCTCACTCCGCCGAACTTCCACGTTCCATCCGCCACCACGAAGTAGCTCGTCGAATCCGGCTCCACTCGCCAGGGCGGCGTCACGGTCAACGTGGTATCGGTATTGGTGACGACCACCCGCTCCTCGGTCGCGCCCGTTCCGCGTGTCACCCGCACCAGCGCGCCTTTGAAATCGTCCGGCAACATCCCCAGCCCGCTCTTGCCGATGGTCGTCGACGAATGAATCTCCACGTTCGCTTCCGGCTGCAGCTCCAGCCTCCAGTAGAAATTCGCGTGGTTGTAGTTGCCGTCCGGCGGACCCACCAGCTCCGTCGCGGCGCCCGCATCCATAAAGGAACTCGCCACCGTCTGAGCATTCGCGATCCGCAGCATCTGAATCGGATTCGACCCTCGGTAGACCGAAAATGTCGCGGTATTGCCCGGCGAAAAACTCAACCCCGTCAGACTCACGGAGTTGGTATTCGTCCCCGCGGGAATCTTGGCGCGCACCGCGAAGGATAGTCCGCTTTCAGCGCCGCTCGCGTCCGTGGCGCTCACCGCGTAATACAGCGTCTGCCCGCCCGCAAGGGTTCCGCCCGTGGTCTCGATCGTCGGATTCAGGCTCACCAGAGGAATGTTCGCCAGCGACGGCGCCGTTCCTCCTGGTACTGTGAACGCCGCGCTCAACTTCACCTGGAATCCGCTGTCGGAAAGCGGAATCACCGTCTCGGTGATGCCGAACTGTTCGATCCCGTTCGCATCCAGGACCGTTCCCACCAGGGGACGCGGCAACCCGGTTTCCGAAGCGCCGCTTCGACGTCCCCCCGCTGCGCTCGCGCCGCCCGACGTATACCAGTCGTCATCGTGCCACTGCGCGGTGACCAGGACCGTCTGATAATTCACTCCCGGAGCCAGCCGTGTGACGCGGAACGGCTGCCGTTGCAGCCCTTCCTTCAGATAGGTGACCGTGATCAGGTCGCCCGGCGCGAGCCCCACACCGCGCACCGTCGTCTCGAACTCGACCAGCGTGCTCCCTACCGTCGACTTCGCCAGTTGCAGGTCCAGCACCCGCGTCGCCTGGTCGAAGTTCGGCAACCCCAACGCCGGAAACGCCGCGGTGACTTCCCGCTGCGTCAACAGCGCATCGTCGACGTCCACCAGCGACAGGCTGTCTTGCTGATACTCGTTGAACTCATCTTGAAACTCCACCGTCAGCCGGTTCGGTGTATCGGCTCCACTCTGCGCGTACAGCCGGATCGCCGGATCGCCGCCTGGCTTGCGCAGAATGCCCGAGAACGTAGCCGACCCGTCGCTAAACTCGTAGGCCGGCCAGCCCCCGTTCAACACTTCGGTGCTATTGCTTCCGTCCGGCTTCGCGGGCTGCTGCAGCGCCATCGTGTTTTCCACGCGCAGCGCCAGCAGCCCTCCACTTCCGTACGTCAGAAGCAGCGACGATCCATTCCGGACGCCCCGTGCGACTTCCGCCGCGCTCCACCGCCGCCCCACCACCAGGTTGCACTGGAATCGCGGGATCACCACCGTGTTGCCGTACAGGTCCGTCGTCTGGATCGCTTCCTCGCTGTACGCGGCCGCCGCCGCGAAACTCGCCAGATCGATCTCGGAAGTAAGCCAGCCGCTCCGCCGCAGCACGTCCAGCAGGACCCACGCTGGATTGTTCGTAAACGTCTCGCCGAGCGACGCGCCATTCGAGTCGAACCGCTCCAGCTTCAGCCCTCGCAGCAGCACCCGCACTCTGGGCAGCGACTGGCCGTCGCTGATCCGGTTCGGCACCACCACGCTCGCCATCGCCATGCTGCCGTACGGATCGCCGCCCGCGAAATCCGGATTGAACGAGCCCGACCGCACGCCGCTCGTGATCAGGTTGTACCAGCCCGTCCCGGCCATGTCCGCGCCGCTGACGCCCTCGGGAACTTCCACGTCGTTGACCACCACCTTGACGACGTCTTCGATCTCCCCCATCCCCAGCAGCACTTCCAGATGCGTCAGATTGCCGTCGTTCCTCGCGAAGACCACCGGCGGCTGATACCACGCCGTGCCGTACACCAAGGGCACGAAATCGTTGTACCTCGCTTCGTTCGGAAGGATGGGTGAAAGATGTGTTCCCGCCTCCCCGAAACTCCGCACCGTGATTTGCGCGGGCACGAACTCCACTCCGCCGAATCGTCCGATGTCGAACATCCCCCGCGCCGAGCACGCCGCCCGCGTGTAGTCGCAGTTCGTGAACGGCTGTCCTCCGTTCAACGTGTCCAGCGAGCCCGCGCCGCCGGACTGGTCGGCCGAGTATCCGCAGCGATAGAGCGCCGAATATTTCCCCTTCGCGCCCCCACTCAGTGCTTCCTGCCGCTGCCCCGCCGTCGCCGGAAATGCCCACGGGCACCGCCGCTGGATCCTCACCTCCGGCAGCACGATCCGTTGCAGATTCAACCGGTTCGTGAACGTGACGCGCAGCGCCGCTTCGGTAGTCTCTTCCGCCGTGTTTCCGATCCCCCGAAACACGATCCGCGCTTCTGACGCTGCCTGCTGCGCCGTCAGGTCATAAAACAGAAACTGGACGGAAACCTGCGCGCCCCGAAACCCGGTCTCGCGCTCGATTTCCGAAAAGCGCGAATCCGCGTTGGCCAGCGTCACGCTGATCTTGCTGTCTTCCGGAGCCGCCCCCAGTTCGAACAGATTGTGCTTCAGCAGCCGCGCGTCGTAGGTGTTTCCGCCGAACGATACCGCGTGCGTCCCCCACCGCTCCACCGAGCCGTTCCGCAAAGTGCATTCGAACAGGAATAATGGTGTCGGCGGCGTCTGTTCTTCTTTGAGTTGATCTATCGTTGGCATCGTTTAGGATTCGTCTTCGGATTCAGCTCGCCACAATCCTGATCACGGCTTCGAACAGGTCCGTGCCTCGGGCGGTCACCGTCAGCTCGTCCTCTGAAAACCGGGCTTCCGCATATACGCCCCCGCTCCCGCTCGTCTTCTTGTAGTCCGACACGCCCCGCTGCGCCTCTACCTGCATTCCGAACAAGTCCACCGATGCGCCCGCGTCCAGTTCCGCTCCGAACACCACGCTGTCCGTGTTCAATCCCAGGTCGGCCTCCATGGAAATCCGTTTCCACTCGCTCGTCAGCCCGAAGTTCTTCGTCGCGCTCCCGCCCGCGGTCGTAGCCGATAGTGTTACCGTCGATGCCCCCGTCGTCTTCGCCCACACGCTCAGCGCATAAAGGAAATTCCCGGGCACGGCGAGCGTCTGCGCCACCGCCCCCGCGGCCGATCCCGCGTTGACCACTTGCGTCGCCCGCGTGGTTCCGAACGGATCGCCGACGCCCGGCGTCAACTGAATCAGCGGACCGTTGTCCCACTCCGGCGAGCCGAACTCCTCGCTCCGCAGCAGCAGGTTCCCCGCCGGATCCAGAAACGTGAACGCCGTCAATCTTCCCGACGCAGCCTGGAACAACGCCTCGATCGCCGTCCACTCCTCCAGAGTCAGTCCGGCGGCGCGAAGCTCCCACTCCCGCATCCCGGCGTCCGGATCGGTGAACACCACGGTGCTTCCGTCACCCAGCGCATTCACCACCGTGCGCGCGGTATACGTTCGCGTCACCGGATACAGCGCCGCGGCGCCCGTCGCCAGTTGTGGAAACACCAGCATCTCAGCGGTTCTCCTTGACGACCACCGATGCCGCCCCGTCCCCTGGCCCGCGATACTCCGCCGTCATCGTGTCGCTTTCGAAACTGCAGTTCGCGTACACAGTCCCGTCCCATGGATCGCTGAACGCAAACGTGCCGGCCCGGCCGCTCTGTTCCACGAAGAATTCTTCCAGGTTCACCAGTTCCGCCTCGTCCAACAGTTCCAGCCGGATCAGCCACCGTTTCAGCGGCGCGCCGAATCCGGGAAATCGTTGCTCGCTGCCGTCCAGAAACCGGTTCACCTGTGTCGAGAACCGCCTCGCCCGGTCCGATGGATACTGCGCCACGGCACCCGTCTTCAGCGCTGGAAAACTCGCCACCTACGCCTCCCGCACCACGTCGTTGAGCACGCTCGACTCGAGCATCGCTTGCCTGACTGCCATCGCAATGTCGCCGCTGTGATCTAAAAAGGACCGGCTGTCCATCGCCTGCACCTGCACCGTGATCTGCGCCGGCGCAGCCGCGGGAGCCGGCCGCGGCAGACCCCCTTGCGGATGGTCCACTGCGAACGCTGGGCCTCCGCTCTCGCTCACTCCCCCGTTGACTTGGACCGCCGGTCGGCAATGCGAACCGTACCAATGGGGCCGGCGCTGGGTTGGCCCCGCCTCCTCCGAACAGACTCGCGATCCCCGAAATCAGCGGGCTCAGACCCAGTCCCCCGCCGAACACACCCAGCAGCGTGCTTTCGATCGACCCGCCTGACGAGCCTCCGCTCGCCGTCGTCCGCGAACTTGCCTGCGCCGAGTCAGCCGCCGCCTGGCCTTCGGCCTGCAACTGCCGCAACTGTTCCGCCAGCTGCGCGATCTGTTCACTCAACCCCACCGTTGCCGGATCACTTGCCATTCGACCCCTCCCTCCGCAGCTCTTGTTCCAACGCCAGGAATGCGTCCGCCTCGCGCCCCGTCGGATCGCTCCACCCCCAGGTTTTCGACGCGAAGAATTTCTCCAGCAGCTCGATACTCTCCGCCGTCATCAGCGACTTGGGGCATTCCTCTGTCGACGCCGGCCCGCGAGCCCACACGATGCGCTTGGCGCCGCGCCGTTCCACCGGCAGGAATCCGCACCGTCTCCGCGCTTCCAGGCCCTGTTTCCGGCACGCGTCGCACTCCCACCGGGCCCCGTCACCGCGCAGGAAATGGAAGGCGACAATCAGTTTTTTCGTTGCTCTTCGCTGAGCCCGCACTCCCGCTTGATCCGAGCCAGCATCTCCTTGGCCAGATCCAGCGGACCCTTCTCGATCAGCGCCGCCGGTGTCGCCGCCTCGCCGTCGATCGCAAGCCCCCGGATCTCCTCCAAGCCCCACTCGAGATACACCCGGTCGATCTCCGCCGCCAGCACCGCCGCCTCGAGTTTTTCCCGCGGATCCTGTCCCGCTTCCAGGAACTCCACCTTCCGGCCGATCTCGCGAATCCGGCGCGCCAGTTCGATCCTTCTCGCCACCGAGATTCGCGCTACCCGGAACCGCACGCCTGCGCTCGTCTCCGCGTCAAACCACGCCGAGCTCTCGTGCGCGCACATTACCCGAAAGCCCGTTACCCGAAAGCGATGTACAGCTCGTCATCCACCGTCCCCTGTGCCCGGTCGTTTTGAAACGCCCACTGCAGCCTCGTCTCTCCGTCGTCGAACTCGGGAGTTTCCGGAACCATCGCCGGCATGTACGCGCCGAATAGCTGCCCTTCCTGTTCTCCCAGCTGCAACATCACTCCGATCGGCGACCTCTGTCTCGCCGCCTGATACAGCTCCTTCGTCTGCGCGTCGTCTTGCTCGAAGATGCTGAAATTCAGCCGCACGGCGCGCTGGCCCGCCTCGATGCACCGCGCGAAATCGCTGCCGAACTCCTGTAGCCGCTGGGCGATGTTGTTGGTCATCGTTAGTTCCGCGGCCGTCAGAGTCAAGAACCGGTTAGGGGCCACCCCCATCCACAACTGCCCCAGGTGCCCGGGCACGATCGTGTAATCGAAGTCCGCCGCGGCCGGCTCCGCCGGAAAATCCTCCAGCCCCGCCTCGCCGCTCGTGAAGCTCGCGCTGTCCACCAGGTCCTGCGTCGGCCCGGAAAACTCGAATTCGTGAAAGTCTCCATTCACCTTCACCTTCATCGAGTCCATGGCCGCGCCGTTCAGGATCCGCTGCACCGCCGTGCTCGGATCCCAGTAGTCGTAAATCGACGCGCTCCCCAGGTCGGTCGCCAGTCGAAACGTTGCCGTCGCGCCGATCGCCGATCCCGCCACCGGCTCGCTCGAAAACGGCGCGTTGACGAACACCGTCGTCGTGTCCTGCACCGCCGCGACGAACCGTATCTCCCCGCCCGAGGTGATCGCCTGGCCCGGCGTCAGTCCGTGTGCCGCTGCGAACTGAATTTGCGTCTGGTTTGTGACTGCGGCCACCGTCCCGCCCGCGAAGATCACCGGTGACGCTCCCATCGCCGCCTGAAACAGCGGCCCGTGGCTCGGCGGCGAAGCTTGGTCCGTCCATTCCGTCATGAACGTGTTCAGCCGGAAGCTCGTCCGCCTCCGGATCCGGTTGGGCATTCCGGCGAACGTCCGGCTTCCGGTCTTGTCCCGGCGCGACGTCTGCTCCGCGACCTGCCGCGCCGTCAGTTTCACGGTCGGGATGCGGTTCGCGCCGGTGATCGCGGCCGCCTGGCCGTAGTCTGCCTCCAGCGCCACGTACACCCGGTTGTTGTTCGACGATATATAGCAGCTCATTTGCGTTTATTTGCGTCCATTCGCGGCCTAACTCGAAATGTCGACTTCGAACTCCACCTTCGCGATCTGCAGGAAATTCCTCCCCCCGTGCCGCACCGGATCGATACTCACTTCGTACCCGCCCGTGAAAAACGCCCCTTCCCCCCAGCTCCCCCGATTCGCGTCCAGCACCTGCGTCACCGCTTCCACATACAGCCGCAGCTGCTCCTCCACTCCCTCGATGCGGTCTTGGGATACGCGCACCTCCGCCACGGTTCGCACCTTGCCCGAAAACGTCCGGAATTTCTCGGTGAGCAGGTTTCGCACGCGGTCCGCGTACACATACACCGCCGGATATTTCACCACCTGCGCCCGCTCGCTCAGTTCGAAGGAGACGTTCTGATTCATCACGTGGGCCGGCGGAATCGCCGCCAGGTGCACTCCGCTCTCCTGCGCGATTTCCGCCACCGCCGGACCCAGCCCCGTATTCTGTGCCGTCAGGAACTCCACCATCCGGCGCGTCGCGACGCTGCCTGCCTTGGCCATCGGCTTAACCTCGCCGCAGCGTCCAGCCGCCGCTGATATAGACGTCCGCCGCTTGCCCGTCGCCCGGCGCAATGCCCTCGACCAGGCCCGTCCCCGCCAGCGTGAAACTCTGCCCCACGGGAACCGGCGTCGGGTTTTGCAGCGCCAGCCCGTCCGGTGTCAGGCCCAGATAGACGTTGAAATCCGTCGCCACCGCCGGAGGATCTGTCATCTGCACCACCGGCAGGCTTCCAGCCGGCGCATCGTAGGTGGTCAACTCGCCCGGCGCTCCCTCCTGCCCGGCTGCTCCCACCCACGATGCCCGCGCGTAATAAACAGTCTCAGGAATGAGCCCCGCCACCGCGCTGAAAACCGGCGGCGGCGCCTCCGGAATCGGAACCAGCGCCAGCCCGACCCCGAAGTGGAAGCTTTGCGCCCGCGCGTTCCGGGACAGCTCCCGATACTCCAGAAACTTCGCCTGGTACCGGTCGTTTAACTGGTTGTTGAACGCATCGCGATACACGATCTCCAGCGTGTGCACCGCGTGCCAGCGTTTCAACTGCCGCGTGACCACCACGTCCGTGGCCCCGATTCCTCTGCGCCCGGTCGCCTGCGGATCCGCGCCCGCGTGATCCAGAAGGAAATCCAGCACCTCCTGCGCGATCTCCTCGGTCGCCAGTTCCAGCTTCGCCCTCAGGTCGATCATCTCCGCATTCGCCACGCCCGAGGATCGCCGACTCATACACGCGCAGGTCCTCGGTCGTGTTGGGACTACCGTCTGTCAACAACATGCAACTGCGCCTCTTTCCACTTCGCCTCCGCCTCTGACCGGAACTGCGCCGCATCCTCCGGATTCGCCAGCTCTGCCTTCCCATCTGCGATGAGCCGGGCCGCCGCCGCTCGCGGCAGTTCCGTCTTCACGCCGGCCCGGCCCCCATCCGGTGTAGCTTTGCTCACCACCACTGCGAACACCGCGTCGATCAGAGCCTCGATCGCGCGGATCTTTTCGTAATATGCCCGCAAATCCATATCGCCTTTCGTTGGAGCAGGCTTCAGCCTGCAAAGGGGGCTTCAGCCCCCTCGCCTTCTAACTGTTTACCTGCACTCCGAAGCCGTTCCGCAGCACGCCCGACCCGTACAGCACGTCCACCGTGAATTGCTGCGCCAGCGTGTTGGGCTGGTAACTCATGGTCACCCGCATCCCGAAATTGCCCAGCTCGGCGTACTCCGCGATCGCCCCCGTCCCCGGCAACGGTCTCGGCAGCCGCCGCACCACCAGGCCCATCGCGTCCCGCGCGAACGCCAGGTTGTGCGTGGTCACCGGACTCGTCCCCGTCTGCGACCACGAACTGCGACCGGAAGATGTAGAAGTCCTTCATCTTCCCGACCGCCCCGTCCACCAGCGCGCGCAAACCGGCTTCTCCCGCCGTGTTGAACTCGCTGAACCGCGGAATCTGCCGCAAGGTCGAATACGTCCCCGGATCCACCACCAGATACTTCGCCGCGTTGGCCGGAACCTTGGCGGCGAACAACGCCGTCTCCGCCGAATCCACCACGGCTTCCGTGATCGCCGTCCCGCCCGTCCCCACTGCCGTGTTCGACGTGAACAGCGGATACAAGCCCATCAGGTCCGTCTCGATCTTCTCCGCCAGCGCCACCACCGCCGGCTGCATGTACAGCTTCAGCAGATCCGGGACGGCCAGGATCTTGGTCACGTCCGGAATCAGGAACGTCGCCTCCGCGTGCGTGTTCAGCACGATCTGCGCGTTGTCCAGGTCCGGATTCTGCGTGGTCACCGTGCTGCCTTCCGTCAGGTTGTGTGCCGTCAGCGCCGGCGGAATGGGCACGTTGATCGTGTCTCCTGCCTGCGCCAGTGCCGGCTCAAAGTCGCGATTGACCAGGTTGCCCATGACAAGGTTCCCCATCAGCGCGGGTAGCGCATCCGCCGCCACCAGCTTCACAATCGCGTTCGCTACGTTACTCGATGTAATTGCTGCCATGCTTCCTCCTGATTCTCTTCTGTCTCCTGCCCATCAAAGCCCGCGTAGCGTTTGCGACGCCACCCGCGCGATCTCCTGCCTCACCCTGTCCAGCTCTTCCGCGCTCATCCCCGGCCGGATCTTGTCGATGTCCACCGCGCCCGCCGTACCGCTCCCGCTCCCGCGTGCCCCACCGCTCGCCCCCGACCCTCCTGCCAGCCTGGCCGGCAACAGCTCCGGATTCTCTCCCACGAATTTCTCCAAAAACTCCTTCATTTCTCCAACCTCGCGCGGAACCTCGTCTTTCACCGCCTTGTACGCCAGCTCCAGCTTCGCCACGCCCAGCTTTTGCAGCTCCGCGCGGATCGCGGAACCCCGCTCGGCTTCCTCCACCCGCTGTTCCAGGCTCTCCCTGCGCCGGCGTTCCTCCGCCAGCTCGTCCAGCACCGCTCGAATATCCATTTCTTCCATGTCTCTCCTAATTGCGGACTGCCCGGCGGGTATGGGGACTGCCTACCGATTTCGATGAACGATCGTCCCCTCAGTCCGCGGCATCTCCCCGAATCGCTGGGTCCCTTCCCCTGCGTCCCCGCTCCCCGCCCTACGCCCCCTCATCTCTTCCGCGATCCGATCCTTGACGTCCTGCCGCGCGTCGCATAGATACTTCAGCGCCAGCTTCTTGAACACTTCCTTCTTCAACGTCGGCGACTCCACCCCCAAGGTCAGCAGCTGCCCGGCGTCCTCCAGCTCCGTTCCGAAGTCCGCGATGTCGAACTCGTCCATCCCCGTCACGCTCACGTTCACCCCGTCTTCGCGAGCCGCCGCCGTCGCCCGCAGCACGCGGCGGATCTGCTCTTTGACTGCGTCCCCGAAGGCGCGCAGCACCTCCTGCGTGATCGAAAAATCCCGCTGCTTGGCGAGTCCGCTCTGCCTCCCCGTCACGTCCAGCGACGCGCCGGCCTGGATCAGGTAGCACACCCGGTAAATCTCTTCCTGCAGCCGGACCAGATTGTCCGCCGCGATCTGGTAGACCTTGCCCTCCGGCTCCGTCCACCCGAACTTGTCCTCCGGCCCCAGCTGGATGTAGTAGCTCTCGCCCACCATCTGGTTCCACTCGCGGTCCGAATAAACCACCGGCATCGCGAACAGTCCCATGGTCAGCGCCCAGCTCAGCGCATTCGATTTATTGAAGTGCTCCAGTTGCAGCGACCCCGCCCGGTTGAGCATCCACAGCCCCTCGGGAATCCGCAGCGCGAACAGCGGCGTCTGTCCGAGCTTGGCCAGCGCGTGCGTTCCTTGATCGATAAC
>CAVXFR010000006.1:0-150976 GCA_963761045.1 Terriglobia bacterium | reverse complement strand
AGAAACGTCCCGCGCTCCAGCTCCTCGAACGCCTCCTTGAGCTGCTCCTGCGTATTCATCACGATCGGGCCGTACCAGGCCACCGGCTCCTCCAGAGGCTTGCCCGAGACCAGCAGGAAGCGGATGCCGTCCTCGCCCGCCTGCACCGTCACTTCGTCGCCCCGGTCGAACAGCACCAGCGAGCGATTGTCGGCTTCGGCGTGCGGAGGCGCCGTCTCGGCCCATCCCACCCCTTCGGTCGGCACCGCCAGCGGGCTGGACGCGTTTGAAAACTTCCCGTCGCCGGCGAACACGTACGCGAACGCATGCCGCGTGGTTTCTACCGGCAGCGACTTCCTCTTTCCGGGCGGAACCGAAACGTCGATATAGATCGGATCGGCCGCAATCCCGTCCACGGGACCTTTCTTGCCCCAGAAGCTGCCGCACACCAGGCGCACTTGGGTACCGTCGTCGTCGGTGATCACCGGGATGTCCGGAGCCTTCACTTCCTGATAGCGGGGATCGGTCATCTTGAGCGACGCGGGCAGGTTGGCCCACAGCTGGAACCCGTGCATGCGCCCGGCCGCATCGCCCTTGGGCATTTCCTGATGGATGATGCCCTTGCCGGCGGTCATCCATTGGACGTCGCCCGCGGCGATGGCGCCCTTATTGCCCATGCTGTCGCCGTGCTCCACTGTTCCCGCCAGCACGTAGGTAATCGTTTCGATCCCGCGGTGCGGATGCCACGGGAAACCCGCCAGATAATCGGCCGGGACGTCGTTGCGAAAATCGTCCAGCAGCAGGAACGGGTCGAAATCGCTGGTGTTGCCGAATCCGAACGCGCGGCGCAGGTGCACCCCGGCTCCTTCGAGCGTCGGCTTGGACTTGATCATGCGTTTCACGGGTCGGATCGACATAGGCTGGCTCCTATACGAAGTGTAGCGTGACGCGGAAACCCGGCTCCTTGTTGCGGGCTTTTTCTTAGAGCGCGCTCATCGGCGGCACTCCGAAATGCAGCCGGCCGATGTTGATGGAGGTGTGGTCGTATTGCGTGGTTACATGCGTCCGGATGACGGCAATGTTCTTAAAATACCGGCCCAGGGGCGCGTCCTTCTTGGTTGACGAGGTGCCGCCGGTGCGGAACATCAATTCCACCGCGTCCCAGGCGATCTGCACGCACTGTTGGGCGACGCGCAGGAACCGGCGTTCGTCTTCCTTGGACTGCCGGACGCCGTCTTGGACGATCCGGCGGCAAATCTCGGCGTAATTCGACCCCAACTGCAGCAGCGCGGCCTCCGCTGTATCGATCAAACCCTGCGCGTGGCCGAAGCGGTGTTGCGAATCGGGCATCTCAAACCGCGGCGGGAACGGCGGAAGCAGCCATTTCCGGTCGCGCACGATCTGCTCGTAGATGTCGAGCGCACCCCGGGCGGCGCCCACCACCACGGCGGTCAGCTCGCAATAGAGCAGTGGCAGATTGGGCCCGTGGTACAGCGCGTTCGTGTGCAGATCGCGGCCCGGGTGATGCGGATAGACGTTGACTTCCGCGTCGGCGAACTCCAGAACGCGATGCGCGGGCAGAGTCATCTCCTCGACCACCACGCGGCGGGATCCGGTACCCTGCATGCCGATCGTGTTCCAGTTATCGACGATGGTGTAATCCTTGCGGTCAAACAGCGCGTAAACGTAGGCGCGGGGAGCTTGCGTTTGTGGATCGATCGCCATCAGCGCACCCAGGAAGTGCGTGGCAATATCGCAGCCCGAACAATAGTCCCAGGCGCCTTTCACGCGATATCCGCCCGGCACGGGAATGGCCGCGCCGCCCGGAACCGCGACTCCCGGCGTTCGGCAGTCGCCTGAATCGCCGTACGCGTGGCGCTGGCCCTGCTCGGGGAACGCCGCCAGGAAGGCCGCCGGATGGCCGGCGGTGAGCGAGAGCACCCAACCGCTTTCCGGGCAGCCACGGGAAACCTCCATCATCACGCGGATGAAATCGGTGACCGTGAATTCGTAGCCTCCGAAGCGGCGCGGCTGCAGAATGCGGTAGAAACCGGCATCCAGGAAATCCTGATTGGTTTCCTCCGGCAGCCGGCCCAGTTCCTCACAGCGGGCCTGCCGCTCGCGCAGGATCGGACGCAGGGCTTCCGCGCGGCGGAGCATTTCCACGGGCGTGAGATCCGGCTCCGGAGGCGGGATATCTGCGGGCCGTTCGCGCGGCGCTACCGGCGTGGTTCCCATGAAGTCATTAACGCGCCGGGACGGGCCGCGGCACGTGCACCGACATCAGCACCAGCGTCCCGTTGATCTTGTTGAACCAGTGCGGCGTGTTCTCGGGAACGATGACGAAATCGCCCTTGGCGACGGCCTGGGACTTGCCGTTTGCGATCGCCGTGCCGGTCAGGTTCGCGGCGTTGGTGCGTTTCTCGTTCACTAGCTTGCCGCCGGTGACGAGCGTCCCGCTTCCGTCGATCACGTAGAACATTTCCGCTTCCTGCTCGTGCTGGGCGGCCGGGCCGACGCCGGCGCGATACTCCAGATTCACGTTATAGGGCGCCAGCCGCAGCAGATTCTGGACCAAGGTGGGCTGGTCCTGTTTCCGTTCGCTCTTGGCTTTGGCGATCAGCGCCACCACTTCTTTCGCGGAGGTGTAGGTTTTATCGGGCTGAGGGCCCTTTTGTTGGGCCGGCAGCTGGACCACCACTACGGCCGTTACGAGCATCAGGGCCAGGCTGGTCAAGTGTGTCAGGAAGCGTGCGCGCATGTGAATCTCCATTTTTTTCGCAGAGTTGAGGGTAGACAAAAATGCTATCACAGGCGGCGTGCGCGCCACTGCTCGTGGGCGCCGCGGCTCATGTATGCCGCTCATGTATGATTGTCTCGATATGCGACCGCCTCGATGGCTCCTGATTTCGGCGGCTTGGATCGTAGCGCTGGGGATGGCGGCTCTCGCTCCTCTCACGGCGCAGTGGCAGCCCTACCCCTCGAAGCGTCTGCCGCGCACCAAGGACGGCAAGATCGATCTGACCGCTCCCACGCCGCGCACGGCCGACGGGAAACCCGATCTGACCGGCGTCTGGGAAGCGTACGGCGAGTTTGATTTTCCCAAGCTGCTGCTGAATCTGACCGCGGATCTCAAGCCGGGAGACGTCTCCATGCGGCCCTGGGCCGAAGCGCTGTACAAGCAGCGCCAGGCCAACCATAGCGCCGATCACCCCGGGGGGAGTTGCCTGCCCTCCGGCATTCCCGAAAAGGATGTGGTTCCCGCGCCGTTCAAAATCGTGCAGACGCCGGATCTGATCGCGATCCTCTATGAGTCGCGCACCATCTTCCGGCAGATCTTCACCGATGGCCGCCCCTTGCCAACCGACGCCGAGCCCGCCTGGCAGGGATACTCGATCGGCCACTGGGACCAGGACACGCTGGTGGTCGATACTCGAGGCTTCGCCGATAAGGGGTGGCTCGATATGGCGGGCCATCCGGCCTCCGATGCGCTGCACGTGACCGAGCGGTTCATGCGCCGCGACGTCGGGCACATCGACAACCAGATCACCATCGACGATCCCAAGGCGTACACCAAGCCCTGGACCCTGCTCGAAAAGATCCACCTGCTTCCACAAGGGGAATTGATAGAGTACATCTGCGAGGAGAACAATCGGGACGCCGCGCACATCGTGGGCCGGTAACCTGTTCTGTTCTCCGCGTGCTATACGTCAATGACATTAAGGAGACGCCGCATGAGACCTTTTTTGAGCTTGTCCTTCGCCTTGGCCGCCACGGCTGCCATGGCGCCGTTCGCCTGGGCGCACTTTAAACTGCTGGAGCCGGCATCCTGGATCGAGGAGAACAATCTGGGCGATCCGCAAAAAATCGCCCCCTGCGGCGGGACGTCAGCCAATCCCGGGAGAGGCACAGCCGCCAACCCCGGAACCCCGACCAACGCCATCACCAAGGTCGAGGGCGGGCAGAAGCTGCACATCAAGCTCCAGGAAACCGTGTTTCATCCGGGGCATTACCGGATTGCGCTGGCGGTAAACTCCCGCGCCGAACTTCCGCCGGATCCCGAAGTAGTCACGCGCGATACCGCCAAGGGCCCCTGGTCGGTTTCCGCGCGCATCGATCCGAATCCGAAGCCGCCCGTGCTGGTGGACGGGTTGTTCGCCCACACCTCCAAGCAAGCCGATCCGTGGGAGACCGACATCACGTTGCCCAATATCACCTGCGCGAAGTGCACCTTGCAGATCATCCAGTTCATGGCCGAACACGGGCGGAACGCGGATGGCGATTTCTCCTACCATCACTGCGCGGAGCTGCAGATCACGGCCGATCCATCCAAGCCGATCGACCGGGAATGGCTGACCACCGTAGGGGTGCCGGCGCAGCCTCTGAAGTAGTAGGGCTAATAAATGAAAAAGGGCCGCCTGCCGGCGGCCCTTCATTCCTGGCTTACGGAGTAAACCGCGCGCCTAGGGGCGGTTGACGTTTTCAGCCTGGAGTCCCTTCGGACCCCGCTTCACTTCGAACTCCACTTCCGTGCCCTCCTCCAGAGTCCTGTAACCGGACATCTGAATCGCCGAGAAGTGAACAAATACGTCCTCGCCGCTGGCCCGCTGGATAAATCCATAGCCCTTGGCAGCGTTAAACCATTTGACGACACCCTTTTCTCTCACTACTTGATATCTCCTCTTTCACCCGGGCCGGGCCGGGACCGTGCTTAAAAACTCTGCCATTGTCGCATGTAATTTCTTCTATTGCAATCAGATATTTCTAATGTATGCACTTGACATCCCCACTCCAAACCCTTACAACTAAAGCATGTCGGGGATACTTGCTCCGCAATTCCAAAATGATGAGTCCGCGCGGGCGCATCTGGAGAAGACTTTGTGGCCGGACGGCCCGATCTGTCCGCATTGCGGAATTATCGGCGAAGCATTCCGGCTGAAGGGCAAAACCAACCGGAACGGCCTGTACAAGTGCTCCGCTTGCCGCGAGCCGTTCACGGTCACCATCGGGACGATCTTCGAGGACTCGCACATTCCGCTGCACAAGTGGCTGCTGGCGATCCATCTCATGTGCTCGTCGAAGAAGGGCATCAGCGCGCACCAACTCTGGCGCAATCTGTGGGGCGTCAATCCGGAGACTGGCAAGCCGTACGGCTCCTACCGCAGCGCGTGGTTTATGGCGCACAGAATCAGATGGGCGCTGGGCAAGGAACCAGTAGCCGGCAAGCTATCCGGAGATCATTCTTGGTATTTGAAGTAACCCAAGCCGGAATAGAAAGGCTTAGACTAAAATCGTGGCGAAGCCCGCAACCAACAACCACATCCCGCTGCGCACCGACGAAGCCATCGCGCTGATCGCCCGCGTCAAGCCCGACGCTACGATGCCCCGGCCAGGAGCACAGGCGACCGAGGCCAAGCCGAAGCCGAAACGAGCGAAGAAGAAGACTATCTGACGCGCTCGTTAGCGGGGCGCCGATTTTGAATCATGGCGAATCCTCGCTGATAAATCAGCGAGGTTTTCAGCGTTCCATTTAGATCAACGGGCGTGAGGCGATGCGCTCTTAAATCTTTATCGAACGCCGCTTTCGCTTGGGAGTAGGCGATGGAGCGGGTAGTAACCACCCCACCCGTGAACCCGACGATGAGAACAAAGGCATAAGTCAGGATTCTCTTCATGAGGTGAGGATGCCTCCTGCGCTCCATCATACTCCGAATCCCTGAGTGGCGAAACCACGGCCTGTCAAGCACTTACGGTAGCCGTCGGGTACTGGGTATGTCAAGTGCATAATTCCCGGATATTTATCCACTGGAGACCCCCTTTTCATAGGTTTGGAGAGGGGCTCAAGTCAAACCTCCGAACTGACGATAAACACTTGGTGGCAAACATCTTGCGAACAATTCCTGTGGGATTCCTGGCGTGCCTGGTTCTGGCCGGCTGCGGCAGCGGCGAATTCGACCCCCGCGGGACTCTGGAATCGCGCCCCGTGACCCTGGACGGGGAGCAAGTGGTGATGAACCAGGGCCAGGTGGACTGCGGCGCCCGCGACGACCTGTGGCTGATCAATCCCTTGGGCGAAGGGAGATCCGTGGCCCGGTTGACGCAGAAAGGCCGCGACCTCCAGTTCAGCGACGACATAGAGATCGGAGATCCGGTGGTCGGCCTTCCTTACACCCAGATTCACGGCTCCTTTCCAGTCAAGGTGATGAAGATAGGCTCGGTCACCGACCAGGATTCCTTCACCAAACTGGTCGACGCCAAGGTGGGCGTCAGGATCAACCATCGCTGCTTTCAGGACGACCCGCCGATTCTGATGGGAATCCGGCATGGGCAGTTCGACCAGTCCACCCGCCCGGTCTTCCGGTTCAAGCTGGACGAGCAGTGGCAGGTGGATCAGGTCGTGCACTAGTCCCTGACTCCCCCGGCGCCCCCCGGCGTTTGACTTGCCCCTCAACTGTGAGTAGGATGGTCATGGCCTTACGGGCCTGCCGGCGGCGTAACTTCAAAGCTCTAAAAAGCGCCTCCAGTATGTTGTCCGTGAGTACTCGGTCCAGTGCTCCTCTTTCACTTTAGAGGGAGCATCGGGAGGATTTATCTTGAGGAAACCTATTACTTCTATCCTGTCCGTCGCGGGCCTGTTTGCAGGCCTGTCCCTGCTGTCCGTGCCTGCTGCCGCCCAGTTCGGCGGCGGCGCGCCGCAGCCCGCAGGTTGTCCCGGTCCGCCGCAGTGGCAGCTGGACCGCCAGGCCGCGGCCCAAGCCGCGCGCGGCGGCGGTGGCCCCGGCGGTGCACCAGGACGAGGACCAGGACGAGGACGAGGCGCTCCAGCGGGCGCATTAGCCGGGCGCGGTGGCGCGTGGGCGAGGCGGACCGCAAGCGGCCATGCCACCGGTGCCACGGTTCCCCAACGACCCGGCCTACGGTGTTCAGGCCGGCAAGCCGGACTTCGGCGGCCTGGCCAAGGGCGTGTGGAACGTGCCCTACATCATCAACGTTGAGGTCAACGCTCACGACGAAAAGGGCTGCCAGTACATTTACCCGCCCTTCAAGCCCGCCGCCAAGGCGCTGTGGGAAGAGCGGTACCTCAAAAACGACATGAAGGACGACCCGGAAGGCTTCTGCCTGCCTCCGGGCAATCCGCGCATGTTCTATACTCCGTATCCCACGCAGATCTACCAGATGCCGGATCGCATCCTGTTCGTGTACGAAGGGGGCGCGCACGTCTGGCGTTTGGTCTGGATGGACGGAAGGAAACTTCCCAACCCCGACGATATAAATCCAACGTACCTGGGGTATTCCGTCGGCCACTGGGATGGCGATACGCTGGTGATCGATTCGCTCGGCTATAACGACCGGACCTGGCTGGACGCTTCCGGCCATCCGCACGGCGAAAAGCTGAAGGTCACCGAGAAGCTGACCCGCACCGACTTCGACCACATCAAGATCGAAGCCACCATCGACGATCCCGACTACTACACCAAGCCCTGGACCATCGTGACCGGGATCACCTGGAACGCCAACACCCATGGCCCCTTCACCATGCGCGGCGGAGAGCTGATGGAGTACATCTGCCAGGAAAATAATCGCGACCTGCTTCACATCGGAGCGGAACGCGGTAAGTAACAGGGCCCGGCCCTGTTACTGCAGTTCCTGGACCGGGACGTCGAAGTGCGCGGTGTTGACCACGCCCTTGCGCTGGAATTGCACCCACACCCGGTAATTCCCGGGGCGCGGGAAGGTCACATCGAACTGGACCTTCGGCCCGCCGTCGGCGATGAACGGGTGCGTGTGGATCAGATCGATCAGATCCTCGCTGGCCACCAGCATGTGCCCCCAAGCTCCGATGTACTTTTCGATTCCGTCGCCCGGCGTGATGGTGAAGTGGAGCTGGGTCTTCATGCCGGCGATGGCCTGCGGCGGCTCGGTCCGGAACTCCACCTGCATGTTGGAGGCGTCTTTGGTCGAGTAGTCCCGCGCGAGATGAACGGCCGGAGGAGGCGTCCCCGGCACGATCACGGTTTTCGCGATCAACTGGGGCGTGGCGCCGTCGGGATAGAAATCGCCCAGCACGCGGTACATCCCTGGCTTGGGCAGCTTGAGATTGGCGTAGCGAAACGTTCCATCGGGCTCGAAGACCGGGTGATCGTGCACAAAAAAGTCCAGATCCTGGCCGATCACGAACATGTGGAACAGCTTCTCATGCACGATCTGGAACTTGGTCACCGGGCGGCCTTTCCAGGGATCGTGGATGGCGAAGGTCAGCGTGGCCGGCTGGCCGGGCTTGAGCGCATGCGGCGACGTGCTCAGCTCCATGTGATATTCGGTGGCTTCCGGGATCCTGTCGGCCAGCTTCATGCCGCACCTGGGGCAAAAGCCGGGCGTGTTGGAGCGTATGTCCGGGTCCATGGGGCAGACCCACACCTGATCCTGCGGCAATAGCACGCCGAAGAAGATAAACGCGGCTACAATGGCGATGGTAACAGCCTTCCGCACGCCGCGATTATATCACCGCGAGAGGTTTGGTTGGCGAATCGGGTCCCAGGATGGATCGCCGTACCAAAAGTAAAAGCCCCGGATTGCGCCAGGGGCTGATCGGATACTCGCGGAATCGAGTCAGAACGTGATGCGGGCGATGAGCTGACCGGTACGCATGCCGCTCGTGCCGGACAGTCGGAACGATGGTGCCGAATCCGCTGCTGTACATGCCGGTGTTCGCGCCGCTGGTGACGTCTTCGGCGTGCGCTGGCGAAATTGGGCAAGCTCGTATGCACGTGGCTGACCGTGCGATTTGCAGGACTGCATCCGGTTGAAGCACCTTATGGAATTCCTCTCAACTTGAGCTGTACGCGTTCCGGGATCCGGAAGACGCTGCTGATTTTGGCGTTCTCGGTCGGGCGGCGGATGCCCCGGAAGAAACGCAGGCTGGCCTGCTGCGCGCCGAACTGTCCGGCGGGAATATTCTCCCAGGCGTCCGGGTTCAGGACGACGGTCTTGGTGGGATCGAAGCAATGGCAGTTGATGTCGATCGGATCGGTGGATGCTTGCCACTGTTTCGGGTCCAACACCGAACGGGGGCCATATAGCTACCGCCGTTTAACGGCGCGCGACGGCAAATACCCCTGGGAAATCTCATTGCGGGAGCTTACGATGTTCGGCGATTTCGGACCGCGCTCTGGTAGTCTAATTTCGCGACGCCCAGTCAGAAGGACGTAGTAGAGATCGACTCGAAACCTGCGGTACTCCGGAGCCCTGGAAGCGCGGCACCTGGTATTGCAAGGTAAGGCGAAGCACGTGAGGGATGTCGTTCGACGATAGGGTCTTGCCGAGTCCCCGGTTGAACGGGTCCACCGAGTTGGTCAGCTCCAGGTTCTTGGAGTAGGTGTAGTTGAAGTTGAACGACAGCCCGTGGTTGAAGCGCTGGGTGACGTTCACCTGCAACGAGTCGTACCAGGTGTTGCCCAGGGGAGCTGCGACCAGTCCGCTGTTGTTGTACTGCGGATAGGGCCGTAGCGATTGGCGCACGTTCTGAGTGGTGGGGAAATTCGCATGGACTTCAATACGTCAGCTTGGTACGCTGGGCGAGGATCCGCGTGTAACCTGGCTCGCCGACGCTGGTGAAATCGTTGAAGCCATAGGCGCGCAGCGTATCCTGGCTGATTTGATTCAGCCCCGCCAGGTTGTTCGTGGTGCCGCTGGCGCCATAACCCGCCGTCTGGCCCCCCACCAGACGCCCCGCACAAAGGACGGCCTAAGCACCAGATTCCTGGTATCTGGCGTCTGGTGGGAGATGTTCCACTGCACCAGACGGGCCGGCCGGCCGGCATTGGGGTCCAGTAGATTGGGCATGCCGACGACCGCGCCGACGGGCTGACCGTTGTTCGGCTCAAACGAGGGCCACACCGGATGGACCTCGTCCGGCATCCCATCCTTAAACAGGCCTGTGATCAGGCCGGAGTGGCTCGGAAACGCGCTGGTGGAAGCAGTGTTGGCTGAGGAGCCGGCCGGCAACAAGGTCGCGTTATATACCACGCCGAAACCGGCGCGCAGCACGGTCTTCGCGTTGATCCTGGTAGGCCAGGCCAAGGCGCGGACCGATGGCATAGGGGTAGTTCTTGGCGAAGTTGCACTTGCAGGTGGCCTCGTACTGGAGCGCCCCCAGCTGCCCGTCCGCCGAGGGATGGGGATAGCGAGACTCACCGAGCCGTTTCGGCCATGCGCCTACGAGCTTTGTCCCGTTCCAGCGGCAGGCCTTAATCGAGCGTCAGCTTGGGAGTGATCTTCCAGGTGTCCTGAATATACAGGGCCGTCTGCGACTTGTAATTGGCTCAGAGTCGATGGGTGCGTTCTGGTTGTTTGCGCTCATGCCGCCCAGCAGGAAGGAAGCCAACTGAAAGCCATCGCAGCCCTGCTGTCCGTTACCCTGCAGGAGGGCTGCTCCGTATTTCGTTCCGGAATATGTAAGTACCTTGGGTGTTGCCGTTAGATGACGTTCGGGTAGATCTCTTTTCGAGAGTCCAAAGCGAGTTTAATGTGCTCGCCGGTGACATCAATGACGACGAGATGTTGCCCCGGCTTTCATACGACAGGTCTGGAACGGCCGTCCATCGGACTGCCCCCAATCGCTTCGTGGCATTGGCAGCATAACACAGGCCCGGTGGGACATTGCACTGAATCCTCGGGAAATAGAGAGGCAGCAGCTGCCCTTTCAGGCCCAGTTCCGCCTGCGCATCGTAGCCCAGGAATGGGGATCTGGAGACCGAAGTCGCTGTCGTTCCAGCCGATGCCCCATGTGCAGCAGCAACCGCGGGGTGGCCGAATAGTCGAAGTTCAGGCGGATCGTCTGGCCCGAATTAAAGGCGATGGCGGAAGCAGTGATCTCGTTCGGAACGCGTCGGCGCCGGTCGGCGTAATGCGGCACTTTGGTATGGGTGTCCTGGTAGTAGAACGACACACGGAGCCTGGAGCCCACGTTCTGGTCCATTTTGATCGAGGGGATCGCGGACGTGCGGCTGGAGTCATACGTCCCCTGATAGTTGTTGGAAGCCTGCCCGCGGTCGGCGTTCCCACCGTATGCTGGCGCGATCAGGGGCAGGATCTTCTCTCGCGATGGGATCAAAACGGCTGACCGGGATCTTGTTGGGAACGGTACTCCGGACGGTGCCCGACCTCCCATCTGGAACGGGGTCAGTGGAAGATCGGGCGGCTGGCGAATCGTGCACCCAAGCGGGTCGACGTATCTGGCGCAAGGACTATGGTGATTAACGGTTCTCATATTGATCAGGTTGCTGAAATCGCCGGTCCGGTAGTCGGGAAGCGGTACGGTGGTGTTATTGCTGGTGTTGATGTTCTTGTTGCGGAACCGCTCGTAGCTCCAGAAGAAGAAGGTCTTGTTTCTGCCGTCGTAAATCTTCGGAAACCAGACCGGCCCGCCCACGGTGTAGCCAAAGTCGTGCTGTTTGACGATGTTGCGGACTCCCGTGTAGGGCTGGTGCGAATTCAGGGCCTCATTGGTGATGTAGTCGTAGGCGGTGCCGTGGTATTCGTTGGTGCCGCTCTTGGTGACCATGTTGATCATGGCGCCGCCGGCAGTGCCGAATTCCGCTGCGAAATTGCTGGTCTGGATGGCCACTTCCTGAATCGCGTCGACGGAGGGTTGCGTCTCCTGTTGCGCGGTAATCAAGCGCGGCCCGGTGGGGCTGATCGTCATGCCATCCAGGCGGCTCTGGTAAGTGTTGGAAGGCGACCCGTTGACGCTCATGGTGGTGCAGCAGGCCACGTTGCCGGCGCCAATGTTGGAGCCACCGTTGTAGTTGATGCCCGGGACCAGATTCACGGATGCCCAGGGATCGCGGAAACCCTCGTTGGTCGAGCCGATCGCGAGAATCGGCAAGTTATTCAGCTGCGACAGCGTGACGTTCTGGGCCACTTCGCTCGTCTCGGTCTTGAGCAGCGAGGGCTCCGCGCTCACGGTGACGGATTCGGCCGCATTGCCCACTTCGAGCGGTACGTCCTCTCGCATCGTCTGGGCAGCCGCCCAAGTGGAACTTGGCTGTGCGTGTAAGTCTTGAATCCCGGAACCGCGACGGTCAGGTCATATCGCCGATCGGCAACTGCGACACGGTGTAGTTACCGGTCTGCGGAAATGGCTGCGTTGTAGACTTGTCCGGTGTCCAGACTCTTGACCGTAATCAGGAGCGTTTGCGACCACGGCCCCGGTCGGGTCGCTCACGCGGCCCGTGATGGTCGCCAAGGCGGTCTGTCGCGTAAAGGCTGCCGACGCCGATTGCCGCGCAGAGCGCCAGATTGAGTAGCTTCATTCAGTTTTCTCCTCAGCTGAGCACTTCTCAATAATCGCCGTCCGGACGATACGTCATCAGCTGTCCGTGATATTTCCAATCCATTTACACGGGTTGCCACAAAGTCTTTGCAGCGCGCCCGGAACGCGTTATCGGTGCTCTCCCCAAAGTGGTATCTAAGCAAGCCTAGGGTAGGCTTGTATACAAAACAACTCCCTAAAAGGCATGTAGTTTTTATCCAGAATATAGCAACCAGCTCCTCGACGGAGCAAAAGAAATAGAGAGGAATAGCGTATAAGAAGACGAGCCTACCGGCGGGCGCCGGCCAGACGGGGGCGCAGCACCCGGTTCCACCACATAATCGCGCCGGTGACGAACATCGCCGCGGGGGCCAGTCCGAAGACCGCCCAAATCGCCTTGGTCGTCTGGTCGCACAGCCCCGGGCCGCTACAAGGAATCCCGATGCCGTTGATGCGGCCGAAGTGCAAATAGGCGAGCCAGTATGTAAATGAATCGACCATGCGCACCCCGGCATTGGCGACCGTGGGAGGCTCTATCCAGTCCGCAAGATCCTGAATCTGCTGGGGAAAACAAAGGTAGACGCCGCTCAGTCCGAATATCAACGTGAATCCCAGGCTCCAGAAGCCGATGGCGCTGTGCAGCTGCCAGGTCTGGCGCTTCCATCCCACGCCGCGGAGCAATGTCAGGCTGCGGCGCCATGTCCTGATACCCGGCCACCAGATCACCAAGCCCGTCACAGCCACCAAGAGCACGGCGAACGCGCCAGCGCCGTTCACGGTCCGGCCGGTCGATCCGGCGAGCAGATTGTCGTGTAGATCGAGCAGCTCCGAGACGAACAGGAAGAGGGTTGAGATCGAATTGCCAAGATCGCTGCCGCTGCGGACATCGAACAGGCGCTTCTTGACCTCACCGCCCCGGCGCAGCGACACTTCGACCGCCTGATCGGGATTCGGCGGCCGGAGGATGTTCACCACCCGGTAGCCCGGATAGACACGCCCGGCGGCCTCCGCGAGCTGGCCGTCGGTCAATCGCGGTCCTGGACCGGTGGAAATGATGGGTTCGGAGGTCGCCGCCCGGTACAGCTCGTTGCGATAGACCAGCACGCTGCCGGTCACGCTCATCATCAGGATGTAGAGCCCGGCCGCGATGCCGCTCCACAGGTGCACCTGGAAAAGCGCCCTGCGCATCCAGACCTTCTGCGGCTGCCGGACCCAGCGCTGCCATCCCGTCAGCTGATTGGCTCCGGTCACGAGCGACGCCTGTCCCCTACTTCACCGGCAGCAGCGCGATCTTCGCGCCGGCCGGGATGCCGCGGATCACGGTGCGTGCCGGAAGATCGAGCGGCGTCTGGAACAGGAACGGATGCGCGAATTGCATCTTGTAATCCTTGAGCCACAGCAGCGGCTGGATGGTGCCGTCGGGAAGCTGGGCGATGATCTGGAACGAGCCTTTCTCGGGCACCTGCTCCGGCCACACGCCGTCCAATACAAATGCGTGGCTCAGCGAGAAATCGCCGCTGGCTTGCAGTTCGCCCTTGGAGTGATGAAAAGTCTCGGGCTCCAGCGACTTCGGCGGCGGTGGCAGGTCTTTGGCCTCGCCCTCGGGCACGCCTCCGTCGGTCCAGCTCACGATCCGCTCCATCTCCTCGGGCGTCAGCGCCTGATCGTTGCGGAAATCGCCGAATCCTTTGATCGCGCCCCAGGGCGGCATGCGGCGGCGCAGAATTTCTTCCTTGATCGCCACGGCCCAGGGACGCGCTTCGGCATAGGTCATGAGAGAGAAAGCCGAGCCGCCGGGGTGATGGCAGGAGGCGCAGTGGCTGTCCACGATCCGGGAGATATCCCGGTTCCAGGTCATCGCGGTGGTGATGACGTCGTGCCCTTGCGCTCCCGGTTGCGCCACCAAACAGACGGCCAGCAGGAGCAAGCTGCGCTTCATAACCTTTTACATTATAGGCGCTACAATAACGTTCCAGATGCGAGTCCCTATAGCGGTGATCTTGGCGGCCGTCGCGCTTTCCGCGGCGCTTCCCGCGCGTGCGGCGACCTGCGAGAGCCTGGCGCGGCTCACCATGCAGAACACCACCGTGACGGCGGCGCAATCGGTCGCGGCCGGAGCGTTTACTCCGCCGGCAGGAGCGCAGGCCAAGCAGAGTGACGCCTTCCGCGAACTCCCGGCCTTCTGCCGCGTGACGGCGACCATTCGGCCGGCGCCCGATTCCGAGATCAAGATCGAAGTCTGGATGCCGGAAACGGGATCGAATGCCAGGTGGAACGGAAAATTTCGCGGCACCGGCAACGGCGGCCTGGGCGGGTCGATGGATTACCGTGCGCTGGCCGCGGCCATGCGCGGCGGATACGCGGTGGCGGGCAACAACACCGGCCACGACGGAGGCGCCCGCACTGATGATGGGGCATCCCGAAAAGATCCGCGATTTCGGCGAACGCGCCGGCCATGAGATGGCCGTCAAGGCCAAGGCCATCGTCGAGGCGTTTTACAACGACCGCCCGCGCCACTCCTACATGGTCGAGTGCGGAGGCGGCAGCATCGCGGCGCTGAAAGCCGCCCAGCGCTATCCCGCCGATTACGACGGCCTGGTGGCGGGCGGCCTGGCCACCTATCTGACACATCACGTGTTCGGGCAGATGTGGATCTGGCAGGCGACCCACCTCGACCCGGCCAGCACCATCCCGGCTGAAAAATTTCCGGCCATTCACAACGCGGTGCTGGCGGCCTGCGATCGCCTCGATGGCGTCCGGGACGGCGTGCTGGAAGATCCCACGCGCTGCAAGTTCGATCCCAGGGTGCTCGAATGCAAGACCGCCGACGGCCCGTCGTGTTTGACCAAACCCCAGGTGGCGGCGGCACGCAAACTTTACACTCCCGCGACGAATCCGCGCACGAAGAAGGAAATCTTCGGGCCGCTCTTTCCCGGCAGCGAGCTGCTGTGGGCCCAGTCGGCGGGTCCTGCGCCGGTGTCGATCTCGTCCGACTTCTTCAAGTACTTCGCCTTCCACGACCCCGCCTGGGACCCGCGGAAGCGGCCGGTCAACTTCGACAGCGACCTGGCGCTGGCGGATACGCCCGAGAACACGGTGGTCAACGCCAACGATCCGGATATCCGCAAGTACGTCGAGCGCGGCGGAAAGCTGATCCTCTACAACGGCTGGAACGATGCGGGGATTCCGCCCCGGCTGGCCGTGGACTATTACAAGAGCGTGGTGGACAAGCTGGGATCCCGCGCCGTGAAGGATTCCGTGAGGCTGTTCATGGTGCCGGGCATGGGGCACTGCGGAGGCGGCGACGGGACGGACACCTTCGACATGCTGAGCGCGATCGAGCAGTGGGTGGAGCGAGGCAAGGCCCCGGACCGGATCGAAGCGTCCCGCGTTCGCGAGGGCAAAGTGGATCGCACTCGTCCGCTGTGCCCGTATCCGCAGGTGGCCGGCTACCAGGGGTCGGGGAGCACCGACGACGCGGGGAACTTTGCTTGTAAGGCGCCCTAGCGGGCGCGCGTGCAAGGCCCCCTGACAAATGGGATATCATCGATAACCAGGGTCGAGGAGGCCACATCCATGTTGAAACATGCCGGGTTGAAATTTGCAGCGCTGATTTTTGTGGCTTCTTACGCGATGGGCGCCACTTGTGAGAGCCTCAGCTCGCTTTCTCTTCCGCACACGACGATTGTCGCGGAGTCCGTGGCGGCCGGAGCCTACGCGCCGCCGGCGCCCCCGGCTGGAAGAGGTAAAGGCAGGGGCGGTCCCGCCGCCTCCTACAGCGATTTGGCGGCTTTCTGCCGCGTGCAAGTCACCTCCAAGCCTTCGAGCGATTCCGATATCAAGATCGAATACTGGCTCCCGGTCAGCGGATGGAACGGAAATTTCGAGGCCAACGGCAACGGCGGCTGGACCGGATCGATCTCGGACAGCACGCTGGCGACCGGAATGCGGCGCGGCTATGCGGCGGCGATGACCGACACCGGCCACGAAGGCGGCAGCGCCAGTTTCGCCATGGGACATCCCGAAAAAGTGATCGATTTCGGATACCGGGCGGTGCATGAGATGGCCATCACGGGGAAAGCGCTGATCAAGGCGTTCTACGGGCGCGACGCGCGGCATTCCTATTGGAACGGCTGCTCGGCGGGCGGCCGGCAGGGCCTCAAAGCGGCGCAAACCTACCCCGAGGATTTTGACGCCGTGGTGGCCGGCTCCCCGGGACTCAACTGGACCGGCCGGTCGACCCAGGCCGTCTGGATCGCGCAGGCTACCCATAAGGACGAAGCGAGCGCGCTGCCGCGGGCCAAGCTCGCCGTGATTCATGAAGCGGCGCTCGAGGCCTGCGACGCCCGCGACGGCGTGAAGGACGGCGTGATCGACGAGCCGCGGAAGTGTAATTTCGATCCGAAGGTGCTCGAGTGCAAGGGCGCCGACGCGCCCACCTGCCTGACCTCGGCGCAGGTGGAAACCGTCCGCGCGATCTATTCCGATGTCGTAAATCCGCGCACCAAGCAGGTCATCTTCCAGCGGCACGAGCCCGGCAGCGAGATGGGATGGACCACCATGGCCGGCCCGAATCCCATGGGCTTTGGCGTGGACCTGTACAAATATGTGGTCTACCAGGACCCGAATTGGGACTATAAGACGCTCACCTTCGACACCGGCGTCGACCGCGCTTATAAGACGGATAACGCCATGGATGCGCTGAATCCGGACCTGAGCAAATTCATGAAGCACGGCGGGAAGATCATCCAGTATCACGGCTGGGCCGATCCGCAGATTTCCCCCGGCAGCAGCGTGGCCTACTATCAGAGCGTCGAGAAAAAGATGGGCTCGGCCAAGGTCCATCAGAGCTATCGCCTGTTCATGGTGCCGGGCATGGCGCACTGCGGCGGCGGCGACGGCACCAGCACCTTCGACATGCTCACGGCGCTGGAGCAGTGGGTCGATCAAGGCAAGGCCCCGGACCGCATCGAAGCGTCGCGCGTGCGGGATGGAAAAACAGACCGGACGCGTCCGCTGTGCCCCTATCCGCAGGTCGCGAGCTACAAGGGATCGGGCAGCACCGACGAATCGGCCAACTTCGTCTGTAAGCTCCCATGACCGGATCCGTCAAGATCCGGGTCACGATCTGCGTCACGATCGGCGCGCTGGGCATCGCCCCCGTTTTCGGCGCCTCCACCTGCGAAAGCCTGACGGCGCTGAAGCTCAGGAACACGGCCATCACATCGGCGGAGACGGTCGCTCCAGGAGCTTTCATGCCTCCGGGTCCCGGGCGCGGGAAAGGCAAGCAGGGCGCGGCGTTTCAAAGATTGCCGGCCTTCTGCCGCGTCGCGGCGACGCTCACGCCTTCGAGCGATTCCGAAATCAAAATCGAGGTCTGGCTGCCCGAATCCGGTTGGAACGGGAACCTGCAATCGGTGGGCAACGGAGCCTGGGCCGGGACCATCAGCTATCCGGCCATGGGGACCGCTCTTGCCGCGGGATACGCCACCGCCAGCACCGATACGGGCCACACCGGCGGCGATCCGGCCACGTTCATCCCCGGACATCCGGAGAAAGCCATCGATTTCGCCTACCGCGCCGTGCATGAAATGACGGTGGCGGCCAAGGCGATCATCCGCGCGCGCTACGGAAACAATCCGAAGTACTCCTACTGGAACGGATGTTCCACCGGCGGGCGCCAGGCGTTGGCGGAGGCGCAGCGCTATGCCGCGGACTACGACGGGATCATCGCCGGCGCGGCGGCGAACTACGTCACGCATCTCCAGGGCTCGCAGGTGTGGAGCGCGCAAGTGGTCCACAGGGACCCGGCCAGCACCATCCCGCCCGCCAAGTACTCGGTTCTGCACGCGGCTGTGCTCGAGGCCTGCGACGCTCTCGATGGCGTGAAGGATGGCGTGCTCGAAAATCCCACCCAGTGCCACTTCGATCCGAAAGCCCTGTTGTGCAAGGACGGCGATGGTCCGTCTTGCCTGACCGCGCCGCAGGTGGAATCCGCGCGGCAGATCTACACGGGACCGGCGGATTCGCACGGGAAATCGCTGTTTCCCGGCCTCGAGCATGGCAGCGAAACCGGCTGGGCCACGCTTTCCGGCGCGCGTCCCCTGTCGCTGGCGGACGAGACTTACAAATTCCTGGTGTTTAAGGACGCCAACTGGAACTATCTGACGTTCAACGCCGAGCGCGACATGGCGGCGGCGGATCAGAACACGGGCCCGCTGATGAACTCCATCGATCCCAACCTGAAGCCGCTGTTCAGCCATGGAGGCAAGCTGCTGATCTATCACGGCTGGGCCGATCCGGGAATCGCCCCGCGCAACAGCGTCAACTATTATCAGAGTGTGGTCGCGAAACTGGGTAAAGACACGCTGGGCAAGGCTGCGGTATCGAATTCGATCCGCCTGTTCATGGTCCCGGGCATGGGGCACTGCGGCGGCGGCGATGGCACCAGCACATTTAATATGATGGAGGCGATCAGCAAGTGGGTCGAGCAAGGCAAGGCGCCGGACCGCATCGAGGCGTCGCGCGTGCGCGGCGGCAAGACCGATCGTACGCGTCCCCTGTGCCCGTATCCGCAAGTGGCGGTTTACAACGGCTCGGGCAGCACCGACGAGTCCGCAAATTTTTCGTGCAGCGTGCAATAAAAAGAAGAGGAACGTTATGCGCAGGATCGTAATTCTGATACTGGCGGTGGTTCCGGCGTTTGCGCAGATCGACCTGTCGGGCGAATGGAACCCGGTGTTCCACGAGGATCAGGCAGAGCGCATTCCGGGGCCGGAAATCGGCGATTATCTGGGGCTCCCCATCACCGCGGCGGCGCGCCTGCGCGGGGACAGCTGGGACGCCGAAATCCTCACGCTGCCCGAGCATCAGTGCAAGCCGCATCCGGCCGATTACGGGCCGCGCGGACCTTTCAATGTGCGCATCTGGAAGGAAGTCGATACACCCACGCAGCAGATTATCGCGTGGCACACGCACGGCTCCTGGCAGGCTCCCGAGCGAACCATCTACATGGACGGGCGCCCGCATCCGCCGGAGTACGCCGCGCACACCTGGCAGGGATTCTCGACGGGCAAGTGGGACGGCGATATCCTCACCATCACCACCACGCACCTCAAGACCGGCTGGATCCGCCGGAACGGCATCCCCCGCAGCGATCGCGCGACTCTGACCGAGCACTGGATCCGGCACGGCGACCGGCTGACCTGGGTCAGCATCGTGACCGACCCGGTGTATCTGACCGAGCCGTTCATCCGCTCGACGGACTTCGAGTTGGACCTGCACCAGCAGATCGATCCGTATCCCTGTGAATCGGTGACGGAGGTGGAGCGGCCGAAAGGCGAGGTGCCGAATCATCTGCCGGGGACCAATCCGTTCCTGAACGAGTTCGCGATGCGTCACAACATACCGGAGCAAGCTGCCCGCGGCGGCGCGAATACGATGTATCCCCCTTATCCAGGTGGCCGGGCCCCGGCTCCCGAGAAGCTGCCGGTTGAGGTGCCCAGCCTGATGAACGACGGCGAGATCCACATTCTGCCGGTCCAGGGCGACGTCTACATGCTGGTGGGAGGCGGAGGAAATACCACCATCCAGGCGGGCAAGGACGCCGTACTGGTGGTCGACACGAAACGTACGGCGCAGGCCGATAAACTCCTCGCGGCCATCCGGAAGATCTCCGATAAGCCGATCCGGTACGTCATCAACACCAGCGCCGACCCGGAGCAGACCGGTGGGAACGAAAAAGTGGCGGACGCGGGCCGCACCATCACCGGCGGCAACGTCGCCAGGTTTAACGCCGATTTCCCGGCGACCATGGTGGCGTTTGAAAGCGTCGGCGCGCGCATGCGCGAGGCGGGTGCGCCGGCGGCCGCCTGGCCCATGGATACCTACTTCACCGACAGCAAGGACCTGTTCGTGAACGGCGAGGCGGTCCGGGTGCTTCATCAGCCCGCCGCGCACAGCGATGGCGACAGCCTGGTGTTCTTCCGCAAGTCGGACGTGGTGAGCGCCGGCGATATCTTCGTTCCCGACCGCTATCCGGTGATTGACGTGGCCCACGGCGGCAGCATCAACGGCGTAGTGGACTCGCTCAACCGCATCCTGGATCTCACGGTGCCCGCGGACAAGGAAGAAGGCGGCACCATGGTGATCCCCGGTCATGGGCGCCTGTGCGATGAGGCCGACGTAGTGGAATATCGCGATGCGATGACCATCATTCGCGGCCGCATCGAGGACCTGGTGAAGAAGGGGCAAACGCTGGAGCAGGTGAAGGCGGCCAAGCCCACCCAGGACTACGATCCGCTGTACGGGCCCTCGGACGCGTTCGTCGAGGCGGCCTACCGGAGCCTGGCGGCAGCCCTGCCCACAGCAAAGAAGTAATCTTGGCGTTATAGTATGGAGTCATGCTTTCTCGACGAACCATGCTACTCGCTCCCCTGGCCGCTCCCCTGGTGGACGTGATCCCCGCCAAGGCGGCCCCCGGGAAAATGGTCCTGAGCATCCACCAGACCACCTCGCAGCGCGCGGGGTACCGCAAGATCCTGGAAGGCTGGGCCAAGGCCGGCATCAAGCACGTCGAGATCACCGACCGCGTCCTGGACGACTTCCTCAAAACCGACAGCCTGGCGTCCGCCAAGAGCGTGATGACCGACCTGGGGCTGACGCCGGTTTCAGGCGCCGCCGTCTTGCAGGATTTCTGGAACAAGAATCCGGGCTTCGACGCGCAACTGGAGACCTGGAAGAAGCGCTGCGAGCAGTTCGCCGCCGTCGGGCTCACCAAGATCTATTGCCCCAGCATCACCAGCCGGAAGGTCACCGAGGAGGACTACAAGGCCGCTCCGGACGCCATCCGGGAAGCCGGCGACGTGGCCAAAGAGCACAACCTGACCGCGATGATCGAGTTCGCGCGCAGCTCGACGCTGATCGCCACGCTGACCACCTCGCTCAAGCTGATCCGGGAAGCCGGGCATCCCAACGTCCGCCCGATGCTGGATTGTTTCCACTTCTGGTCGGGGATGGGCAAGTTCGAGGATCTGGACACGCTCCAGCCCGGCGAGCTGGCTCACGTGCATTTCCAGGACACCCCCGATATTCCCCGCGAGCTGTTCGGGCAAACCACGCGCCTGATTCCGGGCGACGGCGTCACTCCCCTGGTCCGCATTCTGCGGAAACTGGCGGAGAAGCAGTATGACGGCGCGCTCTCGGTGGAGTTGTTCCTGCCGCAGCTGCAGTCCGGCGATCCCTATCAGGTGGCGACCGAGATTCGCACCAAGTGCGAAAAGGTCATGCGCGAGGCGGACGTCCTCTAAGACCTTTTCCCCGCCGGCGGCCACATAAAACACAAAACGCGGCTCACGTCCTTGCCGGACGCGAGCCGCGTTTCGTTTACAACCGGATTTGAGGCTATCTGGCCAGCGGATTCGGCCGGATTTGGAAGTGCACGATCTTACCCTTGGTGCCCTTGCCGCCTTCGATTTGCCAGACGAAGTGCGTGCCGTAGTTCGACCACAGCCCGCGGCCCTTCCATCCGGCGCTCGCATCGTCGATGCGCCCGTCCATGCCGCGAGAGTAGAAACCCAGCGGATAGGGTACGCGGAAATAGGTCCACTTCTTGGTCTTAGGATCGAGCGCGGCAAGCGAGTCGTCGTTTGATCCTGTGAGGAAAGGAGTATTGGCTCCGAGCCCCACGACGTTGAACTGATCCACCCAGTTGTAATAGTGGAAGTCAGCGGGAACATTCGTGCCTTTGAGCTTGGGTCCGGGCGTCTGGTAAAGCGTCCAGCCCTCGGAGCACTGGCTGCCGTCGAGCTTCAGCGTAGCCAGGTCCTTGCACTTGCGGTAGTCGAAACTGGCCAGGTCGCTGCTGCCGGCCAAAGCCGTCCAGACCACGCCGTTCTTATCGATGTCGACGCCGCGCGGATCGAAGCCCGGAGACGGCACCTTGAAGATACGCGTCTTGCAGGTGCTGGGAGGGTTGCTGCCGCGTTCCATGCGGACCAGGAATCCGGGGTAGGTTTCTGCGATTCCCCATACGGCGGTATCCACGGGACTGGGAATTACGCTGTACATGGCGTAACGGACCACCGTGTCCAGTTTGGGATTAAACGGTGCGGCCTTCCCTCTGCCTCCTCTGCCACCTCTGCCGGCTCTACCGGCTGGGGCGGCCTTTGGCGCAGCGCCCGTGGCGGTGTCGCCTTCATAGAGCACGGCTTCGACGGTGTTTACGCCGGCGGGCACACCCTGATTAAAGGGCGGGCTGATCTTTCCGTCATTGTTCGTATCCATCGTCTGTGCGCACCAGCCCACGGCTGCCTGCTCGGCCTTGTGTTCGTCGTGGGTCGCCGCGTAGGTTTGGTCGTAGATCTTCGAATCGACCCAGCCGAAGATCGGCCCGCTCAATTCGTTGAAGTACACCGTTTCGTCGGGATCGTTGTCGAACTGCAGGTGGTGCGTGCTGTAGCAGGTCTCGATCAGATTCCACTTCTGGGTTTTCGGATCGTAGAACGACGCCTGCCGGCCGCTTCTGCTGAGCGGGGCGTAGGCGGCGTACTTGTTGGAGGGATCCATGCACCAGGAAGGTTCATCTCTGCCGCGGATCTTGGAGGTGGTCCAGACCCGGCCCTTGCTGTCGATCATCGGGTTATGCGGGTCGGCCGGGTCGTACTCCGGACCGGACCATAGATGTGTGTTGCCCCAATGCAGCGACGGCCACGTCGGCGGCGGGAAGCGCGAAGGAACATCCGCCCTGGGCTCGCGCGTGGGAATATCGATGGACGTGGTGAAGTTCTCTCTCGGATCGAGTTCCACGAGTTGGCCGTGTCCCGCCGAGACCGCATAGACTTTCCCGTAAGCATTCACGGTCGGCTTCTGCTTGTCGGTGGCGATCTGGTCGTGCATGAACGAATGGTCGTCGCCCACGTCCCACATGGTCACGACAATATTGCGCTCGATGCCGGAAGGCCGGGGCGGCGCCGGCGGAACCTCGCCCTTGGCGATGCGGTCCGTCCAGTCGGCAAACACCTTTAACGTCTCCGGCGAGCCCATGGTGTTCAGCGTCCCGTACATGCTATTGCCGCGAACTCCGCCCTTCAGCCGGCGGTCCCACGCCTCAATGGACGTCTTGATCACGGGCTCCGGATTGCCCTTGCTGTCCAGGAGTCCGGCCTTGCGGTTGGCGTCCACGCCCGCGTAAACATCGTCCAGGGTGCGGGTGAGCTGGTTGCCAAGCTGATGGCAGAAGTTGCAGCCCGATTTCAGTGTGTTCAGCCAGTGCTGCTGCGTCAGCATGCCCTGCCCCAGGCCGTTACCTTGACCGCCCGTGCCCGGAAACATGCTCGCGGGAGGCGGCTGGAGCAGCGATAGCCAGTAGTCGCCGGGATAAACTTTCGCGGCTTCCTGCGGAGTCTTGGCCGTAGTCGCCTTGAGATTCAGGGGCGTGGTGACCGGCTTGGTCATGACCGGCGTGGAATCCACCAGGCCGTAGCCGCGCACCCAAACTTTATAATTCGCGGTCGGCAATTGTGGCAACATGTAGCGGCCTTGATCGTCGGTGACCACGATCTTCACGAATTTCGTCTGTAGATCGTTGGTTTCGGCAATGACCCAAACGCCGGCTTCGGGGCCTCTCTCGCCCTGGACGACGCCGCCGATATATCCTGGAAAGTCGGTCGGCGAACTGCCCTTCGCCTGGCCTTTGGTCTGCTGAGCGCTGGTGGAGTAGGTCGCAAATAGGGCGATCAGGCAAACGGCGCCCGCAGACAGTAGGGCACTCATCACCTTGGAACGGGAAGTCTTCATGGAACTCCTCCTCATGGAGCTATGCACGCGCAACACACCGTCGTGGGCGAGCAATCAATAAGTATAGTGAACGTCACGCGGAGGATGCAACGGGTTGCACGCCGATCTTAACAGAACCGGCGACCTTCTCTTCATTAAGAAGTACTCTTCAGTATAGAGTACACTATGGAGACCATCGATCCGCGGTGGGTCACGGGACACCCCGGCCCGCCGCCACCGGAATTGCGAGACTGGGTTCTGCGGCTATGGGAATGTCAGGAATGATGGGGTCGATGCGCTCCCTGATGCAGGACGCATCGGTAACGAAGCAAAAAGTGAAGCCGGGGACGGCGAAGCGCATGATGCGATTCGCGATTCCTTATACCCGCCTTCTGGCGCTGTTCCTCCTGGTTGTGGTTGTCGACGCGGGCATCAGTATCGTCAACCCCCTGATCTATCGGGAGATTATCAATAACGGGTTTCTGAAGCGTGACGCGGCGCTGATTATCCGGTTTGCCGTGCTGGCGGGCGTGCTCGGCCTCTTCGACGGCGCGCTCGGCCTGGCGCAGTCTTATCTCTCCGCCACGGTCGGCGCGCGCGTGGTGCTGTCGCTCCGCACGAAACTTTTCGAGCACATCCAGCAAATGCCTCTCGCCTTCTTCACGCGCGTGCAGACCGGAGCCCTGGTGAGCCGGCTGAACACGGATGTCGCCGGCGCGCAAGGCGCCTTCACCGACATCCTCTCCAACCTGGTGGGGAACAGTGTGATTTTGGTGGGCGTGCTGGCCGCGATGTTTGCGCTCTCCTGGCAGATGACGCTCGCGGCGCTCGTCCTGGTGCCGCTCTTCGTTCTTCCCGTGCGCTTTTGGGGGCGAAAGCTCCAGCAAATCCTGCGCGAGAGCATGACCCTGAATGCGGCGATGAGCAGCCTGATGACCGAACGGTTTAATGTCGCGGGCGCCTATGTCACCAAGATTTTCGGCCGTCCCGAGGAAGACAGCCGGGAATTCGAGGAAAAAGCCGGGCGAGTCTCCGCCATCCGCGTCAAGACCGCGATTTACGGCCGTCTCTTCGGCACGGCCATCATGCTGATGACGGTGATCGCCACATCCTTCGCGTACGGCTGGGGCGGCGTGCTCACCGTTCAGAACCGGCTTGACTTGGGCACGGTGGTGGCCTTTCTCTCGTACCTGTCTCGCCTCTATCTCACGATGACCGGGCTTTCCAATATCCAGGTCACCGTGATGACCGCGCTGGTTTCCTTCGAGCGCGTCTTTGAGGTGCTCGACCTGCCGCCCATGATTCAAGATGCTCCGGATGCCGTCCCCGTTCCCAGCGGTCCGGCGCGGATTTCTTTCGAGCATGTCTCGTTTCGCTACCCGACGCCGGCGGAAGTCTCGCTGGCGTCGCTGGAATCCATCGCCGCCCTCGATAAGATGGCGGAGAAAACGGTGTTGCAGGACATCACCTTTGTGGCGGAACCGGGCCAGCTGGTGGCGCTGGTCGGCCCATCCGGTGCGGGGAAGACCACCATCACTCACTTGGTGGCACGGCTTTATGACGTCCAGAGCGGCTCGGTGGCGATCAACGGCATCGACGTTCGCAGGGCGAAACTGGATTCTCTGCAGCAACTCGTCGGCACCGTCATGCAGGATGCGCACCTTTTCCATGACACCATCCGCGCCAACCTTCTCTACGCGAAGCCCCACGCCACCGAGGCGGAACTGACCGAAGCCTTGCGCGCGGCGCAGATCCTGCCGCTGATCTCTTCCCTGCCGAAGGGCCTCGATACGCTGGTCGGCGACCGCGGATATCGCTTCTCGGGAGGCGAGAAGCAGCGCCTGGCCATTGCCCGCCTGCTGCTCAAAGCACCGGAAATCGTCATCCTGGACGAGGCGACCGCGCATCTGGATTCCGAATCGGAGGCCGCCATCCAGGGGGCCTTTGAAATTGCCCTCCGCGGCCGCACTTCCATCGTCATCGCGCACCGCCTCTCCACCATCCTCAAGGCGGACCAAATCCTGGTGGTGAACGAAGGGCGCATCGTCGAGCGCGGAACGCACGCCGGACTCCTGGAACGGGGTGGCCTCTATGCGGACTTATACCGGCGGCAGTTTGCCGATCCCGGGTAGCCCGCCGGACGGCGCCAAAACGCAGCTAGAAGAGGCGCGGGAATAGAATGAATGCAGTGAAGCGTTTCTTCATTTGGATCGTGTGCGCCCTCCCCCTGCTGGCGCATCATTCCACCGCCGCCTTCGATATGACCCGCGCCTTTACCGTCTCGGGCGTGGTCACGCGGTTCCTGTGGGCGAATCCGCACTCCTACATCGACCTGGATGTGACCAATGACCACGGCGTCGAGCACTGGCGCCTGGAGATGGAGGCGGTGAACCTGCTGCGCCGCTATGGCTGGACCAAGGAGAGCCTGAAGGCCGGGGACAAGATCAGCTGCACCGGCGCGCGCGCCAAGGACCCGGCGGCGCTGGTCGAAAAGTGTTTTACCGTGGAGTTCCCGGACGGCCGGAAGCTGACCGCTACGCCCTTCGGAGAGCCGCCAGAGCCTTCCGCTCCGCCCCGTTCGGATCGTTGACCACCTTGCACTGATTGTTGAAGATCATGGTGGCGCGCTGGGTGGGGTTGAACGCCGGCCAGTGGGGCAGACCCTTATGGTTGGGATTTCCGCTGCGGGCAAACGCGGTCCAGGCCGCGCTCATCTTATCTTCGAGCGGATAGCGATCCTGGCCCGTCCCGGTCATCGATTTCGCGTTATCCACGTTCGCGGTGACGAACGGAATCTCGAGCGTGTGGAATGTTTTGAGCTTCCCGTCGCGCACCGGCGAGCGCCACGTGAAGTAGTACATGTAAACGGGAGCCTTTTGCGCCGACTTCAGCTCGGCCTCCGCCACCACGCTGGGGCGAAAACTGGTGTCTGATTCCAGGATCAGCGCCAGATCGATGTCAGAAACGCCCGGACGGCCCTGGCGATACAGATCGATCAGGTGCTTGGCCTGGGCGTCGTCGGCCCGCGCGGCCCGCTTCACGCGCGCGAGCAGCGCGGCGTCGTCAATCGGATCGAGCGGGGTGGTGGGGAAGAAGGTGACTTCCGTTTCCACCGTACCGAGCAGCACCGGGATATCGGCCGACATCGCCGGGGCATCCGGCGAAAACGGATCGCGCGGCAGGCTGGCGCCGTCGAGCACCGGCGCTAAACGCAAGCCCCGCGTGCTGTTGGTGGCCTGGATCAACTGCTGCATGGGGACTTTTTGAAGATCGTCCACGGTCTTCACGTTGAGCTTGGCCATCAGAAGCTGCGCGGATTTGGTGGCGTCTTCCTTGGAGACGCCTTTTAGATTCGCTCCGCTTTGAATGATGGCCCGATGGAACAGGCCCTTGGCCGGGGGCATCGCCAGCAGCGTGCTGACCTTCCCGCCGCCGCCGGACTGCCCGAAGATCGTCACATTGCCCGGGTCGCCGCCGAAATTCTCGATGTTGTCGTGGACCCACTGGAGCGCGGCGACAATATCCAGCATCCCGACGTTCGAGGCGTGCGCGTATTTCTCGCCGCCGATCCCGGAGAGGTCCAGGTAACCGAACGAGTTCAGCCGGTGGTTGACGGTCACCATGACAACCCCATGCTTGCGGGCAAGATTGGCGCCGTCGTAGATCGAGTAGCTGCCGTTGCCGCTGGCGAATCCGCCGCCATGCAGCCAGACCATGACGGGACGCTTGTCGTTGCGGCCGAAGCCCGCGGTCCAGACGTTCAGGCGCAGGCAATCCTCGCTCATCCCGGTGGTGGGAATGGTGGCCAGCACCTCGGGAATCTCGGTGTGGGGGCTGACCTGGGGCGCTTCCGGGCCCCACTCGACGGTGTCCTTGATTCCCGTCCAGGCTGCGGGCTTGGCGGGCGGGAGAAAACGGCGATTCCCGGCCGTCGAAGCGCCGTACGGAACGCCCTTGAACGCACTCACCCGGTCGAGGGCGAGGCCGCGAATCTTGCCGGCCGAGGTTTCCACCGTCGCGCCCGGCTTCAAATCCGCGCCGAAAGATCTTGCCGCGACGCCCGCGAAAACGCCTGCCGCCGCCGTCCCACGCTGAAGAAATGATCGCCGATTCATTTTGATTTTCCTCCCACGTCTTTCTTAGGGCCGCCCTGGTCCTGCGTATAGTGCTCCAGATCCCGCTCCCCTTCCCAGCACGCGAATTCCAGCCGCTCGTAGCCCGGCTTGGTTTCGCGCCGGATGTTGAACGCCATGGTCCAGGGCCGCGTGTACAACGCCGGATCGTCGAGCGTAGCCTCGTAGTGCAGGGTGCCGTCGGCGATGCGCGTGTAGCGTTCGACCACGTGCAGGGTGTCGGTCGTAAAGTTGGCCGCCATGTCGAGCCAGGTCCGGCCGTTCTGGTTGGTCACGTCCACCACCAGCGTATCGCCTTCCCAGTGCCCGCGCGATTCTCCGTTGAACATCTTCATGCTGGAGGGCAGCCGGGGGCTGTTATCGTCGGTCGGGATGATGCGGTACATGTGGAAGTTCTCCGGCAGCATCACCACCAGTCCGGGGCTCTGAGTGATTTCAAACCCGAAGGGAGCGTAGGCCACGCGAGGGATGCCCGAGGGATAGCAATGCGCCTGCGGATCGTCGAAGGCGTGATTGTCGATCAGGTCCTTGCGCTTGGCGTAGGCCCAGGCCTGATACGGAATCTTTTTGTCCGGCGGGTCGATGAGAATGCTGGGTCCGCCGACAACATTGGGAACCGTGGGATGTTCCTCGATATCCCAGGCGGCGGCGAAGGCCTGGGTGAACCAGATGCCCTGGAGATCGGGCTTGCCCTCGGCGGTTCGCGGGACTTTATAAGCGGTTTGCCCGGCGGCGATGGCCGCCGCGGCGATAAAACCCGCGCAGACGGACAGGTTCGTTCGGACTTCTGACTCCGGTGCTCTTTACTGCGTTCTCGCTCCGACGTTCTTGGCTTTTCCGCCCTTATCCTCGGTGTAATGCTGCAGGTCCTGGTTCCCTTCGATGCAGGCGAACTCCATCTGCTCGTAGTTAGGATCGTTTTGTTCAGCGCGCCGCTGTGTGCCCTTGATCTTCATGGGCTGGGTAAACTCGCCGGAGGTGACGTCGGCTTCGTAGTCGATGGTATTCGAGTCGGTCATGGTGAACCGCTCCACCACGTGCACATCTTCAGGCTTATAGTGCCCCGAGGTATCGAACCAGGTCTTATCGTTCTGGTTGGTGGTGTCGACCACTACGGTGTCGCCTTCCCAGTGGCCCACCGATTCGCCCTGGAACAGATGCACGGCCGGCGAGGTGATCTGATGCGGCCGATTATCGAGCGGAATGATCCGGCGGCTATGCATGAACTCCCAGGTGAACACCAGGTAGTCCTTGGTCTGGATGGTCTGCTGGCCGAATTGGACCCACATGTTGTGGGGCACGCCGGACATGAAGCAATGCAGCTCCGGCTCATGGAACATGCCGTTGGCGATCAGCTCGTCGGATTTCGCGCGGGCCGCCGCCGTATAAGGAATTTTGCCATCCTTGGGATCGACGATGGCGTTCGCACGGCCACCGCCGCCAAAGCCGCCGAAACCGCCTCGGGCTCCAGCGGGGCCACCGCGAGCTGCGCCCGGGCCACCGGGTCCGCGTCCAGGGGCTGCGCCAGGGCCGCCACGGCCACCCGGAGCGCCTCTGCCCGGGCCACGGCCAAAACCACCCCCAGCTCGCGGCTCGATACTGGTAACACCGCCCGGCTGCACGCCTCCCCAGTAGCCGGTCATATCGGGCTTGCCTTGCTTGGTCCTGGGAACGGGGCCGGCCGGCTCTTGCTTTCCGCCGCCTCTGCCGCCGAATGCACCGCCGCCACCTTTACCGCCCTTCGCGGGAGGCTGCCCGGCCACGGAGACCGGCGCGATCACGAAGACGGCAGCCAGAGCCCCCGCGGCGAGCAAGGCCATCACGGAACTCATTACGGAACTGCTGAATCCCTCGTTCTTCTTCATGGTGCAGTCTCCTTATGGCTTAGCGGCTGCTCAGCCGGACGGCGTCGTCCTCAAGGTAGGAATGGCATTCGTATTCGAGCAGCGTTGGATACCGGTCGGTGTCGCGATGCAAATCCATGCGGATGGTCCAGGGTTTGGAAAACGTCTCCGGGTCGGTCATGGTGGCCTGGTATTGCAGCACGTCGGGGCCGGTGCGCGTGTAGCGCTCCAGCACTTTCAGACCGTTGCCGTGGTGATTTCCGGAAGCGTCGAACCAGGTTTGATCGTTGAAATCGGCGACGTCCACCACCAGGGTGTCGCCTTCCCAGTGGCCGCGTGAGTCGCCGTTCCAGAAGTTGAGATCGCCGAAGTGGGTCTGCTTCACCATGTAAATGTTGCGGACCATATGGACGTACTCGGAAATGAACTCAATCTGCTTGGCGGTCTGGAAAATCTGGAAGGGGTAGGGGATATAGGTGAAGCGTGGAACACCAGTCATGTAGCAGTGATTCATCGAATCCAGCTTCTCGCGATTTTCGAAGTTCTCCTGCTGCTTCTGGCGGCCGCCGGGAAGATACGGAATCATGCCATCGGGCGGATCGACGATGAAGCTCTTGCCGGCGCGGATGCCGGTGGCCCCGTTGTGCGCCTCCAGGTTGAACGAGGCGGTATTCCAGGCTTGCCAGATCCCTTGGATGTCGGCCTTGCCGTCGCCGGCGCGCGGAGCGCGATAATTTCCCTTGGCTTTAGCGCGGGTGGCTTTAGCTCGGGGAGCTTGGCCGGCCGCCGGAACAGGCGCGAACCACAGGGCCGCCGCCGCGATTCCCGCAACCAGCGCCAGACCGGCGTATGAAACACCCGCGAACGAAGTCTTCATGTAGCGTTGCACTCCTCAATCGGCAAATGTGCGCGGACCACATGGTATCTCATCCCACGGGGCGCGTGCACCGTCATCCCGCGATCTCCACGGGGGTGTTCTTTCAAAAAAAGACGAGCTACTTACCCTTGGTCTCGGAGGGACCTTCGTTGGGCGGCCGGGAACCCATGGTGAACCTCACGCCGGTCGACACAATGGTCACGCCATTGGACCACATGTGGGGCGTCCCGTCCTTGGCGGCCACACCGGTGACCTCGATCTCCTCGCCGACCTTGAACATGTCCTTGCGCCAGCCGTTGCGGTACAGACCGTTGGGAGGAGGCGTTTCCGCGGCCCAGTTGGTCACTTTCCCGTCGGGACCGACCACGTCGAAGTGCACCCAGGAATGGGGGTTCACCCAATCCAGCTTGGTGAACTTACCTCTGAGCGTCAGAGGCTTGGTCTGATCGTATTCCGCCGAGAACGAGTGATGGGCCAGCATGGGCACCGCAGCGAGAACCAGAGCAGCCACGGCAACCAGGGAAATCTTCATCTTCATCAGGACACCTCCAGCATTCAAATCTAACATAAGAACAGACTACCCAACGCGTACTTCAGGTTACCCGGCGCGGCCAAATCCGCCGCCCCGGCACCTCACGCCATCGCCATTCAGTGCTTCCAGCCAAGGACCCGGTCCAGGCTCCAGGGACCGGCTCCGGCCGAGCACAGCCACAGGTACGTAAAGCAATACAGGACCGTGATTTCGCCGCCGTTGGTCAAGGGCCAGAAGTTGATCCGGATGTGCACGGTGAAGTACGCCACGGCCATCTGCCCGCATAGGAGGAAAGCGGTTGGCCGCGTGAAAAGGCCCAGGATCATCAGCGCCCCGCCGACCGTTTCGATGACACCCGCGGCTCCCATCATCGAATCCAGGGGCGGGCGGCTGCCGCCGAGCCCACCGAACCAGCCGAAGAATTTCTGATAGCCGTGCAGCGAGAAGGTGAATCCCACGACGATCCGGAGCAGCGACCGCAGATACGGCTCGTAGTTGGAAACGGTGCTGGAGAGGCTCATCCGTAGAACGATATCACACGCCCATCTGTGGTTCGGCGGCGGGCACGGGCGCGAGCACCGCATCGGCCATGGCTCGCTTAAGTTCTGGGATCCCTTGGCCGGTGACGCTCGAGATTTTGTAGAACGGCAGACCGCGCTCGCGCGCCAGCGCTTCGAGCGAGGCAATGCGCGCGGGGTCCTGCGCGGCGTCGAGCTTGGTGGCGACGACGATCATGGGCTTGTGCGCCAGGTCGTCCGAGAAGCTCGATAGCTCGGCCATCACCACTTCAAAATCGTGCACCGGATCGCGGCCGGTGGCCTCCGATACATCCACCAGATGGGCGAGGAGACGCGTGCGCTCGACGTGCCGCAAGAACTGGATGCCCAAGCCGTGGCCGGTGTGCGCGCCCTCGATCAAGCCGGGAATGTCGGCGACCACGAAGGTGCGCTGATCGCTCGCATCGGTGGTGACCACGCCCAGGTGCGGTTCGAGCGTGGTGAAGGGGTAATCGGCGATCTTCGGCCGCGCGGCCGAGATCCGCGAAATCAGCGTGGACTTGCCGGCGTTCGGAAAACCGACCAGCCCGACATCGGCCAGCAGTTTCAGCTCGAGGCGAAGCTTGCGTTCTTCGCCGGGCTTGCCATCCTCGTGCTCGGTGGGCGCCTGGTGCGTGGACGTGGCGAAACGCGCGTTTCCTTTGCCGCCGCGGCCGCCGCGCGCGACGATGAAGCGGTCGCCGGGCTCGGTGAAATCGTGCAGCACCTCGCCGGTTTCCCAGTCGTAGACGACGGTACCGACGGGCGTGGCGACGTCGATTGACGCGCCCTCGCGCCCCTTGCGGTTGCTGCCTTCGCCATGACGGCCGCGCTCGGCTTTATGCTCGGGGTTGAAGCGGAAGTGAAGCAGCGTGTTGTAATGCTGGCTGGCGACCAGGATGACGTCGCCGCCATTGCCTCCGTCGCCGCCGCTGGGTCCGCCGCGGGGAACGAATTTCTCGCGCCGGAACGCAAGGCAGCCGTTACCGCCGTCGCCGGCTTTGACCGTAATGATGACTTGGTCGATAAACACGTTGGAGTGGTACGAAGAGCAACCGCTCCATTACTGTCGCGGCTGGGAATTACTCGGCGGCTTTGATGTTGACGAACTTGCCCATCCGGCCGCGGTCGCGGAATTCGATAATTCCGGGGATCTTGGCGAACAGCGTGTCGTCCTTGCCCAGGCCGACGTTGACGCCCGGCTTGAATTTGGTGCCGCGCTGGCGGACGATGATGGTGCCGCCGGAGACCAGTTGGCCGCCGAAAGCCTTCACGCCCAAGCGCTGCGCGTTCGAATCGCGGCCGTTTTTGGAACTGCCTAAACCTTTTTTATGCGCCATAAATAACTCCGCTACGCTACGATCTCATTCACCTGCACGCGGGTGAAATTCTGGCGATGCCCGATGGTGCGCTTGTACTGCTTCTTGCGCTTGAACTTGAACACCAGGGTCTTATCGCCGCGTCCGTGAGCGGTGATGGTGCCCTTCACGCGCGCGGCGCTGACGGTGGAGCCGGCTTTCACGGCGTCTCCGTCCATCACGGCCAGAACGCGGTCGAATTCGACATCCGCGCCTACGTCGCCGGTCAGAGTCTCGACTTCGATCGACTCGCCTGGCGCGACGCGATACTGTTTACCGCCGGTTTCTATCACTGCGTACATACTGGTCCTCGTCAGATTTGGGGTGGAAACCCTAGGTTACTACAATCTAGGGCTTGTCCGCCAGACTAGGGCTTGTCCGCCAAAATGATCCCGACGGGCCCGACGGGCCCCAGCTGGCGCGGATTCACGAAGCCGGCTTCCTTGAGCCAGGCGCTGATTTCCTCGAAAGTGAAGGTATCGCCGTTTTCGGTGTGGGCGAGCATATTCACCCCAAAAATCAGCGACATAGGGGGACCCGTGCGCTCCTGGTTCACCAGGAATTCGGTGATCAGGATGGTTCCCTTGGGAGCCATGGCGGCCGCGGCCTTCTTCAGGAGCCGGCGGCTACGCTCGACGCCTTCGCTGTGCAGGATATGGCCGACGGTGATCAGATTGTAGCCGGTTCCGAAATCGACATCCTGAAAGTCGCCGGGCAGGTACTGGAAGCGGTCGGCCAAGTTGAATCGGGCGGCCATGCGCCTGGTGACATCGAGAACGTTCGGCCAGTCCTGCGCGGTGACGCTGATCTGCGGCGATTGCTGGGCGAGACCGATGCCCCAGACGCCCGAACCGGTCCCGATATCGAGCTGCTTGATCGGACTCTTCGCATTCGCCAGGCCCAGCGCCGGCCCCGCGACCTGCGTCGCCGGATAACTCATGGCGAAGATGGGCTCGACCAGTTCCTGGAAAAAAGCGGCTCCTCCGTCCTGCCGGTTCACCGCGGCAGAGGGCTTGCCGGTCTGGACGACCTCGGGGAGCGGCAGCCAGGTTTGAATCATGTGCAGGCCGCTCAACTCGGCGAACTTCCCGAGGTAGCCGGGCTTGGAGCTGACCAGGAACGCGGCGCTCTCCGGCGTCAGGGCGTAGCGGCCGTCGGGGGTTTTGCTCAGCAACTGGAATCCGACCAGCGCGTTCATGATGCTGCGCAATCCTCGGGCGGAGTTGCCGGAGGCTTGGGCCATTTCCTCGACGGTCTTGGGACCGGCATCGAGCAGGTCGAAGACTTTGGCGTGGACGGCGGTGGCCAGAATGATCGGCGGGGCGTAGCCCCAGACCATTTCCATGATGCGGTCGGGGCGGACGGTAGGGGTGGATGAAGCTGACATGGGTTCCTCTGAATTATCGATTATGGCACGATGAAACCATGGCTACGCAGCCCGAAACATTCGCTATGAATGAAGTAAACGCCGCGTATGCTAGGTTGCGTGCTGATCCGCAAGCTTGGCAAGTAAGAGCTTGCCGAACGACTAGCTTTGGAATCGCACGCTTGCAGACGGACTGGAAGAGGCGTGAGTGGGCGGAATGCTAGACCGACTCGTAAGTCGACGCCCGGACTGGAGACACTGCTCGATGAAGCGGAAAAGAGCGGCGCCTACATCGAGGTGACGAAAGACGAGTTCGACGCCATGGAACGCGAGGGCATCTTGGATCTCGCACGAGCAAATCGCTCGGAATCGCGTAGGCTCGACAGCACGCCAGGCCGATTTGTAAATCGGCCGCAGGTCTGGAGACCTGCCCCACAAAAACGAAGCTGGTAGCATAGGAAGTTGTCAGGCTCCGGGCTTCGTGCAACGGGCGGCTGCAAACCCCGCCAGGTCCGGAAGGAAGCAACGGTAGCGGCTTAACCCGTGTGCCGCGGATCACCCGGGGTCTGGCATACTTTCGAGACTTCCCCGCCCGCATGTACCAGGTCATCGCCCGCAAATACCGGCCCCAGACGTTCAGCGAGCTGATCAGCCAGGAGCACGTCCGGACCACGCTCGAAAACGCGATCTCGCAGAACCGCCTCGCGCACGGCTACATCTTTTCGGGCCAGCGCGGCACCGGGAAAACCAGCGTCGCGCGGATCATGGCGCGCTGCCTCAACTGCGAAAAAGGACCGACCATCACGCCCTGCGGCGTGTGCGCGAGCTGCGTCGAGATCGCCGCCGGATCGGGCATGGACGTGATCGAGATCGACGCGGCCTCCAACCGCGGCATCAACGAGATGCGCGAGCTGCGCGAGAACGTCCGCTTCCGCCCGGCGCGCGACCGCTACAAGGTCTTCATCGTCGACGAAGCGCACCAGATCACCAGCGAAGCCTTCAACGCGCTGCTCAAGACGCTGGAGGAGCCGCCCGAGTGGGTGGTGTTCATGCTGTGCACCACCGAGGTCCACAAGATTCCGTCGACCATCGCTTCACGCTGCCAGCAGTTCAGCTTCCGGTCGGTGGATTTCGCGGAGCTGGTCGCGCGCATGGAATGGATCATGCAGCAGGAAGGCATCGAGGCGGATCCGGAAGCGTTGAGCGTGCTGGCCCAGGCGGGCGAAGGCAGTGTGCGCGACTCCCTGTCGGCGCTCGACCAGGCCATCGCCTGCTGCGGGAACAAGCTCGAAGCCAAGCAGGTGCGCGAGCTGCTGGGGATGTTTTCGCTCGAATCGTTGGGCGAGGTGACCAAGGCCCTCGCCGACGGCGATGCCAAGAAAATGCTCGACGTGGTCGCCGAGCTGGAGGCCAACGGCCGCAGCCTGCAGCACTTCGCGCGCGAACTGGCCCGCTACTTCCGCAATCTTCTCGTCGTGCGGATCGAGGGCGGCTTCGACGCGTCTGGTAGCGGCGTCGCCGCCGGAGCAGGAGCGCATGCTCGCGGCCGCCAGGCAGTTCAGCGAAGACGATCTGACGAGGGATCTGAAGCTGGCGCTCGATCTGTTCCGGGATTTGCAGAGCTCGCTGCAGCCGCGGCTGCATCTGGAGCTGGGCCTGCTGCGGCTGATCCATGCGGGACGGCTGCAGCCGATCGAGGAAGCGATCGCAGCGCTGGGGGGATCGGGCGGTGCAGTCACCTCGGAAAACAGGGGACAGCCAGCCAGTTTCCGTCTCGAAGCAGCGCGCCCAGCCCGCGCGAATCCGCACGGAAACCGGAGGCAGTCCCCAGTTTTCCCGCACGGAAACCGGAGGCAGTCCCCAGTTTTCCAGCGGCTTCCACGAGCGGCGATTTTCGGACGAGGCTGATCGCGTCGCTGATCGAATCGAAGCTGACTCACGTGGCGGACGCCGTGGAGCATTCGGAAGTCGCGGAGACTCCCGCCGAGATTGTCTTGACGGCTCCCAAGATGTATCAATTGTTTCTGAAGGGGCCGGAATTCGAGGCGGCGGTGCGGCGCGTGGCCGGCAGGACCGTGAAGCTCACATTGAAAGTGGGTGAAACCGCGACTCCCGCGCCTAAGGCCGCGGCCCGGCCGGTGACCAACGATGAAGCCGCCGAGCGCGCGCTGGCGCATCCGGAAGTGAAGCGCTTTCAGGAACTGTTCCCGGAGAGCCAGGTGCGCACCGTGCGCAACTTGAAAGAGCCCGAGTAATTTTTGAAGGAGAGCCACCCATGAAGATGCCTGGAAACATGCAAAACATGATGCAGCAGGCCCAGAAGATGCAGCAGAAGATGCAGGAAGAGGTCGCGCTGATCCGCGTGGAAGCGACCGCGGGCGGCGGCATGGTGACGGTGACCATGGACGGCCACAAGAACGTCACCGGCGTGAAGATCGATCCGGAAGTGGCGGGCGACGTCGAGATGCTGCAGGACCTGGTGATGGCGGCGTGCAATGAGGCGACCAAGAAGGTCGACGAAGAGACGCAGCAGAAGATGAGCGGCATGCTGGGCGGGCTGGGACTGCCGCCGGGGCTGATCTAGTTCCCGAATGTCTGACTTTGCCGCGCCGCTGCAGCGCCTGATCGACGAGTTCCGCCGGCTGCCCGGAATCGGGCAGAAATCGGCGCAACGGCTCGCGTTTTATGTGCTGCGCTCGCCGCGCGACCGGGCGGCCGCGCTGGCGGAGGCGCTCACCGACGTCAAAGACAATCTGGGCATTTGCGCGGAGTGCAACAACATCAGCGATGCCGAGCTGTGCCCGTATTGCCGCGATCCCAATCGCGACCGGTCGTCGATTTGCGTGGTGGAAGAGCCGCACGGGATTCTTCCGGTGGAGACCACGCGATCCTTCCACGGCTTGTATCACGTGCTGCACGGAGCGATTTCTCCGCTGCGCGGCATCGGGCCGGAACAGCTGAAGATCAAGGGACTGCTCGACCGGATCGCCCAGGGAGAAGTGAAGGAGATCATCCTGGCGAACAATCCTACGGTCGAAGGCGAGGCCACCGCGGTGTATCTGTCGCGATTGCTGAAGCCGCTGGGAGTCCGGGTAACGCGCATCGCCATGGGGATTCCGGTGGGGAGCGACCTGGAATTCGCCGACGAAGTTACGATGCTGAAGTCACTGGAGAACCGGCGGGAGATGTAATGGGGCTCCCGATTCGCAGAGGCCGTCGCCGCTAAGGCCGCCGATCGGAATATCCACGATGCGGTTGGTTTCGCGGGGGCGGGCGAGCTTCACCTTCAGATAATTCTCGCTAAGAGCGCCATCCTCTATCGTCACAACAGAGATCGTGCGGCCGATCATGCTCTGGCGGAAGACCCGGTTCTTCGCGCTTGCCAGATCACGCAGCACGTGCGTGCGATGTTTGCGAATCTCCATTGGTACCTGATCGGCATCGGCGGCGGGCGTGCCGGGACGAGACGAGTAGGTGAACACGTGCAGGTAGGTGAACGGCAGACTCTCGATGAAGGCTCGGGATTCCTCGAATTCGGCTTCGGTTTCGCCGGGGAAACCGGTCATCACATCGGCTCCCACGGCGCAATCCGGCATCAGCGCGCGAGCCTTGAGAATCCGGTCGGCATAGTGGCGCGGGCGATACTTGCGATGCATGCGGCGCAGAACCCTATCGGATCCAGATTGCAGCGGAGCGTGCACGTGTTTGGCGATGCGCGATGACGACGCTACTAATTCCAGCAGCGCGTCGGACCAATCCATCGGCTCGACCGAGCTGAGGCGCAGACGTTCCACCGGAGTTTCGTCGAGCAGCCGCCGCACGAGATCGGCCAGACGGCTGCCGCCTTCGAGATCGCGGCCCCAGCGGCCCAGGTTGATCCCGCTGAGGACGACTTCGCGATATTTCGCGGCCAAGTGACGAACTTGAGCGATGACGGAATCGGGTTGCGCGCTGCGGCTGCGGCCGCGCACATAAGGAATAATGCAGAACGAGCAGCGATTGTTGCAGCCGTCCTGAATCTTGAGATTCGGGCGGGTACGATCGCCCAATGCGTCTTCGACGGGCGCGGAAAGAAAGTCGCGCTGCTCGAAGATGTCGCCGATGCGAATTTCGCCGTGATAGTGCGCGCCGTCGGCGACCAGATCGGGAATCGATGTCTTGTGGGAGTTTCCAACAACGAGACTCACGCCGGGCAGGGCCGCGATTTCCTCGGGCGCGCGCTGCGCGTAGCAGCCGGTGACGACGATGCGCGCCTCGGGCTGGGCGCGATGGATGCGGCGAACAGTTTGGCGAAGCTCGTCATCGGCGGTGGAGGTGACGGTGCAGGTATTCAGGACCACCAGGTCGGCATCGGCCAGATTGTGGGCAGAGCTGAGGCCGCTCGCGGCGAGTCCGGCTTCGAGTGCGGCGCCATCGGCCTGCGAAGCACGGCATCCGAACGTCTTTACGAAGTAACGCTGCAACACACTATCTTAGCGTTCTGGAGGATCGTCATCACCGGTGATCAGACGCGCGCCGCGGTAAAACGTCAAATACTGATAGCCCCAGCGCACGAACACCACGACACGATTGAGCGCCTGGGCCAGGTACATCAGGTGAACGAAGAGCCAGATAAACCAGGCGATCCAGCCGTGCAGTTTGACCCCGCCGATGACTCCCACGCCGGCATTGCGCCCGATCACGGCCAGGTAGCCTTTATCGAAATATCGAAACGGTTTCGAAGCGCGGCCTTCCATTCGGGCGACGATCACCCGGGCTGCGTAGCGACCTTCCTGCATGGCGACCGGCGCGATGCCGGGCAAGGGCGAACCGTCCTGCTCGCGGAAGGCCAGGTCGCCGATCACGAAGATCTCGGGATGGCCGGGGATGGTGAGATCGGGGTTCACTTTCACGCGGCCGGCGCGGTCTAACTCCGCCCCTGTCCGTCTCGATAAGATTTCGCCCCAGGGCGATGGCTTGACGCCGGCGGCCCACAGGACGGTGCGCGCTTCTATGCGAGTATTCGCGCCCGCTGAAGTAGAGTACGTTACGCCGCCGGAATCGATCTCGGTCACGCGAACGGATGGTATCACTCGAACGCCCAGGCGAACGAGTTGCCGTTCCGCAGCGTGGGACAAGCTCTCCGGGAACGCGGTCAGCACGCGCGGCGATGTATCGAGCAGCAGGATACGGGACTCTTCGGGATGGATGGAACGGAAATCGTGGCGGAAGGAATCGTTGGCGATCTCGGCCAAGCGCTCCGGCCAGTTCCACGCCGGTGGGACCCGCGCCGACGATCACAAAGGTCAGCCAGCGGCGGCGGAGTTCGGGATCCGTCTCGCGCTCGGCCGCTTCGAAGGCGTAGAGGATCCTGTGACGGATGCCGATGGCGTCTTCGAGCGACTTGAGGCCCGGCGCGACGGGCTCCCACGAGTCTTCGTGGCCGAAGTAGAAATGGCGCGCGCCCGCGGCGACGACCAGAGTGTCGTAGGGGATGTCGCCTTTGTCCAGAATGAGACGGTTGGTTGTGACGTCCAGGTCGACGGCATCGGCGAGCAGGACCTGGGCGTTCTTCTGTTTGCGCAGCAGGACACGCAGCGGCGCGGCGATTTCTCCCGGCGACAGCGCGCCCGTGGCGACTTGGTAGAGCAGCGGCTGGAAGAGATGGAAATTCCGGCGGTCGACGAGTGTGACGGAAAGGTCTTCATGCCGGAGCGCGCGCGCTGCGTAGAGCCCGCCGAAGCCACCGCCGATAATGACGGTCCGGTGCATCTGCTGTGTAGATGAGGAAAATCCTCGTCTGGATTCGTTAATCCTCGTCGTGCTGCGTGGCGAGCTTGGTAATCACGTTCATGTCTTCGAGAGTAGTGACGTCGCCGGCGACGGTATTGTTGGTAACAATTTCACGCAGCAGGCGGCGCATGATTTTGCCGCTGCGGGTTTTGGGAAGCGCGTCGGTGAAACGGATCTCCTCGGGCCGGGCGAAGGGTCCGATTTCGTGCGCCACCCACTGGCGCAATTCCTTCCCGAGCTTTTCATGGTCGTGATCGCCTTTTTTCAGCGTGACGAAGCAGCACACAGCCTGGCCGGTGATCTCGTGCGGCTTGCCGACCACGGCGGCTTCGGCGACGGCGGGATGGCGGACCAGCGCGGACTCGACTTCCATGGTGCTGAGGCGATGGCCGCTGACGTTCATCACGTCGTCGACGCGGCCGAGCACCCAGAAGTAGCCGTCGGCATCGCGGCGGGCGGCGTCGCCGGTGAAATACGCGCCGGGAACGCGGCTCCAGTATTGCTCCTTATAACGCTGGGGATCGCCCCAGATGCCGCGGATCATGCCGGGCCAGGGACGGCGAAGGATCAGGAATCCTTCCTGGTCGGTGCCGACTTCGAATCCCTTGAGATCGACGATGTCGGGGATCACGCCGGGCATGGGCAGCGTGGCGGAGCCGGGCTTGGCGGGAACCGCGCCCGGCATGGGCGAAATCAGGATGCCCCCGGTTTCGGTTTGCCACCAGGTGTCGATGATGGGGCAGCGGCCCTTACCGATCACGCGGTTGTACCATTCCCAGGCCGCGGGATTGATCGGCTCGCCGACCGAGCCGAGCAGGCGGAGGCTCGAAAGATCGTGCGCGTTGGGCCACTGGTCGCCCTGGCGGATCAGGGCGCGGATGGCGGTGGGCGAAGTGTAGAGAATGCTGATGCGGTATTTTTCGATGAGGCGCCACCAGCGGTCGAACTGCGGAAAATCGGGAGCGCCTTCGTACATCACGCTGGTCGCGCCGGCTGCGAGCGGTCCATAGACGATGTAGCTGTGCCCGGTGACCCAGCCGATATCGGCCGAGCACCAGTAGGTGTCTTCTTCCTTGAGATCGAAGACCCACTTCATGGTCGCGGTGACGTGGGTGAGGTAGCCGCCGGTGGTGTGCAGGATCCCCTTGGGCTTGCCAGTCGTCCCTGACGTATAAAGCACGAACAAGGGATGCTCGCTATCGAGCGGGACGGCGGGACAATCTTCGGTGGCCGTTTCGTCGAGCTCATGCCACCAGAGGTCGCGGCCCTTCTTCATGGGCGTCTCGGAACCGGTCCGGCGATAGACGATCGTGTCGCGCACGTTGGGGCATTCCTCGAGGGCCTCGTCCACGGCCGGCTTGAGCTTGATCTCCTTGCCGCGGCGATAACCGCCATCGGCGGTGATGACGAGAGTCGCGCCCAGGTCCTGGATGCGGGCCTTGAGCGCCTCGGCCGAAAATCCGCCAAACACGACGCTATGGATGATGCCGAGACGCGTGCAGGCCAGCATGGCGATGGGCAGCTCGGGGATCATGGGCATGTAGATGATGGCGCGGTCGCCGGCTTTGTATCCGCGCGATTGGAGCACGCTGGCGAAGCGGACGACCAGGCGATGCAGTTCCTGATAAGTGAGGAAGCGCTGCTCGCCGGGCTCGCCCTCCCACAGAATCGCGACTTTGTTTTTGCGCGCGGTGGTGAGATGGCGGTCCAGGCAGTTGTAGGAGACGTTGAGTTTCGCGTCGGCGAACCAGCGGGCGAAGGGCGGGTTCCAGTCGAGCACCTTGCACCACTTCTCGAACCAGTGGATCTCGCGTGCGGCGATCTCACCCCAGAAGGCGTCGGGGTCCTGCTCGGCGCGGCGGTAGAGGTCGAGGTAACCTTCCATGCCCTGGACATGGGCTTTGCTGACGAAGTCGTCGCTGGGCGGGTAGACAGACGGGGTGCTCATCGAATCAAATGTAGCAAGTTCCCGCCGCTCTTCACCTCCCCGTTCTTCTGATTTAGAGGCGCCTCGATCCTATCGTTAACCCCGACAAGCAAGGGATTCGTTGCGCGCACACCCTCCACAGCCTTTCCTAGGATGCTGCTTCCCGGTGGGTCCAGGCCTCCAACGACAGAGCCCTTGAACTCCTTGACTACACGGTAGGGCATGGTCGCGCCGGGGAAGAGACGAGGAAAGCGGTAAACCATCGAAGACGCGGGAGAAAAAAATATTGACAACCGGCGGGACAGTGTTACTGTAGTAGTACAGTAGTGTTCCGCATCAACCCACAATCCGGCGTTCCCATGTACCTGCAACTGATCGAGCAGGTGCGGCACGCGATCGAACTGGGCGCGCTGCGCGCGGGCGATCAGCTTCCCGGCATCCGCAAGGTAGCGGAGGACCTGGTGATGAATCCGAATACGGTCGCCAAGGCGTACCGCGAGATGGAGCACGCCGGGCTGGTGGTGCTGCGGCATGGGGCCGGGGCGTTTGTGGCCGAAAATCACGGCGATGCCCGGGCCATGCACAAGGGCCGCACGGTGGTCCACCGCGCGGTCGCAGCGCTGCTCGATCTGGGACTTGACGACGGCGCGATCCGGCGGCTGTTCGAATCGGAATTGTCGGAAATGAACGAGGAGGTGCATCGATGATCGCGCCCTTAAATAAACCAGCTATTCAGGTGCAAGGTCTGACCAAATCCTATGGCCCGCGCGGACTGACGTTCTCGGTCCCGCATGGCAGTATTTGCGGATTCCTGGGTCCCAATGGGTCGGGCAAAACGACCACGCTGCGCATCCTGATGGGATTGGCACACGCGGCGAGCGGCTCGGCTGACATGCTGGGCGTTCCCGCGGGCACCTCGCACGAGATCTTCCGCAAGGTGGCGTTCGTGCCTGAGGTGAAGGAGCTGTACCCATTCGCCCGCGCGGAAGAAATGATCCGCCTGACGCGCGGCTTCTATCCGAACTGGGACCACGCGCTCGAACGCAGGCTGCTCGACGAATTCGAAATCCCCCTGCGGACGAAGTGCCCCAAGCTGTCAAAAGGCACGAAGGCCAAGCTCTATCTGCTGCTGGCTCTGTGCCGGCGGCCCAAGCTGCTGGTGCTGGACGAGCCCACCGAGGGCCTGGACCCCATCGCGATCGAGCACACTTTGCGGCTCATGGTGGAACAGGTGGCGGAACGCGGAGCCACGGTGTTCTTTTCGTCGCATCAACTGCCCGAGGTGGAGCAGGTGGCCGACTACGTGGTGATGATCAAGCATGGCCGGTGCGTCGTCGAGGGTGAGCTGGACGGCATCAAGCAGTGCTATCGCCGGGTGCGCTGCGTGATGGAAACTTCGGACGCGGAGCTCCCACGCTCCCTGGCCAACTGGCGCCGCGAGGGCCGCTTTGTCACCGGTTTCTCCGCAGACGATGCGGATACGCTCAACCAGCGGCTGGCGGGCACGGGCGTCGCCGTGCTCGAATCGGAACCCGCCACGCTCAAGGAAATCTTTCTCGAGCAGATGGAGCACGCATGACTGGGTTGTATATGACCTGGTATCGGTACTGGCTGGAGGTCCGGCCGCGGCTGCTGGCACTGGCGGTTTTCGCCCTCTGGATTGGCTTCAATACCGTGGGATGGTCCCAGCCTATGCGATCGGTTCAAGCGATCTTCGGAAACGCCTTGGCGCAATCCATGGGGACGGAGAGTGGGACTGTCTGGCTCAGATTTACCAACCAGATGGCATTCTTCGCCTGGGCAGTGGGCGTTATCCTGATGAGCAATGGACTGCGAACCGCGTTCACGCCGCGCCACGCCTCGATCAGCTACACGCTCACCTTGCCGGTCTCGCGCAGGCGCCTGATCTCGACGCACTTCGCAGGGAACTGCGCGGCAGCCGTCATCGCGGCTGCCCTGACATTGGCGGCACGATGCGCCACACTCTGGCTGCGGGGGGATGGCATTCCGTTTATTCCCCTAGCGATATCGATTGCTTTCGCCACTCTTTTTGTGATCGGTTGGATCGCGCTTCTGAGTGCGCTCTCCATGATCATGCATGAAGGCTGGGCGGTCGTCGCGTCCATCGCGTTCCTTGCTTTATCGGTTCGCTGGACATGGGTAACGGTCACTGCGCTTCCGGCGTACGGAGAGTTTCCCTGGGTATCGGTGGCCGCGCTTCTCGCCATCAGCGCTTTGGCGCTTGCATTCTCATTGAGCCGGAGCCGGGAACAGGAGTTCGGATGATCTGGTACCGGCATTGGATCGAGATGCGCGGCGGGCTCTATGTTGCGGCCGGTTGTATGGCGGCGGCGTGTCTGCTCTTTGCGGCAATCGTGGGCGCAAGCACGGGTTGGTATGCGCAATCGGGCCGGATCATCAGCGAGCTGAACCCTCTAGTGCTCCGGTTGCCCGGGATGACTCCGGCGCGGTTTTTGACATGGGGCGCCCACACATGGGTCAGCGCGGCTGCGGCCGTGATCGTCGGCATCTTCCTGGGAGGCACGGGCATTCGAACGAACGGCTTCCAGCCGGTTCACCTATCGAGCTACTATACGCTTACGCTGCCCATTTCGCGATTCGACTTGATTTGGACGCGTTTTGCCAGCGCCTGCGCGGCCGTGTGCGGGCTGTTCGGGGCGATGCTGGTCCTGGACTGCGCCGTTCTGCTGCTCATGCGCGAGCCCGTTCCGGTCGCTCCGATGGCCGCGTCCAGCTTACTGGCTGCACTGCTGGTGGTCCCGGCGATGGCCGTGTTCGGAGTGTTGGTCCCTCTGTGGGAAGAGCGAATGGGCGGCTTACTGTATGTCGCGGCCGCCGCAGCGTTCCAGTGGGCGTGGGCGCCGCTCCTCCGTTTCGCCGGAAGCGAAGGCATTCCGTGGCGCCCCATCGGGGCGATCGTTCTAGTCACCGGCGCGGCGCTGTCTTTGGCCGGCGTCGTCGCGCGAAAGAAGGATTTCTGACAGAACAGAAGAAGTTGCCCTGACTGCTTATTTTTGCCTGGACTTTTGCGCGGCGAATTCCGCGGTGAAGTCTTTCTCCTTGTCGTCCAGGTAGGCCTTAAAGCCGGCCGGGTCGATGAAGGGATTGGCGCCGCCCTGTCGAAGCTTGGCGTATTTCGCCTGCAAACCGTAGAACGAACCGTGGGCGCCCAGAAACACGTCCACGGGCAGCGTGCGGAGGACCTTGAAGCTGCGGGCGTAGTCGGCGGCGATGGATGGGTAGTCCTTGTTGTTGACCAGCACGGTGCCGGGGTTGACGCCGACGCTGCAGACGATCAGCACGTTGTAAGACTTGCCGTTTTCCTCGGCCTTGGTCGTCCAGGTGGTGCAGCCGGGCGTGTGGCCGGCGGTGAGATGCGCGGTCAGCGTGGTCCCACCGAGCGTGACCTGCTCTCCATCTTTCAAAATGTGGTCAATAGGATGCGGCTTGTTTCCGGGCGTCATTTGGCGGAGCAGAGGAACGTCCTGCTGCATGGCCATGACACGGGCGCCGGACAGCTCCTTGGCCATGGCATCGCCTTCCATGTGATCGCCATGCGCGTGGCTGCCGAGCAGAATCTTGATATCGGTGAACTTGAATCCCAGCTTCCGGACGGAGGCGCGGATCAGGGGGACGGTGGTTTCAAAGTCGCTGTTGATGAGGATGTGGCCCTGGGGCGTGGTGATGAGGAAACTCGCCAGCGCCGCGGTGCCAACGTAGTAGATGTTGCCGATCACCTTATGGGGCGGGAAGGGTGCATTCCAGTCGGTCTTGCCCTGCTTGGTCTGCGCAGGCAGTTGAGACGCGGCGAAGAAGGCGACCAGCAAACACAGAAGAAGTTTGTGGGGACGCATGGTGAGGGCAGTGTATCAAATCCGGCGATAATTGGACTTCAGATGAACCTTCCGGAAAAACCGCAGCGGTCGCGCGTTCCTTGGGCTCTGGCGCTGGCGGTGGGACTGTCATCGCTGCTGGCCGGCTACGTGATTCACGCGGCACTGGTGAGGCGCACGCCGAAACAAGTCGTAAAGGTGCGGCGGCTGACGGACATGGCGGGTTCCGAAGAGTCGCCCGCGATTTCACCAAATGGCAAGTCGGTGGCGTTCGTGGCGGCGGTTGGGGGCAGGCGGCAGATCTGGGTCCTCGAACTTTCCGGCGGTGCGCCGCGGGCGATTACGAAGGACGATGCCGATCACGATGCGCCGCGCTGGTCGGCGGATTCCAGCAGCCTGATCTACTTCAGCTCGGACACGATTTGGGAGATCCCGGCAGCGGGCGGCGAGGCTCGCCGGCTGGTGGACGCGGTGGCTCCGGGCGACCTGAGTCACGACGGCAAGAAGCTGGTCTTTTTGCGATCCCAGGACGGGGCGGTGGAGTTGGTGGTGGACGCGCGTGTGGTCGTCCAATTGAGCAAGGGCACTTATTCAAACCTGCGCTGGGCTCCTGATGACAAGAAGATCGCCTACTTGCAGGACGGCCAAATCATGGTCGAGAGCGTGTCCGGCGGAGAACCGGTGCGAGTGCCGGGCGACGATCGGACCATTCAAGGGTTCACATGGGCCCCCGATAACTCGGGACTGATCGTTTCGACCAGGGGGGAGCTTTGGTTCCTTCCCCGCAGCCAGCGCGATTCGCCCGCGCAGCTGACTTTTGGCGAGTTGTCCTATGAGTCTCCGGACATCAGCCCAGGGGGAAATGTGGTGGTCAGCCGCAGAGGACTCTCTACTTCCGAGGAATCCGATATCGTCATGTTTTCGGGCCTTAAGTGGTGATTTTTGTTATTGAGCCCATAAGAACTTTCTTCGCACGGACCACTTCCAATTATCACTGGTCCTGTATATACTGCCGTTAGCTGGCCTACGAATTCGGGCTGTTTTCTCTCCGGCGTAGGGAGCCTCGTCTGGCAACCCACCTGGTCGCTCCTCGGAGGAGCCACCCTGCTTGTCAGTATTCTCGAAGGAGTTGCGCCATGATGGCGGAGCGGGCAAAAGTGTATCTGGTCGGGGCTGGTCCAGGCGATCCCGACCTGCTGACGCTGAAAGCGGCGCGGATTCTGGCGCAAGCCGAAGCCGTGATCTACGACAAATTCGTGAGCCCCGAGGTTCTGGCTCTGGCGAATCCCCACGCAACGTTCATTCCCGCGCGCAGGCAGCACGGCCATCAGGAGGAATTTCAGGCTGAGATCCATGCCTGGTATTTGCGGCTGGCCAACGCGGCCGGCCCGGTGGTGCGGCTCACCAGCGGCGACCCGCTGGTATTCGGACGGGGAGGCGAGGAACTGGAGTTCCTGATCCAGCACGGTTTCGACGTAGAGGTGGTACCGGGCGTATCGGCATTAACGGCGGCACCGTCGTTAGCGGGCATTCCGCTCGGGGGCTTCTCGGCAGCGGTCACGGTACTGCCCGGGCATCGGCAAGCGGTGAAAGAAGTGGATTGGCCGGCCTACCGGCATGCGGGTACGCTGGTGGTCTTGATGGGAGTGGACAACCGCGCGGCGATCGCAACCTGCCTGATCCACGGCGGCCGGCCGGCCGGCGATCCGGTCGCGTTCCTGCAATTTGCCTCGACCGAACGGGAGCGCGTGATTGAGACAACGCTCGAACAGGTCGCGCGAGGAGAGGTGGACGTCGAACCGCCCGCCGTATTCGTGATCGGTGAGGTGGTCCGGATGCGAACGGCACCGCATGCGCAGCGCGTGCACGAGACGGCACACCGGCAGACCTGAGCGGAAAGAGGGGACAGATTCTGTCCCCGAACGATTATTCTTTGGGCTCCTCACCCTCAGCGTCGTGCTGGCCGGCCTGCATGGCTTTCAGGCGCTCTTCGCGGCGCTTGGCACGGTCGGCGGCGCGCTTGACCAGCTCGGAACCGACCAGTTCGAGCATGGCCTGCTCGGCGCCGTCGCCCTTGCGCCAGCCCAGCCGCACCACGCGGGTGTAGCCGCCCTGGCGCTGTCCGAACCGCGTTCCGAGCTTATCGAACAGCTTCTTCACGGCATCCGGCGTCTGCAGGAATGCCGCGGCTTGCCGACGGGTGTGAAGGGTATCCCGCTTGGCCAGCGTGATCATTTTCTCCACCATCGGGCGGATGGCCTTGGCCTTGGGAACCGTGGTGACCACGCGCTCGTGTTCGATGACGCTGGTCACCAGGTTGCGAAACAGCGCCTTGCGCGAGCCACTATCGCGCTTGAGTTTAACTCCTGATTTCTTATGTCGCATGGCTGGTTATTCCGCTAACGGGGCTTCGTTTTCCGCCGCTTCCGTTTCTTCCGGTTCTTCCTCTTCTTCTCCGATATCGGACACATCCAGCGCCGCCGGTGTTCCGGTAGGAGCAATCAGGCGGCCCTGGGAATCGAACTTCATGCCGAAGCTCAGACCCAGGCTTCCCAGGATTTCCTTGATTTCGTTCAGCGACTTGCGCCCGAAATTCTTGGTGCGCAACATTTCCGATTCGGTCTTCTGCACCAAATCGCCGATGGTCTGGATGTTGGCGTTCTTGAGGCAATTGTAGGAACGGACGCTCAACTCGAGTTCCTCGACGGAGCGGCTGAGCACTTCGTTCATCTGGCTCATGGCGCGCTCGGCCGGTTCCTCGGCGGTCTCCGGCAGTTCCTCGAAGTTGATGAAGATGGCCATGTGGTCCTTGAGGAGCTTGGACGCCTGCCCGATGGCATCGGCCGGGGAAATGGCGCCATTGGTCCAGACTTCGATGGTCAGCTTGTCGTAATCGGTCATCTGCCCCAGGCGGGCGGATTCGACCGCGTAATTCACTTTGCGCACGGGCGAGTGGACCGAGTCGATGGGGATATAGCCGACCGCCAGGTCCTCGTCGTTATTGCGGTCCGCGCCCACGTAGCCGCGGCCGGACTTGATCCGCATCTCGATGGACAGCTTGCCGCCCTCGCCGATGGTGGCGATGTGCATGTTGCGGTTCAGCACTTCGATTTCGGAATCGGTTTCGATCTGTCCGCTCAAAACTTCGCCGGGCGAGTCCGCCTTGATGCGGACGGTGCGCATCCCCTCGCTGAGCATCTTGAAGGGAACCTGCTTCAGGTTCAGGATGATGTCGGTGGCGTCTTCGACCACGCCCGGGATGGGGCTGAATTCGTGGGCCACACCTTCGATGCGCACCGCGGTAATGGCGGCGCCCTCGATCGAGCTCAGCAGCACGCGCCGCAGGCCGGTTCCGATGGTAGACCCAAATCCGCGCTCGAAGGGCTGGGCGGTAAACATCCCGTACCGGTCCGTGAGCGTTTCCGTGTTGGCGACCAACCGCTTTGGTTTCTGGAATCCTTTAAACATAATGATGGCCTCTTACTTCGAATACAATTCGACAATCAGCTGCTCATTCAACTGGATCTGGACGAGATCCTCGCGCTTGGGCGATTGGAGCACTCTCGCCTTCAAGTTCTCGCGGTCCACTTCCAGCCAGTTGGGGCTGGGGGCGTGGGCCGTGGCGTCGCGCGCGTGCAAAATGGTGGGGTTATTCTTGCTGTTCTCGCGCACTTCGATCACGTCGTTGACTTTCACGGTGAAGGAGGGGATATCCACACGGCGCCCGTTCACATTGATGTGCCCGTGGCGCACCAGCTGGCGCCCTTGCGCGCGCGAGGTGCCGAAACCCATCCGGTAGATGACGTTATCCAGGCGCCGTTCGAGCATGCTGAGCATGTTCTCGCCGGTGATGCCCTTCATCCCGCTGGCCTTCTCGAACAGGTTGCGGAACTGGTTTTCGAGCAGTTGATAGTAACGCCGGGCCTTTTGTTTCTCCCGGAGTTGAAGACCGTATCCGACGATCTTGGGCTTGCGGCCCTGGCCGTGCTGGCCGGGCGGGAAATTGCGCTTCTCGATGGCGCACTTTTCGGTGTGGCACCGCTCGCCCTTCAGAAACAGTTTCATCCCTTCCCGACGGCATTGCCGGCAGACGGGACCAATATATCGTGCCAAATCAAACCTCCCTGGTACTTCTTCTCAGTAGGTGCAGTTTACGGCGACGTTCGCCTTCGTCCTGCTTACAGTACAAAAATCACACCCGGCGCTTTTTCGGCGGCCGGCATCCGTTGTGCGGAATCGGCGTGCGATCCCGGATGGAACGAACTTCCAGGCCAGCGGTGGACAATGCGCGCACCGCGGATTCGCGGCCGGCGCCCGGCCCGCTGACATTCACGTTTACGCTGCGCACTCCGGATTCCTTGGCTTTGTTGGCGGCCGTAAGCGACGCCTGCTGCGCAGCGTAGGGAGTCCCCTTGCGCGAACCACGGAATCCCAGCGAGCCCGAGCTGGACCAGGACAGTACGTTCCCGACCGTATCGGTGATGGTTATGATGGTGTTGTTGAACGAAGCCTGCACGTGCACGATGCCCGCGGGTATGTTCTTCTTTTCCTTCTTCTTGAAGGATTTCTTTTTTCCGGACTTTGCCGCTGCTTTTGCCATGTGTATGTGTTTCGATTCCGCCTAGGTCTTGGCGCTCGCCTTCTTCTTGTTGGCCACGGTGCCGCGCCGCGGGCCCTTGCGGGTGCGGGCGTTGGTGTGGGTCCGCTGGCCGCGCACCGGCAGGCCGCGGCGATGCCGCAATCCGCGGTAGGAACCCATCTCGATCAGACGCTTGATGTTCAGGGAGAGCTCCTTGCGGAGATCTCCTTCGACCGCGCCCTCGGCTTCGAGGATCTGGCGGATGCGGTTGACCTCGTCCTCGGTCAGGTCCGCGACCTTCTTGTCGGGGTCGACGCCGGCGCGGTGGCACAGCGATTTGCTGCGGGTGCGCCCGATTCCGTAAATATACGTCAGCCCGATTTCGGTCCGCTTCTTGACCGGTAAATCCACGCCTGCTAAACGCGCCATATTCCGTTTCCTCTTCTAATCCTTTTCACCGCGCACAACGGAGCGCGGCAAACGCGGCCGCACCCTGTGCGCTCACCTTAACCTTGCCGCTGCTTGTGCTTCGGATTCGAGCAAATCACGCGCACCACGCCGTTGCGGTGCACCAGTTTGCACTTCGCGCACATCTTCTTTACGGACGCCCGAACTTTCATAGCTTCTCCATCTACCTACCGCTTCGCCCTGCTTACAGCTTCGCCAGTAGCTCCACAATCCTGCCACGCGTTTTATCGCGCGCGGAAAGCTCCACGCGGACCCGGTCGCCGGGACGCAAGCGCATAAAATTCTTGACTCCGGATCCCGCCGCGTGCGCCACCACAGTGTCCTCATTCTCCAGCCGAAGCCGGTACGCGGCGCTCGGCAACAATTCCACGACTTCCGCCTTCTGGCTCGTTACGGCCTGGTCAATACCCACGGGCCCTCCGCGGTGATGGCCACCGTATGCTCGAAGTGCGCCGAGTACTTCCCGTCCTCGGTCACGGCGGTCCACTTGTCGGGCTTTACCCGGCTGCCCGGCTTGCCCGCGTTCACCATGGGCTCGATGGCCAGCACCATGCCTTCCTTCAGCCGCGGATTCTCGCTGCGCCGGTCCACATAGTTGGGGATCTGCGGCTCCTCGTGCATCTGCGTGCCGATCCCATGCCCCACGAACTCCCGCACCACCGAAAAGCCGTTGGCGAGTACGTGCCGTTCCACGGTACCGCAAATATCGAACAGCCGGTTTCCCGGCCGGGCTTTCTCAATGGCCATCTCCAGCGAATCGCGGGTCACATCCATCAGGCGGCGGGCCTCCGCGGAGATCTCCCCCACACCGACCGTGATGGCCGAATCGCCGTAATATCCGTTCAACTGTACGCCCGTATCGATGGAGATAATATCCCCGCTCTTCAGAACCTTCTTCTGCGACGGCATCCCATGCACGATCTCGTCATTCACCGAAGTACACAGCACGAACGGGAACTTGGTCCCCGCGGCCGCACTCGCATAGCCTTTAAAAGCGGGCCGCGCGCCGGCATCGATCATCATTTTTTCGGCGGTGACTTCCAAATCTATGGTCGATACTCCCTCGCCGACCATGCGGCGCATCTCATCCAGGATTTTCCAGACCAGCAGACCCGCGCAGCGCATCTTCTCCAGCTCGGCCATGTTTTTGCGTACGATCATGCCGCTTCGCCACATTCTTTCCGGACCAGCGTCTCGATTTCCTTCGCAATCGCCTGCGGGGCGCGGTCCCCGGCCGCCACGCTGTAGCAGGGAACGCCGGATTTCTTGAAAAACGCGAGCACCGGGGCGGTCTGTTGTTCGTAGGCTCGCAATCTCTCCCGCACCACCTCTTCGCGATCGTCGTCGCGAACGATCAGCTTCACGCCGTCCTTGTCGCACACTCCCGGGTTCTTGGGAACGTTGGATGTCACCCCGTACAGCGAGTGGCAGCTCGGACACTGCCGCCGGCCGGAGATACGCGCGATAATAACATTATAGTCCACTACCAAATGGACCACGCTGGTCCGGATCGGCCGGAGCACCAGCAGCTCGGCCAGGAGCTTCGCCTGCTGGACGGTACGGGGATATCCGTCCAGAATAAAACCGTTCCCGCAGTCGCCTTGTTCGATCCGCTCCTCCACCAAGTGGTTGACCGTTTCATCGGGAACCAGCTCGCCCGCCTGCATCAGCGCGGCCACGGAGAGGCCCACGGCGTCCCCCGAAGCCACCCGTTCCCGCAGCATATCGCCGGTTGAAATATGGGCCAGGTCCAGGGATTGCCGGAGCAATTTGGCCTGGGTGCCTTTCCCCGAACCGGGGGAACCGAACAAAATGAGGCAGAGCCGACTCATCAAATCAATGGGGCCGTCAGAGGCTGCTGCGGCGGCCTCGAATCCGCCCGGCGCGCGGCGTAAATCCTTCGTAATGCCGCATGATCAGTTGAGCTTCCACCTGATTGACGGTATCCATAGCCACGCCCACCACGATCAGCAGCGAAGTGCCGCCGAAGAAAAAGGTCACGCCCAGGCCGTCCAGCAGAAAGCGCGGGAAATGTGCATCGATCCAGTTTCCGACCAACGGCAGACGCTGCAGCTTGATGCCCTGAATCATGATCTGCGGCAGGAGCGACAAAATCGACAGATACAGGCCGCCGACCACCGTGATCCGGGTCAGAATCTTGTTCATGTACTCGGCCGTATTCTTGCCGGGGCGGATGCCCGGAATGAACCCGCCGTACTTGCGCATGTTGTCGGCGGCCTCATTGGGATTAAAGATGATCGAGACGTAGAAGAAACAGAAAAAGATGATCAGCAGGGTATACAGCAGGTAATACATGGGCGATGCTCCGCTGATGGCGTTCAGCATGTTGGAGAGCACCGGACTATTTTTGACAAAATCGATCTGCAAAGCGGTTAGCGGGAACGCCAGCAAAGAGCTGGCAAAGATCACCGGGATGACGCCGCCGGCGTTCACCTTGAGGGGCATGTGCGTGGACTGCCCGCCCAGCATTTTCCGCCCGATCACGCGCTTGGCATACTGCACCGGGATACGGCGCTCGCCGCGTTCCACCAGCACGATGAAACCCACCACCGCGATCATCATGATCAGAATGATGGCCACCTGGATCAGCGGCCAATCGCCGGTCTGAACCTTTAGGACAATTTCCTGCACGGCGGAAGGCAGATTGACCACAATGCCGGTGAAGATCAGCAGGCTCATTCCGTTGCCGATGCCGCGCTCGGTGATCTGCTCGCCCAGCCACATGATGAAGGCCGTCCCGGTGGTCAGGGTCAGGATGGTCATCAGCGTGAAGCCGATTCCCGGGGTCCGCACAAAGCCCTGCTGGGTCTGCAACAGGCTGGCGATACCGAAGGCTTGAATCATGGCCAGGGCCACGGTGAGATAGCGGGTCCACTGGGTGATTTTGCGCCGGCCGAGCTCGCCTTCCTTCTGGAGTTTTTCGAGCGTGGGAACCACCACCGTCAACAACTGCAAAATAATCGACGAAGTGATGTAGGGCATGATGCCCAACGCAAAGATCGTCAGCCGTCTAAAGGTCCCGCCGCTGAACAGATCGAAGAAGCCAAATACCGTTCCCTGATTCTGCGAGATGAAGTCCTCGAAGCGCTGGGCGTCGACACCGGGGATCGGAAGGTGACCGCCGAGGCGGTACACCGCCAGCATCGCCAGGGTGAACAACACGCGCTTCCGAAGATCCGGGATCCGAAAGACGTTGGCAAAGGCTTCGAGCAATCTCATGGTTTACTTCTCTTCTTTGCTGCTGGGTTTAGCCCGCTTGGGTTTGCTGGCTTTTTCCGCGGCGCCCGTCTCCGGGCCACCCTTCTCCGCGGTATTTTTTTCCTTCCCGGCCTTCTTGGCGCTGGGCTTCTTCTCTGGTTGACCACCGCCGGCTTCCGGAGCGCTGGCCTGGGGAGCCGCGGCTTTCGGCCGGGAGGGATGCGAAACCTTCTTCGGGTTGCGCTTGACCCCGGGAATCACTTCCGCGGTTCCGCCCGCGGCTTGAATTTTTTCCAGGGCGGATTTCGAAAACAGATGAGCCTTCACCTGAATTTTGCGCTTCAGCTCGCCCGATCCCAGGATTTTGAGGCCTTCCTTGAGTTTGTGGATCACGCCCAGCTCGAGCAGCTTGCCGGGATCGAAGGAATCGCCTTCCAGCCGATCCAGCAGGCCCAGATTGACGATGGCGAATTCCTTGCGGAAGATATTGGTGAATCCGCGTTTGGGCAGACGCCGGTGCAGCGGCATCTGGCCGCCTTCAAATCCGCGCATCCGCGAGTATCCGGAGACGGACTTGGCGCCCTTGGCGCCGCGGCCGGAGAACTTTCCGCGGCCCGACCCCATGCCCTGGCCGATACGCTGGTTCTTGTGCTTTTGACCCTTGGGCGGCTTAAGTTGACTGAGATTCATGATGATATCCTTACTCGCCCGTTAGTCCACGATCGCCAGCAGGTGCGGAATCTTTTTGACCATGCCCCGGAAGGCCGGCGTATCCGGGCGTTCCACCACGCGGTTCATTTTCTTGAGTCCCAGCGCACGCACGATGACTTTGTGCTTTTCCGGCGTGCAGATTGGGCTCCGTATGAGCTTGATTTTGATCATCCCCGGCATAAGATTATCCCACCTTCCCGGCGTCGAGGCCCCGCAGCTCGGCCACTTCCTTCTTATCGCGCAACTGTTCCAGGGCGTCGATGGTGGCCTTCACCACGTTGTGCGGGTTGTGCGAGCCGATGGACTTGGTCAGCACGTTGGGAATCCCCACGGCGGTGATGACGGCGCGCACCGGGCCGCCGGCGATCACTCCGGTTCCTTCCGGCGCCGGCTTGAGCAGAACCATTCCACTACCGAACCTGCCCAGCACCGTATGTTGGATGGTGGTGGCCAGCACGTTGACCTTGCGCAAATTCTTCTTGGCCGCTTCGATCCCTTTCTTGATGGCCGCGGGAACTTCCTTGGCCTTGCCCGTTCCGAACCCGACGATCCGCGCGCCGGGATCGCCCACCACCACCAGGGCCGAGAAGCTCAGATTCTTGCCGCCCTTGACCACCTTGGTGACGCGGTTGATCGAGACCACCTGTTCCTTCAGGTTCAGCCCCCCCGCTTCGACTCGTTTTGCCGCCGTGATTGACATTACGTTTTAAAACCCTCTCTTAGGCCGCACCCGCTAGAATTCAAGTCCGCCTTCCCGTGCGGCGTCCGCCAGGGCCTTCACCCGGCCATGATACAGATATCCGCCCCGGTCAAACACCACCGACTTCACGCCCTTTTCTTTCGCGCGCTCGGCCAGCAGTTTTCCCACCGCCTTGGCGCCCGCCACGTTGCCGCCGTCGACGCCGCTCTTGGCGTTCTTCTCATTGGAGGAAGCCGCGGCCAGGGTGTGGCCCACCGCATCGTCGATGACCTGCGCGTAAATATGCTTGACGCTGCGGAAAACCGCCAGCCGCGGCCGCTCCGTGCTTCCCGCCACTTTCCGGCGGATGCGTTTATGTACTCGCTTGCGGATGATGGCTTTCGATTCCTGTGCCATGTTACTTCGAGCCTCCCGCCGCGCCGGTCTTGCCGGCCTTCTTGCGCAGAACTTCGTTAGCGAAGCGGATTCCCTTGTTCTTATAGGGATCCGGGGGACGCAGGGCGCGCATGTTCGCCACCACCTGGCCCAGCAGTTGCCGGTCGCCGCCGGTCAAAATCAGCGGGGTGAGGTTGTTCGCCGGCTTTTCGACTTTCATGTCGATGCCATCGGGAAGATAAAACTCGATGGGATGAGAGTATCCCAGAGTAAAGGTGGCGACGCGTCCCTTGACCTCGCACTTGTACCCGACACCGAAGATCTGCAGTTCCCGCGTAAAACCCGTGGACACCCCTACGACGGCATTGGACGCCAACGCGCGGGTCAGTCCGTGCAGCGCGGCTTTCTTGTCGCTGTCGCGGAGGACTTCCAGAATCCCGTCGGTCTGCCGCAGCGACACTCCCGCGGGAATCGGGACCGTCTGCTTGCCCTTGGGCCCTTCCACCACCAGTTCTCGGCCGATGGTGAGCTTGACGTTCTTGGGCACCGGGATGGGCTTTTTTCCGACTCGTGACATAAGAAACTCCGTTAAAACCTGTCTACTAGCTTTACCAAACGTGACACAGCACTTCGCCGCCGACGCCTTCCTTGCGGGCGCTGCTGCCGGTCATCACGCCGCGCGGCGTGGTTAAAATGTTGATCCCCAGGCCGCCCAGCACGCGGGGCACGGCCTTCGAGCCGACGTAAACGCGGCAGCCGGGACGCGACACGCGCTCGATGCGCGAGATCACCGGCACGTTGCCGGGGGTGTATTTGAGATAAATCCGGATGGACCTCTTGGTCCCGTCCTCGGTGAGCTTGAAGTTGGCGATGTAGCCCTCATCCTTGAGGATCTTGGCGATATCGCCCTTCAGCCGCGACGCCGGCACGTCCACCTTGGGGTGACGCGCGGCGAGTCCATTGCGAATGCGCGTCAGCATGTCGGCGATCGGATCGGTTGTCGTCATTCGTTCACACTCCTTCGCATCAGCATGAGGCTTCTCACCAAGACGTCCTTCACCAGGAAGCCTTGATCACGCCGGGCACTTCCCCGGCCAGTGCCAACTGGCGGAAGCAGATGCGGCACAGCTTGAATTTCCGCAGGAACCCGCGGGGGCGCCCACACCGGAAGCAGCGGTTGCGATGCCGGCACTGCAGCTTGGGCGTATGAGCGGCCTTCGCCAGGGCCAGCTTTTCGTCTCTTGCGATTTTGGCGGTAGTGGCCATGTATTTCTGTTCTCCTGCTACTGAGTGCGGAAGGGCATCCCGAGATGCTTGAGCAACGCCAGACCCTCCGCATCGGTCTTGGCGCTGGTGGTGATACAGATATTCATTCCCTTGGCTTTATCGACCTTGTTGTAGTCGATCTCCGGGAAAATGAGCTGGTCGTGAATGCCCAGCGTGTAATTGCCGCGGCCGTCGAAGGACTTGGCCGATACGCCGCGGAAATCGCGCACGCGCGGCAGCGATACGTTGACCAGCCGGTCGAGGAACTCGTACATGCGGTCGCCGCGCAGCGTGACCATGCAGCCGATGGGGTTGCCCTCGCGCAGCTTGAAGGCGGCGATGGACTTGCGCGCCTTGGTAATCACCGGCTTCTGCCCCGCGATCTGGCCCAGCTCATTCACCGCGCCGTCCAGCAGCTTGGCGTTTTGCGTGGCCTCTCCCAGGCCGATATTCAGGGAAATTTTCTGCAGCTTGGGCACGGCCATGAGGTTCTGGTAGCCGAACTCCTTGGTCAGCGCCGGAATCACTGTCTTCTGGTATGTTTCTTTCAGTCTGGCTGCCATACGTTACGCCTTCTTCTCGAGAATCTCGCCGGTCTTGCGCGCGAAGCGCACACGCCGGGCCGACGCTCCCGTGCCTTCCACGCGGAATCCCACCCGCGTGGGTACGCCGCCCGAGGTGAGCAGCGATACGTTGGAGATCGCGATGGGGTTTTCCCGTTCGGCGATGCCCCCTTTAATCTGCTGGGACGGGTTGGGCCGCGTATGCCGTTTCACCATCCCCATGCCTTCCACCAGGACCTTGCCGCGCTCGCTGTCGACCTGCAGCACCCGGCCGGTTTTGCCCTTGTCCTTGCCGGCGATGACCTTGACGGTATCGTCCCGGCGGATCTTGATCTTCACCGGAGGCCGGGGCTTGTTCTGATGCCTTTGTGCAATCTTGCGTGCCATGGTTAAATCACCTCCGGGGCAAGGGACACGATTTTCATGAAGCGCTTTTCGCGCAGCTCGCGCGCCACCGGCCCGAATACGCGCGTGCCCACCGGCTCGCCCAGCTCGTTGATCAGCACGGCGGCGTTGGAATCGAAGCGGATGTAGGTTCCATCCTTGCGCCGGGTTTCCTTGCGCATCCGGACGATCACGCAGCGCACCACTTTGCCCTTCTTGACCTGCGAATCGGGCGCGGCTTCCTTCACGCTGGCCGTGACGACGTCGCCCAACCCGGCCCGCAATCCCAGGTCGCCGCCGCGGGGCAAAATGCAGGCAAGCCTGCGGGCGCCGCTGTTATCGGCTACCTCCAGAATGGTCCGCATCCCGATCATGGTCTTATCTCCTGACTCCTCACCGCACGACTCGTATTTCTTCTAACGCTTCTTCTTGGACGCCCGTTTTTCCGGGCCGGTCTGAATACCGATGGCGCTCAAATCCGTGGTCACCTGCACGGCCTTGCGCAGCACTTCCTTCAACTCCCAGCGCTTCAGCTTGCTCAGGGGGCGGCATTCGACGATGCGCACCACATCGCCCACCTTGGCCTCGCCCTGCTCGTCGTGCGCGTAGAACTTCCGGCGCTTGCTGACGATGCGCTTATAGAGCGGATGCGGCGCACGCCGGATGACTTCGACCACGATGGTCTTGGCCATCTTGGACTCCAAGACCGAGCCCACCTTTTCGTTCTTATTGCTCTGGGTAGTTTCCGCCATGGGCTGTTACTCGCCTTTCCTGCCGGTCATCATTGCTTTGCCTTCTTCGAGACGGTCTTTTTAGAGACGGCTTTTTTAGCAACGGCTTTCTTCGCGCCGGCCTGGGGGGTGACTTTGGTCACCAGGGGAAGCGGCGCCGCCGCCGCGGCGGACGGGGCCACCCCTTTCTCCTTGAGCACCGTCAGAATACGCGCCCGTTCCTTGCGCAGGGCGCGGACCTTCTTCACGCCGTCGGTCTGCCCCATCGACATCTGGAACCGCAGCCGGAACATCTGCTCGGCGCCGTCGCGCAACTGCTTGTCGAGTTCGGCCGGATCCAGCGCCCGAAATTTATCCGCGTTCTGCTTCATGTTTCCTCGCTCCGCCTAGTCCAGGCCCTCGCGCGTCACCAGCTTGGTGGGTATCCCGATTTTCGCGGCGGCCAGACGCATGGCTTCCTTGGCAACCACCAGGTCGACGCCTTCCATTTCGAACAGAATCTTGCCGGGACGAATGACGCACACCCACTCTTCCGGCGCGCCCTTGCCTTTACCCATGCGGGTTTCCGCCGGCTTCTTGGTGATGGGCTTGTCCGGGAAGATCCGGATCCAAACTTTGCCGCCGCGCTTGATCGAACGGGTCATGGCGACACGCGCCGCTTCGATTTGCCGCGCGGTAATCCAACCGCATTCGAGCGCCTTCAATCCGTAATCGCCAAACGCCAGCGACGAGCCCCGCCAGGCCTTCCCGGCCATGCGCCCGCGCTGCTGCTTGCGATACTTCACCTTCTTGGGCATCAACATAGAAGTTCGTTCCTAACGTTTTGTTCGTCCCTAAACGTTTTCGGTTCCTACTCGCTCTTCTCGCCCTCGGGCGTGGCCGGGGGTGGCGGTGCGGCAGCCGGTTCTCCACTCTCGGGCTTGGCGTCCTGCTTCCAGGCCGGCTGGACCGGAGCGGCCATGGGCGGCAGAATCGCCGGCCGCGCCATTTCCCCGGGGGCCTGCTGAACAATCCCACCGGGCCCGCCGGCTCCACCCGAGGATTCCGGAACAAACGCCGGCCGGGGCGGCCGATCTCTACGATCACGATCCCGATCGGGCCGAGGTCCGCGCCGGGGCTCGGGATCGTTGCGCAGCCCGCGCGCCTGGGCGCCCGGCAGAATCTCGCCTTTGTACACCCAGCACTTGACCCCGATTACGCCGTAGGTCGTGTAGGCCTGGCTGAAACCGAAATCGATGTCCGCGCGCAGCGTGTGCAGCGGCAGCTGGCCTTGCAAATACCATTCCGTGCGAGCGATTTCGGCGCCGTTCAAACGCCCGGAAACCCGGACCTTAATTCCTTTGCAGCCGAAGCGCAGCGCCGAGTCGACCGCCTTGCGCATGGCGCGGCGGAACGCCACGCGTTTTTCCAGCTGCAATGCAATCGACTCAGAGACGAGTTGCGCGTCGAGCTCGGGCTTGTGAACTTCCTGAATATCGATGAAAACTTCGCGCTTGGTTTTCTTGGCCAGATCCTGCTTCAGCTTCTCGATTTCAGCGCCCTTCCGGCCGATGATGATGCCCGGGCGGGAGGTGTGAATGGTGATGCGCAGCTTGTTGCCGGGACGATCCACCTCGATCGAGCTGACCCCGGCGGCCTTCAGCCGGTCGCGCAGCGAGTTCCTGAGCTCCAGATCCTCGCGGAGGAGCTTGGAATAATCCTGCTTGGCGAACCACCGCGACCGCCAGGTCTTGGTGAATCCCAGCCGGAATCCGTACGGATGAACTTTCTGCCCCATATCTTTAGCCTTCGGTCTCCTTCGCCGCGTCGTCGGGCTTCCGGTCGCCGACCTTGACCACGATGTGCGCCATTCTTCTCTGATAGCGGTAGGCGCGCCCCATGGGAGCCGCGCGGATGCGCTTCATGCGCGGACCCTCATTCACGTATGCTTCGGTAACGACCAGTTCATCCACGTCGACGTCGTTATGCCGGTTCTCGGCGTTGGCGATGGCCGACCGCAGCACTTTCTCGATGGACGGCGCGATGCGCTTGTTGACGGCGCGCAAAATGTGGATCGCCTCGCCGGCCTTCTGGCCGCGGATCAGGTCGATCACCAGGCGCGCCTTCTGCGGCGAGGTTCGGAGGTATCGGGCTTCGGCTCTGGCTTGCATGGTTTGCGCTCCTTACGCCGGCTTGGCCGTTTTCTCGACCGACGCCTTGTTGGCGTGACCCTTAAACACCCGCGTGGGCGAAAATTCGCCCAGCTTGTGGCCCACCATGTTTTCGGTGATGTACACGGGGATGAACTTCTTCCCGTTGTGAACCGCCAGGGTGTGGCCGATGAACTCCGGCACGATGGTGGAACGGCGCGACCACGTCCGCACTACTTTCTTCTCGTTCTTCTCGTTCAGGGCGTTCACCTTGACGGCCAGGTGATCATCCACGAACGGACCTTTATGGAGTGAGCGTCCCATACCTATCTCGTCATCCTCTTACCTTTTCTTGGCCTTCCGGGTCACGATGAACCTATTGGTGCGCTTGTTGTTGCGGGTCTTGAAGCCGCGCGTGGGCTGGCCCCAGGGAGTCACCGGATGACGGCCGCCGCTGGTTTTGCCCTCGCCGCCGCCGTGCGGGTGATCCACCGGATTCATGGAAACGCCGCGGTTGTGCGGCATCTTGCCCATCCAGCGCTTGCGCCCGGCTTTCCCCAGACTCACGTTTTCGTGCTCGACGTTGCCCACCTGGCCGATGGTCGCGGCACAGTCGACCAGTACCCTGCGGACTTCACCGGAGGGCAGCTTCAGAAGAGCATACTCGCCTTCTTTGGAAACCAGCTGGGCTTGCGCGCCGGCGGAGCGCGCCATCTGCCCGCCCTTTCCCGGCTTCAGCTCGATATTGTGAACCACCGTGCCGGTCGGAATATTCTTGAGCGGGAGCGAATTGCCGATCAGAATATCGGCGTCCGGTCCCGACAGAATCTTGCGCCCGACTTCGAGGCCGGCCGGCGCCAGGATGTAGCGCTTTTCGCCGTCCACGTAATGCAGCAGCGCGATGCGCGCGCTGCGGTTCGGATCGTACTCGATGGACGCCACCACCGCGGCAATGCCGGCCTTATCGCGCTTGAAATCGATTTCGCGATAGGCCTTCTTGTGCCCGCCTCCGCGGAACCGGGACGACACGCGGCCCGTGCTGCTTCGTCCGCCGGAGCCCTTCTTGCCTTTCACCAGGCTCTTTTCGGGCGTCTGCTTGGTGATGTCCGCGCGCGAGACCACCGTCTGGAAACGGCGCGTCGGCGTAGTGGGACGATATGTTTTGACCGGCATTTAGAACATTCCTCTAGATTTCGGCGTACTCCGGCATTTTCTCGCCGGGTTTCAGCTTCACGTAGGCTTTTTTCCAGTCGGAGCGGTATCCGGCGAACCGCCCGCGCCGCCGCAGCTTGCCCGCGGTGGTGGTAGTCCGGACATCGGCGACTTTCACCTTGAACAGGGCCTGGACCGCCTGGCGGATCTGGGTCTTATTGGCGTTCACGTCGACTTCGAAACACAGCGTGCGCTCGGAGTCCTTCTTGGTCACGCCTTTTTCCGTCACGACGGGCCGTTTGATCACTTCCATCAACGAATTCATTGCAGGCCCTCCGAAAGTCTCTTCGCCGCGGCTTCCGAGAGCAGCACCTGCTGATGACCCAGCAGATCGTACACATTGACGTCGCGGCTGGCCACCAGCTTCACGCCTTCCAGATTGCGGCTGGACAGCTGGAGATTGCGGTTATCGGAGCTGTCCACCAGCAGGACCGTCCGGGCGATTTCCAGGGCGTCGAGCGTCTGGCGCATCAGCTTGCTCTTGGGCTCGCCCAGGGCGAATTCGCGCACCACGCGCAACTCGCCGTCGCGCAGCTTGGCCGACAACGCGCTCCGCAGCGCGCCTAATTGCATTTTCTTGGGCAGCTTATAAGAGTAGTCGCGCGGTTGCGGACCGTGCGTGGTGCCGCCGTGCCGCCACAGAGGACTGCGGATGGAGCCCATACGCGCCCGGCCGGTGCCCTTCTGCTTCCACAGCTTCTTGCCCGAACCGGCCACTTCGTGCCGGGTCTTGGTCTTGGCGGTTCCGCGCCGGGTGCCGGCCAGATGGTGCCGGACCGCCTCATACAACAGCGCTTCGTTGACGGGAGCGCCGAACACGGCGTCGGCCAGATCCAGGGTGCCGACTTTCTGATTACTAAGATCGATGACGTCTACGCTGGGCATGGCTACCGTCTGGACCTCCGCAGTACGACATATCCGCCATTGGGTCCGGGAACGGCGCCCTTCACCAGGATCACGTTATCCTCGGCGTCCACTTCGACGATCTCCAGATTCCGCACGGTGACGCGATCGGTACCCATGTGCCCACCCATCCGCATGCCCGGAAACACGCGGGAAGGAAAGCTGGATGCGCCGATCGATCCCGGGGCGCGGTGAAACATCGACCCGTGTGTATCGTCGCTGCCGCGGAAATGATGGCGCTTGACGACGCCCGCGAAGCCGCGGCCTTTACTGATGCCGATGACATCCACTTTTTCGTTGGGCTTGAACTCGTCTGCGAGCACGCGGTCGCCCGGCTTTAAGTCGCCGTTGGATCCGTCGCCCAGCCGGAATTCACGCAGAAACTTGACGCCTTCGGCGGAGGACTTTTTCAAGTGCCCCGTATCCGGCTTGTTGATGCGCGATTTCTTGACGTATTCCATCAGGCCCAACTGCACGGCGTCGTATCCGTCGATGGCCGGCGTCTTACGCTGCACCACCACGCACGGACCCGCCTTGAGCACCGTCACCGGCACCACCTGGCCGTCCGGCCGGAACACCTGCGTCATCCCGATCTTCTTACCTAAAATTCCTGGGCTCATTACATCGCTCCAACTGGCCCCTGGCCCCTGGCCACCGGCCTACTTTCCCCTGCCGAACGCTTTGATTTCGACATCCACACCCGCCGGCAGATCCAGCTTCATCAGCGCATCCACCGTATCCTGCGTCGGCTCGAGAATATCGAGCAGGCGCTTGTGGGTCCGGATCTCGAACTGCTCCCGGCTCTTCTTGTCCACGTGCGGCGAACGCAACACCGTGTACAGATTCCGGACCGTGGGAAGCGGAATGGGACCCGCCACCGTCGCGCCGGTGCGCTTGGCCGTATCGACGATTTCCGTCGTCGACTGGTCCAGGACCCGGTGATCATACGCTTTGAGGCGAATGCGAATGCGCTCTTTTAGAGAAGCCATCTATTTTCCAATCGCGCACAACGGAACGCGGCGAAGACGCCGCCTCCTGTGCGCTCCAGCTATTCCAGAATCTCCGATACCGTACCGGCGCCCACCGTGCGGCCGCCCTCGCGAATCGCGAAGCGCAACCCTTTATCCATGGCCACCGGCGTGATCAACTCCACGATCAGCTGCACGTTGTCGCCCGGCATCACCATCTCCATTCCTTCCGGCAACTGGGCGACTCCCGTCACGTCCGTGGTCCGGAAGTAGAACTGCGGACGATAGCCCTTGAAGAACGGCGTGTGCCGCCCGCCCTCATCCTTGCTCAATACGTAGACTTCGCCCTTGAACTTCTTGTGCCCCTTGATCGACCCCGGCTTCGCGATCACCTGCCCGCGCTCCACGTCATCCTTTTCAATGCCGCGCAGCAGAAGCCCCACGTTATCGCCCGCTTCGCCCGTGTCCAGCAGCTTCTTGAACATCTCGATGCCGGTCACCACGGTCTTGCGGGTATCGCGGAATCCCACGATCTCCATGTCCTCGCCGACCTTGCAAACACCCTTCTCGATTCTTCCCGTCACCACCGTGCCGCGGCCTTGAATCGAGAAGATGTCTTCGATCGGCATCAGGAACGGCTTGTCCTTCTCGCGCTCCGGCTGCGGAATGTAGCTGTCCACCGCCTCCATCAGCTCGTCGATCGCCTTCTCCCACTTCTCTTCCTTGTTCAGCGCTCCCAGCGCGCTGACCTTGACCACGGGGAGATCGTTGCCCGGGAATCCGTAGCTGGTCAGCAGCTCGCGCACTTCCAGCTCCACCAGCTCGAGCAGTTCCGGATCGTCCACCATGTCGACCTTGTTCAGCGCCACCACAATGTAGGGCACGCCCACCTGGCGGGCGAGAAGTATGTGCTCGCGCGTCTGGGGCATGGGACCGTCGGTGGCGGCCACCACCAGGATCGCTCCGTCCATCTGCGCCGCGCCGGTGATCATGTTCTTGATGTAGTCGGCGTGGCCGGGGCAATCGACATGCGCGTAGTGCCGCTTGGCGGTCTCATACTCGACGTGCGCCACCGCGATCGTGATCCCGCGGGCTTTTTCTTCCGGCGCGTTGTCGATCGAATCGAAGCTCCGGAACTTCACCTTGGGATTGTGCTTGGCCAGCGTCTGCGTGATCGCCGCCGTCAAGGTCGTCTTGCCGTGATCGATGTGCCCGATGGTGCCCACGTTGCAGTGCGGTTTGCTGCGATCGAATTTTTCCTTCGCCATGTGTGTCTCCCTGTCTCCGTATCAGAACCTACGAAACTGCTTTGCCCTGCGCCCTGCTGGTAATCTCTTCCGCTACGCTCTTGGGAACTTCCTCGTACCGCCCGAAATGCATGGTGAACGCCCCGCGCCCCTGCGTGCGGGAGCGCAGCTCGGTGGCATAACCGAACATTTCCGACAGCGGAACCATTGACTTGATGATATGAGTGGAACCCAAAATCTCGGTGCCCTCGAGGCGCCCGCGCCGCGAGATCAGATCGCCGTTCACCGAACCCATGTATTCGTCCGGTACGACCACTTCGACGCGCATCACCGGCTCGAGCAAAACAGGCTTGGCCTTGCGCGCCGCTTCCTTGAAGCAGATGGACGAGCAGATCTTGAACGCCATTTCCGAGGAGTCGACGTCGTGGTAATCGCCGTCGAACACCGCGATCTTGATGTTGGACATGGGGTAGCCCGCGAGCACACCGTGCTCGAGCGCTTCCACCGCGCCCTTTTCGACCGCCGAAATGAATTCCTTCGGGATCGATCCGCCGCGAATTTCGTTTACAAATTCGTACTCGCCGCTTTCGAGCGGCTCGACGCGCAGCTTCACGCGGGCGTATTGGCCGCTGCCGCCGGTCTGCTTCTTGTGGGTGTAGTCGGCTTCGGCAATGTTGCGAATGGTTTCGCGATACGCCACCTGCGGCTTGCCGACGTTGGCGCCCACGCTGAACTCGCGCTGCATGCGGTCGACGATGATCTCCAGATGCAGCTCGCCCATGCCCGCCAAAATGGTCTGGCCGGTGTCGGGATCGGTGGAAACGTGCAGGGTGGGATCTTCCTGGACCAGCTTGGCGATGGCCATGCCGAGCCGTTCCTGGTCGGCCTTGGTCTTGGGCTCGACCGCGAGCTGGATCACGGGCGCCGGGAAGTCGATATTCTCCAGAATGACCGGATCTTTTTCATCGCAGATGGTATCGCCGGTCGAAACCGATTTGAGCCCCACGGCAGCGCAGATATCGCCCGCCAGCACTTCCGTGATCTCTTCGCGCTTGTTGGCGTGCATCTTGACCAGACGCCCGATGCGCTCCCTACGGCCCTTGGCGACGTTATAAACCGAATCGCCCGCGCCCAAACGGCCCGAATAGACGCGAATGAACGCCAGCTGACCGACGAACGGATCGGTCATGATCTTGAACACCAGCGCGGAGAACGGCGCTTTGTCGTCGGCCTTGCGCTCGACGATCTTTTCCGTATCCTCCACCTCGGTACCCTGGACCGCGGGAACTTCGAGGGGCGAGGGCAGGTAATCGACGACCGAATCGAGCAGATTCTGCACGCCCTTATTCTTGAAGGCCGATCCGCAGATCACCGGGAAAATCTTTTCCGCGATGGTGGCCTTGCGGATGCCCGCGCGCAGCTCGTCGACCGTGATGGCCTGGCCTTCGACGAACTTGGTGAACAGGACATCGTCGGATTCCGATACGGCCTCCACCAACTGATCGTGATAGTGCTTGGCCTGCTCCTTCAAATCCTCGGGGATCTCGACGTCATCGAACTTGGCGCCCAGCGTCTCATCCTGCCAGATGCGCGCGGTCATGCTGACCAGATCGACCACGCCCTTGAACTGATCCTCGGCGCCGACCGGAATCTGGATGGGCACCGGGCGGCACTTCAAGCGGTCGATGATGGTATCCACGGCGCGGTAGAAGTCCGCGCCCACGCGGTCCATCTTATTGATGAAGCAGATGCGCGGAACCCGGTATTTATCGGCCTGGCGCCACACGGTTTCCGATTGCGGCTGGACGCCGGCCACCGCGTCGAACACCGCGACGGCTCCGTCCAGCACGCGCAAGCTGCGCTCGACTTCGGCGGTGAAATCCACGTGACCCGGCGTGTCGATGATGTTGATGGTGCAATCCTGCCATTCGCAGGTGGTGGCGGCCGAGGTGATAGTGATGCCGCGCTCCTGTTCCTGCTCCATCCAGTCCATGACGGCCGTGCCCTCATGCACTTCGCCGATCTTGTAGGTCCGACCGGTGTAGTAGAGAACGCGCTCCGTAGTGGTGGTCTTACCGGCATCAATGTGCGCCATGATGCCGATGTTGCGCATTTTCTCGAGTGCTACAGTTCTTGCCATACTTCAGTTACCGGGGCGACAGGGGACCAGTATTCTCCTTTACCAGCGATAGTGCGCGAAAGCTTTATTGGCTTCCGCCATGCGATGGACGTCATCCTTCTTCTTGATGGCGCCGCCGCGCGAATTGGCCGCATCGTTCAGTTCGTTGGCCAGCTTCTCCGGCATGCTCTTTTCCGGCCGGTTCCGCGCGTTTTGCAGGATCCAGCGAATCGCGAGACTCGTGCGCCGGTTGTTGGGAACTTCGACCGGCACCTGATAATTGGCGCCGCCCACGCGCCGGGTCTTCACCTCGAGCAGCGGCTTGCAGTTCTCCACGGCCTTCTTGAAGAGCTTCAAGGGATCGTCCTGGGAGCGCTCCTTGATCTTGTCCATAGCCGCGTAGAAGATCTTCTGCGAGACGGCCTTCTTGCCGTCCCACATCATCGAGTTGACGAATTTTTCCGCCAGGGTCGAGTTGTACAGCGGATCCGCCGTGATCTCGCGAGTTTCAGGTCTGCGTCTGCGTGGCATGAGATCCTCTTATTTCGCGTTCGCCAATGGGACGCGCACGAACTGAATGAAAGTCGGCAAAACTCTTATCTCCACAAGCCCACTGCATCCCGCGTATCTTTCGCGTATCGAACCGCGCGCGTGCGGAATGAGCAATCAAGACTGTTGAAACCACCCAGGAACCAGGGGACTGGACGCTACACGCTAAACAGCCGGAACCGATCCCAAATTTAAAACGAGGGTAGTAGACTTCGGACTAGCCCATACTCACGCGAGCGTAGAATCTCGCGAAGCCTCGGGGCCGGCCCCTAGCCGGGCTCTCCATCAGAAGAGCGGTAGCACAGGAGCAGAAGATCAACCCAAACAAATACTCTATTGAGGATATACAGAGCTCGGCGCATTGTCAAACTCTGGTTTTTGAGCGGCATGCATTAAAACCCATTAATTTTTGGGCGCACGGCCCGTCGACCGGAGCGGACTATCGTTCCTCGGACAAAGCCCCAGACAGCCGGGCGAGTTCCGCCACGCTGAGCTGTTCGGCGCGGTCCTTGGGGCCGACCAGCGCTTCCAGTTTTGCCTTGTCATAGAGCCCCGCCAGATTGTTCCGCAGGGTTTTGCGCTTATAGCGGAAGCAGTTTCCAGCAAACCTAAGAAACAATGGGAGATCCTTGATTCCAAAGTCTTGGGCGGGGTCTCCCGGGTCACGTGGATCGAGCCGGACCACGGCGCTATCCACCTTGGGCGGCGGCCGGAAGGACGCTCTGGGCACTTCGAACAGCCGTTCGACTCGGGCCTGCGCCTGTACCAGTACGCTCAGATAGCCGTAGTCGCGGCAGCCGGGCTCGGCCACGATCCGCGCGGCGACCTCGGCCTGGACTAAGATGACAGCTCGCGACCACTGGCCACGCGCCGCGAAGAGGCGCTCCAGAATCGGCGAAGTAATGTAATACGGAAGGTTCCCGGCGATGACGGCCCGGCCCCATTGCGCCAGCTCCGTCTTCAGTATGTCGCTTTCGACCAGAATCAGGCGGCCGGCATCCAGGGCATCGCGAAACTTCTGGCGGAGGTAGTGAACCAGCACCTGATCGACTTCAATCGCGATCACCTTTTCCGCCCGCTCCAGCAGCGATTCGGTGAGCGCTCCGCGGCCGGCTCCGATTTCGATGACCAGAGGAGTTCGCTCGCGGCTTTCGCATGCGGCCTCAGCGATGCGGTCGAGCGTCGATTTACGGGATAGGAAATGCTGGCCGAGTCTGCGACCCACGCTTTAGCTTACGTCTTCGGTTGGCTTCGCTTTATTAGGGGGGAGGCTCAGCCCTTGACGTCGATCCGGCTGGGCAAAAGCAACAGTCGGGCCTTGCCGGCAATCGGCGTCCCGAAGCTGGTGGCGGGAGCGAATTTCGTGAACAGCAGCAGATTCTCCAGCCGGACCCTGGTCCTGGGATCGGAGAGCACGGCTGCGCCGCTCACCACCTGGTAATCCACCATGCGGCCCTGATCGTCCACATCGATGTCCACCAGCACGCTTTCCGTCAGCCCAACCCCCACAGCGCCTTTCACCGCTTCCACGAAGCAATAGGAACACGCGAAGTCCTGGCTGGCGTAGGTCGTGAGGTTGGTGGGAATATCGTCGGCGCTCTTGGCCCTGAGAGGATACGTGGGAACCACCCACATGCTGAACAGAACCACCGCGGAGAACACGCCGCCGGCGGCCGGCAACGCCAGAGGACGCAGAATATCCTGCAGGGTCAAGCGGGTCCGGTCCATCCACGAAACGAAGGCTGGCCCGATTCCGCGGCGCTCGATCCGCCGCTGGCGCTCGCGGGAGGCGACCACGCGCAGAGACGTGGCCAAAGACGCGGGCGCAACACGGGGCGCAAGGTTCCGCAAGATCGTGCTCACCTGTTCCTGGCCGATTTCACGTTTCATACTGCGCCACTCCTCTGTGATACGTGTGTCCGGATCTCCAAAGGCCACTCCGTCTGTGGAGTTGCCCCCAGCCGGTCCACCAAAAGCTTGCGCAGCGATTCCCTCCCGCGCAAGATGCGGGACTTTACTGTCCCTAGCGAGACTTCCAGAACTTCGGAGATCTCTTCGTAACTCAAACCCTCCACTTCGCGCAGCACCACGGCTGCCCGGTAATTGGGACTCACCTGACTAAGGGCCGACTCGATTAATGCACGGGTTTCCTGATCCAAAGCCGTCTGATAAGGACTCCGGCCGGGGTCGCACAGCCAATCCTGCGGCCCTTGTGAATCCGCATCGGCCGGCTCCAGTCCCGTTTCTTTTCCGCGATGGCGGAGAAACCAGCGGCGCTGGTTACGCGCCTCATTGACGGCGATACGGTAGATCCAGGTTTTCAGAGAACTTTCGGAACGGAAACCGTCGATCTTGCGAAACACCTTCAGAAAGACTTCCTGGGCCACGTCGGCCGCATCCGCCGGATTGTCGACCAGACGGCTCACCAGGTTGTACACAGGCTGCTCGAAGCGCTGGATGAGAGTTTCATACGCACACTCGTCCCCCGCGCGTAATCCCGCGATCAGCGCCGAGTCTTCCTCGTGCGCCGCCAGCGGAGAGAACGCCTCCGCGCATTCGAATTGGAACCCCACGGTGGTGCCAGCCATACTCACCCAGTCCAATTCTACTGCTTCCCGTCAACCTGATAGACACCAAAAGAGCGTGTCAGGTTCCCGGTATCTCTAAGCCACTGATTCCAAATTAGGAAACGCGCCCGAACACCCGTACGTCTAAGCTGTAAGTTAGGGAGTGCAGAGGATCCGGATGAGAAAACTCGCGCGAGCCATGGCGTTCCTGATATTGATAGCGGCATGGCCGGCCAGCGCCCAGGATTGGGATAACAGCGGCAACTCCCAGCTAAACGGGTCCTATTTCTTCCGTCAGGTTTTGTACGCCATCGGCGACCAGTACGGAGATATCGGACAAGCCGCGACGTTGTACGGATCGATTACGTTCGGCGGTGACGGCACCTATTCGATTGCCGCTTCCTCGGTTACCGTGATGGATTCCTCCCAAGGCAGCGGATTCCTATCGGCCCAGTCCGGCACTTATACGATCTCCGCCAGTGGTTACGGATTCTTGAGCAATCCGTATACCGGCGATCGCATTTACGGGCTGGTTTCCAATGGGGTGTTTATCGGGAGCAGCACGGATAACAGCGGCGGGTACAACGACCTGTTCATCGCCGCAGCGGCGTCCGGCGCCACCAACGCCACTTTCAAGGGCTCCTATTCGATGGCTTACATGAATTTCCCGTTCAACTACGACGTCTACGGCAACTTCTACGGCTCTCCCGGCGGTGCGTACGATGCACTGGCCACCCTGCATCCGGATGGCGCGGGAAACATCGGCACCATGGAGGTTACCGCCTATTCCGCATCCAACGGCAACACGCCTTTCCCCGGCGCCGAGACCAACGTCCGGTACGTCTTCGGCACCAACGGCGCGGGGACCCTGCGCGTTCCGCCTCCTTCCGGGTCGTCAGGAATTCCGGGCACCCAGGTTCTGTACATCTCTCCGGACGGCAATCTCATCTTTGGAGGCTCACTGGCAACTTCGAGCAGCCCCTTCGACATGTTCATAGGCGTCCGCACGGGGGCAGGCACTCCGGATGGGCTGTACTACCAGGCGGGTCTCCTGGACAACGCATCGCAGGTCCCCTCCTCCGGCGCCGGGACGATTTACACTTCCTACGGATCGCTCTACGCCGTCAGCGGCGGCGCGATCGTAGGGCACCAGCGGTTCTTCGAGCCGATCTATTACGGAACCCGGGACTACACCTACAGCGACTCGTTTCCGGCGGACACTCCGGGAGGGTACACCGATACAAACACGTCGACGCAATACCTGATCAGCGGGGACGGCGGGGTGCTGGTGGGATTCGGAATCGGCCCCTACCTGGGCATCAACGTGGCCGTGCATGCGCCGGCTTTCAGCGGCTCGGGTGTGTACCTGGATCCGACGGGGGTGCAAAACGCCGCGAGCTTCGCTCCATTTACCGCCAGCGTGTCGCGGGGCGAACTGCTCTTTCTGACCGGCTCGGGGCTGGCGGACCAGTTTGTCGCGGCGAGCATTTACTCGCCGTTTCCCAAGATGCTGGGTGGCGTGCAAGTGCTGATCAACGGCGTCCCCGCCGCCATTTATTGGGTGGACCCGACGCACATTGCCGCGCTGGTTCCGTATGAAACCACCGCCGGAGTAGCGCAGATCCAGGTGGTGAACACGCAGGGCAGTTCCAACACGGTGACTGCTTTTGTGGGGGACACGGCGCCGGGCGTGTACGTCGCCAACGGGTATGCCATCGCCCAGCACGCCGATTACTCGCTGGTGAGCGCGGACAATCCCGCCCACCCGGGGGACACGCTGCTGGTCTACATGACGGGGCTGGGCGACGTTTCTCCCGCGGTTGACAATGGCGCCGTCGGGCCGATCCCGGTGAGCACGACGACCAACAGCTTCACCGCGACCATCGGCGGAGTCAGCGCCACGGTTGCCATTACGGAATATGTCCCCACCATCGCCGGAGACTACGTACTGGCGTTGACGGTCCCGACGGGGGTGACCACGGGTGACGCGACTCTGTCCATCTCGGGGCCGAATTCGATCGCGTCCACGGCGCTGCTGCCGGTCGCCAGCCCCTGATCCCTGCTTAAAGCGGCCATTTTCTGCATTTGTTATAATTTATTAAAGAGGGAAAATGGCCACTAAACCAGCCTTCGCGCAAGGCGCCCAAGTAGAACACGGCAAGTTCGGCCTGGGGAGCGTGCTCTCCTGCAACGAGGAATATATCGTGATCAAGTGGGACGAACACGGAGAGAAGAAATTCGTTCTGTCCATTGTCCTCCCCAACCTGAAGAAGAGCGACCGCACGCCGCCCGTGGAAAAACGGCGCAGCACGCGCAAGAAAGCCGCGCCCGCAGCGGCCGTATCGTAAACGCCGAACTCACTGATCGCGCAGGTCCGTCACATTATTGAGCAGCAGCGCGGCTGTCTGTGACTCCGGGTACGCCTTGGTGAGCGCCGCGTACTCGCGCTCGGCGATCGACAGCAGCCCCAGCTGCTGCGCGACCAGCCCCATCACCAGATGAGAGTTGCGGTGCGCGGCCTGCATCGCCTTCCACAGTATGACCTGCCCGTCATCCATGACCCGAAATGACGCCTGTTCGCTTACGCCCGAGACGGCGACCTGCCAGGCGTACTGGCCGCCGCGCCGCAGCGGCGTCAACACCGTCCAGGAAGTATTCTGAATCCCCACGGCCCGCGCGACCACCAGGTTGCGATCGTCGGTGATGGTGATCGAATAGGGCGGCGCGCCGAATCCGGCCGACCAGGACAGCACCGGCTGCGTCTCCTCCACCGCCTCGGAGACGGGCCGCAGAACATTCGGTCCGCCTGCCTCGGGCAGATTCGCGATCGAGTCGGGAGGCTGGGGGGTTTCGGCCGTCAGCAGCACCATCGCGCCATCGCGGAGCGAATCGGGAAGCGTGTCCACTTCACTGACATCGAGATCGATACCGGGCGGGCCGGATTCGGCTTCCTGCGAAGACACCGTACGGACGTGCGGCGACAGCTGATAGAGCGTGTACGGCCCCAGGATAGCGACGGCGACTCCCGCCACCACCATCAGGATTACCTCGGGCGATCGAAATCCCTTGGCCGCCATTTGCTTTATTATGGCGCTTTGACGGATTCACTAAAAATCCTGAATCGCCAGATCGCCGGCTGCGAGCGCTGCCCGCGGCTGCGGGCCTACGGCCGCGAAGTGGCTCGCGTGAAGCGGCGCGCCTATCTCGACTGGGAATATTGGGGCAAACCGGTGCCCGGCTTCGGCGATCCGCACGCGCGGGTGCTGCTGATCGGACTGGCGCCGGGAGCGCACGGGGCCAATCGCACCGGACGGATGTTCACCGGCGACAGTTCGGGAGATTTTCTCTATCGCGCGCTCCATGAGACCGGTTTCGCGTCGCAGGCGGAAAGCCGCTCGCGTGAGGACGGCCTGGAGCTGCACGGCGCCTACATCACGGCAGCGGCGCGCTGCGCGCCTCCGGATAATAAGCCGCTGCCGCAAGAACTGGCGAACTGCCGGCCGTATCTGGAGCGCGAGCTGGAACTGCTCAAGGAAGTACGGGTGGTGGTCGCGCTGGGCGGCGTGGCGCTGCGGACGTACCTGGGGATCCTGCGCGATCGCGGCGCGATCCAGAGCATGGCCGCGTTTCCCTTTGGACACCATCGCGTGTATCACTTCCGTTCCGAGCGACCTTCGCCGGAGCTGCCTGTGCTGATCGCGTCCTATCATCCCAGCCAGCAGAACACGTCGACGGGGAAATTGACGGCGGCCATGTTGCGGAAGATTTTCGAGCAGGCCAAAAGGTTCGCCCAGTAGCTACACTGGCAGCAATGCGCCAACGCCTGGAGCAATATTTCGAGTTCCAACGCCTGGGCGCAAACTGGCGCACGGAAATCCTGGCGGGGGTCACGACGTTCGTCACCATGGCGTACGTGGTCTTCCTCAACCCGTCGATCCTGGCGGCAGCGGGGATGCCGTTTCAGGCGGTGGTGGCCGCCACGTGTTTTTCAGCGGCCCTGGGCAGCCTGCTGATGGGCGCGTTCGCGCGATATCCGATTGCGCTCGCGCCGGGCATGGGGCTGAACGCGTATTTCACCTACACGGTGGTCCAGGGGATGCACGTTCCCTGGCAAACCGCGCTGGGCGCCGTGTTTCTTTCGGGCGTCGCGTTCCTGATTCTAACGCTGGCGGGCGCGGCGCGGCTGATCGCCGAAGCCATTCCCGCCGAGCTCTATGCGGCGGTGGCCTCGGGCATCGGGCTGTTCATCGCCATGATCGGGCTGCGCAACGCGGGGATCATCGTGGCCAGCCCGTCGACGCTGGTCACGCTCGGCAATCTGCGCGATAAGAACACGCTACTGGCGATTTTCGGGCTGGTGCTGACTTCGGCGCTGCTGGCCTGGGGCGTGCGCGCGGCGATGCTCCTGGGAATCTTGGCGACGACGCTGGTGGGCGCGCTGTTCGGGCTGGTGAGCTGGGCGCCGCAGTCCTATCACCTTGCCGATATAAGCGCTACCGCAGGCAAGCTCGATATCGCCGCGGCGACGAAACTGGGATTGCTCGAAGTGGTGTTCGTGTTTCTCTTTGTCGACGTCTTCGATAATCTGGGCACGCTGGTGGCGGTCAGCAAGAAGGCCGGCTTGCTGGATGCATCGCAGCACATTCCGCGCCTGCGCCGGATTCTGGTGGCGGATGCATCCGCCAGTATCGCCGGGTCGCTGGCCGGAACATCCACGGTGGTGAGCTACATCGAAAGCGCCGCGGGCGTGGCGGCGGGCGGACGGAGCGGGGTCACCGCGATCGTGACGGGAATGCTGTTCGTGGCGGCGTTGTTCGTGGCTCCGCTGGTGGGCGCGATTCCGCAAGCAGCCACTGCGCCGGCCCTGATCGTGGTGGGATCGCTGATGATGTCGCACGTGGGTGAGATTCCCTGGTCGGTTCCGGCGGTGGCGATCCCCGCGTTCCTGACGATTTTGACCATTCCGCTGACCTACAGCATCGCCACGGGGCTGTCGTTCGGGTTCACGGCCTACGCGCTGCTGAAGCTGGTGCGCGGAGAGTTCCGGCGGCGCGACTGGCTGGTGTATCTGCTGGCGGCGCTGTTTATCGCGCGGTTCGTGTATCTGGGGGGCAGTTAAGGCGAGCTCGCCGTTACAAGCGCGGTGACGACGTGCTGGCCGCGCGGCAGGATCACCACGTTGCCGATGGTCGCCGGATGCGCCTCGACGCCGTCGATCTCAAGGCTCGCGGGCGGCGCTTCGAAGGTGGCCAGCGCGCGGGCGCTGCTGCGGTAGGCGAACTCCATGCCGCCCGCCACCGCCGCCGCCGAATCGAGCTCGGCGTTCAGATCGACTAAGCGCAGCACGGGTTTCACCGCGGCCGGCTGGATCGCATGCGAGCCCGGCGGAAGCCACACGACGGTATCGGACTCGACCGGCCAAGGCCGCCCGTCGACCAGCGCGGGACCGGTCCACAGGGCGCCTACGCCTTCGCGCGAGTCGATGACGAGCTTATCGCCCTTCCCGCCTGGCGCACGTTCCGCGCGCTGGACGGGGGCGGCGGCGGACGGGAGCAGCGGCAGGTCCGGCGTCAGAATCGAATTTTCGAAGTATACAGCGACGCGAGGAAACGTGGCCGCAGCAAGATGCAGCAGCGCGAACAGCTCCGAACCGGTTTGCTGCTTGGTGGGGTAGACATCCTGATACCGCTCGACGACGTTGATGTCGATGGCGAGCTTTTCGGTGCGATCCGTCAGCGCCCGGTAACGCGCGGCGATCTCGGGATACCGCTGCGGACCCAGATTCCAGATGGTGGCCGGGTCCTCGATCAGAAAGGTGAAATCGTGCTGCGCGAGAAGCGGCAGCGTCTGGGACGTATCGGCTCCGATCTTCTCCCGCATGCTGGTATCGAATTGGTCGTCGACCTGGGTCAGCGCCAGATCGAGCCAGGGTTTGGTCTTGCGGATGTCTTCCACCTGGGCGATCCATTCGGCCTGCTGGCGGCGGGCCAGATCGGCGCGGAAATCGAGAAACTTGGCCATGCCCTGCGCGCTTTTCCCGTAATACTGGGGCGATTGCGGGTTGAACAGATCCAGCGGATCGATTCCGGATGCAGCCTTGAATTCGGCGCGCACGTCGCTGTTCATGGGGGTGAAACGGGCCGGATTCTGGTGGCCTTCGAGCGACTCGAAATACAGCTCGGCCAGATTCACGCCGTCCCAATCGAACCTGTCGACTAAACTGTGGAGGCCGTGCGCGACTTCGGCGAATGCCGCGCGGTTGGTCAGGTTCATGAGCTTGCGCCAGTCAAGCTGGGCGTCCTGGAGCAAAGCGGTTTTTTCGCGCCACTCGGGATGCTGGTCCCAGAATTTGTCGCTCACGTGCGGCAGCTCGATCCAGGCGTAGACCTGGATGCCGTTGCGATGGCAGGCGTCGATCAGATGGCGCAGATACGCGTCGGCCTGGGGATCGGGCTCCCAGTAATGCCAGGCCGCCACGTGCAGCGCGGCGATTCCGGCCTTGCGCCAGCGGGGCGCGAAGTAATCCAGATCGACGCGCGAGCGGTAGGCGGAATCGAAGAACGCCCACAAGTGCGCGGAGCGGAAAGGAGCCGTCAGACCGAGATCGGCCAGCGCCTGCGGCAGGTAGGGGAAGCGCTCGTAGCCGCGCGGGCCGGGCGCGACCGCGACCCACAGAACGGCGCCCGAGCCGCGGCGGAATCCGGCCACCAGAGGAGCCTTTTGATGTCGCTCGCGGGCGAAGATGCGGGCGACATTCCGACTTCCGCCGGCTGGCGTTTCAAAGACCGGCACGTCCACCGCTTTTTCCCATATGATGCGCAACTGGGGCGCGCGCAAATCCTCGACGCTCTGGACGGAGATGTGTTCGGTTCCGGCGCGGAATCCGAACGACGCCGCCACAGGCGACGCGCCTTCGAGGATGAGAATCGTGCCGCGCTCGACGCGCTGAGCCCAGTCCTTTTCCGTCGTGGAAGCGCCGGCCGGAATCACTTCTACGTCACCATGAGTCGCCGCGCTCTGCAGGCCGATGGAGGAAAGAATCGCGGGCCAGCCGCCGGGGTCGCCGCCAGCGACGTGGTAGGTAAGTGTCGCGCCCGGGCACAGCAACGCGCAAGGAAGCGCCGCGAGCAGGAAGAGGCTAGCGGGTGAACGCATACCACACCCCGATCCGCACATCGTTGAAGTTGGGCCGGTACGGATTGGACTGGTTGACCAGGTAGGCCCCGCGCAGAAAATTCACCGTGAACTGAAGAGGGCTCACCCGAAAACGCACGCCGGGACCAGTCTCGACGGTGTTGGCCCAATACTCTCCCTTGGCGTCGACGGTGGCGTTCCAGTTCCAGTAGACCTGAACGCTCTCGCCGAGGCTCCGGCCAGTGCGGTTCTGCGAATACAGCAGACTGTCGTGGTCGAAACGGCTGATGAAGACGCCGTCGTCGTTAGTCTCCGCAAATAGACGATGCGGACCGCGCACGGCGCTGGTGTAGGAAATGCCTCCGCGATAATCCGGCAGGGCGCTGGCGGTCTCGCCGCGCGGGATCTGGTAGCGCAGCGCTTCGCCGGCCTCAAACCAGGCCATCACGCCGCGCCAGGTGGGACTCGCCAGGCCCACGCCCGCGATCACGCTGCGCTCGGAAAGATTCTGGGGCGAGATATTGGGCGCCAGTTGCACCGCGCCGCGCGCGTCGCCGATGAATCGCAGGCTTAGATAGGGATGGATGGGAAACGCGAGCCGCAGCTCGGTCTTGGCCTGCGCGTAGACGAAGGTGTCCCGCCAGCGCGTCGAAATGGTGGGGAAGGCCCACACGGTGGTCCGCAGGCGGCGCAGCGACGGAGTCAAATTTCCGTAGGCTCGCGAGGCCTCCGATGCGGTTCCCGGGTCCGGACTGCGGCGCGCGAGGTCGAACCAGCGCACGGCTTCGCGGTCGTCCTGCAGGATGTTGTAGGCCGAGCCGAGCTTCAGCATCACCTCGAAATCCATGGGATCGTTTTCGTGGGCCGCGTGAAGATACTTCAGAGCGTCGTTCATGTAGCCCTTCTCCAAACTCTCTTCGCCCAGGAGCTTGTTGTCCGGTGGCGGCGGATCCGGCGGACGCGCCTTCAGGGGGCAGCCACGGGCGGGTCCGGCAGAAGCTGGAGCTGCTGCTGGCCGGCGGACTTGTTGCCCATGGCCAGATGCAAGTACGCCAGTTCGCGGCGAAGCGCGTCGTTGGTGGGATCGAGCGCCAGCGCCTTTTCGAATTCGTACACGTAGGGATAGCGCGAGGGCAGCAATTCCCGGGCTTGTTCGGCAATGCGCGGCTCGGTCGCACGGGAGGCCGCGAGCAGGGCGGCACGGGCGTCTTCGATTTTCGAAGGGATGGACGGGCCCTGTTGCTGCCACACGCGCGCCAGATCGATCAGCAGGTCGCGGCGCGCGGGCCGCAGCTTCCAGGCCGCCTGATACTGCTCCGCGGCCAGATCGAGCTGGTCGCGCTGTTCGGCCAGCTTGGCGAGCTCCTCGTGCGCGCTGAAGTTATCGGGCGATTGTGCGAGCGCCTGCTTCCAGCGAGCGATCCCTTCGCGCAGCGGCCGGTCCACATTCTCGAAGGCCTGCGCGGCGGTGGGGTTACCCTTCTTGCGCAGCCGGTCAAATACGCGCCGCGCGATGACCTGCTGCTTGGTCTCGTAACACAAGTACGCGTACTCGAGCGCGACCTGATCGTCGGCCGGATCGAGCGTCATCGCTTGGGCGAACTGATCGCGCGCCGCTTCGGTTTCGCCGATCTTGAGCAGCGTGTAAGCCAGGTCCTTGCGGATGGAAGCCCGCTTGGGATCGAGCTTCGCGGCCTGCTCGAGGCCCCGAATCGCGGCATCGTAATTCTTGGCCCGAAGGGCTGAATAAGCCCCATCCAGCACGGCATAGGCGGGATCGGGGGCCGGATCGGACGCCTGGCCCAGCGCCGCCATTAATCCCAAGACTAGTCCGAGGAGAGGCTTACGCATGCATACCCCCGTTTGGGTCACAAAGTAGTGCTGTCAGCCCCCCGGGACTCTCCGGAAAAGTTTCCTCGAAAGCGCCCTTTCCGGTGCGATATGAAGAGTGGAAATGGCCGTGGCGACTTCAAACAAACGGAGCAAGTCCCGCAAGCAGGCTTTGCTGAGCCTGGAACGGGTGCCGGCGCTATCGCCTACGGCGACCCAGCTTCTCGGCCGTCTGGCGCGGCGCAATTGCGAGGTCCGCGAGCTGGCCGGGTTGATCGAGCGGGATCCGCTGCTCTCGGCGCAGATCCTGGCCATCGCCAACTCGGCGGCGTTTGGACGGGCTCAGCAGATCAGCTCGATACACCATGCGATTGCGATGGTGGGCATGGGCGCCGTGCGGAAATTCGCCCTGGCCCGGTCGATTTCGAACCTGTTCGGCAGGCGCAAGATCGCGCCGAGCTTCTCGATCACGCGGTTCAACCTCCACTCGGTGGCCACCGGAACGCTTCTGGAGCTGCTGGGGGAGTGTGTTCCGCTGGAGGACGCGGAGGACGCGTTTCTGGCGGGCCTGTTCCACGATGTCGGCAAGCTGGTGATCGCGGTCGCCTTGCCGGAGCAATATGAACAGATCCTGGTGACCGCCGCCTTGACGCAGCAGCCGCTTCTCGAGATCGAGCGGGAGCTGCTTCAAACCGATCATGCGGAATTATCGGCGCTGGCGGTGGATTACTGGGATCTGGGGGAACCGATCCGCGCGGCGGCCGCCTGGCACCACGAACCGGATCAGTCGCCGGCGGTCCGGGGCAAAATCTCGCTGGCGTTGGCCGTCTCGAAAGTCGATACGGTGGTCAATGCCGCGGGCATGTCCGTGTTGCCGGCGCCGCCCATCGTGAGAGAGGTCCCGCCGCTGGTTTTCGACGGCTTCCCGCTGGACCAGGAGTCCTTATTCGAACGCTTCGCCGTGGAGTGGATGTCCACAGGGGCGATGTTCCGATGACGACGCTGCGCCGGGAGTGGCGCGGCTGTTTACAGAATCGGCGGTGCCGGAAAATGCGGATGAATGACCGCCTTGTAAGGCGCGCAGAACCCGCTTAACGTCGCAACGCCGCACGCCGAGCCGATCACCGCCGGCAGCGTGTTCGCATGCGCCGGGCTGACAAAGGTAGCCGCGTCCGAAGGAAAATCGAAGGACGAGGACACCAGTCCCGGGTTGCCGTTCGCCATGCTCAACTTGCCGATGGCGCCGCCGGCGCCGTAAGGATCGAAGCCCGCTTTCAGCACCAGAATCATTGCGATCAGATCGGCGTCCGGCTCCCGGTTGGTAATTTCGTTCGGCAAGAGAACCGCGATCTTGCCGCTCCGGTACTGGGCGATATGGGCCAGCTCATGCGCCACCACGTACGCCAGCTCGCTGGGAGAATCGCTCACCAGTTCCGACAGGGCCAGGTTGATCTGGACGATCTGATTCGAATTCGCGAAGGCGTTGATCTCCGGAGTGGGAGACATGTCCAGGGTGGGCGCCGTCGTCAGGCTGAGGTCGATTCCCAGACCTGCCAGCAGCGATGGCGCGACCGCCAGAAGCCGGTTGAAGACCAGCTGAATACGATCCGTATGGGAGATGGGCCACTCCAGGGGTCCGGACGGGAGCGTGGAAATAATACTGCCGTCAGCGTTCAGCGTCCAGGCCAACACCTGGCCTCCTGAGTCCTGGGGCGTGATCACGACAGATCCACTGAAATCCGTGGCCAGGTCCGGCAGCTCTTGCCAGAGGTTGAACGATCTGTGTCCAAATCCCGGCACCAGAATCGTGGCAGTCCCCACCGTGGTTCCCGAAGAGTCCACCGCGGCGACCTGAAAGTATTTGATCGCTCCGGAGATGTTCGCCAGTGCGATCCCCAGGTCCCGGGTGGCAAGCGAAAGATACCTGGATGTCGGAAGCGTGGGGGGCGCCGACAACTCTAGTGACGTAGTCGAGAGTGACTCAGGCGAGTGCGCCATGCTTCGAAACAGCACCGTTCCCTGTAGGGGGATATCCGACGTAGCCATGGCCCAACCCGTAACCACGAGGGCCGATGCAATCGTGCTCCGGAGCGTAATACTGCCGCCGGGCGGGACCGTAAAGGTGTGCAAGAAACGCGCGCCCGATCCGAAGTCCAGGTTCAAAGGAATTCCGTCGTCCCCGTACAACTTCAGTTCGACGTGAGCAGTCAGTGTTGCGCTTGGGTTCACAAATTCCAGAGAGGTCTGCCAGCGTTGATAGTCAGGTCCTCCGTCGGCCAGATGCGGGAAATACAGATGCACATGTGCTCCGGTGGGGTAGAAAGTGGGAAGACTTTGGCCGAAACAAACCATCGCACCGAGCACACCTACCAGTAACGCCCTTTTCGCCATGGACAACTCCTTCTCTCTATCTTGCTCTCTATCTTGATTGAAGATCGAGCTTGATTGAAGATCGAGCAACGATGGAGAATCTTTATGATCTGAAGAGAAGAAGTCGGCCCTCTTCGTTTCCGGCTAAGTGACCAGCGGCTCAGGTGCTACGCCCTCCCGCCGATCTCGCGTTACGCCGTTTACCTGAACCGGGCGTACAGATTCGCGCCTGCCTCAAGGCGTAACTCCCCGCGGAATCATTGCAGCTGGGTCTTGAAATACTCCCGGCACTCCGCTTCGCGCCCGCGAACGATTCGCCGGCCTTGGAGCGGGCCCTGATGGCTGGTGGTGACGGTGTACTGGCGCCCTCCGGAATCGCCATCCTGGAAGAGAATCACCCAGTCGCGGGTTGTCCCCAGGCGATGCGCCCGGGCGGTGTTGGAGAACATCGCCGTATAGTGCCGGTCGTCCCGTTGGGTATGCAGAATCGGCAGCCAGGCTTCTTTCTCCGGATTGAAGCGGCGCGGCGCGATGGTGGGAAGTGTACCGGCCTGCACCGCTTCGCGGTACTCGCGGTCGATGTCCAGCAATTCCTCGACGGGCACCTGCCAGGCCGGACCGCCTGGAGGCTGGCGCAGGCGTCCGAGCCGCGAGGCCAGCGAATCGACGATCCCGGCGATCTTCTTCGAGCCCAAGCCGGCCACGCTCGCCAGGCGGCCATCGTGTGCGGCGGCTTCGAGCTCTTCCAACGTGTCGATCCCCAGGTCGTGATGGAGCCGCTCGGCCTGAACTTTCCCGATTCCCGGAACCGACTGGAGAAGCACGACCGGGTCGATTTCGCCGCGCAGGTGTTCGAGCATCGGCAGCCGGCCGGTTTCGACCAGACCACGGATGGCGATCGCCAGGCGGTGGCCGATGCCGGGAATCCGCTCCAGCCCTTCGATGCCTATGCGCTCATACAGAGCGGACACAGGCTCCGGCAAAGTGGCGACCACCATGGCTCCCCGGCGATAGGCGCTCACCCGGAACGGATTGGCGCCCTGAGTTTCGAGCAGGTTCGCCAGCTCGTCCAACCGCCGCGCGATCTGGCTGTTGGTGGTCACCACGGGCGGCCGGTCACTCCCTCCGCTCGCCCGGTTCGACGATCTGCGACTCGGCCTGATCGAATTCGACCCGCGGAAGCTCGAACTTGTTGCAGTCGGGACAGGTTACTTCGACCCGGGTTTGTTCCCTGTCGACGAAAATCCACTCGGCGTCGGCGCCGCAGCGCGGGCAAATGGCGTCGCGCGGGCCGCGTTCGGGATCGATGGTGCGTGCGTTTTCCATGCCCTTGATCCAGCACGTGCATCGCCATGCCGAACCCGTGTTTTCGCTACGCCTGCCCGAAACCTGAGGAATTCGTGTGCGATCCGACCCAGGAGGTTGCGCGGTCCGGCTCACGCGGCATTACGATGGACATAATGAATGTCGTCATGAAAGTCGTCGCCCGAGCCGGGAAGGCGTAGCTGTCTGCCCAAAACCCATAGAACACCCCGATTGACGTTTCGACCCGCGAAGAGCGGCGAAATGCCGTCGATCCGGGCGCTGTTGAGCCGGTATCCCGAGCAGCTGGCCCAAACGCACCTGCCGCGGATCTCGTCATTTTTGGTGGCGGACGCGGGCGGCAGGATCGTCGGCTGTTGCGCCCTCCAGATCTATTCGAAGCGCCTGGCGGAGGTGCGCAGTCTGGCCGTCGATCCGGATTTCCAGAAACGCGGGATAGCTTCCCATCTGGTGGAGCTTTGTAAGCGTCGGGCGCGTGCGCGAGGCGTGCGGGAACTGTTCGCGGTCACCGGCCAGACGCGTTTTTTCGAGAGGGCCGGCTTTGCGACCTTCCGTCGCGAAAAGATGGCGATGTTCTTTGAGGTCGGCGATTAGAGACCAGGTGGCGGCGGCACGGTTAGCCGTTATACTGAAGACGGCCACGCGGGCGTGGCGGAATCGGCAGACGCATCGGACTTAATTGAAAATTGAGTGCTCGCCGGGAAACCGGCGATGCAGAACTGCTCAAATTCGGGGAACCCTGTAACATGGCGATCCCGAGCCAAGCCCGGCCCGAAACGGCCGGGAAGGTGTAGAGACTAGACGGGCAGCACCTGACACCTGGAGCCAAATCCGGGCACGGTGAAGGGATAGTCCAGACCCCAAACCCCATTGCGAACGCGGTGGGCGGCGGCGAAAGCCGTAGACGGGCATGAAAATCCGTTGGGCCGCAAGGCCCGTGAGGGTTCAAGTCCCTCCGCCCGCACCAGATGTCCGTCGCACTCTGCCTACAACCGCTCCTCCAGCGTGAGTTGGCGCCGCACGTCCAGACGCAATTGCCCTCGGCCAACCGGGTTCAGACTGACAAAGTCGCAATGTTCCTGCAAACGGCGGCGGAGTAAGATCAGTCGCGCTTCCAGGTTGTCTTTGAAGTCCGGCAACTGCAAGCTGGTATCCAGCCGGATTTCCTTGTTCGTGAAGTCCACCCGGCCACTATCGGTGTAACTCTGGAGAAGCTTCCAAAAGATGCGGCCAGCGATTCCTTTGATCAGATACGCGTCATCGATAAATATGCTGTCGTCGGCTTTGTAGTGCCTGACGGTTGATGCTGCCATCGGCTGCGCCGGATATATCCGGCGTGGGACCTCGTGCGGTTCGGTAATCGCAGCGCGCTCTAGCAGAGCCATGGAGGAGGCCATTTGGCGCGCGGCGATTCGTACTACTCGCTCGTCGTCGGACAGAAATCGCCCCGCAGTCGCACTCTGGAGACAAAGTATGCCAAGGAGCCTGTTCTGAGTCATCAAAGGCACAACCAGCTGGCTTTGGAATTCCGGCAGTCCAGGCAAAGCGATCTCGCGTTCAAGCGAACTATCGTCACCGCGACGCGCCACCGTGGACCGTACAGCATTCGAGTACAAAACGTCCCGGCTGAAATTCGTTGTTCGCACCACTTCGCGACGCTCGGCCGCAACACCTAGGATTCCTTCACCGATCCAGGCCTCCGAGCCTACTCCGGAGGCACCAAACCCGTGGCTGCCTAGAGTGAAGAGGCGTTTGCCGTCCTCATCCGGCACCATGAGAAACGAATGGTCGTACCCAAACTGCGCCGACAAGGCGTCGAGCGAGGTATCGATCACCGATTCCAGATCGCTGCACGCAGCCAGGCGCGCCGTGAACTCCTCGATCGTCGAAAGATAGTCAGTCCTAAGAAGCCCTTCCCCGCCTGCCTCCGCATTCATCGGCCGGCAGTCCAGCACCTCGAATATGTCCACGCCTTGCAGATGGAAGATTTGGCTCATACCGGTCTGCGACGCCACCGCGTCGAGCCGCGTACTCACCCGGTCGAAGGTTGCGCCTTCCGTCTCCGTTCGTTCGTAACGCAAATCCAGGCGATATTGCCGCATGTTGCTTGCGGAGATCACCACTACCTGCACGAACGGGTGGCCGAGCATGTTCTCACGGGTCTTGTTGAAGAACTGGTACGACAGCCCGACATGATGGCTATCCATGCGGTGGACAATCGAAAGGTAGGTCACGTTCGGCGTCCCGTCTGCAGAGCATGTGCAGATCGACGATGGAATGATGCCCTCAAAGCACGAAGCAATGCTTTCGAGCTCAATCGCCAGCGGCGCGGCCGTACTCATAGGCTTTTGCCTGCCCCAGGACCGGGGGTCTGATCGAAGATCTGCTGCGGTGCAAAAAAGACTTTGACCAGCACTGGGGAAGTTTCCGTCTCGGCCTGCCAGAAGGCCTCCACCCGTTCGCGAGGCACTCCCACGGACTCATTCACCACCGCAAACGCATCACGATGCCGTTGGACGGCGGCCAGGTCCGCGCCATCCGGCTCGGCAGCCAGGGCACGCCGCCCCTTCAACTGGATCGTCCGGTAGTCGGTGGGGAGGCAGAAGGCGACAGCGATCGCCCCATTGCTTTCGATGTTGTCCAGGGTCTTGTGGCTGGTCGCGAGTGGTACACACAGGCTGATGCGCTGGCGATCCTCAGAAACCCGCGGACCCCAGGCGCGCGTGATTTCCGGGACCAGACGCGAATCGCGCGTGCCGACCAAAACGGACACCGGGCCTTCGAGGAAGGCCTTCAGTTCGTCGCTGATCGAGACCGCGCCTTGGCCGGTCATGCTGACCTTCAGGATACACTGGACCGCGCACGGCGGCCGTTTAGGAAAAAGTTAGGAATCCTCTAGGGATCATTTAGGAACGCGCCCTCGCGATTCCGGATATTCTGATCCTGCCTTAGAAAGGAGGCACATCATGTCGAATCAGAACCAGATGAATCAAAGCCAGATCAAGCATGTTCCCGCGGGAACGGGACCCGCCTATTGCGGCCCGGGAGACCGGATGACTTTCCTGATCACCGGAGCGGAGACAGGGGGAGCGTTCTTCATGGCCGAGGTCAGCGTGGTCCCCGGAGGCGGTCCGCCACCACACGTGCATACCCGGGAGGATGAGTCGTTCTATATTCAGCAGGGAACGCTGGCGGCGCAAGTGGGCGACAAGGCTCTGAACGCGTCGGCGGGAGACTTCGTGCACGTGCCTCGCGGCGTAGTGCACTCCTTCAAGAATGTCGGCCCGGAAACCGCGAAGCTCCTGCTGGTGGTCACGCCCGCGGGACTCGAAAACTTCTTCGCGGAGACTTTCTTCCCGGCCGCCGACATCACTGACATTGCCGAAATCGGCCCGGCGGTGATTGAGCGTTCCCTGAAGAACGCTCCCAAGTACGGTACGGAGTTTCTTCTTCCCGCCGGAGTACGACACTGAAAGATGAAATCGTGAGAGCACGGCCTCATCCAAGGCGTAACACAACACGCTCTAAAACAATGGGGCCGTGCTCAAACTATACGGTTTCTTGCACAGTGTCACATTGCAAATCCCTTTTCCCGTAAGGAGAGTGTGGGTTCAAGTCCCACCCGGGCACAGCCTAGACCTTCCATCGGCGCGTTGGCACAAACTGGTCACTATATTGACAATATATTGTTGACAACGAGCCCAACATCCGGCAAGATAGCAGACATGGCATGGTCTTCCGGCATTCCGTTTGTCGATCCGGCGGTGGAGCACGTGGGCGTCAGCAAGCTGCGAACGCTCAATGCGACCAACCTGGGCAAAATCAGAAAAATGATGGTGATCCAGGACAACGACGCGCCCCTCGCCGTCCTGCTGAGTTATCACCAGTACCTGGCCATCCAGAACAAGCTGCAGGAAGCCCTGGACGCCGTGGAGCTGCTGTCCAAGAAGGAGAACGTCGACCGGCTGCTGGCCAGCCTGCGTGATATCTCGGAAGGCCGGGTAACGGCGCTCGGAAGTGTGAAGAAACGGGAGCTAGCCGCGAAATAAGGAGCCCATCCTATGGCCACCGGTTACCAGGTCCAACTCAGCGACACGGCCCGTGCAGATCTCGACCAGCTCCAGGAGGAGGCCGAATCGTCGCCGGCCGCTTTCGACAAACTGCGCCGCATCCAAGCGATGCTGGACCAGTTAGGCGAAGGAGAGCCGGCCGCGGACCGCGTGATCCCCGCGAGTGCTCTCGAGCTCGCGCTCCACTACCGGTCGGAAGGGCCCGTGTATCTCTACTTCCGCCGCTTTGAGTCGAGCAAGACCATCGTGGTCGCGTTCTTCTGCGAAATGCAGGTGGAAAACGCCGCGCAGTTCGCTCCCGCGGTGAGCCCGCAGGAAGCCGCAGAGCCTGAGCCCCCCAGGATACTGGACTGGAAACTCCGCGACATCCCGCACGGCATGGAGGTGGAGGGAGCCATCGAATTCACGCGCGAGGATGGCAGCAAGCGACGAATCCGCAGTTTCGTCCGCAAAGTCGATTGGGGCGATTCTTACACCGTCTTCAACCACTTCGCCACGGATGCGCAACCGGCGCAAACCATGATCATCACGGCGCAGAAGGGCGAGGTCGACGGCGACTGGCGCCGGGACACCATCGAGATGGTCGCGCTACTTCCGGATGGAAGCACGCGCCGCTTCCCGCCGCAGACCGTTCCGGTGTGGATCCGCAATCCATTCTACGAGGGGTTATCCACCGAGGACATGTTCGCGCGAATGCAGAAGTCCGCACCCTGGAAACCGGGTTTTGAGCGGATGAAGGCGCTGATGGACCAGGGATATTCGATGATGGAAGCGCTTGCGGCGGTCCGCGAAGATCCTGCCGTCCAGAGCGAACTCGAGCAGCGTATGGAGTCGCTGTCTAGAAGGCCTGAGCCGAGGTGATCCCGGTGGCTTCGAGAGCCACCTGCATCTTCTCGAGCGCGGATTTGTGGATCTGCGAAACGCGGCTTTCGTTGATGCCCAGGATGCCGCCGATTTCCTTCATGGTCATCTCGTTGGTGTAATACAGCGCGACCACTTTCTGATAGCGCTCCGGGAGCGTCTTCATGGCGACGCCCAGCACGCTGCGCAGTTCCTCGCGCGCGCAGATGGAATCGGGATGGGTTTCGGGTTTGCTGGGGAAATCGGGGGCGGGCAGATCGTCGCCTTCATTGCCGCGCGTCGAGGCGGAAATCAGGCCCACGTTGCGCAGGTCGATCATCATGGTGCGCCAGCGCTCGGCGTCCATACCCAGCTTTTTCGCCACTTCGGCTTCGGTGGGATTGCGCTGGAGCTCGGCGGCCAGATCGCGCGTGGCGGCCTCCACCTGCTTGTGGCGGCGGCGCATGTCGCGCGAAGCCCAATCGAGCTGGCGCAGGCTGTCCAGAATCGCGCCCTTAATACGGTGCTTGGCGTAGCTGGAAAACACCACCTGCTTGTCCGGATTGAATTTGCTGGCGGCGTCGAACAAACCCAGGATTCCGGCGTGCACCAGATCGTCCAGATCCACATGCACCGGAAGATTCTCGTGGACGCGCACGGCGATGGCTTTCACCAGCGGGACATGTTCCAGCACCACGCGGTCGCGCCGCGCCAGCTTGGCGGTTTGCGCGTTGGCCTTGGCGGCCACAGGATTGGCCTGCGCCGCGTGCCGGCTGGTGCTGATCGCCACCGGTTTGGCGGGAACGCGCTGGCGGCTGTTGGGAACCACACGGAGCTTGGGTTTCGCTCCCTGCCGGATCCCCGTCGCGCCCTTTACCGGGCTGGCCGCACTGGCCTTTGCTCGCATCGCTCGCATCGTCATCACCTGGCAATCCTCCTGGTCGACCGTGTCCGTCCTCTGCCTGGCCGGTGTCGGTGAACGCTTTCCCTAAGTGCACGCTCCGGACCATCCGCGGCATTGAAGGAAAATGGCGTTTCTGCCGATGCGATGAATGCGACGCAAAAAGCTGGTTTTGGTTTAGAATCAGCGGCAACACAGGTGTCTCCGGCGTGCTGCGCGGAATTGCCTCGCACTCGGGTCATCGCCCCGGCCAAGAGGGCGATACCAATTTGGAACTGGTTTAGCACTGCTTTTTCTCTAACTGAAACGTTGGTCCCTGATCGGGACCTCGCGGACGACTAAAGAGCAGCTTAAAGGCAGGGGTGGGGTGGAGTATCTCGACGATTCACCTTAGAGCGGACTACTAATCTGTCCGACCTGGCGTATGTCGATTTCTTAGTCCTGGCGCTGTTTCAAGACCACCAGCCAGCACTTGAAGGCGAAAGCCCCTAGAAATATCAGGGTGGCCAGGCGAATCGTTCCGTCCAGAGTAAGGGTGGCCAGGACCGCGAGTCCTGCAAAGATTGCCAGCGTGACTGCAAACTTCCGGTTCATTTAGGGTTTAGCGGGCGGAAGGTTGTAGGAGAAGGCCATTTGAAGGCGGATCTGGTCGCCTTTGTAATCGGCCGGAAGCGGCGGGAAAGGATTGGAGGCGCTGATTCCGGCCACCGCGGCACGATCGAACGCGGTGATGCCGGAGGGCGAGGCAATCACCAGCTTGGGGATGCTGCCGGCGCGGTCGATGCTGAACTGCACCAGAACCAGGCCGCGCCGCCCCATCCTCGCGCTGTCGGGGACAATCGCCATCCAATTCCGGCGGACCTTGGCCAGCACCTCGAGCAGATACGGCTTGAAATCGACTCCCAGGGGATCGCTGAGCAGTTGCATCTGCCGCAGCGCGGTGGCTTCGCTGGCGCCGTCCGGGGAAACCACCGCACCCCCAGGCCCGCCCGCTTGCGCCGCGCGAGCGATGTCGTCCAAGGCCGTGCTGGGGAGCTTGATGGTGGGGTTCGCCGGAAGCGGTCCGGGTGGGGGGGCCGCGCCGACGTTTTCGAGCACGATCTTGGGCTTCACACTTGCCTCGGGCGGCGGGGGCAACGCGGGCACCACGCCGGGAACCGGAGGCGCCGGGACCGCCGCCTGAATCCGCGGAGGGGGAGTCAGCGCGGCAGGCGGAACCACGGGACCCGCCGGGGCTGGGGGCGCGAACACGCGGGCCTTGGGAGGAGCCTCCCGCAGCGAACTCCGGATATCGAGCTGCTCCCGCACCTTGCCCTTGTTGGGATCCTTCTGGGTCACCGGGAAGATCTTCGGAGCCACCAGATGGACGGCGGTTTTGCGGAAGTCCGCTGTAACGGGATGCGCATCGAACCGGCCGGGAGTTTCCGGGAGCGCCAGCAGCGCCGCGATCACGACGGCGTGGACCAGCAGCGAGCCCAGGCCCGCCCGAAATAAGCGCCGCGAGGTGACAGGCTCGCTCCACTCGGGAAACAACTCGAGTGCGTCTCTTTCCGAAGATAAGTCACGAAGATCTGCCCGCGACATTGAGCGCCTGAGCCACCAGTTGGGCGTGCGCCTCGATTTTATCAAGAATGTCCTGGGCCACCTCCAGGGCGGCCAGCCCCTGCTGCCCGGTGACCCGCGGGACACTTCTGGAAACCACGCTGTGAAAGAAGCTTTCGAGCTCCAGCCGCAGGGGTTCATCCTTCACCACGGCCAGCGGCGCGTAGCCGATCGACATGGGTGGTTTCACGGCGAAGCGGGCCGCGTCCTGCCGGGTGTAGTCGATCGAAATATATTCGTGCGGCTGAAACAGGCGGAGCTTGCGGACACGCTCGGTCGAAACGCGGCTCGCCGTCAGGTTGGCCACGCATCCGCCCGGAAACTGCATGCGCACGTTGGCGATGTCCACCTTTTCGGAAAGAATATGGATGCCGGCCGCGCGGATTTCCTCGGGCGCTTGTTTGGTGAGCGTCAGCACGATGTCGATATCGTGAATCATCAAATCCAGCACCACGTCCACATCCAGGCTGCGGGGGCTGAACTCGCTCAGCCGGTGGACCTCGAAAAACAAGGGCTGGGAGATGACGGCTTCGAGCGCGACGATCGCCGGGTTGAATCGCTCCAGATGCCCCACCTGCAGGACGCGTCCGGTGCGCGCGGCGGTCTCGACCAGCATGCGGGCTTCGGCGGTAGTGCGCGCTAGTGGTTTTTCGATCAACACATCCACGCCGAGCTCCATCAGCTGGCGGCCGATCTCGGCATGGGTGTGGGTGGGGGTCGCAATGACCGCGGCGTCGGCTTTCCCGGCCAAATCCTCGAGTGACGCCAGTTCCGGACAGTCGTGGGTACTGGCAGCCGTGGCGGCCCGTTCCGGGTCGATGTCCAGGACTCCCGCCAGTTCCGCATGTTCCGACTGCTGAATCACGCGCAGATGGTTCCGGCCGAAACTGCCGGCTCCGGCGACTGCGACACGGGGTTTGGATAGGGTAGGCGCCAAGAATCGAGGCTAGCACAGAGCCAACTACCCTAATCGAATCAACACAAAGTGACGAAAGTTGGGAGTGAGGCAGACCATTCGATGAACCGGGCCGCGGCCGCAACCTTCGTCGCCGTTGTGGCGTACCTGGCGGGATCCACACCGCTACGGGCGCAGCGCTACAGTTTTAAATTCTACGGTCAGGAAGAAGGACTGCAAAACCTGGCGGTGCAGGCGGTCCTGCAGGACCGCGACGGATTCCTGTGGGTGGGAACGCAGAACGGCCTGTTCCGCTACGACGGAAGCCGGTTCAAAGCGTTCACCAAAGACGACGGACTTCCGGGAGCGCGGATCGAATCCTTGCACGAAGCCACGGACGGCACGCTGTGGGTGGGCACGGGAAGCGGCCTGGCGAGACGAACGGGCGACAGATTCAGAGTCGTGCCCATGGGCGCCGCGCATGCGGTGGTCGGCCGCGAAGCGATCGCCTCGGATCCCCAGGGCCGCCTGTACGTCGCCACCGACCGCGGGTTGATGGCCGGAAGCTCACGGCAAGAAAATATGCAGTTCACACCGGTGGGATTGACGGACCACTCCGGAGATGCGGTCAGCGTCTATCTGGACCCCTCCGGACGGCTGTGGTACGGCTGTGGACTGGACTTGTGCATCCTCGAAAATGGGAGCGCGCGCCGGGCCGGCCGCGAAATGGGTCTGCCGCGCGAACGTTGGGACGCGATTCTGGAAAGCCCGGACGGCACGCTGTGGGTTCGCAGCGATCAACACCTTTACATGCGTCCTCCCGGTTCGGATCGATTCGAATACCAGCCGGGAGTGGGCGTATCCGACGCCACCTACGCGGCGCTCGGGCTGGACTCCTTGGGACGCCTGCTGGTCCCTATCGACGATGGATTGGCGCGCCGGACAGCGCAAGGGTGGGAAACCGTCGCGGTCAACGACGGCCTGGGAGCCAGCGACATTTCCGCGGTGTTCCGGGATCGCGAAGGAAATATCTGGCTGGGTCTGCTGGGCTCGGGCCTGGCGCGCTGGGTAGGTTACAACGAGTGGCAGGGCTGGAGCGGCCGCGAAGGTTTGAGCCGTTCCTCGGTGTGGTCGATCGCGTGGTCAAAGACCAGTGACGCGAGCGGAACGCTGTGGGCAAGCACCCCGGCCGGGCTGGACTACGCGGAGGTTCGGAAGGGACACCTGTCGTGGAAGCACCGGCGGGTTCCGGAAATCGACACGATCCGCAGCGTCCTGGAAGGTCCGGATGGCGCATTGTGGATCGGCGGCGACGAAACCGGACCGGTGGAAACGGCCATCGTCCGGCTGGATCCGCGCACCGGCCAATCGCAGCAGTTAGGGCCGGCGGAGGGCCTTCCCGGCAGCGTCCAATACCTCATGTCGGATCGCCAGGGGAACGTGTGGACTTCCACCCGGCAGGGCCTCTACCAGACCACCCGACCCGTGCACGGCTCCTCTCCGGTGCGATTCGCGCGGGTCTTGCCATCCGGCTCCCCAGCGTCGGAACGATTCACGATGACGGCGGAAGACCGGTTCGGCGGCCTATGGGCCGCGGGAGACCTGGGCCTGGCGCATCTTTCCGGCGGACAGTCTTCCGGCGAAGAGTGGGTGCGCTATACGGTGGCGGACGGCCTCAAGAGCAACCTGGTCGCGCAGGTGGCCGCGGACCCGGACGGGTCGGTCTGGATCGGCTATCGCGACGCCTTCGGCATTACCCACATAAGCTTCGACGCCGGTAAGCCCCGAGTAGAGCATTTCACCAGCGCGAACGGGCTGCGCTCGGACAAGTCCACGTTTCTGGGATTCGACCGGCGGGGATGGCTGTGGGTGGGCACCGACCACGGCGCGGACGTGTTCGACCGGACGCGCTGGCGCCACTTCGGGCGGTCCGACGGCCTGATCTGGGACGACTGCAACACCAACGCGTTCCTGGCCGGCCCGGACGGGGCGGTGTGGATCGGCACCAGCCGGGGACTGTCGCGATTCGAGCCGCAGCCGGTTCCACCACCCAGCATTCCGCCGCAGGTGGTGTTCACCTCCGTCACACTCGGCGGAACGCCGCTGGACCCCGCCGGCGAGGTCGCGATTCCCCGGAGGCGCGGGCCGCTGCGGGTCCGGTTCGCGGCGCTGACCTTTACCGACGAGTCGGGGGTCATGTTCCGGTACCGTTTGGGCGGTGAGAAGTCGTCCTGGCAGGAAACGGCCGAGCGCGAGCTGAATTTTCCGACGCTGCCGCGGCGCCTCTTCCGGTTGGAAGTCATGGCGCGGAACGGGCAAGGGGTCTGGAGCCAAGCGCCGGCTCGCCTGAGCTACCAGGTGCAGGCGCCCTGGTGGGCATCGCCATGGCTCGCGGGCGGGCTGGTTCTGGCACTGGTTGGTCTGGCCCGCCTGCTGTTGCGGCATCGCATGCACCACCTGGAGGAGGAGCGCCGCGTACTCGAACAGGCCGTGGAGGAGCGGACTTCCGAGCTCGCCGCGGAAAAAGCCCGCGTGGAACGGGAGAAAGCCGTGGTCGATCAGCAGAAGATCGAAATCGAGCGGCTGCTGGAGGAAGCCAAGGAATCCAGCCGTCACAAGAGCGAGTTTCTGGCCAACATGAGCCACGAGATCCGCACTCCGATGAACGGGGTGCTGGGCATGACGAACATGGTCCTGGCCACGCCGCTCACCGGCGAGCAGCGGGAGTATCTGGAAACCGCGCGCCTCTCCGCCGATTCGCTGCTCACCGTTCTGAACGACATCCTGGACTTTTCCAAGATCGATGCCGGGCGCCTGGATCTGAATATCGTAGATTTTTCGCTGCAGGATTGCCTGGAACAGGCTGGGCGCGTGCTGTCGTTGCAGATCGCCAAGAAGAACCTGAAGTACTCCGTGTCGGTCGCGGACGACGTTCCGGCCCGCCTGGCCGGCGACCCGGATCGCTTGCGCCAGGTCCTGCTGAATCTGCTGGGCAACGCCGTCAAGTTCACCGATCAAGGCGAGGTCTCGATCTCGGTTCGCCGCGAGGCTCCCGCGGGCCCCGGCGCCGACGCCGACAGCGTGACCTTGCTATTTGCCGTGCGCGATTCGGGCGTGGGGATTCCCGCGGACAAGCAGGTCCTCATCTTCGACGCCTTCCGGCAGGCGGACGGATCCACCACGCGCAAGTATGGCGGCACGGGGCTGGGTCTGGCGATCTGTTCACGGCTGGTGAATCTGATGGGCGGCTCGATCCGGGTGGAAAGCGAGCCGGGCCGCGGCAGCACGTTCCATTTCAGCGCCCGTTTCGGTGTGGCGACGGAAGCGGCCGGCGAAGTCGCCGACCAAACGCGGAAGCTCGCGCTGGCCGTCATGGCGTTTAACCCGAACCCGATGACCGATCTCCGGATCTTGCTGGCCGAAGACAACCCCGTGAATCAGCGGCTGGCCAGCAAGCTGCTCGAAAAGCGCGGCCACCAGGTCACGGTGACGGCCACCGGACGCGGCGCGCTCGAATGCATCCAGGAGCAGAGCTTCGACGTGGTCTTGATGGACATCCAGATGCCCGACATGGATGGACTGGAGGCCACGGCGCTGATCCGGGAATGGGAGAGCCAGCGCGGGAGGCGTACGCCAATCGTTGCCGTCACGGCGCACAGCATGAAAGGCGACCGGGAGCGGTGCCTGGCCGCGGGAATGGACAGCTACGTGACCAAGCCGTTCGATGCGGACCGGCTGATCCAAGTGGTGGAATCGACGGCCGGACTACAACAGGAACGAGCTCCCGCCCGCGTCGGGGATTAGGACTTGCTGGCCGCTTCCATAGCGGCCCTGCGCGCCTGCATATCGCGCGTCAGGTGCGGCACGATGCCCACCATGCGCTGGAGAACCATCAACTGGGCGCGATGATGCATCTCATGCTCCTTCACGCTCAGCAGCATCTCGAAGCGGGTCTTGGCGGGGGGCTGCGCTCCGGCGGGGAAGCTCACCTGTTCGGCCAGGAACTCGTCGGATAATCCTTCCAGCCATTTTGCGAACTGGTCGCCGCTCGAGCGCAGGAGCTGCACGATTTCCGCTTTGCTGTGCGATTTCTGCTCCTCGGCGATGATGGGATGAATGAAGCTGTAGAAATTGAATCCCTCCAAGGTCTTGAGCTTCTGCTCGGCATGCACCAGGGTCGCAAAGCGCGTGCCCATGGCGATGTGCACCAGAGTCTGGGCCACCGTGCGGGAATCGGAAGCCGCCTGAAAGCTGTACTTATCCTCGGGGATCTCTTCGGCGATCTTGATGGTATTGTTGCGGACGGTGCGGAACGCCGCGGCCATATCTTTTGCTGAGTAGTAGTTCATCACTGACATTGTAAAGCCTCCGGCCAAGTTATGATGGCTTCGGGATGATGATTCACCCGTCCGAGTTTACCGATACCGATCCCCGTGCGATGGAGGTGTGGCTGGACTTGTTGCGGAGGATGCCGGCCGGAGAAAAACTGGGCGCGACCCTGAACGCTTCCCAATTTCTTCTGCAGCTGTACGAAATGGGCGTTCGCCGTCTTCATCCCGACGCCAATGACCGGGAGGTGCTTCTGCGGGTCGCCGCGCGCCACCTGCCTCGCGAACTGGTGATTCGCGCCTATGGTTGGGATCCGGAAGCCGATGGCGACCCCCGCTGACGCGTTTGCGCGGGTTCTGGAGGTTCTGGACCGGACGGAGACCCCGTACCTGGTGGGAGGTTCCGTGGCTAGCTCTATTCATGGCATCACCCGGCCGACCATGGATGCTGATATCGTGGCCGATCTGAAACCCGACCAGGTGGACGAGTTTGTTTCCCTGCTAAAGGCTGATTTCTACGCGGATGGCCCAACCATCCGAGATGCGCTCACGCGTGGGCGATCCTTCAACCTAATTCACTACGCCACTACTTTCAAGATCGACATTTTCCCGCTTCGAAACGACCCTTACAGTCGCGCTTCGTTCGCCCGGCGACGGTTCGAGCAAAGCAAATCTTTCGGACCCAATCCGATCGAATGTGCCGTGGCGACCGCCGAGGACACCGTCCTCCGCAAGCTCGAGTGGTATCGCGCCGGCGGCGAATCCTCAGAGCGCCAGTGGAATGATCTGCGGGGCGTCCTGAAAGTTAGCGGATCCTGGCTCGATCGCGAGTACATGCATCACTGGGCCCGGTACCTCAAAGTCAACGACCTGCTGGATCGCCTGCTAGCGGAGTGACCAGGCCGCCTCGGGGAGCGGCTCGGCTGTCTTCCGCCGCGGAATCAGCCCGCAGACGTCCGCCGCCAGAGCAACGAACCACAGCAGCAGCAGAACGGGCGTAACCCGGCCCAAGGGCCCTTCCGCCATCAGCAGGAAGTACGGAAACGGCGTCAGCAGAACGAGACTCAGCTGCCGCACCGAGCCCGATTGGGGCTGCAGGAACAAGGGGATCAGCAGCAAGAGCGCGCAGTCCTGAATATAGGAATGCCCCGCGACGAGAATACCGGCGAAGATGCACAGCGTGAACGCCGCGGGAAAACTTTTCGCGCGCTTGCACAGGTACACGGTGCACGCTGCGACGGCCAGCGTCAGGGCGATCTCCAGAGGAACCACGTTCCCGGCGATGCCCGCCGTGATCCCCGCGATGTTGGGCGGAACGTAGGGCGTCGGATGCAGGGCCGGACTGCGCAGGAATTCCGCGTATTCCAGGGGCCAACGCCAACCGGCGACGGCAAAACTGACGGCGAGCTCCAGAGCGACTCCCAGCGCGGCGGACGCCGCGAAACGCCACTTGCGGTGCATCAGCAAGGCTACCGGCGTGAACACGAACAGATGAAACTTGAGAGTGCAGAGCGCCAGACACAATCCGGCCAGCCAGGGACGATCGGCCTGGTCCAGATAGACGGCGGCGGCGGCGAGCGCCAGCACGATCATCACGTCCTGGCCGTTGGCAAAGCTGGTCAGAACCGGAATCGAGATGAGCAGGAACCAGGGGACGGCGCGCGACCTCATCCGGTTCGTCATCCAAACAAAAGCCAGAGTCCGCCGCCAGGCACACGCCCTGAAAGAGCAGATAAGCGGCATGATACGGCAACGCCGCCAGCGGCTTGAGGAGCGCGGCGTAGTAGGGCAATCGCAAATACTGAACCGCCGGCATCAAGTAACCAAGCTGTTCGTTCACGGCTCGATTGGCGGATGGAGAATAGAGATCGGGGGTGCCGGCGAGCATGGCGCCCGTGTAAAAGGCCATGAAATCGTTGTGGCCGGTCCAGATCCGCCTCCAGGGCAGCGCGGACGCCCATAGCGCCATGGCGGCCAGACAAAGTACGAAGGCGAGGCGGCGGGCCCACATATGTAACTCCTTGATCGTCTTGAATTTGCCCGAACTTTAAGACGCTGAAGGCACGGGGACTGCTAAAATTGAGGTCTTCCCATGGAAATCGAGAAGGTTTATGAGCCCCAGCGGTTCGAGCCGCATTGGGCCAAGTGGTGGGTGGACGAGCGGCTCTTCCGCGTCGAGCCGTCTCCTGGAGACCCGTATTTCTCGCTGGTGATCCCGCCGCCCAACGTCACCGGCTCGCTCCACATGGGCCACATGTTCGAGCATTCGATCATCGATGCGCTGATCCGCTGGCATCGCATGCGCGGCGAGCGAACCCTGTGGGTGCCGGGCACCGATCACGCGGGGATCGCCACCGAGCTGATGGTCGACCGGCAACTGGCGCAGCAGGGCCTCCAGAAGCGCGAGCTGGGCCGCGAGGAGTTTCTCAAGAAGGTCTGGGAATGGAAAGCGCAGCACGGCGGCCGCATCGTCGAGCAGATGAAGCGCGCCGGCGACAGCTGCGACTGGTCGCGCGAGCGGTTCACCATGGATCCGGGCCTGTCGCGCGCGGTGCGCGAAGCGTTCGTGCGGCTGTACGAAAAAGGACTGATCTATCGCGCCAACTACATCGTCAACTGGTGCCCGCGCTGCCAGACGGTGCTCTCGGATCTCGAAGTGGAGCACGAAGACACGCAGGGCCATCTGTGGCACATCGCGTATCCGGTCAACGGCAGTTCGCTGAAGCTGGTGGTCGCGACCACGCGTCCGGAAACGATGCTGGGCGATACCGCGGTCGCCATCAACCCACGCGATCCGCGCGCCAAGGAGCTGGCGGGCAAAACCGTCCGGCTGCCGTTGATGGATCGCGATATTCCGATTATTCTCGACGAGATGGCCGAGCTCGGATTCGGGTCGGGCGCGGTGAAGATCACGCCGGCGCACGATGCCAACGACTTCGAGGCCGGCAAGCGCCACAACCTGCCCAGCATTCAGGTGATCGACAACAGCGCGAAGATGACCGCGGCGGCCGGGAAGTACGCCGGTCTGGATCGTTATGACGCGCGCAAGCAGGTGGTGGCGGATCTCGAAACGCTCAAGCTGATGGAGAAGATCGAGCCGTACCGGTTGAGCGTCGGCAAGTGCCACCGCTGTAAGACGGTCGTCGAGCCGCTGGTTTCGAAGCAGTGGTGGATGAAGATGAAGCCGCTGGCCGAACCGGCGATTAAGGCCGTGGAAGATGGACGCATCACGTTCGTCCCGGCCAACTGGGCCAAGACCTACTTCGAGTGGATGTACAACATCCGCGACTGGTGCATCTCGCGGCAACTGTGGTGGGGACATCGCATTCCGGTGTGGCATTGCGGGGAGTGCGGCGAAGTCACGGTTTCCCGCGAAGATCCGACGGCGTGCTCGAAGTGCGGATCGGGGAAGCTGGAGCAGGATCCGGACGTGCTCGATACCTGGTTTTCGAGCGGTCTGTGGCCGTTTTCGACGCTCGGGTGGCCGGAGGATACGGCGGACCTGCGGACGTTCTATCCGACGTCACTGCTGGTGACGGGCTTCGACATCATCTTTTTCTGGGCCGCGCGCATGATCATGTTCGGCCTGGAGTTTATGGGCGAGGTGCCGTTTAGACAGATCCACATCCACGGCCTGGTGCGCGACGCCGAGCGCCAGAAGATGTCGAAGACCAAGGGCAATACGATCGACCCGCTGGTGATTAACGACAAGTACGGGACCGATGCGGTGCGCTTTGCGCTGTTGATCAGCGCCGCGCCGGGGGGCGATATCGCGTTGAGCGAAGACCGCATCGACGCATTGAAAGCCTTCGCCAACAAGATCTGGAACGCGTCTCGTCTTCTGTTTAGCAAGCCTCGCGAGGGTTCCGGGAAGCCAGTTTCGCTGGCGGATCGGTGGATCGCGAGTCGTCTCAACGCCTGTGCGGAAGCGGCGAATCGCAACTTCGAGCAGCATCGCTACGATCAGACCGCCGACGAACTGTATCACTTCTGGTGGGACGACTTCTGCGACTGGTATCTGGAGCTGAAGAAGCTCGACGAGGACTGGAGTTTCGCTTACACGGTGTATGAGAAGGCCTTGCGGCTGCTGCATCCGCTGATGCCGTTCCTGACCGAGGAGTTGTGGCACCGCCTGGAGATGCCGGGGAAATCGATTGCGCTGGCGGAGTATCCGCGTTTCTCACAGAGCGAATCCAATCCCAATGCCGAGTCGGAGATGGCAACTCTCAAGGAAATCGTGACTTCGGCGCGCGCCACGCGAGCGGATAACGGCGTGGATCCGAAGCAGATGGTGGATGGGATCCTGTACGCGCGGAATCGCGCGTTTCACGTGGCACAAGCGAATGCAGACGCCATCTCGCGGCTGGCAAAGGTGAAACTGGATTTGCGCAACGAGGCGGCCCACGGTGTCGATGCCGAGTTCGTTCTGCAATTGCAGCTCAAGGTGGATCGCGAGCGCGTAACCAAGGAGATCGAGCAACTGGAGAAGGTGATCGCCAACTCCGAGCGGCAACTATCGAACGAGGCGTTTCTCGCCAAGGCTCCGGAAAAGATCGTCGCGGGGATGCGCCAGAAGCAAGCCGAATACGAGGCGCAGCTTGCCAAACTCCGTGCCACGCTTTAACGCCGATTCCGTGCGGGCTCGGCTGCCCGGGAAGCGAATCGACTGGTTCGACACCCTGGATTCGACGATGATCGAGGCGCGCCGGGACATGCAGCCTGGAAGAATCGTGGGCGCGGACGAGCAGACCGCGGGCATAGGCCGCCACGGCCGCACATGGATCTCGGAGGCTGGCGTTGGATTATATGTATCGATGGTCTTGGCTGCCAAACCCGTTCCGATCGTCATGCTCTCGCTTGGTCTTGCGACGCGCCAGGCGATGGGTTGCGGTGATATACGTTGGCCGAACGACGTACTCGTGAACGGGAAGAAGTGCGCAGGCGTGCTCGCCCAGCTTGAAGGCGATACGATCATCGCAGGGATCGGGATCAACGTCAGCCAGACCACGTTTCCCGACGATCTCGAAACACCGGCGACCTCGCTCGTGCTGGAAGGAGTGCGCGTGTCGCGAGAGGATTTGCTGGTGGCGTTAGTAAACGCAGTCGATCATTTTGGCCAGCTACCTGCGGAGGAAACGCTTCAACAATTCGCGGAAGCATCGAGCTACGTCTCGGGCCGGCGCGTGCGTGCCGAGGCGGCGGGAAGGTTGGTCGAGGGCGTCACCTGCGGGCTGGATCCGGCGGGCTTCCTGCGGGTGCGCGAAGATAATGGAACGGAGACTACCATCCTCGCGGGTGGAGTAAGACTTCTATAACTATGCTCCTTGCTCTCGACGTCGGCAATTCGAACGTGACCATCGGCGCCTTCGATGGCGAAGACCTGGCCGGGCGCTGGCGGCTGCGCACCATCCAGGAGCAGACCGCCGACGAGTGGGGCATTCTCATCCGCAACCTGTTCACGCTGTCCAAGCTGGATCTGGCGGCCGTGGACGATGTGGTCATTTCGAGTGTGGTGCCGGCCGTCGATCAGCCCCTGGAGGCGATGAGCGAGCGTTATTTTCGACGCAAGCCGTTGTTCATAAACTATGCCAGCGACCTGGGGATCACCGTGCTTTACGACAACCCGCGCGAGGTGGGCGCGGATCGCCTGGTGAACGCCGTCGCGGGCTTTGCGAAGTACGGCGGCCCTTGCATCGTGGTCGACCTGGGCACCACCATCAACTTCGACATCGTCTCGAAGAAAAAAGAGTTCCTGGGCGGCGTGATTTGTCCCGGGATCGGGATGTCGATCTCCGGCCTGTTTGCGAAGACCGCGCGCCTGCCCATGGTGGATTTCCGGCCGCCCGAAAAGCTGATCGGGTCGAACACGGTCGGCAGCATTACGTCGGGGCTGTTTTACGGTTTTATCGGAATGATCGACGGCATCGTGGAGCGCATCACGGCCGAGCTGGGTCCGGAGACAAAAGCGGTTGCCACCGGCGGACAGGGCCAAGTGATCGTGAAGGCTTCGCGCTTCGTCAAGATCTATGACCAAGACCTGACGCTCGACGGGCTGCGGCTGATCTGGCAGCGCTGCGCGAATCCTTAAATACCTGGTGAATCGCTCGTACTACAGTGCGTCGACGGAGGATTTCGTCCTGTCAAGTCCTGACGCCGTCTTCGGAGCCCTGTCTGCTCATTATGACTTCCCTTTAGAACCTCCGCAGAAGCGAGCATGGAGCTTCCAGATCGAGCACCTCGCGAACGCACTCAGAGAACTACCTCCTGGCCACCTTTTCCTTGAATTCGAGATTCCGAGGATCGGTCGTCGTGCCGATGCCATTGTCCTCATCAACGGGGTCATCTTCGTTATTGAGTTTAAGTTTGGCGCAACTCACTATGATCGGAGTTCAATTGATCAAGTCACAGATTATGCGCTTGATCTCAAGAATTTCCACTCCGGAAGTCATCAAGTCCCAATAGTCCCAGTTCTGGTGGCGAGCGAGGCGCCGGATATGCAGTGGGGCGGCCAATTCGCCACTGATCAAATAAGCGATGTGGTGTTGGCAAATAGATATTCTCTTCATGACTTACTGGCTAAGGTGCTTGCTGAGGTTCAAGCTCCGTCGCTGAACCCGGTCGCGTGGGCAAACTCGGCATACCAGCCCACACCAACTATCGTTGAGGCAGCCCAGGCGTTGTACAGGGGCCATAGGGTTTCATCAATTGCCCGCTCAGATGCGGGTGCGATAAATCTGACGAGAACTGCGTCGTGTGTCACGCAGATTATCGAAGACGCTAAGCGGAATGGCAAAAAGGCTCTCTGTCTTATAACCGGAGTGCCTGGCGCAGGGAAGACTCTAGCTGGCCTAAATATCGCAACCGAGAGGATGCGGGCGGACGAGGCGTCGCATGCCGTATTTCTGTCTGGCAATGATCCTTTGGTGAAGGTACTTCGGGAGGCGCTCGCTATCGATGCGATGGAACAATCCCAGGCTTCGATCGGTAGGCCCAGTCTACGGATGGAAGATGTTAGGCGAAGAGCTCGCACGTTTATTCAGAACATTAGGCACTTTCGCGATGACAACTACACGTCCGATGCGCCCCCTATAGAAAAGGTAGTGGTCTTTGATGAAGCGCAACGCGCATGGCATCAACAGCAACTTGCAAGCTTCATGCTACGGAAGCGTGGCGTCTCAGAGTTCGACTCATCTGAGCCGGAATTTCTACTCTCCGTAATGGACCGTCATACGGATTGGTGTTGTGTGATTTGCCTGGTCGGTGGTGGCCAGGAGATCAATACGGGGGAGGCGGGCATGGTCGAGTGGCTGAACGCTCTCGAACGTCGTTTCCCGCACTGGAGCGTCCACTGTTCGTCGGAAATTCAGAACGCTGAGTATGATTGGACGAACGACCTCTCGACTCGATTGAAGCAGCTCGGGGCGATTATTCAGCCTGAACTACATCTTGCGGTTTCGCTGCGTTCCTTCAGAGCCGAGCACGTGTCTGCATTTGTTGGAGCGGTCATCGATGGTGAAGTAGAGAAGGCGAAAAGCCTTTGCGCAGAGATCCCGCAGTACCCGATTGTCGTTACTCGACGACTTCAGCGAGCCAAGGAATGGATACGAAGTCAGGCGAGGGGTAGCGAACGTTTCGGTCTTTTAGCTTCATCGAACGCGATCCGATTGAAGCCCGAAGGAATTTTTGTAAAGCAGGAAATCGATCCTGCACAGTGGTTCTTGAAGGGTAAAGACGACATTAGATCCTCATACTACCTCGAAGATGTTGGTACTGAATTCCACGTGCAGGGATTAGAGCTCGACTGGGCGATAGTTTGCTGGGATCTCAATTTCCGCCGGTCGCCCGCGGGTTGGCTGCCCTTCAGTTTCTCCGGCACGCGCTGGCAGGCAGTTCGCGACCAGAACCGCAAGAGATACATAGCAAACTCGTATCGTGTGCTACTGACCCGCGCACGCCAGGGTTTCGTCATTTTTGTCCCGGAGGGAGATTCACAAGATTGGACTCGTGAACCTGCGGACTACACTGCTATCTATGATTTCTTGGGCGAATGTGGCATTGAGGCAATCTAGCGTGAGCGGTGAAATAAACTACTTCAACTACTTCACCGAGATCGAGGAGCGTTTCCAGCAGGCGCGCGGGACAGCGCTTTTCATGATGTCGCCGCTCGATTGGGCGCTGATCGAAAGCTGGAAGAATTCGGGCGTGCCGCTGGAAGCCGTGCTGCGCGGGATCGACGCGGCGTTCGAAAAATGGCGCGCTCGGCCGGCACGGGCCCGTTTCCAGATGGTCAACTCCGTCGCCTACTGCGCCCAGGCGGTGGCCGAGGAAGCCCAGTCCATGGCCGCGGGTGCACCCGCTAAGCGCGAGGCTCCGCCTCCTTTTTCAATCGACGATGTTCGCGGACATGTGCAGCGAAATGCCGAGGCACTTCGCGCCGCCGGGCACGGCGATCTGGCGGAATCGCTGGAACGCCTGAATCTCGAAGAGTTGTATCGCGATCTGGAGCAACTGGAGCAGAGGCTCACGGCGATCGAGGAGAAGATGACGGCCCGGGCGCGGGCGGCGGCCAGCGAGGAGGCGTTGTTTGAGGCGCGCCGCGCGCTCGACCAGGAACTGAAGCCGTATCGCGGAAAGATGAGCGCCGCGCAGCTCGCGACACTAGAGCGCCAGTTTCTGGATCGGAAGGTCCTGGAATCGGCCGGCCTGCCGCGGCTGAGCCTGTTTTATATGTCGGTATAGGCGCTGGTGTACACTGGAATTTAGGTTGGGGCTCGGAGGTGAGTTTTCTCGAGTAGCCTGCTCCCTAGTCGGAGCCACCTTATTTCGGCGGACGGCGTCGGTCGCGTCGCGAAAAGGGTATCCTGCGGCCTGCTGGACGCCGCCTCCCGCCTGGTCTTTCCTGACGATTGCCGCGTCTGCGGCGAACCCCTCCAAGAGTTTTCGAGAATCCCGGTGTGCCCCGCGTGCCTGGCGGAACCGGAGCCGCTGATCGCGGAATACTTCTGCGTGGCGTGCAGAATGCCGTTCGTCAACCGCTTCCCCCTGGATGAAACCGGACGCTGCGCGCTGTGCCGCCTGGGACTCCAAGGCTTCGACGCGGTGTACTCGTACGGGTCGTATGAAGGCACGCTGCGGGAGCTGGTCCATTTATACAAGTACGACGGTGTGCGGCCGCTGGCGCGGACCTTTGGAAAGTTTTTGGCGCAAGCGTTACCGCGCGAGGCGAGTTTTGATGTGATCGTCCCGATGCCGCTCCACTGGTGGAAGCGGTGGCAACGCGGATTCAATCAGTCGGATCTGCTGGCGCGGGAGATCGGCAAGAAGTGGGGGGTCCCAGTGCGAAATGTGATTCGAAGGCGGCGGGCGACTCGTCCTCAGGCCGGGCTGACCAACGCGAAACGGCGGGCCAATGTGCGCGGGGCTTTTCGCCTGGCGCGCAGCCGGTCCGTGGAAGGAATGCGCGTGCTTCTGGTGGACGACGTGGTGACCACCGGCGCCACGGCCAGCGCGGGCGCGCGGGTTTTGAAGCGCGCGGGAGCCGCGCATGTGGCTTTACTGGCGCTGGCGCGGACGGACCGGCGCGCAGCCATCGAGCTTGCTTTTACGGCTTCGGGAGGACACGCGTGAGCGCCGCACAGATCTATGCACACGCCTCGACCACGAACGGGGAACGGCTGCACCGGCCCGTGCTGGTGCTGAACTCGAGCTTCGAGCCGATCAACGTATGCGCGGCGCGGCGCGCGGTGGTGCTGGTGCTCAAGGGAGTCGCCGCGGCCGAGGAACACTCCAGCGGGCACGTGCACTCCGCCCGCGCGGCGATCATGGTGCCGAGCGTGATCCGGCTACTGGAATACCGCCGCATTCCGCACCAGACACGGGCGCTATCGCGGAAAAACATCCTGATGCGCGACCGCTACACCTGCCAGTACTGCCTGCGAACCTTCAGCTCGGGAGATCTGACGCTGGATCACGTCATCCCACGTTCGCGCAAGGGCGAGACCACCTGGGAGAATCTGGTGGCCTGCTGCCATCCCTGCAACAATCGCAAGGGCAGCCGTACGCCGGAGGAAGCGGGCATGCGCCTGGCGCGCGCGCCGCGGCCGTTCAGCCTGCACACCAGCCGGCACCTGATGCGCCTGCTCGGCAAGAGCGACGATCAGTGGCGGAAGTACCTGTTTTATTAGTGGTGAGCGGAGTGCCGCCGTCTAGAATGCGCGTTCAAGCTTGACGGTCCCCAGGTGGATGCGTTCTGATACGAGAGGACGGGACTTTCGGACGCACTGTCATTCATGAACCTAGCTCTGGACGGATCAATCCGCGATCACACCGACAGCGATGATTTAGACACGATGCCGAAACTCTCGGATTTCGTCCCACCGGAATTGCTCTCACTTGAAAACCCGCAGACCGACCTCCCCCGGATCGCCAAGGACGAGAACCTAATCCATCTGATTGATCAAGCAGTCCGACAGATACCCTCAACCCACACACTCCATCTCGCCGATGCTCGCACAATGAGTTCCTTAAAGCCGGAGAGCCTCCACTTGGTGGTTACATCTCCGCCTTATTGGACCTTGAAAGTGTACAGGGACTCTGAGGGCCAAATGGGGCACATAGAGAACTATGAGGAGTTCCTGGCGGAGTTAGATAAAGTCTGGGAGCAATGCTTTCGAGTCCTCGTACCGGGCGGACGCCTGATATGTGTTGTGGGCGACGTCTGCCTCTCTCGCAGAAAGAATAATGGGCGGCACACTGTTGTTCCTCTTCACGCTTCGATTCAAGAGCACTGCCGAAAGCTCGGGTTCGACAATCTGGCACCTATCATTTGGCACAAAATTGCTAACGCCGTGTACGAAGTAGAAAACGGCGGATCTGGTTTCTTGGGAAAGCCCTACGAACCAAATTCGGTGATTAAGAATGACATCGAGTTCATACTGATGGAGCGTAAGCCGGGCGGCTATCGAACGCCCGATATCCCCACCCGAGTACTGAGTGTTATCTCGGTCGAAAATTACAAGCAGTGGTTCCAGCAGATCTGGTCGGGACTGACCGGAGCGTCAACCCGGCTGCATCCGGCACCCTATCCCGTGGAACTTGCCGAGCGCCTGATCCGAATGTTTAGTTTTGTGGGCGATACAGTATTGGACCCATTCCTTGGGACTGGAACAACTACGGTAGCCGCCGCCAGGTCGGGCCGCAACAGTATTGGGTTTGAAGTGGACGAGCACTACTTTGCGTCTGCGGAGAGGCGGATCGCCAATGAGACATCCTCTCTATTTAGCCGAACGTCGATCAGACTCCGGAAACCCCGTTAACGCAAAATGAGTCTCACTCCAAGGCTTGAGAGACAACTCCGAGCTGCGATCCGTCACTTCTGGAGCGCGCGAGAGGCACAAGCACAAAAACAGGGAAGCACAACCGGCCAAAGAGACACGGGAATGCGTTCCGCAGTTACAGGAGGCGCGCAGATGAATGGGTTTGTAACTCTCGTGCGCGACTTACTCTGTCAAGGAGGTCTTCCTAAAGCACAGGTCCACTGCGAACACGCTCTGGAGTTGCCGGGGTGGTACCGTCCCGAAAAGAAATGGGACCTGGTAGTCGTTGCGGACGGTCAGCTCCTTGCGAGCGTCGAATTCAAATCGCAAGTCGGGTCTTTCGGGAATAACTATAACAACCGAACTGAGGAGGCGATTGGGAGTGCCGCTGATCTTTGGGCGGCGTATCGCGAAGGGGCGTTCGAGACTTCGGGACGACCGTGGCTCGGCTATTTAATGTTGCTGGAGGAAGCTCCTGCATCTTTGACCCCGGTACGAGCTCGGGAGCCTCACTTCAAAGTTTTCCCAGAGTTCAGGCAGGCATCGTACGCGAAACGCTACGAAATTCTCTTGACGAAGCTTGTTCGCGAGCGGCTGTACGATGCAGCTTGTTTTCTGACGTCGAGCGCCGCAGCGGGGCGGAACGGAGCGTACCGCCAACCGGCTGCTGAACTGAACTTCGAGAATTTTGTTGCCTCGCTTCTTGGAAAGGCGATTGCCGTAGCTAAGACAAAGAGATGAGCTAGCGCCCGTTTCGCGCCGACCGGCTGTGGGCGGCGGTGTTCTCCGCCACCAGCACCCGCGAGGGGTAGAATCCCTGGCGCACGAAGCAGTCGGTGAGCACACGCATTCCGGTCTGCCGGATCATCTCGGGCACGCTGCTTTCCACCTGGCGGCCCCAGAAGGCCGGCACCAGGCTGCCTCCCAGCACGTACATCCGGTTGAACATCTTCACGTTCTGCCCGATCACCACCAGCGAAAAATTCCCGCCGGGACGCAGGACGCGCCGGATCTCGCGGAGCGTGAGCCGGATATCCTCCCTCGATAACAACTCCAGCAGATAGCAGCAGATCACGGCGTCGAAGCTGGCGGCTTGGAACGGAAGATTACGGACGTCCACGGCGCCACAACCCGCTTCGGCTTCCGGGCAGGCTTTGCGGGCCACGCGGAGCGTGTGGGCGGCCATGTTGGGGGAAAGATCCAGTCCGTAGGTCCGTCCGTCGGGATTGGCCTTGACCAGGCGGCGGAACATTTCCCCGCTCCCGGTGGCGACCTCCAGGATGCGCATCCCGTTGCGAATCCCGGAGTGCTGTAGCACGCAATCGTGCGCTTTGGAATGAAAAAAATAAGTGCTGGCTGGATAAACCGAGGAGACCATGTCGTACACGCGGCGCGTCCGCTCCGCAATCGTGCACGGCATTCGCCGATCTTCGCGGGGAAGAAGGAGGGAATAGTTAAGATTGCTCAGATATGCTCCCGTTAAGTGGGCTACCCGCTCCCCACCAAGGATGATTCAACTCCCACTACGGTACCACTGACTTGCTCCGGAATTTCGATCCCCGTGCTGGTGCCCTCGCCGGGGCGGCTGTCGATCCACATGCGGTAGCTGTCGCCGTACAGCACCTTGAGGCGTTCGTTGACATTGTTGACCCCGATCCCGCCCTGCTCGAACATTCGCGCGAGCCGGGCTTCGGGAATGCCGACACCGTCGTCTTCGACCACGATCTGGAGCTGGTGGCCGACGCGATGGCTGCGCACGCGGATGGTCCCGCCGTCCACCTTGCTGGCGAGACCGTGGCGGATGCTGTTTTCGACCAGCGGCTGGAGCAGCATGCTGGGGACCAGCAGGTCCAAGGTATTGGGCTCGACATCCTTCACGAAGCGCAGCTTGTCGCCGAAGCGGACCATTTCGATGGAAAGGTAGGCTTCGATAAAGTCCAGCTCTTCGCGCAGCGTAGTGAGGTTCTCCTGCTGCTTCAGCAGGCGGCGGAGAATCTTGGAGAGTTTGTAGACCACCTGGCGCGCCTGCTCGGGATCCAGGCGGATCAGCGAGGCCACCGAGTTCAGGGTGTTGAACAGAAAATGCGGATTGATCTGGCTGCTGAGCGCCGCCAGGCGGGCTTCATTGAGACGGAGCTGCTGCTGTTCCAGCCGCTTTTCATTGAGGTTGCTGTCCCAGATCTTGATGGGCAGCGCGACGGAGAACAGAGTGGTGGCGTAGACCGCCACCAATACCCACGGACCGTCATTCCAAGAGTTCTGCAGAGCGAAGACGCCTTGGTTGGGGAAGCTGGAGGCCAGCGTGGATCGAAGTACCTCGGCCAGCGCGATGACGCCGACGCAGGCAATACTGAAACCGGCCAGGCGCAGGTCGCCGCGGCGGAGCAGGCGGACGATCGCCAGGTCCGGAAAGGGCGTGAACTTCCAGATATATTCCTTTTCGGGAGCGAGATCGCGCAGCAGGCCGCCCATCACGCCGGCGGCGGCGAACAGCAGCATAGTCAGGGGCTTGCTCTCGAACAGGGCCGGGATGGCGATGAAAACGCCGGCCACCAAGCCGGTGACGTAGCCCCCGAGCATCCCCATCACCAGGCTGCCCTCCATCCCCAGGTCGACGGCCTGGTATGCATGGCTGCCGACGCGCACCGCCACCCCGGCGCCGTAGATCACGGCGCAGACCAGCGCCATCTTGACGCGCTGGGTGAGCGTACGCTCCTCGCGCATCAGCATTCTCTGGAAACCGGTGGAGCGGGTGAGAATACTGGCGAGCGAAGCCGCGACGGCGAGCTTCACTAGCAGAGTCAGCAAATGCTGTGCAGGCATGTAAGGCCAGGCGGCGCCATGCGGGAGCTGCCCTGCGGACATTATAATGGAGTTACCTCACCCGTATCGTTTGGCATTCTTTTCACTGGTAGAAATGTCCCTTACAGCCGAGCTTCAAAAGGTCGCCGAGGCGGATTTCCCCAGCCGTTTCGGACAGTTCCGGATCTACGGGTTTGCCTATACGGCGGGCGGAGAGACCGAGGAAGTGGTGGCGCTCAGGATGGGCGATCTGGAGCACGGGGGGCCGCCGCTGGTGCGGATCCATTCGCAGTGCCTGACCGGGGATGTGTTCCACAGCCTACGGTGTGATTGCGGCGCCCAACTGGAGCTGGCGCTGGAAACCATCGCGCGCGAAGGGCGGGGCCTGCTGGTTTACGAAAATCAGGAAGGCCGGGGCATCGGGCTGCTGAACAAGCTGCGCGCCTATGAATTGCAGGATCAGGGCGCGGACACGGTGGAGGCCAACGAACAGCTCGGCTTCGAGGCGGATTTACGGGGCTACGAGGCGCCGGCGGCCGTGGTGCGGCATTTCGGGCTGCGGGCGGTGCGGCTGATGTCCAACAATCCGGAAAAGATCCAGGCGCTGGAGAGAGCGGGCGTGCGCGTGGCCGAGCGGGTTTCGGCGATCACGGACCCGGTCGAATCCAGCGCGGATTATTTGCGGACCAAGCGGGAAAAGCTGGGGCATCTGCTGGATCGCGGCTAGAAGCGCACAGGACTGTCGAATCCGTACCAGGTTCGTCAAGGAACGATCGGACTGCTGCGGCTGACTCCCGTTTTTTCGCCGACCATCAACTCGCCGGCCTTGTTGGCTTGCTGGCAAACGTACTCGAACAGCTCCTGATCCTCGTTGTAGCGAAGATTGAATCCGCCGTCGAATGGCTTCGTGTACGCGCCCGGATCGTCGATCGTCAGCTTATATTCGATGGTGTTCGAGTTGGTTCGCGTGAGCCGTTCGATGGTGTGGAGCTGCTCGGTGTGGGGCAGTCCGCGGCGGTCGAGCCAGAAATCCTCGTTGAAACCGACGGTGTCAATCACCAACGTGTCGCCTTCCCACCACCCGATGGAATGGCCGTAATTGTTCGGGGATAGATTGTCCGGATGCCCGCGACCGTCCATATAGACGGTGCGGAACGTGTGCGGCCCGCCGATATCGAAAATGTACAGCCGCCCGAGTTCCGGGAGATCCAAAATTTCCACACCGTAGGGCGTCATGAACTGCCGCGCCACGCCGGATGGTTTGCAGCGGGTGTGCGGCTCCAACTCATTCTTCTGGCGATTGTCATAGACGGCTTTCGCCCACGGGAGGAACGGCACATTCTCCAACTTGGCAGCCGGTTCGGTAATTCCGATCTGCGGCGTCCAAACACCATTCTTGCCGGGCGTCTCGCCACCGAGAATGACTTTGCCATCGGCTGTCCGAGGCGTCGGGCCGGCCGGCGGACCGGCTTGGCCTCGGCCCCGGCCTCCGCCCTTGCCTCGACCCCGGCCTCCGCCCTTGCCTTGGCCCTGCTGCGGTTGTTGTTGGGCCTGGCTCGCACTCGTTACAACCAGGCTCAGAGCAACCGCCGCAGCTATGGCGACCAGCGTCTTACGCATCACTTTTTCTCTTCGGTCTTGTTGCTCGAAGCGGCGTCCAGCGTCTGGCCGGGGCGGCCACCGGTGGATGCCAGCGTAACGCTGCGTGCGTTGACGTTCGAGGTGCCGTTCTTGGCCAGGAAGCCGTCGACGGTGATCTCATCCCCGATCTTCAAGGTCTCACGGCGCCAGCCGCTTCTCTGCAGACCGTGCGGCGGGCCCAACTCCGCTCCCCAGTTCATGACCTTACCCGACTCGTCTTTTACCATGAAATGGATCCAGACGTGCGGGTTGGTCCATTCCACTTTCGTGACGATACCGGTCAGCTTAATCGGCTTTTTCGAGTCAAACTCAGCCGCAAATGAATGATGCGCACTGGCGCGGTCCGCAACCAGCAGCATCCCCCCTAAAATCAACGCGCTCGCGAGCAATGCGCTTTTCATTTCTCGTTTCTCCTCAAGGTCTGTTGTTCTGGCAGAAGTAGAACGGCACACTGCCGCCCCTCCACTTCATCGTCCAACTGGCCGACCAATTCCTGGTGTACGCTCCCGGATCGTCGACCTGGACCTGGTAGCGTAGGGTATCAAAATCGGAGCGGGTGAACCGCTCCACCAAGTGAAGCTGGCTGGTATGCGGCAGCCCGCCATTCGTAAACCAAAAGTCTTCGTTGAACCCAATGGTATCCACGATCAGTGTGTCGCCCTGCCACTTGCCGGAAGAGCGGCCGAAGTAGAGCGGATTGTCGTCATCACCGGTAACCAAGCCGACCGTGCGCTTCTGATCCATATAAATAATCCGGTAATTGTGGTTGCCGCTGCCCATCAAGACGAAAATTCGTTCGTGAGCCCGGTCCTCCACAAACTCCACCCCGAGGCGCGATTGAAATTGACGGGGGCCGCCCGGAGGCTTGCAACTGAGGTACATCGGGTCGTCGCGGAGCTGGCGTTCCTGCCGGCGGCGAAATAGCCCCAGTGCCCACGGCTGCATCGGCGCAACTTTGCTCGCATCCGTCAGGTTGGCCAACAATCCCCACTGGTCCGTCTTCACGTCGACGCCGTCTTCGACCAGGGCCGTCTTGCTCGGATCGATCCAATATCCTTCATCCCCGGGCGAGAGCCCGCCCAGCGCTGGATGGCCATCGGGCCAGCGCGGCGCCGCCCGCGAGGCCTTCGCCGCTTGCGAAGGATGCAGTTTCGCTGGGAAAACGGGTAGTCCCGTCTCGGTGAAGCGAACCTGATCGCCTCCCCATACCTGGCGCGAGCCGTCGCGCGCCTGGGGGCCTTTCACCGCGATCGCGTCGCCAGGACGCAGCGTATTGCTGTTCCAGCCGTCCCTCTCCAAAAGCGTCGGACTCTCGAGTTCGATCGCCCAGTTCAAGAGTTCATTGCCGGTTTTGACATTGAGGAACACGTGGGCGTGCGGATTTCGCCAATCCACGTACGTCACGATCCCCGTCAGGTTGACAGTCTTGCTCAGATCGAACTTGCCGGCGATCTCGTGATGCGCCCAAGCGGCGGTACTGCCGAGAAAGAGAGCGGCCGTTATCGCGGCCGCGCCAACCCACCGATTTCGTCGGTTTCGCGTCTGCTTGTATGTCATGAGCTACTGCCTGCGAACGTCGAACTTACCCTTACCGCTCTGGCTCTGCCAGGTGCCGGTAATGGATCGGGTCGGCAGTTCTAAATCCTTGAGTGTTCCATCGATGACGTAGTGAATCGCTCCGCCCTGCTTGTTCTTTCCGTCGGCTTCGATGTGGACTTTCCACCCATCGGGGTCGAGCGTGGCGTTTCCGATCTTCATATTGTCCGTGCCTGGATTGATGATTCCGGATATGGTCTTGCCATCCCAATTCAGAACGATCAATACCTCGTCGCCGGCATCCTTGTTCGACTCCCACACCCCAATCCAGGACCCCTTCAGCGGGTGGCCTTCTTGGGCGTGGATCGGCGCTACCAGCACCGTGGCCAGCAGAACAACCGCCGATCGTGTCAGACTACTCAGCATTCGCAGCTCCTTGTCACTTTTGCTACAGCTCTCCCGCCGCAGGCCAAGTCTACGTGCATATCAAGGGCGTAGTCAAGCCGTCAAAGGTTTCACCCCCCAGGGCTTCAGAACGATGGCAGAGCGGAGAAGGCGTTCCAAGCGTGTGAGAAGCGAAAGCCTCCCGGTCTTCCCAGCCGGACCACGACGACGGTTAAATGTTATAAATTTGGGTTACCCTTCGCGCCTGGACCGATAGGCGGACCGATTTCATACCAGTTTTAGGCCGGCAGCGCAGGCAGCATCTTATAGACAGGAGGTGACTTATCCGATCCAGGAGCGTCCAAGTCCTGCCTTACGGCGCATCCGGAAGGTTCTTCCTTTCCGAACGGCATCTGAATGCCCAGCTACCCCACGGTGGCCGCCAGGCTGCGGAGCTTGGCGGAGAGGGTGGTTCGTTTCAAACCCAGCATCCCGGCGGCGACGGTCTTGTTGCCGCGGGCTTTCCGCAGGGCTTCCTCGATGATCTGCCGCTCGATCCGTTCCACGGTCTGCTCGAAATTCAGGCCGGATTCGGAGACCGCAATCGACTGTACCGGGCTGGCCGGCAAAGGACGGCCGGAGAAGGTGAAATCGGACGGGACCAGCAACTCACGATCCCCGCTGAGCGCGATCGCGCTCTCCACCGAATTTTCCAGTTGCCGGACGTTTCCAGGCCAGGAATACGCGCGCAGCCGGGCCAGGGCCGCAGGAGCGAGACGGCGCTGGGCAATACCTTCCTGGAGGCAGGTCTTCACCATGAAGTGGTTGGCCAGCAGGGGAATGTCCTCAGGCCGCTCGCGCAGAGGCGGTACGGTGATGGGAACCACGTTCAAGCGATAGTACAGATCCTCCCGAAACCTTCCTTGCCGGACCCGCTCTAGCAGATTCACGTCGGCGGCCACGATCAGGCGCAGATCCACGCGGATGGTTTCCGAGCTGCCCACGCGCTGGAACTCCCGCTCCTGCAAAAAGCGCAGGAGCTTGGTCTGGACGTCCAGGGGCAGATCGCCGATCTCGTCCAAAAAAAGCGTGGAGCGGTTGGCTTGCTCGCACCGGCCGATACGCTGCTGCGAGGCTCCGGTGAAGGCGCCCTTGACGTGGCCGAACAGCTCGGCTTCGAGGAGTGCGCTGGGAAGCGCGGCGACGTTCACGGCGACCATCGGGAAGCGGCCGCGCGGGCTGGCCATATGCAACGCGCGCGCGACCACTTCTTTCCCGGTGCCGGTTTCCCCGGTGATCAGAACCGTGCAGTGCCGCCCGGCGACCAGGCGGATCACCTCCGCGATGCGCCGCATGGCGGGGCTGATTCCCACCAGCATCTGGCGCCAGGGCTCGCTCCCGTCCTCAGCCGGCCGGCCGAGGCAGGCGCCGGCGGCAGCCTGGATTTTGGCGGTGGCATCGTCGTCCGGACCCACGACATCGTATGCGCCCAGCTGCATGTAGCGGACGGCATCGGCCAGGCTGGCGGCGGGATCGCAGACCACGATGGGGACGGACCGGCGCACGGAGAGGAGCCGTTCGAGCAGGTCATCGATTCCACTGTCGGCCCCGCCATCGACCCCACTATCGATCAGGGGAGCGGCGACAATCGCGACGTCGTAATTGACGTTGGCCAAGCGGTCGATGCCCTCGGCGGCGGTTGGGCAGCGATCGACCAGCCAGTCCGGGGGCAGATCGACAGGATCCGCTCCGATGTAGAGGGCTCGAAGCGCCTCGGGTTTCAAGTATTGTGCCTCCGAACATTAATCGGAGGGCATCGGACGCAGCGTCTGCGTTTTGAGCTAGGATTTGACCGGTTACGTAGAGCCCAAGCGAATGGCCCGCTGGTTACTGGAAGTACTGAGCCGCCAGCTCGGGATCGACCTCGACGGCCTTGCTCCAGGCGGCACGGGCTTCTTCGTCCTTGCCGGACGCCTTGAGGGCGTGGCCTAGATTGGTGAGCGCGGCCGGGAAATCGGGCTGCGTTTCCGATGCCAGCTGGTAGCATTCGGCGGCTTTTTCCGGCTCGCCCGCGGACTGCAGCAGGAGGCCCAGGTTATAGGACAACTCCAGGGACCGCGCGCCGAGCGCGGTGAGCTTCTGATGCAGCTCCCAGGCCCGCATGTGGTCCTTGCGCTCGATGGCGATGGCGATCAGGGCGCGCAGCGCATCGGGATTCTCCGGCTGGAGCGACAAGATCCGCTCGAAGGTCTCCGCGGCGGTATCCAGATCCTGGAATTTCCAGCAAGCCAGGCCCAGATTGAGCAAAGCTTCCACCCAGTCGCCACGCTGCTTGATGCAAAGCTCGAAGCAGTCCACGGCGGCGGCGAAATCGCCCCGTTGGAGCTGGAGGAAACCGAGGCGGTAGGCGGCATCCTCCCAATCCGGCTGGATCCCGATCAGTTTGGCGAGGTAGTGTTCGGCCTCTTCGGCGCGGCCCTCGCGTTCGGCCAGCAGCGCCAGATTCCACAGCAGGCCGGGTGAATCCGGCGCGGCGGCCAGAGCCGCTTCACAGGCGTGCCGGGCGCCGGCCAGATCGCCGCGCTCCTGAAGCAGGACGCCCAGGTGGGCATTCGCCTCGGGAGCTTCCGGACGAAGCTTGATGGCTTCGCGATAGGCGTTCCCGGCCTGATCCATGCGGCCGGTCTTCTGATAGGCCAGGCCCAGGTTGAACCACGCTTCATAGGAATCGGAGGCAATCTTGACGAGGGCGGCGCAATGTTGCGCGGCGCCGCTGTAATCTCCGCGAGAGAGCGCAACCGCGGTCAGGCCCTCCAGCCCCTGGCGGGATTGCGGACGGATCTTGAGCATCCGCTCGGAATACTCTTTGGTCTTGGAGTCGTCCTTGCGCGCCATGGAAAGAGTGATGAGGTTCACCAGCAGTTCGGCCGAGCTGGCGTTGCTGGGCAGAAGCTTCCGGTAGATCTCGGCGGCTTCGTTGAGCTTGCCAAGCTGATGCAGCGCCACGGCCTTGCCGAACAGGGTCCGGTCGGTGCCGGGGCTGGCGCGGAGCGCCTGGTCGAAATGCGGCAAAGCTTGTTCGGGCTGGCCCAGGTGCAGAAGGCACAAGCCGCGGCCGGTGTGAGCTTGCCACAGACCTGGATCGAGCGGAATCGCCTGTTCAAAGGCACGCCCGGCCTGGTCGAACTGGCCCTGGCGTTCCAGGGCGAGCCCGAGATTATAGTGCGCCGCGGCGTTGTTCGCTTCAGCCTCGATGACCTTGGAGTAGCAGGCGGCGGCTTCTCCCCACTTCTGCTGTTCGAAGCGCAGATGGCCCAGGCCGGAATAGACCTCGGCCGGCTTCTCCCCGCGCGAGGCGGCGCCTTCCAGTTCCTTGACGGCGTCGTCCAGGCGGCCCGCCGCGGCGAGCTTCACCGCGTTTCCGAGGGCGCTGGTCTCGGCCGGGCGCTGGGTCTTGGGCTTGGCGGCGGGGGAATCGCCGCGCATCAGCCGTTCTACCAGCTCGTCGTCTACGAAAAAAGCGTGCTCGTCATTCTGCGCCATATCGTCTCCTTAATGCAGCCGCGTTCCGCGCGGTGCGCTCCTAATTTTTGGGCACCAGCGCCACCACGTTTACGTTCCCTTGCAGCGCGGCCTGCTCGTCCCCTTCGGAGAAGAGCCCTACGCCTCCGGAACCGAAACGGCTGTCGGTCCATTCGTCGATCTTTTGCCCTTGAATCCAGGTGGTGAAGCGATTGCCGACCGCTTCGGAGCGAATCTTGTAAGTGGTGTCGACCCGCACCTTCATCGGCAACGGAACCACCACGCGGCTTTCATCGTGTCCGTCGACCACGGCGAAGTGCACCAGCGCGACGGTAGGCTCCAGGCCGGGCTTTATGATTTCGAGCTTGTTGACGTAATAGTTCCTCGGATTCAGCCCGCGGAATATCCATCCGATGGCCTTGGTCTGAATCTGCGCGTCCAGCTCCACGCGATAGTCGCTGAGCTTGGCGGAGCCGCTGAGCACGGAAATGTGGCGGTTGGTCCTGGCGGCGTCGGCCCAATCGTCGATCCAGCCGCCGGGGATGGGCACGCCGGCCGCGACGCTCGGGGTGGCCGTAGCAACCGCCTGGCCGGAGGTCGTGCCGCCGCCCCGCGTGACCAGATAGGCGATCCCGGAAAGTCCCACGATGACCGCCGCGGCGATACCGATCTTGACGCCGGTCGAAAGCCTGGACCAGGCGCTTTCGGCTTCCAGATGCAAGGAGAGCATGGCGGCGTCGGATGCGGCGTTCACCACCGGCGCGATACTTTCGGGAGCCGCAGACCGCTTGACCGGCACCGGCCTGGGCGCAGGAACCACGGAGGATCGGAAGTGCGATTCCGGCTCGGGCTGAACTTGCTTGTTTTGTTCGGGCTTGGCTACGGGCTTAGGTTGTTCCGGCTTGGCCTGTTCGGGCTTGGCTTGTACCGGTGCGGCGGCGGATTCGGGCGCGGGAGCGGGAGCCGGTCCAAAAACGATTACCGGGCGCAACGGCAGGGCGGAGGATGCCGGAATCAGGACGTCGGAAGCCGCGGCGATGGCGGAGGTGTAGGTTTGCGCCAGCTTGCCGCGGGGCGCCGCCAGGCCATGCAAAGTCACGGGCAGGGTCTTGGTTACCAGCGCGGGGGTAACCAACGCCGGCGGCTCAGGCTCCGCGGGTGGAAGAACCGCCACAGGGGCAGGAGGTTCGGCAGAGGCCGCTTCGGTGGGAGGAGCCTCCGGAGTCAGTACGGCGGCGGCCGACGGCGAGCCCGCTATCGGCGCCGGCGCGGCGGAGACAGGACCATCCGCATAGGCAAACCCTGACGGGGCGAAATCCAGGCGCGCCAGTTGGCCTAATTCTGTGGGAGCAGCGGAGAATCCGCGGGGAGCCCCGAGCCAAGGCGCGGCCTTCTGGGGTGGATGAGGCGACATGAGAATCTCCATGGCATCGGCGGCTGCGCCCGGTTCGCTCGCGGCTTCGGTGCGCGGATGCAGTTCCATAACCGGAGCCGGGCCCGCAAAATCGCGCACTTCCACACTCCGCTCGCTCGCCCGGGTGTGGTGGTCGAGAGCCTGGAGGGAAAGCGCCAGCTCCACGGGTGGGGCGGGGCCCAGGCATCCTTCGGAGGCTGTGTCCACCCAGGTGGCGGTGTCGACCAGGGCCACCGTGGGCAGACCGGACGATCGATTCGCACCACGCTCCATGGCACTCTCCAGCTCCAGGGGAACGGCGCGCTGAAAGGCCGTCACCGCAGGCGCCAGCGATTCACCCACGAATCCCGCGAGCGGCGCAGGACCGGCTTCTTCGGGAGGCGGCGGAGGTTCACTCATCGCGACGGCGTGATGGTGCTGAACCTGATTGAACTGCTGAGCCTGCTCCTGGACTGGTGCATCGTTGCGGGGATTTTCGAGGATCGCATCCGCGGCGACGGGAGGCGCGGAAGAGGGCTGGCCGGGCGGCGTTGTGGACTCGGCGGGCGGCTTGGCCTGCAGGAGCCGGGCCAGCCCGAGTTGTTCATATTGCTCCTGGTATTCCTTGCGGTGAGCCTCCGAACAGAACTCCCCGCCGCCGCGCAAGCGATGGAGGAGGGCAAGCTCCTTCCCGCAGAAAAGACATCGCATACGAGGTCTACATCGTCACGTTGGGCCTAATGCTAAAGAGGAGACCTAAGGTTTTTTCTGCGGTAAAGCACTTATTTAGTCTTTCTGGGGGAGACCCCTTAGAGCGCGTTAGGGGGAACCACTGTCTGGCGTCCGAACCGGGTCCGGGTACGGACGGCCCAAGCGAGGTCCGAACGAATTACGCCGAAGACCCTACCGGCTGTAGGCGATTTCACAGGCCTGCGGACTAAAGTTCTTTTCCTAGTTGACGATCAACCTAACACCGATCAGGTTGATCTTAGACAGGAGCTATGGAGGTGGAGGGAATGGCCAAAGTGGAAGCGTTGAAGAATCATCTGGAGGCGTTGCGAAACGCGATTCCGGAATTGAAAGGCGTGCTACTGGCGTCGAGCGAGGGATTGCCGATCGCGCACTCGTTGACCAACGGCGCGGATCCGAACCGGGTGGCGGCGATGGCGGCAGCGGCGACGACGCTGGGCCGGAAAGTAACGGAAACGATGGGCGCGGGCACGTTGGGCGAGGTTTCGGTGCAAGCCGACGAAGGCTCCCTGTTCGTGTACGCGGCCGGCCCGAAAGCGGTGCTGGCGGTGCTCAGCCCGCAAGGCGGGAACGCGGGCTTGATTCACCTGGAAGCGCGCGATACGGCCAAGCAGATCGGCGAACTATTCTAGAATCGTGAATTCCGCCGCGGGGAGCGCGGGAAGAAGCGCCGCACGCAGCTTGCGCGCCGCCGCCTTTCCAGCCACCGTGGCGAGATCCTCCTCGGACGCGTCCCGCACACGTTCCAGGCTCCCGAAGTGCCGCAAAAGTTTCGCCGCGGTCTTTTCCCCGATGCCCGGAATGCGCGCCAGCTCGCCGCGCAGGCGGTCCGCATTGCGCCGGGTGCGATGGAAGGTCACGGCGAAGCGATGCGCCTCGTCGCGCACCATCTGCACCAGATGCAGCACCGGTGAGAACTTATCGAGCACCACCGGCTCGTCTTCCTGCCCGTAGACGTAGATCCACTCTTCCCGTTTGGCGATGGACGCCAGAGGCTGATCGGTGATTCCCAGGGATTCGAGCGCGGCTGCCGCGGCGTGCAACTGGCCGAGGCCGCCGTCCACCAGAACCAGCCCGGGCCTGGGGGATTTTTCTTCCTGCAAACGGCCGTAGCGCCTGGTGATGACTTCCCGCATCGACGCGAAATCGTCATTCCCTTCCACGGTGCGGATGATGAACTTGCGGTAGTCCGATTTCTTCATCCGGCCGTCTTCCCACACCACCATGCTGGCGACTTTGTCGGTGCCCTGGATGTGCGAAATATCGAAGCACTCGATCCGGCGGGGCGCTTTCTCGAGACTGAGAGCGTCGCGCAAGGCTTCCTGAATCGCGGTGGAGGATGGCTTCATCACCCGGAAACGCTGCTCGAAACTGTGCCGGGCGTTGGACCCGACCAGCGCCAGCATGGCCTTCTTCTGCCCGCGCTGGGGCGTGTGAATCTCCACTTTGCGGCCGCGCTTTTCGGTAAGGTACTCCTCGAGGACGGGTGCGTCCTCGAACTCCACCGGCACGTGGATGAAGGCCGGGACGTAGGGGTCGTTGAGATACACCTGCTTCAGAAGCGAGGCGAAGAATTCGGGCGGATCGAATTGCCGCTGGTCTTCCCAGAAGAACTCGCGGCGATCGACAATATGCCCGCGACGCAGGTGGAACAGGTTCACGGCGACCAGGGGAGGCTCGGCGTAGTAGGCGAAGATATCGGTGTCGTCGCCTTCGGCTGCGGCCATTTTCTGCTTTTCGGCGACTTCCTCCACGGTGTGCAGCAGACTGTGCAGCGCGGACGCCTCTTCATAGCGCGTGGCCTCACTGGCGGATTCGATGCGGGCTCGCAGCTCCTGCTCGAGATCCTTGACGCGGCCTTCGAGGAACAGGCGAACATCGCGCACGGCCTGGGCGTAGCGCTCATCGGTCACCAGGCCTTCGACGCAAGGTCCGTGGCAGCGATGGATGTGATATTCGAGACACGGGTGCGAATGTTTACGCGTCAGATCCACATTGCAGGAAGGGACCTTGAAGTGGCGATGGATGAAGTGCACCAGCCGGTGCGCCAGGTTTCCCGGGAAGTACGGGCCGTAGTAGGTGGAGCCGTCTTTCTTTAAACGGCGGGTGACGTACACGCGCGGATAACGCTCGGCCGTGAGCTTGATGTAGGGATAGGTCTTGTCGTCCCGCAGCAGGATGTTGTAGCGCGGCTTGTACTGCTTGATGAGGTTGTTCTCGAGCGCCAGGGCTTCTTTTTCGTTGTCGACCTGAATGAAGTCGATGTCGCGCGCTTCGTGGATCAGCGTTCCGGTTTTGACGTCGGCCAGATGCTCCTCGAGGAAGTAGCTGCGAACCCGGGCGCGGAGGTTCTTGGCCTTGCCGACGTAGATCACCTGGCCATGGGCGTCCTTGTACAGATACACCCCGGGTGAGGCCGGAAGTTCGGCCGCTCTGGCGCGCAACTCGGGGGAGGGGTCGATGTTAAAAAGGTCCTCTATACTTAAATTGTGGCACGCGCTTTCATCGCAGCTGCATTTTTCGCCTGTATTCTGAGTGCGCAGAAGCCTCCACAGCTCGTGAACGAGCCGCCGGAAGAGGACGAATCGCTCGCGCCCAAACAATACGCGCTCAATCCGGTGCAGGCCAAGAAGGAGGCCACGGCCGGAGACTACTATTTCAAGAAATCCAACTACCGCGCGGCGGAGCGGCGATACCTGGAAGCCACGCGCTGGGATCCGGGCTCGCCGGAAGCGTTCCGCAAGCTGGGCGAGGCCCGCGAAAAGCTGCATGAGTACGGTCCGGCGCGGGAGGCCTACTTGAAATATATCCAGCTGGCCCAAGATCCCAAGGAGAGCGAGGATCTCCACAAAAAGATGGCCAAGTGGCCGGACGCCAAGGCGGCAGCCAAGGCCCAAAACAAGGCTCAGGCCAAGAAATGACCGACAAGATCGTGGTGTTCTCCGCCTGCGATTCGGAGGAGCAGGCCGGGCGAGTCGCACGCGCGCTGGTGGAGCAGCGGCTGGCCGCCTGCGTCAACATTCTGCCCGGCGCGCGCAGTATCTATCACTGGAAGGGCCAGGTGGAGGATGCCGCGGAATGGCTGCTGATCATCAAGTCGCGGCGCGACCTGATGGACGATCTGCGCGCCGCCATCGGCAAGATTCACTCCTACGAGGTGCCGGAGCTGGTGGCGGTCCCGGTGGTGGACGGCTCGGAGAGCTATCTGGCGTGGCTCGACCGCGAACTGCGCCCGTGACCGGTTCGATCAGCGCCGCAACTGGTGTTTCGTCGAAACCCAGGAGCCCATCCGCCGCGTCTCACAAGAGTATTGCCGTGCTGAAGGGGCGTTGCAGGGTCGGAATTGGGTTGGCCGGGTTGACCGCATTGTGTTTAGGGCAACTGTGTTTTGGGCAACTGTGCTTTGGGCAACAAGGCGAAGTTCCCGCAGGAGTCTACCCCACTTCCCATGGGATTCTTAAGACGATTTCCCGATCCTTCTTGTTGGTGGGAGTGGACAACGATGACCATGAGATGAAGTTCCGGATCACTCGCAAGACCAAGTTTTTCTCTTCTCAGGGCAAACCGGGTAAAAGGGTCACCAAGGAAATTAAAGCTTCTTCACTTCATGCCGGGCAGGCAGTCGATGTCGACATGCAGAGTTCGCTGGACGGTTCCTTCGAGGCCGTACGCGTCATCGTAGAATCTCCGCAGAAGTAAGAAAAGAAATAGATGTCTTTTTCATACCGCAAGTCATTCTTCCCAATTTTTGTGTTCGCTGTGCTGGGCGCGTCCGCATTGTCAGCCCAGGCCGCGCGAAACCGGTATGCGTTGATTTTAGAGGACTCCCCGGTTGCTTCCCGGTTTTCCAGGAGACAGATGGGGCTGGCCGCGGCCGCGAATTACGCACGGGGCCTGGAACAACGGCAACAATCGGTACGCTCGGAACTGGCCCGGCGGCGGATCGAACCGACGGGATCGGTCACCACGCTGTTAGACGCGATCTTCGTGGTCGCGCCAGCGGCTAGCGTCGCGGATCTGAAGACCATTCCGGGCGTGAAGAGCGTGGTCCCGGTTCGGAGGTATCGCCGCAAATTGAGTCGTGCCACTACGATCGTGAACGCGCCCGCTGCCTGGAGCGCGCTGGGCGGCGCGGAGAACGCGGGGGCCGGCGTGAAGATCGCGATCCTCGATACCGGCATCGACCAGGAACATCCGGCGTTTCAGGATCCCTCGCTGCCCATGCCGGCGGGTTATCCGCGCTGCAACGGTGACGATTGCGCCTTCACCAACAACAAAGTGATCGTGGCGCGGAGCTACGTGCAGCAACTGGCGGCGGGAAGCTCTCCCGCCAACCCGGCCGCCGATTCGCGGCCCGACGACGATTCGCCGCGCGACCGCGTGGGTCACGGCACGGCAGTGGCCTCGGCGGCCGCGGGTCACACCAACACAGGATTAGTCACCTTTTCGGGGGTCGCGCCCAAGGCGTACCTGGGAAATTACAAGATCTACGGCTCACCGGAAGTCAACGACTACACCACCGACGACGTGATCATTCAAGCATTGGAAGATGCGATGAAGGACGGCATGGACATCGTGTCGTTTTCCAGCGGCGGCCCGGCGTTCACGGGGCCCTTGGATTCGGGCGCGGCTTGCGGCGAAAGTCCGGGCACACCTTGCGACCTGTCCGCGCAAGCCTTCGAGAACGCGGCGAAGGCCGGGATGGTGATTGTCGCCGCGGCTGGCAACGAAGGCGCGGACGGCAACAACTACCCGACCTTCAATACCATCGATTCTCCCGGCGACGCACCCTCGGTCATCTCCGTGGGCGCCACCACGAACTCGCATACGTTCGCGCAGACAGTGGACGTACCGGGACGGCCGGATTTGCAGAACCTGACCGCGGAACCCGGCGATTCACTGGTCCCGCCCGGCGTGACTCGGGGCCCGCTGGTAGACCTTTCCGCCAATCCCTTTTTTGCCGGGAACACACTGGGCTGCTCGGCTTTTCCGGCTTATTCCCTGGCGGGGGCCATCGCCCTGATCGAAAGAGGTACGTGCAACTTCTCGGACAAGGCCCAAAACGCGTGGGATGCGGGCGCCATCGGCGTGATTCTCTACGTGGCCGATGCTACGCCGCTGTTTCCGCCGGGCGGTCTATCTTCAATCGGAATACCGGTGGTCATGATTTCGCGGACCGATGGGCAGTCGTTACGGGACTACGCCGCGAGTGTTTCGCCCGCGCCGGCCGATATCAATCCGCACGGCATAGAAATCGAAGCGACCAACCCGAACCTGGTGGTCGGTTTCTCCTCCCTCGGACCTTCGGCGGATACGAACGTGAAGCCGGACCTGGTGGCGGTGGGCGGCAATTGGTACACCGCCGGCAGCATCTACATGGCCACGCAAAAGTACGATCCGTTGGGCGAAATGTACAGCGCCGACGGATATGCGAATGCCGATGGAACCAGCTTTTCGACGCCGCTGGTATCCGGCGCAGCCGCGCTGGTCAAGCAGAAACATCCCGGGTTCACCGCCGCGCAGGTCAAGTCGGCTCTGGTAAACACCGCATCGGCCGACGTCACTCACGACGATTCGGGAGACTCCGTGGATCTGCGCTGGCTGGGCGGGGGCAAGCTCGCCGCGGACGCGGCTGTCGCGGCCAACGTAACCGCCGATCCCGCGACCATCTCATTTGGCTCGGTCCAGGCGGGCGCCGCGCTGCCGATGACAAGGCAAGTGACTATCCAGAACTCGGGCCAGAACTCGGGCGCCGCGAGCGTGACCCTCTCGTTGGCCGTGACGCCGGCAGGGTCCAGCGGCGGAGCAACGTTGACCGTCAGCCCGCCCAGCGTCACTTTGGCATCGGGCGCATCGGCGGTGGCGACCGTGACGCTTTCCGGATCGGCTCCCGCGGCGGGAATGTATTCGGGCGTGATTGCGGTCGAGGGCGGCGGGAATTCGCTGCGCATCCCGTATCTTTTCTTCGGTCCCAGCGGCGTGGCGGCGAATCTGATTCCGCTGAGCGGCGATTTCTTCGACGGTGTGACCGGGGGCGGGAGTCCCGACGTCTTTATCACGGTCAAGCTGGTGGATGCCTTCGGCCTGCCTGTTTCCGGAGTTCCGGTCACCTGGAGCGCGGGATCCGGCGCTGTGATCAACGCGGACACGGTGACGGATTCGTTCGGCATCGCGGCGGCCCAGCCTCTCCTGGGCGTCCAGCCCGGCACGTACACGTACCGGGCGACGGCAGGGGGGATGAGCTATAGCTTTACCGGGTACGCGCGGCCGCAGCCGGTGATCTCAAGCGTCATCGACGGCGCCAGTCTCCAGCCGGGCGCGTTTTCCCCCGGCTCCTACATCACGATCAAGGGATCCGGCCTGAGCGACTACACCGACGTCCCGCAAACGGCGACGCATCCTCTGGCGATCGATTACGCGAGTGTGAGTTTCGACGTGCCCGCGGCGCATATCAGTGTGCCGGGGCATCTGATCTACGCCAGTCCGACGCAGATCAACGTTCAGGTTCCCTGGGAACTGCAGGGCCAGACGGCAGCGCAGGTGAAGGTCAACGTCGATTTCTCTCCTAGTAACGTTGTTACTGTTTCGCTGGCGTCCGCGACGCCCGAGTTTTTCGTCGTCGCCGGATACGTGGCGGCTCGCGATCTGCCCGGTTTTCAGACGATCAACGCGGGCAATCCGACGCATGCGGGCGCGACCATCCAGCTTTACGCCAACGGGCTCGGCCCGGTCACGAACCGGCCGGCCAGCGGCGATCCCGCCCCCGCCGGCCCCTCTTATGCGGAAACACCCACGCCCATGGTGACCATCGGCACGCAGGAGGCACACGTACTGTTCAGTGGTCTGACGCCGGGAATCGGCGGGCTGTATGCGTTAAACGTGGTGGTGCCGCCGTCCCTGGCCCCGGGGGTTTACCCGGTAACCGTTTCGATCGGAGGGCAAACCTCGGCCGCGGCCTCGATTGTGGTGCAGTAGGGCAGCCATGGTATTCTAGGGACGTTATGGCCATTCCCAATGTCAAGCGTTACCGCATCACCAGTCCGGACGGCACCATGACCGCTCCGCTGATGGCGGTGTTGCCGAAGGACATCGACGTCAGCAAGTATCTCTCCGAGGCGAGCCAGCGCTTTGACTGGAAGGCGTTCCAGGAAGCTCAACAGAAGCAGTTCAAGATCCGCGTCGGACAGCAGAAGCAGAAGAAGGCGAAGTAAGTCCGCTTCAAAACTGCTATCGCGCACAACGCAGTGGGCCGCTGTGCGCTCTTTCAGTGCAGGCGGGTCCGCAGCGTCCGCAGGCTGCGTGTGCCCGCTTGCATCACTTCTGAATCCGGATCCTGGAGCAGGCTTTCCAGATATGGCTCGCTGTCCTTATCGCCGGAACGGGCCAGCACCACGCTGATCCCGGTTTTTTCGTCGCGCGTGGCGCTGGGGAGTACCGGGTAAATCGCCTGGCGCACCTCCCGGTCGCGCGCCAGCTCGGTCAGGAACGCGATCGCCACGTCCCGATAGGCCTTGGAATTGAGCGTGTTTACCAGATACTGCAACGGGCTGAATTCGCTCATCTGGCGGTTCCCCAGCGAGACGACCGCGAAGGCCATGGAGAGCCGCGTATTGGTGTTGCGCTCGGCTTCAAACGCTTTTTCCAGAACCGGCTGGTCGGCGGTATTCTTGACCCGCGCCAGACCTTCGGCGCCGGCGGCGCGAAGTGCGTTATCGCGATCATTCAAGTAGCGAAGAAAGACGCCGCGGTCGGCGGGCTCGGCAAGCATGGCGAGCGTGGTCAGCGCTTCGCGCTGGATCTTTGAGTTGCGGGCGTGATCGAGCACGTCGCGCACGTCCGGAGCGGCGCTCTGGTTGCGAAGAACCCCTGTGGCTTGGAGCGCCGCGATCTGAATTTTGTCATCCAGATCGTGCAACAGGAAGGCCAGGCCGGGCCCGGCGGAGGGATCGCGGATTTTCTGCAGCGCCACCAGGGATTCGTACATCAGGCGGTCATCCTTGGAATTGAGCGCCTGGAGCAGGTCCGGAATGGCGGCCTGGCCGCGCAGGATGCCGAGCGCCCGCGCCGCATTGGCCCGGCTCTCCAGGCTCGCGCCGCCGCGCGCCAGCCGGCCCAGGATCTGAATCACCGGAAGCGGCACTTGCACGTAGGAATCGATGATCTGGTCGTTGGTGTCGCTGAATTTCGCGCGGATCGAATTCCCGGCGCGCTTCAGGCTGCCGCTCACCCCGCCCTTCAGGTACCCCGGAAGATAGATATTGACCAAACCGTCGGTGGCGCGGATCTGCATCTCAGGATCGTTATCGCGGGCAGCTTCCACCAGCGCGTCGGCCGTCCTGGGCCCGCCGATATCGTCCAGCGCCTTGACGGCTTCCAGACGAACGGAGAGATCGATGTCGCGCAGATACGGAGCGATCTTGGGAACGGCGTCGGGACCCTGCGAGGCCATGTCACGCACGGCGCGGACACGCTGCTTGGTGTCGCCTTGGTTGGTTTGGAGGCTGAGAGCTTTGGGCGAACGTCAGAATCGCGAAACAAAAGAGAAGTGTGAAATGTTTCAACGTACAAACTCGAGTTCGACGCGGTGCGGGATAAGCCCAGCCTCGTACCCCATATCGAGCAGCTTCTGCGCGGCCTTCGGCACGAGCTCCCCGCAATCCACGGTGAAATGGTTGACGTACATACCCACGAACTTTTCGGCCAGGGGGGCCTCCAGATCGCGGGCAAACTGCATGGCGTAATTGAGCGCTTCCTCGCGATGATCCAGCGCGTACTGGATGCTTTCGCGCATGAGGCGGCAGGTTTCCCGGGCGACTTCCGGTTGCAAATTGCGCCGCAAGACGTTCGCGCCCAGCGGCAGGGGCAGGCCGTAGGTATCTTTCCACCAGCGGCCCAAGTCGACCACGTTGTGGTATCCGCCGCGGCCGTAGGTGAGCTGGGCCTCATGAATCACCAGGCCGACGTCGGCCGAGCCTTCCTGAATGGCTTCCAGGATGCGATCGAAGGGGACCACGACCGGCTCGAAATCGGGCTGCATCAGGCGCAGCGTCAGATAGGCAGTGGTGAGCAGACCGGGGATGGCGATGCGCTTGCCCTTCAGCTCCTCGGGGGCCATGGGACGAGGGGACACCACCATGGGACCATAGCCATCGCCGACGCTCGACCCGGCGGCCAGCAGGACGTACTTGTCGGCCACGTACGGATAAGCGTGATAGGAGATGGCGCTCAACTCGTACTCGCCCTGGCGGGCTTTCTGATTCAGCGTCTGGATATCTTCCAGGACATGGCGGAAGGTGAGCAGAGGGCTGCGGACTTTCCGGGTCGCCAGTGCGTAGAACATGTAGGCGTCATCGGAATCCGGGCTGTGCGCACACACGATTTCGGTGACGGCGGTAAGCATGGGAGGATTCAACTCTCATGATAACAAGCCAAGCGAGGCTGCGGGACCGGTTTAAATGGGGCGGTGTTGTTATTCGATGGAAGAAAGCTCGGCGTGAAGGCACGCGAGCGCCCGTTCGAGCGCGGCCAAGGCTTGCGGAACCTGGTCCAGTTTGTGTGCGCGGCCAAACTGCTCCAGCTGAAAGGCGGCATCGACCGCGGCTTGTGCGCCGAAGTTCGCGACGGATCCCTTGAGTCCGTGAGCCGAGCGCTCCAGCGTGTGGGCGTCGCCGGTGGCCAGCGACTTGTGAATGTCGTCCAGAACGCGCGGGTATTCGTCCAGGAAGAGGGCCGCAATTTCCTTGAGCAGGTCCAGGTCGCCACCGACTCGGGCCAGCGCCATGGCGCGATCCAAAACCTGATCTTCCAAATGTCTGCTCATAAGCGGTGGCCTGTTGGTCTTCGTGAATCTATCGGCAGTTTGGCGGAACCGTATGATATCCTCCGGAAGAAGGGCCCGAAGAAACTCGTGGAGTCCGGGCGGGCCCCGACCCCCAAGGGCCACCCTAGCTCAGTTGGTAGAGCGGCTGATTCGTAATCAGCAGGTCGCCGGTTCGATCCCGGCGGGTGGCTCCATAAAATCATAAACTTACACATCTTTCCGTTTTGATCGCCCATCCAAAACCCACCCAAAACCTCGGACCAGGCGACGCATTCGCCACCTCCTCGCGGAGCTGGGCTTCGCGTTTCCGCTGCTGTTCGTAGTAGTTCCGTTTCGAACGCGATCGCCGCGGCCTTCATTGTCGCTGGAATCGCCTGCTGGTAGCGCATCAAAGTGCGGGTCTGCGTGGCGCATGACCGACGGGACGACGGTTTTGTTGCGTGGTGAGTCAATCGCGATTCGGATGCGTGAAGGTTCGGGAAAGCGGGTGAAGCGCGTTTGGGCCTCTGATTATACGGAAAACGAGTGGTCGCCCAATGGCCAGCTGTCCTTAATCGTCGCGGGTGAGCACGGCAGCAAACGAAAGACCCTGATCCGTGAGGAGAGCGATATTGAATCGTTCGTGAACAAGCTCAATCGGCTCGTCGATCGTCTGCCAGCACGTCGGGAAAAGCGTAAAGAGCGGGAGAAGGCAGTTGAGGAAGCGTGGGAGCGGCGGCAGGTGGAATGGCGCGCGCGGGAAGAAGAGCAGCGCCAGTGGAAGGAGCAACAGGAACGCTTTGATGTCGTTACGTACGATGTCGAGAAATGGGGTAAAGCGGAGCGCACCCGGGCTTACGCTGCTGCGTTCGAGGCCCGCCATGTTGCGAGGTACGGGGCGATCAAAGGTTGGCAGTCCGATCGACGGATGGCTCCGGTGGATACATTGGTACGCCGAACACCTGGACCCGCTCACCCGACCGGAAGGACCGAAGGAACAACCAGAAGACGAGAGTACGGAACCTGAAGACCTGTGATTCCCTGGTTGGGTTTGATCTCGGGATTACCTCTCCTCAGCGTCAGATGCGCAGGAGGACACCATCGTTTGAGTGGTTCCACCTCGAGATTCGTCATCGGTGACCGTCTGCAAAATGGCCGCCTTGGCGATATCAAGGCAAGGGTAATGGCGAACGCGAGGGGAATCAGGATTTCTCGAGCCAGGTACAGCACGGAAATCACTGCAATCAGAATCGCGGCGGTTGAGACAGCGGATGAACTGGAAGGCGGGTGAGGCTTGACCATGGCCGCAGGTACCTCTCGGCGTTTGGAGAAATTTGTGAGCGGCGACCACCCGTATTCTGCGGGAGGACGCCGCCCTAAGACCTAAACCGCGCCTCGGCGGCCACTTATCAAGTTGATGACGAAAACCACTAAGGCCACGACCAGCAATAAGTGGATCAGGCTTCCTCCAATGCTGAGACTGAATCCCAGAAGCCACAGAATTAAGCACACCGCGACAATTGTCCAAAGCATAATATCCCCCCCCATGGTTGAGCACGTGTCCTTCCAAAATCGACCGTCGGCGCGGTCAAAGACTACGTTCGGTCAGCCGCCATGACCAGCGAGATGTCAATCTCGCGCCTGGTGAATTCATAGCGAGTCGGTTTAGTTCGACGAGGTGGCTTTTTGCTTCTTAACCTGCAACTCATTCACCACCTGATCCACGTTTACAACCGCGGACGCGATCTCTTCGGCGCGCGCACGCTTGGATTGTGAGTCGACATCACCCGTCAGCGTGATCACGTGATTCTTGACCGCGTAACTTACGTTGTCGTGAAGCTGGTTCTTGATGAGAGCCGCATCCAGGTTGCTCTTGATACCTTCGTCCAAGTCGGTATTCACTTTTTTGGCATCGTGTTCGATGCCCACCGGAACCACCGCGATCTGGTTCGCCACAACCTGGTTCCCTGCGATGGACTTGGCGATGGATTCGGCTTGCGACTTGTCACCATCGACCGCCACGTGTCCACCCAAGGTCACTACACCCTTGTCGCGATCCTGACTGATCGATACTTCTTTCAGGCCAGCCTGATCGAGTGATGAGCGGATGGCGTCAGATACGTCGGCGGTCTTGGTGGACGTGGTCGAGCACCCTGCCAGGGTCCCGACGAGCACCACCGCCAGCAAAGATAGGCACGATTTGAGTGTTTTCATATTTCTTCCTTTCGATTGAGCGCGATACGGTCAGTCGTCCTTTAAGGCATGAGAAGGGCCAAACTTGTTACGGGGATATCCAGCGCACTAACCGCCAAACCTCCAAATGCGTCGGCGCCATAACTGAAGGAGGCCCTCCCAGCTGTAACGAGATGTGGTCAAGTGGCCGAATGTGGTCATTGACTCCCAGGCTAGCCGGCTGATCCCGAATTTTTCCGGATGATCCCTTTGAATAAATCCAGCGGCGTCAGTCGAAGGAAGCGACCAAGGATCTCTTTGGCGACCCGTCTGTGCCAAATGGCTGTTCTCGTACGGCGGATGTTGGTGCTGCGCGTGCACGCTTTTAACAAGGTCGTCCGTAGATTCACAAAGCGGACGTCAACACTTAAGGAGATCGGAAAATGTCAGACCTAAGCACGGTAGTGGCCGTCTATGCCACGCATGTCGAAGCCCAGGAAGCCGTGAAACAGCTGGACCGGGGAGGAATCGACCTGCGTACGTTGTCCATCGTTGGAAAGGGTACCCACACCGATGAACAGGCGGTCGGGTACTACAACACCGGCGACCGGATGAAACACTGGGGCAAAATGGGCGCTTTTTGGGGAGGCTTGTGGGGAATGTTGTTCGGGTCGGCCTTCTTTATGATTCCCGGCATCGGTCCGCTGCTGGTTGCGGGACCCCTAGTGGCGTGGATCGTAGCTGCACTGGAAAGCGCCGTTGTCGTGGGCGGATTGAGCGCGGTTGGCGCGGGCCTGGTCAGCATCGGAATTCCGAAGGACAGCGTTGTTCAGTACGAACTGGCGCTCAAAACCGATCAGTACTTGCTCGTAGTGCACGATACGGCCGCCCACGTCGCGAAGGCAAAAGAGATCATCGGGACCACACGGCCCATCCGGTCGGCATTGCACTCGAGCGAAGTAGCAGCCGTAGGCGCGAGGTAGCTTTCTTTCCAAGATAGAAGAGTGAGGAGGATAAGACGATGCTAAGAAATGTCAAAGATCTGCATGGTTTTACGATCCGTGCGACGGACGGCGAGATTGGAACCGTAGATCAGTTCTATTTCGACGATGAGACCTGGGCCATTCGCTACGTTACGGTGGAAACCGGCGCCTGGATCAACTCCAGAAGCGTGCTGATCTCGCCGATTTCCATTGTCCATATGGACTGGGAGGCCAAGCGGCTGGATGTGGCGCTGACAAGAAAGCAGGTGGAGAACAGCCCCGACATTGACACGAACAAACCCGTGTCCCGGCAGCACGAGGCCGCCTACCTCGGATATTACGGATATGAGTCTTATTGGGGCGGTCCCTATTTGTGGGGCACCGGGCTATACCCGTCGGCCTTGGCGATGCGAACAACTCGTCCTGTCGAGCCGATGGCGGACAGAGTCGGCCGACAGTCTTTGGACTCGCGTCTGCGGAGTACCAGAGGCGTCACTGGCTATCACGTAGAAGCGGCTGATGGTGAAATCGGACATGTAGAAGGGTTTGTCATGGACGATGAAGTCTGGGCTATCCGCTACATCCAGGTGGCGACGCGGAATTGGTGGCCGGGTAAGAAGGTGCTGGTTTCGCCGGCGTGGGTCGAACGGGTTAGCTGGCCGGAGTCTAAAGTCCACATCGGCCTGTCCCGCGAAGCGATCAAGAGCGGCCCGGAGTACGTCGAGTCCATGCCGATCACCCGGGAGTATGAAAACCGGCTCTATTCTCACTACGGCAGGCCACCCTATTGGCTGCACGAAGCCGAGCACAAGGCATCTGTTTCCCTGAGCAGCGTTTAGATTGGGGCGTGGGCGTCCGGCAGTGGACTCCCATGATTTTCACCGGCGTCTGGAGACCAACATGAAAGCCACGGAACAACTGCATCGCATGGGCCAGAGTCTTTGGCTCGACAATATTACACGGGGATTACTGACCAGCGGCACGCTCGAACGCTACATCGCCGAGCTGTCCATCACCGGACTCACCTCAAATCCGAGTATCTTCGATCACGCCATCCGCGATACCGGGTTCTATGATGAGGTGATTCGCGAGAAGATGAAGGCCACCCCCGCCGGTGAGAAGCTCTTCTTCGAACTCGCGCTGGAAGATCTGACCAAGGCAGCCGATCTGTTCCGTCCCATTCACGATGCGACCAAGGGCATGGACGGCTGGGTATCTTTGGAAGTATCTCCGCTCCTGGCGGACGAGCCGTCGAAGACGCTCGAGGCTGCCAAGCGGTTGTTCGCATCCGCGAGCCGGCCGAATCTGTTCATCAAGATTCCCGGAACTCCGAAAGGACTCGCCGCGATTGAGGACGCAATCTTCGCCGGCATTCCCGTCAATGTAACCTTGCTCTTCTCGCGCGATCAGTACTTGAAAGCTGCCGGCGCCTACATGCGGGGGATTGAAAGGCGGATCAAGGCCAGTCTCCATCCGGTTGTCCATTCCGTCGCGTCCATTTTTATCAGCCGCTGGGATAAGGCGATTGCCGGCAGGGAGCCCGATGGATTGAAAGATCGTCTTGGCATTGCGGTCGCCCAGCAGGCGTACAAAGCGTATCGCGATCTGCTGACTTCACCGCAGTGGCTGCAACTGGCGGCCAAAGGCGCCTCCGCGCAGCGCCTGCTTTTTGCGAGCACCAGCACCAAGGATCCGAAAGCTTCGGACACTCTCTACATCAGCGGTCTGGCGGCTCCGGACACGGTGAACACGATGCCGGAGGCCACCCTGCTGGCGTTTGCCGATCACGGGCGAGTCCCGAATCCTTTACCTATCGATGGCGGGGACTGCGAGACGGTGCTCGACCGATTCACCCACGGAGGCATTGATCCCCGCAAGCTGGCCGAACAACTCCAGCAAGAGGGCGCCGAAGGATTCGTCAAATCGTGGAAGGATTTGATGGCTTGTATCGAATCGAAGGCGCATGCCGTGCATGCGGGATCTTAAACGACAACCAACGATAAGGAGCTTTATGAACTATATGAACGGATGGATGCACGGAGCCAATGGATGGATGGGCGGGGGGATGTGGCTTTGGACGGTGATCGGCGTACTGCTGGTGGTCTTCCTGGTGGTCGCGATCACAAAGCTGTCTAAACAATGAACGGTGCGTTCACGACCCGGTTGTAATGTTAGGCGCAAACAATGAAAACACAAACGCAGACTCTCACTTCTGAACAGCTCTATGAGAACCCCGGCGCGGTGACCGGCGCGGAGCCAGCCACGAAAACCAACGCGCTCACTCCGGAGCTGCTCCGCAAGATCAACGCGTACTGGCGTGCCGCCAATTATCTGTCGGTCGGCCAGATTTATCTTTACGACAACCCGCTGCTGAAGGAGCCGCTGAAGCTGTCGCACGTGAAGCCGCTGGTGGTCGGGCATTGGGGCACGACGCCCGGGCAGAACTTCATCTACGTGCACCTGAACCGGGTCATCAAGAAGTATGACCTGGACATGTTCTACATCGCCGGTCCCGGTCACGGCGGCCCTGCGATCGTGGGCAACGTTTACCTCGAAGGCACCTGGAGTGAAGTTTATCCGAACGTCACCCAGGACGAAGCCGGGCTGAAGAAGCTGTTCAAGCAGTTCTCATTTCCCGGCGGGATTTCGAGCCACGTGGCGCCGACGACGCCGGGGTCGATTCATGAAGGCGGCGAGCTGGGGTACTCGCTCAGCCATGCCTTCGGAGCCGTGTTCGACAATCCCGGTTTGATCGTCGCTTGCGTGGTCGGCGACGGTGAGGCGGAGACAGGCCCCTTGGCGACCGCGTGGCAGTCCAACAAACTTCTCAACCCCATCACCGACGGAGCTGTGCTGCCGATCCTGCACCTCAACGGCTACAAGATCAGCAATCCGACCGTGCTCGCCCGCGTCGAGCATGAGGAACTGGATCAGTTTCTGCGCGGCTGCGGCTGGACGCCTTACTTTGTCGAAGGCGACGACCCGGAAACGATGCATCCACTCATGGCCGCCACTTTGGATAAGGCCGTCGAGGACATCCGGCAAATCCAAAAGAATGCCCGGGACAAGAATGACACCACGCGGGCGCGCTGGCCCATGATCGTCCTCAAGTCGCCCAAGGGTTGGACGGGACCGAAAGTAGTCGACGGCCTGCAGATCGAGGGCACCTTCCGCGCGCACCAGGTGCCGATCCTGGTGGACGCCGAGCATCCCGATCATGTCCAGCAACTGGAAAGCTGGATGAAGAGCTACAAGCCCGAGGAGCTGTTCGATAAGAATGGCCGGCTCATGCCGGAATTGGCTGAGCTGGCGCCGAAGGGCGACCGGCGGATGGGTGCCAATCCCCACGCCAACGGCGGCATTCTGCTGCGCGACCTGCGCATGCCGGACTTCCATGTTCACGCGGTGAACGTTCCTTCGCCCGGCGCGGTCAACGGCCAGGATACGCTCGTGCTAGGTAAGTTCCTGCGCGACGTGGCCAAGCTGAATCAGGATCAGCGCAATTTCCGTGTCTTTGGCCCCGATGAGACCCTCTCGAATCTCTTGGGCGCGGTTTTTGAAGTCACCAACCGCCAGTGGGATGCAAGAGAAGTCAAGAATGACGAATTCCTGGCGCCCGCCGGACGCGTGCTGGATTCGATGCTCAGCGAGCACCAGTGCGAGGGCTGGCTCGAAGGATATCTGCTCACCGGGCGGCACGGGCTGTTCAACAGCTATGAGGCCTTCATTCGCATCGTCGACTCGATGTTCAGCCAGCACGCCAAGTGGCTGAAGGTGACGTTGGAACTGCCTTGGCGACGGAAGATCGCATCGCTCAACTATCTGCTCGCCTCGCACGTCTGGCAGCAGGATCACAACGGCTTCACCCACCAGGACCCCGGCTTCCTCGATCACGTGATCAATAAGAAGGCCGATATCGTGCGCGTGTATCTTCCACCCGACGCCAATTGTCTGCTGTCGGTCTTCGATCACTGCCTGCGCAGCCGGCATTACGTCAACGTGGTGGTTGCAGGAAAGCACGCCCTCCCGCAATGGCTGACCATGGACGCCGCGGTGGTGCATTGCACGGAAGGCATCGGCATCTGGCAATGGGCCAGCAACGACCAGAACGCCGAGCCGGATGTGGTAATGGCCTGCTGCGGGGATACGCCTACGCTCGAAATTCTGGCCGCCGTGTCCATCCTCCGCGAGCATCTTCCCGATCTGAAAATCCGCGTGGTGAATGTCGTCGATCTGATGAAACTCCAGTCCGCGAGTGAGCACCCGCACGGCCTCAGCGAAGCGGATTACGATTCGCTATTCACCAAGGACAAGCACATCATCTTTGGCTTCCACGGATACCCGTGGCTGGTGCACCGCCTGACCTACCGCCGGACCAATCGCAACCTGCACGTCCGCGGCTACAAGGAAGAGGGCACCATCACGACAGCCTTCGACATGCGGGTTCAGAATGACCTGGACCGCTTCCATCTGGTGGAAGACGTGATCGATCGGCTGCCGCACTTGGGCTCCAGGGGATCGTACCTGAAGCAGATGATGCAGGACAAGCTCATCGAGCACAAGCATTATATCGACGAACATGGCCAGGACCTGCCGGAGATCCGTAACTGGAAATGGTCGGAGCCCGGGGGCAAAGACGCCAAGCCGAAATCATAGAGATGGAGAGCACATGGAAGTAATGAATGAAGGTACGCACGGGAATGAAGGGCCGGAACGCAGTCGCGCTCATCACAGCGATGGTCCTTACTGGAAGCACGTGCATCGTCAGTGGTGGTTCTGGATCGGCCTATTTCTTATGCTCACAGCGATGACGATTTACGTACTGAGCAATGACCTGGCATTTCTGCCTCGCTTTCGGCAGCCTCGGCCTGTGCCGAGCAACATCGGGAGATAAGGAGCAACGCAGAGTATTATGCACATACAAATCAATACCGGCCATAAGATCGAAGCTCACGAAGAGCTGGATGCATGGGTCAGCGGCGTAGTCGAGCATGCTCTTGCCCGAGTCAGCGATCACATCACCCGAGTAGAGATACACCTGAGCGATGAGAACGGCGACAAAGGCGGTCAGAACGACAAGCGCTGCATGCTGGAAGCCCGGCTCGAAGGCCGCCAGCCCATCGCCGTCACTCACGACGCACCGACCTTGGACCAAGCCCTCGACGGGGCGGCGTCTAAGTTGGCGCGGCTGATTGAGAGCACCCTCGGACGAAGCCGGCATCAAGAGAGTCGCAGGACTGATCCGCCTCTGCCTGGGCAGAGGCACACGAACTAGTCAGGAGCGAAGGACGCGTTATGAAACCCGAAGGCGGCAAGCCCAAGGCTCCCGCGGCAAAGCCGGGGTCCAAGCCCGAGCCTGAGGACGATCTGAAATCCCTTCCTCTGGCGGAAGTGGAGAAGAAACTGGGTTCGTCGCCGGACGGCCTCAGTCAGGCCGAAGCGCAGAAGCGGCTGGCCCAATATGGCCCCAATGAGATCGCGGAGAAGAAAAAGAATCCGTTCTTGAAATTCTTCGGCTATTTCTGGGGTCCCATTCCGTGGATGATCGAAGTGGCGGTGATTCTGTCGGGCGTGCTTCGGCACTGGCCGGACTTCGTCATCATCCTCATTTTGCTGGTTTCCAACGCGGTGGTCGGATTCTGGGAAGAACGCCAGGCGGGCAACGCGATCGCTGCCCTGAAGGCCAAGCTGGCGGTCAAGGCCAAAGTGAAACGGGACGGCAAGTGGACCGATCCGCCAGTGCGTGAGGTTGTGCCGGGTGACGTCATCCGCCTGCGCCTGGGGGACATTGTGCCGGCCGACGCGCGCCTGCTGGCGGGCGATCCCGTAGAGGTGGACCAGTCCGCGTTGACCGGCGAATCCTTGCCCGCCGAGCGTAAACCCGGCGAGGCGGTGTTTTCGGGGTCGATTATGCGCCGGGGCGAAATCGAAGCGTTGGTGTACGCCACCGGTGCGAAGACTTATTTCGGGAAGACCGCGCAACTCGTCCAGGAGGCGCACACCGTCAGTCATTTCCAGCGTGCCGTCCTGAAGATTGGCGATTACCTGATCATCCTTGCGATAGCTCTAGTCGCGGTGATCATTACCGTCGCGCTTTTCCGCGGCGACCCGATCCTCGCCACGTTGCAGTTCGCCTTAGTGCTGACCGTGGCCGCCATTCCCGTAGCGATGCCCACGGTGCTGTCCGTGACCATGGCGGTCGGCGCGCGTCTGCTGGCGAAAAAACAAGCGATTGTGACGCGCCTCTCCGCGATCGAGGAATTGGCCGGGGTGGACATTCTGTGCTCGGACAAGACCGGCACACTGACCCAAAATAAGCTGACGTTGGGTGATCCATTCACCGTGAATGGGATTCCACCTGATCAAGCCATTCTCTGGGCTGCACTTGCTTCGCGCGCGGAAGACAAGGACACCATCGACCTGGCGGTGATCGGCGGAGTGAAGGACGCTCAAGCGTTGAAGAGCTATCAGGTGCTCCATTTCCAGCCGTTCGACCCGGTGCATAAACGCACCGAGGCCACGGTGAAAAGCGCGGACGGAAAACAGTTTTTCGTGGCCAAGGGAGCGCCGCAGGTCATTCTGGAGATATCGACCAACGCCGGGGAGGTGAAGCCCGCCGTCGAGAAAGCCGTCAACGAATTTGCGGGACGCGGATTCCGCTCCTTGGGCGTGGCCCGGGCGGATCAGGAAGGCAAGTGGCAGTTTGTGGGTGTGCTGCCGTTATTCGATCCGCCGCGCGAGCAGGCCAAGGCAACCATCGCCAGCGCGCGGCAGATGGGCGTGAGCGTGAAGATGGTGACGGGCGATCAAGTCGCCATCGCTCGAGAAACTGCCCGGCAACTGGGAATGGGTACGAACATCCTGGATGCCAGCGGACTGGGCGACACGAAGCATCACGAGACGGCGGAGTCGGCGGAGGCGATCGAAAAAGCCGATGGATTCGCCCAGGTATTCCCCGAACATAAGTTTCACATCGTGGATGTCCTGCAGCAGCGCGGCCACATCGTCGGGATGACCGGCGACGGCGTGAACGATGCCCCCGCTCTGAAGAAAGCGGACTGCGGCATCGCCGTCTCCGGCGCAACCGACGCGGCGCGAGCGGCGGCGTCCATCGTCCTGTTGGCGCCCGGCCTCTCGGTGATCATCGACGCCATTAAAGAGAGCCGGCGCATCTTCCAGAGGATGAACAGCTACGCGATCTACCGCATCGCCGAAACGCTGCGGGTGCTGTTCTTCATGACACTGGCAATCCTGGTGTTCAACTTCTACCCGGTGACCGCGGTGATGATCGTAATGCTGGCGTTGCTCAATGACGGAGCCATCCTGGCTATTGCCTATGACAACGTTCACTACAAGGATAAGCCCGAAGCCTGGAACATGCACCTGGTGCTGGGGATTTCCACCGTGCTGGGCTTCATCGGCGTCGTGGCCGCGTTTGGCCTCTTTTATCTGGGCGAGCGCGTGTTTCACCTCGACCACGCGCACATTCAGACGCTGATGTATTTGAAGCTCTCCGTGGCCGGACATCTGACGATTTTCCTGACGCGCACACGCGGACCGTTCTGGTCCATACGCCCCGCGCGGATTCTATGGATAGCGGTGCTCGGCACGCAAACGGTGGCGACTCTGATCGCCGTCTATGGACTGTTTATGACGCCCCTTGGCTGGGGCTGGGCAGCGTTCGTTTGGGGCTATGCTCTGGTCTGGTTCCTGGTGAATGACCGTGTGAAACTGCTCGCCTATCGGGTTTTCGATGCTGCGGAAACCCCGTTATTGGTCAAGAAGGAGAACGACCTTACGTCGAAGATCGCCGCGCGGGCCTATGAGATTTACGAGGAGCGAGCCCGGGGCGAAAGCCAGGAGGAAGATTGGCTTGAGGCGGAACGGCAGATTCGAGCCGAGCAGGCGGGAGCGAAGAGATCAAAATGAAGATTCGTTCGAAAGATTTCCGCGTCCGGCCCGGAGAAAAGGCCAACTGAGTGAATGGCCGACGATTGTGAAGCCCTTTTGCAAGTCGAAGATCGAGTATCAAGAACTCCTTCTCTGAGATCTGGAAACCGGACGTGAACTGCGCACGCTTGAGGGTCTTTCTCGTTCGGTAGTTGGGGTGGCATTGAACGCTGACGGGCGGCGCGCGATTTCCGCCTCCTTGGACACCACAGTGGAAGGTTGGGACCTAAACACGGGCGCGGTCGTTGCAACCTTTACGTGCGATTCCGCGGCGAGGTGTGGCCTCCGCAACATCGTCGCGGGTGACGACCTCCGCCCGGTCCATTTCCTGACACTTCTCGCCTTCTCTCCCCAACTAAGTGATGCGTACGCTTTAGACCGACAGCACAGCCTCTCAACGCACCGCCCTCCAGGCGGACTCGGGCGTTTCGCTTGAAGCGCAACAAGAGAAAATCCGCGCGATGGCCGTCGTCAAGGGAATCGAGCTGGTGGACCTAATCATTGACGCCGGTGAAAGTGCGAAATCGCTGAACCGACCCGGAATGACGCAGCTACTCGCCCTGGTGGACGCTCGCGCGGTGTCTCGCTAGTTAGCGTTGCGGACGCCCTCGACACTCAATCCGCTGCGGGCAGATGTTTCTACTCCCATGTGGCAGGTTCGTGAGGACTGGCTCGTGGAAACAGCTCCGAGTATTCCGGTCATTTGGGATGAAACAGCCACTGAGGTCAGAGGACGGTATGTCTACGTGGACAACCTTCCACTCTACTGGTGAAGCGCACAAGAAACCCGTGTGGTGAGCAAATGGTCGGTCCAACGCCGCTCACGCTCCAATCTTCACCTTTGCTCGCGCTAAGTCGACTCTTCCTCGTCTCCCGCTCGGCTCTGGTTGCTGAACCGGCCCCTCACGAACTCGTGTTCTACCGGGAAAGACTGACAAAGGCCAGGCGAACCGCGACTTGTTCCCGCTCAGTTGGGACAGACTTGTCATGCAACCGTCCGGTTACATGACAAGCCATACCCAGTTGGCTGGGCTAGTCTGCGCATTTTCTCGGAAGCGGGCGACTCTTTCCCGATTCAGGCTAGATCTTGACCGGCGGGTAGTTCGTCATCGGTGGTCACCTGTCAGTTTGGCCGCCTTGGGGTTTTGGAAAGGCTTGAGCGCGTCGATTGCCTTCCGATAGGCCCGATAGACCGTCCCCTGCGCGAGCGCCTCGTAGACTTCATAGACCCCAGCCTCGACGGCGTTCTTTGCTGCGGTGATGTTGAGCCCGAGGTCGGTATACATCTGAAAGAGCTGCCGGCCGTCGATCTGACTCCGCCCTCGAGCTGCCGGATCGATTACCCCTGGAATCCATTTGCCGGGCGCCATGATCGCCGCGGCGTGGACCGACGGCGTCATTCCCTCCTCGCCAGCGCGGTAATACTCGTGATAGGCGTAAGTGACGCCCGTATCTGGATCCCGGCCAAGCCAAATGGCCGCGGTCCGCTTCCAGCCGACGTCTAATCCGAAGCAGCGTGGCCAATGCCGCTCGATGATGCGCGGCGGGACGATAACTTCTGACTCTGCAATCGGATAGACCGCGCTGGCGCCCATCTGCGGAATTCCGCGCATGCGGGCGTCGCGCTGGTAGAGCGGAATCTTGGAAATCAGGTCAGCCTTGGCTTCCTCAGTCAGGTGCGGCGCGTCATCCCAGCTCGCCATAACCACGTACGTGTCGGTTGAGGGCATTGCGAGCGGCTGCTGCACACGGTAGAGGTCCACGGCCTCAACCATCAGTTCCGTCATGCCCAGCAGCGGTGTGGCCGTGAGGAAAACGACTCCTCCGGTGGTGATGGTTCGGATCAGACACTCAACCCAGATCCCCTTCGGGCACTCCTCGTCGAGCCAGATCACGTGCAGCTTTTCGGCTCGCGGATCCGCCCCGCCAGGACCGGATGGTCGCGTAGCGGAGTCATGTTCTCGCGAACCACGCCGGGTAATTGCGGTTCTGGACCGCTGGTTTCCTCTATCTCCACTGCGCCGTGCTGGTTCATGATCTCCGCAGCGGCGTCCACCTTATCGTCCGAACACGTCACGAAAACCAGGGCTCCTCCGCGCCGCAGTCCTTTGACGTAAGCCTGTGCCTCCGCTTTGGTCGCCCCAATCCTGGCGAGCTCCCGGCTCAACTCGACTTCGAAATCGAGACGTGGGAAGCTCATCACACCGGTCACGTCGAAGTTCGCCGGCTCCGTCCAGCTTGCGAACTTCGTTGCGAGGAAGACCCAAAGCTTCGATCTCACGGACGACGTCGTCTACGACGCCAGACTTCTCAAATAATCCAACTGCAGTCTTTGGCATATTAAACTCTCCATCGCACAGTATTCGAACCATTTGTCCTTGGCCCGGAAAGTGCATCGAACCCGGCTCCGTGATCTGAAGAGCAAGCACTCCCAGCCTCGTTAACGGCGGTCCGCCTGATTCTTGAAAAAAATGGCAGTTTCACGGTGCAGATGAAGTCGGTCTGGTCGTCGGTGAGCCGGACGAAGACCTCTTTTTCGAACAGAGTTGTGAGTTTCATCATCGCCGCCTTCTGTGATACCGCACAGCTGTCTAAAGCAATTGCGTCTCCATCTAGCGCCTCTTGTTTCAGGCTCAATTGACGCGCGCGCAGGGTTCTGGCGTTGCTGCGTCCTAAGACGGCTTGGATCGTCTCATCGAGAGCCGGTTCCATTGCAACCTTGTCCCCGGAAATCACGATTCGTCTCTTCTTCTAGGACGCTGCTCCAGGCGCTTGGTTTTGAATCTCCAATTCGGGAGAGCGGCATCACAATTGCGGGGAAATCTCCCCCAACCGCAGCCCTCCGGCTAGTAACGAGGTGTGGTCAAGTGACGGAGGATGGTCACTGATTCGCCACGTATTCGGGAAGCACAGCATCATGCCTTTCCCGTTCGCACGTGACTTTGCCATGCGTTCTCTACAGCCTCGATTTTGGTGCTTTGCCGGCGGTTCGATCTAGAAAGATAAATATAAAGTATTTTGTTTCATGCACTTGGATCTGGAGATTCGGCGGAGCGCCAACCCGGAAGCGAGCGGCACGGGTTCTGGTAGTACGCGTGCTGATGTATGGATGTGAGTAGAGCAGTAAGGGTACGCGGAGGAGCTGAAAATGCGTGGATGGATGATCCTTTTTGCACTGATGGCCGTAGCGGCGGCGGGTATGAGCTTGACGGATCCTCCTATCGTATCGTCCGCCAAGGGTGCTAGTGTCCTGTTCGGTACTCTCTTTGTGCTGAGCTTGGTAGCCCAGGCAATTCGAGGCCGGGCCGAGTGATTCGGGACCCACAACTCCCTTCCCGAAACACACCATCGCACCGCACGATTCTGGCCTTCTTCCCGGCGGAAGAACATCAGACTGAGCAAGTTCGCCGCGCGGCGCACAGTGCGAAAGTGCGCCATGTGCGTGTGGTGCGCGGAGTCAGTGATTCCCGTCCGGATGTCCAGCCGTATGCGGGTCTGGTTCTCGAAGGCGAACACCTGTTGCTCGCGGAGGTTTCCGCCGGACAAACGCTACCGTTAGTACAGGCTTTGCGGCAGGTGGGGCATACGGCCGTTTTTGTCTTACCGGACAATATCTCGCAGCCCTGCCCCGAAGACACAGACTTGGACGCGGACGCCGGAAAAACCTGGCTCAGCTTGCGGGAGAGCCAGCGGCTGATCGAGACCGCGCACACCGATCTCATCGAGGCAGTGGGGCTGGGCCACAGTCCGGCTCCGGCGGCCGCCTGGTTCCTGGACAACGCGTATCTGATCCGGTCGCATCTTTTTGAGATCCGCACGGATCTTCCCCGTGAATACCGCAAGATGCTTTCGCGCTCCGGACCTGCCTCCACCAGGCCCCGAGTATATCGCCTGGCTCACGATCTGATTCAGCACAGCCAGGGCTCCCTGGATGAATCGGCGATCGTTGCCTGCCTTCAGCGCTCTCAAATCGGAGCGCCGCTCCGTATCGCCGAGATCTGGTCCTTTCCCCTATTCCTCCGGATGGCCATCATCGAACACCTGGCGGCCCTGGCCACCAGCGTGGCTTGCGCCCAGCGCTGCCGGGAAGCGGCTCAGCTGTGGGCCAGCCGTCTTACCGCGGCTGCCCGGCGTGGAAAAGACGAGTTCAACCGGATGCTGGCCAGGATAGAATCCGAAGCCTACGTGCGCGCGCCGCACTTCCTGACCGTGCTGGCGGAGCAACTGCAGGGCGAAGAAAACACCTTCGCCAGTGTGCAGCATTGGATTGAAGAACGGCTCGAACAGCCCGTCACGGAAGTGGTGCGGGCGGAGCATGCGCGGGAAGCCGCGGAGAGCGTCGCGACGGCGCAAGCGTTTGGCAGCCTTCGTCTTCTGTATCAACTCGACTTCACGAAAATTTTCGAGGCGGTCAGCCTGGTGGAGGCTGAATTGAGGCTGGATCCGGCCGCGATCTACGCCCATAGCGACTTTGCCACGCGGGATCGCTGCCGCCGGATCGTGGAACAGATCGCGCGGACCAGTGGAAAGGAAGAACTCGAGGTCGCGCATCTGGCGATCGGGCTGGCCGGATCGGCGGAAAATCCGTCCGACCGGCATGTCGCGCACTATCTGCTGGCCGAAGGTATCCTGCAGCTGGAGCATGTTGCGGGCGCGCGACGGCGCCTTAAAACCCGGCTCCACCGCGCGATTCGCAGACACGCCACGGGAGTATACCTGGGCGGAATCGCCGCGCTGACCGCTTGTTTCACGGCCATCACGATCGGCCTCGCGGGTGAGGCCGAAATCACGCAGAGCTGGGTTCTGGCGATCCTGGCGGCACTCGCGCTATTCCCACTCAGCGAGCTGTCGATTCAGATCATCAACGCTCTGGTCATCTCATTATTCCCTGCGTCCATCCTTCCCAAGATGAACTACAAGGAGGGCATTCCGTCCGACCGCGCGACGCTAGTCGTGGTCCCGATGATGCTTTCGAGCGAAGCCGTCGTAAAGGGCGCACTGCGGAAGCTGGAGGTCCGCTTTCTTGCGAATCCAGAGGCGAATCTCTTCTATGCCCTGTTCTCCGATTTCTCCGATGCGCCGGAAGTGTCCGCGCCAGGCGATACCGTTCTGCTCAAGGTTGCGCGAGAGGGCATCGCCGGTCTGAACACCCGTTATCCGGGCAGCCGGTTCCTTCTATTCCACCGGCCACGCACGTGGTCCGAAACCCAGCAATGTTGGATCGGTAAAGAGCGGAAACGCGGGAAGATCGAAGAACTCAACAACTTATTAACGGGCCACGGCAGTCCGTCCATTCTGCAACTCGGGCGACTTCCCGAGCAGATCCGCTACGTCATTACTCTGGACGCCGATACGCAACTGCCACCCGGTACGGGGAGGCGGATGGTCGAAACGATCTCCCATCCGCTCAATGAAGTTTCCCTGGACCCGGACACACGAACGCGGAGGAGAGGATATTCGATTATCCAGCCGCGCGTCAGCGTTTCTCTGCCCGGCGCCACGGCCACGCGGTTTACCCATCTCATGTCCGATACCGCCGGCACCGACCCCTATTGCCGCGCCGTATCGGACGTTCAGCAAGATTTGTTCGGCGAAGGGATCTTTCACGGTAAAGCGATCTACGATGTGCAGGCGTTCCGGACGGTATTCGCGGATCGCTTCCCGGCGGAGACCCTGCTCAGCCACGATCTGATCGAAGGAGCCTACGCCGGTGTCGCCATGGCTACCGATATCGAGCTTCTGGAACATCTTCCGCTCGACTATTCGAGCTTCGTCAGGCGTCAGCATCGTTGGATCCGGGGCGATTGGCAGATCGCGCCGTGGATTTTTCCGGAGGTACCGGCTCCGGGCGGCCCGGTGCGCAATCCTCTGGCGGGTATCCACCGCTGGCGAATTCTCGACAATCTCCGGCGGAGTCTGGTGCCGATCGCCTCGCTGCTGCTGCTGCTGTTCGGATGGTTGATTTCGGTGGTTCCGGGGGTATCGAGCCTGGTGGTCGCCGTGGCTGTGGCGATACCGGCGCTGGCGCCGTTGCTGGACCGCTGGGCGCGCCGCCTCCATGGTTCCGTCAGCGGATGGCGCGGCGCCGCCGATGAGTTGCTGCGGGCCGGCGTGATGATCGCTTTCCTGCCGCATCAAGCATGGATCTCCGCCGATGCGATCGTTCGCGCCTGGTACCGAAGCAACATCAGCCGGCGCCACCTGCTGGAGTGGCAAACCGCCGAGGCGGCGGAGGTTCACGCGCACCATCACAGCGGCACCACGCAAAACCAAATGCTGGCGATTTCGGTAGCTTCCGTGCTTCTGACGCTGGTACTGCTCGCCAGGGGAACCTTCGCTCCCTCCTCTGGATTCCTGGTGCTGTGGGCCTTGTCGCCGCTGGTATTGCGCTGGCTGAGCCATCCCGCACGCGTGCCCACCTCGCAACAAATCTCAGCGAGCCAGACCGCCTGCCTGCGGCGCTACGCGCGGCGTACCTGGCGCTATTTCGACGATCTGGTCGGCCCGGATACGAACTGGCTCCCGCCCGACAATTCGCAACTCGCACTGCGGGTGGAAGTGGCCTGCCGCACCTCGCCGACCAACATCGGCATGTGGCTCACCGCGGCCCTGGCCGCGCGCGATTTCGGCTACCTTACCGCCGACGAGCTTTGCCGCCGTTGCTCCGCCACACTCGCGACGATGGAGCAACTCGAGCGCTATGAAGGACACCTTCTCAACTGGTACAACACCACCACGCGTGAACCCCTGGCGCCTAAATATGTTTCCTCCGTCGATAGCGGCAACTTGCTCGCCAGCCTGTGGGTCATGGAACAAGGATGCAAGGACGCCGTTCGGGCGCCGCTGGTGGGAACGGAAAGCCTGCGGGGACTGGCCGATACCGCGGCCATCCTGGCGGAAGTGAACGGCGAGGATCCGTCCCTATCCGTGCCGTTACGCGCGGTGCGCCGTCTGCTGCGCGGCGACCTGGCGCAACACGAGTTCATCACGCGGTTGCGGATGGGAGCTCATGCGGCCGCCCAGTTACAGGAGGTTCGGCGCTGGCCGACAACACCCACGGACGAACCCGCTTATTGGGCCTCAACCCTGGCGCGGGAGGCGGCCTCCTGGTCGGAGACGGTCGACCGGTACCTGCGCTGGATGGAGACGCTGTCGCGCCCTCCCAATTCCTTTCTGCATTCCCTGAGTGAAGAGTTGGTGGGCCTGCGGCGTCAGGCACTGGAAACCATCCCGTCTTTGCACACGCTGGCGGATATCGGCTCGGCTCCCACCGAGATCATCCTCATGCGGCGAGGTGTTCCCGACCAGCGGCCGGAAGCGGCGGCATGGCTGGATCAACTGGATGCCGAATATCGAGATGCCAGAGCACGGGCGGCGGAAACGCTCCACGCTTTCGAGGCTTTGGCTGCCGGCATGCACCGCTTGGCCGAAGGCATCAACATGCGCTTCCTGTACGACCAGGGGCGGCGCCTGTTCGCCGTCGGATACGTCGTCGGCGGTCCGCTGGAGTTCACGAGTCACTACGATTTACTCGCCAGCGAGAGCCGCCTGGCCAGCTTTGTGGCGATTGCCAAGAACGATGTGCCGGTAGATCACTGGTTCACCCTTCGTAGACCTCGGGGAGCGGGGAAGCACTGGCAAACGCTGCTCTCGTGGAGCGGAACCATGTTCGAATACTTGATGCCGCTCCTGTTCATGCGCACGTATCAGAACTCGCTGCTCGATCAGGCGTGCCGAAGCGCCGTTGCGAGGCACATCGAGTATGGGAGGGAAAAGGGCGTTCCCTGGGGCATTTCGGAAGCGGCCTACAGCGCGCTGGATGCCCACCAAATTTATCAGTACCGAGCGTTTGGAGTTCCCGACCTGGCTATTCAACCGGAATTGGATGAGGAGCCGGTAGTCGCTCCGTACGCCTCGCTGCTCGCGCTGATGATCGATCCGCACAGTGCGGTTCCGAACCTCCAGCGGCTCGAAACGCTCGGACTGGACGGCCCCATGGGCTTCTACGAATCCATCGATTTTTCCCGCGAGCCCAAGCGAGACGGGTCCCCCGGCGTGGTCATTTACGCCTACATGGCCCACCACCAGGGAATGAGCCTGGTGGCGATCGACAACCTGCTGCATCACGGTGCGATGCAGCGGCGCTTTCACAACAATCCCCGCGTCCGCGCCGTAGAATCGCTCCTGTTTGAACGGATCCCCATCACCAAGCCGATGCGCGGGGAAGCGCAGGCCCGGCTTACAGTGGCGCACGTGACGGCCGCGGAAGAGGCGCGGGACGTCACGTTCAGCAAGGAAACGCCAGTCCCGAAAGTTCACCTGTACGGCAATGGCCGCTATTCGTTAATGGTTTCCAATTCCGGCGCGGGATACAGCCGCTGGAATGAATTCGACCTCACCCGCTGGCGTTCCGATCCAACCTTGGATGAGTGGGGCAGCTATCTTTTCCTGCGCGACGTTCGGACGGGTACCGTCTGGACGGCAACTTCCCAGCCCTTGAACGCGGCGCTCGGCAAGAGTTCGGTGACGTTTTCCGAGGACCGGGCCGATTTCCACCGCACCGTGCTCGGCATGGAGACCGTCATGAGCGTGACGGTGTCCCCGGAAGACGACGTCGAGGTGCGGCGGCTGACCATCGTCAATCGTACCGTCCGGTCTCGTCTGCTTGAAATTACCAGCTACATGGAACTGGCCCTGGCGCCGGAGGGCGCCGATGCCGCTCACCCGGCCTTTAGCAAAATGTTCGTCGAGACGATGCGGGAAGACGATGTTCTCCTGGCGCACCGGCGCCCGCGCTCGCCGGACGACCCTCCGGTGTGGACCGCGCACATGGTGGTGGGCGCCAGCGGGGCCATCAAAGTGGAAACGGACCGGGCCGAGTTTCTGGGGCGCGGAAATACGGTTCATGCTCCCGCTGCACTGCGGCGCGATCTGACCGGATCCGAAGGTGCCGTCCTCGATCCGGTCTTCAGCCTTCGCTGCCGCGAGACTTTCAATCCACGGGAGCGGCGGGAACTCATTTTTCTGACGATGGCCGCGGCCTCGCGGGAGGCGCTGATGACCTTGGTGGCCAGGTACCGCCGCAAAGAATCCGCGGCGCGGGCGTTTGAACTGGCGTGGACCCACGCGCAGCTTCAGTTCCGATTCCTGCAGGTCGGGCCCGCCGCCGCCCAAGGCTATCAGGAATTGGCAGGCCATCTGCTTTATCCGAACGCGCGCATGCGTCCGTCCCCCGGACGTCTGGCATGGAATGGGCTGGGACAATCCGCCCTCTGGACGTACAGTATTTCGGGCGATCGTCCCATGGTGACGGTGACGATTGGAGATTCCTTTAACCTGGCCTTGATTCGTGAACTGCTCCTGGCGCACACCTATTGGCGTTTGCGGGGCTTCCACGCAGACCTGATCATCTTGAATCAGGAGCTCCCCAGCTATGAGCGGCCTCTGCATCTCCAGCTCCAGCGCCAGATTGACGCTTATGCCCGCGAGGCCAGCGCGGATCACGCCGGCGGTGTCTTCCTGCTGGATTGGCATCTGGTTCCCGAGGATCACCGGAACCTGCTGTTCGCAGCTTCCTCCGCGGTACTGAGCGGAAGCCGCGGCTCCTTGCGGCGGCAGCTGGCAGGCACCGAAGCCTTAGCGCCCGTCCGGTCGTTTTTGCCCCAGCCCGCTCACACGGAGGAGCCCTCTTCTCCATTGCCGTTCCTGGAGCTTCCTTACTTCAATGGATTGGGAGGCTTCACCGGCGACGGACGCGAGTATGCCATCTATCTGGCGCCGGACACAGTCACGCCGCGCCCTGGATCAACGTCATGGCGAATCCGGGCTTCGGGACTGTGGTGGGCGAGAGCGGTTTGGGATTTACCTGGCGCGGCAACAGTCAGCAGAATCGCCTCACTCCATGGACGAATGATCCCGTGAGAGCCCGCCGCCCGAGGTCATTTACATCCGGGATGACCACTCCGGGACGCGTTGGACACCCACCGCATCGCCCATTCGTGACAGGATGCGTATCGCGCGCGGCATGGTCAGGGCTACACGGTCTTCGAACACAATAGCCATGCGATTGCTCAGGAACTGCTCGTGTTTGTCCCGGTCACGGAGAACGGCGAGGGTTATCCGGTAAAGATTTGCCGCTTGCGGCTGCGCAACGAGCTTCGCGGCGCCGGCAGCTCAGCGTAACCTATTTCGCGGAGTGGACTTTGGGCTCGACCAGAGAAAACCAGCAGCTGCACGTACAAACTGCTTTTGATCAGCAGTCGGGCGCGGTGTTGGCCGCCAGGGCTGGCGGAAACCTACGCGGGCGCCGTAGCGTTCGCCGCGGCGAATCCTCGAGCCTCGTCCTATTCCGGCGATCGCACGCAGTTCCTGGGTAGAAATCGTTCCCTGGAAGCTCCAGCAGCGCTAAACACGACGCTCGACAACCGCTGCGGCGCCGCCCTGGATCCGGCCGCGGCTCTGCAGGTGCCGGCTGTGATTG
>CAVXFR010000005.1:0-90290 GCA_963761045.1 Terriglobia bacterium | reverse complement strand
CGCCCGAAGGCGCCAGGGCGCGATCGATCCGGGGGGCTAGCCGTACCCGCTGACCGCCAACGCGCCAACCAGTACCGCGGCCGCCGCGGCCCATCCGATCCGCCTGCTAACCCGCCGGTGTCTGGAAATAGGAATGCACAGGCGGCATTCCTGGCACCCGAGTATTTCCGGCGGCACGCCGCGCAGGAATGCAGATGGTCTTCGACCAGCATCCTTCGGCCCTCGGCCAGCGTTCCCCGCGCGGTACGCTCGAAATCGGCGCGAAACTGCGGGCAAAGATCGTTAGCGACCGGCCGCGACCAATTTTTCGCGCACGCGCTCCGCCGGCGGCCCGCGCCGTCTCCGCGTCCGGCACGTCGTCACGAATCGAATTCAGCAAGCGATCGAAATCCTGATTGGTCATAATTTATGCCCTCAGCTTTTTTTGCAGTATCCGGCGGGTCCGATGCAGCGTCACCGCCACGGTGATCGAAGATATTCCCAAAGCGCTGGCGATTTCGGGATTGGTCAGCCCCTCGAAGTAGCGCAGCGTGAAGATTTCCGAGGAACGCCCCGGAAGTTCCGACAACGCGCGCCGGAGCAGCTCCCGGAAATCGCCGTCATCGGGCCGGGAGCCGCCGGTGGAAGGCAGCCGGTCCAAGTCGACGTTCGCGGCCGAACGCTTGGCGCGCACCAGATCGAGCGCCGCGTGAACCGCCGCCCGCCGCAGGTAGTTTTCCGGATGCTCGATCGCGTCCGCCGAGTCCTCCCGGCGGACCATCCGGAGAAAGACCGTTTGCAGGACATCTTCGGCATCGGCCGTGTTGCCGGTGATCCGGTACGCCGTCCGGAACACCATGGTGTGGTGCTCGCGGTACAGCCGGTCCGTCCCGTCACCGGGCGCATTGGGGATAATAGAAACAGGAACCTCGTGTTTTGTTGCCAGCAGCATCGGCCCTTCCTACCCGGTAAGACAGAAGGCCGAGCTGTTTATTACCGCCCCCTTAACACTATATCTAGGGGGTACCCCGCAGAGACCACTAGATTCGGTAGTTCACCCGCTTTACTTTCACCTCCGATGGGTTTAGGATGGTCTCAACCCTCCCCCCTGTTGAACGTCAGAACGTCTTTTATGGAAGGGGCCCGCATTGCTCAAGCTTAAGCGCGTCGACATCCACGGTTTCAAGTCCTTCTACGATCGCACGGAGATGAAGTTCCATGGCTCCGGCATTACGGCCATCGTGGGGCCCAACGGCTGCGGCAAATCCAACATTAGCGACGCCATCAGCTGGGTTCTGGGCGAGCAGAGCGCCAAGAGCCTGCGCGGCGTCCGGATGGAGGACGTCATCTTTGCCGGCACCCGGGAGCGCAAGCCCCTGGGGATGGCGCAGGTGACGCTGAGCATGGTGGACCCGCTCGGCCAGCATCTGGTCCCCGCGGGACACGAAGCTCACGGGAACGGGAACGGCAACGGCCACCCGCACGCTGAGGACATCACCATTACTCGCCGGCTGTACCGGTCGGGCGAAAGCGAATACCTGATCAACGGGAAAACCGCCCGCCTGCGCGACATCCAGGATCTGTTCAGCGGCACCGGCCTGGGCCCGGAAAGCTACGCCATCATCGAGCAGGGCCGCATCGGCCAGATTCTTTCCAACAAGCCGGCCGACCGCCGGGCCATTATCGAAGAGGCCGCCGGCATCGGCAAGTATAAGACGCGCAAGCGGCTGGCCGAAGCCAAGCTGGAAAGCTCCAAGCAGAATCTTTCGCGCGTGTTCGACATCCTGGAGGAAGTGGGCCGCCAGGTGAACTCGCTCAAACGGCAGGCGTCCAAAGCCCGCCGCTATGAGGAACTGCACACGGAGATGGTGGCCTTCCTGCGCCAGGCCGTGGCGGGGCGATTCCGCATGCTGGAAGGCGAAGCGGCGCGCATGGCCCTCGACCTGAGCCAGGCGCAAGGACTGTTTGCGGAGATCTCCGCGCAGTTGCAGGAGCAGGAAGGCGAGCACACCCGCCTTCAGGAAACCTGCTATCGCACCGAAGCCGAGCTGACCGCGGCGCGGGCGCGCGTGGCCGAATTGAATCTGGAAAGCGAGCGGACGCGCGGCCGTTTAGAGTTGCAGGCCAAGCAGATCGGCGCGATCGGCGAGCGCCTGGCCGCGAACGAAACGGAAACCCAGGACCTGGAGACGCACCGGCAGCAGGAACAAGCCGAGTTCGACACGCACACCGAATCGATCGCGCGCCTGGAGGCGGACAGCACGTCGCTGCGCGAGCGGATGCAGGCCAAAACCGCCGAGCGCGACGTCCTCCAGAACGATCTGCGGGAGCGCGAACGGGGACTCGAATCCGCCCGCACGCGCGTGCTGCAACTGCTCGGTGAAGTCTCGACGCTCCGCAACCAGGTGGTCCAGATCGATGAGTATCTGGCCGCGATCGAGCGCGATTCGGCGCGCTCCCGCAAGGAAGAGGAGATTGCCTCGGGCGATCTGGCGCGCCTGGACGCCGTGAAGGAAGAGCTGTCCACCAAGCTTTCGGCGCAGCAACTGGAGCTGGAATCGCTGGGCGACCGCCGGCACCGCGTGGAAGAAAACCTGAAGACCGGCCAGGCAGCGGTATCCACCGCGCGCCAAAGCCTGGAGGAAACGCGGGCCGCGCTATCGCGCCAGAAGGCCCGCCGCGAATCGCTGGAAGAAATTCTTTCGCATCGGGCTTATACCACCGAGTCGGTGAAGAGACTGTTCACGGCCATCGAGCACGGACAAGTCTCCGGATTCAAGCCCTCCGGCGTACTGGCGGATTTCGTCGAAGTCACCGATCCGGCCTGGGAAAAGGCGTGCGAGACGTTTCTGCACGAGGAATTGGAGTACGTCGTCGTCTCGGATTGGGCCGAGGCGGAACGGGGAGTAGAATTGATGCGCGCCGAATCCGACGGACGCGTGACGTTCCTGGTCAACGACGGCGCCACGGCGCCACAGGCGCCTGTAACTTTGATCAGTTCAGAAATCGCCGGGCGCCTGGGCGATGCGCTCCGCCTCAGCCAGGCCTACTATCTGCCGCGGCTGGGGAAATGTTTCCTGGTCCGGGAGCATGCCGCGGCCCAACGTTTGGCGTCCGAACATCCGGACTACTATTTCCTGCTTCCGGACGGAGTCAGCTATCACGGCCACGCGGTGAGCGGAGGCCGCAAATCGAGCGGCGGTCCGCTTGGCGCTGAAGCGCGAGCTTCGCGAGCTCGGCTCCCAGGTGGAAGCCCGCGAGCGGGAAGCCGATACGCTGACCGGTACGCTCGAGGAGCTCGAAAAGAATTCCGCCCGGCTGGCCGAAGAACTGGAGCACGTGCGCGCGCAACAGCAAGAACAGGAGAAAGGCGCGCTCGCGCTCGATCACGAGCAGCGCCAGTTGGCCGAGGAAACTGCGCGTTCCGGCCAGCGTCTTTCGGTGGCTCGCCTGGAGCTTGAACGTCTCACGAGGGAAGACGAACGTTCGCGCCAGCAGCGCGAGCAGAGCCAGGCGGCCGTGACCCAGCGCGAGCAGGAGCGCTTCGACCAGGAGAAAGCTCTGGAAGTTGCGCGCGGCGAGTACGAGAGTTTGCAATCGCGCGCCCACTCGGTCGGCGAGGAGCACGCCCATCTGCGGGCGGAACTGGCCGGGCTGGACGAGCGTCTGCGCGCGGAAAAGACCGCCGCGGGACGGATCGAAGCGCACCTCCAGCAGATGCTGGCGCGGCGTGAGGAGCTTGAGCGCGAACTGGAACGCATGGGCGTGGAACGCGCGCGGCTGCTGGCCGATAACATCGAGCTGGACCAGAGGGCCGGAGAATTGGCCAACGAAACCGCCTCGGCCGCGGCGTGGGTCGAAAACCTGGCGGCCGCGGAGACAGCCGGGCGCGCTTCGCTGGCCGCGCTCGACGAATCGCTCAAGGTTTTGCGGGCGGACGCACAAGCCTCCCAGGAGCGCCGCGCGGCGATCGAGGTGGAACTGGTCCGCAAGCAAGGCGACCTGCGCTATCTCGACGAGACCAGCCGCAAGGATCTGAACCTGTCCGCCGCGGAGCTGGCCGCCACCGAAGAGACGGCGCTCGATGAAGCGGGCGTGGCCGAAGCGGAGCAGCGTTCCCAGGAAATTCGCGCGCGCATCGAGGCGCTGGGGCCGGTGAATCCGCAGGCGCTCGAGGAATTCCAGGAAGCGCAGCAGCGTTACGACTTCCTGAACACCCAGCGCCAGGACCTGCTGGATTCGATTCGCGACACCGAAAAGGCGATCCAGGAGCTGGACGTGGAATCGCGCCGCCGCTTCAAGGAAGCCTTTGACGCGGTCAACGATCACTTCCGCCAGATGTTCCGCACGCTGTTCGGCGGGGGCCAGGGCGAAATGCGGCTGACCGACGAGACCAATCTGGCCGACAGCGGCATCGACATCATGGCATCGCCTCCCGGCAAGAAATTGCAGAACATCGCGCTGCTTTCGGGCGGCGAAAAATCGCTCACCGCGATGGCCCTGCTGATGGCGATTTTCCGCTACACGCCCAGCCCGTTCTGCATCCTGGACGAGGTCGACGCGCCGCTGGACGAGCCCAACATCCAGCGCCTCACGCGCCTGCTCAAGGAGATGTCGGCGGAGACGCAGTTCATCGTGATCACCCACGCCAAGCGCAGCATGGAGGCCGCGCAGGCGCTGTACGGGGTCACCATGCAGGAGCCGGGATTGTCGTCGCTGGTGAGCGTCCGCTTCGATCCGGCGGTCCAGGGCACCGCCCCGTCAGCGACGGCGGCACTCGCGGCGGTTTAGAACCTATCTCAGCCCCCCCGGTCATGACCGGGAGTCCTCCTGATCACCTCGCGGTCAGATCTGCTTTCCTGCCCGCGTCGCGGTCAGATCAATGAATAGGGCGTTACGCGTCCAGGTGGTCGAAGCCACCATGCCAAAGAGGGTTACAATCGGCGCATGTTACGGGATAACAAAGCGGCACGACCTGCCATGACACTAGCGGAGCGCCGCAAGCGGCCGGAACATCACGTTGTCCACGACTACGCAAATCTAGTTTCTTCGGGCTTGCTTATCACGGACCGGAAATCAAACGATGCGTTGCTGAAGATTGCGCCGGTCAATTCTCACGTCTGGCATGCCTTCTACATGAACTGCCGGAAGATGTACGAGTTCTTTCACCATCAGAAGTCCAAGGACTATTTGCGGGCGCAGCAGTTCGTCAACCCTGGCGTGACCTTCACCTTTCACCATTGGACGCCCGACGTTCAGAAGTTTATGAACACGCACATGCTGCATGTGGGCGGTGGGCGGGTCACGAACAAGAAGGATTCGACAGGGGCCGACGACAAGTCCTACTTAGCGGAGTTCCAGGGGATGTGGGAGAAGATGCTGAAAAGCTTGCAGGAGAAGCACAAGGAGATCTTCCGGGAGGAATCGAGCACCGGCTCGATTCGGAGTTCCGGCACTGTGGGACGCTAGGAAAAGAGTTTATTCGCTAGCAAGCGGCCAGATAGCGGCCCGTCGCAGCGCACGGATTGATGACGGCGTCGTCCCGAAATTCTATCCTAACGCAGGCATCATTTTCGCTTCCCCCTCAAGACTCTCCCGCTTCAGCGAATCCACTCTACGGTTTGGCGCCGTTGCTGATCTCGACCGGCCAGTCAGACCCGGAGTTGCGTCAGACGGCGAGACGGGCGTTATGCGGACAAGTCATCAACGATCATCTTCGTTCGCGAAATCTCTCGCTCATTTGAGCGCTGTCAGGGACGATAGAAGATCTTGTCTACGACGCGCGAAAGGGGCTGGCCGCCAGCCGGCTCCCGTAATTGTGGATTGAGCGCGCCGGGTGCATCGAGCCTTCTTAGTTCGGGGATCGCCAGACCGTTGGTGTCTGAGAGTTCCCTGAGATCCGCGAACAGTTCTCTGTTCATCGTTAAGAAGTCTTGTGCCGGGTTGGAATAGCCCGCCCTCTTCATTTCGGCTCTGGACTTGGTATCGAACGGCACGATGGAGTCGTAGAAAAGCTGTGACCACATCTTTGCTTCATAGAGGTTCGTTACACGGGCCGCAACCAAGGGAATGGCCAAGTCACACAGGCCACACCCGTCGTATTTTCGCACCTCGCCGAGAGTGGATTGCCAGTTGGCACGAAGGTTCCTCAGCGGCTCTACAGCGCCTTTCTGCCGACCTTTGAACAAGAAGCCGTCAAGCACGGCCCGCGTCACGCACTGACGTGAGTTCGGGGGAATCCAGAGATTCAGATATGTCGAGAGGAACGATTGGAACGTGATCTCTTTAAGTCGATAATGGCCAGCACACGCGTGCCGTTTGCACCAGCAGTCGTCCCGGCATCCGCACGCTACCAACTCGTAGTCCGAGGATATGGCCGATCCTTCTCCGTATACGTACCTTGCTCGACCGCTAGCCGAGCGCCTATTTGAGTCCGCTATTCGTTGACGGATTTCGTCGGGAGACAGTGTCGAGATGCGGCCGTGTGAGTGTCTTTTCATTCCACCGATATTTTATGACGTTGACGCCAGGGCCATCCCGGCCCGTTTCACGTGGCTGGTTTGTCGCCGACTCGTAATTGTGGCGCGCCAGTTTGATGTTGGCCAACTTCAAAGCATGGCGCAGGGCCGTCCCCGACGGCCGCGCTCGCGGCGGTGTAGATGAAAGGCTGGAAGCCAATTCACCGGCTCCCAGGATCTATAGTCCAATTCGCGTCGTCAGACCTTTACAGACCCCCAACCTTGAGCCAACTGTCGAAAAGCCTGCTCATGCATCGGCCAGTCGTGCAAAGTAGCGGGATCAAAGTCTGCGCCGTTGGGCCACACCAGTGTTTGAACCTCTGGGTCGATCCGAACCTGGTTGAATACCTTCGGGTCGCGGAGGGGGCCGTAGAGCTTCCCCGCCAGGATGGGGCGGAAATCGATGGTCTGCTCGACGCCGTCGTCAAAGCGAACGCGCAGCATGAAGGCAGAAACGATCTCGAACGAGCAAACGCGATAGATTGGATGTATCGCCATCTAAGTTCTATTTTAGCGGTTCAATCGAATTCGGACGGTCGCCTTCCTGCAACCGCTGCCAATCCAATCTCAGCTCACCCTGATGCAGTTCCGCCCATGCTTCCACCAAGCGTCTCTGTCTCCTGGGGAGAGAACCGGCGATCAACTCGACGGGGTCGATTCCGAAGATTCCGACGTCGTCTTGGTAGTATGCATGGAAATGCGGGGCGTGATGCGGCGAGCTTGCTTCAGCGAACATGCGAATAATGATCCCGAAGAACCGGCTCAGCTCCGGCACGGATCTATTTTATCTGCATCCGGCCATTACCGGCGGAATCGTCAAACGACTACTCTCATGCAGCGTCACCACAGGTAGTCTTTGGCTTCTTCGCGACGCTCGTAGCTATCGAGCACGTGCACCACGCGCAGCTTCTTGAGCTTGGTGGGCGAGAGCTGCCCGATGGGCACGTACAGGATCTTGCGGTTCAAATGCGCCGCGATCGAGCGAAACACCGACCGGGGCGGCTTGGACGCCACGTACACCACAAACCGCTCGGTCGAATAGTCCAGCGCGGCCAGCAATAAACGCTCGGGCTTGGATTCCGCGAAATCGTAGTCGCTATCCGACCACACGTCGAACAATCGCCGCGGCGGCAGAGTCATCAGCAACCCGCCGTACTCCGCCCGGCCGATCCCCGGGCCCACGATGTTGTCGAAGGGGTGCGTCGAATAGAACGCCATGTCGGACTCGTTCTGGTGCTCGCCCAGCCAGGTGGTCAGGTACTGATAGCGGTCGTCCAGGTCCTCGTCGAACACGACCACGACCGAGCCAACCTCACCCGCCAGCCGGTCGGCCTGGCGAACATAGATCTTCCGCTGATGCCAGTTGCGGATGGTTTCGCGGATATCGATGCCGTCCAGAATGGAAGTGGTGAACGGCTCGACGCGCACGCGCTCCTCCGATAGGAGCGCCTTGGCCTTCTTCTTGAGAAACCGGCCGTAGTCTTCGATCACCAGATCTTCGGGCGGATAGGAGCAGATGGCGTCGCCGGTGGTCTGCTTGGCCCACTCGCCGGGAACCTTCTCTTTCTTGCGGGGCTTGAGTCCGGCGGGCTTTATCCGCTGCTTGGGACGCGGCAGCCGCCGCCGGATGCGCAGCCGCTTGGTGTTCAGCCAGATCTCCCCCGCGCTGAGCCGGACGGTCTCGAGAGTGGAGAACTCCTGTTGCGCCAGATAGCGGTTGGCCATCTGCCACACTTCCCAGCCGTAGTTATCGTCGACGACCGAGCGCGCGGCCACGGCCAGATCGTAGGCGTTGGAGACCAGATCGCCGCTGATGTGCGACAGATTGCGGGTGTAGCGTGCGATCATGCGCCTCTGCCAGTGGGACACCTTGTCTCCGGTGGATTCGGTGTACTTGGTTTCCGCTTCCCGCAGCAGATCGTACTGGACTCGCGGTTTATCGAGACGAGCTTCGTCCTCCAGATCCAGCCGGAAGAATTCGTAGCGTTCCTGGAGATATGGATACTCGATGGTGATCTCGGCCAGGCTTTCCGGATGCGGATTGAGCAGCTGCGTATCGGGCCGGAGCAGCCTTCGCGACGGCGCTTCCTGCGGCGTCTCCATCGCGTCCAGAAGCGGATCGAGCAAGTTCAAGGAAACCACGACCAGCGTACGCGCATCGGGATCCGCCCCTTGCAGCTTCCAGGCCATGGCCGAGGCGTGCGCCGTCACTTCCTCCGTGCGAGGCTGCGGCCACACCCGATACCCTTCGATGTAGGGATCCAAGCCGATCCGCTGCACCGCGTAGGTATCCGGGCAGGTATCGGGCAGATGCGGGCGCTCCTGGGTGTCGGGTTCGAGAAAAAGGACCTCGGCCCCGATCTCCTCGGCCGTGCGCAGCGCCTCGGTGAACGGATCGGCCGGTTCCACCGGAACGTAGACGGGCCGATCGTCTTCGTCATCGGAGTCGCTGGTGGAAGAAGTGCACAGGATCACCGACATTTCCGGCAGCCGCTCGAGCGCGCGCCGGTAGGCCCGCTCCAGGAATCCAGGCAGCTCCACCGCGACGATCTGTGGTTTTTCGGCCAGCAGAAGGCGGCGGAGCGCCGCGGCGAACTCCACGCGGCCGGGCACCACCGGAAAATACCGGATCTTGCCGCGCTCCAGGCTTCCGAGCTTGATGTCAGTTTCGAGTGACATAGCGCAGGGCCTCTTCTCCAAGAGTCTGCACAATGGCGATCCGCAACATGTCCGAGTCGGCTCGCATGGTTCCCTGATGTGACCCATTCGACTCGAAGGCGAGCTTCATGGCAAACCGCGCGATATTGATTCCGTCGCGGGCGGTATAGCGTTCGTCGGCGGCGTGCGCACGCTGGAGGAAATCGGTGACGTAGGTCAGAATCTGGCTGTCGCCGAACGGAAGATTTTCGTGCAGGATGGCCAGTTCCTCATCGCGCTCCGGAAAATCGATCAGGATCTGGGGTTGGAGACGCGAGTGGATGTATTCCGGAAGATCGAAGGTGCTGGCGTCGTCGTTCATGGTCGCCACCAGCCGGAACAGCGGGTGCGCCTTGATCTTGATCCCGGCGACAATCGATTCCACGTAGCGGCGCGTATCGAGCAGAGGGGCCAGACTCGCCCAGCTCTTCTCGCTCATACGGTTGCCTTCGTCCAGAATGACGATGCCGCCCCTTAGCATCGCAGTGACCAATGGGGACGCCACGTAGCGCAGGCGCGCTTCGCCCTCGATCACCGGCGTGACCAGCAAATCCTCCGGCCGCGTATCGACCGTCGCCTGCATGATGTACACTTCCCGCTCCAACCGTTTGGCGGCGGCGTAGGCCAGCGTGGTCTTCCCCACCCCGGGCTTGCCCAGCAGCCGCGGGTTCATGGGCAGATCCTGGGGATCCACCACCAGCCAGGCGGCCAGCAGCTGGCGCATAACCTCTTCCTGGCCTACCCAGCGGATGGGAAGCTCGTCCGGATGCGCCAGATGCAGCGCAACTCCTTCAATTTCAACTACCATTCGATCCCACTGTAGCAAACCCCGGCAAAATCCAGAAGGGCTTGATATACTTAGTTTTTGGCGAATTCGGGCCGGTTTCGTCCGGCGAGTGCAGGAGTCAGCCGTGTTTTTCCATGTTCGAGACCTGGAGCTAAAACCCGCCCGTTTCGACGTGGAGCTTCCCGCCGGAAGCATTGAGTTCCTGGATCCGAAGCTGAAGCAAGCAGAACCGCTGCAGGCGTCCGGCCAGGTGGAGCTGGTCACGGGTTCGCTCGGCGAGATCCGGGTGAAGGGTCAGGTCCGGGTTCGCATGCAAGCCGAGTGCGACCGGTGCCTGGAGCCGGCCGCGTTTCCGGTGGATTCCAGTTTTGAGCTGTACTACCGTCCCATAGCCGAAGGCTATGGCGAAGAGAAGGCCATCGACGCCAGTGAGGCGGAGATGGGCTTCTACGAGGGCGACGGCCTGGAGTTGAACGACGTGCTGCGGGAGTTCGTATTGTTAGCTCTCCCCATGCGGAAGTTGTGTAACGAGAATTGCAAAGGAATCTGTCCGGTGTGCGGGCAGAATCGCAATCAGAAAGAGTGCCGCTGCCAAACGACGGCGAGTGACGACCGGTGGGCAGCGCTCAAGGAGCTGAGAAAGTAAAATGCCGAATCCGAAACGACGACATTCCAAGCGGCGGACCTCCGCCCGGCGGACGCACGATTCCCTGCGCCGCACCGTGATGGCCCAGTGCCCCAACTGCCACGAGCCCAAGTTGCCGCATCGGGTTTGCCCGCACTGCGGAAAGTACAAGGGCCGCGAAGTGATCGAGGTGGCCGAGGAGTAGTCCGACGAGTTCGTCCATGCTGACGATCGCGGTCGACGCCATGGGGGGCGACCACGCCCCTAAACGCGAGGTGGAAGGAGCGATTCGGGCCGCCGAAGAGCTTCAGATCGGCGTAATTCTGGTCGGTCTGGAGAACGTCATTCGCGCCGAGCTGGCCCTGCATCCGCGGGCGGCCGGATTGCCCATCGAAGTCCATCACGCCAGCGAGTTCATCACCATGGAGGACTCGGCGGCGAAGGCCGTTCGAGCCAAGAAGGACTCCTCGATTCGCGTCGCCTGCCGCCTGGTTCGCGATGGGATCGCCCAGGGTGTCGTATCGGCGGGCAACACCGGCGCGGTGATGGCCACCGCCAAGATCGTCCAGGGCGTGATCCGCGGCGTGACGCGGCCGGCGCTGGCGGGGGCGCTTCCTTCGCTCACCGGATCCCCGGTGGTGCTGCTGGACGTCGGCGCCAACGTCGATTGCAAGCCGGAGATGCTGGCGCAGTTCGCCGTGATGGGCGAGATCTACTCGCGCACCATCTTTCACAATTCCAGCCCCCGGGTCGGGCTGCTTTCGATCGGCGAAGAAGAACACAAAGGCAACGACCTCACTCGCGCATCGCTGCCCCTGCTGAAAACTCTCCCCATCAACTTCATCGGCAATGTCGAGGGCCGCGACATCTTCAGCGGCATCGCCGACGTGGTGGTGTGCGACGGCTTCATCGGGAACGTGGCGCTCAAGGTCAGCGAGGGGCTGGTGGACATGTTCGTCGGGATGCTGCGCGAATCGCTCAGCGCCACCATGACCCGGAAACTCGGCTCGCTGCTCTCGCGCGAGGCTTACCGCGAGTTCAAAAAGCGCCTGGATTATTCCGAATACGGCGGCGCACCGCTGCTGGGCGTAAAGGGCGTCTCGACCATCTGCCACGGGCGTTCCAACGCCAATGCCGTCAAGAACGCCATCCGCGTGGCGGCCGAATTCGCGCAGGGCCGCGTAAATGAGAAAATAGAGGAAGAATTAGACCGTACTGCTTCGTCTAAAGTAGCAGCGCAATGAACGTTTTTCGAATTGCCGGCCTGGCTGCGTGGGCGGCGGCGTGCGCCTTCGCGCAAACGCGCCTGGACCCCGTCCAGTGGTCCATGACTTCGACCGCGGAAGTCGCGAAACCGGGCGCCACGATCCCCCTGCGCCTGACCGCCAGGATCGAGCCCGGCTGGCATCTGTATTCGCTGACCATCCCCAAGGATCTCTATCCCACCAAGATGACTTTGACGGAAAATCCCTCCGTCGAATCCTACACCGTCTACCAGCCGCCGCCGGTTCGAGCCATGGATCCGAACCTCCAGGAAGTGGTCGAGACCTACTCGAACCAGGCCGAGTTCTGGATCCCGGCGACCCTCAAGAAAGACGCCGCCGGCCCCGTCGAGCTGACGGCCCAGATCCGCTACCGCGTCTGCGACGACAAGCAGTGCCTGAATCCGAAGACCAAGACCGCCGCGTTCAAACTGACGGCGGCATCGTTTGCGCCGGCGATCGAGGAGTTTAAGGTTCCGGCGGGATACATCGAAGTGAAGCCCGGCGCGGCTATCGAATGTGGCAGCGGTGCTCAATCCGCCGTCTCCGGCTCCGGCGGCGCCGGTTGCCTCCCAAAGCCTGGCGGCCTTCGCGCTCACGGCATTCGGATTCGGCCTCGCCGCGATCTTCACGCCGTGCGTCTTCCCGATGATCCCCATCACGGTCTCGTTTTTCCTGAACCAGCGCGGGGGGCTCGTGCAGGCGCTGGTGTTTTCGCTCGGCATCGTGGTGCTGTTCTGCGCGCTGGGATTGGGCGTGACCGCGCTCGCCGGACCGGTCGGGATCGCGCAGCTGGGCGGAAATCCCTGGGTAAATGCGTTTATTGCAGGAGTGTTCGGCATCTTCGCGCTCAGCCTGCTGGGGGCGTTTGAGATTACCCTGCCCTCGGGCCTGCTGACCAAGCTCGACAGCGCATCGCGCCGCGGCGGCTACCTTCGGCACGCTGCTCATGGGGCTGACGTTTTCGCTGACCTCGTTCGCCTGCGTGGGACCCTTCGTGGGACCGCTGCTGGCGTCGTCGGTACAGGCGCAGGGCGCGCAACCCGTGGTGGGGATGGCCGCGTTTGCGACCGGACTCGCCTCGCCGTTCTTCTTCCTGGCGGCGTTCCCTTCGTACTTGAAGAAGCTCCCCAAAAGCGGCGGTTGGATGGCCCGTGTGAAGGTGGTGATGGGGTTTGTTCTGCTCGCGGTCATGCTCAAGTACCTGAGCAATATCGATCAGGTGTTACAGTCCAACCTGCTGACGCGCGAACGCTTCCTGGCGGCGTGGTTCGTGCTTTTCGCCATGGCCGGCCTGTACCTGCTGGGGCTGCTGCGGCTGGAAGGGATCGAAGCCGAAGACAAGCTCGGGATCGGACGGCTCTCCATCGCCGCTCTGTTCCTGATATTCGCGGTCAGCCTGCTGCCGGGAATGTTCGGCGCGCCACTGGGAGAACTGGATGCCTACGTCCCCGCGGCCACCGGTGGGGTCAGTGGAAGCAGCACCACTGCGAGCGGCCTCCAATGGATGAAGAATGACTACCAAGCCGCGCTCGACCGCGGCCGCGCAGGAAAACAAGCTGGTCCTGGTCACCTTCACCGGCTACGCCTGCACCAACTGCCATTGGATGAAGGCCAACATGTTCCCGCAGCCGGAGATCGCCGATGTTGCGAAAGATTTGGTCCTGGTGGAGCTCTATACCGACGGCACGGATGCGGCATCCGAAGAGAATGCCAAGCTCGAGGACACGAAATTCGCCAGCGTGTCCACGCCCTTATTCATTCTGCTCGACGGCAATGAGAACGTGCTGGCCACCAGCGGCTACACCCGTGACACCAAGGAGTTTCTGGCATTTCTAAAAACGCGCTCGAAAGCATGACGCTCCGATTTTTTCTCTTTAGTCTGGCCCTGACCGCATACGCCCAGGCGCCCGCGGCCGCGCCGATTCGCGGCTTTCCTCCCCAGCAATGGAAAGCCGAGCACGAGCGCGAGGAGCAAGCCAAAGCCATCCCGCAGCAGGAGCGCCTGCGCATCTACATGGACCGCATCGCGGACAAGCCCCATCACGCCGGTTCGCCCGGATCGAAGGCGGTGGCCGAATACCTCTCCGCGCAACTCACCGAATGGGGGCTGGACACACGCATCGAAACCTTAGAGGCTCTGATTCCGTATCCCACCACGCGTACGCTCGAAATGACCGCGCCGGTGCGTTTTCGGGCCAAGCTCGCCGAGCCGCCGATTCCGGAAGACCCCAGCACGAGCCAGGAAGGCCAGCTCCCCACCTTCAACGCCTACGGGGCATCCGGAGACGTAACCGCGCCGCTGGTCTACGTGAACTACGGGCTGCCGGAGGATTTCGAGTACCTCCGGAAACAGGGCATCGACGTCAAAGGCAAGATCGTGATCGCGCGTTATGGGCGAAGCTGGCGCGGACTGAAGCCCAAGCTGGCGCAGGACAACGGAGCGGTCGGATGCCTGATCTATTCCGATCCCCGCGAGGACGGTTTCTTTCAGAACGACGTCTACCCGAAGGGCCCTATGCGCCCGTCCGGCGGCGTGCAGCGCGGCAGCGTGATGGATATGGCGATCTATCCCGGCGATCCGCTTTCGCCCGGATGGGCGTCCGAACCTGGCTCCAAGCGCCTGGACCGGGACGAGGCCAAGACCCTGCTCAAGATCCCCGTGCTGCCGATCTCCTGGGCGGATGCGCTGCCGCTGCTCGAGCAACTGGGCGGGCAGGTGGTGCCGGAGTCCTGGCGGGGGGCTCTTCCACTGACTTACCATGCCGGTCCAGGTCCAGCGACGGTGCATCTCGAAGTCGATTTCGACTGGTCCACGCGGCCGCTGTACAACGTGATCGCGACCATTCCCGGCTCCAGCGCCAAAGACCAGTGGATCATGTACGGAAATCACCACGACGCGTGGGTCAATGGCGCCAGCGATCCGGTCAGCGGCGCTTCGGTGCTGCTCGAAACGGCCCGCACCCTCTCCGAGCTGCGGAAACAAGGCTGGCAGCCCCGGCGTACCGTCCTGCTGGCGCTGTGGGACGGAGAAGAGTACGGCCTTCTGGGCTCCACCGAATGGGTCGAAAAACACATGGACGAGTTGGAGCGCACGGGCATGGTCTACCTTAATTCCGATTCCACCGGCCGCGGCGCGCTGGTCGCGGGGGGATCGGCATCGCTCGAACCCTTTCTCGCCGAGGTGCTGCGCGACGTGCAGGATCCGGCGACATCCAAGAGCCTGCTGGAGGCCTCGCGCGAGCGCCGGACCGCTGCGGCAACCACGGGAGCGTCCCGGCCTGCCCGCGGACCTCGGGACCGCGGATTTCACGTGGAGTCTCTGGGATCGGGCTCCGATTATGTCGCGTTCCTGGATCACGCCGGCATCGCCAGCCTAAACCTGGGATTCGGCGCGGGCGACGGCGTGTATCATTCCATCTACGACACCCCCGCCTGGTACGAGCAGTTTTCCGACGGGGACAGGATTTTCGGCAAGGCGCTGACCCAGGTGATGACCACCTCCATCCTGCGCCTGGCGGACGCCCCGCTGCTGCCCTTCGACTTCAGCTCGCTCTCGGCCGACGCGACCCGGTGGGTGGAGGAGATTCGCAAAGAGCTGCCGCGCGGAAAGGCCAAGCCGGGAACCACCAAGGTGGATCTGCGCCCCCTCTCCGTGCATCTTGGGCGGTTGTCGATGGCGGCCAGAGCCTACGACCAGGAATTGTCGGCCTGGACCAAGCGCGGCAGGGTGGCCTCCAACGCACTGGATAAAGACGCACTGGTTAAAGTGGACGAGTCCATGCGCCAAGCCGAGCACGCGCTGCTGTCCCCGGAAGGGCTTCCTGGCCGCGATTGGTACCGGAACCTGATCTACGCGCCGGGAATCCTCACCGGCTACGCCGCCAAAACCCTGCCCGGCGTCCGCGAGGCCGTGGAAGCCAAGCAGTGGGATGAAGCCAACCGGCAGACGCGCAAATTAGCCGAATCCCTGGGCGCCGCGGCGGCCCAAGTGGAACAAGCCACCCGTTTGCTCAAACAGGCGCCGTAACTCAAGCCTCTGATCGAAACGATAGAATCTGGAGATGGCTATCTCTCCAGCCGGCGCTGCCCCTCCGGCCGCGAATCCCGTCCCCGGCACTGTGAACCGCTGGCTGATCCCGGTGGGCGCCGTCGCCGTGCACGTCTGCATCGGATCGGTCTACGCCTGGAGCACCTTCAACCGCCCTTTCCTGGCTCTCCTGCCGAACACCCCGGAGTGGTTTCGACCGCCCTACACCACCTACTCAACCGCGCTGGTTCTATTGGGACTGAGCGCCGCGTTCGGAGGCCCCTGGGTCGAACGCCGGGGACCGCGCGCGGCGGCGACCGCGGCGGCTCTGCTGTTCGGTTGCGGGTTCCTGATCGCCGGGATCGGTCTGGCGCTTCACCAGTCCGTCCTGCTGTTCCTGGGCATGGGTGTCGTCGGAGGGATGGGCTGCGGGCTGGGCTACATCGCGCCCGTGAGCACGCTGATCAAGTGGTTCCCCGACCGGCGCGGCATGGCCACGGGTATGGCGATCATGGGATTCGGCGGAGGCGCGGCCATCGCCAGTCCGCTGAGCGTCCATTTGATGGATTCCTTCGGCGTCCCGGCCGCGGTGATGACGATGGGCGTCATCTACTTCGTGGTGATGATGATCGGCGCCCGCATTCTGCGCCGTCCGCCGGAGGGATGGAAGCTGGCCGGCTGGAATCCCTCCGGGAAACTCTCCCGGCAAACCAGCTCCACCCGCAATGCCTCCCTGCGGACCCTGCAGTTCTATCTGCTGTGGGGCATCCTGTTCATCAATGTCACGGCGGGCATCGGAATCCTGGCACAGGCCTCCCCGATCGTCCAGGATATTTTCCAGGAGACTCCGGAGCAGGCGGCCACGTTCGTCCTGCTTCTCAGCATCTTCAACCTGATCGGCCGATTCTTCTGGGCGTCCAGTTCCGATTACATCGGACGCCGCAACACCTACACAACATTCTTTGCCGTCCAGATCGTGCTGTTTCTCCTGATCCCCGGCATCGCGGGCCGCGGCCAGTGGGCTCTGTTCCTGGCCGGCACGTGCGTAGTGGTCAGCATGTACGGCGGAGGATTCGCCACCATTCCGGCCTTCCTGGCCGATATCTTCGGGCCCGAGAACGTCGGCGCGATTCACGGCGTGGTGCTGACCGCCTGGAGCGCCGCCGCTATCGCCGGACCGGTCATCATCACCGAGCTTTCCAACCGCGCCAAGGCGGCTCTGGCGCCCGGAGCGAGCCGCGTCCATATCTATGACGGACCCCTCCAGGTACTGGCGGGATTGCTGGCCGTGGGCTTCCTGCTCACGCTGCTGGTGAGGCCCTTGCGGACCTCCCCTAAACCTGCTGCTACACTAGATGGGCCACACCATATGCAAACATGAGCATCCATCTCGTTAACCCTAGCGATACTTCTTTCGGGACTGCAGTCATCACGCCACGGTGGCTGTACGTACTGGCCGCGGCGACCGCTGAGTCGTTCGGCGATCCCGAAATCTGCGACGAAACTCTGGAACATCTCGATCTCGAGCGCGTTAAGCCCGGCGACGTTGTCGGCATCGGCATTCACACCGGCAACGCGTTGCGGGGATATGAGGTAGGACGCGCGGCCCGAGAGCGGGGCGCCTGGGTGGTATTCGGCGGAATCCATTCGACGCTCTATTCGGAGGAGCCGTTTGAGCGAGGCGGCGCGCACGTCGTGGTGAAGGGCGATGGCGACATCGTCTGGAACCAGGTCATCCGCGATTGCGTGGCGGGGACTCCCGAACGCATTTACAACGGCGGACGAGTGGAAGCTGGGGAGTTCAAGCAGGCCCGCTGGGATCTGCTGCCGCCGGATAGCTACATGTGGGCGTCGGTGCAGACGGTGCGCGGATGCGCCAAGCACTGCTCGTTCTGTTCCGTATGGCGCACCGATGGGCAGCGCCCCCGGCAGCGCGGGACCGACCCGGTCATTGAAGAGATCGTAGACCTGCGCCGCCGCGGATTCCGCTTCATCGCGCTGGCGGATGACAATTTTTATCCGGTCACGTTCACCGACATCGCACTCGCAAAACGGCAGAACAACCAGACGCGGGTCGATCAGCTGGAGGCCATGCGCGCGGAGCGCTTCGAACTGATGGAGCGGCTGTCGGAGCTGCCCAAGGACATGACCTTCTTCACGCAGATCACCATGGAAGCCGCGGAAGACACCGCGTTTCTGGATGCCATGAAGAAAGCCCGCATCCGGGGCGCTCTGGTAGGCGTGGAAGCCGTGACGGCCGAAGGCCTGAAGACGGTCTACAAGGATTTCAACCTGTCGGGCGACAACCTGGTGAAGCAGCTCAAGACGTTTTCAGATCACGGCGTGCACGTGCTCGGTTCGTTCATCTTTGGCCTCCCCAGCGATCGCCCGGACACCTTTGACGCCACCCACGATCTGGCCCAGAAAGCCGGTCTGACATTCGCGCAGTTCGTCATGCTGACGCCTTTCCCTGGTACGGTGGATTTCGAAAAGTGGGAAAAAGCGCAGGGCGACAATCCGGCCAAGGTGGATGGAATCCCGCTGACCCGCTACTGGCTGATTCCCGCGTACAAGCGGCCCAAGATGTTCATGCCGCATCCCACCATGACCTCGGAGGAGATGCGGGCGCGAACCCAGGGCGTCTGGGATCACTTCTATAGCTTTGGTTCCGTTTGGAAGCGGTCCCGCTGTACTCCGAACCTGCGCGCGCGCCTGGCGTTTGTCTTTATCTCGAAGCTGTACCGCCAGATGTACGCCAGCACCGGCATCGCCACCGATAGCGCTCGCCAGAAGAAAGCCACCTCCTGGGCCCGCTGGCTGGCGGTCCCCTGCCGCAAGCTGTTCCAGGCTCCTCCCATGCCGGAATTGCAGATGCCGCGCGCGAAGGCTCCGCCGCAGGACCTGTTCCAGGTCATTCAGTAGCGTCCTCCCATCACGCGACAAAGATCGTGCGATAAATAAAGCGTGGATGCCTCGCAAGTCCGATGCTCTCGTCTTTTTCGGAGCGACCGGAGATCTTGCTTACAAGCAAATCTTCCCTGCCCTTCAGGCCCTGGTGAAGCGGCACAACCTGGACATTCCCATCGTGGGGGTCGCCAAAGCCGGGTGGAACCTGGATCAGCTCAAAGCGCGCGCGCGCGAAAGTGTCACCGCGCACGGCGGCCTGGATGAAGCTGCCTTCGCCAAGTTATCTGCGCTGCTCCAGTACGTGGACGGCGATTATCGCGAACCGGCGACCTTCGCCCAGTTGCGCCAACATCTGGGAAATGCGCAACGGCCTCTGCACTATCTCGCGATCCCGCCCAGCATGTTCGCCGCGGTCGCGGAAGGACTGGCGCATTCAGGCTCCGCGAAGGGCGCGCGGGTGGTGGTCGAAAAGCCCTTCGGGCGAGACCTCGCATCGGCGCAGGAACTGCACCGGATTCTTCATCAATTCTTTCCCGAACCAGCGATCTTCAGGATCGATCACTTCCTGGGCAAGGAACCGGTCCAGAACATCCTCTATACGCGGTTCGCCAATTCATTGCTCGAACCCGTGTGGAATCGTACCTACATCCGCTCGGTGCAAATCACCATGGCCGAGAACTTCGGGGTGCAAGGACGCGGGCGGTTTTACGAAGAAGCGGGAGCCATCCGCGATGTGATCCAGAACCACCTTCTTCAAGTGCTGTCGTTTCTGGCGATGGATCCTCCCACCGGGGAAGATCACGATGCCTTTCGCGATGAAAAGTCGCGTATCCTCAAAGCCGTCAAGCCGCTTACTCCTGAAGACCTGGTGCGCGGGCAGTTCAAAGGCTACCGGAAGGAGGAAGGCGTCGCGCCGGACTCGCAGGTGGAGACGTATGCCGCGGTCAGGCTCTTCATCGACACCTGGCGCTGGGCCGGCGTGCCGTTCTACATCCGGGCAGGCAAGTGCCTGCCCGTCACCGCCACCGAAGTGATGGTCGACTTCAAACGTCCGCCACGGGAGACCTTCGACGAGCAGGTGCAGGGTTTGCCGAATCGCCTGCGCCTGCGCTTGAGCCCGGAGGTCGTGATCGCGCTCGGCATGCGCGTGAAGGTCCCCGGCGAGCGCATGCAGGGGGAAGACACCGAGCTGATCGCGATGCATCAGGGCGCGGACGAAATGACGCCCTACGAACGCCTTCTGGGGGACGCCATGCGCGGCGACCCGTCGCTGTTCGCGCGCGAGGACGCCATCGAAGCCCAATGGAGAATCGTCGACGCCGTGCTGGATGACGTGACCCCCGTCTATGAGTACGAGCAGAACACCTGGGGACCGGCCGAGGCCGGGCCGATGATCGAAGATCCGGATGTCTGGCTGAATCCGGCATCGGCCGGCGTGGCGCTCGGGAAATAACAGCGCAGACCGCTACTTGGCGAGCAGCTTGCGGATGGTCTGCAACTCCTTCCGCCGCTGCGGGCTGGACTCCGGGTACGCCATTTTTAGCTCTTTGAGGGCGTCGAGGATGATCCGGGACACGATCAACTGAGCGCTCCCCTTGTCGTCGGCCGGCACCACAAACCAGGGAGCTGTTTGAGTACTAGTGGCGCTGAGACAGGCTTCATACGCCTTCATATAGTGCTTCCAGTATTTCCTCTCCTCGACGTCGGCCTGGCTGAATTTCCAGTTCTTCTCGGGCGTATCGATGCGCTTCAGGAAGCGTTTCCGCTGTTCTTCCTTGGAAAGATGCAGGAAGAACTTGAGGATACGGGTGCCGTTGCGGTGAAGGTGGTCCTCCAGGTGGACGATGGAACGATACCGGTCATGCCAGATCGTTTTGGAATCGAGAAGCTCTTTGGGAAGGCTCTCGGCCTGGAGAAGCTCGGGATGGACTCGCAGGATGAGAACTTCCTCGTAATAAGAGCGATTGAAGATGCCGATCCGGCCGCGCTCGGGCAACTTCCGCGTCGCATTCCATAGAAAGTCATGATCCAGCTCCTCGGCGCTGGGGTGTTTGAAACTGAACACCTGGCAGCCTTGGGGATTGACGCCAGACATCACGTGTTTGATGGTGCTGTCCTTGCCGGCCGCATCCATCGCCTGAAAAATCAGGAGGAGCGCGTAGCTATCGGACGCGTACAGCAGACTTTGCTGTTCGCTCAGCTTGCCGGCGTGCTCCGCGAGGAGTTTCTGATACGCCTCTCGCGAGTGGTATACAGGCTTGATCTTGGTCGGCCACTTGTCTAAATCGACCTTCTTCCCGGCCCGCACACGGAAGTCGTCGGGATCTATCTTCTTCATCGGCATCCTCTAACTACAATATGGCACCATACCGCCGATGCCGATCCGCGTGAGCCGGTACCAGCTTTGTCCTGGTACCGCCGATGCAGGACGCGCGGCGCCTGGTTCCGGGCCAAACGACGCCGGATGTCCATTTGCACGGCCGTCCGGAATTCTTACTATGGGCCATGACGCGAGCCAAACACCCAGCCGGCGACGAGGAATGTGCCGATTGCCGCACCGTGGCGCCTGCCGGAGCGCCTTACTGCGCGGCCTGCGGAGGTAACAACTTGCGCCCCCGCGAGCAGTCGAGATTCGCTTACGACGCGATCGCGGCATTCATCGGCGTCATCGCAGTGATCTTCTTCTGGCTTGCGCGCAGTTGATATTCGACAGCGTCGCGATGGAGCGGATCCTGGCCAAGGAAGAGGAGCACGCCGACGACATGAAAAAACTGCTCGAACGGCTCGGCAAGGACGAGCAGTTTGCCGCACATTCCTGACAAGCCAAGAGAGCCCCGTCCCTGCGGGTATTTTCGTCAGCATTGTCCACGGGACGGATATCAGTTCCGACGGAGGAGCTGCATCCACGGCTCCCGCCCTCTTTCGCTCCGCCTGTGTCTGGATTCAAAAACACCTTGACGCCGAGTTAGGCGTCCGCCACACCGAAGCCGGGTGGTTGCGCCGTGGCATGCGTTGTGATCGAATCTAGATTTCTTTCGGAATGGAGGAGACTACCGTGAAAATCCCGCTACTCGTATCCATGGCAGTTTTGATGGCTCTGCCGGCGCTCGCACAACCCATGATCGATGTGAAGGACGGCGTGCCGGGCATCTTCAACGTGAGTGGCGCGGAGCCCACGCTCGCTCCGAATGTTGTCTTCGTGATTTACGGCCACAATCTGGGCCCTGCCTCTATCGTGATCGCCCCGCCGCCGAACTATCCCCTCTTGCTGGCTGGCACATCGGTTTCGTTCACGCCGGTCGCCGGAGGCGACGCCATCGCGGCGTTCATGTATTACTCGCTGGAGAATGCCGTCACCGGCGTACTCCCTTCTTCCACTTTGCCGGGCGACTACCTGGTTCGCGTGACCTACAACGGCCAGACCAGCGCCCCGCAGACCGTCACCGTGGTGGCCCGCGATTTCAACATCGCGACCGCCAACAGCGCCGGTAGCGGAGTCGCGCAAGGCACGATCAACGGAGGCCTCACGTTAACGAGATTCACAAAAACAGGAATGCTGGGAATCTTCAATTTCAGCGCGACCTATCCGAACGATACCGTTTCTCTCTGGGGCACGGGCGGAGGCTCCGATCCGCAGAACGATACGGGCGGTTCCTCGGGGGATCAAACCTCTACGGGGAATTTCAAGGTCATGCTGGCCGGGCGAACGATCACGCCGAGCTATACGGCGGCCGTGGCTGGCTACCCTGGCCTGTGGGTGATGAATTTTAAAGTGCCCGGCGACATTGATCCGGATTGCTACGCCGCGCTTCAGGTCAGCTCGAACGGGGTGCTCAGCAACCCCGCGGTTCTTCCCATCGCCGCTCCTGGAGACAGCACCTGCTTCGATCCCAAGCTGACCCCGGAGATTCTGGCGAAGCTCGACGCCGGTGGCAGCATTGTCGGAGGAAGCTTCGGCGTGATCCATTCCACTAGCGTCTCACCCGCCGCGGTACAGGAATACGGCAGCGGAGCCTTCAGCCGTTGGACGGCTGCCGAGTGGGCGGCGGGAGGCCCTGGGCGGCCAAACCTTGGCGCGTGCTCAGTGTACGACCGGACCTTTCCCGCGAATCAGGCCGATCCTTCCCAGCCGGATGCGTTCCTCGATGCCGGCGCAAGTCTCCCGTTGAGCGGCCCCGGCTTATCAGCGGGCGCTGCTTTGGGAAGAACGGTCACACCGCAGGGTGCCAGCTATTCCTTTTTCCCCGCGATCGGCACGTTCCAAGCGGGCAGCAGATACACGCTGACCAGCAGCGGCGGAACAGACATCGGCCCCTTCACGGCTGGCGCAAACTTTCCCACGAGTTTCACCGTCACGAACTTGGCATCCATCGCCGTCGTCAATCGCTCCACGCCTCTGAACGTCACCTGGAACGCAGTCGGGGCGGATTACGTGACGGTCGTGGTGGACACGACAGCGCGTATCGGCGCCAATAACCACATTGTCACCATCGTCTGCTATGCCCGCGCAAGCGACGACTCACTAACGATCCCCGTGAGCGTCCTGTCTTCCCTGCTGCCGTCTCCGGTCACTGCCTCCACGATTTCCGTGCAGGGTTATAGCATCGAAACGTTCACACCGAACCTGACGGCGGGCGGCCAGGTCGACTATGCTGGCTTCGCGGGCGGTTTCTCGGTGTCGCAGGACATCACGGTGAACTAGGGCATCCTAATGTAAACCTGGCACGGGCCATCGAGATGTAAACCTGGCACGGGCCATCGAGGCCCCCAGTCCGGCGACCCGGGCAAAAGCCGCTCCCGTCAAATCAACGGCAGAGTATTTTGTTTTATCTTGAAGTCCTTTAGTATCATCATCTTAAGTAATATTATTCAAGTTCCTATACTTTGCAAATGCCTTTGACGGTGCGATACTAAACGTCAATAACACGATGACTCTGGTGAGCGAGGCAATCGCCCGGTACCACAAACTCATCGAGAGCGAACCCTACATCGACCTGGCGTGGGCCCATGCGCTGCAAGAGCGCATCAAGTCCGAAAAACTGGACGGCCGGCCCGTGTCGCCGGTGTTGCGGCCGCACTTGATCACGCAGAAGGACTATGCCGCGCTGGTGCGGGCGTCCGAGACGCTGCTCTCGGCGATCGCGCGCGTGGAGAAGCTGGCGCTGGAAACGCCCGCGCTGCTCGCCCGGATACAACTGCTGCCGGCGGAAAAAATGCTGGCGGCCGTGGATCCCGGCTATTCCACCGTCGCCGTCACCGCGCTGCTGGATGCCGCGATTCACGACGGCTCGCTCCGCTTCACGGGCTTCAACGCGGAGGCGCCCGCGGGCGTTCTTTACGGAGACGCGCTGGCGGACCTGTATTACGAAGCGCCGCCGGTCAAGCAGTTTCGCAAGAAATATAAGCTGCAAAAGCTGGGCGGCGCCAAGTATCTGTTGGGCGGCCTGCTCAAGACGTACAAGGAATTCGGCGGAAAACAGAAGAAGCCGAATATCGCGATTGTCGAATTCCGGGCGCCCTTTGCGGCGGCCGCGAGCGATCATGCCCTGCTGGCCGAATTCTTCGCGCGCGAGGGGTATCCGACCGAGGTGGTTTCGCCGGAACAGCTCGAGTATCGCAACAATGTGTTGCGGCGCGGCGAGTTCACCATCGACATCCTGTACCGGCGCATAAAGGTACAGGAATTCCTGGTGCGCTTCGACCTCAACCATCCCCTGGTGCGCGCCTACAAAGAACGCGCCGTGTGCATGGTGAACAGCTTCCGCGCCGATATCGGCTCCAAGCGCGTGATCTTCGACCTGCTCACCGACGAAAAGATCACGGGCAAGTTTCCGGCCGCCGAGCGCCGCGCCATCAAGGATTTCGTGCCCTGGACCCGGCTGGTGCAGGCCGCCCGTACCTCCCACAACGGCCGCATGGTGGACCTGCCGGAGTTCGTCATGAAGCATCGCGCCAAGCTGGTGCTCAAGCCCAACGACGATTCCACGGATCTGCACCCCGTTAAAGGTTCGGAAGTGGACGACATGGCGTGGGAAAAAGCGCTACGGCAGGCCATGCGGACTCCCTTCGTGGTGCAGGAGGCCGTGGAGCCGGCGCATGCCGTGTTCCCGCTGATGCAGTACGGCAGCCTGATCATGAAGGACATGGTGGTACACCTGCATCCGCATGCCTTCCTGGGCAAAGTCCACGGCGCGTCGAGCTGGCTGAGCGTGGCGGACGCGTCGGGGTTCTCGACGCTGACCGGGCTCGCGCCGACCTTTCTGCTGGAAGGGAAATAGCCGGCTATTCCGCTGTCTCTTTCGTTGCGGGTTGCGCGGTCACCTTGGCGCGGAGATTCGCCACGCCCGCCGTGGGACGCTCATCGGTCACCGTGACGGCGATGGCGTCGTCCAGCCAGTCGTGCACCGTGCCGTCGGGATCGTGCGAGGCCAGCGTCAGGGTGTACGCGCGGGGACATAGGTCGCACAGGAAAGAAAATTCCACCGTGACCGAATCTCCCGCGGCGCGAGGCCCCAGCTTGATCCGCTCCAGTTCCGTGTTCGTGCCGTAAACCTCGAAGCCCACTTGGGTGCGAATCAACAGTCCGAGCACGGGATCGTCCACCGGCTGGTTGTACTGCACGGTGGCGCGCACCGTGGCCATTTCGCCGCTCTTCCAGACGATGGTCGGCTTACCTTCGGAACCCAAGCGTCTCAATGGACATGAGTTCGGCGCGGCCGTCGCCGTGGCGGAACACCGGCGCCAGACGCGGGGGAATGGTTTCGCCCCAGCTGCGCACCCGCTCGGCGACGTGTCTCCGGTACTTGGCCAGCGTTTCCTTGGGATCGCCCTTGGCCGCGATCCGCCCGCCGTCCAGCCACCATACTTCGTCGCACAGCAATTGGAGCAGGCTGCCTTCGTGCGAGGCCAGCAGAACGGTCGCGCCGCCGCGCCGCAGCCGGTCAAGGCCGGTGAGGGTACGCGCGCGCACCACGGCGTCCTGCGTGGCCAGCGCCTGATCGAGCGCGATCACCGCCGCCGGCGCGAGGTTCAGCGATTCGCCCAGCGCCACGTAGCGGCGTTCGGCGCCCGCGCGAACTTCACCGCTTTCCGGTTGCGCCGCGCCGCCTGCCAGTTTGAGCAACTCGGTGACACCCGATCCCTTTTCCCCAATCACCCCGATGATGACCCCGGGCGGAGCCACCACGGAGATCCCGCTGAGCGGCGCCAGGGCCGCATTCCGAAACTCGAGCGACATTATGAATCAGGATACGTCACTGGAGGGGTGCATCGTCAGAACAAGTGTTGGCCTCTAAGGTGTTCGCTGTACGCGAGACTCCGGGGCCGAACACGACACAGCGGGATTTCATCCCGTGGCCCGTGATGGTGTTGTTCTCAATCACGTTTCCGCGCGTCTCCTCCAGACGAGCCACGCCGCGGCTCACATAGATCCCGCTTGCGAGCATCTCCGGCTCGTCCGCTTTGTAGATACAGCCGAATTGTTTGGCGTTCTCATTGCAGCCCGCCAGATTCACGTTCACGAAGCGGTTCCCCACGACGCGGTTGCCGCTGCCCATCAGAAACAAGCCTCCGAATTTGGTCCCGTCGATCACGTTGTCGCGGATCTCGATGTTGTTCGAATGGGTGTCGGGATTCGCGTTGTTCATGGCCATGCCGAAGCTCCCGTACGGATAGTCCGCGGCGGTTTTCCGGTTCGTGCAGCGATTGCCGCGCACCGCGCCGTCATGGAAGCCGTCCAGATTGATGCACTGCCCGTCGACCTCTTCAAACGTGTTGCCCGTATATTCGGATTGATCGACGTTGCCCGCCGTGTCGATGGCGATGGGGATTCCCTGGTTCTCCACATCCACCGCCTCCACGGGATATCCGATGCGGGCCCCGGTATTCTGCTCGATGCGCACCCGCGTGGCATGCCCCAGTTGCAGAGCGTCCCGGCCGATGGTGTCGAAGTGGTTGTTCGTAAAACTTCCATCCTGCTGGCGGGGCGCGCGAAAATTAGAGTGCGTCCAGAGCCCATTCCCCAGGATTCCGCGGAAGGTCGATCCTGTCACTTCAAAATGAGAGGACCCTTCCTCGAACAGGATTCCTCCGCTCAAATTATTCCGCCCGCGCGCGTTCTTCGAGCCGGAATCTTCGACCGTGGCATCCCGGATGCGGACGTTGCTCGACTGGCTGACCAGGATCGGGAAGTTGACTACGTTGGCCAGGCGCACGCGCTCGATTTCAAGGCCCGTCACGTTGTTCGCCAGCACGCCGTTATCGGGATACCAGACCCGGAACGCATTCTCGGGCGGAGCCATTTCAAGCGGCTTGGCGAGCTTGTCGCGATTGCCGTCAATCTCCAGGTCGTGCAGGTGGATGCGCTCGGCGTTTTCGATCACCAGCAGTGCCCTGCCCTGGAAACCGTCCGCCGCTTTCAGGCGAGTTTCGTCTCCCACGATTTCCAGATCGTGCGCGCCGGGGGCCAGCGTCAGCTCGGAGGAGATTTCGACGGTCCCTCGCGGAAGCTGGAGGATGCCGGTGGTCTGCGACGCCAGCGCCCTGCGCAGGCGCGCTTCCGGGGATCCGCTGCATCCCGCCAGCACTAGAATGGCCAATGTGGCACAGGCCTTCAGCCTGTGGAACTCGCCTACTGCGCCTTGGTCCACTGGCCGATCCAATCCAGAAACTGCGAATACCACAGCACCGTGTTCTGCGGTTTCAGCACCCAATGGCCTTCATCGGGAAACAGCAGGAGCTTGGAAGGCACTTTCTCCGATTGCAGCGCCGTGAACAGCTGGATCCCCTGGCTCACCGGAACGCGAAAATCCTGCTCGCCGTGGATCACCAGCGTGGGCGTCTTGAAATCCTGGACGAAATAACTGGGCGACCACTTGGCGTACAGGTCCGGGTTGTCCCAGGGCATGCCCTTGAACTCCCATTGGACGAACCACAGCTCCTCGGTCGAGGCCGCCATGCTGCGCAGATCGAAGACGCCGTCGTGCGTGACGAACGCCTTGAAGCGATCCGTGTGGCCCAGCATCCAGTCGATCATGTACCCGCCGTAGGACCCGCCGGCGGCCGCCATGCGCGCGGGATCGGCATACGGCAAAGCCGCGACGCTGTCCACCACCGCCATGATGTCCTCGTACGCTTTTCCGCCCCAGTCGCCGCTGATCTGCTCGGTAAACTGCTGGCCGTAGCCGGTGGAGCCGCGCGGATTCGGCATCACCACCAGATATCCCGCGCCGGCGAACACCTGGGCGTTCCAGCGGTAAGACCAGGATTCGCCCCACGATCCCTGCGGCCCGCCGTGAATCAGAAACAGCACGGGATACTTCTTCGCCGGCGAAAACCCGGGCGGCTTCACCACGAAGGCGTGCACGCGGGTCTTGTCCGCGCTATCGGAATACATCTCTTCGAGCGGCGTGAGCGCGGCGTTCGCCAGCACCGCGTCGTTCAAGTGGGTGAGTGCCACTCCCGTACCGCCGTTAGAGGTCGCGCGATAAATCTCGGCGGGATGCGAGCCGCTGACCTCGGTGTAAATCATGGTGCGCCCGTCGGAGGTGAACTGCACGTCATCGAGCGTGGAAGCGCCCGCGACAATGTTGCGCGAGCCGCCGCCGGACGACTGGATCATCTGCAAACCGGTGCGGCCCCGATCCTCCACGGTGAAAAATATCCGCGTGGAATCCGGCGACCAGGTGACGCTTCCCACCCAGCGGTCCAGGTTTTCGGTCAGGTTGGTGGTGCGGCCGGTGGCCCGATCGAGCACCATCAGGCGCCAGCGGTCGCTTTCATACCCGGCCCGCGCCTGCGACCGGAACGCCAGGAGTTTTCCGTCCGGCGAGTACAGCGGCGTGTTGTCCGCGCCCGGACCGGTGGTGATCTTCTTGACGTCGCCGCCGCCGATCGGCACCACATAGATATCCGAGTTGGTGCTGGTGGCCGGATCCGGGTCCACGTTCATGGCGAACGCTACTTCGTTCGAATCAGGCGAAATCGCGTAGTCGTCCTGCCCTCCCAGCGAAAACGGCGGAACCATATTGGGTCCGGGAGTCAGATCTTTGATCTCTGTGCCGTCGGCGTTGGCCGCCATCAGGTGCCGGCGGCGCGCGTCCCGCCACTGGTTCCAGTGACGAAACAGGAGCGACGTATAAATGCGAGCCTTGGTCTTGCTCCTGGATTCTTCGTCGAGCTTCCGTTGGTTGCATGCGTCGTCGGCGCCGCACTCCGGATAGACACTTGAGAGGAACACGATCTTCTGGCCATCGGGCGAAACCAGAATGCCATCGGCCTCGGTCGCGAACCGGGTGATCTGATGCTGGTCCGATCCGTCGGCGTTCATCGCCCACACCTGAGACGAGCCTCCGCGGTTCGAGACGAAGTAAATCTGCCTGGAATCGGGGGACCAGCGCGGGCGTTCGTTCGCGCTGCCTTCGATCGTCAACTGCCGCGGCACGCCGCCTTGCACCGGCGTCACGTAAATCTGCGAAGGTTTGGTGTTGTTGTCCAGATCCACCCTCTGCACGGTGAAGGCGACTTCTGTTCCGTCAGGCGAGAGAACCGGCTCGCTGATCCGCGCCAGCTTCAGCATCGTATCTACGGTGAACGGCTGCTTTGGGCCCGTCACCTGCTGTTGACCCAGCAATGGATGGACACAGACGGCCGCGGCGCCCAGAAAGGCCAGGACAATCCCTCGCATGGTACTAGTTTAGCGGGCCTTAGCCATAAGTTGAAACAAAGCTTTGGGCAAGATCATCCGATGAGTAGAGGTGAACCACATGCTACGTATCGCCAGGTTCGCTTTATTGGTTGGCCTGAGCGCCTCGATACCGGTAGTGTTCGCACTGGATCGGCCCCACAAGCAGGATCAGAAAAAACAGCAGACGAAGGACGACAAGAAGAAGAAACCCGAGGCCGCAAAGAAGGAAGTCCCTGCCGCGGATGAGCGTCTTGATCGAAGGAACTCCCGCATGCGGGAACGAAACCGGGAGATCGACCGCTTACTGAATCAGCACAAGAAGTGATGTGGCGCAGGCCTTCAGCCTGTGCTTTCACGAGCCATGTAACGCTCCAGCCAATGGAGCGCTTCCTCCTGATTTGAAAACGCTCCGTCGGCCTGCGCTTCATAGGCCGCCGCGGTCACTTCGCCGATGTGCTTTCCGGCCTGGCCCTTAAAGTACGGCATCACGTGGCGTCCCAAAATCAGCGGCGCCTGCGGTCCGCGATCGACGGCCTGGGCTTCGGCCATTTCCCGAATCCGGATCGCGCCCTCCGGCAACCCGGCCGGAAGCGGGGGACGGCCGGAGTAGTCCGCTTCGATCAGGCGCAGCAGATCGGTGATGGTGGCGGGCGCCAGACGCATCGCCAGCCGCCGCACGGCTCGCGGCGTTGCTTCACGGCCGATACTGGATGCCGCCAGATGGTTTTCGATCATCGGGACCACGCGATCCGTAATCCCGCTCTTGATGCCGATGCGGTCCAGGAACGCTCGCGCCATGGGCCCGCCGTCGGCTTCATGTCCCCAGGAGGTCCAGCGCATCTTGCCATCGCGCTCGCGCTGCATGGTGGTGGTGGCTTTAGCGAAGTCGTGGCACAGCGCCGCGAAGATCAGGACCGCCCGGTCGTCGCCTTCGAGCTTCTCGCGCGCGGCGATATTCGCGGCAGCATCCACAACGAACATCGTGTGCGTTCCCACGTCGCCCTCCGGGTGCCAGCCGGGATCTTGCGGTACACCGGCCAGGCGTCCGATCTCGGGAAAATGAACCTCCCAGCCCGAAGCCTTCAGATACTCCGCGATCCGGCCCGGGCGCGAGCTTTTCACGGCCCACTTCATGAACTCCTCCGCCACCCGCTCTTTCGCGATGGTGGCGTAGTGATCCACGATCGACCGGCACATCGCCGCGGTCCCGGCTTCGAGCGTGAGATCGAACCGGCAGGCCAACTGCATCCCGCGCAGCACGCGCAGCGGGTCCTCGGCGAAGGCGTCGCTGGTGGCCCGCAGCACGCGATTCCGTAAATCTTCCGCGCCGCCGAAGAAATCGAGAAGCTCCTCCGCCACCGGATCGTAAGCCATCGCGTTGATGGTGAAGTCGCGCCGGCTGGCAGCGTCACGAGGCAGAATGTCGTTATCAAATGTCGTTTGGAAGTCGCGGTGCCTGAGACCGTGTTTGCTGTCGCGCCGGGGAACGCTGAAATCGTATTCGTGGCCGCCCTGGTTTTCCCGAGTGACCAGCTTGACCACGCCGAAGCTTTTGCCCACCAGGTCGACGCGCCCGTGCCGGGCAAGCAGGCCGGCCAGCTGGTCGTAGGCGATTCCGTAGACTTCGATGTCGAAGTCCTTGGGGTTCACCCCCAAAAGCACATCTCGGACCGCGCCGCCCACCACGACGGCCCGATATCCGGCCGATCCCAACTCGCGCACGATCTGGTCGAGCAGCGGGGGCAGATCCAGTCTCATGGTTGCCATCGTCGTTACTATGATGGACCCAGCCCAATTCACCCGCAAATTCCTACCGTTAGCCCGGCGGATCGCCCGCCTCGCTGGATCCACGACCACTTCGGTCCGATTTGGTGTATAGTGGGACTGGAGATTAGGACCAGTTGCAAGTTGCTATCAAATCCTGGTACTCCAAGAGTTTGACTTTACAGCAGTCCAGATAGATACTTGGTTCGAGATGCAAACGGCTGTCAAGAAGCTTCGGCACGCGAAACACAACCCGGAAGCCACTAACCTCATGGAACTAAAACATGGGGAATCGGGAATCCTGGACCGCTTGGACTTGCCGGACGATGACGCGCGACGGCTGATGGAACTCGGGTTTCTTCCCGGGCATGCGGTCACTCCGGGACATGCCGCTCCAGGCGGCGATCCGCGTGTGTTCCGCGTGGATGGATCCGAAGTTGCCCTGCGGCGCGAGACCGCGCGGCGGCTGATTCTGCGGCAGGAGCACTCCGCCGCGAAGGTGTCGTGAGTTAGACTTATGGGCGATTGCCACGGTTGCTCTGTCGCAACCCTCCCGCTTCCGATCGATACGCGCCGCCATATCGTGGCGATCGTCGGACCGCCCAACTCCGGCAAATCGACCCTGTTCAACCGGCTCACCGGCCTGCGCCAGAAAGTGGCGAACTTCCCCGGCGTCACGGTGGAACATCGCATGGGCAAGGTCAAAGTGGAGGGCGGCCGCGAAGTCTTCGCCATCGATCTCCCCGGCGTCTATAGCCTGGAACCCCGCACCGAAGACGAGCGCGTCACCCACGACGTTCTGCTCGGCCAGATGAAGGATCTGCCCAAGCCGGACGCCGTTCTGCTGATCCTCGACTCCACCAACCTGGCCCGTCACCTGGTGCTGGCGGCGCCCATCCTTAGCCTGGGTTTGCCGACGCTGGTGATCCTGAACATGGCCGACGATCTGTCGCGCCGCGGCGGCGGCGTGGACGTGGCCGAGCTGAGCATGCAGCTGGGATCGCCGGTGGCTCTGGTCAGCGCGTCCCGGGGCCAGGGATTCGACAAGGTTTTGCAGTTCCTGGGAGGCGCCACGCATGCGGATCCCAAGGTGGCGCCGCTGATGCAACTGCCGGTGATCCAGGATATTCCCAAGTGCCGCGCCTGGGCCGCCCATGTCGGCACCAAGGGCAAGTATCAGGCGCCGGCGCCGCCGCACTGGACCCGCCGTCTGGATTCGGTTTTTCTGCATCCGGTGGGCGGACCGCTGGTGTTCGTGATCGTAGTCATCGCCGTGTTCCAGTCGATCTTTTTCTGGGCCAAGCCGGTGATGGACCTGGTACAAGGCGCCATCACCTCGGCAGGAACGTGGGTGGGCTCCCTGATTCCCAACCCTACCCTGCGCTCGCTGGTGGTCGACGGAGTCTTCAACGGCGTCGGAAGCGTCCTGGTGTTTCTGCCTCAAATTCTGATCCTGTTCCTGTTTATCGGAATCCTGGAAGATTCCGGATACCTGGCGCGCGCCGCCTTGATTATGGATCGCACCATGGCCCGCTTCGGGTTGCAAGGCAAGAGCTTCATTCCCCTGCTGTCGGCCTATGCCTGCGCCGTGCCGGCCATCATGGCGACGCGCACCATCGAGAACAAGCGCGACCGCATCGCCACCATTCTCATCGCGCCTTTTATGACATGTTCGGCGCGGCTGCCCGTATACACGCTGCTCATCGCCGCGTTTATCCCGGATCGGCGGCTGCTCGGCGCCTTTCTCGGCACCGGAACGGCAGTGATGCTGGGCTTATACATTCTCGGTTTTCTGGCCGCGATCTTCACGGCGAGACTGCTCAAATCCACCGTCCTCAAGAGCGGCCGGTCCTCGTTCATGCTGGAGATGCCGCCGTACCGCTGGCCTACTCTCCGCTCCCTGGGACTGCGCTTGATCGACCGCTCGAAAGTCTTCCTGCGGCGCGCCGGCACCGTGATCCTGACGGTGGCGATCGTCATCTGGGTGCTGGCGCACCTGCCCTTGACTAACGGACAACCTCCGGAAATCGGCCAGAGCATTGTAGGCACCATCGGGCACGCGGTGGAGCCGGCCATCAAGCCTCTGGGCTTCAACTGGAAGATCGGCATCGGCCTGATCACCTCGCTCGCCGCGCGGGAAGTGATCGTCGGCACGCTGGGAACCATCTATGGGATCGAGAGTCCGTCGGCCAAGTCCGCTGGTTTGCAGCAGGCTTTGCAGCAGGACCTGACTCTGGGCGGCGCCGTCGCCTTGCTGGTGTTTTTCGCCTTCGCCATGCAGTGTATGTCGACCATTGCCGTGGTGCGCCGGGAAACCGGAGGCTGGAAGTGGCCCGCGATCCAGTTCGCCTACATGACCGGCATGGCCTACGTGTGCGCGTTCCTGGTCAACCACGCCATCACCGCCTGGTTTTAGCGCGTCTTTTCCAAAGGAAGTACCACAGGGCCGCCGCGGCGACGATCGCCACGGAGGCGTACACGATATAGCGGTTGACCAGCTCGGCGATCTGCCGCCAGTCTTCTCCCAGGAAGTAACCCAGAGTCAGGAACGTCGCGACCCATAGCGCTCCGCCGCTCCACGCATAGGCGATGAAGGTGGGGTATTCGAGCTTCGACATGCCCGCCACTACGGCGGTGACGTGCCGCACGCCAGCGATATAGTATCCGGCCACCAGCATCCAGTGGCCGATCTTTTCGAACCACCGGTGTACGTAGACCAGCCGGGCTTCGGTGAAGTGGACGTACTTGCCGTAGCGGTGGACCGCGCCCACGCCCAGCGTCCGCCCCAGCAGATAGCTTCCGCTGATGCCGGTCCAGGCTCCCGCCACGGCGGCGGCGAAGGCTCCCACCGGATGGAGAGTGCCCCGCCCGATCAGGTAGCCGGTGAAAACCAGAAGTGTCTCATCCGGAATCGGAAGTCCGACGACACCCAGGGCCAAAAGCAGGTAAAGCGCCCCATAGCCGTGCGCGGCGACCCAGGCGAAGACCCCATCCATCGTTCTCTTACGATAGCGTTCTCTTACCGATAGCGTTCCCGGCCAGGTCAGGTCGGCGCGCCCGCAAGCTCCGCAGACTGGGGCAGGGCCTAGGTTCGGATGCGGCGGCGCACGAACAGCACCGCGGCGCCCAGCAAACCCACCAGCAGTCCGGTGGACGGCTCGGGAACCGTGCCATCGATTGCGCCCCGGAACTGAATCCCGTCGCTGGTGTCAGCGCCGAAACCGAATGGATCGAACGCGCCCTCTCCATCGCTGGCCAGCACGACGGAGAGCGTTAAGTCTCCTTGCGTGATGCAGCATATCCCCAAGGGAGCGGTCACGACTCCATCGGCAGTCTCGGCAAAATCACCAGCATAAAAGTAATTCGAGTAGAAGCCGGCATCCGGGAGCGTCGGATCAGAGAAGAACAAGATCCTGAAAACGCCGGCTGGGCCGAGGCTGTCGAAGGTGATGATGTCGCTGATGCCGCCCGTAACATCGGAAAGCGAGATGTACGACGGTAAGCCTGCCCATGTCTGATTGAAATAGAAAGTTCCGGTGGGCTCGCATGTGGTTTCGTCCTCTGAGCCACAACCCGCTATCGTCCACGGAAGCACAAAAGTTGCGCCATCGGCGCTGGCCACTGACTGCCAGTCGGGGCTTGCATTGATCACCGTCAATGGTGTGGCAAAGGCGCCGAGGCAGCCGAGGCTGCCGGCCAGAGCCAGGAAGAGGGTACTGTTTCGCCTCATGTTTCCTCCGTTGGTAACACTTCAACCACCGCTAGCCGGATGGCAAAGAGTTCAAGTCCGATGTTCATCTTCGTTATAGATGATGAGTATAACTTCCGGAGACAACACTAATTTTTAGTATTTTCCCTACTCTTGTCTGGCCCGGATCGTATTAGTACCGGCCCGTCCACCGGCCCCTTTCCGATTCGGGCCAGCCGCCGATTCGGCCGGCTTAGCCGCCGCCTCCGATCCCGCCTCGGAGGTGTATGCTGTGAATAGGCTCGGGCTGCACTTTTGCGTAATTTATGATGCGATCGCTTAAATCTTTATTCCTCACCGCGGCCGGGATTCTTGCCGTGGTTGCGGGCACCCTCGCTTATCAACAGGCAGGCGCTTTCCAGCAGACGAGTTCGAGCACTCCGGAGCGCGCCATGCTCGATAAGTATTGCGTCACCTGCCACAACCAGAAGCTGAGAACCGCCGGCCTCACGCTCGATACGATGAACCTGGACCGCGCGGGCGAGCATGCGGAAACCTGGGAAAAAGTTCTGCGGAAGCTGCATGGAGGCATGATGCCGCCCAAGGGCATGCCCCGTCCGGACGACGCCACCGTGACCCAGTTCACCGGGTGGCTGGAAAACTCGATCGACCGCGCCGCGGCGAGTCACCCGGAACCCGGACGGTCGACCGTCCATCGCATGAACCGGACCGAATACGGAAACGCGATTCACGATCTTCTCGACCTGGATATCGATCCGGCTTCGCTGCTGCCGGCCGACGATGAAGCCAACGGCTTCGACAATATCGCCGACGTGCTGCGCGTTTCCCCTTCGCTGGTCGAACAGTACCTGTCGGCGTCCGACAAGATCGCGAGCCTGGCCGTGGGCGATCCGTCCATCCATCCGGTCAGCCTGGTGTTTCAGGCTCCCCCGGACCTCGACCAGGAGCAGCACATCGAAGGACTGCCTCTGGGCACGCGCGGCGGCATTCTCATCCACTACAACTTTCCGCTGGACGGCGAATACGACTTCCGCGTTTTCCTGCTGCAGAACATCGTCGGCTACCTGACCGGCCTGGAGTATCCGCACCAGCTGGAAATCAGCATCGACGGCCGGCGCGTGTTTCTGGCGCAAGTGGGCGGCGAGGAAGACAACAAGATGTCGGACGCCAACCTGGGCGTCGCCAAGGACACGATCGACGCGCGCCTGCGAACCCGCATCCCGGTCAAGGCCGGACCCCGCACCGTGGTGGTCTCGTTTCTCCGGCGCGACTCGGCGCCCTCCGACGAGCCGCTCCAGCCCTTCACCCGCGACCACGATCTTCAGAATATGAACGGCATCCCGCTGATCGACCGCATGCAGATCACCGGTCCGTACGATGCCACCGGCCCGGGGGATACGCCCAGCCGCCACCGAATCTTCACCTGCCGCCCGGCCAATGCAGCAGCCGAGCTTCCGTGCGCCCGCCAGATCCTGACGAACCTGGCGCGCCGGGCCTTCCGCCGCCCCGTGACGGGAACCGATCTCGAAACCCTGCTCAGCTTCTATCAATCCGGGCGCAACAAGAAAACGTTCGACGCGGGCATCGAGAACGCCCTGCGGCTGATCCTGACCGATCCCAAGTTCCTGTTCCGCACCGAGACCGATCCGGCCGGAGCGGCGCCCGGTTCCATCCATCCCATCAGCGACCTCGAACTCGCTTCCCGCTTATCGTTCTTTCTGTGGAGCACGATTCCCGACGATCAGCTCATCAACGTCGCCGCGCAAGGGAAACTCAGAGACCCGGCCGTTCTCGAGCAGCAGGTCAAGCGCATGCTGGCCGACGACCGTTCCGAAGCCCTGGTCAAGAACTTCGCCGGACAGTGGCTGATGCTGCGCAACCTGCCGAGCGTGCAGCCGGACCCCAACGAATTCCCTAATTTCGACGACAACCTCCGCCAGGCCTTCCGGCAGGAAACCGAAATGTTCTTCGGCAGCATCATACGCGAGGACCGCAACGTGCTCGACCTGCTGACCGCCGACTATACGTTCGTCAATGAGCGTCTGGCCAAGCACTACGGAATCCCGGGAATTTACGGAACCGAGTTCCGGCGCGTCAAAGATGCCAGTGACGAACGCCGCGGGCTGCTCGGCCAGGGCAGCATCCTGACCGTGACCTCGGAAGCCAACCGCACCTCTCCGGTGAAACGCGGCAAGTTCATTCTCGAAAATATCTTGGGCACGCCGCCGCCCTCTCCGCCTCCCAACGTTCCGCCGCTCAAGGAAAACCAGGGGACGGAAGCGCTTTCCGTGCGCGCGCGCATGGAACTGCATCGCAAGAACCCGCCCTGCGCGGGCTGCCACGCGGTCATGGATCCGCTGGGATTTTCGCTTGAGAATTTCGACGCCATCGGCCAATGGCGCACCAAGGAACCCGGCGGCGCTGTCGATCCCTCCGGCCAGCTTGCGGACGGAACGAAAGTGGACGGCCCGGTGGCCTTGCGCAACGCGATCCTGAAGCACCCCGAACAGTTCGTGCGGACGCTGACCGAAAAGCTGATGACCTACGGGCTCGGCCGCGGCCTGGAGTATTACGACATGCCCACCGTCCGGGGCATCGCGCGCGACGCCTCGCGCAGCAACTACCGGTTCTCAAGCGTCATTCTGGGCATCGTGAAGAGCGCGCCCTTCCAGATGCGCCGGGTGCAGGAAGCCACCGTCCGAGCATCGGCCGAGCCGCTCAAGCAGTAGGTCCGTCCCCCCGGGCCGTACATCTTGGATTCTGAAACCCGCCGCGCGCTGGCTGCATCCTAATCGGCAGTGACACCTCAAAAACGGCTGTCTCTCGCTTGTCTCCTGGCGGTGCCCCTGGCCGCGCCCTTAATCGCTCAACCCCTGGCCCGCCAGTTCAGCGTCAGCATCGGAACCGGTGGAGCGATTCCTCGTGAAGACCTCGCGTCGTTCATGACCACCTCGCCCCTGCTGACCATTGGATTCGGATACCGGCCGATCCCCTACTTTCAAGCCGACGTCGGCATGGACGCCGTTTTTCATGCGGCGGGCGTGCGTGACTCACAGCAAACCATCATCGGCCGCATCAAAATTCGCGACAACGAAATTTTAGTTCCCTTCGGCGGACGCGCGATTCTTCCGCTGGCTGCCCGGCGGATTGAGTTGTTCGGCGGCGGTGGTGCGGCCTACTTGCATTACGGCGAATCGGTTGTGGTTCCCGGCGCCGGTTCTGATAGCAGCTTCAACTGTCGAACGTGCCGGTCGCGCGGGGGCTGGGGCTCTTACGCGATCGCCGGAGTCAATGTCGCGGTGGAACGGAGCCGGCGTTTTTGGATCGGCGTCGAGTCGCGCCTGGTCCACGGCAAAACTAACGGCGATCCGCTGGGCGCCGTGCCTCCGCTCCAGACTCAGGACACCTGGATCAACACGGCCGGAGTCTTCATGGTCCGGTTCCCCTGAACTCCTTGAAAAGGTGCACAATGAAAGAGGTAGTGCGTATCCGTGTGTATCTTGGAAGGAGATGGGATAGATCATGTTCATCGCGAAAAAACATCTTCCGCGCCGAACCTTCTTGCGGGGCGTTGGCGTCACCCTGGCCCTCCCGCTGCTCGATTCCATGATTCCGGCGCAGACGCTGACCCGCAAGACCGCCGCTGCGCCCTTGTCGCGCCTGGGATTCGTCTACGTGCCGCACGGCGCGATCATGGACCAGTGGACTCCCGCCGCCGATGGCGCCGGTTTCGAGTTCACCCGCATTCTCAAGCCTCTGGAACCGTTCCGCGACCGGCTGACCATCGTCAGCGGCACGGGACATCGCGCCGCGGATTCCACCGCCGTCCACTCGCTCAGCCCGACAACCTGGTTGAGCGGCGTCCGCCCCAAGCCCACGCAGGGCACCGACGCCTATGCCGGCGTCACCGCCGATCAGATCGCCGCGCAGCACATCGGGCAGGACAATATTCTGCCCTCGATGGAACTCGCCATCGAGGACCATTCCGGCCTCATCGGCGCCTGCGACCGCGATTACGGCTGCATCTACATGAACACGCTCTCCTGGAGAACGCACACTACGCCGCTCCCCATGGAGATCAATCCAAGAAAAGTATTCGAGCGCATGTTCGGCCAGGGCGGCAGCGTCGAGGACCGGATGGACCGCATTCAGAACGACCGCAGCATCCTGGACGCGGTGATGAAGGAAACCACCAACCTCGAAGCCCGCCTGGGGCCGCAGGACCGCGTGAAGATGAGCGAGTATCTGGATAACATTCGCGAAATCGAACGGCGCATCCAGAAAGCCAGCCAGCAGGTGGACCCCAACATGAAGCTGCCGGAACAGCCGGCCGGCATTCCGTTCTCCTACGAGGAGCACGTCGGGATCATGTACGATCTGCTGACGCTGGCCTACCGGGCCAACATCAGCCGCGTGTTCAGCTTCATGATGGCGCGCGAAGTCAGCAACCGGACCTATCCGCAGGTGGGCGTTCCCGACGGCCATCACGCCACCTCGCACCACCAGAACCGCGCGGATAAGATCGAGAAGCTGGTCAAGATCCAGCATTATCACCTCACCCTGTTCACCAAGTTCCTGGAAAAGCTCAACACCACCCAGGATGGCGACGGGTCGCTGCTCGATCATTCGCTGATTCTGTACGGCAGCAATATGAGCAACAGCAACGCTCACAATCATTTCCCGCTGCCGACCCTGGTGCTGGGCGGCGGAGGGGGTACGATGAAGGGCGGCCGGCACATCAGACGGCCGGATCACACGCCCATGACCAACGTCCTGCTGACCATGCTGCACAAATCCGGAGTCGAGATCGAGAGTCTGGGCGACAGCACGGGCGTCCTCGAAACGGCGTAAGGAGCCTTCATGCGCATTGCCGGGTTGCTTACTCTGCTCGCAGTCTCCTGTTGGGCCGCCGACCTGAACGCCCCCGAACCCGACGGGACCACTCCCCTGCACTGGGCCGTTCGCGCCAATGATCTGGCCAAGGTAGACAAACTTCTGGCCGCCGGCGCCGACGCCAAGGCCGCCAACCGTTATGGCGTCACTCCGCTTTATCTGGCATGCCAGAACGCCAACGCCGCCATCATCGAACGGCTTGCTGAAAGCCGGTGTGGACCCGAACGCTGTTACCACCGAAGGCGAGACGGCGCTGATGACCGCCGCTCGCACGGGAGTGGTGGCAGCCGCGAAGGTTCTGCTCGACCATGGCGCCAAAGTGGACGCCCGCGAGCAGTGGCACGGGCAAACCGCGCTGATGTGGGCCGTCAATGAACAGCATCCGGCCATGGTGAAAGAGCTGATCGCGCACGGCGCCGATGTGAATGCGGTTTCGAACATCAACCATTGGGAACGGCAAAGAACCGCCGAGCCGCGCGACAAATGGCTGCCTCTGGGCGGCCTCACGCCACTCCTGTTCGCCGCCCGCCAGGGATGCGTCGAGTGCGCGCAAATCCTGCTCGACGCGGGCGCCAAGATCGACACCACCGATCCGGACGGAATCAGCCCGGTATTGATTGCGATCATCAACGGGCACTACGACGTCGCCGGTTTCCTGCTCAACCGAGGGCGCGGATCCCAATCTGGCCGATAATACCGGCCGGGCTCCTCTGTTTGCGGCGGTCGACTTCAATACCATACCGGCATGACAACCGCCCGCCTCCCAAGGTGATCGACAATCAGATGACCAGCATGGACCTGATTAAGTTGCTCCTCGACAAAGGCGCCAATGTTAACGCGCAACTGTTGAAGCAGCAGCCGTATCGCGCCAAACTCGATCGGGGCGAGGACACCATGCTCACCACCGGCACCACTCCGTTACTGCGTGCCGCTAAAGCCGCCGACCTGCCCGCCATGCGCCTGCTGCTGGCCAAGGGAGCCGACGCCAAGCTCGCCACCCGGGCGGGAATCAATCCGCTGATGGCCGCGGCGGGACTAGGATCGAAAGAGGAAGACGGCACCGGCCGCTTCAAGACCGAAGCCGGAAGCCATCCAGGCGATCCAGTTGTGCCTGGACGCGGGCGTCGATATCAACGCCGCCAACGGACAAGGGCAAACCGCCCTGCACGCCGCCGCGCTCAAGGGCTATGACCAGGTGGTCGAGTTCCTGGCCGATCACGGCGCGAACCTCGAAGCCAAGGACCGGCGCGGCAACACTCCCCTCGACGAGGCGCTGGGCCTGGGCGCCGGCAGCGGAGGGTTCGACGGCAGCCGCAAGGATGTGCACGAATCCACGGCCGCGCTGCTCAAGAAGCTCATGGCGAAAGCTCCCGCACCCGTCCAGTAACGAGGCCTCACTCGCCCAAGCAGCGAAGTAGTTCCGGAAACTCAGATGTGGACGCGCGTCCCCGAAATCATTGGTCCGATGTGGGCGGCGATCTTCATTATCTGGGCCATCAGCGGTTTCACGGTTAAGAACACGGTAGGCTCCAGATCCGACGTCCGCGCCCGCCTCCTGGTGTGGGGCGTCATGCTCGGCTGGTTCCTTTTGTTCAGTCCGAGATTCCAGCCGGGCTTATTGAGCGAACGATTCGTTCCCATGGGGCCCGCCGCGGCCTACATTGGATTCCTCCTGACGGTCGCGGGGCTGGGGTTTGCACTGTGGGCGCGCTTCGCCATCGGCCGCAACTGGGGCGGGCTCATCACCGTCCAGAAGGACCACAAACTCGTCCGGAGCGGGCCGTATGCCATCGTGCGGCACCCCATCTATTCGGGTTTCATGCTGGCTACGTTCGGAACGGCGATCGCCTTTGGCGAAATCAGCGGACTGGTCGCCACGGCCCTGGTTGTGCTTTCCTGGGGCTACAAATCCCGCCTCGAAGAACGTTTCATGATCGAAAAGTTCGGCGCCGAGTACGAACAGTATCGCCACGAGGTGAATGCCCTGATTCCGGGCGTCTGGTAGCCGCCGCTCGCCGGTAGCGGGCGGCCTTTGGCCGAAAACACGGTAACCCCGCGCTCCCCCGCGAGTAGAGTGAATTATGCTCTTTCGCGCCATCGTCCTGATCGCAACCGCGGCCGGACTCCTGACCGCCGCCGACTCGAAGGATATCCACCGTACTTTCCCGCTGGACGGCCGCGGCCACGTAACCATCGACACCTACAAGGGATCCATCCGCGTCTCGACCTGGAATCGCAACGAAGTCGATGTCGATGTCCGGATCGAGGAAGACGGCGACATCTTCGCACAGACCGTGAAGCGCGCCGACGTACGCTTCGACGCCTCTTCTTCCGATGTGCGGATCACGAGCACCAATCAATGGTCTTTCTCCTGCTGGATGGAGCCCCGCCCCTGTATCGCTACACGATTCGGATGCCCCGCACGGCCAGCCTGCGCATCAAGGACTACAAATCCACGAGCGAAGTCCGCGATCTGGCCGCGAACCTGGAAGTCAACACCTACAAAGGCTCCGTGCAGTTGTGGAACTTTTCCGGCGGGCTGACGGCGAACACCTACAAAGGCGAAATCCGGGCCGAATTCACCGCCTTCACCGCCCGCAGCAGCGTCGAAACGTACAAGGGCACCATCGATCTGCGGCTGCCCCGCGAAAGCCGTTTCGATCTGTCGACCGATCTGGGGCGCCGCGCCGATCTGGACAGCGACTTCGAACGATCTGTACGAGCGTCGAATTCGCGCGACCGGACCTATCGATCGCAGGTCAACGGAGGCGGCCCGGAGCTGCGGCTCAAGTCCTACAAGGGCGATTTCCGCCTGCGCGCCCGTTGATTCGGCCCCAGGCACGAAGCGGGTTCGAAACGGGCCCGAAACGGGAGTGATATGCTTGCGGGAGTATGAAAATCCGTCCGCTGCCCGCGACCCTCCTGTGCTTGGGCTTCGGGGCGCTTCCGATGCTCGCACAGCTCCCGGCTCCCAACGCCGCCGGAGTCTCCGCCGGGCACGACATCATGATCGTCAAGGACCTCGATGGAGCCAACCGCTTCTGGAACGCTCTCGGCGCGCAGCCCGGCCAGCTCGGCACTTTCAAGCTGACTAAGTTCCCCGGCGTCCTTTATCTGATGCGCAAGGGCGATAACACGGGCGGCACCGAAGGATCGTCGGTCGAGTACGTCGGATACAAGGTCAAGAACCTCAAGGAAACTCTCGCCAAGATGTACGCCGCCGGCTTCCAGCCCATGCCCGGCGCTACCGCGAAGCAGGCATTTCTCCTCACCCCGGACGCCATCAAGGTTCGCCTCACCGAAGACCGCTCGCTCCAGACGCCGGTCGCCTCCGACATGATCCAGATGGACGTCCCCAACGTCAAGCAAGCCCAGGCCTGGTATCAGAAGTGGTTCGGAGCCAAGCTGGTCAAGGACGGAAAAGAGACCGTCGCCGATATTCCCGGCCACCGCCTCCTGTTCGTTGAAGCCAAGGGGCCGGTCGCGCCCACCAAGGGCCGCGCGTTCGATCGCATCGGGCTTGAAGTCAGGAACCTGAAGGATCAATGCACCCGGCTCGACGGCGCCGGCATCAAGCTGGACGGCAAGGGGTACACGCGGGCCAAGAACATGGATCTGGCCGTGTGCCTGATCACCGATCCCTTCGGAACTTATATAGAGATGAGTGAAGGGCTCGCGGCTGTAAAATAGAAAAGCAAAATAATCGTAAGGAATCTGACCATGAAACGCACTCTCCACCTCGCAGCACTGCTCGCCGCCGTAAGCTCCGCGTATTTTTCCTGGACCGTCGAGGTGCGCGCGCAAGCGCCACGAGCCAAAGGCAAACAGGGCGGATCGGCCGGGACCGAATCCGGATGGGCCGCGTTCCAGACCCGCTGCATGGGCTGCCACGGAAACCCCGCTGTCCCGGCGGCGCCTTCGCCCGAGCAGGTCCGCCAGATGTCGCCGGAGCGGATTTACGCATCGTTGACCACCGGCAGCATGAAAACCCAGGGCAGCGCCTTGAGCGAAGATCAGCGCCGCATGCTGGCCACGTTCATGTCCGCCCGCCCGCTCGGCAGCCTGAATGAAGGCTCGGCGGCGAGCATGCCCAACCATTGCGCGGCCAATCCCCCCATGGCCGACCCGGCCTCCGGACCCGCCTGGAACGGGTGGGGCGTGGACATGGGCAACACTCGCTTCCAATCCGCTAGGAATGCGGGACTCACCGCGGCCCAGGTGCCCAACCTGAAACTGAAGTGGGCCTTCGGCGTACCGACCGGCTTATCAGCGTACAACCAGCCAACCATCGTTTCAGGCCGCGTGTTTTTGGGCACCGATACCGGCTACGTCTATTCGCTGGACGCCAGGACCGGCTGTGTCTACTGGTCGTTCCAGACCAAAGCAGCCGTTCGAGGCGCGCTCAGCGTGGGACCGGTGAAGGGCAAGGGTTCCACCAAGTACGGCGTCTTCTTCGGCGATTTTCGCACCTACGTGTACGGACTCGACGCGCAGACCGGCAAGGAATTATGGACCACCCGGGCGGATGACCACTTCATCGCGCGCATAACCGCGGCTCCCATCTTCCACGACGGCAAAGTGTACGTGCCGGTATCGTCCTCGGAAGAATTTCAGGCGGGGAATCTGGATTATCCCTGCTGCACCTCGCGCGGCAGCGTGGTTGCATTCGATGCCAGCAACGGCGAGCGGCTGTGGAAGACCTATGTGGTGGATGAGCCCAAGCCGGTTCGAAAGAATTCCAAGGGCGTGCAGCTCTATGCGCCCGCGGGCGCTTCGGTGTGGAATTCCCCGACCATCGATACCAAGCTCAACGCCATCTATTTCGGAACCGGCGACTCGGAAACCGAGCCTGCCGCCAAAACCAGCGACGCTGTCATGGCTCTGGATCTGAAAACCGGCAAGGAACTGTGGCACTACCAGATCCAGGAAAACGACGCCTTCATGGGCGGCTGCGGCGGCGGCGTGAACAAATCCGACAACTGCCCCAAGAATCCCGGACCGGACCTGGATATCGGCAATTCGCCGATCCTCAAGACAATGCCCAACGGCAAGCGAATTCTGCTCACGGCAGCCAAGGACGGCCGCGTCTTCGCGCTCGATCCGGATAAGAAGGGCGCCCTTCTGTGGATGACCAATGCGGCGCCTCCACCGCCCCCGGGGTCCAAGGGATTCGCGCGTTTCGGCGGGATCGTGTGGGGCGGAGCGGCGGACAATAGCAACGTCTATTACGGGCTCAGCTCCGGCGGCATGTCCGCGCTGAAGCTCACCACGGGAGAAAAAGTTTGGTACACGCCTCTGGCGAAAGTTGGCCCGCGCGTGAACAACGCGGCGGCCGTGAGTGCGATTCCCGGAGTAGCCTTCGTGGGCGGATCGGACGGCATCTTGCGTGCTCTTTCCACCAGCGACGGAAAAGTCATCTGGGAATACAATACCGCCCGGGATTTTGATACGGTCAATAAAGTTGCCGCCCACGGCGGCGCGATTAATTCCATCGGTCCCACCATCGTGAACGGGATGGTATTCATAGGATCCGGATACGCAGTCAGCGGCGGCAATTTCGGCAATGTGTTGCTGGCGTTCTCACTTGAGTAAAGCCATCATCTTCACAAACAGAAAAAGGAGAACACCATGCGCAACTCTCGATTCATTTTGGGTGCGGCCACGCTGTTGCTGGCAACGTCCATTGCCTTCGGCCAGGCTAAGGACGGCAAAGGAAAAGGTAAAGGCGGGCCACCGCCGCCGATGAGCTTCTTCGTCACCAGCGTAGGCGCGGGGAAAGGCGCCGACCTGGGCGGCCTGGCTGGCGCGGACCAGCACTGCCAGATGCTCGCAGCGGCCGTGGGGCGCGGCAGCAGCACGTGGCACGCTTACTTGAGCACGCAGGGTGCGGGCGCGGTGAATGCCCGCGATCGCATCGGAACCGGTCCGTGGTACAACGCCAAGAGCCAGCAGATCGCGGCCAATGTCGCCGAACTGCATGGCGACACGCTGGAGTTGGCTCGCATGGGCAACCGGATCACCAAGACCTCGGCTCTCAGTGAAAAAGGCGAAATTCTCAACGGTATGGGTGATCAGCCGAACGAGCACGATATCCTCACCGGGTCGCAGCCGGACGGGCGCGCCTACACCGATGCCGCCGACCACACCTGCGGCAACTGGACCAAGAGCGGAGACGGGACGGCCCAGCTCGGCCACTTCGATCGCATGGGCGGCGGGAACGCCTCCTGGAACTCGGTGCATCCCAGCCGGGGATGCAGCCAGCAGAACCTGGTCTCGACAGGCGGCGCCGGCAAACTGTATTGCTTCGCCATCAACTAGCATGAGGGTCGCCCTGTGGTGCATCGTAACGGCGGGATTGCTGTCGGCTCAAGACGGTTCGGCGCTTTACGACCGCAATTGCGCGACCTGCCATAACGGCGGCAACGATCGCGCGCCCAGCCGCGAATCGCTCCGGTCCATGCCGGCCGATCGTGTTCTCGCGGCCATGGAAACCGGTCCCATGATCAGTATGGCGATCCGATTGAGCACGGCGGAGCGCCGCGCCCTCGCCGAATTCATCAGCGGCAAACCGATCGGGCAGCCGCTGGTGACGACCCCTCCTGCCAAGGCGATGTGCCCGGGCGCCTCTGGCGCTTTTGTTCTAGGAGGGGTCACGTGGACGGGTTGGGGAGCCAACGCCGACAACAGCCGATTCCAGAATGCGCCCGGATTCACGGCCAACGACGTTCCCCGGCTCAAGGTGAAATGGGCCTTCGCGTTCCCCGGCGATATCCAGGCCAACTCCCAGCCCACCATCGCCGGCGGACGAGTGTTCGTCGGCAGCACCGGCGGCAACGTCTATTCGCTCGACGCGAATTCCGGCTGCGTCCACTGGTTCTTCAGCGCGGAAGCGGGAGTACGCACGGCGGTGACCCTGGCGCGCGCCGGATCATCCAATCTCGCGTTCTTCGGCGATGCGAAAGCCAACGTTTATGGCGTGGATGCGGCCACCGGCAAGCAGCTCTGGAAGACCAAGGCCGACGCGTTTCCCGTCGCCGGAATCACCAGCTCTCCGGTGTTCTACAACGGACGGATCTACATCGGCATTCGTAGCGGCGAAGAAGGCTCCGGCGCGGACCCCCTGTACGAGTGCTGCCGCTTCCGCGGAAGTGTCGTCGCGCTGGACGCGCAAACCGGCAAACAGGTTTGGAAGACGTACCTGGTCGACCAGCCTAAGCGAACGACCAAGAACAAGGCCGGCGCGCAGCTGTGGGGGCCGTCCGGAGTTCCCGTGTGGAGCACGCCCGTGATCGACGCCCGGAAAAATGCCGTCTACGTCACCACCGGCAACAATTACACCGACCCAACCACACGGATGAGCGACGCATTCCTCGCACTGGATCTGAACTCCGGCAAGATTCTCTGGTCGCGGCAGATGACGCAGAAAGACGCCTACACGGCTGCCTGCCGGCTGCCCGACAAGACCAACTGCGCCGAATCCAACGGTCCGGATTTCGACTTCGGATCATCGCCAATCCTGGTGACTCTGGCGAACGGGAAACGGGCGCTCGTCGCGGGCCAGAAGTCGGGCGTGGTCTACGCAGTCGATCCCGACAATCAAGGCGAAGTTTTGTGGCAGACGCGAGTTGGCAAGGGCGGCACGGCGGGCGGTGTCCAGTGGGGCTCGGCCGCGGACCAGAACAATGTGTACGTGGCGGTGTCCGATATCGGGCGCATCATGCTGACCTACAGCACCCTGACCGACGCCGATCCCAAGCTGGGCGGCGGCATGTTCGCACTCCGCCTCGACAACGGCGAAAACGTCTGGTATACGGCTCCAAAGCCGTGTGGTGAGCAGTCCTCGATGCAGTCCCGCGCAATCGGCCGCTGTCACTGCGATCCCCGGCGTCGCGTTTTCAGGATCGGTGGACGGCCACCTGCGCGCATACGCGACCTCCGGCGGCAAAGTCGTCTGGGACTTCGACACCGCGCGAACCTATGAGACGGTCAACGGCGTGCCGGGACACGGCGGCTCGCTGGACGGCCCCGGCCCGGCCATCGCCGATGGCATGCTGTTCGTGAATTCGGGATATCCCACCTCCGGCGGGATGTCCGGCAACGTGCTGCTGGCGTTTTCCGTGGACGGAAAGTAGTTGCAGCATCCGCGCTATCCGTAGCTTCTTCCAGGTCACTCCACCCGTTCCAATCCGGTTACAGTACGGTTACGACCGGTTGCACTCACGTTGGGAGTTGGGTAGACTTTTGATGGTTTGCTTATCTCGATGAGTATGTAGAAACGGGGGCTCTTCGGGCAGGGCAGATGGGGTTACAAATTATAAATCTTATGGGAAGGAGTATCATCATGCGTGCAGTTCGGTCTCTTCAATTATTAGCATCACTCCTGGTGCTTGCATCGCTGGCCTTTGGCCAGGTGGGCAACGGCACCATTACGGGTACAGTTACTGATCCAGCCGGGGCAGTCGTCCCCGGAGCGTCCGTGGAAGCCAAAAATACGGGCACGGGAGTAGTCTATTCCGCGGTATCGACCAACACCGGCAACTACGCAATCCCGAATCTGCCGGTAGGCTCCTACGACCTCACGGTGAAGGCGCAGGGGTTCAAGACTTACACTCATACCAACCTCCCCATAGGCGCGACACAGGTTCTGCGCGAAGACGCCCCGCTGCAGGTCGGCGCTGCCACGGAGTCTGTGACGGTCACCGCCGAGATCTACGCTGCTGAAGACCGAAAGCGGCGACATGACCCACAACATCAAAATGGACCAATTGAGCGAGCTTCCCCTCCTGGGAATCGGCACGGCCAACTCCGGCACCACCGGCGTACGCAATCCCTACAACTCGCTGCAGACGCTTCCGGGCGTTAGCTCGTATAACAGCAGCCAAACCTTCACTCTCAACGGCCTCGGCGGCGCAACTGGTTTTAGCGTGCCTCTGACCGAGACGATGCGCGTGGAAGGCCAGGACGCCACCTCCCGCATCTTCGGGAATTACGACTATACGCAGATGAGCCAGCCCAGCGCGGACTCGATTCAGGAAATTGCCTACCAGACCAGCAACTACGCTGCCGAATTCGGGCAGGCGGGCGTCGCGGTCATCAACATGACCATGAAGTCCGGCACCAATCAATATCACGGCAGCGGCTACGACTACTTCGTGAACGAGGACCTGAACGCCGGCAATCCGTTCAGCCACACCAAGGACGGCGAGCCGGGAAAGTACCGGCCACGCAACCGCCGCAACGATTTCGGCGGCACCCTGGGCGGGCCCCTCTACATCCCCAAGATCTATAACGGGCACGACAAGACCTTTTTCTTCTTCAACTATGAGCAGTATCTGGAGACCACACAGTACGGCTTTACGGACACCGTACCCATGCCCGAGTATCTGAACGGCGATTTTTCCGCGATCTCGCCGAATGGAACGTGCAGCCTGTGCGCCGCTTACGGGATTCAGCAAACGGCCTTGCCCGCCAAGGACGCGCTGGGCAGGGACATGTTTGCAAACGCGATCTACGACCCGGCGTCGCGGGCCACTACGGCCAGCGGCCTGGGGTACGCGAACGTGTTTCCGGGCAACATGATTCACAACCTCTTCAGTCCGTCCACGCTGAAGATGGAAGCGCTCCTGCCGCCGGCGCAAAACTCGAATCTCACCGGCAATTACAGCGCGAACGTCCCAGGCTCACGCTACTCGGCCATCCCGTCGTTCAAGATCGATCACAATCTTTCCGCCAGGGACAAGCTGTCCTTCTATTGGTCCAGGATCAACACCGAGAGCCAGATCTCCTCTCCCCTGGGGAACGCGGACGGTCTGCCACTTCAGATCGGCCAATACCGCGGCACCTTCATCCCCAACTACACGATGCGGCTGAACTACGACCGCACGCTCACACCGACTATCCTGCTGCACCTGGGAGCGGGCTACTATCACACCCGGTTCGACGATCATGCGCCTTTTCTGAATTTCGACCCGGCATCGCTCGGACTGAGTGGGTTCCTGATCCACCGCCAGTTTCCTTCCGTGACCGGGATGTCAGACCCCGTTTACGGAGGCATGCAGAATATCGGGACCCTTGCTCAAATCCAGACCCTCAACTACGAGGAAAAGCCCAGCTTCAACGCCAACGCGACCTATATCAGGGGCAACCACACCTTCAAGGCTGGCGCCGAGTTGTATCTCGAGCAAGTCTACAACGGAAGCTTTGCCGGGGTTACGCTGGCCACTGGCACGTTTGCGACTTCACAGCCTTTCACTCCCACCGGCAGTCTCAATGGTTACAGCCAAGGCTTCGGATACGCCAGTTGGCTGCTGGGCGACTACGGAACATCGGTGTTTGGGGCCCTTAGCTCCACCACCCAGACCCCGCAGTTGAATTACCGCCGTGGAAACCAACAGTGGGGAATCTTTCTTCAAGACACCTGGAAGGTCACCCGCAAACTCACCCTGGATTACGGCCTGCGGTGGGATTATGCTTCCCCGCTTAAGGAGCAATACGGGCGGGAAGGACAGTTCGATCCGAATACGCCGAACGCCAATGCCGGCGGTCACCCCGGCGCGACACTCTACGCCAGCACTTGTAACTGCCCGTTCTACCAGAACACCTATCCCTATGCAATCGGGCCGCGGCTAGGCCTCGCCTATCAGATCGACCCCAAAACCGTACTTCGCGCCGGCTGGGGAATCAATTACCAGTTCGTGGGAGCCGCCGCCGGAGGTATTGTGAGCACCAATGGTGCCTATCCCCTGGCAGGAATCAACCCGTACGTGAACGTCGATCAGCCGGGCTCCATCTTGCCGGCCGCCTGGCCCGTGACCGATCCGAACCGCTACCCGGTAGTGAATACAGTGAGCGGCGCTCCCTTCATGGCCGACGCGAACCAAAACCGGCCGCCGCGCATCAATCAATGGAGCATCGGCCTCCAGCGTGAGATCACCAGGAATTTACTGGTGGAAGCGTCCTACGTGGCCAATCGCTCCGTGTGGCAAAGCGGGCCCTTGGGCTTCCTGAGCCAAATCTCCGCGGACCAATACGCCAAGTATGGTTTGTTTCCCTACCCTGGAACCGGTCCTGCGGGATATGACAACGATGCCGACCGCAGGCTTTTGCTCCAACCGGTCACCAGCAGCGCTGTCATAGCAAGGGTCGGCAACGTTCTGCCCTATCCCGGCTTCAAAGGCACCTCGTTGCAGAGTGCCCTGTACCCGTTCCCGCAGTTCGGGGCGCTGAACCCCAGCGGATCCGCAACCGGCGGCACCAAGTACGACTCTTTGCAAGTTAAGGTGACCAAGCGCTTCGCGCACGGTTTCCAGGGTAGCGGCGCGTACACCTGGGCCAAGGGCTTCACCCGGGCCACTCGGCAGGACTTCTTCAACCCCGACGCCAATCCGTGGGCGTTGCAGAACATCCCGCCCCAGACGCTGACCTTCAACGCCACCTACACCATACAGCAGTACTCGATCCTGCCCAAGTTCGCGAACCAAATCACCAAGGATTGGGAGATCGGCTTCTTCGCAACATACCAAAGCGGCACGTTCCTCACGCCGCCCAACAGCACCACCGCGAATTTCCTGCCTAGCCAGGACGTGCGCACGGGCCAGCCCCTGTACCTGCACGACATCAACAATATCCACAGCTACAATCCCTACACGGATGTCGTGCTGAACCCGGCCGCTTGGGCCCAGATTCCCACCAACAGCGTCGGACCGGCCCAGAGTACGCTTTACAGCGACTTCCGCGGCCCGCGCCAGCCCCGGGAGAACGCCAACTTCGGCCGCCACTTCAAAATCAAGGAGCGTTACGACTTCTACATCCGGGGTGAATTCGTCAACATCTTTAACCGGACGATCTTGCCGAACCCGATTACCACGAATCCGCAGAATAACCCGTCGCAGAACGGGCTCGGGATTTACACCGGCGGGTTCGGGGTGATCAACGCCTACCTCGCGCCGGGCACGGCTCCGTCCCCCGTCGCTCCGCTTACGCCTCTCGCCGGCCGCACGGGCACGCTGATCGCCCGTTTCACGTTCTAAGTTAGGCCGGATCAAACCAAAGCCCGCCGTCCTCATTGGACGGCGGGCTTTTACTTTTGGGAAATTGGGAACTGTCGTGCGGATTGCTTCGATTCCGGTGATCTTCGCCGCCGCCGTGAGCCTGCTCGCGGCCGGTCGGGCCTTTACCTCCTATGCGAGCGTGAAGCCGGTCCTGGATGCATACGGAGACGCGTACCAGGCCGACGCGCAGCGCGGCCGGCTGCCCGCCGAGCTGAGAAACGCCGACCAGGCCAAGTGGAACGCCTGGACCCAGCGCCAGGACAAAGCCATTCGCGCGCGCCTCGAACAGGGCGATCTGGACTCCATGGTGAACCTGCTGCTGCTGGGGACCTCCTTCACCGATCAGCCTCGGATCCGGATGGAGAGCCTCACTGAAGCTTCCAAGTCCGGCGTCCTGCGGGCTCGGGTGGACGACCTGGTGGCCGGTCTGCGCAGTCCCGGCGACAACCAGCGTCTTCAGTTTCTCCAGCGCCTGGTGCGAAGCCATGGAGTAAACCTGGAGGCTGCCGGCGATCCGCGGCAGACCGGCGAGTTCCTGTATAAGAATCTCCTGCGGGTTCTGAAGGAAAGGAAGACCCTGGCAGCGCGCGCCAAGCCGAAAGCGGCTCAGCCGGGTGATCCCCCGCCGCTTCGACCGCGCGTCGCTCTTCGCCGATCGCGGTGTTTCGCTCGATACTAGCATCCTGCCGGACTTCTCGATCGAGCAGACCCTGCGCGATCTGAAAAAACGCGGCGTGCTGCGGGAAGGCCAGGTGGCTCGCGTGGCCGTGATCGGTCCGGGACTCGACTTTATCGACAAGAGCGAAGCATCCGGCTACGATTACTATCCGCAGCAGACGCTGCAACCCTTCGCGTTGTACGATTCTCTGGTCCGGCTCGGCCTTGCGAAAAACAATGCCGTCTCCCTGTCGATTTTCGACATCAGCTCCAGGGTCATCGACCACATCCAGCGCGCCCGCCAACGCGCCCGGAACAACACCGGCTATGTCATCCAGTTGCCGCGCGACATCGCGCGTCCGTGGCCGCCGGAGCTCATCTCCTACTGGCGTGCCCTGGGCGACCGGGTGGGAACCGCGGTGGAGCCGATCCGGCCGCCAGAGATTTTCCGGCCTTTAAACGGCGGGCGAAGCTTGGAGACGCGGGCGGTGCGAATCCGTCCGGACGTCGTGCTCGCCTGTGAGCCGGTGGATCTCAACATCGTTCTCCAACGCCTGAATCTGGCTGCGGCGGATCATTTCGACTTGATCGTCGGCACCAACATCTTTGTCTACTACGACGCTTTCGAGCAGACGCTGGCGCTGGAAAACGCCGGCGCTATGCTGAAGCCCGGAGGTCTCCTGCTGACCAATGACCGGCTGCCGGAGGCTCTTGGGCCCGGAGTGCGCCCCTCGATGCGGCTGGCCGGCATAACCGAAGTGCGCTACGACGATCATGGCGCCCTCGATGCCGTCGGCTGGTATCAGAAGCGTTAGCGGCGGACTGCGGCTTCTGGCGCGCGCTGGAACTTTTTCCGATTGCTTCTTGTCCAATCAGCCGGGCACTCCGACCATGGCGATGGGCATCAACGAACAAAGCCGAAATTAACGTCACTCCGATGATCGACGTGCTGCTGGTGCTGCTGATTATCTTCATGGTGATTCTGCCCGAGCATTCGGTGGGGCTCGACGTGCAGATGCCTCAGCAATCTGACGATCAAAGCCGTCCGCTGCCGACGCGGAACATCGTACTGACGGTACTCGGTGGCGGCAAAGTGCGAATCGACCAGACGGACCTGGATATCGCCGATCTGCCGGACCGGCTCCGCTGGCTCCAGGTGCGGTACACGGCGGGTGTCGCATTCGTGAAAGGATCGAACGAGCTCGCGTTCGCTCAAGTCGCCGAGGTCATCGACGTCGCCAAGGGCGCCGGCTGGTCCCGAATCGCCCTCGTGCCGAGATGATCGCAATGCGAAAAGGAGCCTTACTTTCCGGCGTTGAACCGCTTCTCGGCTTCCTGCCAGTTCACCACGCTCCACCACGCGGCGAGATAGTCCGGCCGGCGATTCTGATACTTCAGATAGTAGGCGTGCTCCCACACGTCCACGCCGATCACCGCGTGCTTGCCTTCCATCAGCGGATTGTCCTGATTGGGAGTCGACATAACCTCCAGCCCCGACCCGGTCTTGATCAGCCACGCCCAGCCCGAGCCGAACCGTCCCGCGCCCGCCGCCGAAAGCTTCTGCTTCAAGGTTTCAAACGTCCCAAACGCCGCGTTGATCGCCGACGCCAGATTGCCTACCGGCGAGCCGCCCTGGCCCGGGCCCATGATCTGCCAGAACATGCTGTGATTCCAGTGCCCGCCGCCGTTATTGCGAACCGCCGTGCGGATGTTCTCCGGCACGATCGCGCAGTTGTTGGCCAGCAGTTCCTCGATGCTCTTGGACGCCAGCGCCGGCGCCGATTCCAGCGCCTTGTTCAGATTCGTCACATAGGCGTTATGGTGCTTGCCGTGATGAATCTCCATGGTCATCTTGTCGATATGCGGCTCCAGTGCATCCGGAGCGTAGGGCAATGCAGGTAGTGTAAAGGGCATACTTTGATTCTCTCTCAACTTCGTACTTGTGGGGTGGGCTTTATAGCCCGCGGCGGACTTCAGTCCGCCACTAGAGTAGATGCCCGCTCGAAAGCATCCGCTACACGAAACATCGCCGTCTCGTTGAAGTGGTTCGCCAGGACTTGCAACCCCACGGGCAATCCTTCCGCGGTTTTCCCGGCCGGCACGCTCATGCACGGGACTCCCGCCAGATCGCCCGTCACTGTATAGATGTCGGAGAGATACATCGCGGTGGGATCGTCGACCTTTTCCCCCAGCTTGAATGCCGGGAACGGCGACACCGGACCCACGATCGCGTCCACCTGCTCGAAGGCCTGCGCGTAGTCGCGCGCCACCAGCGCCCGCACTTTCTGGGCTTTCAGGTAGTACGCGTCGTAATAGCCCGAGCTCAGCACGTAGGTTCCCAGCATGATCCGCCGCTTGCACTCCGCTCCGAACCCTTCGTCGCGCGTCTGGCGATACATTTCCTGTAAACTGCCTGCGGCCTGCGGACCGGCTGGTATACCGCACGCCGTCATAGCGCGCCAGATTCGAGCTCGCTTCCGCCGTGCAGATAATATAGTAGGTTCCTACCGCATACGCGGTGTGCGGCAACGTGATCTCGCGAATCTCGCATCCCAGTTTCTGGAGCGTCTGAATGGCCGCCTGAATCACGTCGCCCGTGTCGCTCGCGAGGCCGTCGAAAAACTCCTTCGGAATGCCGATCTTCATCCCCCGGATGTTCCCGTCCAGCGCCGCCGCATAATCCGGCACCGGCGCGAACGCCGAGGTCGCATCCATTTCATCCCGCCCCGCCATCACCTGCAGCAGCCGCGCGGAATCCCGCACCGTCCGCGAGAACGGCCCGATATGGTCCAGCGAGCTGGCGAACGCCGTCAGCCCGTAGCGCGATACACGTCCATAGGTCGGCGTTACCCCAGTCACGCCGCAGAACGACGCCGGCTGACGGATCGACCCGCCGGTATCCGATCCCAGCGACAGCACCGCGGTCCCCTGCGCCACCACCGCCGCCGAGCCCCCTGGAGATCCGCCTGGCACACGGTCCAGGGCCGCCGGATTCCGTACCGGTCCAAATGCGGAATTTTCGTTGGAGGAACCCATGGCGAACTCGTCGCAATTGGTCTTGCCGAGGATCACGCCGCCCGCCTCCTCGATGCGGATCACCGCCGTCGCATCGTAGGGAGGAATGTAATTCTCGAGCATCCGCGACGCGCACGTGGTGCGCAGCCCACGCGTGAGAATCACATCTTTAATGGCGATGGGCACGCCCGCCAGCGGCCCCGGATCTTCGCCCGCGGCGATCTTTCGATCCACGGCTTTCGCCGCGGCCAATGCCCTTTCGGGCGCAAACGTCAGATAGGCGTTGGTTTTCGGATTCTCGGCCTCGGCGTGCGCCAGCGCCTGCCGCGCCAGCTCTTCCGCGCTGATTTTCTTGGCCAGCAGGTCGGCCCGGATGGAATCGACCGTCACTTCTCGATCACCCTGGGCACCTTGTAATACCCCTGCCCCGCCACCGGAGCGTTCGCCAGCGCGTCGGCATTTCCCAGCGGCTTCCGCACGACGTCCTCGCGCAGCGTCGCAGTGTCCTGCGCATCGTATAGCACCTGAGACATCGGCTCCACGTTCGAAGTATCCAGTTCGTTCAGCTTGTCCATGTGCCCGAGAATCCCGTCCATGTCCTCCGTCATGCGGACGATCTCCTGCTCGGTCAGCGCCAGGTTGGCCAGCTCCGCCACCCGCCGGACTTCCTGCTCGGTAATCTTCACGCGGTGCCTCGCTTCTTGGATTGCCGGTACAGCATCGCCATCACCGGATCGTCGATCCCGTTTGAGTCTTGCCGGCGTGCCGATACTGCTCGCTGCGGTTGGATCCTCTTCGGCATCGGACGAAAGTCGATCTCCGTCACCAGAGCCTCGCCCAGCGCTTCCTTTAGATTGCGCAACAGAAAATGCCGCAGCGTGTTGAGCTGCTTTTGCCACACCATGTCTTCCACTTCCACGATCAGGGTTCCGCGCACCAGCGCCGAGGCCAGCGTGTGCGCGGCGATCTTCTTCCCCGCCGCCAGCGTCCACGCCGCGCGCGCGCGCGTCTCCGGATCGATGTCCGGCGACAGCTTCAGTTTTCCGAAAAGGGTTCCGGCACGCTGCATGACTAAGGGGGGAGACTCCGATTCTACCACCCCCAGGGCAGCGCGCTAGCGAGGCAGCAAGATTTCCGGCATCGTGTTCCGCAAGACCGCGCGCAGCAGCTCCGCCAGGTCCGTTTCGCCAAGCAGCACCCGCTCCAACTCGATGCCCGTCCGGAATGCGTTCCGCTTCCACTCCGAGTAGACCACGTGACCGAACAGCGTGCTGTCGGCGGCCTTCAGTTTCACCAGCTCTTCCGGCCACAGCTCGCATGGCAGAATGAGACAGAGACCGGCCTCCGAGATGTCCGCGAATCTTCCCGAGACGCCGTCGCCCTGCTTTGTGAGCCGGATCACGCGTACGTCCAGATCGGCGAGCGAGCGGTTGTGCAGGCGGCGGTCCACTAGGCAGATCATCGGTCGATTGTTGCCTCCCCTTTAGGGTCTACCGTCAAGCCGGGCGGGTCTCCCGACCCCCCAGTGTTATATGATAGCTTTCATCTAGGAGTCGTAAACGTGTCCTTGTCTTTTCGTTATTTCGCCGCAATTGGCATCGCATTTCAGGGAATTACGTTTCAAGGAATTTCAGCGGCGCAGGGATCGGGCGTCCCGTCCCGGCGCGTGACCCTGCCGAATCTCCAAGCCCTTCCCCGACCGCCGTCCCGTCGATCCGCTTGAGCCCGTCACCGGCTCCGCGCAGCCCGTCCAGGATGCCCAGCAGCGGCTCGCCGCGATGACCCTCCTCACCAAAGCCCGCGAACTCTCCAACGTGCGCGCCCAGCCCTATGATCTAAAGACCTCGTTCACAACCTCTGGCGGATTGCCCTCGGACGGAAGCTGGACTTTGGAAGACATCGCGCCCGGGCGCGGCATTTATCGCTGGACGGCGCAGGGGCCGAATTACGCCGGGATCAATCTATATACCCATGGGACGCGTGGCGTGCTGTACAGCAATCAGCCCGCAGGGGTGCTGCCGCTGCGCCTGGTGCAGGTCCGGGAAGCCATCTTTTTCAACTTCGCGCAGATCGGCCCTCGCCTTCCGTTGCGAACCGCAACCGGGTATGTGAACGGAGCCGAACAGCACTGTGTTCTGCTGGGACCGAACGTTCCCGGCCGGCCCTCCGACGGCGGCCGCAGTTGGGATGACTCGGAATATTGCGTCGATTCCAATACCGGGTTGCTGACGATTTATTCTCCTGTTCCGGGCTTATACGTCCACTATGATTACTCCAACGCGATCCAGTTCCACGGGAAGACCATTCCCGGCTCATTCACTATTTCGGAGGCAGGCCGCACGGTGATCGAAGCGAAAACGGAAAGCGTGTCCGATCCGGGCGCCCCCCAGAGTGCGCTCTTCGATCCCGCCGGCATGACCGCGCTGGGCGTCGGACGGGTGATGACCCCGCCCCTTCACGTGCGTGGCATAGTTCCCATCAATGGCGCGATCTTCAGGTCGGGCGCGAATCTCGCGGTGCAAGTCGTGACTCTGCACGGGAGCGTTTCACCGGACGGGCATGTGAGCGAAACCGAGATACTCGCCAGCAGCGATCCTGGATTGAATCAGAGCGCCCTGGATCAGGCCGACCAGTGGGGCGCCCGGCGTTCCGCGGACCAGGCCCAGCCCGGCACGACCCAGCAGTCTCATGAGATGCTATTTACGGTCGAATTTGTGACATCCCGATAGAGGTTCTTCGGCCGCCTCTGCATCGTAACATTCCATGAGAGCCCTCCAACACGTTTTCCGGCGGCTTGGGCGGGCCCCGGCGTTCACCGCCGTCGCGCTGCTGACTCTGGCCCTCGGCATCGGCGCCAATACGGCCATCTTCAGCGTGGTCGATGGGGTCTTGATCAAGCCCCTGCCCTATCCTCAGCCCCAGGAGTTGGTGTCGGTTTGGCAGGTGGCGCCCGGGATCACTTCGGCCGACGGGAACATCAATTGCTCGCCCAGCATGTACTTCACTTATCGTGAGGAGAACCACACCTTCCAGGAATTCGGCCTCTGGTCGACCTACGGCGCCAGCGTAACGGGCGTGGCCGAGCCGGAGCAGATCCAAGCCTTAGTCGTCACCTACGGCACTCTGCAAGCGCTCGGCGTGCAGCCTGTCTTGGGACGCTGGTTTTCCGAGGCGGACGAACAGCCCGGCTCGCCCAACACCGTGATGCTGACCTATGGATACTGGCAGCGGCGCTTCGGCGGAGACAAGTCCGTGATCGGGAGTGTTCTCACGCTGAATTCGCTCCCCCAAACGATCATTGGCGTGATGCCCCGGACCTTCCGCTTCCTGAACCTCGACCCCGAAATCATTCTGCCCCAACGCTTGGACCGCAACAAGGTTTATCTGTCGAATTTCAGCTACCAGGGCATCGCCCGCCTGAAGCCCGGCGTCACTTTGCAGCAGGCCAACGCCGATGTCGCGCGGATGCTCCCCATCTGGCTCCGTTCCTGGCCCCCGCCGCCTGGATTCGACCGCTCCGTGATCGAGAATGCCCGCTTTGGTCCCAACCTCCTGCCCTTGAAACAGGATGTGGTCGGCGATAGCGGAGCCGTGCTCTGGGTTCTGATGGGCACCATCGGATTGGTCCTGCTGATCGCCTGCGCCAACGTCGCCAATCTTTTGCTGGTGCGCGCCGAGGCCCGCCAGCAGGAATTGGCCATCCGCGCCGCCCTGGGAGCCGGCTGGGGACGAATCGCGCGCGAAATGCTGCTCGAAAGCCTGACTCTCGGCATCCTGGGAGGCGTTCTGGGCCTGGCGCTGGCGTACGCCGCGCTGCGAATCCTGTTGGCCCGCGCTCCCGCTACCTTGCCGCGGCTGGGCGAAGTCTCGATCGATCCGCTGGTGCTCGCATTCACGTTCGCAGTCTCCCTGCTGGCGGGCCTGTTCTTCGGGCTGATTCCGATCCTGAAGTATGTGGGACCCCGCTTGGCCGCTTCCCTGCGCGCCGGCGGACGCAGCTTGAGCGACAGCCGGGAGCGGCATCGCACGCGCAACACTTTGGTGGTGGTTCAGGTCGCGCTGGCTCTGGTCCTTCTGGTCGGCTCCGGCCTCATGATTCGCACCTTCCACGCTTTGCGAAACGTCCAGCCCGGCTTCACCAGGCCCGGAGAAGTCCAGCTGATGCGCGTTTCCATCCCCGAAGCACGAGTGAAGCAACCCGATCAGGTGATGCGCATGCAGAACGCCATGCTCGACAAGCTGGCAACCATTCCCGGAGTCGCCTCGGTGGCATTCGCTAATTCCGCGCCGCTGGAAGGAATCAACTCCAACGATGTTCTCTATGCGGCGGACAAAAACTATGCGGCTTCGAAAATCCCCCCCATCCGGCGCTACCGCTTCATTACTCCCGGGTTCTTTAAGACCACCGGCACGGCTCTGATCGCCGGCCGCGATTTCACCTGGACCGATCTGTACGGCCAGCGCCACGTGGCCATCGTATCCGAGAATCTGGCGAGCGAATTGTGGGGTGGCCCGGCCGCCGCCCTGGGCAAACGGATCCGGGAGGGCATGCAGGATCCCTGGCGCGAGATCGTGGGCGTGGCCGGCGATATCTATGGCGACGGTGTCGGGAAAAAGCCCCCGGCGGTCGCCTACTGGCCCGCCATGATGGACACCTTTTATACCGATCCCGTGCACATCAACCGCACCGGTGTATTCCTGGTCCGCACCAGCCGCGCGGGGACGGAGAGTTTCCTGGCCGAGGCCCGCCAGGCCATCTGGTCGGTCAATTCGACCTTGCCCGTGTACCGGGTCCGGACTCTTCAGGACCTCTACGATCAGTCCATGGCCCGCACGTCCCTCACGCTGGTGATGCTGGCCATTGCCGGCGTGATGGCCCTGGTGCTGGGCGTCGTCGGAATTTACGGCGTCATCGCCTACGCGGTCTCGCAGCGGACCCGCGAGATCGGCATCCGCATGGCGCTCGGCGCCCAGCCCGCGGAACTCAGGCAAATGTTTGTGCGCCACGGACTGCTGCTCGCCGCCATCGGCGCGGTGATCGGATTAGGCGTGGCCGCCGCCCTGACCCGCCTGATGTCCTCCCTGCTGTTCGGAGTCACTGCGCTCGATCCACTGACCTACGCCGGTGTCGCCCTGCTCCTGATCGCGGCCGCGGCGCTGGCCAGCTATCTTCCCGCCCGCCGGGCCACTGCGGTCGATCCGGTCGAAGCTCTGCGCGCCGAATAGCACGGAACGAAGTCGCCCGAACTCTCGTTCCTAAATCAGTGCCCGCTGCATCCCCAAATCGTTCTGCATCGTATTACTCCTCATGAGATCCCTTCCGCACGTCTTCCGGCGATTCTGGCGGACCCCGGCGTTTACGGCCATCGCCCTGGTGACGCTGGCGCTCGGCATCGGCGCGAATACGGCTATCTTCAGCGTTATCAATGGGATACTGATCAAACCTCTGCCTTTTCCTCAATCTCAGGATTTAGTGGCGGTCGGGCACCTGGCTCCCGGAGTCCCGTCCCTCGGCGGAACCCTGAACTGCTCACCGACGATGTACTTCACCTATCGCGAGGAGAACCAGACTTTCCAGGACTTTGGGCTCTGGTCGAATGGAGGAGGCACGGTCACCGGCGTGGGTGATCCGGAAGCGCTCCGGGCCATTTTCGTCACCGACGGCGTGTTAGAGGCCCTGGGTGTGCAGCCGGTCGTGGGACGTTGGTTCTCCCGCGCCGACGACACCCCCGGCGCGCCCGATACCGTGATGCTGATGTATGGGTATTGGCAGCGAGCCTTCGGAGGAGACAAGTCCGTGGTCGGACGCGCCCTGACGATCGATGCAAAACCACGCACGGTGATCGGAATCATGCCGCAGGACTTCCGGTTCCTGAACAACGAGGCCGAGATGCTCTTGCCGCAACAGTTCGACCGCAATAAGGTCTTTCTAGGGAATTTCAGCTACCAGGGCATCGCCCGCCTGAAGCCCGGCGTCACTCTGCAGCGAGCCAATGCCGACGTCGGGCGCATGCTGGGGATCTGGCTCAAAGCCTGGCCCACGCCGCCCGGATTCGACCGGGCTCTGTTTGAAAATGCGCGCCTCGCTCCGGATCTCAAGCCCCTGAAGGAGCAAGTCGTCGGCGATATCGGAACGGTGCTGTGGGTGCTGATGGGAACCATCGGGCTGGTGCTGTTGATCGCCTGCGCCAACGTCGCGAATCTGCTGCTGGTGCGCGCCGAAGGCCGCCAGCAGGAACTCGCCATCCGGGCCGCTCTCGGCGCCGGATGGGGAAGAATCGCGCGCGAAATGCTGATGGAGAGCCTCGCCCTCGGCGTCATCGGCGGCGTGCTGGGCTTGGGGCTGGCGTACGCCGCGGTTCGAATCCTGGTCGCCAAAGGTCCCGCCACGCTGCCACGTCTGACCGAGATCGGGATCGATCCGCTGGTATTGGCATACACGCTAGGAGTGTCGTTGTTCGCCGGCCTGCTGTTCGGTGTCATCCCGGTCGTAAAATACGCGGGACCACGCCTGGCCACCGCCCTGCGCGCAGGCGGACGCACGCTGAGCCAGAGCCGCGAGCGGCATCGCGCCCGGAATACGCTGGTGGTGGTCCAGGTCGCGTTGGCGCTGGTCCTGTTAATCGGCTCAGGCCTGATGATCCGGACCTTTCAGGCCCTGCGGAACGTTCAGCCCGGATTCACGCATCCCGAAGAACTCCAACTGGCGCGCATTTTGATTTCCGAAGGGCAGGTGAAAGAGCCCGAACAGGTGATGCGCATGCAGAACGCGATGCTGGAGAAGCTGGCGGCGATTCCGGGAGTGACATCGGTCTCCTTGGCAAGCGGCGCGCCGCTCGAAGGGATCAACAACAACGATGTTCTGTTCGCGGAAGACAAGACATATACCGTCGGGCAGATCCCTCCCATCCGCCGGATTCGGGCTGTCACGCCGGGTTTCTTCAAGACGACAGGCACACCCCTGATCGCCGGGCGCGATTTCACCTGGACCGATCTCTACGAAAGACGCCACGTAGCGATGGTTTCTGAAAATCTGGCCAGGGAAATGTGGGGCAACCCGAGTGCCGCGTTGGGCAAACGGATCCGGCAAAGCGCTGCCAACCCGTGGCGCGAGATCGTAGGTGTGGTGGGCGACGTTTACGATGACGGCGCGCAGAAGAAGCCTCCGTCATTCGCGTACTCGCCGGCCCTGATGGACAACTCCTACGCCCCTCAGGGTGTGAGCGTCCAGCGCTTCGCTGTATTCGTGATTCGCACCAGGCGTGCGGCTACCGAAGGTTTTCTGAACGAGACCCGCAAGGCCATCTGGTCGGTCAACTCCAGCTTGCCGGTTTTCGCGATCAGGACGGTGCAGGATCTCTATGACCAGTCCATGGCCCGGACATCCTTCACGCTGGTGCTGCTCGCCATCGCCGGCGTGATGGCGCTGGTGCTCGGCATCGTGGGGATTTACGGCGTGATCGCGTACGCCGTGACCCAGCGGACGCGCGAGATCGGCATTCGCATGGCGCTCGGCGCGCAGGCCGCGGGACTCCGGCAAATGTTCGTGCGCCAGGGACTGCTGCTGGCCGGAATCGGCGCGATCATCGGATTAGGCGTGGCCGCCGGGCTGACGCGCCTGATGGCTTCCCTGCTGTTCGGCGTCGCCGCGCTTGATCCACTGACCTACGCCGGTGTTGCCGTGCTCCTGATCGTGGCGGCCGCCCTGGCCAGCTATCTTCCCGCGCGCCGTGCCACAACCGTCGATCCGCTGGAAGCCCTGCGCGCCGAGTAGTCGGAATACAGCCAACAGGCCGCGTCGATGAATCTGATATCATCGCCTTGCCCGCGTTCGACGCGGCTTGGGAGTCGCCATGCCCTGCCTGATCCTGATCGTCATCTTAGGGTTTCCCCGTGTCGCATTCGCCTTGATGTGGATCTTCTCGACGTATCTGCAGCGCGCCTTCCACGGCGGTCTGTTGCTGCCCTTGCTCGGATTCTTTTTCCTGCCCCTCACCACCATCGTCTATGCCTGGGAAATCAACAGCGGCATGCCGACCGAGGGAATCAATCTGCTGTGGCTTCTGATCGCCGTCATCATCGACCTCGGAGGACTGGGAGGCGGCGCGCACCGCCAATCGCGGCGCAATTGACCCGCGCCTTCGAAGTCAGGACGAATATGCCTGCACGGTTCTGCGGACGCTTTCCGCATAAGAGGCCGGCTGAAAGCCGAAGGTCTGGTTGAATTTAGTCGAATCGAATAGGTAGTCGGACTCGTACTGATAAAGCATCTCACCCAGTTCCCGGATGGTCGTATCGAACCATCCCGCCACACGAAGCATCGGCCTGCGGAGCACACGATATCTCGGCTGCGTCCCAAACTCGGCGGCCGCGAGCTCAATCAGCTCCTTCCCGGTGGGCGGATCCGGGGCGGTGGGAACATGCCAGGTCTGATTCCAGGCGTTTTCGGCGTCCGCCAGCAGGACCAGGCTGCGCGCCGCATCCGGCGTGAAGGTGAACGAGTGTTTCACTGCATCGTTGACCAGCCAGTTCGCTTTCGCACCCTGCGCGAATTTATCGAACACCAGAACATTGGGGAAGCCCGTCCGCGCATGGGGGCCGTAAAAGTCGGCCGACCGCGCGATGAGCGCCGTCAGATTTCCCGCCTTGATCTCATCGAGCAGCGTGGTGGCGATCTGGGCGCGGATCTCGCCCTTCTTGCTGCACGGGCGGAACGGCGTCTCTTCCGTCATCGCGCCGTCCACTTTTCCGTACATATACACGTTGTCGAAAAAGACCAGCCGGGCGCCGGCGCGCTTGGCGGCTTCAATGGTGTTGCCCATGATCCGGGGCCACATCGTCCGCCATACGCCGGTGTCGTACTTCAGCCCGGCCAGCAAAAACGCAATCCTGGATCCGGAAACCGCCTTCACCGTATCGTTGAGGTTTGAGAGATCGGCCGCGACCGCCTCCGTTGCTCCCTCGACCAGTTTGGGATTCCTGCCGACCAGCCGGATAGGCTCACTACGGCCAGTGAGCTCTTTCACCAGTTCGTTGCCGATCGCGCCACCCGCTCCCAGGATGGTGATCATATTCGATTCTTACCTTACGGCCCCGGCCGCTCCACTACGCCGCGTTTCCGGCTGCGAAGACGACAGCGCCTGTCCGTACAGCTCCTCGATCGAATGCCGCAGCGAGTCGAGACAAGGCTTGTAGGTGTACAGCATGTGGCCGGCGTCGCAGTAGGTCAATTTCACGTTGCTCTGCAACGACGGATCGAGCGCCAGATGGTTGAAGGTGTATTCGGTGGCGAAAAATGGCGTCGCCAGATCGTAGTACCCGTTGGCCGCCAGCACGTGCAGGCTCGGGTTCTGCGCCATGGCTTGCCGCAGCATCTCCCCGGTGTTGACGTAGCGATTCTGCTGCTTCTCATAGCTCCAGGGCTGCACTTTATCCGTGAGGACGTCGTACGTCAGATCGGTATCCCATTTCAGATCCTGGCGAAGGTAGTCGTTAAACGCAGCGGTAAACGCGCCCTGGACGCTGGCGTAGCTGGCGTCATATTCGGGACGTTCGCCCACGGAGTCGGAATCGGTGCCTTCCAGACGACTGTCGTAGCGCCCGATCGTGCGCCCCTCCGCGCGCAACAGCTCCTTGCGAAAGCGCTGGATCGAAATGCGCAGGTTACTCTGCTCGACGTATTCTTTCGTGAGTCCCGTGAAGCGCGCGATCTGCCCTGCGGTCTTGGACCGCTCCGCCGCAGTGAGCCGGTTGCCCTTCATCAGCGCCAGCGTGTAGTCGCCACCCGCGAAGTCGCGAGCCGCCTGCACCGCTTTCTCCAGCGTGCCGCGCTGCAAATCGGCGGGCAGTTTCTTGTGATACCAGGCCGCCGCGGTGTACGTGGGCAGATACAGAATGTACGGCAGTTCATTTCCGGGCGCGAAAGAAATCGTTTCGAAATTCAAGACGGAAGAAATCAGCGTGATCCCGTTCAGATAGATGCCCTGTTCGAGCAGCACCTCGGCCAGGCCCGCCGCGCGCGTCGTGCCATAGCTCTCGCCCGCCAGGAATTTGGGCGAGCTCCAGCGGTCGAATTTGCCGGTATACAGGCGGATAAAATCGGCCACCGAGTTCAGATCGCCTTCCAGGCCATGGAACTGCTTGGGATCTTCGCCCGGAGCATGCCGGCTGTAGCCCGTGGTCACCGGATCGATGAACACCAGGTCCGTGAATTCCAGCAGCGTGTCGTCGTTATCGACCAGATGGTAAGGCGGAGGCGGCTGTTCACCATTGGGGCCTAACACCACGCGCTTGGGACCCAGCGCTCCGATATGCAGCCAGACCGAAGAGGAGCCGGGTCCGCCGTTGAACGCGAACGTCACCGGTCGCTTGGATTTGTCGCCCGCATCGTTGCGCGTGTAGGCGACGAAGAACATGCTGGCGATGGGCTTCGTGCCGTCTTTCTTCAGCACCAGCGTTCCCGCCGTGGCCGTGTAAGCGATGGTCTTTCCGTTGATCTGGATGCTGTGCTGCGTTTGCGTCAGCTTTTCGACCGCCGGCGGAGCGGGAAAGCGGTCGCTCTCCGCCGTCTTGGCGGCCGCTGGAGCCGGCGCGGGAGCCGGCGCGGGCGCCTGCGCGAAAACGGGAATCAGTGACGCGACAACCACTGCTGCCACGCTAAAAATAGAACGATGCACGACGCCCTCCTTTGACACCACGAGTATACACTCCAGCACCGGGTTCTATTGACAAATACGAACTTTGGGAGCATTCTTGAATTGCAAGAAAGAGGTAAGTGAGCGTACCGGCCAGCGGGGCCGGAGTAGGATGAAAGGAGGCCAGTGGATAGTCCACCTTACAGTAGTGCAGGGCGGCGAAACTTGAGCCTCTCTGCCAGCAGTTAGGATCGCGAAACGTCCGGAATTGCACCCGCGCCCTTGCGAACCAACCTCGGTGGATGGTTCAAGCAGGCAAAAGTGCGGCGCTCAAAGCGCACCTTGATGGCGTCAACGAAAGATCCTAGGCAGACCCGCTCAGCGACGCCGCCCTTCTTCATTTCCCACCAACAAAACCCGGCAATCGCCCGGTTTCTCCTCGTAAATTCGGCTTACGGCGTTACACGCTATAATCGAAGTGTAAGCCGGATCGCCCTTCCCCAAGTTGCCTCGATCCGCAAATCCTGAGGAAACACTTTCTATCTTGATCTCCGTTAACGACCTCACCATGCGCTTCGGCGCCCGCATTCTCTTTGAAGACGTAACCACCACCTTCCAGCAGGGACGGCGCTACGCCATCACCGGCCCCAACGGATCCGGCAAATCCACTTTCATGAAGATCGTGACCGGCGAAATGGAACCCTCCCAGGGGTCCGTCACCCGGCCCAAGAAGATCGGCATCCTGCGCCAGGATCAGTTCGCCTTCGATGCTTTCCGCGTTCTGGATACCGTGATCATGGGAAACGCGCCCCTCTGGGACGCCTTGCAGGAGCGCGAAAAGTTCTACGAGAATCCCAACGACTGGACCGACGAAGACGGCATGCGTCTGGGCGAGCTCGAGGGTATCGTCGGCGATCAAGGCGGCTACACCGCCGAGACCGATGCCGCGACGTTGCTCCAGGGTCTGGACATCGACGAAGCCCTGCATGACCGTAAGATGTCGGAGCTGCAAAGCGGCCAGAAAATGCGCGTGCTGCTGGCGCAGGCGCTCTTCAGCAACGCCACCGTGCTGCTGCTGGACGAGCCCACCAACAACCTGGATCTCGATTCGGTCCACTGGCTTCAGCGCTACCTGCTGGCCTACAACGGCTGCCTGATCGTCATTTCCCACGACCGCCATTTCCTGAACGAAGTCTGCACCCATACCGCCGACATCGATTACCAAAGCATCATTACCTACACCGGCGCCTATGACGAGATGGTGCTGGCCAAGACCCAGATCCGCGCGCGCATCGAAGCCGGCAATGCCGTGCGCGAGAAGAAGATCGCGCAGTTGAACGAGTTTATCCAAAGATTTTCGGCCGGCACCCGGTCCGCGCAAACCACCTCGCGCAAAAAAGAGGTCGAGCGGCTGCAAACCTCGGAACTCGCGAGATCCAACATCCAGCGCCCCTATATCCGCTTTCAAAACGAACGTCCTTCCGGGCGGCATCCGCTCGAAATCAAGGAACTCTCGAAATCCTACGGCGATCTGAACGTGATTCAGAACTTCAGCGCGTCGGTTGCCCGCGGCGAAAAGATCGCCCTGCTGGGCCGCAACGGATCCGGGAAGACCACCATGCTGCGATCGCTCCTGCGCAATGCCACCGGATACGTCGACGCGCCCGACCGCGACTTTCCGGTCGACGGCGGAGTCGTTACCTGGGGGCATGAAGTCGCTGTGGGATATTTCTCGCAGGACCACAAGGAATCCATTCGGCCCGGCGTTACGATCCTCGAATGGCTGCACGAGTTCGACCCGTCTTCGTCCCAGCAGGAACTGCGCGGCCTCCTCGGCCAGATGTTGTTCAGCGGAGACGACGCCGCCAAGCGCACCGAAAATCTCTCCGGTGGAGAAGCCGCGCGCCTCATCTTCTGCCGCCTGATGCTCCAGAAACCCAATTTCCTGATGCTCGACGAGCCCACCAACCACTTGGACCTGGAATCCATCAACGCCCTGAACATCGCGCTCCAGAAGTACGATGGAACCGTCCTGCTGGTCACCCACGATCACGATCTGGTGGACGAAGTGGCCACTCGCATCTGGCACTTCGATCATCGGGAAGTGGAGGACTTCAAGGGTCCCTACGCCGAGTACCTGATCCACAGCGAAGCCGTCACGGCCTAGCCGCCCGTGGCAGAAGTACTGGTTCGGGAAAACGGGGACTGGCGCGAATTTCCGCCATCCGCAACTCCCTCAAAACGTGAGATCGGGCAAGACGGAAATTCGTTCCTGTACCCGGTTTTCCCCTCAGACAGAGTTTCACCACGGGCCGCCAGCCGGGACCGCTCGCGGCGTTACACTCTCAAGAGGAGAGTCCTATGGCGAGGAAACACGCGGCCGTCGTACTGGCCTTCGCATTTCTGCTGCCCCCGCAGGCCCCCGCGCAATGGCTCAACTACCCTGCCCCTGGAATTCCGCGCACACCCGACGGGAAGCCCAATCTCGCTGCGCCCGCGCCCCGCGCCTCCGATGGAAAGCCCGATCTCTCCGGCGTTTGGAGGGGACCCGGAGCCGGAAGTTATGACCGCAACGTCGCCCGCGACCTGAAGCCCGGCGATATTCAGCCCTGGGCCGAGGCGATCTACCAGCAGCGCGTCCGCGACCTGGGCAAGAACGCTCCGCGCGCCAATTGCCTGCCCGATCCTTTCCCGTACTACCACATGGTCGATCTCGCCCGGTTCGTCCAAACCCCTGCCTTGATCGTCGTCCTCTATCAGGGCACCACCAACAGCGTGCATCGGACCATCTTCACCGACGGCCGCCCGCTTCCCCAGGACCCCAATCCCACCTGGATGGGCTACTCGATCGGCCACTGGGAAGGCGACACGCTGGTGGTCGAAACCGCCGGTTTCAATGACCGAGGCTGGCTCGATATCGAAGGCCACCCTCACACCGAAGCCCTGCGCATCACCGAACGCTTCCACCGCCGCGACTTCGGACACATGGATCTGGAAATGACCATCGACGATCCGAAAACGTTTACCCGGCCGTTCTCCTTCCACATCGATAAGACCCTGGAGCCGGACACCGACCTCCTGGAGAGTGTGTGCGAAGAGGACACCTCCATTCCCCACATGCTCGGCGGAACGGAAATCACCACGCTGTCGCCCAAAATCCTCTCGAAATATACGGGCACGTACGAGTACGCGCCGGGACGCCCCGTTGTGATCACTTCCGAAGGCGATCTGCTGTTCTTCCAGGAAGGCGCGAACCCGCTCAAGTTGCCGCTGGCGCCTAAATCCGAAACCGTCTTCATATCGCGCTCCAACGGAGACTGGATCGAATTCAGCAAGGACGCCCGCCAGTTCACCTACCACGGCGGCGGCGCCGATCGAAAAGCGGTCCGCAAGCCATAGGACTGGCCGGCCCCCCGCGCCCCAGCGCATTTAGCTGGGCCCTCACAATATCCTCGCGGTTGACGCCATCGTATGTTATGATGTTTTCCTTCCATAAATACGCAGAAGATCGTTAACGGTTCGCATTGTGTCGATAATCGGAAATAAGTGCCGCACTTCGCTTCAATAACACCCATGGACATCATAACCCGTCTCCTTATGACAATCCGGCGGCGCCCGATCGGCCGCTTCCTGCTGCCGGCGCTCCTGTTGGCGGCCGTTGTCATGAACCCCGCATGGGGGCAGACGCGAGCCGCTGCAAAAACGCCAGTTCTTCCGGACTTTGACCTCCGCGATCAGACCGTGTCTCCCGCGGTGCGGCAAAATCCGCAGTCTAAGGCGCTGGTGGACCGCCGGACCAGCACTCTGGAATCGTTCGCGGCTGCCCGTCAAGCCACCCAGCCCGGCATCCGCCTTATTCCGAACCGATATGGAATACCGAAGTTGATGCTCCGGGACGGCAGAACGTTATCCGCCGCCTCGACCCGCGACCCTGAGCAGATCGCCAGGACCTTTCTCCTCGCAAATGCCGCCGTGTTTCCGTTCACCCAGGCCGAAGTGGACCGGCTGCGCCTGGTCGTGCGGGATGTGACTCCCCAGGCCACCTATCTGGTGTTCAACCAGACCCTGAACGGAATCGACGTCTTCCAGGGACAAATCAAGTTCACCTTGAGCAAGACCGGCGAAGTGATTCAGGTCGGCTCGGGCGAAGGTGCGCCGGGGCTGAATACCTCCACCGTCCCGACACTTCGGCCCGCGGATGCCGAGCTGGCAGCCCGTACCGCCGCCCGCGCCGGAACCGGCGGAAAGTTTTTGCGCGCGCCCGAACTGGTGATTTTTACGCTGGACGCTTCTGCCGCCCGGCTGGCCTACCATTTGTTTCTCGAACTCGACGCGCAGCGGCTGTATGAGATCCTCATCGACGCACAAGACGGAAAACTCCTGTTCCGGCACAACTCCTATGTGCAGGCCGCCCAGGCGCGCGTATGGACTCAATCCCCGTCCCAGGGCTCCCGCGAGTTGGTGACATTTCCGGACGGGTGGCTGCCGCCCGCCGGGACCGTGACCACCGGCAATAATGTGGACGCCTTTATCGATGCCAACGGAGACGATCTGCCCGATCCGGGGAACACCGGCGAGCTGCAGACCGGCCGGGCGGTGAGCGCCACCCAGTTATTCGACTTTTCCTTTGGCGACGGCACCCTCGCAGAGGACCCTCGCGGTTTCAAAGGCGCCTCCGTTACCAATCTTTTCTATTTCACCAACCTCGCGCACGATTTTTACTACAGCCTCGGTTTCACCGAAGCCGCCGGCAATTTTCAGACCGACAATTTCAACCAGGGTGGCGCCGCCGGTGACGCCGTCATCGCGGAAGGGCAAAATGGCGCCTTCGACAACGACGCGGCCTTTGCTTCGACCCCCGACGGCATTCCGCCCCGCATGAGACTGGGGATCTACACGCGCGGTACGCCTTCCAAGACGGACGATACGGACTTCGACTACGACGGCCAGACCGTCATTCACGAATACGGCCACGGCGTCTCCAACCGGCTCGTCGGTGGCGGGACCGATACCAGTTGCCTCAGCCACATTCAATCCGGCGCCCTGGGAGAAGGCTGGTCCGACTACTTCGCCATCAGCTACTTCAACAACCCTGTCTTCGGCGGCTATTTGACCCAGGACATGGTGCACGGAATCCGGCGCCAGAGCTATGAGGGCTACACGTATACCTACGAGGATCTGGGCAACTCCGGCTACGAAGTTCATGACGACGGCGAGATTTGGGCCGCCACCTTGTGGGATCTTCGGAAACTCCTCGGCCAGAACGCCGACCGCCTGGTGATCGACGGCCTGAAAGGGACTCCCTGCAATCCCAGTATGACGGACGCCCGCGACGCCATTCTCTCCGCGGACCTGGCCTCCAATAGCGGCGCGAACCGTATTTTCATCTGGACGATTTTCGCCAAGCACGGCCTGGGCTATTCCGCGCGCGGGATCGATGGCAGCCTCAAGACCGGGACAGTGTATGACGCGGCCTACGATCTTCCTCCGGATCTGCAGAGTACCCAGAACCCCGCCATCACCAGCCACCCTCTTTCCGTGACCGTCGGCGTAGGTGCATTTTACGCATACACGGTGACCGCTACGAATCCCAACGCGGGTACGCTGAGTTTTGCTCTGGACGCAGGCCCGGCCGGCATGACGTTGGACCCTTCCGGAGCCCTCACTTGGACCGCGACCTTTACCCCGCAACGGGTCAAGATTACGGTGACCGACGGAAAAGGCGGAAAAGTTGTCCACGGCTATCTCGCTCCCGTCCTGACTCACCTCACCGACGGCCACTCCGTTCTCATCAATGGGGCCGAAAACTCCGCCGGCTATGCCTGGATCGACGTGCCCTCCGGTGTACCGATTCTCCAGGTAACCCTCCGCGGGGATTTTGGCGACGCAGACCTGTTTGTTACCGATCCGGACGGGAACGAAGAGTTTTCCTTGCGCGATGGCAGCAATGAGACTCTGAGTTTTCCGAGTCCCAAGGCCGGACGCTGGCAGGTGGAAGCAGACGGTTATAGAGCGTACTCCACAGTCTCGCTGACCGCATCGCTGATCACGCCGGCGCTGTTTTCCCCCGATACGCCGATAGACCACTTGATCGGCAAAACGGGAAGCGAAAGCTTCTATCGCGTGACCATTCCTCCCGATACTGTTTCCTTCCAGGTCTCGACAACGGGAACGTTCGGAGGGGATGTGGATCTCTACCTGAAGTACGGCAGCCCTCCGACGTGCCAGGCCTCGCTGCGGGTCAGCACGAGTTGCGTTTACGACCAAAAGTCCGAGAATTTCGGCAACGCCGAATCCATCACCGTCACCAACCCGTCCTCCGGCGATTGGTACGTGGACCTCTCCGCCTATGATGCGTTCAGCGACGTTACCCTGACAACAGCGCTTACGGACGTTCCGCCTAAGCCGGATCTGACCATCTCAAATCTCACACCGGCAATTTCACCCAGGGACAAACCGGCGCCGCCTATACGATCACCGTTACGAATGCCGGTACGGCCGCCACCAGCGGCGCTGTCTCCGTCACCGATTCGCTGCCCTCCGGCCTGACAGCCACGGCGATCGGCGGGACAGATTGGAACTGCCCGCTTGCCTCGCTGACCTGCACGAGCAGCGATGCCCTGGCGCCTTCCGGCAGCTATCCGCCCATCACCGTAACGGTCGACGTCGCCTCCAACGCTCCCGCTAGCGTGACCAATTCCGCCGTGGTTTCAGGCGGCGGCGAAATCAACACGGGCAACGACACGGCGCAAGATGTAACCGCGATCGGCGGCGCCATCACCGGACCCGTGATTACCCTGGTTGCCAACGCCTTTGCCGACAACCCGCTCATCGCCCCCAATACCTGGATCGAGATCAAAGGCTCGAAGCTCGCTCCCGCCGGCGATACGCGGATCTGGGGCGATGCCGACTTCGTGAACAACACCATGCCGGTGCAGTTGGACGGCGTGAGTGTGACCGTGAATGGGAAGAGCGCCTATGTGTACTACATCAGCCCCACGCAGATCAACGTCATCACCCCACCCGACGCCCTCTCAGGCTCGATCAACGTACAGGTCACCAACAATGGCGCGATGAGCAACGTGGCAACCGTTCCAGGACAGGAGCAGTCACTGTCGTTCTTTGAGGTTGTCTCGCCCGGCGGCCTCCACTACGTCTACGGGCGGCACGTCGACGGCAACCTCATTGGCCCGCCCAGCCTGTTCCCCGGTTTGAGCTTTCCCGTAAAACCCGGCGAGACGGTTTACGTAGCCGCGAATGGGTTCGGTCCGACGGATGTGCCCGTAGTGAGTGGAGCCGTGACGCAATCCGGAAATCTGCCCCTGCCGTTTCCCGAGCTCAGGATCGGGGGCCTCCCCGCCCCGGTCAGTTTCGCGGGTCTGGTCGCTAATACCGGTTGGTTTCTATGTGATCACCTTCACCGTCCCGAGCGACGCTCCCGACGGCGATCTGCCTCTCACGGCGACCTACAACGGACTGAGCATTCAGCCGAATCTGCTGATTACCGTGCAGCGATGACGCTGTCGTTTTCGCGCAACCGCGGACGGATGTCTCTACTTCCTGCGGGCTTCGTATCGATCGCCCTCGTTCCAGTGCTGCACCATCCCCGTGACCGCGCCCTGTGCATCCCGGATGAAATCGATGCCGGTTCCTTCCATGGTGAAATTGGTTTCCGAATGCGCGATGAGCGGAACATTTCCCGCTCCATCCGTATTGATCATCAGACGGCCCCCTTCCAGGGAGACCACCATGCCTCGAGTGGATCCGGGTGCTGCGTAAGTACCGGCGTATTGCGCCAGGATCTTTGCCGGAACACGGAACTCCTCCCCGCTCTTGCCGACCAGGTGCGGCGCATCGCGCTCGTTCTCACAGACGTACTCGATCAGTTCCTGGTCCGGCCTCAGAACCAGCTCGATGGGAAGCGTCCACGACCGGGTGTAAGCCTTGGGATCGTCCAGCGTCACCTGAAGATCGATGTGGCCGGCATCCCGGCGGTGGAAGCGTTCCGTCACCCGCAATGCCTCTGTGTGAGGATGCCCGCCCAGATCGATCGTGGTCCGGTCATTGTAACCGGCGGTTGTGGCGACCAGCGTGTCTCCCTCCCAATGTCCCACCGTGTAGCCCATCCAGGTTGGATTGGGATCGTCCGGCAGCGCGCGGCCGTCGGTAAAAATCTGGCGGTAAATCGTCTGATATTCGTAAAGGATCACGACCAGATTCGGCGTCTGAACGATCTTCATGGGAAGAGCCAGGCCCGAAATGCCGGCTTTTGGTCCGGGCGGGAGACAGTTGATCCCGTCCGTGTCGTTACGATAATTATCCTCGCGCTGTTTGAACAGTGCCGCGGCCCACGGCCGTATCTCGTCCGGCTTGAGGTCCGAAGTGACGTAGACCAGATAACTGGATTGCCTGACCTGCCAGACTCCGGACAGGTCCGGCTTGCCGTCGGCGGTTCGCGGGGCCGGAGCCGAAAGGTCGGGCTTGTCGGCGGGCGTTCGGGGCATGCCCGGCGTGGGGTGATTCGGCCACTGCGCCATGAGTGAAGCGCCCGTCACGCACAGGATCATCGCGAGCTTATACATCTGTCCGCCCTCCCGTCTTGAGATTCAGATCACCTCTTGACCTCTGCCTTTAGCGTCGCCGCGCCGCTTTGCCCTTTGCAGCCGCCCCGGCGGGCAACAGCGGAGACTGCTTCGCGGCCGCCTCCGGCAACGCGAACACCTGGATGGTATTCACGCGGCGGGTGGACTTCACCTGCTTGTTGTAGGCCGCTACGCTCGAGGTCAACAGGCCGTCGCCCGTGTAGACGGCGACGTACTGACGGCCGTTGACGGCGTACGTGATGGTCGAGTTCGCGGCGGGGCCGGGCAGCATTGTCTGCCACAGCACCTTGCCGGTTTCCTGATCGAGAGCGCGGAAGTTTTGGCCGATGTCGCCGACGAACAGCAGATTGCCTGCGGTGAGCAGCATGGCGCTGTTGATCGGGTCGGGACCCTTGAAGATGTGCTCGATCTTACCGGTGGCCGCGTTGATCTTCGAGACCCCCGATAATTCGTCGAGCTTGGATGGATCGCGCACGACACCCCGGTGGTTGGAGCGCTTGCCCGGGTCAGATGTCTTCTCTTCGTTGCAGGCGTCCACAAAGGGGACATACAGCGAGTTGGTGAGCGGGCTGTAGCCCTGCGCCCAATAGCTGCGCGTGTTGAAAAAACACACCGTGTTGGTCATGTTGGGACGCGGCAGCATGGCGCTTTCGTTCAAGTAGGTGATGCCATTCTCGTCGATGTTCTTCAGGAAGAAGTTGGGCACGTCGTAGGGCCAGGGATTGGCCCACAGGAATTGGCCGGTGTGGCGGTCCAGGGCGAACACGCCGCCGGATTCGCCTGTGACCAGGACGATATCGCGGCGCTCGCCTGCCTTGATCTTCTTGTTGAACCACTTCGCCGTCTCCTTGGTGGGATTGAGCGTGGTGGTGACCAGGACGCGGTCGTTGGTCCAGTCTTCGTCCCAGTCGTCGCCGGGCAGGTGTTGGTAATACCAGTTGAGCTTGCCGGTGTTGGCGTCGATGGAGAGAGTAGAGTCGCTGTAGAGATCGGCGGGAGCGTGCGTTGGGATATCGTTGAAGTTGCCGTTATGGCGCTCCAGGCGCGAATTCGGCGTGGGATTGGCGACGCCCCAGATGACGGAGTTGGTGGCGGGATCGTAGGTGCCGCCCAGGCCCCAGGTGGCGGCGGTGCGCTTGTCGTCGGGAACGCTGCCCCAGGAGTCGCCGCCGGGCTCGCCGGTTCGGGCTGCGGTGTAGAACTTCCACACCAGCTTGCCGGTCTTGGCGTCGTGCGCGGAGATGTAGCAATCGGTGTTCTTGGTGCAGGTGCCGCCGGAGATGACCTTGTCGCCGGCCACGACAGCGCCTTCCGAATTGCCGCGCGTATCGTTCTTGGCTTCCCAGCGCAACTCGCCGGTGCGCGCGTCCAGGGCGACCAGGGTGCTGTCGGGCGAGCTCCAGTAGACCATGTCGAAGCCGATGGCGATGGTCTTGGCTCGGGCGCCGTTCTTGACGTTCTGCGGCATGTCGCGCTTGTATTCCCAGATGACCTGGCCGTTGGTGGCATCCAGGGCCTGGACGATCGCTCCCGGCGCCTGCACGTACATCACGCCGTCGTGGACCAGCGGGATGCCCTCCTGCGAGCCCGCGCCTTCGGTGAAGCTCCAGGCGAGCGTGAGCTGTCCAATGTTGGATTGATTGATCTGCCGCAGCGGCGAGAAGCGCTGCGCCTCGTAGGTGCGGTTATACATCAGCCAGTCGTTGGGGCTGGGGTTCTTGAGGTTGTCCTCGGTGAGGGGCACCAGGTTGCGGCCGGGTTGCTGTGCAATCACGTGGGTCGCCATGACGTGAACCGCGAGGAACACGGCGAGCGCGGCGATAACGGAAGTAATAATGTTGCGTTTCATGCCTGGTGGAGATTATACCGAGTTGGAACCGGGCCCGGGACGGCTTTCCTCGTGACCACGCCGGCTCCGGCGCGTACTTGTCTATCTGCGTTCCTCGTGGCCCCAATCGGGCCTCACCGCCTCGCTCAACTCCCTCAACCATCCAAGTTCATTTGAGAGGAAACGCGGCGATCAGGGGCTCCGCCACCGCGTACGGCAGCAGATGGAGAGCTGCGGCTGAGCATGATTTGCTTCTGGAGGTCAGCATGGTTGGGCTCGCCAAAGGGGTATCCAAGCGGCTTGTCCACAGCCAGGACACGAGGCGGCTCGACGCGTCTGGTTACGTCCAATAGCAGCGATATCGATACAGTCGCGATACCAGTCTTCTCGACGACGCTTTGCAGCAATCCCGCGGCCTGATGACAGAAGGGGCACACCGGCGCCAGAAGTACTGTCGTCGACCGCATCTTCCTTCAACTTTCGGGCGATCTCCGGACCGCTTTCCGAGATCAGCCGTGCCGGAGCGATCAGCGATCCCATGATGCTGAAGTGCCGCGGCGCCGCCTCGCCAACCAAGCCTGCATCGGCCAACTCTCGTAATCTGTCGAGCGGCAGGGCCAGGTTCCGGTCCCTCTCAATGCCGGAGTGATCGAATGCATCGCTGCTCTGGCCGATCTGGAGCGTTGCCACCGGCGTTCCCCACGCGATCTCGCGAAATGAGCAGTCGTCGTGCCGGAAAGATGGATCGAACGGCTTCTGGCCGGGGACGTACAAACCAGCCGTCGTGATGAGCGCGATGCGAGCTTCCTCCAGCGGTTTTCGCAGCCTGTTCCTGATTTTGAGCTACGCGCCGGAATGGATAGCTCTGGATCAAGAGCCGGTACTTCAGTTTCAGATCCGATAGCTGGGCCATTTCACGCTCGTCCCACTGCAAGGGTATTGACGCTTGCGGACGCGCCGCGACCGCCGTGGCTATTTGCCGACCATGTGCCGGGCGTCGCGCTCGTTCTCGGCACAGATGAACTCGTAGATATCATAGCCTTGCGCCAGATCCGTGACTCGCTTGATGGTGTACGGTTTCACCAGCACGCCCGGATCTTCCACGGTGACCTCCGACTCCAGATGGCCGAGGTCGGGCCGCCGGTACCGTTCCACCACGTGGAGCTTCGGCGAGTGAGGATGCGCGCCCTGATCGAGCCAGATGCGGTCGTTGAACGCGACGCGATCGACCACCAGCGTGTCTCCGTCCCACCGGGCCGTGTTATGGCCATACCACGAAGGATTAGGGTCGTCCGGATGACGGCCGTTCAAGTAGACCTGATGAAAGCCGGGGCTTTCGTCGTCGTTGATGATCACCAGGTACTTCTCGCTTTGGATCATTCGAAGAGAGGGCCGAAACGGAGCACAGCTCCCGGCAGACAGCGGGTCTGCGGATTGTCTTTGTTGTTCAGGTCCCGGCGCTCGCGGGTCAACGCTTCTGCTGCAGGCAGGAACTGGGGACTGCCGCCATCCACATCCCTGGGGCGCCACCAGACGCCGGAGAAGTCGGGCTTGCCGTCCTTGGTGCGGGGCGTGGGGCCGGGCGGGTGATGGCGTCGGGCGTCGGCAGCCAGGTTCACGCGATCCTCGCCCAGTGTGCCGAGTTGAGTATTGAAGTCCATGCGAATCTCGAGTACCGCAGGTTTCGAGCCGATCGCCACGTTCTTACGTTCGAAGTTAGACATGGCCGGAACGCCCGTAATCGAGACGTCGTATGCTCCCGGGGTGAGATTTCCCAGGATGTATTTGCCGTCCCGCGCAGTCACGGCGGTAGACGTGGCTCCCAGGTTCTTCGTGTTGCGAGCCCGAACCGTGGGCGTGGTTCCCACCGCGATGCCGCCCGCATCGAGAACAGAGCCCGAAAGGGAGGAGTTCGTTTGTCCGCAGACCGACAACGTCAGTAACGAGCCAAGCAGAAAAATAGCCGCATAAGGTTTATCGCCTCAAAGCTAGTGTACTGGGCAGTTTTCCATTCCGCCAAATGGAACCCACACGCCGGCCAGTGAATAAGTGGTGGTCGGATAAATGTACGGCGCACTCGGAAGTCATTTCCGGGTTGTACTCTCCCGGGAAAGCTCACAAGCAACTGTTGTGCTCCAGCGTGGCGGCAAGTGGTTCGGCGGGCACCAGCAGCCGCGCGATTGGTCCAGGCCATTTCGGCTTGCTGGATCTCGGCAAGGGGTGCGGAAGTTCTCTCTGGACGATGAAGCCGATCTTGACCGCCTCTACCGAAATTCCACTGGCTGAGTGATGGAATCTCCAACGACGAGCATCATCAGGTCCGCCCCCGGAGCTGAGAACGTGGTCGTTTTGAAAGCCTCAAGCAGGATGCTGCCCAAGCCCGGTTTCGGTCCAGAGGGCGGTAGGGCCGCCAACACATAGTCCGGAATCGTAAAATGTCCGTCAGAAACTCTCGCGACGCAGTAGAAGCCCGCGCCATAATAGTTGTCTCCCGAACCGGCCGGGCCGCCGACTCCGGTGATCGTTAATGACGCGCTGGGATCTCCGCCAGACCATCGGATTGTCAACTCTTTCGTGCGATCGACCGCTGTCACCGATGACTGGCCAGTCCAAATGAGCGGCTGTGCCATATCAAACGAGACGGTAAACGCCCCGATATCGGCACCGCCAAGGCCAGTAACGGTATAGTGCCCTGGATCCAGGCTCGTCGTAGTATTGGCGGGTGGACCAGCGTAGATACTCGGCAAGATGCCACCGGGGTACACAATCCGGTCAATGGTCCAGTCGCCTGCGGGACCGGAAACCAGGAGACTGGATCCGGCGTCCAGGGATCTGCCTTCGGGCGAAGTTCCCGGGTCCTGACTGGGCCCACCCTCCGTCGCGACTGTACACGCATCGTAAATGATGGTCAACCCTGGAGAAATGATGGTCGTCCCAGGAGACACTGTCGAGCTGCCCGCCCCCTCAACACCATAAAAACCACCGCCGTCCGGAAGGCGACTAACTTCGGTTCCATCAGAAGTCGCAACCGGGCCCGTCTTGCGCGTGATCGCAAGTTGTGGATACCACCGGGCGAGCAGCAAGGTTGATATAAGCTCGAGCCGATCATAGGGAATCCGAGGCGCTGATGTGGAGCACGGTTGCCCACTCGAGGCGATCGGGATTGACACCGTGTTGCTTACGATGCGGCCGGTAGCGGCCACAACCGGTACGTAGCAGTCGGTGAGCGTATTCGGAGGTACCGTTACTCCGAAATACGCTCACACCCGGATAAACCGACCTGCCAGCGTAGGCAACGCTCGCTGAGACGCCGCCTACATAGACCTTGTAGGGAAGGTCTGTCTGATGGGGTGTGCTGGTGTAGGTTGTGTCGCTGTCCGTTGTCGCGCCAAGCCCTGTACCCCAGAGAACAATCACTTCGCCGGGTTCAGCTGGCGCTTCGTGAGTGACAAGAGCCCCGGTAAGCGCGTGTTGCGCAACTCCCGAACCGTTGTACGTTGTGATACCAGGCGCGGCGGCAACCACCTGAATTGCGAACGCGTCGCTCGCTGCCCCATTGTAGGTCACCGTCAGCGTTCCTGCGCCGAGAGGTGTGGAGGTCGGCAGAACACCATTGACCTGGGTGGGGGTTGGCGTAATAGAGGGCTGGGAATACGGATGCAGCACCGACAGGTTACGGTGATGCGCGTTCCGTTCAGTAAAGTGGGAAGCCCAGCGCCTTCACTCGAATGGAGAGTGGCATCGCCATCGTCGGCCAATCCCGTGCCAAGCACCTTGACATACTTCCTGCGCGATACCGGAGTTCGGGAGGCCGGTCGTAATCTCGCTGGAGTTGTTCAAGGCTCCCGAGATTGTGGGCCCTGCGGCCACGCCGAAGGTGGTGAATTGAAGAGTGAGCGAGCCGCCAACATTGGCGGTGACGAGGACTACCGCACTGTTCCCGCCGTTCGTGCACACCGCGAATACGTCATTAGCCACCAGTGCGCTGGACGGAATGGACGTTGAGCTGGCAACTAGCTTGAGTCCATCGACGATGGATTTGGAAAAACCGCTGATACCGCCAATCGCACCGATGTTGTACGCCGTTGCGCTACCTTGGGGAGTCAACGAGTTTCCAGTCCATAGGATGTCCCCGGAAGACGTAACAGCGCCCGAGTCCAAATTCAGCGACTGGCCGGACTGCAAGGTCGCCGTTCTACTCAGGTCGGCCAGTGCAGAGATGGCAAGAAGCAGAGCAAGAGCGATCCCGGAAAGCCGGGCACATACGGCCTGTTGCCTGAACCGATGTGGCAGAGCCGGGCCGGTGGCCAAAGCAAAACGAGGCTGCATGACCGGAAATGCGTAACCCACCCCTAAATGTGCGACTTTTTCTACCAAGTCGGCTCGCCGACCAATACGACTAGCCGGTTTTGATTCTGTTCCTCGGGTTAGTCCTGGCTGCATAAAGCTCCCTATTTAAATCGGTGCACTCCTCCTGACACGCGGGAGTCCTCACAATATAGGACTTCAAACGATGATGTCAACCCAATCATTTGCCTCCGGGTCTGAGCCGGCACATCCGGGAGAGCTCGGGTCCTCAAAGCTTGCTGTATTCCTCCGGGCTTCTTGGTTGCGGCGGCCATTTTCCGGGCAAGCCGGCCTGCACCCTTGGCTCTGCGGCCGCCAAGTATTCGACGGCCCATGAGTTGGGATACGTGATGCTGGGGTGTGGTTTTACTCCGGTTCACGATCCAACGATCTCGAATCTGATGTACGCATTTGAGAACCGCACCGGTGACCCGCCCAGTTTGGACAATAGACAGATCACGCGGATCAAGCGAATCGCCTTGCTGTGTAGCCCTGTGAGTCGTTCATCAACGCCCTGCGGCGTCTTCTGCCAATTGCGGCATGCTATACCTGTCCTGTGCCGCTCCCCCTCACCATTCCCCTCATCCTCGCCTCCCAATCCCCCCGCCGCCGCGAGCTGCTCACGACCGCCGGCATCCCCTTCACCCTCCGCGCCGCGGCCGTCGAGGAAATCCGCGCCCCCGGCGAGCCCCCCGATGCCTATGCCCGCCGCCTCGCCCGCGACAAAGCCGAGGCCGTCTGGCAGGGCCGCAACGAAATTGTACTAGGCGCCGACACCATCGTCGTACTGGATCAAGAGGTCCTGGAAAAACCCCGCGACGCAGCCGACGCCCGCGCCATGCTCCGTCGCCTGGCTGGCCGCGAGCACACCGTCATTACCGCCATCTGCCTGCGCCATCCCGGCGGCGCCCAGGTCGATAGCAGCGCCACCCGCGTGCGTTTTGCGCCCCTCACCGATGCCGAAATCGACGCCTACGTCGCCACCGGCGAACCCATGGACAAGGCCGGCGCCTACGCCATCCAGGGCCTCGCCTCCAAGTTCGTCGAGCGCATCGAAGGCTGCTACTTCAACGTCATCGGACTGCCTTTGTCCCAGGTGTACCGGTACTTGAAAGCGCTGGAAAAAGATGTAGCCTGATCTGGTGTTTTCGACGCTCCTCGCCGCGATCCTTGGCTCCGCGATCATCGTGTCCGCCGCCGGCCTGGAACTGGATGGCACCATCACTGGCGTCAGCAGCACCCGCGCATTGAGCGTGAACCTGTTCAGCGTCGAAACGCCCTACGCCGAATCCGCCAAGGTCAATCCATCCGGCGAATTCCATTTCCACTCGCTCGCTCCCGGCAATTACACCGTCGCCGTGGTGCGCAAGGGCTTGGGCGAGGTGCGCCGCACCGTGGTCGTGACTCCCGCCACGGCCGACGACTCCGGAGTGGTCCATGCCGTCATTCCCTACACCTCGGCCGAAGCCGCCGCCAACCCCACCGGCGGTACGGTTTCGGTGCACCAGCTTTCGATTCCGCATGACGCGTCGGTGAAATACGCCGAGGCGCAAAAGCGGCTGGCCGGGCACGACCCGGAGGGCGCGGTTCGCAGTCTGGAGGAGGCTGTCGCGATCGCGCCCCATTTTTCCGCCGCCTGGAACGCTCTCGGAGTCATCGCCTTTCAATCCGGCGATGACGCCCGCGCCGAAACCCTTTTTCGCAAATCGCTCTCCGCCGATCCCAACGCCTTCGAGCCCCTGGTCAATCTCGGCGGAGTGCTGTTGAAGCGCAATGCTCCCGTGGATGCGCTGCTCTTCAACCAGAGTGCCGTCAAAGAACGTCCCGAGGATGCCCTGGCCAATGCCCAGCTCGGCATGAATTATTTCAAGATGGACCAGTTCGATCAGGCCGAGCCGTATCTGCTGGCCGCCCAGCGCCTGGACCCCGCGCAGTTCTCGCAGCCCCAAATCTTCTTGGCGGCGATCTATGCCCGCCGCGGGAATCGCAGCGCTGCGATCAAGGAACTGCAAGACCTGCTGGCGATCCGTCCCGACGGCCCTCTATCCGACAGCGTCCGTCGCGACCTTGCTCAGCTCTCCCGCCAGTAAGTAGAACTCGAACAGCGGCGCCCGCTCGTCCTGGTTCCAGCGGAGTATCTTCCATTCCGCCCGCAGGTAGATCACATTCGGATGCAAACTCAGGTCCAGCACCATCGAGTAGGTTCCGCAATAGAACTTCTGCGGGAAGACGGCCAGCGGCCGCCAATGTTCTCCGTCCGGGGATCCGCACACGGAAACTTCCAGGCTTTCCTGCGCCCGGATTCGCGTGATGCCCAGCGTGAGCTGCACCACTTTATTCTCGATCGCGAATTCCCTGCCCACCCCGTCCGCGCGCGCGACGGTTTCCGGAAGAACAAACTGAGGACGCATGCTACCCCCGCTTGCTTAGACGCTCTTCGGCCTCTTTTAGCGTTTCATATTTTTTGGGGAAACAAAAGCGTATCCATTTCGCTCCGTCGCCCGGATTCGCGAAAAAGCTCGATCCCGGCACCGCCGCCACGCCCACTTCCTCGATCAGGTGTCTTGTAAAAGCGACATCGTCGTCGTTTTTACTTAACATCGAGAAGTCCGCCATCACGTAATACGCCCCGCGCGGCCGCGAGCAGCGAAATCCCGCCCGCTCCAGCATTTGGAGCATCAGATCTCGACGTTCGGTGTAATGTTGCGCCAGTTCCGTATAGTAGCTATCGGGCAGCCCCAGCGCGACGACGCCGGCTTCCTGCAGCGGCGCGGCCGCGCCGACGGTCAAAAAATCGTGCACTTTTCGCACGGATTCGGTGATTTCGGGATTGGCCAGGACCCAGCCCACCCGCCACCCCGTCACCGAATACGTTTTGCTCATGCTGTTGATTAATATGGTGCGTTCCCGCATGCCGGGGAGCGTCATCATGGGGATGTGGCGAGCGCCGTCGTAGACGATGTGCTCGTAGATTTCATCCGTGATGGCCAGCGCATCGAACTCCTGGCAGAGATCGGCGATCTGTTGAAGTTGCGCGCGGTCAAAGACTTGCCCCGTCGGGTTGCCGGGTGAATTGATAATGATGGCCTTGGTGCGCGGGGAGAACGCGCGGCGAAGCTCCTCCGGATCGAACCCCCAATCAGGAGGATAGAGTTTCACGAACTTGCGGGTGGCGTCGCAGAGTAAAGTATCGGGTCCGAAATTCTCGTAAAACGGCTCAAAGATAACCACTTCGTCGCCGGGATTCGACACCGCCAGGAGCGAAGCGATCATGCCTTCGGTGGATCCGCAGCACACCGTGATTTCGCGTTCGGGATCGATTTCCAGGCCATAGTTTCGCCGATATTTCGCCGCAATTTGGTCTCGAAAACGCTTCGCACCCCACGTAATCGCGTACTGATTGACGTCGTCGGCGATGGCCTGCCGGGCGGCATCTTTCAAAATCTGGGGGGCGGGAAAATCGGGAAATCCTTGCGCCAGGTTCACGGCTTTGTGGCGCAAAGCGAGGCGCGTCATCTCGCGGATGACACTTTCCTTGATGCCGAGCGTGCGGGTAGCGCGAAACCGGGACACTATTATTGGGAGCCGTATATGCGGCGGTAGGCGTCGGCGTTGCGCAGCACGGCCTGAATGTAGCCGCGGGTCTGGGTGAAGGGCACGGTCTCGACGAATTCGGCGGGCTCCTGGAAATCGCCCCAGGTCAGCCAGGCTTTGGCGCGCGACATCCCGGCGTTATAGGCAGCGAGGGCCGCTTCAGTGTGGCCGCCGAGCTGGTCGGTGACCAGCCGCAGATAATAGGTCCCGAATTGAAGATTCAACGCGGGCTGGAAGAGCTTGGCGGTGGTGTACTTGCGGATTTTCAGCTTGCGGCTCAGCTCGCGGCCCGTGGACGGCTCGATCTGCGTCAGGCCGCGCGCGTTGGCGCGCGAAACCACTTTCGCATCAAACTCGGATTCCTGGCGGATCAGCGCGGCCATTAAAAACGGATCGAGCATGTTCTCCTTGGAGAAGCGCTCCAGATCCTTGCGATAGGGCAGCGGAAACGCGAGGTGCCAGAAATCGTCCGGCGCGGAGTCGATGGGCAGGAACAGATAATTGCCGGCGTACCTTTTGATATAGCGAATGGCCTGCGCGGGCTTCTCGTCGCCGATCAATTCGCCCAGCTCCATGGCGAGAAGATGCGGCTGGTCGCCGTTTTGTGCGCCGTAGCGCAGCTCGATTTCGGCGAAATCCTTCAATCCGGCCTTGATCAGCAGCTTGGCGCGATCGATGCGGACCCGCGAAGCCGCGCTGGGATCGAATTCCGTAGTTCGGGCGCGCTGCGGGAAGTCGACGGCGCGCAGAAACGCAGCCGCCGCAGGAGAAGGCGCCGCGCTGGCGACAGGCTTCAGGTGCTCGCGCGCCAGCATCGCATAATACTGGTTGGGATACTCACGCGCGATTTCGTCGTAATAGGCGCGAGCGGCGGCGCGATCGCTCGATTGCTGGGCGAGGCGTCCGAGAAAATACAGCGCGGCGGACGCGTTCTCCGACGCGGGGAACAAGCGCAGATGGGCGCGGAGGAGATCGGCGGCATCGGATTCGCGCCGCAGGTAATGCACCCAAACGACCTTCCAGTGGCAGCCGGCCGCCTCGTCATCCTTGGGGAAGGATTCGAAACAGGCGCGATACAGAGGCTCATACTGATCGGGCTTGTTTTCGGTCAAGTAGCGATTGGCCGAAGCGACCAGGGCCTGCAGCCGCCAAGGTGAGTTGGGATAGAGACGGCCGAGCTTGGCGGCGAGCGCATCCATCTCATCGAGGTTATTGAGGCGGCGCGCGCTCTGCATCTGGTAGTACAGGCGCTCGGCATCGGCCTCGGGTGAGTCGACCTGGAGAGCGGACAGGTATTTGTAGGCGACCGAATTTTGCTCGGCGGTGTAGCGAGCGACGCCGATACGGACACGCGCGAGATCGCGCTCCGCTCCGCCGAGCTGCGGGATGAGCGCTTCCAGTTCCTTGAGGGCACGCGCGGTCTGGCCCGCATCCTGGATCTTGAGAGCGCGCGCGAGCATGGAGGTGGGCAGCGCGGGCGGATATTTTTCGCCGAGGCTGGCTTGCAGCTTGTCGATTTCGGTGGAGGCTTGCGCGGCTTCGGGCGACACAGGGTATCGGTAGTAGACGCGCTGGTAGTAGATGGCGGCGCTGACTTCGTCACCCGATGCTGCGAAGGCCGTGGCCATGGCGAGATCGCCCTTGGGCTGGGAGAGCACGGCGTAGTTTTTGCGCAGGAGGTCGAGCGCGCCGGCCGGATTGTTGTTGTTGGTCAAGGCGTCGGCGGCGAGCAGCGCAGCACGGGGAATCAGCGGCGACGGCGGCGATTGTTTGAAGACGGGATCGAGCGTCGCGGGGACGGTCGCGTAATCCTTGGATGCGGATTGGGCGGAGGCCAGCAGCCAGGCGGCGTAATCGGCCAGCTTGGGGAGGCGCTGAGGGAGACCTTTGAGAGCGGCAATGGCGGCGGGGTAGCTGGCGGCGTCGAGAGCGTCGGAACCGGCCTTGAGGTCGGCCAAAGGGTCGGACGCGGCGTGCAGCGCGAATGCGCCGACAGCGATAGCTCCGACGGCGACGGCAGAGAGAGCCGCGTTACGCGAGAGGGCCGGGATAAGACGGACCGAGCAGTACCGCATCTTCTTTCGCCAAAGTCTTCACCAGCTCCTGGTGAAGGTAATCGGGAACACCATTCAAGGGTATCAGGAAGCGCTCGCGGAAGGCTTTGCGGGCGGCGTCGATATGGGGGCCGAGGGCGCCGTAGAGATCGCGCGCGGCGCGGCCGGACTTGACCTGGGAAGCCTGATAGAGCTGGATCTCGGCCACCTTGACGCGGGCGAAGCGGAGGGCGCGGGAGTGATTGAGGGCTCGCGCGAGTCCGGCGGCGTAGATGGCGGCGATGTCCAAATCATATTGTATCGCTAATGGTTTGGGGGTGGGGAGTTGAAGATTGCTGCTTAGTCTCCGCAGCAGGCCCTTGCGTTCCAGACATTTCGCTAACCTATTAGGTTAATCTCTATGTTGACATGTTTAACCTAATGGGTTACCCTTAACATGGACGAGATGGAGATACTGTTTCCAACCGATGATGATCCGCAGGACTGGAACGATTCCAAGCGTGTTGTGCGGAGGCACAATTTGCAGCGCGCGAAGCTCATACGGCGCCGCCTGGACGACCTCAAAGCCGCGCGGACACTCGAGGTTATGCGGAACTTGCCGGGAAGGTGTCACGAACTGAAGGGCGATCGTGCTGGGCAACTCTCGATCGATTTGGATGGGCCCTACCGCTTGCTTTTCGCGCCTGCACATAGTCCGGTACCTAAGAAGCCGGATGGGGGGTTGGATTGGAATCAGGTCACAACTGTGATTCTCGTCGGGGTGGTGAATACACATGAATGAGCAGATTCGAAATCAATACGTCCCTGACACGGTGTCGCCGCCGGGCGAGACCCTCGAAGAGGTTCTCGCGGAGCGAGGAATGTCTCAGACGGAATTGGCGGAACGCACGGGTCGACCCAAGAAGACGATCAACGAGATCATCAAGGGGAAAGCCGCGATTACGCCTGAAACGGCGCTGCAGTTTGAGCGAGTGCTTGGAATTCCTGCGGGCTTCTGGATTGCAAGGGAGCAGCATTATCGGGAATCTCTTGCTCGAGCGAAAGAGGCACTTGAATTTGAGAAAGAGGCTGAGTGGTTGGATCAAGTCCCTTACCGCGCGATGGTAAAACTCGGCTGGATACCTGAGCATCGCGAGAAAGCTCGGCAACTCGAGGAGGTCCTTAAGTTCTTTGCGGTTGCTTCTCCAAGTAGTTGGCAGGGAGTCTGGGGCGCGGGAAGTCCGGCTTTTAGACGTTCATCAGCGTTTGAGAGCCAAGCCGGTGCCATTGCAGCATGGCTAAGGAAAGGAGGACTAGAGGCGTCTTATCAGCAACCCGCGGAGTATGACACGGATGCGTTTAAGAGAGCGCTCGAGCGCGTACGATCGTTAACGCGCGAACTACCGAACGACTTTGCATCAATTGTCATTCGCGAATGTAATGGGGCGGGTGTGTGCGTGGCGTTCGTCCCTGAACTTCCCGGCACAAGAGTATGGGGAGCGACGAGGTGGCTCACACCTACGCGGGCATTGATACAGCTAAGCCTTCGCTATAAGACTGACGATCACTTGTGGTTTACGTTCTTTCACGAAGCCGGACATATCCTTCTCCACGGCAAGCGAGACGTGTTCCTCGATGGTGACGAGCGTGAGCAGAATCAGCAAGAGTCCGAAGCTGACGCGTTCGCGCAAGAATGGCTTATTCCGGAGACGCGATATCGGATCTTTCGGCGTTTGGGAGCCTTCACTTGCGCTGCCGCAAGCAGATTTGCATTCGAACTAGGCATCGCTGCCGGCATCGTCGTTGGTCGTCTTCAGCACGACGGGCACCTTGACCGAACTCAATGTAACAACTTGAAGAAAAAAGTGGATTGGGTACTTCGTTAACGCTTGGATGCCAAATGTTCGGACACAACCACTATGTTCCGATACTCAAAGCCAAGGACGGCGAGTATGGCGCGCTTGAAACCTTGTCCGCTTCTACGCGCCAAGCTATAACGCCGTTGTTAGAGATCCCACCGATCGATTGGGATTACGCGGCGGATAGGCCGAAGAAGACGATTGATCAGCATTTGAAGAAGGTGGGCCAGAAGATTGAGCGAGCCTGGGGCCAGCGCAGGCACCTTTTCGTGGATCTTCCACTGTGGATACCAGCCAACGAGCGAATGGTTGACGGGGAACATCCGCTTGAGTACATATTCACCTCCTTGCGCACGCGTGGAATTGAAGCAAGTCCAGTCGTTGGTTTGCTGCGACCGGATGAGTACTTATCAGCATGTCGGAATATCATTATTAGAGATCGACGCGGCGTTTGCGTTCGCATTCTCCGCGAAGACTTTGTTGACTCCGATGATCTCGATAGGGTCGTTGATGATGTTCTCGCAGCTATCGGAGCCGAAGTGCAGGACGCCGATCTTGTCCTCGACCTGCAGGCACTCACGCCTGCTGAAACGACGGACGCAGATGAGTTGATCAAACTCTTAGATCGTTTGCCGAGACTCAGTCTATGGCGAACCTTTACGGTGACGGGAACATCCTTCCCGCGGACTTTGATGGGTCTTCCGTCTTCCGAATTCTCAATAATTCCTCGTGAGGAGTGGAACCTGTGGAGGAGTCTAGCTCGCAACGGTGATCGGATTGTACGCCTACCGACGTTCGGTGATTATGGCGTTTCCCATCCCGAACCGTCGGAAGTCGACCCTCGCATAATACGGCCTTCAGCAAGTATCCGCTACACTCATGACAAATACTGGCTCGTGCCAAAGGGACGCAACTTGAGGGATTACGGGTTTGATCAGTTCCATGAGGTCTGCCGAATGCTGATCCAAAGAGCTGAATACGCGGGTAGGCAGTTCAGCTGGGGCGATCAGTACATCTACGACTGTGCGGCGCGCCGTGATGGTCCTGGGAGTCTGACGACGTGGCGCAAGGTGGGCACGTCCCATCACGTGGAATTTGTTGTGCGTCAACTCGCCAACGGCATCTTGTCCTGAGGCACTCGCGCACCATATCCTGCAACTGGGGTAAAGGCACAGTTCCTGCGAGGGCTTCCCACAAGACTCGTCGCGGCTTGCTCCTGAGAGACTTCGATGCGTTCGCTTGGTCGAGTAGATCGAGCACTTCGTCTCGCCACAGCAACTGAACAAGCAAAGTCGGATCGACACCGGGATTGGCTGACTCGCTACGGACGTCATCGATTCTGATCGATGATGAAGAATCGCGGGGGGCGGTCGCGACTTGTACGCCCCACCAGCCTGGGATCATCGCCTCGGCTGCTCGCAGGTGGCGCTCAGCAACGACAACAGTCATGGTCTCAAAAATCCGATTGTACGTTGCCGCCTGAGTGGATAGTCGGGTGAGCGTGTCCTTATCGCTCTTGATTTCGTACCCCTTTAGGAAACCATTGACAACAGCGATATCCACCCGCACCGTACCGCGACAGAGGCCCAGTTCCTCAACGATCATCGTCGTGTCATCAGTCTTGAAAGCTCGGTCGAGCTGGCGACGAAGAACTCGACGAATATCTGGGTCTCGCATACCGTTAACGATAACAGACGGTATTGCAGGGACGGAACCCAGTCAGGGAACGAAGCGCTGGACATGTGGGTGAGCGCGCGAACGAGCCCAACGGCGGAGAAGCAGGAATGTCAGTGCTCAAGGCCCGGCTCACCGTTG
>CAVXFR010000004.1:0-81287 GCA_963761045.1 Terriglobia bacterium | reverse complement strand
AGTTCCTAAACCCTACAAAGGCCTAAGGCTTTTGTTTTCGTAACATATCCGCCGCCCAGGCATCGCCTTAACATGAACACAAGAATGAGAACCGCTTGGATGGCGGCGGCCATCGCTCTATCGCTGGCGGGCTGCAGCAAGACGCAGGATCCATCGGCCGCTACGAATGCTCCCGAGACGGCGTCCGCGACCGCGGATTCTCCGTTGCCTCAAAAGCCGCCGCCGGTGACCATCGGCGAAGGCACGCGCATCCAGATCCGCACCGAGACCACGCTTTCGACCAAGAGCGCGAAAACCGGCGACGCCTTCGCGGCCACCCTGGCCGAGCCCATCGTCGTCGATGGCAAGGAAGTGGCGCCGCGCGGATCCCAGGTGGAAGGTCGCGTGGTGAACTCGGATCCCGGAGGCCGCGTGAAGGGTCTCGCGACCATTTCCGTCCGCCTGACCCAATTGCACCTGGGCGACCGCGACGTGGCGATCAACACCGGTGTCATCGCTCGCCGCGCCCACACCACCAAGCGTAAGGACGCGGCGGAAGTCGGCATTGGAGCCGGGATCGGCGCGGCCATCGGCGCCATCGCCGGTGGAGGCCAGGGTGCGGCCATCGGGGCGGCCAGCGGCGGCGCGGCCGGCGGCGGAGTGGTCCTGGCGACCCACGGCGACCCCGCGGCGATAGCCGCTGAAAGCGTCCTGACCTTCAAACTGACGGCGCCCGTGACGGTCGAGCCCAGCTAGAATCGCTACCGTTTTGCGTAGGATTATTTCCCGAAATTCATATAGTTCCCTGCTTTTCGCGCCAAAGTCTCAGTAAGATCAGTACGATACGCGCTATTCTTAGATTGGAAGACAGCGTGCATAAGACTCGCTCGGAATAGTGTCTCTCGGGCTATGCGGGAACTGCGACAACAGCTAACGAACGCTCTGCTGATGATCGTCACCGTGGCGGCGGTGGTCGCCGCGGCGCTGAATTTCCAGCAGCAGGGCAAGTTCCACATGCCCGACGACGGGGTCACCTGGGTGGACCGGCTGTCAGGCGACCAGACGGTTCCCGTGGCGGACTACATCGCGCCCGGAAGCCCCGCGGAAAAAGCTGGAATCCACCAGGGCGACGTCCTGGTCTCAATCGACGGTTTGCGCATCGATAGTTCCGAGGAGGCCGCGCAGGTCATTACCCGTCTCGGCAGCTGGCATAAGGCCGACTACAAGATCCTGCACAACGGCACGGAAGTGCCGGCCCCGGTGATCGTCGGCGAGGTCACGCACGATTCCACTCTGTACTACCAATACGCCGTGGGAGCGGTGTATCTGGCGATCGGCCTGTTCGTCTACTTTCGCCGCGGCAGTGCGCCGCGCGCGCTGCACTTTTTCCTGCTGTGCCTGGCCTCGTTTGTCCTGTCGACCTTCCACTACACCGGCAAGCTGAATAACTTCGACAAGGTGATCTATCTGGGCAACGTGGCGGCCTGGTTCCTGGCGCCGACCCTGTTCCTGCATTTCTGTTGCTCCTTCCCGGACCGGCAGGGCTGGATCCGGCGGCGGGGCGCCGCTCTGCTGCTGTACCTTCCGGGACTGGCGCTGTTGACGGTGCAATTGGGGTTCATCTTCGGATGGCTCCGGACCACGGTTCCCCTGATCGAGGTGCGCTGGCTGCTGGATCGGCTGTGGCTGGCATTCCTGTGCACCATGTATCTGGCCGGGGCCGCCGTGCTGGCGTTCCAGATGCGCCGGGCAGCGGATCCCATCGTGCGCCGCCAGCTGACCTGGCTGCGCAACGGCGCGCTGCTGGGCATTATTCCCTTTGCGCTGATTTACGCGGTGCCGTACATGTTCGGCGTGGCGCCCAACCAGGCCATGAACCTGGCGGTGCTCTCGCTGCCCCTGATTCCGCTGACCTGGGCCTACGCGATCCTGCGCTACCGGCTGATGGACGTGGACGTGATTTTCCAGCAGGGCTACGCCTACACGCTGGCCACGTTATGCGTGCTGGCGATCTTCTACGGCATGATCTTTTCGGTGAGCGGAGCGGTCGAGCTGAACGGCGCGGCCTTGGTGGTGATGATCCTGATCGCGGCCTTCGTGTTCCAGCCGATTCGCAAGTGGGTCCAGGAGCAGATGGACCGCTATTTCTACAAGGACCGCTACGACTACCGCCGCACGCTGATCGAGTTCGCGCGCGAGCTGGGATCGCCCACCGACTTGCGCGTGATGCTGGAAAGCGTGGCGGACCGGCTGATCCGCACTCTGGGCATCCGCCACGTGGCGTTCTTCATCTGGGACGAGGCGGAGGGCCGCTTCCAGCTCGAACTGGCCAGCAATCGCAGCGGTCCGCAGACCGATCAGGTGCCCTACGGCCTGGATCTCAGCTTCCTGAGCGCCAGCCCGAAGAAGCCCTATCTGTTTTTCGAGCGTACCCGCAATCTGCTGGACGTGGTCTCGCACGAGTGGCCCGTTGGCGTCCGCCGCTCCATCGCCGAGCTGGAGCTGACCTACTATCTGCCGTGCTCGGCGCGCGGCCGGACCATCGCCTATCTGGGCGTGAGCCGCACCGAATCGCACGATTTCCTCTCGAGCGAGGACGTGGAACTGCTGATGACGCTCTCCGGCTATGTCGGCATCGCCATCGACAATACCAAGCTGTACCAATCCTTGCAGCGCAAGGCGGACGAGTACGAACGGCTCAAGGAGTTCTCCGAAAACATTGTCGAGTCTATCCACGTGGGCATCCTGGCGGCCGATCTGGAAGATCGGGTCGAAAGCTGGAATTCCCAGGTGGAGAAGCTGACCGGCATCCTGCGCCAGGACGCCGTGGGGCGAAAGCTCCGGGAACTGTTGCCGGAAGATCTGTGCGACCGGCTCGAAATCGCGCGCGATGACGCCGGCGTCCAGAATATCTATCAGTACCTGCTGCGGCAGCGCCAGGTGGGTTTGAACGACGCCACGCTGAACATCGCCGCGGCGCCGCTGATTTCCCGGGAAGGCGAGCGCATCGGCCGCCTGATCATCCTGGACGACGTGACCGACCGCGCCGAGCTGGAGCGCCGGCTGATGCAGGCCGATAAGCTCAGCTCCATCGGATTGCTGGCGGCCGGCGTGGCGCACGAGGTCAACACGCCGCTGGCGGTGATCTCGACCTACGCCCAGATGCTGGCCAAGCAGATTTCCGGCGACGAGCAGAAAGCTCCGCTGCTCGAGAAGATCGCGCGGCAGACCTTCCGGGCCAGCGAGATCGTCAATTCGCTGCTCAACTTCTCGCGCACCGCGCCCACCGAGTTCGTTCCCATGGATCTGAACAAAGTCGTGCGGGAGACGCTGACGCTGGTGGAGCACCAGTTCGCGAAAAGTTCGGTGAAAGTGGATCTGGCGCTGGATGAGAGCATCGCGCCGATCAAGGGAAGTCCCGGGAAACTCCAGCAGGTGTTTCTGAACCTGTTTCTGAACGCGCGCGACGCCATGGAATCCGGCGGCGTGCTGACCATCGAGACCAGCCGCTGGAACGGCACGGTGCGGGTTAGCGTGCGGGATACCGGCTCGGGCATCGCGCCGGAAAATCTGGCGCGCATCTTCGATCCGTTCTTCACCACCAAGGGCGCGCGTAAGGGGACCGGCCTGGGTCTTTCGGTCAGTTACGGGATCGTTCGCGAGCATGGCGGCGATATCGAGGTCCAAAGCCAGCCCGGCCAGGGAACCCAGTTCCTGCTGACGTTCCCGGTCAGCTCCGCGGGGCGGTTTGTCCCGCCGCCGTCCAAGCGCGAAGCGCCTGCCGTTCCCGCGGCTTCTGCCCCGGCGGCCGTGGCATCCATGGCGACGCCCATGGCGCGCAGTGGAATCGCGACGTCGGTTCCATCTCCGATCGTCGGAAAGTCCGATACTCTCATCCGCTAATGGCCGAGACCGTCGCCAATTTTCCTCCCGACGTGCTGACGGGAGACGCCGCGCGCGGGCGCATCCTGGTCATCGACGACGAACCCGATATCCGCGACAGCCTGGAAGCGCTGCTCGCCAGCGAAAACTATCGCGTGGAGCTGGCGGCCAACGCCACCGAAGGCCTGAAGCGCCTGGAAGGATCGGCCTACGATTTAGTCCTGCTGGATCTCATGATGCCGGACAAGAGCGGCATGCAGGTGCTCGAGGAAGTCCGCCAGCGCGACCGCGAGACGCCCATCTTCATGATCACCGCGTACGGCTCGGTCGAAGTGGCCGTGGACGCGCTCAAGCGCGGCGCCAATGACTATTTCCCCAAGCCCTGGGACAACGAAAAACTGCTGATCGAGATCGATCGCATGATCGCCAAGCGGCGGCTGGAGCGCGAGAACACCGAGCTCAAGCGCGCGCTCCGGCAACGCTACAGCTTCCCCAACATCGTGGGCAAGAGCGAGCGCATGCTGAAGATTCTCGACCTGGTGGGGCAGGTGGCGGCCAGCCGCGCCACCATCCTGATCACCGGGGAAACCGGAACCGGGAAGGAGCTGATCGCCAACGCCATTCACGCGCATTCGGCGCGCGCCGAGCACCCCTTCGTTCCCGTGCACTCCGGCTCGGTTCCGCCGGATCTGCTGGAATCGGCGCTGTTCGGCCACGTGCGCGGAGCGTTTACGGGAGCGCTGGCGGCGCGCAAGGGCTACTTCGAGGTGGCCAACCAGGGGACCATCTTCTTCGACGAGATCGGGACCATATCGCTGGAAACCCAGACCAAGCTGCTGCGCGTGATCCAGGAGCGCGAGTTCATGCCTCTGGGTTCGGCCGAAACCATCCGCGTGGACGTGCGGATCGTAGCCGCCACCAACGCCGATCTGAAGAAATTCGTGGAAGACGGCAAGTTCCGCGAGGACCTGTACTACCGGCTGAACGTCATCAATCTGGCGCTGCCTCCTCTGCGCGACCGCAAGGAAGACATCCCCGCGCTGGTGGACCACTTTTTCAGTAAATACTGCCGCGAGAACGAGAAGTTCCTGGACGAACACAACCGCTCGCGCCTGACTTTTGAGCCGGACGCCATGCAGATCCTGATGGACCACGCCTGGCCGGGCAACGTCCGGGAATTGGAGAACGTGGTGGAGCGCGCGGTGGTGCTGGCGTCGACCACCAGCGTCCCCGTGGATGTTCTTCCCGAGCATCTCCTCGAAGCGCGCGGGCTGCGCATCCGCCGCGACGAAAGCGGGAGTCTGCCGGCGGACGCTTCGCTGTTCGAGATCGTCGCGGATTACGAGCGCCGCAAGATCATCGAGCAGCTGGAAGCCTCCGACTGGAGCCAGACCTCGGCGGCCGAGGCGCTGCGAATCCCCCTTTCGACGCTGAATCAGAAGATCAAGCGCCTGAATATCGAGATCCGCAAACGCACCACGGGCTAGCCGTTCCCGCCACTCACCTCGAAACAATAGTGGAGTCCCCGCTGAAAGCATATTGACTTCCCTGGCAATTTCCCTTACGATGTTGGACAAATGGCTAAACCCGCCTCGCTGGGCCAATTTGAGCAGTTGGTACTGACGGCGATTCTCATGCTGCGCGAGGATGCCTATGGCGTCACGATCCACTCGAAGGTCCAGGAACTGGCACGGTCCCAGGTAGTTTCACTTGGCGCAGTCTACGTCACACTCGACCGGTTGGAGGACAAAGGTCTGGTGGCATCCTGGTTGTCCGATCCCACGCCCGAACGCGGCGGGCGCGCCAAGCGATGCTATCGCCTGGAAGCCCCGGGCGAGCGTGCCCTCCAGGAGTCCGCGGTCACGGCCAAAAGAATCTGGGAGGTGATCGAGGAGGTTTGGGGCAAGGAGTGGGGAAGGCGATGGGGGAAGGCGGCTGACTGATGTCTTCCGGTCCCTCAAAGACTACCGAAGCGATCGTGGCACTTCTTATTCCGCCTGCCTGCCGCGAGGAGGTTCTGGGCGACCTGCACGAGCGTTTCCAATCCCCATCGCAGTACGCGGCGGATGTGTTGTTTACGATTCCCCTGGTCATCCTGAGCCGAATGCGGCGTACCGCGGATGCGGAGGCGCTTCTCCTACAGACTTTCGCTCTGTATCTGTCGTTCGTGGCCGCGGCATGGTTCTACGATGGAGCGCTTCTGCGTGAGCCATGGAGCCTGATGCGCTTCGCCGTCCCTGCCTCGATGGTCATTCTCGGCGTGATCTTGGACGACACCTATGCGCATTCAGGAAGGCGAACATCGCTGGAACTTGCCCGGGGTCCCTTGCTGGGCGCGGCGATGGCGCTGGCGTCTGAGGGCATCTTGTGGATGAGCAGGCCGGATCTGGCTCTTCCGCGCTGGATCACCCTGTACGGCTGCGCCCTGAGCTTACTGTTGTCGTCCGGAGTGCGGATGAATCGAGGCGTGTTTGAGGCGCACCCTCTCGAATGGCAGGGAAGAAAGGAAGATCACATGAGTTTGCAAGCGAGGATTACGATTATTTGCGGCGTGCTGGTTTGTGCGGCTGCGTGTATATGGGCAACCGGCCAGCCACTGATGAAGTTTACGCCGTTCCTGCTGGTACTGGGCGTTTGGGCCGTTCTGATGATTGGGTTTCCAAATATCTTTAAACTACCGCCACGTTCCTGAGGGAATGTAGCGCTCTTGAGCCGGGCGCGGCGGACCCAGGGAGTCGAACGCGTCCTGCGATACGTGTAACCAAACGCAAATGCCGCGGTATTCCTCGTATGGATGGGATTCTGCGGAACCTGCGCGTCGCGCTACGCTCCTTAACGAAGACACCGGGCTTCACGGCGACGGTGGTCTTGACGCTGGCGCTCGGCATCGGCGCGAATAGCGCGGTTTTCTCGGCCATCGACGCGGTGCTGCTGCGGCCGCTGCCGTTTCCGGATGGCGACCGGCTGATGCTCCTGGGTCAGAAACGTCCGCAAACTTCGCAGACGTTCGTGGCGCCGGTGCGGCTGCTGGACTGGGGCCGGCTGAACTCCACATTCCAATCGATCAGCGGTTATTACACCGAGAATGCTTCGGAGACTTCAGGCGAACTGCCGGAAAAGGTGAAGCGCGCCTTCGTGTCTCCCCGATTTCTGGAGGTGCTGGGCGTTTCTCCGGCCCTGGGGCGCGGGTTCCGGCCCGATGAAGAACACTTCGGGGGAACCAATGCGGTCCTCATCAGCGACCGTTTCTGGCGTCGGCGATTCCAGGCCGATCCCGGCGTGCTCGAAAAGAGACTGCGGTTCGGGCCGCAGTCTTTTGCGATTGTGGGCGTGATGCCGGCGGCATTCCGGTTTCCAGACAGCGATGTGGAGTTGTGGTTTGCGGCTCCCACGGACGCGCCGTTCGCGCAACGCAGGGAATTAACCTGGTTCACCGTCATCGGACGGCTGAAACCGGGCGTGACCGTCGCCCAGGCGCGCGAGAACCTGTCGGCCGTGCAGGCGGATCTGGGCCGGCAGTTTCCCGAGACCGATCGTGAGTTGAGCGTAAGTATCCAGCCTTTGAAGGAAGTCGCGGTGGGCGGGATACGAGCATCTTTGTGGATTCTATTCGGGTCGGTGTCCTTGCTTTTGCTGATCGCCTGCACGAACATCGCGGCGCTGCTGCTCGCGCGCGCGGCCCAGAGGCAACAGGAGATCTCGGTGCGCTACTCGCTGGGAGCAACGCGGGCGTCGGTGATGGCGCAACTGCTGACGGAGACGTTCGTGCTGGCGCTGAGCGGAGCGGTGCTGGGGTTGTTCGTGGCGGCGGGAGCGTCGGCGGTGTTTCGCGCACTTGCTAAAAACCTGCCGCGGCTGGAAGAAATCACGCTGGACTGGAGAATTGTCCTGTACACGCTGGCGTCCGCGGTCGTGGTGACATTGCTGTGCGGACTGTTCCCCGCGATTCGCGCCACAGGGCGTAGCTTGTCCGGGTCTCTGGCCCACGGCGGGCGCGCGCTGGTCTCGTCGAAGAATCCGGTGCAGTGGCTGCTGGTGGGAGTGCAGGTCGCCCTTGCCGTCACGCTGCTGAGCGGCGCGGGACTTCTGCTGCGCAGCTTCCGGGAATTGGGCCGGGTCTCACCAGGATTCGAGCCGACCCATGTATTGACGCTCCAGATTAGTACCACCTGGGCCGAAGCCGGTCCCACGGCGAAGCCATGGACGGACCGGATGCTGGAGCACCTGAGTGCCGTTCCAGGTGTGGAGGCCGTGGCGACTTCGGAATCGCTACCGGGGGTGCCGTTCGGATTTCAGGCCGAATTCAAGGTGGCGGAAGGAAGGGCCGAGACGGATCCCAAGGTCCTGGTTGACAGCCACTTTGTCTCCAGTGGTTACTTCGCCACGATGCAGATCCCCTTGCTGAGAGGGGAACTGTGCCGCGATGCGGGTCCGGCGCAGGCGTTGGTGAACCGCAGCTTCGCAAACACGTACTTTGCCGGATCGGAGGCAATCGGGCATCACCTGGTGGCGCCGGGCGCGTCCGCTCAACCGGTGGAAATTCGCGGGATTGTGGGAGACGCCCGCGAGCAGGGCCTGAACATGGCTCCGGGTCCGCTGGTTTATGTTTGCGGCGATGCCGCGCAGCCGGGAACATTCTTCCTGATCCGGACCGACGGCGATCCCGCGGCCATGGCCGAGACCATGCGCCGCAAGATTCACGAGATCGAGCCCAACCGGGCGGTGTTCGACATTACTCCTCTGGAGGAACACTTGAGCGACGCATTCGCCGAAAACCGTTTGCGGACGGTGTTGCTCTCGTTCTTCGCGCTCACGGCGGTGTCGCTCGCATGCCTTGGACTGTATGGGACGCTCAGCTACCTGGTGAGCGCGCGCCGGCGCGAGGTCGGGTTGCGCCTGGCGTTGGGAGCGCTGCGTGGACAGATCGTGCAGCAGTTCCTGAGTCAGGGGCTCGCCGTGGCGATGCTGGCCGCGCTCGCCGGTCTGGGGCTGGCGGTGGCGTTCACGCGATTGCTGGCAGGGATGCTCTACGGCGTATCTCCGACGGACCCGGCGACGCTGACCGGAGTGATCCTTCTGACGCTGGCGGTTGCCGCAGTCGCCTCGCTCATCCCCGCGATCCGGGCCTCGCGCGTGGAGCCGATGCGGGTTCTCCGGGACGACTAGGGTATTCGCGCTACACCCACTCGCCCGAAACGACATAGCGGTCCTCGGGCAAACGCCGGCGATAGATGTAGACCCAGGCCCGGATCGCCTGTCCAGAATCCAACGTCGCGCGATGAAGTTCGCGGCGGTAGCGCTCTTCGTACTCGTCGAGCGCTTTCAGCGTGTTGAACGGCTGGCGGAGCTTGTACAGCTCGCCGATGACAGTGTCTTCCGGGCCACGAGCCGGCCGCATCCCGGGATACCAGCGGAGGCGATATAACCTTCCTGGCATATGCGCTCGTCCGAGCAGGGTTGCTTCGCGCCGCAGGCGGAGGGCGAAGCGATTCCGGAAGCCGCTTTTCAAAGTGCCGTAGACGAACAGATAGGGGTGACTTGACAGTGCAATAACCCTAATCCTATCATGAGGTTTGGGTGACTAAGGCGAATCGGGGAGGACGGCTTTGATTAAACTGGACATCATCAACGAAGTGGTCAACCGCACCGGCATAACCAAGACCAAGGCGGAGATGGCGGTGGAAACGGTGTTCGAGAGCATGAAGCGCTCTCTCGGCCGCGGCGAGCGCATCGAACTCCGAGGTTTCGGGATCTTCAACGTGCGCCCGCGCAAGACCGGCATCGGCCGCAATCCGCGCACCGGCGCCGAAGTCGCGATCCCGCCGGGAAAGGCCGTCCGCTTCAAGCCGGGCAAGGAGCTGCAGACGCTCCAGTAGCCGTCTGCGGGCTCTGTGTCCACCAACGGCTCCCCGTTTCAGCCACCGTTCCGGATGACGGAGTCAACTCCCGAAGCCGGTCTGTACGCGTTCGCCGACGAGTTTGAGGCGCGGCCGCGCCATCGCTATTGGCTGCATGCGCTGCTGCTGGTGGCGACCCTGGTCAGCACCACCGTGGTGGGCGCCGGGATGGCGCAAAGCTTCGCCCAGAACCGGCCCATCGATTTCGGGGAAAGCCTCACCGGATATCTGCGCATGTGGCATGACCCTTCCTACCTGCTGCCGGGCCTGCCCTTCTCTCTCACCCTGCTGACGATCCTGCTGGCGCACGAGTTCGGACACTATCTGACCGCCCGCCACTATCTGGTGGACGCCTCCCTGCCGTTCTTCATTCCGTTTCCCAGCTTGATCGGGACCATGGGGGCTTTTATCCGGATCCGCTCGCCGATTCTTTCCAAGCGTGTACTCTTCGATATCGGCATCGCCGGTCCGCTGGCCGGTTTTGTGGCGCTGCTGGCGCCGCTGGTGGCGGGAGTGGCCTTGTCGAAAGTGGTGCCGGGGATCGGACATCGGGGCGATCTGATATTCGGCACTCCCCTCCTCCTGCAATTTGCGGAATGGGTCAGATTCCCGGGCGTGCCGCTGCAGGATATCTACCTGCATCCAGTGGCGCGCGCGGCGTGGGTGGGGCTGCTGGCGACGGCTTTGAACCTGCTGCCAATCGGACAGTTGGACGGAGGGCACATCCTTTACGCTTTCCTGGGCGAACGAACGGGGTATCTTTCGCGGGTGTTCGTCTTCATCCTGGTGCTGATGGGCATGTTTGTCGCCTACAGCTGGCTGTTCTGGGCAGTGCTGTTGTATTTCTTCGCGATGCGGCACCCGGCGATCTTCGATCCCCATCGGCTGGGCCGATTCCGGACGGTGTTGGGCGTAGTCGCGCTGGCCATTCTCATCCTGTCATTCACGATGGCGCCGGTGTCGTAAATCTGCCGCCGTGAAGATCTCCGCCACCATCATCACGTACAACGAAGAGCGCAATCTGCCGCGCGCGATCGAGAGCCTGCGCTGCGCCGACGAGATTCTGGTGGTGGACAGCGGATCGACCGACCGGACAGTGGAGATCGCCGAAAAGCTGGGCGCCCGCGTGATCGATAATCCCTGGCCGGGCTACGCCAAGCAGAAGAACCTGGCGGCGGAGAACGCCGCGCACGACTGGATTCTGGCGCTCGATGCGGACGAATCGCTGAGCGAAGCCCTGGAAGGCGAGATCTGGCGGCTCAAGAAGAACGGGCCGGAGTTCGATGCGTACACCATGCCGCGCATGGCGCAGTATCTGGGGCGGTGGATTCGCCACTCGGGATGGTACCCGGACCGGAAGGTGCGGCTGTATCACCGCCGAAAGGCCTGCTGGCAAGGCGAATTCGTGCATGAAGCGGTGAAAGTGCGGGGGCGGATCGGGCATCTGGAATCGAATCTGCTGCACTTCACCTGCGATTCGCTGTCGGAGCACCTGAAGTCGATGGACCGCTACACGACGCTGGCGGCCGAGCAGCTTCTGGAGGTCGGCCAAAAGGTGACCTGGGGACGTCTTATCTTTGAGCCGCCCTGGACGTTCTTCCAGACCTACGTGCTGAAGGCGGGGTTCCTGGACGGGGTGGAAGGGCTGGCGATCGCGAACATGGCGGCGCTTTACAATTTCGTCAAGTACGCGAAGGCCCGGTTCATGTCGCCGGGAAGAGAATGATGGAAGCACTGCTGGCGTTCCTCGGAGGATTGCTGATCGGGAGCTTCCTCAATGTCTGCGTGTACCGCCTGCCGCGGGACCTTTCGGTGGTGCGTCCGCGATCGCACTGTCCGGCGTGCGAGAAGCAGATCGCCTGGTACGACAACATTCCGGTCCTGAGCTATGCGCTCTTGGGCGGCCGGTGCCGGAACTGCGGCGAAGCGATTCCGGTGCGCTACGCGCTGGTGGAACTGGCGACGGCCGCGGCGTTCGCCGTGTGCGTGGGGGCGCTGGGCTTGTCGCTGGCCGCGTTCAAGTACTCGCTGTTCTCCGCGATCCTGATTGCGCTGATCGCCACCGATATCGAGGAGCGCATCCTGCCGGATGAGTTCACGCTGGGCGGAACGCTGGCGGGGCTGGTGCTGGCATGGTTCGTGCCGCTGGACATCGGACTCGGCGCGCTGCTGGTTCCCTATACGTGGGGAAGGCCGTGGGTATCGCTGGCGGATGCCGCGATCGCCGCCGGCGTAACCAGCGGCTCGATCTGGCTGATCGGCTGGCTGTATCAGAAAGTCCGGCATCGCGAGGGCATGGGGTTCGGCGACGTAAAAATGATCGCGATGATCGGCGCGTTTCTGGGCCTCAGCGTGACGCTGCTGACACTGGTGGCTGCATCGCTGTTCGGGTCGATCTTAGGCGTGCCGTACGCGTTCTTCGCCAAGAGGAAACTCGCGCGCCGTCTGGCTGCCCGCATCCGCCGGCGGCAAACCGAGCGATCCCTGTTCGGGCCAAACCTGCGCGCGGTCATGGTGGTCGCCTCCCGGTACCAGCTCCCGTTCGGAAGCTTTTTGGGTCTGGCGGCGCTGGTGCTGGCGTTGTGGGGATACGTGATCCGGCCGGGGTCTTTCGGACCGCAATAGGACGAACGCGCATGCCGACATTCGGTTGGGAGGCCTCCTGCCGTTTTCTTTAGACCCGCAACGGCGTGGGTACCACTGTATCGCTCGCGGCGCTCGCACCATCGCACCTGGACGATTGGCGCGACGGGGACTCGAGTACTCAATCGCGTATCGTGATCTGGTTTCCGATGGGAGAACCCAGACTGCTTTCGGTCTCAGGGTAGGATCGGTGCGGCGGCGCGAAGGCGCGGGCAAGCGGTAAGATACGGGCGAATCAGCTGTAAGAAAGTCCGCAACCGGGCGACTACCTGTACATAGAACCCAATCCCAGGCAAGACGAGTTGTATCGTGAGGCAGCTGCCGGCTATGGCGACGCGCTGGACCGCTTGGCGAGCGCCTATGAAGCCAATCCGGAAGAACGCCGCGACCTGTTGCAGGACATTCACGTGGCGTTGTGGCGGAGTTTCGGCATTTTCGACGGCCGGTGTTCGCTTCGAACGTGGGTGTATCGCGTGGCGCACAATATCGCGACGTCCCATGTGATCCGGCAGAAGCGAAAGAACAGCGTGCTGGTGACGCTGGAAGCCATCGAGGCGATGCCGGACGTTCAGGACCATGCTTATGAACAGCGCGCGAACCTGGAGCGGCTGATGGAGCTGATCCATCAGTTGAAGCCCTTGGACCGGCAAATGACGCTGCTGTATCTGGAAGGGCTGGACGCAGCCTCGATCGGAGAGGTGATGGGAGTTTCGGCGGGAAGTGTGGCGACCAAAATTCACCGGATCAAGAATATTCTGGCTCGCCGCTTTCACGAAGGAAGGCACGGAGGTGAACGCGATGCCGGATGATCCGACGCCAAACGATATCAGGGCCGTATGGCAAAGCCAGACAAAGGAGCCATCCAACGTGTCGCTAGAACTGATTCGCTATAAAGCCCAGCAACTTGAGGCAGCAATTCGCAAGCAAGTAGTAGGAGTATATGTTGTCGTGGCGGGGATCGTCGCGGCTTCTTTGTACATCGCCTGGCGGGTCGACCAGATATTTATCCGGATGGGCGCCGCTGTATTAGTCCTTTGGGCTGTGAGCCTGGCGTATCAGGCTCGCAAAGGAGTTTGGCCTGGAGGAGTATCGCCCGATGCAACGCTGCAAGGCAGTCTCGAGTTTTATCGACAGCAACTTGAGCGTCAGCGCTTCTACGTGCGAGCGGCGAGAAAGACTCTCTGGCCGGTGCTCCTTAGTACGGCACTGTTTTTCACCCCAGTCGTGATGCGAAAGCCGGGATTGTTGGTCAATATGTTGCCGTTTCTTATCCTGTTGGCGGCTTGGGCGGTTGGGTTAGTCGTCGTGGTGAAGCGGAGGCTGCGCGCGGTTCAAAGGGAAGTTGACGAGTTAGCATCCCTTTAGGCAGGGGGCCGCAGGAGCACCTTCAAAACGCCCTTTTTCGCCGCGGCCGCGAAGGCTTGGGGGGCGCGGTCGAGCGGAAATTCGCCGGAGATCATCGCACCTACTTGAATCTTGCCTGACGAGAGCAGCGGCAGGGCCGCTTCGAAGCGTCCGCAGCGGGAGCCGACCAGAGTGATCTCGTTGACGATGGCCGGGGCGGTGTCGATCTCCACCAGACCGTGGACTGTCGACTTCATGATCACGGTGCCGCGCGGGATGCACATGGAGACGGCGGCCCGGAGGCCTTCAGACGAACCGGTGGCGTCGACGACGAAGGGCCAGGCGGCGATGGGAAGCTTCTTCGGCGTAAGCTCCGTGGTCACGCCGGCGGGTTCGACGAGCCGCATCTTTTCTCTGTGCCGGCCAAAGAGATGCACCTTGGCTCCCTTCGCCTGAAGCACCTGCGCGACGAGAAGGCCGAGCTTGCCGTCGCCCAGGACCGCGACGGGCGCACCTTTCGGAATCTTGACCTGATCCAGAATTTCGCAGGCGGCCGCGATGGGCTCGATGAAGACGGCGTGTTCGGTGGGAATGGAGGCGGGCACGCGATGCAGGTTGCGGATCGGCAGCGTGAGGAATTCCCGAAACGCTCCGGGGTGCTTGACGATGCCGAGGACAGTTCTCGTCGGGCAGTGGCGGCCGAGGCCGCGCTTGCACCAGTCACAATGCCCGCAGGCGAGATTGATCTCGCCGACGACGCGTTTGCCAACCCACTTTGATTCGTCTCCGTTCGGTCCGCTCACGGAGACAACCTCTCCCACGAATTCGTGGCCGGGCGTGCCGGAAAAGCCGTAGTATCCGCGTTGCAGCTCGAGGTCGGTGGAGCAGATTCCGGCGGCGAGCAGGCGGATCCGGGCGAAACCTTCGGGTACGCGCGGTAAAGGGACCTTGCGCAACTCCACACGGCCCGATTGCAGGTGAACGGCGAGCATCGTCTAAAGTTAAAAGATATGGCTTCAGCAACGCAAACCGCCGCGGCGGAGCTGGTGTGCTTCAACGAAGGATGCCGCGCGCGGTACGCGATCACGGAGGTGCTGTACAACTGCCCGAAGTGCGGCGGGCTCATGGAGGCGGGCTACGCCCCGCTCGACAGGGACCCGGAAATGCTCAAACGCACGTTTCGCGAGCGGCGGAAGAGCAATGCACCGCTCGACCAGAGCGGCGTGTGGCGGTATCGCGAGCTGTTTCCGTTCCTCGACGACACCGGGCACGTGGTCACGCTGCGGGAAGGGAACACGCCGCTGCTGGAGGGTCCGATCGCGGCGAAATACGGGGGCTTGGACCGGATCACGTTCAAGCACCAGGGATTCAATCCGACGGGATCGTTCAAAGACAACGGGATGACCTGCGGGGCTTCGCAGGCGGTACGACTCGGGATGAAGCGCGTGGCCTGCGTGTCGACGGGCAACACCTCCGCGTCCATGGCGGCTTACGCGGCTGCCGCCGGGCTGGAAGCCCTGATCTTCCTGCCGCACGGAAACATTTCGTTCGGCAAGCTGGCGCAGGCGCTGGAGTACGGCGCAAAGACGCTGCAAGTGGAGGCGAACTTCGACCAGATTCTGGCGCTGGTGCGGGTGCTGGCGGAGCGGCTGGGGATCTATCTGCTGAATTCGATGAACCCGTTCCGCATCGAGGGGCAGAAGGCGATCATGTTCGAGATGCTCGACCAGCGCGACTGGCGCGTGCCGGATTGGGTGGTGCTGCCGGGCGGGAACCTGGGCAACACGTCGGCGTTCGGCAAGGGGTTGCGCGAAGCCAAGGCGGCGGGACTGATCGACAAACTGCCCAAGCTTGCCGTGATCCAGGCGGAAGGCTCGGCTCCGTTTTACGAACTCTGGAAGCGCGAGGCGAGCGGAAAAGGCGGGGGGCTGTGCCCGGTGATCAAGCCCGAGACGCTGGCGACGGCGATCCGCATCGGCGATCCGGTGTCCTGGCCGAAGGCGCTGCACGAGGTGCGGACGTCGGGGGGCACGGTCGAGAAAGTCAGCGAACAGGAAATCGCGGATGCCAAGGCGCAGATCGGGCTGTGCGGGATCGGCTGCGAGCCGGCGTCGGCGGCGACGCTCGCGGGCATTCGCAAGCTGACCGCGCGCGGGGTGATCGATCGCGGCGCGGACGTGGTGGCGGTGCTGACGGGCAATCTATTGAAGGATCCCGACTACATCTATCGCTATCACACGGGGCAGCTGGAAGCGCCGGGGGGCGTGAAGATTCAGGCGACGTTCGGGAACCAGCCGGTGGTGGTGCCGAACGATGCGGATAAGATCGCGGAGTTGCTGGCGTAGGGCAAACCTGGGACAGCCAGCCGATTTCGGCCAACTGTCTCGGACCGGTCGAGGATCGTTATTCGAAATCGGAGGCAGTCCCTGGTTTGCGTTACAGAATCCCGGCTTTGTTGTGGCCGATGAGTTTCTCCACCAGGAACGATAGCGTGCGCATGTCGGCCAGGTCGGCGGCCTTGGGATCGAAGTGGCCACCGCCGGGACGCGCGAAGGCGTGTCCGACCTTGGGGTATTCGTAAATGGTGACGCGCGGGTCGCCTTTATAGGTTGCGCGCACCTGCGCGGCGGCTTCGGGCGATGCGAACTGGTCGAGTTCGGCGTAGTGCAGCAGCAAAGGGCAGGACAGGTTTTTCGCGAGATCGAGCTTCTTGTCGATGCCGACTCCGTAATAGCCGACGGCGGCGTCGGGCTTGTGACGGACGGCGGTCAGGTAGGCGAGAAATCCGCCCCAGCAGTAGCCCACCACGCCGACGCTGCCGTTGCTGCAGGCAGGATGCTTGCGCAGGAAGTCGATGGCCGAGGCGACGTCGTCGGTGACCTGGTCGTCATTCATCTTGCCGCGCAGGGCACGCGCTTTCTCGAATTCGGACTCCTTGAGCTCGACATTGGGCTCGGCGCGCCAGAACAGATCGGGGCAGATGGCGGTGAACTGGCGGGCGGCGAAGAAATCGCAAACCTTGCGCATGCTTTCGCTGACGCCGAAGATCTCCTGGAGCACGACAACTCCGGCGCCCTTGCCCTTCTTGGGGAGGGCCATGTAGGCGGACATTTCGCCGCCGGAGACGGGGACTCGAATGGTCATAAGGCACCATGATACGGCAAACGGCAGACGGACATGTATAATCGGTGGAGTGAAACGAATCGGGCTAGCCGTGGTGGCGCTGTTGCTGGCGGCGTGCGCGCGGAAAAACATCGAAAATACAGGCGCCGTTCGCGAGGCAGTGATCGAGTACCTGACCTCGCGCCAGGCGCAGACCGGGCTGGATATGTCGACCATGGACGTGAATGTCACCGCGGCGAATTTCGCGCGCGATACGGCGCAGGCCACGGTGGAGTTCCGCGTCAAGAACAGCGACGCCGGGATGACGCTGAACTACACGCTCGACCGGAAGGGCGACAAATGGGTGGTGCAGGCGCGGCAGGACAGCGGCCAGGGACACGGAGTGGTGGGCGGCGAACCCGGCGCGATTCCCAGTGGTTCGGGCCAGCTTCCTCCGGGTCATCCGGCCATCCCGGCAACGCCTCCGCAGAGTTCCCAACCCGCGAGTCCGAAACAATGAAGACGGTCGCAGTCCTCGGAGGCGGGCCGGCCGGGGCATCGGCGGCGGAGCGACTGGCTCGCGCGGGCCTGAAGACGCTGCTGTTCGATGAAAAGCTGGCGTGGGAAAAGCCCTGCGGCGGCGGAATCACCTACAAAGCCTACGATCAGTATCCTTATTTGCTCAACAACGACACGCCCAAGAAGATGGTTCACGAGACGGTGGTGAGCGCGCCGGGCGCGGGCGAAGCGAAGATGACGCTGACCCAGCCGCTGCTGATCTACTCGCGTTTCGACTTGAACCAGATGCTGCTGGAGCGCGCCGAGCGCGCGGGCGCGTCCATCGAACAGGCGCGCGTGCTGGGAATCGAACCGCAGGAGAAGGGCTGGCGGCTGCGCACGCGCCACGGGACGGCGGAAGCCGATTTCCTGATCGTCGCCACGGGGGCGCGAAATCCGCTGCGCGACGTGGGCACGCAGTTATCGGCCGCGGACACGATGACCACGGCAGGCTATTTCGTGCCGGGCGCGCGGGATCGGATCGACATCCAGTTTCTGCCGAAGTTCGAGGGCTACATCTGGGTGTTTCCCCGCTGCGGGCATCTTTCGGTGGGGATCGGCGGGAAGGGCGAACCGGCGCACGCGATGCGCGCGCGGCTGGAAGCGTACATGGACCAGCAGGGTATATCGCGCAAGGACGCGACGTTCTACAGCCACGCTCTGCCCTCGCTCGCGACGCCCAGCTGGGGCCGGAATCGCGTATCGGGCCGGGGCTGGCTGGCGGTGGGCGATGCTGGGGGCCTGGTGGATCCGATCACGGGCGAAGGTTTGTACTACGCGATCCGTTCGGGCGATCTGGCGAGCCAGGTGGTCCTGAACGACGCGCACGATCTGGCGGACAAGGCGGGGGCGTACCGGGCCGCGGTGGCTCGCGAGTTCGCGCACGATCTGGAGTTCGCCGCGATGCTGGCCCGGCGCGTATTCGTGGGGCGGTTCCTGTTCAAGAGCGTTCCGCAGCGCATGGTGCACTTCATGCAACGCAGTCCTCGGTTTCGTGAGCTGATGCAGGATCTGTTCGCCGGCACGCAACCCTACCTGAGCCTGCGTGCGCGCCTGATGAAGAATCTGAACGGAACGCTGCAGGAAGTGTTCATGCAGTTTTTCCTGGAACGCGTGATTCCGGGCCAGTCGCGCGTTTCCTCGTGAGGAAGTTAGCGCGGTCGGAAGCCTGGTTTGCGCGCGCGCAGAAGGTGATTCCAGGCGGGGTGAATTCCCCGGTCCGCGCGTTTCGAGGCGTGGGCGGCATCCCGCGATTCATCGAGCGCGGCCAGGGCTCGCGCGTTTTCGACACCGACGGCAACTCCTATATCGACTACGTAGGCTCCTGGGGACCGCTGCTGCTGGGGCACTGTTTCCCGCCGGTAATCGATGCGCTGCGCGAAGTGCTCGAAGTGGGGACCAGCTTCGGTGCGCCGACGGAGCGCGAAGTGGAACTGGCCGAGCTGATCGCCCAAACGGTTCCCTCCATGGAGATGGTCCGGCTGGTGAACTCGGGCACGGAAGCGACCATGAGCGCGCTACGGCTGGCGCGCGGATTCACCGGGCGCGACCTGATCGTCAAGTTCGAAGGCTGCTATCACGGGCACGTCGATTCGCTGCTGGTGAAGGGCGGCTCGGGAATGGCGACGCTGGGGATCGCGGATTCGGCGGGCGTTCCAAAGGCGTTCGCGGAAACGACGATTTCGCTTCCGTTCAACTCGATCGACGCGGTGGAGCAGGCGTTCGCGGGGCGGGGCGGGCAGATTGCCGCGGTGATCGTCGAGCCGGTGGTGGGAAACATGGGGTGCGTGCCACCCGCGCACGGGTTTCTGGAAGCCTTGCGGGACGTGACGGCGCGCCATGGATCGCTGCTGATTTTCGATGAAGTGATGACGGGGTTCCGGGTCGCGCTGGGGGGCGCGCAAGAGCGTTTCGGGATCCGGCCGGATCTGACGACGCTCGGCAAGATTATCGGGGGCGGATTGCCGATGGCGGCGTATGGCGGGCGCGCGGAGATCATGCAGAAGATCGCCCCGCTGGGTCCGGTGTACCAGGCGGGGACGCTGTCGGGGAATCCGCTGGCGGTGGCGGCGGGGCTCGCCATGCTGCGGTATCTGATCGCGCATCCGGAAGTGTACGGGACGCTGGAGGCTCGCGCGGCGGAACTGACGGCGTGGACGCCTCCGGGCGTTACGGTGAATCGCGTGGGCTCGATGTTCACGTTCTTCTTTTCACCTGAATCGGTGACGGATTGGGAGTCGGCCAAGAAGTGCGACACGGCCCGGTTCGGAAAGTTCTTCCACTTCCTGCTGGAGCGCGGCGTGTATATCGCGCCATCGCAGTTCGAGGCGGGATTCGTTTCGGCGGCGCACAGCGAGGAAGATATTCGGGAGACGGTAAAAGCGGCGCGCGAGTTTTTTCAGTAAAGCTCGAGCTCGACCGGCGCGCCGTTGCCGCAGCCGAGCCTTGCCGCCGCGTTTTCCTGATTGGCGGCGATCTCCAGGTAACCGGAGCTGCCGACGATGGCGGACACCTCGCCGATCGCCGTTTCGGAATAGGTAAGAGCCAGGCGGCGAACGATCTGGCCGCCGATGCGCAGCTCGAAGGGCCGCGTCTTGATGCCGGAGAAGGCATCGATATGGAAGTTGGTGATGAGGTTGCCGAAGCGGTCGACCTTCAGCACGGCTCCGGTCCAGTGGTTGCCGGTGGTGGCCTGAGGCTTGGCGAGAGGGCTGCGGACGTAATCGTCGAGCAGCTTGCCGAAACGGGCCGCCGGGATTTTCCGGACGAGGTGCGCGGCGGCGGGGGCGAAAATGTCGCGGCCGTGGAAAGTGCGGCTGATCTTGCTGCCCATCATCTTGGAGTTCGAAATCACGCGCACTTTGTGCTTGGTGCCGGTGTAGATCATGGTGAAGACGCCGTTATCGGGCCCGATGAAAAAATGCCCGCCGGCTTCGACCAGAATCGGGCGGCGCGCGCTGCCGACACCCGGATCGACCACCACGACGTGGACGGTCCCTTTGGGGAACCAGCGCCACGACTCGGCGATGACGAATCCAGCTTCGTTGATGTCGTAGGGGGTGAGCTCATGGGTGATATCGACGATCCGGGCGCGCGGGGCAAGGCTCAAAATGACGCCTTTCATCGCGGCGGCGAAGTAATCCGCGGTTCCGAAGTCGGTGGTGAGAGTAATCAGGCTATTCGACATGTCTTGATAAGATTGTAGTGAACGAATTCAGGCAAAAACGTGCAGCGATTTTACTTCGATCATAACGCCACGACTCCGGTCGCGCCGGAGGTGCTGGAAGCGATGCTCCCGGCGATGACCGAAGTGTACGGGAACGCGTCCAGCATTCATCACTTTGGGCAGACTGCGCGAAAGTTGCTGGATGCGGCGCGGGCGCAGGTGGCCGGGATGCTGGGCGCCGAATCGCAGGAGATCGTGTTCACCAGCGGCGGGACGGAATCCGACAATCTGGCGATATTCGGCTTGACATCGGGCGCGGGCGGGCATGTGGTGACGACGACGTTCGAGCATCCGGCGGTGCTGGCGTCGGCGGGGCAACTGGATCATACGCTGGCGCCGGTGGACGGCCGAGGGATGATCGATCCCGATGCAATCAGGGGCGCGTTGCGCCCCGACACCAAGGTGATCAGCGTGATGCATGCCAATAACGAGGTCGGGACGATTCAACCGATCGCGGAGATCGCGCGCATTGCCGCCGAGGCGGGGGTCGCGCTGCATTCCGATGGCGTGCAGGCGGCGGGAAAGATTCCGGTGAATGTCGGAAAACTGGGCGTGGCGCTCTATTCCATCAGCGGGCACAAAATCGGGGCTCCCAAGGGCGTGGGCGCGTTGTACGTCCGCAAAGGAGTGCCGCTCAAGCCGATGATGTACGGGGGACGTCACGAGCGCGAGAGGCGCGCAGGCACGGAGAATGTCGCGGGCGCGGTGGCGCTGGGGCGGGCGGCGGAATGGATTCGGTCGAATGGAGATTCCGAGAATCGCCGTCTGGCGTCGTTGCGGGATCGGCTGGAACAGAGCGTTCTCGATCGTATTCCGGATACGCAGGTGAATGGAGCCGGGTCGCCGAGGGTCCCGAACACTACGAATATTCGCTTCGACGGGATCGATAGTGACGCGCTATTGATCGCGCTGGACCTCAAGGGCTTCGCGGTATCGAGCGGCGCGGCCTGCTCGAGCGGCGCGCCCGAGCCGTCGCACGTCCTGCTGGCGATGGGCTTGAGCCGGCTGGAAGCGCGGTCGAGCATCCGCTTTTCGCTGGGACGATCGAATACCGTCGAGCAGGTGGACGCGCTGGTGGAGGCGCTGGTCGATTCGGTCACGCATCTGCGAAAGTTGGCACCGTCTTATGCCTGAGAATCCTCGGGTGTCTGAAAATCCGTTGGCCGTAGCGATGTCGGGTGGAGTGGACAGCTCCGTGGTCGCGGGGATGCTGCGCGCGCGCGGCGAGAACGTCATCGGCCTGACGATGCAGCTGTGGAATCAGCGGCGGCTGCCGGAAATTCAGAGCGACAAGGCGACGGGGCGCTGCTGCTCGCTCGACGACGTGTACGATGCAAGGGCGGTCGCCCAGCACCTGGGGATTCCTTACTACGTCGTGAACTTCGAGCGCGATTTCGAGGATCAGGTGGTGAAGCCGTTTGTCGACGAATACCTGGCCGGACGCACGCCGATCCCGTGCACGCTGTGCAACAACTTCATCAAGTTCGACCGGTTCCTGGAAATGGCCGAGGGCGTGGGAGCCGAGCGCATCGCCACGGGACATTACGCGCAGATCCATTTCAATCCGGACAGCGGGCGATGGGAGATGCTGCGCAGCGTGGATCGCGCCAAGGACCAGACCTATTTTCTGTTCGGGCTGAAGCAGGATCAACTGGCGCGGTCGATGTTTCCGCTGGGAGCGATGGAGAAGAGCGCGGTGCGCGAGCTGGCGCGCGAGCTGGGAATTCCCACCGCAGCCAAGCCCGACAGCCAGGAGATCTGCTTCGTGCCCAACGGCGATTACGCGGCGTTCATCGACGCGTATTTTCGCGAGCAGGGGATCGCGCCGCAAGAGGTCGCCGGCGAGTTGGTGACGGCGGACGGGCAGGTGGTCGGCGAGCATGCGGGCGTGCATCATTTCACCGTGGGGCAGCGACGCGGGCTAAGGGTGGCCGCGGGCGAGCCGCTTTATGTGATCGCGACGGATCCGTCCAGCCGCCGCGTGACGGTGGGACGGGACCGGGAATTGCTGAGCGATCAGACATTCGTCAGCGGCGTGAACTGGATCTCGATTGCGGCTCCGAGCGAGCCGGTGCGGGCGGAAGTGAAGATCCGCAACAGGCACGCCGCGGCGCCGGCGACAGTCATTCCTTTATCTGGGCCAACATCCAATCCAGATCGCGTCGAGATTCGCTTCGACGAGCCGCAGCGCGCCGTGACGCCGGGGCAGGGCGCGGTGTTTTACTCGGGCGACCTGGTGCTGGGCGGCGGCTGGATCGAGTGACTGCCTTCGAGCTCAAGGCGCGCGCCTATGCCAAGGCGCTCGACTGGGGCGTGCCGAGGCTAAGGCGGGTCGCGCTCCGCAATCTGGAACTCGCCGGGCTTGCCGATCCCGACCGCGTCGCCGATGGCGTATTTCTTTCGGTGGGTCGGATCATGGCGAGTGTCGCGAAGTTTCCATCGATCACGCGCGCGAACGTTCACGAGTGGATCCGCTATGACGGGCTGGAGAATTTCACGGCCGCGCAGGCGAAGGGCAAGGGCGTCCTGGTCGCCACCGCGCACCTGGGCAACTGGGAGCTGAGCGCGTTTTCGCATGCGTTGATGACGGCGCCGATGCACATCGTGGTGCGGCCTCTCGATAACGCCCGTGTGAATGCCTTCGTCGAAAGGCGGCGCGCGCTGTCGGGGAATCACATCATCCAAAAGAAAGACGCGGCGCGGCAGATCCTGAAGGCGCTGGCCACCGGGGACGCGGTGGGCATCCTGATCGACCAGAACACCACGCCTGCCGAGGGCGTGTTCATCGACTTCTTCGGGAGAAAAGCCTGCGCCGGAACGGCGTTCGTGAAGTTCGCGCATCACACGGGAGCAGCGGTGGTGCCGGGGTACGCGCTGTGGTCCGATCAGGAACAGAAATACATCCTGCGGTTCGATCCGGAGATTCCCCATGACCGGCGATGTGCAGGCCGACACGCAGCGCGTGCATGCGGCGATCGAGCGTGTGATCCGGGAGCATCCCGACCAGTGGCTGTGGATTCACAGGCGTTGGAAGACGCGTCCGCCGGGCGAGGCGAGCCTGTACTGAGCTAGAATTTCGCCATGAGCCAAGTGGAGCGAAGCGAGATTCTCGACATCCTCGAAAAGAGCACGGACGATTTTCATGCCGCTGTGCGGGGCGTTCCGGAATCGCTGGCACAGACCCGGCCTGCGTCGAATCGCTGGTCGGTGCTGGAGTGCGTGGAGCATGTGACCACCGCCGAGGAGATCTTTCTGGAGCGGCTTGCGCGGTGGAGCGGGGGAAGCGCCACCACAGGACAAGGGGAAGGAAGCGGCGATTGCAACCCGGCTTTCGGACCGTTCCAACCCAAGACAAGCCCCGGAAGCCGTCGTGCCCAAGGGCCGATTCACGACTCTGGCGGAGGGGCTGGAGGAGTTCGGCAAGGTCCGCGCCCGCTCCGTGAAATTCGCCCAGGAGAACGCCGCGAATTTGTACGCGCTGAGTTCTTCGCATCCGGCGATTGGCCCGCTGAACGGCATGGAAGCGTTCATCATCCTGGCGGGTCACTCGGAACGGCACGCGGAGCAGATCCGGCAGGTTCGGGCGGCGTTGGAAAGACGCTAACGCGCTAGCGTCGCCGCCGCTGACCGCTTCGCCCGCGCTTGGGGGAACTCTTGTGGGAACGTTTTAGCGGGCGCTTCGCTCGCGAGACGGGCCGTGAGACGGGCCTTTCGCCGGGCTGCCCGCCGGCACGACCACCGAAAACTGCAATTTCTTCTCCACGCCATCCACGCGGTCCAATCGAACGCGCACCTTGTCGCCGATCGAATACTGCCGGCGGCTGCGCTCCCCGATGATCTGCCGGACGTTTTCGTGATACAGGTAGCGGTCGCCGGGAAGCGTGTCGATGGGGACCAGGCCCTCGATGAACAGGTCCTCGAGCTCGACGAAGAAGCCGAAGCGGGTGGTGGAAATGATGAGGGAGGAGAACTCGTCACCGACCTTGTCGATCATGAACTTCACTTTTTTCCACTCGACCAGTTCGCGCTCGGCTTCGGCGGCGCGGCGCTCGGTGTCCGACGAAGCGTCGGCGATGCGGCGCATATCGGCTTCGTAGCGGGAGGCGTCGAGATGCGCGCCGAGCACGCGGTGGACGATCAGATCGGGATAGCGGCGAATGGGCGAGGTGAAGTGCGTGTAGCTGGGCGCGGCCAGAGCGAAGTGGCCCTGGTTCCGGTCGCTGTAGCGGGCTTGTTTGAGCGACCGGAGCATCAGGTAGCTCAGGATGCGCTCTTCGGGTTTGCCCTCGATTTTCTTGACCAGCCGCTGGTAGTTGCGCGAAGTGAAGTTGACGTCGTCGAGCGCGATGACCTGATCGCCAAAGCGTTTTACGGGCGCGCCGCCCCCGCGCAGGGAGTAGCCAAAGTGCGTGGCGATTTCCTCGAACTCCAGGACGCGCTTGGGATCGGGACGCTCGTGGATGCGGAAGATGGTGGGGACTTCCAGGGCTTCCAGATGCGAGGCGACCGCTTCATTGGCCGCCAGCATGAACTCCTCGATAAGGCGATGCGCGATGTTGCGCGGCGCGCGCGAGACGCCGGTCATCTCGCCGAACTCGTTGAACTCGAGCAAAGGCTCGGGCAGATCGAAATCGATAGATCCGCGGCGGACGCGCTTGCGGTTGAGGATCAGCGCGAGTTCCTGCATCCACTGGAAGCGCTGGACGAGCTTCTGATAGCGTTCTTTCAACGCAGGGTCACCTTCAAGCACGCCGTGGACCGCGGTGTAAGTCATGCGCTCGGCGCTGCGGATGATGCCGCGAGTGAACTCCTGGGCGACGACGTCGCCTTGCGCGTCGATCTCCAGAAGAGCGGAGAGCACCAGGCGGTCCTCGTGGGGGCGCAGCGAACACTGGTCGGTCGATAGCTCCACAGGCAGCATGGGAACGGCGCGATCGGGAAAATAGACGCTGGTGCCGCGCAAGCGCGGCTTCACGATCGATAGGCGAGCCGGGGCGCACGTAGTGGCTCACGTCGGCGATGTGCACTTGGAGCGTCCAGTGGCCGTTGGTCGCGCTACTCGGAGGTTCCACCCACACGGCGTCGTCGAAATCCCGCGCGGTTTCGCCGTCGATGGTGACGATATCGAGGTCGCGAAAATCGCGGCGGCGGGCGAGCTCGGCCGGAGGAATCGGTCCGGGAATGGCGCGGGCCTGTTCCAGAACCTGGTCGGGAAAGTGATGCGGGATGTGATGCGAACGGATGAGAATCTCGACGTCGATGCCGAAGTCGTCGGGCAGGCCGAGGATTTCGATGATGCGGCCGACGGGACGGTCGCCGTCTTCGCCGAAGTCCACGATTTCGGCGGTGACGATCATCCCGTCCAGATCCTCGATCGAGCTTACGGTGATGGCGGACGCGCCCACGCGGTCGACGGTCACCTGGCGGGCGGGGAGCGCCATGTCTTCGGGGATCTCGATCCACTGGCGGATGCGCTCGTCATGGGGAACGACGAAATTGCCCGCGCGCCGGATGCGGAACTCGCCGACCACGGTGAGATGGGCGCGGCGCAACACGCGCACGATCTCGCCATCGGCCTTGCCATCGTGCTCGATGCGGGCGATCCGCGCGACGACGCGATCCCCGTGCATCGCGCGGGCGGCGGACTCCTTGGGGATGTAGACGTCGCCGCGCAAGCCGGGAACGGGGACTTCCGGAATCACGAAGCCGTAGCCGTCGCGGTGCATGTTGAGGCGTCCCACGGCGAATTCGCGGCTGACGCCGGTGGCGGTGTAATGCCCGGAGCGTGTTTCGACAATATCGCCGCGCTGGGCCAGGCGATCCAGCTCGGTTTCAATCTGCTCGCGGGTGGCGCCGTGACGGGAGCGTTCGCGCAGCAATTGTTTGAGCGTCGCGCGGCCGTGCGGCAGCTTGCGAATGTGCTCGATCAGGGACAGCGCCACGTTCCATTATAGGTGTGGATATATTGGTGTAGATGGAGCTGAAGGCCGTTCGACTCGAGATTCCGGAAAACGCCAACATCATCGTGGGCCAGAGCCACTTCATCAAGACGGTGGAAGACCTGTATGAGGCCATGGTGAACACGGTGCCCGGAATCAAGTTCGGCATCGCCTTCAACGAGGCCTCGGGCGAGTGCCTGACGCGCGTGGAGGGCAACGACGACGCGCTGAAAGCGAACGCAACGAAGAATGCCCAGGCGATCGCCGCCGGACACGTGTTCGTGATCGCGATGCGCGAAGGGTATCCGATCAACGTGCTGGGGCGGATCCGGGAGGTTCCGGAGGTGTGCTCGATTTTTTGCGCCACGGCGAATCCGGTGGAGGTGATCGTGGCCGAGACCGAGCAGGGCCGCGGAGTGTTGGGCGTGGTCGACGGCAGTTCTCCCAAGGGCGTGGAAGACGCGGCGGGCGCCGAGTGGCGGCATGGTTTCCTGCGGAAGATCGGATACAAGCGGTGATATGAGAAGGTTCCCGGCCGGCGAGTAACGAGACATGGAGCTTCCCGCCACCATCGGAAAGTACGAGCTGCTCGAATTCCTGGGCGGCGGGATGTCGCACGTCTACCGGGCGCGCGATACGGTGATCGACCGCGCGGTGGTGGTGAAGATCCTCACCGACAGTTCCTGTCAGGATGCCGACGCCAAGGCGCGATTCCTGCAGGAGGCCAAGCTGGCCGGAGGTTTTCAGCACGAAAACATCGTCAGCGTGTTCGATTACGGCGAATATCAGGGCAAGCCGTACATCGTGATGGAGTACCTGCAGGGCGAGGATCTGCGCGCGGCCATCCGGGGGAACCATTTGGGCGGGATGAACGACCGCCTGCGGATCGCGCTGCACATCGCCGAAGCGCTGGGCTACGTGCACGAGCGCGCCATCGTGCATCGCGATATCAAGCCGGACAACATTCACATCGACCTCAAGGGCCGGGTGAAGCTGATGGATTTCGGCATCGCGAAAACGGCCGACCTCTCGCTCACGCGCACCGGGATGGCCATGGGCACGCCGTACTACATGGCGCCGGAGCAGATCTCGGGAGGCGCGACGTCGCACCTGGTCGACATTTATGCGTATGGGCTGCTGCTCTATGAACTCCTGACGGGCGTGCGGGGCGTGCTCGGCGAGACCATGGAGCAGGTCTTCTTCCAGATTCTGAACCAGCCGGTGGATGCCGGGGCGATGGAGAAGGCCGGCGTTTCCCCAGCGGTGCGCGATCTGGTGCTGCGCTGTACGGCCAAAAAGCCGGAAGAGCGGCCGCAGAGTTTTCGGGCGATCGCGGACGAACTGCGCGCGATCCTGGCGAACGACGCGAAGTCGGCTACGCAGACGATCCCTCAAAGTGCTGCTCCCATCAGTGCGGAGCCGTCCCGGAAGCTGTTATGGATCGGCATCGCGGCAGCGGCGGCGGTGGTGGCCGCGCTGGGGATTGCCCTGTGGATGCGGCCCTCGTCCACGCCCTCCGCGCCGAGCGTGCCCGGCATGGTCTACATACCGGCCGGAACGTTCCTGGCGGGGCAAGACAAGAAGCCGGCCAGTCTCCAGGCTTTCTACATCGACGAAACCGAAGTGTCCAATGGCGAGTACTGCCAAGCCATGGGATGCAGCGTCGCGGCGGGGCAGGAGAATCTTCCCAAGGTCGACGTCACGGTCGCCCAGGCGCGCGCGTACGCCAAGCAGATCGGCAAGCGTCTGCCGACGTCGCTCGAATGGGAGCGGGCGCTGCGCGGAACTCAAGGCGCGCTATTCCCGTGGGGCGATCAGAAGGATGCGTCGAAAGCCAACGTCAGCGATAATCCGGCGGCGCCGCATGAAGTGATGCCGGTGCGGTCGTTCGCGGGGCCGATTTATAACATGATCGGCAACGTCTGGGAGATGGTGGACGAGCCGGTCACGCCCAGCGCGAATGCCATCGCGATGTTCGCCGCGCTGATGACGCCGCCGGCTACAGCCGAGGAGCCCTGGATCGAGATGCGCGGCGGTGCATTCGACCGCGCTCTGGACGCTAGCTACGCCTACGACTCGGTCAGCATGCCGGAACGATTTTCGGAGCGGAACGTGGGGTTCCGCTGCGCGAAAGATCCCTAGCAGCCCGTGGTGGGGACGATTGCGCTGGCAAACCTGGGACAGCCAGCGAATTTCCGCGCACTGTGTCATCGTGATTTCTTTCGTTTGTGCGCGCGAAAATTCGAAGGCAGTCCCCAGTTTGCGCGATGACCATTTCGTCAGACGTTGTACATGGGCGGCGTCACGCCTTTGATGCGCAGGTACATTTCGCCGTAGCCGCGGGTGTGGGCCGTGTGGATCATGGCCTGATAGAGCAGTTCGAGGCCGGTGGCAGCCTGCTTGCCCTGGCCGAAGGTCCTGGTCAGATCCGCCGTGGTCAGCTGTCCCACCACGCCGATCGACCAGTCCATCAACTCCGTCAGATATTTCACGGTCGCGGCCTTGCTGATGTCTCCCTTGGGAGCGGCGGGAGCGGCGCCCTTGCCGAGCCGGCCCAGGTAGTAACCTTCGGCTTCTCCCAAGTGCTGCTGCTCGGCTCCGAAGGCGCGGGCTTCCGGAAATGGTTTGAAATCGTAGAACTCCGCGGGCATGGCCTCGGCGGCCTTGATGGTGAAGTCTTTGGACTTCTTCCAGTGGCCCGTCAAAATCTCGATTTCCGTATCGGCGGCGCTAGCGACTCCCACCGTGGCGGCCGTGGCCGCGGCGCCCATCGCTATGGAACTAATTGCCTTGCGTCGATTCATTCAATTCTCCTCGGACCATTCTACACGTCTCGACGCGTCGTCACAGGGACCGCATGTTAGGCTCAAGGCATGGGGATTTCTCCTTCTTTCTTTGCCGCTAAATTCGGTATCACCGAGCGCGATCTGGAGTCGTACCTGAGCGAAGCGCTCTCGGCGGGAGGGGAGTATGCGGATCTGTATTTCGAATATCTCTCGAATACCTCCATCGGGATCGACGAAGGTATCGTCAAGAGCGCCAGCGAGAGCGTGACGCTGGGCGTGGGCGTTCGCGTGATCGCCGGCGAACGCACCGGCTACGCCTATAGCGACGACTTGAGCCCCGAGAAGATCCGCAAGGCCGCGCGGGTGGCCGCGCTGATCGCGCGCGGTCCGGCGAGCATCGTCAAGACCGGATTCCAGGAGGCGGCCAAACATAATCTGTATCCGATGTTGACGTCGCCGCACGAAGTCGGCCTGGCGGAGAAAGTCGACCTGGTGAAACGCGCCGACGCTGCCGCGCGCGCGTATGACAGCCGCGTGTTTCAGGTGATCGCGAACTACGCGGACAGTGTTCGGGAAGTTCTGGTGGCGACGAGCGACGGACGCATGAGTTTCGACCGCCAGCCGATGGCGCGCATGGGCGTCGCGGCGCTGGCTCGCGAAACCGACGGCGTCCCGCAGCAGGGTTATTCGGGCGGCGGCGGACGCGTCACGCTCGATTTTTTCCTGAACGAGAAAACGCCGGAGCATTTCGCCAAGGAAGCCGCGCGTCAGGCGATCGTGCAGCTTTCGGCCGTGGACGCGCCGGCGGGCGAATCGGTGGTGGTGCTGGGGCCCGGATGGCCGGGGATCCTGCTGCATGAGGCCGTCGGGCACGGTCTGGAAGCCGATTTCAACCGCAAGGGTGTTTCCGCCTTCAGCGGCCGCATCGGCGAGCAGGTGGCGAGCCCGCTGTGCACGGTGATCGATGACGGAACCATCGCGCAATTTGGGGGCGGCAGCCGCCGAGGATCGCTGAACGTGGACGACGAAGGCGTTCCCACGCAGAAAAACGTGCTGATCGAAAACGGCATCCTGCGCGGCTACTTGCAAGATACGCTCTCGGCGCGGCTGCTGAAGTCCACTTCGACCGGCAGCGGGCGGCGCGAGAGTTACCAGCACATCCCCATGCCGCGCATGACCAACACTTACATGCTGGCCGGGCAGAGCGATCCGGAAGAGATCATCCGCAGCGTCCCCAAGGGAATCTATTGCGCGACATTCGGCGGAGGGCAGGTGGATATCACCAGCGGCAACTTCGTCTTCCAGGCGACGGAAAGCTACCTGATCGAAGACGGCAAGCTGACCCGGCCGGTGAAGGGCGCGACGCTGATCGGCAACGGTCCGGAGGCGCTCAAATACGTGAGCATGGTGGGCCACGATCTGCAGCTCGACGAAGGCATCGGCGTCTGCGGCAAGGAAGGGCAGAGCGTCCCGGTGGGCGTGGGCATCCCGACGGTCAAGATCGACAAGATGACGGTCGGGGGGACCGCCGCATGAGCGAGAATCTCTTGGATATCGCCCAGACCGCGACCAAGCGAGCGCTGGAACTGGGCGCGACGCGGCGCCGAGTGCACCATCTCCGAAGGCGAAGAATTTTCCGCGAGCGTGCGCATGCGGGAGGTCGAAAACCTGAAGCAGGCGGGCTCGCGCGGCGCGGGCATCCGGGTGCTGGTGGGGAATCTGACGGGTTCCTCCCGGACGTCGGATTTGACTCCGCAAGGCATCGAAACCATGGTCCGTGGGGCGCTGGATCTGGCGCGGATCACCACTCCCGATCCGCACGCGGGGTTGCCCGACCCGGGCGATCTCGGGCGTTTCGCGGGCGACCTGAAACTCTACGACGACGCGGTTTCCCGCTTGGAAACGGAGTGGAAAATCGCCCAGGCGACCAAGGCCGAAGAGGTGGCTCTGGCGGCGGATGCGCGCATCACGAACTCGGAAGGCGCGTCGTTTGAATCCTACATCGGGTCGCGGGTATTCGCCAATTCGCTGGGATTCGCGGGCGAGTATCGGACTTCGAGCTGCGGCCTGAGCGTGGTCCCGGTGGCCAAGCAGAACGGCTCCATGGAGCGCGATTACTGGCACACCTCGGCGCGCGCGGTCGCGCGTCTGGAAAGTCCGGAAGAGGTCGGAAGGAGGGCGGCGGAACGCGCTCTGCGGCGCCTGAATCCGCGCAAGGTTCCGACCCAGAAAGTGCCGGTGATCTTCGAGCCGCGCACGGCCCGGATGCTGTTGGGCGATCTGTTCGATGCCGTGAACGGCGGCGCGATCTACCGCCACGCGTCTTTCCTGACGGGCAAGCTGGGAGAGAAGATCGCGTCGGAGGCGCTGACGATTATCGACGACGCCACCATGCCGGGTTTGTTCGGAAGCTCGCCGTTTGACGACGAGGGAGTCGCTTGCAGGCGGACGGTGGTGATCGAGCGAGGCGTGCTCAAGAGCTATCTGCTCAATACCTACACGGCGCTGAAACTCGGGCTGAAGACCACAGGCAACGCGTCCCGGGGGCTCGCCGGGAGCGCCGGGGTCGGCCCGGGCAACTTCTACATCGAGGCGGGAGCGCGGCCGGAAGCGGATTTGATCGCCGGCGTGCGCCAGGGTCTGTATATAACGGAACTGATCGGAGCGTCGGCGAACACGGTGACCGGAGATTACTCGTCGGGCGCCGCGGGGCTGTGGATCGAGAACGGCGAACTGGCGTATCCTGTTTCCGAGATCACCATCGCCGGGAACCTGACGCAGATGCTGATGAACCTGGAGCAGGTGGGAGCGAATCTGGAGTTTCGCGGTTCGATCGCTTCCCCGGCGCTGCTGATTGGGGAGATGACCATCAGTGGGCAGTGACTTTCCGCTTTCCGCCGCCGCGCCGCCCAAGCGTAACGCGTTTGGGCTGCCGCTGATTGTGATGATCGCGCTGGTGCTGGCGGGCGGAGGCGTGATCGCCTATCTGGAGCTGGCGCCCCACAAACCCGCCGCCCAAGCGCCGCTGACCCCGGAAGCGCGGAGCTACATCAAGAATCTCAAGCTCAGCGACGTGGGCATGAAAGCCGCCAAAAATTACTTCAGCCAGATGGTGGTGGAAATCACGGGCAACATCACGAATGCCGGCGATCGCAACCTGGATACGGTCGAGATTTATTGCGTGTTCCAGGATGGCTACGACCAGATGGTCCTGCGGCAGCGCGTGGCCATTGTGAACCCCAAGATGGCGCCGGGCGGGCTGAAGCCCGGGCAGACCCACGAGCTTCCGCTTGCCCTTCGACAACTTGCCGGACGCGCTGGAACCAGCAGATGCCGCAGCTGGTGATCGCGAGCGTGAAGTTTAACTGACCGGCATGGCGCGCGTTCTACTAGTGGATGACGACCCGGGCGGCCTGGAGATCCGCAAAATGCTGCTGGAGCGCGACGGCCACCGGGTATCCACCGCAACCGACGCGGCTGACGGCCAGGAATCGGTTTCGCGAATTTGCGCCCGAGTGCGTGATTCTGGATCTGCGGCTGCCGTCGCCGGAAGACGGGCTCGCCCTGGTGCGCGAGTTTCGCGAGTTCCCCGCAGCCGCGCCGGGTCTGCGCATCGTGGTGCTGGCGGGGTGGAGCGCAGACCTGGAAGGCCACCCCGAGCAGAATCTGGTGGATGAGGTTCTCGCCAAGCCGGTGCGCTCGGAGCGCTTAATGGGTGCGGTCCGGAAACGCGCCTAGGAGCTTGCGGCTTCCTCGCCGGCGCAAAGGCACCGGCAGCCCATCGGCCGGGCACCGGTGCCGCGGTCACGCACCTTGCCCCTTCCGTTTCGGTATTCGCAGCAGGGATCGGAACATTCGATAGGTATCCTGTTTCAGACTGTTTTTCAACGCGCTATGGTGCCTCGGCGCCGGCGCGAAAACCCTATCCCACTTTTCGCCTTGCAAAGAACACGAAACAGATTGAACGAGGAGGTGGCCCAGAGGATGGCGCCCACTCCGAGACCTGCCGAGACGATGAGCGGGTTACCGTGAAACAGAATCCACGCGAGAACACACCAAAGGGTGATGCTGACACCTGTCACGTAATAAATCGAAAGTCCAAGGACCTTGGCGAGACCGAAAAAATGCAAACCGACGACAAACCCAATCCAATCGGGCAAGGCATCCAGCCGCCCTGTCTTTTGTGCAGCCACAGCCACACCGATAACACCGGCAACCTCCAGGATCGTAACGATCAGAAACCCGCTCATCCGGGACTGACCCGGAAAGGAAGGCTTCTTCTGAAGGGACCTATGCCCTTTCACAATGCAATAGGCGCAACACACGAATAGAAGACTTGCCCCGAGAACAAATGCTGCCAAGACGGGCACGGTAAAGGCGCGGGCTGCACCGAGACCCCATGCCATCCAAACCCCTCCGGCTACTGAGCCAACCAGGGCACGCCGTCCTGTATCCAGCATCTCGCGCGCGAAGTCGGAAGGATCATCCAATGGTCTCGGGCTCCCGGCCCAATGATGAGGTGGTTTTCATTTTACTATCAGCCGTAAGACTTGTTCCGCAGCCTCCTATCCTCAGCCTCCTAGAGGGACCTCGCTTTCCGGGATCGCGCCGCAACGGACGGCCCGCTCGAAATAGTTGATCAGCCCCCGCCCGGTGGCCGCATCGTCGAATACAGCGCCCACGCGGGTGGCCTGCGCGGCTTGATCCATGAAATTGCGCAGGCGGGCGGAGGCTTCCGCCAGACCTTCCAGGAAAAACGTCTGCACGGCGACCAGGCGGGCCGGAATCTGGGCGGGATGCAGGTCCCAGCCCTGATAGAAGCCGTTGTAAAGCGAATGGCGGATGTTGTCGTAGTGCAGCTTCCAGGCGCGATGAACCTCCGGCGGGATGGTAAGCAGGTTGGTCGCTCCGTCCACCAGCCACACGCCCGTTTCGGCGAGCGACAGCAGCATCATCGACCGGGCAAAGTCACACGCCGGATGATGCAGATCCTGACTTGCGGCGGTGATGCCCAAGCTCGCGGTGTAATCGTAGGCTCCGAAGTGGGCCGCGACACACTTTCCTCCCGCTGCTTCCAGCAGCTGCGGAAGTATGAAGATCGATCCCGGCGTCTCGATCATGATCTCGATGCGCACATCGGGATAGGGCTGAAGAGCGCGCACCAGCGCAGACACTTGCTCCGGCGCTGTGATCTTGGGCAGCGTGACGACGAAGTTCCCGGGCAGGGTTGCCTGCGAAAGAAAACGGCCCAGGGTCCGCAGCGCGCGCGCTTTGGTGGCATCGGTGTGAAAGGATTTTACGCGGATGCCGAACATGCGCGGGAGCGATTTGGCCTGGACGGCGGCGGTAAGCTCCTGCGCCGCACGATCCGCCGCGGCGTCCTCCTCGGCATCGGAGCGAACGCCGAATCCGTCCTCGAAATCGATGCGGTAATCCTCGATAGGCTCGCGGCCGAGCTTCTCGGTGACGCGCGCGTGGACGGTTTCGGCCAGGCTCGGGGGAAGCCCGAAAATCTGGATGAGATCGGCCGCGCCGGGGGCGTACTCGGCGAAGGCCCGCCCGGCCAGAGCTCCTAACTTGCTGCAAGTGATTGATTTAAAGAGGTGCGCGCCGCCGTAAACGGTATGGATGGGCTGATGGGTCACAAGAACCTCATTTTACGCGCTAAGATAGAAGTTCAGTAGCCGTTGTTTCCGAATCCAATGCAACAAAATCCCTGGCTGCACCGTTACGCGACGCTGGTCGCGGTGTGCACGCTGTTCCTGGTGATCGCCGGCGCGTCCGTGACCAGCAAGGAAGCCGGACTCTCTGTTCCCGATTGGCCGCTGTCCTACGGCCAGGTATTTCCGCAGATGACCGGCGGTGTACTGTTTGAAACCGGGCACCGGATGATCGCGACCGTGGTCGGGACGCTGACCATCATCCTGGCGGTCTGGATCGCGCGTGTGGAAAAGGGAGCCAAGCGCAAGTGGATGCGCAGGCTGGGCTGGTCCGCGCTGGGACTGGTGATCGCACAGGGCCTGCTGGGCGGCGCTACCGTACTGCTGCTGCAGCCGCCGCCGATCAGCATCGCGCACGCGTGTCTGGCGCAATTGTTCTTCTCGGTCACGGTGGCGATCGCCGTATTCACGTCGCGAAGCTGGCAGCAAGGGCCCGAGCCGGTGGAAGATTACGGCTGGCCTTCGTTGCGGTCGCTGGCGATCCTGACGCCTGTATTGGTTTTAGTCCAGATTGGCCTAGGCGCGGGATTCCGCCATCGGGCGTTCGGGCTGATGCCGCACGTGATCGGCGCGATGCTCGTGCCGGTGGTGATTCTGCTGACGGGGATGTTCGTGCTGCACCAGTTTCCCAAACATCGGTCGCTGCGTCCGGCCGCCATCGGACTGCTGACGATCACGCTGATCCAGATTTTCCTGGGCATCATCGCGTACATCGCGCGCATGAACGCCGCGGCATATCCGCTGGCCATGGTACTCACCACGGTGGCCCACGTCGCCACGGGCGGCCTGACTCTGGCCGCGAGCGTCGTGCTGGGGATCCAGATCCGGCGCAACGTTCACGCGAGGGCCTCCGAAACCAGCGAAACACACCAGCAGGTAGCCGCATCATGAACCGCTATCTGGAACTCACCAAGCCGCGCATCACGCTGTTCATCCTGATGAGTACGGGCGTCGGGTTCCTGTTCGGCACGCATCTCGGAAAGCCCTGGAGCTGGATCGAGCTGTTCCACACGCTGCTGGGGACGCTGCTGATCGCAGGGGGCACGGCGGCCTTGAATCAGTGGTATGAGCGCGAAGGCGACGGCCTGATGAACCGGACCAAAGCCCGTCCGATTCCTTCCGGGCGGATCACGGCGGATCGGGCGCTGGCGTTCGGCTCGATCGTTTCCGCGGCGGGTTTCGCGGAGTTGTGGCTGGGCGTCAACCTTCTGACCGCATTGCTGGCGCTGTTCACGCTGGCCAGTTACCTGTTCGTCTATACGCCGCTGAAGCGCCGGTCGCCGATATCGACCACCATCGGCGCGATACCCGGCGCGATGCCTCCGCTGATCGGCTACGCGGCCGCAACGGGTCTTTTGAATTACGAAGCGGGGATTCTCTACGCCATTCTGTTCCTGTGGCAGTTCCCGCACTTTTACGCGATCGCATGGATGTATCGCGAGGATTACGCGCGGGCCGGCATACGCATGCTTCCCGTCGTGGAGCCGACGGTGGACTCCACCGCCCGGCGTATTGTCTGGTTTTCGATGGCTTTGGTGCCGATGAGTCTGGCGCCGAAGTTCTTCGACATGGCCGGGAATCTGTATCTGTTCGGCGCTTCCGTGCTGGGAACGATCGTGCTGTACGCCGGATTCCAGGCGAATTCGAATCAAACCCGCTTGCAGGCCCGCCGTGTTTTGCTGGCCAGCGTGCTCTATCTTCCCTTGCTGTATGGTCTACTCGCGCTCGATAGCTAGTCTCTTTTTATTTTCCCTGGCGCTGGCCGGCTGCGCCGCTCACGCCGATCTGCCTACCTACGGATCTGTTCCCAATTTCACCCTGACGGATAACACCGGCGCGAGCTTCGCCGGCGAGCCTTCGCTGAAGGGGCACGTGTGGGTGGCGGATTTCATGTACACCAACTGCCCCGGTCCCTGCCCGCGCATGAGCTCGCAGATGCACCAGGTGCAGACCGCTCTGGCCGGTCAGGACGCCAAGCTGGTGTCGTTTTCCGTGGACCCGGACCGGGATACTCCGCAAGAACTCGCTAAATATGCCAAGTTCTATAGCGCCAAACCGGGGGTCTGGTATTTTCTGACCGGACCGCGCCAGACGCTGAACCATCTCTCGCTGGACGTGTTCAAGCTCAATGCGGTGGATGGAAGCCTGAATCACTCCACGCGCTTCGTCTTGGTCGACCGGAACTTGCAGATCCGCGGATACTACCTCACGTCGGAGCCGGATGCGATCACGCACGTGATCGCCGATGCCAAGGCGCTGCTGGGGCAGTCTTCTTGATGAGTGTCGGGGATCTCCCGGCAGTCAACGCGATTTTGAACGGCACGGCGGCCATCCTTCTGACGCGGGGATATTTTCTGATACGCGCGGGCCGGCGCGCCGAGCACAAGCGCTTCATGGTCGCGGCGTTTTCCGTGTCGGCCGTGTTCCTGGTCTGCTATCTGGTCTATCACGCCCTGGTCGGGGCGGTTTATTTCCAGAAGACCGGATTCATTCGATACGTTTATCTCACCATCCTGTTCACGCATACGGTGCTGGCCGCTACCGTACCCTTCCTGGCGATCATCACGCTGCGGCGCGCGCTGAAGGCGGAGAAGACCGGGAACTTTTCGCGTCACCGGAAGATCGCGCGCTGGACGCTGCCCATCTGGCTGTACGTGAGCGTTACGGGCGTGGTGGTGTACCTGATGCTGTATTGGCTTTAAACGCCAGGCCTCCCAAATACGTCTAAAATACAATCAGGAGGCGACTCCATGAGGTTCATCCCGGCTGTATTATTGCTGGCGGCTTCGGCGGCGTGGGCCCAGCGTGCTCCCGCTCCTAGCGGCTTCGGCCGTATGTCCAATCCCGCGGGCGTGGTGGGCGCCACCGGCGGAGCTGGATTCGGGCGGATGATTTATCCCGGCACGGGAGCGCCCGCGGTCGCGCGAAACCCTCGCCTTCCGGGGTCGCCGCTGGTCGCGTTGCCGCCGCGAGTGGCGCATCGCTCCCATGGGTACGCCGTCGCGGTTCCGTATCCGGTGTTCTACGGCGACAGCTTCTATGACTATGAGGCGCCCTCCGCGCCTGTCGGTCCCGACGCAGCCGCAGCGTATCAGGGCTCCTCTTACAACAATGGTTATGACCAGCTCATGCAGCCGCCGGTGGTGATCATCAACCAATATTTCAAGCCCGACACCGCCAATCCGGTCTTGCGCGACTACTCCAACGTGCCTCTTCCGGCGCCGGGCGCGCAGCCGGAAACTCCGCAGTCCAACCAAGGCGACGCAGCGGCGACGGCCACCGGCGATCAGCAGGTGGTGTTTCTGATCGCCATGAAGGACCACACGATTTATCCGGCGGTCGCTTATTGGGTGGAAGGCGACACGCTCAACTACATCACCGTTCAGGGCGCGAAGAACAGCGTTTCGCTCGACCTGGTGGATCGCGACTTCAGCACGCAGATCAACAAGGAACGCAAGGTCGAGTTCGGCCTGCCGTCCAAGTAGGGAATATGCGCCGATCCCATTTGAGCCTTGTGACCGCCGCATTCTTGCTGCTGGGCGCCCTGACCTGGCTGGCCTTCGGGAGAGCGCTCCCCGCCTTGTTGTGGATCGCCATCGGCGCCGGCTGGTTGCTCACGGCGCTCGTGCAGCGGATGAGATCCGACACGGTTGAACCAGCTCCGGGCGCGCGGCTTTTCCGGCGCTTCTCACGCCTGCTGCTCTTCTGGAGCTAGCGGGCGGACCCCAGACCCGGTTGATACTGCCGAAAAACCGTAATACCACGCTAACCGTCTGTCCAGGCGGCAGTTAGAGGGACAGCTGCGGGTCGAGCCGGTTGCTGAGGTGACGCCGATCAAGCCACCGTCAAAGGGAGCCACGAGTGACAAAAAGAACTACCCTCGCCAAATTTGCGGCGCCATGCGGATTTATCTGCTGGCCGCGGCTGCGTTAACGTCAGCGCCCAAGGCAACGAAGCTCCCGGATCCAGATCGTTCGCGATCCGAGGCTCGAAAGAGGCGTAGAGGATGAGGCGTACAACAAGTTCACTGGCGTTGGTACGCAGGAAGCCATGGCCGATCATCGATTGAACAACGGGAGTTCCTGTATCGGCTGCCACATCGATGGGCTGAACCGCGCCAATGACGACATCCGGGACTGGCTCGACGCAGGCGGCAGCCGCTTGCCCAAGGGCCAGTACGGCGCCGATGGCTGGAAGAACGACCCCGCCACGGTGGCGCGTGTTCGCGAGCTCTATAAGCCGTCCTCCGTCATGCGCGGCAAGATGGAGAACGATCGCCGCGTGTTCCTGAGCGCGATGGCTCAGATCAAGCAGGGGATGATGCTGGGCGTAGACAAGAACACCTTATGTCGAGCCGACGATCTGGACCATCGAATGGGCTCAGCATCACTATAACTATCCCGAAACGAGATCGAACTGATTTCGCCGCAAGCTCGGCTTGTTATCTTTACCTTGAACTTCCCGAGGCAGGCCGGCCAACCCCGCCGGACTCCCCCGGGGGAGTTCCGCGGCCGCATAATTGGTCATGCAGCGGAGCACGCATAAGATTTTAACCACGCACGTAGGCAGCTTGCCGGCGCCAGAGGGCCTAACAGGAGAAGCCGCCGTGCGACGGCTCGTCGAGCGCCAGCGCCAGACCGGCCTGGACATCATCAACGAAGGCGAGTACACCAAGGGCGGCGACTGGCTATCCTTCACCGACGATCGCTTTGGCGGATTCACGGCGGGCGAGCGCAAGGGAGCGCCGGTCATTACTCTCGGCAAGGATCGCGAGGAGTTCGCGGATTTTTACAGGTGGGCCTCCGAGCGCGGCTCACTGTTCTTCGAGCCTGGCGATCAGATCAAGAAGTTGCGAAACCACTGGATTTGTACCGGCCCCATCACGTATACGGGCCAGGCGGTGCTGCAACGCGAGATCGATCTACTCAAGGCAGAGGCTGGTTCCGGGGGCGACCTGTTCCTGACGAGCACGGCTCCCGCGAGCCTGGAAGTGTATCGCTCCAACGAGTTTTACTCGAAAGAAGAGGACTTCGTCTTCGCTCTGGCGGAGGCCCTCCGTGAGGAGTACAAGGCTATCGTCGAGGCGGGCATTCTCCTGCAAGTCGACGATGCCTGGCTGCCCGCGCTGTGGGATCGCATCGGTATCGGCATGGGCCTGGAAGCCTTCCAACGCCGGTGCCGGGTGCGCGTTGAGGCGCTCAACCATGCGTTGCGCGGCATCCCCGAGGACCGGGTCCGCTATCACTTCTGTTGGGGAAGCTGGCACGGTCCGCACGCCTACGACCTGGAATTGAAGCACCTGGTGGATATTCTGCTCTCCGTGAAGGCGCAGGCATACTTGATTGAAGGAGCCAACGCGCGGCACGAGCACGAATACGCCGTGTGGGAAACGGTCCCGCTGCCCGAAGGAAAGATCTTAATCCCCGGCGTGATCACGCATTCGACGGACGTTGTGGAACACCCGGAACTCGTTTCGCAGCGTATTCAAAAATTCGCCGCGTTGCTGGGCAAGGAGAATGTGATCGCCGGCGCCGATTGCGGCTTCGGAGGCCGCACGCATCCGCAGATTGCCTGGGCGAAGCTGCGCTCGCTGGTGGAAGGCGCGAAATTGGCTACCGCGGCTTTGTGGTAGCGCCTGCGCGAACTGCCCAAGAATCGTCTTCACTCGTGCGCCTCCCGATCGCCCGTTCACCGTGCCGGACGGTTGCTCTATCCTAAACGGAGAGCCATGAACGAGACAAACGCGCTACACCGAATCTCGATACCCACGATCGCGGTCACCCTGGTTGTATGGGGAGCCGTACTGGCCGCGGGGCAGGGCATCCCTGTACCGAAATTCACGGGACCGATTCCCGTGACCGCGGACTCTTATCCATTGCTGGCGGCGAACCACAGCTTGCGGCCATTCGATCTCGCCAAGACGGGTTATGTGGAAGAAGAGTACATCGTCAGCGGCACGGCCAATGTCTATGACTGGGCCGAGGATGGTTCGCTGCGCGTGAAGACTCCCAACGCTCCTTACGCGACCCGGATCCTGGTGCGCCGACCGGCCAATGCCGCGCGCTTCAGCGGAGCCGTGGTGGTGGAGCCCATGGGCGCGGTGCGCCGCTTCGACTGGGCCATGATGTTCGGCTACCTGAACGAACATATGATGGAGCGCGGCGACGCCTGGGTCGGGATCACCATGCCGGCCGCGTCGAACGGGCTAAAGAAGTTCAATCCCGCGCGCTATGCGGCGGTGTCCTTCGCGAATCCCGATCCGGGCGGGGCGTGCCCGGGCGCCAAGGGCGGCGCATCCGATATCGAAGAAGGCCTTCGCTGGGATGCGATCAGCCAGGTGGGTGCGTTGCTCAAGGCTGCTCCCGCTGGAAGCCCGTTCGCGGGATTTCGTGTGCAAGCCCTGTATATGACCAGCCAGTTCCCCGACGTCGTGACCTACCTGGACGCCATCCATGCCCACGCGCGCCTGTCGAATGGGACAGCCGGCGGCAAGCCGGTGTACGATGGCTACCTGCTTCGCGACCCGGGCGCTCCCAGCCGCCTCAACCAGTGCGGTGCGGCACCCGGACGAGACGATCCGCGCAGCATCGTCGCGAAAGTGGACGTTCCGGTGATCGAGGTGGCGGCGCAAGGCGACGTGGTGGGCACGATGGCGCAGCGGCGTCCCGATAGCGACGAGCCCGGCAACCAGTTTCGCCGTTACGAGGTCGCGGGAGCGTCACACATCGACCGTTGGGCCTACGATCGAGGTTTCCCGACGTTCGCGGATCAGACCGCGACCGGCGGCTCCGCGCAGGGAACTCCGGAGTTCCCGTTGAGGGCCAAGTGCGATCCGCCCTTCACGTTCAGCACGGATACGAGGCTCAAGTATGTGTACGACTCGACTCTGACGAATCTGGATCAGTGGGCGCGAAAAGGGAAACCTGCGCCGCGCGCGAGGCTGATCGAAGTCAAGGATGGCGCTATAGTGCTCGACCAGGCCGGCAACGGCATCGGCGGTGTGCGGAGCCCGTGGGTGGACGTTCCGGCGGCGACCTATTTCACCGGCAGCACGCCCGCGGCCTGCCGCGAATTCGGCCACACCGTCGCGTTCGATAAGGCGCGCATGGATTCGCTGTACGGGAGCGAGAAGAACTACGAGAGTAAGTTCGCGAAATCCGTCGATCAACTGGTGAAGGCCGGATGGTACACCGAGCCGGACGGGAAGAAGATGAAGGCGGAAGCGGCTGCCGCGCTAAAGCGCTAGCCCGGCCTCCCGCCCTCGTTGTCGCTCACGGGCGCGATATTCAGCCTCCTTTTTCAACGGGCCGAGCGACAGCCAGCGAATCAGAATGATTCCGGGAGAGAGGAACGACCAGTAACGCCTGAATTTCGTGCGGGCCGTGGCATCCGTGCAGGCCACACGCGTTTCCGTGCGAAAGACCGAGTTGGCCGCCCCGATAGGATCTGCCCGCAGCGTCCAGGCGATCTTCACATAGCCGGGCTCGTGAAACGCCACGAACTCGTCCGGCGCAAGTCCCTGGAACCGGACGTTCCCCTTCCAGGGTTGCGTAACGGCGCCCATCACGATTTCGCGCCCCGGGAATTGGGCTAATACTCTCCACCCCAATGCCTCGGTTTTGGCCAGCAGTCCTCGCGGAAGTCCGTTCTCCTCCGGCTGGGCGCCCAACAGCAGCTCCCGGCTCTTGATGATCGTGCGAACAACTCTTGAATCCAGAAGATCCATGTCGCAGGCGGCCGCGAACGTGATCTCCGGAGGAGCAGCTACGTTCACGTGATGCCGTTCGGCGATCTCATATTCCGACATGAAGACATCCAGCAGCCCATCCGCGTCTTTGGTGTTCGCCGGGCGCGGGCGCCCATACCTCAGCCACGTGAGGGCGACGTAAGCTCCATAGGCGCCAGCCGCCGCACCTGCGCCGAATGCGAACCACCGCGCGGCAGAGCTGAATCTCACGTTGTCCGCCTTACTAGTGATGCCCGGCCGCCCGGATGATGGTCGGGGCGCTGGGAGCCTCGGTCTTCGGCCGCCGCGGCATGCATAGCGAGGTGAGGCGTTCGCGGCGTTCGGCCTTGGCCCGGGCGGACTTCTGATCGCGCTCCTTGAACTCCGGCATCACTTCCTTGCTGAACAGCTCGATCGACGAGCTCAGCATGTCGTGCGAAATATTGGCGGCTTGCGACAGGCAGATCACCTGGTCGATCCCGGCATCCTCGAAGTCGTGCAACCGCCGGCGAAGCTGCTCGGGCGTCCCGACGCAGTCCAGAGGGCGTCCTTCCGGCAGCGAGAAGTCTTTCGGATGATTCTTGAACTCGTCCCAGATATCGGTTTTGGCCGGTTCATGCTCGCCGAAGAAACTGTAGTGGCCCAGGGCGTAGATAAAGAAACCGTAGCTCTCCGCCGCGAGCTGTCCCATTCTCTCTTCATTCTTGTCGCACAGGAACGGGCAGGCGATGGCGATATTCGGATTCACGGCGTAGCCCAGCGGCACGCACTCCTTCTCGAAGGTCTCATAGTAGTCGGCCGCCCACTGACGGGCCTGGCCCGGATCGATAAAGGAGAACGTCAGCGCGCCCAAACCCAGCCGCGCGGCTTGCAGAATCGACGGCCGGTTGGAACACGCCAGCCACATCGGCGGATGCGGCTTCTGGAGAGGTTTGGGAACCACGTTGCGCGCCGGCATCTTCACGTACTTGCCGTCGATGCCGGGGAAAGGCTCCTGGGTGAGCATCTCGACCACGGCGCGCGCGCCTTCCAGCATCATGTCCTTCTTGACGGCTTGCGGCACGTTGAATCCGCCCAGTTCCGCTTCCGAAGCTCCCGCGCCGATGCCGTACTCGACGCGACCGTCGCTGATGAGGTCGAGCGTCGCGATGCGCTCGGCCACGCGCGCCGGATGGTTGATGTAGGGAGGCATCTGCACGATGCCATGGCCGATGCGGACGTTCTTCGTGCGCTGACTGCACGCGGCCAGGAACACTTCGGGCGCGGAGGAATGCGCGTACTCTTCTAAGAAGTGATGCTCGGTGGCCCAGATGTAGTCGAATCCGCTGCGATCGGATAATTCGACTTGATCCAGCGCGTTCTTGAGCAGCGTGTGCTCGGACTCCTGAGTCCAGGGACGGGGGAGCTGATGTTCGTAAAATCCGCCAAACTTCATCCCTTAAAGTTTAGCAGCGCAGAGCAGCGGGACTCAGTACTTCGGAACCTTGGGGTCGACCTTATCGCTCCAGGCGAGGATGCCGCCCTTCATGTTCTTGACCTTCTTGAAGCCGGCCTGCTTGAGGAAGTCGACCGCCTTGCCGCTGCGCACGCCGCTCTTGCAATGCGCGACGATCTCGGTCGCCGTATCGAGCTCATTCACGCGCTTGGGCAGATCGCCCAGCGGGATCAGTTTAGAGCTCGGGATGTTGCAGATCAGGTACTCGTGCGGCTCGCGCACGTCCAGCAGCATGAAGGTGGACCCGCGATCCATCATCTCCTTCACTTCCACCGGATCGATCTCGCCATCCTTGACGCCCGGCGCCGGAGGCGGCTCGTGGTGCGGGATCCCGCAGAATTCCTGATAGTCGATCAGTTTCGTAATGGTCGGATGATCGCCGCACACCGGGCACTCCGGATTCCGGCGAAGTTTCAGCTCGCGAAATTTCATCGCCAGAGCGTCATAGAGCACCAGGCGGCCGACCAGAGGCTCGCCCACGCCGAGGATGAGCTTCACGGCTTCGGTGGCTTGAATCAGCCCGATGGTGCCCGGCAGAATTCCCAGCACGCCGCCCTCGGCGCAACTCGGGACCAGGCCGGGAGGTGGAGGCTCGGGATAGAGGCAACGGTAGCAGGGCCCGCCGGGATAGGCGAACACGGTCGCCTGGCCCTCGAAGCGGAAGATCGATCCGTAGACGTTGGGCTTCTTGAGCAGCACGCAGGCGTCGTTCACCAGATAGCGCGTCGGAAAGTTATCGGTGCCGTCGATGATCAGGTCGTAATTCTTGCAGATCTCGAGCGCGTTTTCGCTCGACAGCATGGTGTCGTACTTCTCGATCTTGACGTTGGGATTGATGTCGGAAATCGTGTCGGCGGCCGAGTCGAGTTTCTTGCGGCCGACGTCCTTGGTGCCGTGGATGATCTGGCGATGCAGGTTGGTGAAGTCGACCACGTCGAAATCGACCAGGCCCGATGCGCCCCACTCCGGCGGCCGCCAGGTACATGCCCAGAGGCGCGCCCAGGCCCCCGGTGCCGACCAGCAGCACGCTGGCATTCTTCAGGCGCAGCTGCCCCTCCATGCCGACCTCGGGCATGATCAGGTGGCGCGAGTAGCGCAGGATTTCGTCGTTCGAAAGCGACGCGATGGGAGGCGGCGCGACCCCGGCGGAACCGCCCGCGATGCTGGGCACGATCGACAAGGTGTCGGCGGCGGCCACGGGCGTCGCGTCTTTTTTGAGATACCGGATGTCTTCGTCGTTCAGGTACACGTTGACGAAGCTGCGCAGCTTGCCTTCATCGTTGAAGAGCTGCTTGCGCAGGTCGGGGAACTTGGTGGTGAGAGCGCCCAGCACTTCGCCCACGGTCGATCCCGTGAGCTCCACGGAGTCTTGTTTCTCCGAGTATTGGCGCAGCGGCGTGGGAATCAGGACTTTGGCCATATCAAATCTTCTTTCTCCGCGGCGGTTTGGTCGGCGTTCGGCAGGAAGCTGGCCGCATGGTCGAACTTACCGCTCTTGACTGATAGTACGACGAATGAATACCACGGGCAGGAGTTCTCCAGATCGGTTTTGGAGAAGTACGCATCGCAGTCGGGATGGGAGTGGAAAATACCGATGAGATCCTGTCCCGCGGCCCGCGCCCGTTTATCCGCTTCCATCAAATCCTCGGGACGCAGCTCGTAGCGCGCGCCCTGGGCGCCGGCGTAGGCGTTCTCCATGGGCTCGGCTGAGGTGACGTGTTTCTCGTCGCCGTCGATCTTGCCGATCATGGCTCCGCAGCATTCGTTCGGAAATTTGGCTTCAGCGTGGGCAACCATCACTTGCCACGCTTGCGAGTCGACTTTAATCATTCCAGAAGGGTTCACTCAAGTACTTGGTCGCGCCATCGGCCACGATGGTGACAATCAACCCGCCGCGGCCTTCCGCAGCCAGCCGCTTGGCGACCTCGCGCGCGGCATGGAGATTCGCGCCGGAGCTCATGCCGGCCAGCAGTCCCTCATTGTGGCCCAGCCAGCGCGTCATGGCGTAGGCGTCCTCGGTTTCGATCCACAGGTTGTCGTCGGCCAGCGTCGGATCGTAAATGCCGGGAACGATGTTGGTCGGCATGTGCTTCAAGCCTTCCAGGCCATGGAATCCCGAAGAAGGCTGCGCCGAGATGCATTGCACGTGCGGCAGGTCGCGCTTGAGCCGCCGCGAGTTTCCGGTAAACGTTCCGCTGGTGCCCATGCAGGCCACAAAGTGCGTGATCGCGCCTTTGGTCTGCTCCATGATCTCGACCGCGGTGCCCTCGAAATGCGCTTTCCAGTTGGCCGGATTGTTGTACTGGTCGGGATAAAAGTAGAGGTCGGGATCGGCTTCGTAGATCTTTTTGCAGAGCCGGATGGCTCCGTCGGAGCCTTCGCCGGGGTCGGAGAAAACCATCTCCGCGCCGTAATTCTTCATGATCTGCTTGCGCTCATGCGAGGCGTTCTCGGGCAGGCAGAGCTTCACGCGATAGCCCTTGATGGCCGAGATCATGGCGTAGGCGATGCCGGTGTTGCCGCTGGTGGCATCGAGCAGAATGCGGTCCTTGGTGAGGCGGCCGGTGCGCTCGCCGTCCAGGATCATGTTCAGCCCGGCGCGATCCTTGACCGACCCGCCGGGGTTGAAAAACTCGGCTTTGGCGTAGATCTCGATGTCCGGAAACTCCGCGTCCAGCTTGGCCAGCCGCAACAGCGGCGTATTACCGATTTGCTCGAGCAGAGACGAGGCTGGCCGGATCGCCGTACTGGGCTTAGGGAAGGCAAGTGGCATGGAAGTTGTGAGGCTACCTCGATTGTATATTAATCTCCCTAATCCCTGTCAACATTAGGGGGGATCGGGATGCACTCGTCTGTTAGATGCTGGGGCGGCGGCCAAGTCGCAGGGATAATTGGAGCAAACGCAGTCTGTTAGACTGATCGAATCGTGATGCAGCCCGAGATGTTTCGCCAGCTTGCCGGCCATTGGCTCACGGGGGTCTCCGTGGTGACCACCCTGGATCCAAACGGCGTACCCGTCGGAATGACCATGAGCGCCGTGACCTCGCTCTCCCTGGACCCGCCGCAGTTTCTGATTTGCGTAGACAATCGCGCGCGGACCCTGGCGGCGATCGTCGCCACCGGCCACTTCTGCATTAACTACCTGCGCGAGGATCAGCAGCATCTGGCGAGCGCGTTCGCCAAGCGGGGCGAGGACCGATTCGCGGCGCTGGCCCACCGCGTGGAGCATACGGGATCGCCGGTGCTGGAAGGAGCCATCGCCTTCATCGAATGCACCGTGCACGCGGTCCATCCGGGCGGGGATCACACCATCATCGTCGGCGATGCGCTTCATGGGGACGCGCCCGGCGGCGAGCCGCTGGCGTACTTCCGGGGAGGCTACCGGCGTCTGGAAGCGCTCACTGATCCGCGGCAGGTTTGGTGGTAGTCAAAGCGGCGAGGTCTGTCGCCCCTGTTGGTTGGGCACGCAAACGGGCCGCAAATAGGAAAGGGAGGCTGGAGATCAGCTTATTTGGAGATTGGTATTTGAGTGTCATGTCCTGAGTTCTCCTAAGCACTGGGACTACCTGCGCAGCGGACCGCGGTTCAGGCTATTGAGCGGGTTTCGTAGGGACCAGATGCGGCAGGTCCTTGTTATTTTCCTCGCAGGAGTACTCGATCAGCTCGGGCAGGCCGTGCTTGGCCGGCGGTAGCGGCCGGATGATCCGTTCCTGCACCCACGGCTTGGAGTACATCTTCGGATCGTCGATCGTATATTCCAGGTTGATGGTGGTGGGCGTGCGGCGCATGCGTTCGGTCAAGTGCAGATCGGCGGTGTGCTGATGGCCGGCTGTGTCGAGCCATGTCCTGTCGTTCAACCCGGTCGTGTCGATGACGAAGGTATCGCCATCCCATTTGCCGACGGAGTCTCCCATGAACGAGGGCGGAATATTTTCGGGATGCTTGCGGTCGTCGGTGGGAATCGCGCGCCACTGCCGCATGTATTCGAACAGCATGACGACGTACTCCTGCGTCTGTATGATCTGCATGGGGTAGGGCGATTGCATGATGCGAGGCATGCCTGGATAGAGGCAGCGGGAGGTCGGATCGTCCTTGGAGTCGTGATCCTTGAAGGCCGCTCGTCCGGCGTCGGTGTAGGGGATGGAGGCTTCGCCGCTCCGGGCGGCATTATTCGGGGTGTAAGGCAGGGTCCAGAAACCGACGAAGCTCGGCTTGCCGTCGGGCATGCGCGGCGGCTCCGCCGCTTTTGATGCACTTTGTCCCGATGCTGTGGCGGCCATTAAAATCGCGCTGCTAAGTACGAGTCCAGCGAGTCGAGATCTTACGGATCCTGCTAAGGGCTTCCTGAATATTGTCGAGAGAGTTTGCATAACTAAACCGTAGGTACCCGTTCCCATGCGAACCGAAGCAGCCGCCATCCAGGCACGCGACCCCGGCGTCATTGAGAAGCATATCGGCTAGCTGCTTGGAGGGCAAGCCGGTGCCGGTGACGTTGGGGAACGCGTAAAACGCGCCCGCGGGCTCCGAGCAGCGGATCCCCGGGATTTCATTCAGCCCCTTCACGATGACGTCGCGCCGCTTGCGGAACTCGGCGACCATCTTGTCGACATCGTCCTGCGGGCCTTCAAGCGCGGCGATGCCCGCCCGCTGCGTGAAACTGGCGGTGCAGGAGTTGGAGTTGACCATCAGCTTGACCACGGCGTCGGCCAGCCACTCCGGCATCACGCCGTAGCCCAGCCGCCAGCCGGTCATCGAATAGGTTTTGGAGAAGCCATCCAGAATGATGGTCTTCTCCAGCATGCCGGGGAAGCTGGCGATCGAAACCGGCTCGCCTGTGTAGACGATGCGCGAGTAGATCTCGTCGCTCAAAACCATGATGTCGCGGCCGCGCAGGATATCCGCGAGCCGCTGGACGTCCTCCGCGGGCATGATGCCGCCGGTGGGATTCGCCGGCGAATTCAGGATCACCAGCTTGGTCTTGTTCGTGAGACTGCGTTCCAGCAGATCCAGGTCGAAGGAAAAGCCGCGGCTTTCGATCAGCGGAATGGGCACGGGCGTGGCGCCCTGGAACTTGATCATCGATTCGTAGATCGGAAAGCCCGGATTGGGGTAGATCGCCTCGTCGCCCGCTTCGAGCAGAGCGACCATCGCGAAATACATGACCGGTTTCCCGCCCGGCACCACGCACACATGTTGCGGACCGACCTGGATGTTTCGCGTGCGCGAAATATACGCGGCGATGGACTCGCGCAGCTCGGGCAGTCCCTGCGTCGGGCCGTACTTGGTCCAGCCTTCGTCCAATGCGCGTTTTCCGGCCTCGACGACGTGCTTGGGAGTGGGGAAGTCGGGCTCGCCAATCTCCAGGTGGATGACGCTTTTGCCCTGCTTTTCGAGGGCCCTGGCCTTGACCAGGACCTCGAAGGCAGACTCCACCCCGATGCGGGACATCGCTTCGACAAGTTGCATGTTTTTGCTACTGGTTTTACATCAGCGCCGTGGTCCGGCGGGTCCAGGCTGCGCCTTTTTCCTTGGAGACGGCCTCGACGTCCTTCACGTAGGCGGTGGTCTGCGTCAGGATGTGGTGCAGGTCGTTGCCCAGGCTGATGAAGGGGAAGCCTTTGTCCAGGAACTCGCCCACGCGCGCGGTGCCGAACAGGAATAGCCCCAGGATGACGTTATTCTTCTTGGCGGCGGCGCGGAGTTTGTCGGTCGCTGCGCCCAGTTCGGGCGAGGTGTACATGTCGGGAAATTTGTATTTCTCGTACAAGCCCATGGACATGCACAAGTCGTTTTGACCGAGGAACAGAATGTCGACGCCGGGGACGGCGGCGATCTCGTCGATGTTCTTGATGCAGTCGGCCGTTTCCACCTGCAGCGCCACGATGGTGTTGTCGTTGGCCGCGCCGGCGTAGCCCAACAGCCCGGCTTTGTTCATGCTGCGCTGCGGAAAGTAAACCGATCGGGTTCCCTTGGTGGGATAGCGCGCGCAGCTGATGGCCTGGCGGGCTTCGTCGGCGGTGTTGATGTAGGGGATGAGTACGCCGTCGGCTCCCATGTCGAGCGTCTGCTGAATACCGGCGCGGTCCTGATATCCCGATACGCGCACGAAAGACTTCGCCCCGCCCGAGGCGATGCCCGCGAGCATCGCGGAAAGGGTTTCATGCCCCATGGGTCCGTGCTGTGTATCGACCAGCAGCCAATCGTAGCCGCTGTGCGCCAGTTGTTCGGCGACCGTCGGGCTATGCGAGTTCACGAAAAGGCCCAGTTTCGGCTTTCCCGCGCGCAGTTCCTTCTTAAACTCTGCTCCAGTGAGCACTTCACTCATTTGATTTTTCTCCTAATTCGGGACAGACTCCGGGCCGCACCGCAGCCTCCGGGTCTCAAAAGAGTATACAACGTCCGCGACGGGACGCTGAGAACTGTGCGGCGTTCAATGGGGAAACCTGATCTGCTGGGCCAACGTTCGGAGGTACGTCAGCCCGCAGACGATGACGGCCCGCTGCCTGGGTTGCCTCCAGGCGAAATCTTGAACGCCGCAATTAGAGTAGACCACAACCGGCACCGGGCTACAACCCTATTTTTCCGGGGCTAAGGCGTGCAGCGCGCGGTGTTCGCCGGCCCACGCTAGCGGGAGGTGCAGGCTTCCGGCTTCCAGGGGGCGTTATCCGGCAGTTTCTTGAAATGCGTACTCGTAATGAACGGCACAGTCAGATATTGAGGATCCTTTACCTCGGTGCTGACCACCAGCCAGATATCGCCGTTCGAGGCGGTATGGCGGTCGTACCACTCGGTGACGATGGCGTTTTCGCTGTAGGGGACGCCGTTCTTGCGAAGATATCCGGGCCGCAGCCGGGTGGTGACCACTTTCAAATCACCGTTGCGCGGCTCGCCACGGCCGACGGCGGCTTGCTCCCATTCGGCGATCGAATAGCCTTGCCACGAGGGAGCGCTACTCTGCGCGGCCTTCTCCGCCGCGCTTTGGGCATTCTCACTGCCGAAGTGGAATAGCCGCGTCTGGGTGCCCGCCTCGGTCTCGATCTTGAGCGTGGTGTCGTTGTCCCAGGTGATATGCAGCCTGCCCGGGACGCGCATGAGCGCGGCGGCTCCATAGGACTTGCACTGTTCGCCGGCAGCTTCGTCCTTGGCCGGATCCCAGGCATCGGCCACGCGGCGAGCCGCGGCATTGAGCGGGACACCCAGATACTTTCCTTTGGGCGGCGTCACCATGCGGAACATCCAATCTTCGGTCACCACCGATACCCAGTAGCCGGTCATATCGATGGCGGCAGTAGCTTGGGGGGTTGGCGGAGGACCGCCGCGTCCACCACGCCCGCCGCGCCCGCCGCCGCGGCCCTGCGGGAATGCGGGCGGGAGCAGCAAGAGCGCGAGCACGCCGATCGAAACCGCCGCTGGCCGCAGTCGGAGCATGTTAGTCGATGGTTTCTCCCGGCTTGGTGCCCCAGCCGAAACCGTCCGAGGTGCGATGCAAAGTCTTCAGCGCGGCGCGATGATCCCCGTGCGTGCGCGACGGATTGGCCGTGATGACTACATCGTCTCCGGCTTTGAGTGTGTCGCGCTTGATCCCGGCTTGCCCGAGTTGTCCCGAACTGCGCCATTCAAGCGACCAGCGCTGCATCGTACCGTCCGGGTTGGGAACCTCGATCTGCAGGTAGGAATGCGGGTTTCGCAGCAGCAGCTGGACGATCTTTCCTTCCAGCTTGATTTCCTTGTCCGCCTCATAGGTCGCCCCGAGGGAGTGGTGGGCATAGGCAGCCATGCCGAACATGAGAAATCCGGCCACACCGGCAAGCATTGGGCGCGTCATGGAACTCTCCTTATTGCGGATTCATCCTCAATCGATCTCGTATTTAGTGCTTCAAGGTTTTATACACGGCCTCGACAAACATATCGGTGGTCCACGGCCCGGTGGCCGCGCCGTAAATCCCATCGTATTCCAGCGTGGGCCTGGAAGCCTTGACCTGCTCCAAAGTCATCCCTTTCTTGATCGAGTCCTGCACGCGATCCCGAATGATGGACACCATGTTGCGATAGTTGGCCACGTCTCCGGTATCGCACAGGCGTCCATGGCCGGGGATCACCAGCGTCCCGCCCTGCGAGCGGAACTCCGGAATCGCGATGTCCAGGATATGATTCAGCCCGTCCAGGACTCCTTGAATGGTACCGCCCTTGGCCACATCGATCACCGGATAACTGGTGGTCGAAAGAATATCGCCGGCGGCGAGCACATCCGAATACCGGAAAAACACCATGCTGTCGCCGTCGGTATGCGCGGCCGGCTCGTGATAGAGGCGCACGCCTTCCCCGTTGAAGAATTCGCTGAGCTTGTAGGAGGCGCCGTGATACGTGTCGGTGGGCCACAACCCGGAGGGAACGGCGGACTTGCCATTGGTCTCTGCGCTCATCCGGCCCAGCACGTTTTCATGCGCGATCACGGTCGCGGTGGGCGCGACCCCCACGGGCGGGAACGTCACGCCGACGATTTTCGAATCCGCCGGCAGCGCGGAAAGCGTCTCGTTGCCGCCGGTGTGATCCGGATCGACGCTGGTATCGATGATGTAGCGGATCGGTTTGGGCGGCGCGGGCGAGGCGATGATCGCGTTGAGCGAGGGGCTCGACCAGCGATACGGGCTATCGGGGCAGTGCAGTCCGACGCAGTGGTTGGGAGCCGGCGCGGCGGCGATCGCGGTGACCAGTTCGAGAACGGTGGACAGCACCTTTCCGCTCATTTGGCTGGTGCCCGTATCCACCAGCAGGATTCCGTCCGGTCCGATGGAGGCGGCGATATTTCCGCCGGCTCCCACCAGCATATAGATGTTGCCCTGCACCGGCAGAACATGGATGTCCGTGCCTTGGCCTTTCGGCTGCGCGAACGCATTCGCCATCAGGAGAAAGATGAGCCCGAGGCGTTTCATTTCTTCGCCGCCTGCTTCAGCGTCTCGCGGTAATCCGGATAGGTGCTGGCAGCGCCGCCGCGCGCGGCCTGGGGAGGAATCCAGCCGGCGGCGTCCTTCAACTGTTCGGTGGTTCCGGGGAGGAAGTGGGGCACGGCGGTCGAAATATTCTCCTCGCTGACCGTGCAGGGATAGTAGGTCAGGGCGGTGTGCGTATCCAGCGCGTAGTTGGTGGTCTGGATGAACGGCTCCTCCAGCCACACCGGATCGGTCAGGATCATGGTGATGGTGAGATAGTCGCCGTGCCGGTCGATGAATTCCTGCATGGTGGCTTTATCGCTGAAGCTCGCGCCGTTGCGGCGCAGGTAGCTGGCCTTGATGTGGTCGGTATCGATCACCAGCGTGTTGCCCACCCATTTGCCGGTGGAAAATCCCGACCAGCTGTGCAGGGCATAGTCGGGGGGATGCGGGCGGCCGTCCATATAGATCACCCGGTCGAGCGACCGCAGATACTCGATGTGAATCGCCCGCAGCGTGCGCCCGATGGGATCCACTTCGTTCCAGAAACGTACGCTGCCCAGCGCGCGCCACTGATAGGGAGCCGAATGCGGCCGGCACTGAAACGCGGGCAGGCTCCACTCGGAGGCGTCGTGGCTATCGGCCTTCGCGCGGCCCGCGTCGTTGAGCGGAATGCCTTGATAGTCGCCCAGAGGCGGTCCGCCGGAGCGCTCGTAGTTGTCCTCGTGAACGCGTTCGGCCCAGACGCCGGAAAAGTCGGTCAGCTCCAGGGCCGGAGCTCCCTGGGCGAACACCATGGCGCCCGCGGCAGTCAATCCGAGCAAAAGAGGTAGGAAACGCATGGCATTTCCCCTAATCTACAACATCGGGCGGGGCCAGGCGTTGTCCGGCGGCTAGCGCGCTGCCGCAAGCGTGGAGCGGCCTAAATGAGAGAGCACTCGATGTTGTTGACTTCGGTCGCGAAGACCTCGAGCAGGTGCTGATTCGCGAGCACTTCGGCCACCGCAGGGGAGTAGTTTTCCGCCGCGAGCTGCCGGTGGCAGCCGCAAGCGCCGAAACCGATGTGCTCCGACGCGATGCATCCGATCTGGACCGAGTCCGCCAGTTCGCTGCCCACGTTGGGCCAGTGATGCAATGCGGCGGCATCCTGCACGACTTCGGGCAGGCCCCAGGCTTCCAGGATCAGCCCGGCCAGTTCGGCATGGTCGGTTCCGTAGGCGGCGCGCTCGTTCTCCTGCAAGTCCAGGCCGGATGCCACGGCATCGCTGACCAGGGCAGGGTAATCCTCGGGCGCGTGTTCGAGCAGCGCCAGCTGTCCGATCCCGTGTAGCAGCCCGGCGGTGTAGGCGTAGTCGATCGCCAGCATGGAGGAGTGTTCGGCGATGAGCGCCGTCGCCACGCTGTGCCGCCACCAGGATTTCATGAACGGGGACGCACGTTTGGGCATGCCGCGCCACAGGGCCGCAGTCACCGCCATGCGGGCCAGCCGGTGGAGCCCCACCATGGCGATGGCGTGCAACACCGACTGCACCTCTTGCCCGCGCCCGTAGAGTCCGGAATTGGCCATCCGCAGGGTCTCGCCGGAGAGCGTGGGGTCGAGCGAAATTAGCCCGGCAACTTCTTTAAAAGAAACGTTTTCATCGGCCACCAGGGCCATCAGGCGCAGGGCCACGGGCGAAAACGAAGGTAGGCGCTTCAGGAAATGGACGGCCACCGTCCCGGCCGGAGTCCCCACCATGGTAGACACGGATCCCACGAAGGTCTTATCGCTAAAACCGGCGGAGATTTGAGGGGTTCTGCCGGTTCAATTTCCGCTGACCCTTCTAAACGTCAACTTTAAGAGCGGGGGAGCCACCAGAGTGGTGGCTACGGACATAAACACGACCACGGCATAGATATTCTCGCCGATCACGCCCAGCGACAGACCTAGTTGGGCTACCACCATACCCACCTCGCCGCGCGGGATCATCCCTACGCCCACACGCCGGGCGTCCTCCCAACCGAGTTTGTAGGCCCCCAGACTGCGCCCGGCAAATTTGGAGAAGACCGCCGCCACCAGGACCGCTAGCGCCAGCCACAGCGTTGAGGGATTGGCGAACGCGGCGACTCCGAAATGCAGGCCGATGCCCACCAGGAAGAATGGGACCAGCAGCTCGGTTACGCCCCGCGTGAGGTCGTGAACGCGATGGGTGACGGTTTCCGCCAAAGCCATCCCGGCCATGAACGCCCCGATGATGGCCGCCACGCCGGCGTAGACCGAGACCACGGCGAGCGAAAACAGCAGCAGCAAGGCCAGCGCGAACTGGCCTTCGGGGCCTCTCAACGTTCGGAGCAGGGGCGGCATCACCCGGTTAGCGGCTCGCGTGCCCCACGTGGCGATGATCGAGGTAAATGCGATCGCCAGCAACGCCGTGATGGTCAGATCCAGAACGTGCACTTGGCCTTGGGCGAGGCTGCTGACTAAAGCCAGGATCAGGAGTCCCAGGATCCCAGGACTGCCACAGAGCGATCCGCTCGAAAACACGGGCGCGCAGATGGTGCGCGAAGTTGCAACCAAGACCTCGGACGTCGCGGGCGATGGCACCACTACTGCCGTGATCTGGCGAATCGGCTCTTCGCAGGGGCAACGCCGGATATGAGGGCGCGATCCTCATCGAGAAGATTCTGGCCAGCAAGGACCAGAACTACGGTTTCAACGCCGCCACCGGTGAGTACGAGGATCTGGTGAAATCCGGTGTCATTGACCCGACCAAGGTGACTCGTTCGGCTCTCCAGAACGCAGCCTCGATCAGCGCTCTTATGCTGACAACCGAGGCGATGATCTGCGAGATTTCGGACGAATCCGCTGCGGGTGCGGGTCCCGGCGGCCGTGGATCCGGCATGGAGTACTAAGCCGGCCGATCGCAGGAGCTTTCGCTGTGCCGCAGTCCTACATGGTGCCGATGGTCGTCGAGCAGACGTCGCGGGGCGAACGCGCCTCCGATATCTACTCGCGTCTGCTCCAGGAGAACATCATCTTCCTGGGGCAGCCCATCGACGACAACGTGGCCAATCTGGTCATCGCTCAGCTCCTATTCTTAACAGCGGAGAATCCGGAGAAAGACATCTCGATATACATCAACTCGCCCGGCGGTTCGATTACCGCCGGCTTGGCGATCCTCGACACCATGCGCGTGGTTCGGCCGGATATCGTAACGTATTGCGTCGGCCAGGCTGCTTCGATGGCTGCCGTACTGCTTGCCTGCGGCGCCAAGGGCAAGCGCTACAGCCTGCCGCATTCGCGCATCCTGATTCACCAGCCGTCCATGAGCGGTCTGGCGGGGCAGGCCACCGATATCGAGATTTATGCGCGGGAGATTTTGCGTATGCGCGATACGCTGAACAAGATTCTGTCCGAGGCCACGGGCCAACCGCTGGAGCGTATCGAGCGCGACGTCGACCGCGATTACATCCTCGGGCCGGCGCAGGCTTTAGAGTACGGCTTGATTGACCGGATCATTTCATCCACTTCCGATACCGGCTCCGGGTTAGAACCAGCGCCCATTAAGTGACGCGTTCTGCCCGGACGATAAACCGTTCGGGAGCCGAGCCTAAGTAATAAAACGGATAGCACGTGACCAACGTCAGGATCTGGTTGCCGTCGGAATCCAGCACTCCCACGTCGTCGGGGCTGACGACTTTCGTGGAGACCACCCGGTAGCGGTACGCACCGCGCAGCGTGGTCAACGTGATAATGTCGTCGGGCTGGATCTTTCGCAGGGGCCGGAAGAAGGTATCGCGGTGCCCGGCGATTCCCACATTGCCGGGTTGTCCCGGGAGCGCCGTGCCGGCGATATGCCCCACCGCGCGCCGCAGGATCTTGCTGCTGGTCCCCTCAATCACAACCACGGAGACGCCTAGCCGCTCGACTTGCATGCGGCCGATCAGGCCATTGGGTCCGATGGCCGGCAGGGTGATGTTACCCGCCGCGAGCCGCGCCGGGACGAACTGTTCGAGAGCCGCGGTCTCCTGTTTTTGAAAAATGAACGTATCTGCCAGGACGAACCCGCAATAGCCCAGCATCAGAATCCCGCCGGCGAACAGCATCCGCTGGGTCCACTGCAAGACCCGTTGGGGCGGCGCCGCTTTGATCAAGATCTTCATCGTCAGGATGCTTGAATCCGGCGATACTCCGGCTGCCACATGGCGTCTTCCACTTGCTGAACGATGTCCGCAAGTTCGACGGTCGCCAGACCCTCCGCTACTGCAGCCTCGGCGACGGCAATAGCAACCGTCACCGTTACGCTGCGCAGATCATCGACATACGGCAGCAGGGACGCGCCGGGGAGCCGAACCGCGACCAGACTGGACAACGCGTTTACCGCAGCGGCAAGCATGCCGACGCTGACCAGACGGGCCCCGCGAGACAATCGTACCGAGGCCCAGGCCGGGGTACAACATGGCATTTTCCGTCTGGCCGATGACGTGGGTGATTCCCTTGTGCGTGACCGGCGTGAACGGGCTGCCGGTGGCGATCAAGGCCCGGCCATCGGTCCAGGCGATCAGATCGGCTGGAGTAGCCTCTGCGAACGCAGGAGGACTCGAAAGCGGGAAGATCATGGGCCGGTCGGTGTGCCGGGCCATTTCCCTGACAATCGCCTCCGTGAAGGCGCCCGCGATTCCTGACGTGCCGATCAGCATGGTGGGCCGCACCTGGCGAATCACTTCAGCCAAGCTGAGGACCTTGGCGTCAGGGCTTTCAGCTCTCCAACTCCTGACTTCAGCGGCCGGGCGCGCGAAGGTCGCTTGATGGTCGTGCAGCCGGTCGCCCATGTCACTGGTCAGCAGTCCGTGAACGTCTACGCACCACAACCGGCGCGTGGCATCCTCGTCGGACAAACCTTCGCTAACCATCACATCGCGAATCAGGTCCGCGATCCCGGTGCCGGCGAGGCCCATGCCGAAAATGACGATGCGCTGATTTCGCAGCAGCGTTCCACAAATGCGCATCGCGGAAACCGCGGCTGCGAGCGTGACCGCGCCCGTGCCTTGCAGTGTGTCATTGAAGGTGCGGACCCCGCCGCGATATTTTTCGAGGATGCGGCGTGCGGGGCCGGGTCCAAAATCTTCCCACTGCAACAGAGCGTTGGGGAAATACCTCGATGCGGTCTTGACGTAGGCGTCAATGAAGGCATCGTAGCGTTCTCCCCGGACGCGGGCGTGCCGGTTGCCGGGGTACATCGAATCCGCCAGCAGGCTTTCCCGATTGGTGCCGACATCCAGCATCACCGGAATCACGCGTGTCGGGTCGATTCCGCCCGCCGCTGTATAGATCGCGAGTTTGCCGATCGCGATTTCGATTCCGCCGACGCCCCAATCGCCGACGCCGCAGGATTTGCTCGGCGTCCGTTGCCAGGATCAGGTCGACATCGCTGGGACCGGCCCCCAGATTTTGGAAGGCTTTCTCGATCGCATCGGGATGATCGATCGAAAGATACACGCCCCGGGGACGCCGGGTCTCGTGGTGATACTGCTCCATCGCCAGACCCACCGTCCGATGGTTGACGATCGGAATCATCTCGCGCAGGTGCTCGGAGAGCACGCGAAAGAACAATACCTCATTGCGATCGTGGAGCGCGGTCAGATAGATATTCTTACTCACCGAATCCGGCAGCAACTGGTATTGGGTGAACGCGGCCGTGGCTTGAGTCTCCAGCGTGCTGATGAGGTCCGGAAGCAGGCCGGTGAGGCCCAATGCCTCCCGTTCCTCCGCGGTGAAAGCCGTGCCCTTGTTTAGCCGCGGAGTGGTGAGCACCGCCATGCCTCGCGCCTTGGTCTCGTAAATACCGACCCCTTCTGGGCGTCCCTTCCGCAGCGGCGGCACCAATAGCGGCACGACTCTCTGTCGCATGTCGTGGCTCCTTGAATTCGAGAATCGTTTGGATGGCGGCGCTGCACTCATAGCTGCTTGGCTCTTCCTGGGGCGCGCCACAGATGTGACGCGCCCGTGACGAATCGGACTATCGGGCGACTTTTCGCATGGCGCGAACGCCCAAGCCGCCGCCTAACGCCAGCAGCCCACACAGAAAGATCAGCGGCAACGAGCTCGCCGTACCGGGAAGCTTGTTCTCGGCTACCTCGGCAGGCGCAGCGGCGACCGTCTCCGCAGGCTCGCTTTGGACCACTTCGGCGACTTCCGCCTCTTCGCCGGTCGGCTTGACCGCGATGATCGGAGCCTGCTCCAGTTGGGCGACGACTTCCGGCTCCTCGGGCTTCTCGACTTCCACCGGCACCTCGGACTGCAGGGCCAGAACCGGCTCTTTAGTCACCTTGGCCAGTTCTACAGCCTTGGTTTTCGGATAGACGAATTCTTCGCCCCAGTTTGCGCCGGGATAGAACCATGCCCGGATCGCCTCTGGCTGGCCTCTCACGCCCTCATTGAACGTGATGACGGTCTTGTCTTTCGGCACCAGGCGATAATTTGGAATCGCCAGGATCGTGGCGAAGATTTTGGTCTGGTCTTTGTTGAAGATCTGGACAATGTGACGGTTGGACGAGGAGTTCAGCAGCTTGAACACGTAGGTTCCAGCCGGTAACACCCTCATCCCGGTGATGTATACCGGTGGGATCTCCACGGGTCCGCTAAAGGTAACAGTGGTTTTCTTGTTGTAGTCGTCAGCCTTGGCGTTGGGCGAGATCGTCGCGCCCAACAGGGCCAGGCAAAACACGGTCGGTACTGCCTTAAAGAATGTCATTTCCCTCTTCTCCTTATAGTTCGATAAACTCTGGGCGATCCCGCATTGGCAGGTTTCCCGCCCTGTTGTGGAAGCACGCGTGGGTCCATTGGGCACAAACACTCCTGTCGCGTCAGGTGTTCAGCCGAAATACGGAATTCACCTAAAGGCTGGGGGCCAAGAGCTGACCGTGCGGGGTCAGTTGACCTAATAAGGTCACTTTGTGGGGATTCCATCATGGGTGCGCGCGGTCCCAGGCCGCGACCCTCAGCGCGAAACACGATAGCTGGAAATTGGGCCCCACAGTCCCGTGACCTGCAGTACCCAAACCCCTACCGCCACCACCACGACGATATTCAGAATCGTCTTGATACTGGAAGCCATGGGGATAAAACGATTGATCAGCCACAGCGCCACACCGACGATGATGAGCGCGAACACTAGATTTACTAAAGGCATTTCACTTACTCCTCTGGGGATATGCCGGGCACGTCGTGTTCCAAGCTGCTGCCCCGGCCATCTTCAGGAGCATCGCCAGTCGGCGTTGTGTTGGGTGGCTTCCTGATGGCTGTCGAGATATTCTCCTGCTCGCAGGACCAAGTGATCTTTTGCGGATTCGAGCGTGCTCTGCACGGCCTGCTCATAGACACAAATGGGTTCCCGGCGAGGATCCTCGACAAAAACCGTGAATCCATTCAACTGGTCCGTGGTTTGGATGCGTAATTCCAGAGGTCCGTATTCCGATCTACAGCCATGCTTCAGTTCCATAGCGATGAGCGCATCCTGATTGCGAAGGTAAGCAATCCACCACCCATCCTCAGACCGCATTTGGTCGTCTGACCATCCATCGTCAACCATTACGCCGGGTCTCTGCACATCGAAGCCTCACTCGAAGTGATGGAAAACAAAACGCCGATACAGGCCAACGCGACGCGCCGGAACGTTCGGTCCATCTCGTGCTCGCATGAAATCGGTCAGTAGGGCGTGGACCGCGCGCTGACTGAGGCCAATACGCTATGCCGCACAGAATACTGCTGGTAGACGACGAAAAGTCAGTTCGCGATTCGCTCTATACGCTTCTGGAGAGCAACGGTTACGAGGTTCTTGTGGCCGGCAACGGTCCGGACGGATTGACCATCTTTCGCCAATCCATACGTCCCATTGAGCTGCTGGTAACCGATTACAATATGCCGCGAATGTCGGGCCTCGAACTGGCCCGCGAATGCTCCCGTCTCCATGGCGAGTTGAGAGTCCTGTATGTTTCCGGTTCTCGCCCGGATGCGGAGTTACAGGCAGACCTGCAAGCGCCTACCCGCGGGTTTCTCGCCAAGCCGTTTCGCGGGAAGGAATTGCTCCGCACAGCCAGGGCGTTATTGCCGGCCGAATCGACCGTGTCCGTGGGTCTTTGAAAGGGAAAGTTCATGGCCCTGTATGCTCCAATGTCCCTGGTCAATCCATGGATTCCGATCGAACGCCGGTCAGGAGCTCGCTTTCCGCTTGAACTAAAGATCCGCTACCGGACTCTCGGGCGCGGGCGGCCTCTGAACGGGACGGGCTGGGTGGTGAACCTGAGCAGTGGGGGCGTATTGGTCGCCTGCCAGCATGAAATCAACACGGGGACCCGGCTGGAATTGAATATTGACTGGCCATCCCTGCTGGATGGACACATTCCTCTCCAGCTGGTTACCTTGGGCCGGGTACTGCGCTCGGAGACATCCAGTTTCGCAGCGGTGATGGCCCACTATCAATTCCGCACGACGCGCCGGAGCACAAACCAGACCGTCGTGCCCATCGACGCACCTTCGGGCCGTGCACTGCAACTGATGAAGAGACCGGCGCGCGCCTGAGTTCGAGCGCTCGATAAGTCAGCATTCCTCAGGTTCGCCCGCCAGCCAACCGGGTTCACTGGAAGGGTTGATTTCCCCCTCAGAGCCGGGTTTCACCGGCACGCCTTGGCGTGCGTGAAGCCCATCCTGATCGCTCCACGTCACCAGATAACAGCCTGGGCAGAGCTGTAACTGCTGAACCGGCGGCCCTTCCACGCCTGTCTCGATCGGCTCCATCTCGGCGCCGCATTTCGGGCACTGACGATTGCCCAGAGAGGGATCAACGGGTTGCGGCGAGGGATCGCAATTGTTCTGCGGCATGGAACCAATCTTCCTCCGGCGATCCGTCGGGACAGCCTCTGGCTTGCCAGAGTTCGTAAGCGAGGGCTGCGATGTCGTCATGTCCGAATGCCGCGATGCCATGTCCGATCGTGGCCGCCTGAGTATGCCGGTGAGCGTCTTGGGAATCCTCCAGGGCTTGCCGTGACTGCTCGTGTCCCGTCAGGTGATCCTGTTTTCCCTGCTGTTCGGCGACACGATGGGCGTGCGCGGCGCTGTCGTGCAATTCGGCGGCCCGCTGATGATTTTCGTAAGGCGATCCGTTGTTATAGCGCGTAGACATAATTTTAAAGTGTCACAATCTGCCCGGACTTGTTGTGGGCTTGCTTGGCAAGTTTGTAAGCGTGGTCGGAATACTCCAGTGCTCGTTCCGCATGCCACTTTCCAGCTTCATTGTCCCCTTTTTCATTATGCTCGGCAGCAGTCCGGTGGGCATGTGCCGCAAGTTCATGCTGCTCGGCGGCCTTCCTGTGGATGTCGTGCATGGTTCCCTCCTGTAGAAGCATGTGTGCCTGCACTCTGATATGCACGAAGCCGACCAATCTCTTCCGGCCAGCCCCTGTGCCACCAACCGCTTCGGAGGCGCGTTCGGACCATTGGTGTCCACGAGGGGCTGGTTGACCAAATTTCGTCACATCAGCGAGAATTGGCTGTAGATGGTAGACTAGGGTTGACCCTTGTTATCGGCTTCCTGCCGTTTGGCCGGTTGAGCGAGTCGAAGCCGTCGGCTTCCCGAAGAGAAAGAGTGGAGGAGAAAGCATATGGCCTCTCAGCCACAAGTTACGGGTTGGCTCGCCGATAACGGCCCGAAGGAACTCGAGCATCTGTTCCAGGCGGTCGTGTTCCATCCTTCCACCCCCATTCTTCTGGCGGATAACGACCGCCGCAACCTGGAGGCCAGTGTCGGCGCCAGTAAGCTCCTGGGGCTCCCAAGGAACAAGATCATCGGCCGCCGCCTGGACGATTTCGCCGCTCCTGACGGAAAGCCGGAGATTTCAGAGCGCTGGCGTGCCTTTCTCAAAACGGGCGAGCAAGAGGGAACCCTCAAGCTCTTGGGTCCGGACGGAGGTCCCCGGGAAGTCGAGTACACCGCAAAAGGGAATGTGTTGCCCGTGCGTCACCTGGTGGTCCTGCATGACAAGACCAACGTTCCCACGTGGGTGCAGGACTATGCGTTGTTCCTTCTGGACAAGGACGGACATGTTGCCGCCTGGTATGCGGGAGCGGAACGCATTTACGGCTACACGAGCGGTGAGGCCATCGGCCAGCACGTATCGCGCTTCTATCCGGATGAAGATACCCTCCGCGCCAGGCTGGATGAAGAATTGAAGAAGGCCGCTGGCGAGGGCCACGCCGCTACGGAAGGCTGGCACGCAAAAAAGGACGGATCGCGATTCTGGGCCAACGTCATCACCATGGCCTTGAAAGACGACCACGGGGATCTGCAGGGCTTCGCCAGGGTGGTTCGCGACTTTAGCGACCGGCACGAGAGAGACGAAAAGCTGCGGCGCAGCCGGGCGCGTCTCCGGCCGATTCCAGCCGAATCGACCATCGCGGGCATTGTTTCCGGCGAGTTTGACCGGATCCCGGAGGCGAACGACGCGTTTCTCGAGCTAGTCGGATACAGTCGCGACGACCTGCAAGCAGGCCGGCTGCACTGGCCTGATCTCACGCCGCCGGAATACCTTGCTCTCGATGAACTCGCTCACGAAGAAGGGCTTCGGTTCGGCGCTTGTACACCATTCGAGAAAGAATTGATTCGCAAGGACGGGACTCGGGTTCCGGTTCTGGTCGCTACAGCCGTTTTGAAGCTTTCTCCGTTCCGCTGGATCACGTTCGTCCAGGACCTCCGGGGGCGCGACCGGCTGGAGAATGTCGACGAGGAAGTCGTCGAGTGCACCAACAACTTTGAGGAGATCGTCGGAACCAGTACGGCCATGAGGCGGGTAATGGGTCAGGTGGAAGTGGTGGCGCCCACCGATGCGACGGTCTTGATTCTGGGGGAAACCGGGACGGGTAAGGAGTTGATCGCCCGAGCGATCCACCGGATGAGCCCGCGGCGAAATCTTCCCTTCATCAGCCTGAATTGCGCGGCGATCCCCACCGGGCTGCTCGAAAGCGAGCTATTCGGATACGAGCGAGGAGCGTTTACCGGCGCCCTGGGACAGAAGATCGGCCGCTTTGAAATGGCGCATCGCGGGACTCTGTTTCTGGACGAAGTGGGCGATATCCCCCTGGATCTGCAGCCTAAGTTGCTGCGTGCTCTCCAAGAGAAGTCCTTCGAGAGATTGGGTGGTACGCGGACTATCCCCATCGACGTCCGGCTGGTCGCGGCAACCAACCGGAATCTGACGCAGATGATGGGGGACAAGCTCTTCCGCAGCGATCTCTATTACCGGCTGAAGGTTTTTCCGATCGTTACGCCTCCGTTGCGCGATCACGCCGAGGATATCCCCAGCCTGGCTCGCCACTTCACCAAGAAGTACGCGGCCAAGATGGATCGGACCATCGACAAGATCCCCGCGGAAACCATGAAAGCCCTGGTGAATTGGTCCTGGCCAGGGAATGTGCGCGAGCTGGAGAACTTCATCGAACGGTCGGTGATTCTTTCCCGGGGGCCCAATCTTCGCGCACCCTTGGCGGAATTGCGGTCTGACGCAGAGGAAGGAATCATCGGTTCGACGCTCGAGGAAGTGGAGCGCGTTCATATCCTGCGCGTATTCCGGGAAACCGGCGGCGTCGTCAGCGCCGCGGCAACTCGCCTCGGGATGCCACGAACGACCTTGAACGCGATGATGAAGAAGCTGGGCATCTCCCGTGGTGACCTTTAACCACGTCGCCAACGGCTACCCGCGTGCATCTGCCAACGCGAGATAAGGAGTACTACAAATGCTTTGGACCATTGCTGTCATTCTGTTTGTCTTGTGGGCGCTTGGCCTAGCCACGGCGTACACGATGTCCGGGTTCATTCATATTCTGCTCGTGCTGGCGATCGTGGTGGTGCTGATCCAGCTAGTCCAGGGGCGCCGTCCGGTTCTATGAGCTCGGGACGAGCGGCCATTAAACTGCTCCTTAGTAGTTAACGCTCCGGGCACGGTCATCTTCGATCGGAGGAGATGGCCGGCCCGAGAGTGACTTTTCGCGAATCGATATGGGAGTTTGGCCATGGATGTACGGGCTGCTTGGGATGCAGGGAAACGGATTGCGAGTTGTCTTTTCCTGCTCGCAGGCGGGCTGGCATCTGTCCACGCGCAGGGTGGCAGTGCAACCCCCGATGTGGAGACCATCCTGGCCCGCATGGCCCAAGCCAGGGCTGAAAACCGGACCCATCTTCGTCCCTACAGCGTCCTGCGCGACTACAAGCTGTTCGGCAAAGAAAAGCAGAAGACCCAAGCGGAGATCATCGCCGATGTCAGCTTCGTTCCGCCGGACGTGAAACACTACGCGATCCGGCAGGCAAAGGGCATGCGCTTAGCCGAAAAGATCGTCCGCCAGATGCTGGACCACGAGACGGACATCGTGAAAGACTACGGCTCGACCGACCTGACCTCGGCGAACTATGATTTTCGTTTCGTTCGCGAAGAGCAATTGAACGGGCAGCTCTGTTACGTGCTGGAGATGCTTCCCAAGCGCAAGGGCAAGACCCTGCTCCGCGGTCAAATCTGGGTGGATGCGACCACCTACCAACTTCGCCGCACCGAGGGTTCGCCCGGGAAAGCTCCCTCCTGGTGGCTGCGCGACTCGCGCATTGTCCTGGTCTACGGAGATGTCGGTGGCATGTGGCTGCAGACGGCCTCCGAGTCCACCGCGAATGTCCGGTTCGTGGGCCCGCACACCATGGTGGCGCGCGATGTGGAATATAAGTTCAGCGAGCTCACTGCCAGCCGGGGCCGGTAAAGATGCTCTCTCGTCTGGTCGCTCCGCTCATTTTGTTGGGCTTGTTCTCCGCCCCGGCCTCTTTCGGTTATTCCGTACTCACCCACGAAGCTATCGTCGATTCTCTGTGGGATACCTCCATCCAAAAAATGCTGCTCAAGCGATTTCCCGCGGCGACGCCGGAAGAATTGGAGCAGGCCCACGCCTACGTGTACGGCGGCTGCATCATCCAGGACATGGGATATTATCCGTTCAGCAGCCACCTCTTCAGCGACCTGACGCACTACGTCCGCACCGGAGATTTTGTCGTGGCGATGATCCGCGAGTCGCAAGACATCAATGAATACGCGTTCGCCCTGGGCGCGCTGGCGCACTACGCCGCCGATAACAACGGCCATCGCATCGCCACCAACCTGTCCGTGCCGCTGCTTTATCCTAAACTGCGCAAGAAATTCGGAACCACCGTGACCTATTGGGACAATCCGCGGGCGCACATCCGGACCGAGTTCGGCTTCGACGTCCTGCAGGTCGCGCAAGGACGCTACGCCCCGGACCGCTACCGCGCCTTCGTCGGATTTGAGGTATCCAAGCCCTTGCTGGAACGTGCGTTCCTAGACACCTACGGTATCGAGCTGAAGGACGTTTTCGGGAGCCTGGACCTCGCGTTGGGAACCTTCCGGTATAGCGTGGGCTCCATCATTCCAGGCATGACGCGTGTAGCGTGGCAACTCAAAAAGGACCAACTCGCCAAGGAAATTCCCGGCGTCACGAAAAAGAAGTTTCTCTACAATCTCTCCCGCTCCAGCTACGAGAAAGAGTGGGGGACCGAGTATCACAGGCCTGGTTTTCGCACACGCATGGTGACTTGGATCGTACGGGCCATGCAAAAGATCGGTCTCTTCAAGTCCGTCGCGTTTCGCGCACCCACTCCGGAAGTCGAGAAGATGTTCATGGCCAGCTTCAACGCGACCGTGGTCAACTATCGCGCGTTGCTGGCCAACGTGAGCGCCGGCCGGCTGGAACTGCCGAACGAGAATTTTGACCTCGGCGAACCGGCGGCTGCCGGCGAGTACCTGGGGGCAGACCAGGCCTACGACCAGCTATTGGGGAAACTCGCGGACCGCAAGTTCGAGGGTGTTTCCCCCGAGCTGCGCGCTAATATCCTGGCCTACTACAAAGACCGGAAAGCACCTGCTGCACCTGTCGCCAAGCACGCGGCCGCAGACTGGACAAAAGTGGTGGGCGAGCTCGAACAGTTGCGAGCGACCGTGGCGACCTCCGTAACGGAAGGTCCGTAATGATGCGCTATTTTCTCGCGTTTTCGGGTCTACTGTGCTTTGCCGCCATCGGCGCCTTCTTCCTGTTTGTCCCTCCTCTGTTGATTGCGATGGCCTTGGTAGGCACTGTGGCGTTGCTCTTGACGGGCTGCATACTGCTGTACTGGTTCGGCGTTCAACCAGAACTCGAGCCGGCGCCGCCCCCGAGCATGATCGACGGGAAGAACTGACCATACGCGGTCACGTGACCGCATGCGGTTACTAACCCAGGTCTCCTTCTACGGGCGCAATGCCCGAAACGTGACAAACACAAGCGTGTGCGACGCTTCCTCAAGACGGTGCGGCACGTGCCCTAATCTCAGGAGTCGCGACAATAGCGCGCGACGAAAGAGGTGAGGAAATGAAGAAACTGATCTTAGTAGCGGCCGTGGCGCTTACGCCGCTCGTGGCCCCGCTTATGGCCAAGGATAAAGAGCCCGCACAGCGATTGGACGCAGCCGCGGTCGTATTCTCACAAGTCATGGATACGCCGGACAAAGGGATTCCCCAGGAGATGCTGGAGCACGCCCACTGTATCGTGATCGTGCCGGATCTCAAGACCGCGGCGTTCATTGTCGGCGGGAAATATGGAAAGGGTGTCCTTTCCTGCAGAAATAAAGTTGGACCGGGTTGGTCCGCGCCGGGCACCGTCCGCATTGAAGGCGGAAGTGTTGGCTTTCAGATCGGCGGTTCGTCCACCGACCTGATCATGCTGGTGATGACGGAACGCGGAGCCGACAAATTGCTCGCGAGCAAGTTCACCTTAGGCGTGGAAGGATCCGTGGCGGCAGGGCCGGTCGGGCGCACTGCAACGGCTCAGACCGATGTCCAGATGCACGCCGACATTCTTTCGTGGTCGCGCTCGCAGGGGCTGTTCGCGGGTGTCGCTCTCGAGGGAGCCACCTTGCGGCAGGACACCGACGATAACGCCACCATCTACGGAAAACGCCTGTCGAACCGCGCCATCGTCACCAAAAGACGGCGTGTGCCCGCGGAAGCCGCGAAACTCATCAATGAACTGAACAAGTATTCGGCTCGCGAAGAAACCAGCGGGTCAGGCCAGTAAGCCCGGGCCTCAAAGACCAATAAGGAAACAAATATGAAAACAATCACAATCGGAGTCCTGATGGCCTGCGGCGTCCTATCGGCCCAGACGCCGGCACAGAACCAGGAACGAAACGAGAATTCGAGCCGCACCGCTGTGGGACTTGCGCCGATTTACCGCGTCACCGTGACGGAACGGACCGCGAAGGCAATCAGTTACCAGCACCGCAGCGGCGCCACCAAGATCGACTTCCAGGGCACCTCGCTCATGCCCAACGCGCATGGCGAAGCCAAGGTGGAGAGCAAGAAGGGCTACATCGAAGTCGAAGTGGAGTTCCGCAACATGACGGACGCCACGCAATTCGGCGGCGAGTATCTCACGTACGTCCTGTGGGCCATCACCCCGGAGGGCCGTACCTCCAACCTGGGTGAAATCCTCCGCGGCGGCGGCACCAGCGGCAAGCTGGACGTCACCACCGAACTGCAAGTGTTCGGACTGGTGGTGACGGCCGAACCCTACTTCGCGGTCACTCGGCCGAGCGATGTCGTGGTGATGGAAAATGTAGTTCGCCCCGATACGAAAGGGAAAATCGAACTGATTGACGCGAAATACGAGTTGCTGCAACGGGGCCAATATGAGCACCTCGCGAACGTGCTCGATTTGAAACTCGACCGCAAGATCCCGCTGGAGCTTTACGAAGCTCGCAATGCGGTCAACATCGCTCGTAAGAGCGGCGCGGATCGTTTCGCCACGGAGACCTTCGAGAAGGCGGAAAACAACCTGAAGCAATCGGAGGCGTACCGGGCGCGCAATGCCGGGTCGAAACCGGTGACCATGACGGCGCGCCAGGCCGTGCAGATCGCCGAGGATTCACGGGCCATCGCCGTGAAGCGCCAGGATGACGACCTCCTGGCCGCCGAGCGCCAAGCCGGAGCCGACCGGGAAGCTAACGCCGCCAATGCGACGGTTCGTGCCGAGAACGCGACCGCTCGCGCCCAGAACGCGACAATTCTCGCTGAGAACGGTCAGGCCGCCGCGGAGTCCGAAACCACGCGTGTCACGCGAGAAGCGGCCAGTGCGCGGCTCACTGCTGAAGCCGAAGCCGACCGTTTGAAACGGGACAATGCCTTGCAGGCAGCGGCTGCGCAGGAAACGGCCGACCGTTTGAAACAGGACAATGATGCCAAGACTGCGGCCGCCGAGACGGAAGCCGCGCGCCTCAAACAGCAAAATGACCTGCTGGCGTCCAACGCCCAGACGGAAGCCGATCGTCTGAGAAACGAGAACGACGCGCAGAGGGCCGCTGCCCAAGCCGAGCTGGACCGTGTAGCGAAGGAAAAGGGCCAGCTGGAGACGGACAGGTCCGAACTTCGGGCCCAGCTGCTCTTGCAGTTCAACGCGATTCTCCAGACTCGCGATACGGCTCGTGGCTTGATCGTGAACATGTCGGATGTGCTTTTCGACACCGGCAAGTTCTCGCTGCGGCCTGAAGCGCGGGAGAAACTGGCCAAGGTGGCCGGCATCGTTGAGGGGCACCCCGGACTGCGACTGGCGGTCGAAGGTCACACCGACAGCGTCGGCGGCGACGACTACAATCAGCAGCTCTCGGAAGAGCGCGGCGGATCTGTGCGCGACTACCTGGTGGAGCAGGGAATCGCCGGCACCTCGGTTTCGTCGAAAGGGTTTGGGAAAACCCAACCCGTAGCCTCGAATGAAACCGCCTCGGGCCGGCAGCAGAATCGCCGGGTAGAACTGGTGATCTCCGGCGAAATCATCGGCCAGGAAATCGGAGTGCCGATCGCGGCGCGATAGTCGCTTCGAGCGAGCAAGCGCGAAAGAACGCCAGGCATGAAAGGGTCACACTAGGGCCTGACTGTATGCGGAGGGTCCTAGCCACCCTGGGCGCTGGCGCGGAGCCAGCGCCCAGAACGAAGAGAGAACGTTGCGGGAACATCCGTACTCTACACCCGAGAACTGTCAAACTATCGCAGGTTGAAACTCGGTGTGAGCCTCCGAAAAAGGCGGGAACGAAACCCAGTGAAGCGAGACTCGTTCAACAGCTCCCCGGCCATCATTTGTGATACCTCAGACTTGATCTGACATGGGTGGTTCGATTAAGCCGATGCATCAACGGCCCGCGCCTGCGCTTCGCTGCGCAGGGCTCCGCTCCGGCTAGGTACTGGCGGTCTGGGAGCACTCCGCATTCTCCAATGATCTGTTGGTCTCGGAGACCGGTGGAGTTTTGCCTTGGTCTTATATTCGAAACGGCTGGCTCCTCTGGCTGTCCGTCGCCAAAAATCTGCCACGCCGTAGAATCAGCGGGTTAGCCGCGTGATACAAGGGGAAGTTCATGCTCCGATTCATCCTTGATCTGGCGTCTGCCGTACGAGTCTTCTTTATATGTCGAACCGATCTGGCTCTGGAGATTCTGGCCTTGCGCCAGCAAATGGCCGTCCTGATACGCAAGCGTCCCCGCCCCAAACTGAGCCGGATGGACCGACTGTTCTGGACAGCATTACGCAGTGTGTGGTCCCGCTGGGCCGAAGTGCTGCTGATCGTGAGGCCGTAGACGGTGGTGAGTTGGCATCGCGCAGGATTTCGGTTGTATTGGCGCTGGCGGTTCCGCGGACCAGCTACCTTGCAGTGTTTCTCTCCCTCGCTGTCTACGGCGCCGGGGCGCTGGCCCTCGATTCGCTGCGCGATCCGCGAAAAGAGACGCAGCGTTCCCGTGCTGTCGCCGGTTGATCTATCCGTAACACGGATACATAACATCCAAGCAATCGATTTGGTCAATCGAGCGCAATCCGCTATAGTGTGTTGCTAGCCTGTGGGGTAGTTTCAGCAGACCATGATCGTTCGAAGATACGTGCGCGCCCGCGGATGAAGTGGACCTATTCAATAAACGGGTTCGCGATCCTGCGGGCGGAGCGAGTGACTAAACCGAGGGATGCATGAAAAACGCGATCGCCTTCGCTCTAATTTCCGTTGGTCTGCTCTATTCCCAGCCGCCAGCCGCACCCGCGAAGCCGGATTCCGATGCGGTCAAGGCGCTTATCGAGAAAGCGAAAAAAACCGGGGGGAGCCGATGGGCGGAGGAAGCCCACTTCTTTTGCGAAGCCCCGCGCGCGAACAGTCCGTCCGATCCGCCCATCGAGCCCACCAGAATTTTCGACGATGTGTACGTCATCGGCAATCAGGGCACGGTTGCGGTTGTGATCAAAACGTCCGCCGGTCTGCTGATGATCGATGCTCTTTCTGCCGACCAGACAGAAACGCAGCTTCTGCCTGGATTTCAGAAGCTCGGCCTCGATCCTTCGATGGTCAAAATCATCGTCGTCGGGCACGGTCATGCCGATCATTTCGGCGGCAGTGCGTATTTTCAGGAACACTTCGGGACAAAGGTCTACATTTCCGCAGCCGACTGGAATCTTATGGAACGGCCCCCCGCGCGCGGTGGGCGCGGCGGTCCCGCGGCGCCGCTGCCGAAACACGATCAGGTGCTCGTCGAAGGGCAACCGGTTGTGCTCGGTGACTTCAAACTGACACCGGTCGCGGTGCCGGGGCACACGCCTGGATCGATGGGCTTCATTTTTCCGGTGAGAGATAACGGCAAAACGCGCATGGCGGCGATGTATGCGGGCACGGTCCTTACCCCTGGTTTTGTTTCCGATGAAGGCCTCGCCCAGTATGCGAAATCGGTCCCGCACTTCGAGGCTGAAACGAAGAAAGCCAACGTTGAGGTCGAGTTGCAGAATCATCCACTGATGGATCCCATCCAGCCCAAGCTCGACATGCTGAAAACGCGCAAGCCGGGCGAGCCCAATCCTTTTGTGGTCGGCAGAGGCGAATACCAGAAGTTCCTCCAAGTGATGGACGCCTGTACGGAAGTCAACATCGCGCGACGGAAAGGACTCTGATGCCCGCGACGTTCGTGGAAGCTGTCTATACCAGCCCGAAGAATCCGCCGGCTCGATCCGGGGCAAGATAGGTCGATACCCGAACTATGGACCTTGGTGGCCTGGATCTGAATCTGCTTGTCGCTCTCGACGCATTATTCGCCGAAAAGAGCGTGTCGCTGGCCGGTGAGCGGCGGCTGCACCTCAGTCAGTCGGCAACCAGCGGCGCGCTGGCGCGGCTGCGCGAGGTCTTTCAGGATCAGCTGCTTGTGCCGGTCGGACGCAAAATGGTTCTGACACCGGTCGCCGAGGCGCTGGTGGAGCCGGTACGGGCTTTCCTGTTGCAGGCAGAGGCAATTCTCAACAACAATCCGGTATTCGACCCCGCGTCGTCCACGCGCAAATTTCGGCTGCTCATGTCCGACTACGTGGAGATGGTGCTCATGACCGAAGCGCTGCCCCGGATGGAACAGTTGGCTCCCGGAATAAGGTTCGAATTCGTTTCCAACATTGAAGGTGGCTTCGATGCGTTGGATCGCGGTGAGATAGACCTTTCCATCGCCCCTTCCCTTCGGCTCACTTCGGAGCACCCTTCCGAGCCGTTGTTCGAGGATGAGTTTGTCTGCGTGGTCTGGTCCGGCAATTCGCGCTTGAAATCAACGATTTCGCTCGGCGAATATCTGGCGATGGGCCACATCGTCGTACGGTTCGGAAGGCGCCAGGAACTGGCTACATTCGACGAATGGTTCATGGAAAGGTTCGGTCATGAACGCAGAATCGAAGTGGTAACCACTGCTTTCAATCTCGTGCCTCAGTTGCTTGTGGGCACTTCCCGCATCACGACTATGCATCGACGACTGGCGATTTCTTATCAGCGCTACCTGCCTCTTAAGATCATGAAGCCGCCCTTTGAAATCGCGACGCTGCAGGAATCAATGCAATGGCATAAGTCACGAGACCGCGATCCTGGAACTGTGTGGCTCCGCTCCCTGCTCAAAAGCGTGGTGCCGCACGCACACGCTCACAAAACGCCGGGGCCGAAGGCTCGCACGCAGGCGATCAGCGACCGCCGCCCGCGGGCGGTCTAAAGCAGTCCACTGCCGGATCATTCCGGGCGTCCCTATCGTCCGAAACAATAGCTGGAATCGTAACAAATGATTGTACAGACCACTCTGCGGGAAATATAGTGGTCCCTGCAAGCGCGAATTGTGTTGCTGGGGTCCGCGCATATACCGCCGGGGAGTGTTGGAGGCTATGAGATCATTCGCCTGTATTTTGTTGATGTGTTGCTGTGCCCCTTTGTTCGCCCAGGAAAGGGCGCAGATCAGTGGCACGGTAACTGACCAGAGCGGGGCAGCCGTTCCCGATGTCGAAGTAAGTGTCACACAGAATGCAACAGGTTTGAAGCGGTCAGCCACATCGGACAGCAACGGTTTTTATATTATTCCCGACCTTCCGCTCGGGCCTTACAATCTGCAGGCCGCCAAAATGGGATTCCGGACATTTGTGCGCCCCGACGTCGTACTGCAGGTTGGCACGAATCCCGAAATCCAGGTCAGTCTCCAGGTTGGCGCAGTGTCGGATCAGGTCATAGTCGAAGCATCGACGAGCGACGTTGAGACCCGCACAGCCGGTGTTGGCACCACCGTAATGGATACTCAGAAAATTCTCGACCTGCCTTTGAACGGCCGGCAGGCGACCGATCTTATTCCTTTGGCCGGGCTGGCGATCCAGACAGCAGGGACGCAGCCAACGTACACGATGAACACCGGGCCGAGTATTTCAGTCGCGGGTGGAATGAGCTGGAGTGTACAATATAACCTCGACGGCGCACCGCACGTGGATACTTACGTCGGAACGAGCATGCCGCTGCCTTTTCCGGACGCAATGCAGGAATTCAGGCTTTCCACAGGCGCTCAGGAGGCTTCGAGCGGAGGTCATTCCGGAGCCGTGGTCGATGCGGTGACTAAGTCAGGTACCAACTCCTTTCACGGCGATCTTTTCGAATTCTTCCGGAATTCGAATCTCAACGCCAGAGATTTTTTTGCCGCCGGCAGCGACGGGCTCAAACGCAATCAGTTCGGTGGTGTGCTGGGCGGCCGCATCATCAAGGACAAGCTGTTCTTCTTCCTCGGCTATCAGGGAACTACCGTCCGGCAGAATCTTGTCAACCAAAGCGCCTACGTACCCACCGCGGCGGAATTGAAGGGGGATTTCTCGCAGTACATCGCGGCCGGATGCCCTTCGGCCGCGGCCGTCGCCAGTTCGCCGGCCGTGCTGAGTCACTTCTCAGGGCCATTCTCAATGAGTCCTGCTGCCCTGAAGATAGCAACGTACCTGCCGCAGACCGCCGATCCCTGCGGGCACGTGCTGTATGGGATCCCGGTAAATCAGAACCAGCTCCAGGCGCCGCTGAGAATCGATTACCAGCTGAGCTCCACACACACCCTGTTCGCGCGCTACATGATCACGCGAATCGATACAAAAGTCCCGTATGACATCACGCACAATGTTCTCGCGACCAATCAGGTCGGTCAGGACGATCAGGCTCAGGCTTTGGCTTTTGGCGATACCTGGCTCGTCAATCCGAAAACCGTCAATTCCTTCCGCATTTCGGGAACCAGGGTAGGGGCCCGGACGCCAGGGGCAGTGCCGTTTACGCCGCAGGATGTGGGCATGAACTTTTACAGCTACTACGGGTTCGTTCCGATACTGATGGCAGGGGCCGGCTTCAACCTCAGCTTTCCGACAAACTTCGCGGCCGGGACCGATACCATCACAAACTTCGGTTTCAACGATGACCTGAACGTCATCCGAGGATCGCACCAGTTCGCTTTCGGCGGAGGAGTAACGCGTTCGCTGCTGAACGCGAACTCCTATGCGTTCTCGCAGGGGTTGTTCGTTTTTGCCGGAGTTTTCGGCACGCCGCTGATTGACTTTCTGACCGGGAACGTCGTAAACCTCCACCAGGCGAATCCGAACCCGGACAACGTCACCCAGAATATCGTCGGTCTCTACGCATCAGATGTGTGGAAGGTGAATCGACGGCTGACGGTTTCCTACGGCGTTCGATGGAATCCGTTTTTGCCGATGGCCTTCAAGCACGGCGACACCTACAATTTCAGCCTGAGCAACTTCTACAGCGGCGTGCGAAGCACGGTTGTTCCGACGGCCCCTGCCGGACTGCTGTATGTCGGCGATAAAGGCGTCAACGGCAAGTCCGGCATGAACAACCAGTTCGGACACGTGGAACCCCGGCTCGGAATCGCATGGGATCCCACGGGCAAAGGAAAAACCGTGATCCGTGTGAGCGGCGGAATCGCTTACGACACCATTCGTATGGACATCCACGAAAACACTTCTTCGGTTGCACCGTTCCGGACATCGGTGACTCAGAGCTTCGCGGGACCCGGGTCGTTGTCGCTGGACAATCCATACGGATCTTATCCGGGCGGGAACCCTTTCCCATACAACTACAATCCCCAGAATCCGGTGTTCCCCAACCTGACGTACCAGGGTTTCCTGCCCATCGACCCGAATCTGAAGACGCCCGCGCAGTATACGTGGAACTTCGGGATCGAGCATCAGGTAAACAGTCGTCTTTTTCTTTCTGCAACTTATGTAGGATCCGAGATCGCCCACCTCTGGGACAACGTCGATTTGAATCCGGCCATCTGGCTTCCGGGAAAGCCCGTGATCGCGAGCCCGGGTTCGGCCGCCCAGTTCGGCCAGTGCGCCGCGCTTCAGGCCAACTGCGGCGGTAGTGCGGAGAATTTCCGGCGCTTGCTGGAGATATCCAACCCATCGGCTCCGGGCGTGAATGCTTATGGATCGATCACCAGCCTAGATGCGGGCGGGACCCAGAACTATAACGGTCTGCTGGCCAGTACCCGGTACCAGGTGTCTCAAAATGTGAACCTTCTGGCGAACTGGACATGGTCACACTGTATCGGACTGTCGGCTACCAACGTCTCGAACCTCGGAGCAGTGTATCCCCATCAGGCCTACCAGAATAACGGCCCCCAGGACCGGCATCTCGACATGGGCGATTGCACCGGGAACTCGGCAGACATCCGGCACATCGTCAATGTGACGCTGGTCGCCCGCACACCGCGCTTCGACCGCGAATGGATTCGCCGCTTGGCCACCGGCTGGAATTCCTCCACGATCTATAGGTTCCGTACCGGCCTGCCGATCACTGCCGCGTTGAATGCGAGCAGTGATAACGCGCTGAACGGTTTCGCGCCTGCGGGCAACAATCCCGTACCGCAGCGGCCCAATCAAATACTTCCCGACGCATACGCGACCGACCAGGGACAGTCCTGTTCGCCTGCTCCCTGCATCAGTTACCTGAACCCCAACGCGGTGGCGACACCAGCACTCGGCACGTACGGCAACATGGGCGTCAGCGCCCTCCGCGCCCCGGGATTCTGGGAGTGGGATCAGGCGATCACCCGCGAGTTTCCGCTTCGGGAAGCGATGCGGCTGGAATTGCGCGCCGAAGCGTTCAATGTGACGAATTCCATGCGGCTCGGCGGGCCGAATTCCACAGTGAGTGGTACATACGGCCGGATCACGGGCGACCAGGCTACCACCGGCGCGGGAACCGGAATCAGCGGGGGAAGCGGCGCCAGAATTCTCCAGTTTGCCATGAAGTTCGTATTCTGAGTGCGGCGGGATTTACTTCAAGTCTTCGAGCCGCTCACAAGCTAACGAAGGGGTCAATTAATGTCGGAAATGTTAGCATTCGTCCGGGGAATGGCTCGCATCGCTATAAGCAATTTCTGCGGTACCAGCCCGCGGCCTATACTAGCGTAAGATGACGCACCATATTTCCCGCACCTTGTCTGTTCTAACGGCCCTCGTGGTGACAGCGCTTTCAGCATCGGCTCACCACGGGAGCAATATTTCCTACCACACGGACCAGACGATGACGATCGCCGGTACGGTTACGGAGTGGGAGTTCATCAACCCGCATCCGCAGATCTACTTCGATGTCAAAACCAAAACCGGGGAAATCGAGCATTGGGCGGCGGAGGTGCTGCCGTCACCCTTGATGATGAAGAACATGAAGGTAGGCTGGACCCGCACGACAATGAAGCCGGGCGATCAAATCGTGCTGGTCTGCAACCCGCCGCGAGCGGAAGGCGCGAAAGCGTGTCTGGCAAAGGGGCTCAAGATCAACGGCAAGGACTGGCCGATAGTGCCGTTCGGCGCGGGGCCGGGTGCGGCGAAAGGGAAGCAGTAATGCGATCGGCCGCACTGGTTACGGTTACCGCGGCATTCGCTGTGGCGGTGTGTGCACAGGCCACCAAGGATTTCGATCCGCACGATCTGTCCGGTCACTGGAATCGGACCAGCCGGTTTCAAACTTTCAGCAATGTGTGGTCGGGCCAGGGTTCCAGGCAGGGTACCGAAGAGGCCCCATTCACGGCAGCCGGCAAGGCGCGCTTTGAGAAGAACAAACCCGGATATGGTCCGCGAGCGGTGCCGCCGGCGTTCGGCAACGATCCGATGGGGACGTGCGATCCACTGGGGATTCCGCGGCTGTTGAACACGGAAGTGATTTCGCCGCACCAGACGATGGAGATCGTCCAGGTGCCTGGGCGGATGATTCAGTTCTTCGAGTGGCACCATAACTGGCGCGAGGTATTCACAGACGGCCGGAAACTGCCTTCCGCCGACGAAGTGGATCCTACCTGGAACGGCACTTCGATCGGCCGTTGGGACGGCGACGTGTTCGTCGTCTCCAGCATCGGGTTCGATGACCGGACGTGGCTCGACAAATTCGGGTACCCGCATAGCGAGAACATGCGGCTCGAGGAGCGTTACCGGCGCCGCGATCGGGACACCATGGAGTTGACGATGACCATAACCGATCCCGAGACCTACACGCGCCCCTGGGTAAGTGACACGAAGGTCTTCCGCATCGATCGGGAGAAGTCAAAGCGATGGGACGAGCAGATCTACTGCGTGCCGACCGAGGAGTATGAGTTTAACCGGCGCGTGAGAGACGTGGCGGGCGGCAAGGAAGACAAATAATGAGGGTGGCGAAAAGCTCGTCGGGAATGATCCTATTGGCTCTCGCCGGCGTTCTCAGCGCACAGCCACCCGCCGCAGGCTTCGGTGGAGGACGCGGTGCTCCCGGACGTGGCGGTCCTGCGGCGCGCCCTTTTCGATCCGACGGGGTACTGGGTCGGGCAGATCACGGAAGACTGGAAAGAGCGTATCCATCCCGCGGCGAAAGGCGACGTAGGCAGCATCCCGGTCAGCGCGGCCGGCCGCCGCGAGGCTGCCGCCTGGGACCCGGCCTCAGCCAATTCATGCAAGGCTTACGGCGTCGGCGGAATCCTTCGCATGCCGGGACGCCTCCACATCACCTGGGAAGGGAATAACCTCAAGATCGAATCCGATGCCGGCGCCCAGACTCGCATGCTCTCCTTTGGAACGCCGAGCGGCCAAGCCGGCGGTCTGCAGGGTGTCTCCGTTGCTTCGTGGGATCGCCTTAAGCCCGCTCTCAGCGGCTTCACGCTGGGAGGACGCGGTGGCGGGGGTGGAGGCTCTCTGAAAGTCGTCACCACGCAGGCAGGCCCCGGCTACCTTGCGCGCAACGGTGTGCCCTATGGCGCCAAAGCCACCTTTACCGAATACTATGATCGCCAGGAGGTCCCCGGGGGGCCCACGCTGCTCGTCGTCAGCGTCGAAGTCACCGATCCCGACTACCTGAACGGACCCTACTGGTACAGCGTGCACTTCAAGAAACAAGCAGATGCCACCGGCTGGAACCCGCAGCCCTGCGACCCCCAATAGCAGTGTCCATCATGAAGCTTCTTCGACTGAATCTCGCCTTGGTTATATGCGTCGCAGCTGGTGCGTGGCTCGTCCAACCCCTGCTTCGGGCCCAAGCTCCTGCGGGAGGCCCGACCAACAGCAAAGGTGCACCTGCCCCCGCCCCCGCCATCGACTTTTCCGGGTACTGGACGGGCAACATGCAGGAGGACGGGGCTGAGCGCGGCGCCGGGCCTGAGTTGGTTGACTACGGCGGCATCCCCATCAACGAAGCCGGCCGATTATGGGCTCTCTCCTATGACCCCTCCCGGCTTACTTCGCGCTTCCATCAGTGCGACGGCTACGTCGCGCCCTATTCGGTCCGCGCCATCGGCAACACGCTGGTGTGGGAAGAGCGGGATCCTAAACTCCACACGCTGATCGCGATTCATTGGTACTCGCAGACCTTCGAAGGGCACCGCGTCTTTTGGATGGACGGCCGCCCGCATCCGCCCGCCTACGCGCCTCACACTTATATGGGCTTCTCAACCGGCACCTTCGTCGGCAACGCCCTGCGCGTCGAGACGACCCATCTCAAACAAGGGTGGTTCCGGCGCAACGGCCTTCCTGAAAGTGACCAGGCAACGCTCACCGAATTCTTCGTGCGGCACGGCGACCACATCACCTATACGTCGGTGATCAACGACCCCGTGTATCTGTCTGAGCCGTGGATTCGCACTACTGATTTCTACCGCCAGCCGACGGATCCCGGTGCTTGGTTGTTCCCCTGCGACGACAGCGAACAGATCTTCGGCCGCGCCCCGGATCAGGTTCCTAACTACCTATTTGGCGCGCACCCTTATCTCGACGAATATTCCAAGAGGAACCATGTACCGCTGATCGGGGCACTCGGTGGGCCCGAGACGCTCTACCGCGAATTCGAATCCAAACTCGCCTCGGTCTCCGACGCCAAAGCTCGTGAATTGACCCGTCCAGCCACCGGACCGTCCGCCACCAGCGTCGCGGTCGACCCCAATCCTCACGACGGAGAAATCCACGTTCTGCCGATCCGCAACAACGTTTATATGCTTGTTGGCGACGGCGCGAACATCGTTGTGCAAACTGGCGACGAGGGAGCTTTCGTAGTTGACACCGGAGCGGGCAAGCTAACCGGCAAGGTTCTTGCCGAAATCGGCCGCCTCTCAACGAAACCCATCCGCTACATCGCCAATACTAACTTCCACTCTGACTATACCGGCGGCAACCAAGTCCTGAAGAATGCCGGCTCCGATCCCAGCGTGGTCGGAACCTTCCTCGCCCTGAGCTCGCCGGGCGTGGGCGCCACGGCCACGATCATGGCTCACGAAAACGTCGCCGCACGAATGGACGGCTCGCTCGGCAACCAGCCCACTCCACCCGATTCGTGGCCCATTGACACCTACCACGCCGATCGCCGCCGGAAATTCCACAATGGCGACAGCATCGAAATGTTCTACATGCCTCATGCCTCCACTGATGGCGACAGCATCGTCCAATTCCGGCGCGCCGACATCATCGTCGCTGGCGACATCTTCAATACCACGCAGTATCCGTTCATTGACGTCGCCAACGGAGGCAGTGTTCAGGGCGAGATCAATGCACTTGACGCCATCCTTGACCGCACGGTTTTCGAACATTCGGGCGAAGGTGGGACACTGGTGGTGCCGGGGCGTGGGTACTTGTGCGACGAGCATGAGGTCGTCGAATACCGCGACATGGTGGCCATCGTCCGCGACCGGGTGAAGGCGTTAATCGCGAGCGGCGCGTCGCTCGAGCAAGTGCAGGCGGCGAAGCTCACCACGGACTACGATAGACGTTACGGCGCGAACAGCGGCCCATGGACCACGCAGAAGTTTGTGGCGGCCGTGTATCAAAGCCTCAAGCAGCCGCCCAAAAAATAACGTTAGCGGATCGGGTGTTCGGCACAGACCGAGTGTAAAATCCGGCGGAGCCACCTGAGGCCGGGATCGCCGTCTCGAATCACGTGCGCACTGCATCGATTCGAGTCTCGAAGCGGCTTCAGAATCTTTAGCGGTAACTGCTTCGCGTAGAATTCCGCGAGCCGGCGGTGGACTGTTGCAATCCGCGTAGTGCCCACGACTAGCTGCGGGACCAGCGTGAATCCGCCACTTCAGATCAGCGCCGTGGCCTCCGAGCGAAAGCAGACGGAACGCCAATCATCATACCCAACTTGGCCAATTAAGAGTCGCGCATGTGATTGATTCAGCATCGCTTAGCATCA
>CAVXFR010000003.1:0-161588 GCA_963761045.1 Terriglobia bacterium | reverse complement strand
GCAGGCGCTCTAACCAACTGAGCTACGCGCCCGGCGTGGCGGCAAGATTCCATTGTAATCCACGCACTCCCGGCGCGCGTCGCGCTCCACTGGCACGAAGCAGAACCTGCGTGATCTCATTGGGCCTGAGCCTATAATGGGTCCATGTCGAAAGCGACGTCGGAACCGACGCCGAAACCCACGCCGAACCCGCCCCCGACGTTCGAGGCAGGTCTCCTCGAGTTGGAGAATATCGTCAAGGAAATGGAAACCGGCGAGCTGCCCCTGGAGCGCGCCATCGACTTGTTCGAGCAGGGCATGAAGCTCAGCGAAGCCTGCCGCAAGCAATTGGAAGAGGCGGAAACGCGCGTGGAAATCCTCACTCGCCGCGCGGGCGAAGTGCAGCCGCAACCGTTCAAGACGAACGAGAAAGCATGACGCTTCCCGAATATCTCACTCAGCAGCAGAAGCGGGTGGATCAGGCTCTGGACCGCTGGGTCCCGGCCGAATCCGAGGACCCTGCCGTCATCCATCGCGCCATGCGCTACAGCTTGTTCGCGGGCGGCAAACGCATTCGTCCGCTGCTGGCCATGGCCGCCGCCGAGGCGGTGTCCGATCACGCCACGGGCATCGAAAACGCGGCCTGCGCGCTGGAGCTGATCCACACCTATTCGCTGATCCACGACGACCTCCCCGCCCTGGATAATGACGATCTTCGCCGCGGCCGGCCGACCTGCCATAAAGTATTCGGCGATGCGATGGCGATCCTGGCGGGCGACGCCCTGCTCACTCTGGCTTTCGAGGCTTTGTCGAAGTTACCAAACGTGGATGCGGAGCGGCGCATTCGCCTGGTGGCCGAGCTTGCCACCGCATCGGGAACCGTCGGCGGAATGATCGGCGGACAGGTGAACGATCTCGAAGGCGAAGGGAAGGAACCGACCGCGGCGCTACTCGAATCGATTCATCGTGCCAAGACCGGGGCGCTGCTGCGCGCCAGCGTGCGCATGGGTGCGATTTACGCGGAGGCGGAGGATACCCAGCTCGCCGCGCTCACTTGCTTCGGCGAACATATCGGGCTGGCGTTCCAGATCGTGGACGACGTGCTCGACGTGGAGCAGCCTTCCGAGGCGCTCGGGAAAACTGCCGGCAAAGACGCGCAGCAGAAGAAGATCACGTTTCCCGCGGTCTACGGACTGGAGCGTTCGCGCGCCATGGCGGAACAGGAGCGCCTGGCGGCGCATCTGGCGCTGCGGCCTTACGGCGACCGGGCCGGACGCCTGTTAGAGCTGGCCGACCTGGTGGTTCAGCGGACGGCATGAAGGCCCACGCTACCAAAGTACGAGTCGATCAGCTTTTGGTCGAGCGCGGCTTGGCCGACTCGCGAGAGAAGGCTCGCGCGCTGATCATCGCCGGCGACGTTTTGATCGACGGCCAGAAGAGCGACAAGCCCGGCCGTTCCGTAGCGAGCGACAGCCAGGTGAGCGTCACCGCGCGCCCGCCTTATGTCAGCCGGGGCGGCCTCAAGCTGGCCGCGGCCCTGGATCACTTCAACATCGACGTCAGCGGCCGCGTTTGCCTGGATGTCGGGAGCTCCACCGGAGGCTTCACCGATTGCCTGCTCCAGCGGGGCGCAGCGCGCGTGTGGTCCATCGACGTCGGCCACGGCCAGCTCGATTGGAAATTGCGCAACGATCCGCGCGTGGTGGTCCGCGAGGGTGTCAACGCGCGCTATCTCGCCGCCGAAGATATCCCTGAAAAGTTCGATCTGGCGGTGTGCGATGCCAGCTTCATCTCGGCGACCCTGCTGATTCCCGCGATCGTCCCGCTGTTAGCCGAACGTGCTCCGATGATCATCCTGGTCAAGCCGCAATTTGAGGCCGGCAAGGGCGAGGTCGGCAAGGGCGGCATCGTGCGCGATCCTTCGCAGCATCGCGCGGCGTGCGACCGCGTACAGGCCTGCGTGGAGGCACGGGCCTTCCGAGCCTCCATCATCGAGAGCCCCATTCGAGGGGCCGAAGGGAACCGGGAGTTCCTGCTTTATGCCCAGCCCAACCATTAAGACCGTCGGTCTCATCGCCAAGCCCCGCAGCGACCGCGGCGCTGACCTGGTGCCGGAACTGATCGCGTGGCTGGAAGCGCGTGCCATCGCGGTCTTCCTGGACGAGGAAGCCGCGGGCTATGCCGGCCGCCCCGCCGGGCTTTCGCGCGATGAAGTGGCCGCCCGGTCGCAACTGCTGGTGGTGCTGGGCGGCGACGGAACGCTGCTGTCCGCCGCTCGATCTTCGCTGGGGCGCGATCTCCCGCTGTTCGCCGTGAATCTGGGCGGCCTCGGCTTTCTCACCGCGATCACCATCGAGGAGCTGTACCCGCAGCTCGAACGCGCGCTGCACGGCGATTTCCGCGTGGCCCGCCGCCGCATGCTCCACATCGAGCTATGGCGCGGCGAGAGCCGGATCGCCTCGCATGAAGCCTTGAACGACGTGGTGCTCACCAAGGCGGAGATCGCGCGCATGATCGATCTCGAAGTCCACGTCGACAATCACTTCGTGTGCGTCTACAAGGCGGACGGCCTGATCGTCTCGACGCCCACCGGTTCCACGGCCTACTCGCTTTCGGCCGGCGGGCCCATCATGTTCCCGTCGGTAGCCGCCACCGCGATCACTCCCATCTGCCCGCACACGCTCACCAACCGCCCAGTCATCGTTCCCGATCAGAGCGAAATCCAGGTGATCGTGCTCTACAATTCGCCGACCTACATGACCATCGACGGCCAGGTGGGCGAGATCCTGGAATCGGCCGACCGGATCGTGTGCCGGCGCTCGGAACACTGCATCAGCCTGGTGCGCCCGCCCAACATGATGTTCTTCGACGTGCTGCGCGAAAAACTCAAGGGAAATGGGGAGAACGGTGAAGCGCCATTCGCTCACCCTCTGGATTCTGGCCGGGCTGGTCGCCGGGACTGCGTTCGGAGCGGCATTTCCGGGACCGGCCAAAGAACTCGGCCTGCTCGGGACCATCTTTCTCCGCTTGATCAAGTCCATCATCGCCCCGCTGCTGTTTGCGACCTTAGTCGTGGGAATCGCCGGCACCGGCAGCATCAAGACCATGGGCCGGATCGGCGGCAAGTCGATTCTGTATTTCGAAATCGTCACCACGCTGGCGCTGGTGATCGGGCTGAGCGCGGCGAATCTGGTGCAACCGGGCGCGGGAGTGGCATTAACCCCGGGCGCCAATCCTGGCATCGCCGCCGCGGGGACAGGCTTGCAACAGACCGTCGAGCACACCTTCCCCACCAGCCTCATCGATGCGATGGCTCGCGGCGAAGTGCTCCAGATCGTGGTGTTTTCATTCCTGTTCGGAGCCGCCTGCGCGGCCATCCCCGCCAAAGCGCGCCCCGTGGTGGACTTCTGCCAGGCGCTCTCCGACGTGATGTTCCGCTACACCAACTATGTGATGCTGCTGGCGCCGCTGGGAGTTTTCGGAGCCATGGCGGCTACCATCGGCGACAAAGGCCTGGGCGTTCTGCTGAATCTCGGAAAGCTGGTGCTGACGCTCTACGTCACGCAGATTTTCTTCATCGTGGTGGTCCTGGGCACGGTCACCGCCATCGCGCGGATCCCTCTGCGGCGCTTTATCCGCTGGGTGCGCGAGCCGTTCCTGATTGCCTACTCCACCGCATCGAGCGAAGCCGCGCTGCCCCTGGCGCTCGAAAACATGCAGAGCTTCGGAGTGCCCAAGCACATCGCCGCGTTCGTGCTGCCCACCGGATACAGCTTCAACCTGGACGGATCCACGCTGTACCTCTCGCTGGCTTCCATGTTCGTCGCGCAAGCCGCTGGAGTCCATCTTTCGCTTGGGCACGCAGATCACCATGATGCTGACGCTGATGCTCACCAGCAAGGGAGTGGCCGCGGTTCCGCGCGCCTCGCTAGTGATCCTGGCGGGAACCCTGGCCAGCTTCAATCTGCCCGCGGAAGGCGTGGCGCTGCTGCTGGGCGTGGACGCGCTGATGGATATGGCGCGAACTTCGGTGAACCTGCTCGGCAACTGCCTGGCGACCGCGGTGGTCGCGCGCTGGGAAGGCATCCAGTTCCCCGCTACCGATCCGGAACGCGTCCCTGCCGCGACTACAGCAGTTTGAAATTGATCTCGATCGTCACCGCGACATCCACGGGCTGGCCGTCCTTGGTTCCCGGCGTAAACTGCCACTGGCTCACCGCATCGACGGCATTCGCGTCAAGCCCTGGATCGAGCGACTGAGTCACCTGAATATCGTCCGCGATGCCCTGGGAGTTCACCACCAGGTTGAGCGTGACTGTGCCCTGTATCTTTTCCGCCTTGGCTTCCGGCGTGTAACTCGGCATCACCTTAGAGACTACGGACGGAACGGTCACTCCCGGATCTCCCCCGTGATACACGTTCTGAAACGCGCTGAGCGGAACCAGCAGAGCGACTGCTGCGACCACCACTCCGATTCGCGCGCCAATACTTGGACGCGTGCGGATGCGGCGGGCATCCAGGATCGCAGTGATGCGCGACGTGAGCGCGGGTTTCCGGACCATCGCGACAGCGGCATCCGGCGCTTGACCTGACAGCTGACGCGCCACGGCCATCAGCCGATCGGCGTAGTCCGGAGCCTGGACGCCTCCGGCTAAGGTTGCGTCGTCCGCAGCGTGCTCGGCTTCCAGGCGCATCTTCACCGCCGCCAGCCATACCAGCGGATGGAACCAGAACACCGCGGTCATCCCCTGGGCGAAGGCTTGCCAGAGCCAGTCGCGCCGTTCGATATGCGCGCGTTCGTGCCGGATCACCACGTCGCGCTGCTCCTCGGGCCAATCCTCAACGTACGCGGGCAACAGGATCACCGGCCGGAGTGCGCCCCAGGTCATGGGAGTTTGGACGGCGTCGCTCACCAGCACTGCTCCCGCCGCGCGCGACCGTCGAGTGATGCGATCGAGGCGCAAAACGCCCAAGCCCCAGCGCAGCAGCAGCAATGCGGCGATCACGGACCACACGGCGAGTAGTACCGAAACCGAGCGCGTTGAGGCGGCCGCCGTGCCCATGCCCACAGCGTGTGTATCGACGGCGATTCGCAACGACTGTGGAGGAGCAAACGGGATCATCAGCAGCGCCATCGCGGCGAGAGCAGCCAGCCAGATGCGATGCCGCAGATCGGCCGAACTCCGGCGCAGCAGTGCCGTGGCGATCCACGCCACACCCAATACGACGATACCCTTCCATGCTGCAGTCAGGATGAGATTGGTCATGATTTGTTCTCCTTGGCCTTGTTTTGGCGTGTTCGCTCGATCAGCACTTGCAGTTGGTCCAACTCCTCTGTAGACATTCTTGCGGCGGATCCGTCTACCAGGGCGGCGGCGGCCTCCGCGGCCGATCCGTCAAAAAAGGTGGTGAGCATGTGCTTCAGGGCGCTGGTCCGGGCCTTCTGCCGCGAGACTTTAGGCAAGAAGACATAGCGCGGGCCGTCCGACTCATGCCGGATGTGCCCCTTCTGCTCCAGGATGCGCAAGAGCGCGCGTATGGCCGAGTAGCTTGGAGGATCGGGGAGCGCGGCCAGAATTTCGGCTGCGGTCGCGCGGCTCCGGCTGTAGAGGATATCGAGGATCTGGCGTTCGCGGCGGCTCAGGCCCGTCGTGCTTGAATCCGTCATGCTAATTATTTAGCATGAGCGCGCCAGTCTGTCAAGCTAAGTTTTTAGCAGGTCGCTTTTAGTCCACAATGCCAAGCTTCTTGCTCCACGGCGTGGCGCCGTGCAGGGCATCATTGACCGCGTTGATGTTCTTCACGCCTTCGGTCGAAAGCCAGTCCTCGAGCGCCTTCACGCCCTTGGTGGCGTAGATCGGCATGCCCTCTTTCCAGGTGGCCCGGCCGCACAGCACGCCCGAAAAATCCGTGCCGGCTTCCGTGGCCATGCTCAGGCTCTCGACGAATTGCTGGTTGCTGACCCCGGCGCTCAGGTAGATGAACGGCTTGGTCGCGACCTCGGCGCCTTGCCGGTAATACGCCAGCGCCTCGGCGCGCGTGTACGCCTTCTCGCCTTTGTAAACCGCGCTGCCTTCGACGAACTCCGCATTCACCGGCACTTCCACCTTCAGAACATCCACGTTGTACTGCGGTTTGGTGAACTCCTTCATGCTGCCGATCACCACCTGCGGCTTGATCTTGGCGAACTCCAGGCCTTTCTCGTTGCCGCCCTTGGGGTCGTAGCCCACGAACTCCAGGAAAAACGGGATCTGGTGGAACTCGCACTCCGCGCCGATCCGCTCGATGAAGGCGTGCTTGATGTCGTTGACGCCGGGATCGTCGAAAGGCGAGTAGTAAATCAGAATCTTCACCGCGTTCGCGCCCCAGTCGGCGATACGCTTGGCCGAAACGTGCGGCAGCAAATCGGGCAGCCGGCCGGGCTTGGTGTTGTCGTACCCGCTTTCCTCGTAGGCCAGCAGCAGGCCGGTGTTGGGGGCGCGCGCCTTGGCGGCCTCCAGCCCGTATTCCGGATCGAGCAGAATGGCCGACGCATGCGGGGTCAGGATCTTAACCACCGCCGTTTTGAATTCCGACATCATCTGTGGCGTGACTTCGTTCACGTCGACGCCCTTTGCGCTTGCGATCGACTTTCGCAAGCTCCCGCGCTGGTCCATCGCGGCCGCGGCGATGATCCCTTCCTGGTTCGAAAGCGCTTTCAGGTGCCTTAGCTTAGCGGCTGACAGAGACATGCTACCTATCTTAACCTCACCCTTCGGAAATATGTTTTGGCCCGGCCCACATCGCGCAGAATCTGCGCCTTCAAGGCTTCGGGACTTTCGAACTTCCGTTCCTCGCGCACCCGCCGCAGAAACTCCAGGCGAATCCGCTCCGGCGTGGCGCCCTCCAGGGGATCGAGCAGGAAGGTCTCGATCGACAGGGCGTCGTCGTTGCCGAAGGTCGGCCGGTAGCCGATGTTGGTGATCGAATTCCACTTCCGCGCGCCGTCGATTTCCGTGGTCCGCGTGACGTAGACGCCGCTCGCCGGAATCACTTGCGCATCGGTGCGAAGGTTCAGCGTCGGGACGGTTTGTTTCGACCCGATGCCGTGGCCGTGCACGATGTCGCCCGAAATCGCGTAGGGCCGCTGCAGCAAACGCCCGGCGGTTCCCACGTCGCCCGCGGTCACCAGCTTGCGGACCTCGCCGGAGGAAACCCGGCGGCCGCGCCACTTCACGGTTTCGAGCAGCCGCACCTCAAACCCCAGCCGCGCGCCAAGTTCTTTCAGCGTTTTCGTGTCGCCAGCCTGCTTGCATCCGAACCGGAAATTCTCGCCGACGATCACGATCCGCGCGCCCAATCCATCGCGCAGAAACCGGGTCGCGAACTCCTCGGGCGTGAGCCGGGCCAGTTCCGCCGTGAAAGGCTGGATTAAGACGTTCCCGATTCCCTGCCCCTGAATCAGCTCGCAGCGTTCTTCCACCGATGTGAGCAATCGCGGAGCGCGCTCGGGGGCCACCACGCAGGCTGGATGCGGATTGAACATCAGCACCGCCGGCCGCAGACCGGCGCTAGCGGCAGCTTCCACGGTCGCGCGCAGCAAGCGGCGATGGGCCAGATGCACGCCGTCAAAGTTGCCGATCGTCAGGGCGCACGGCTTGAAACCGGCGGCCTGGTCCAGATCGCGTGCGATCACGCCTCGTTCCATTATGCCGACGCCTCCACATCGATCTCCAGCCCGTCGTAAGCCAGCCGGATGTGCGGCGGAAGGGCCGCTTCGGTGCGTTCGTGCTGCAAGTCGTGGCACATGTGGGTGAAGAACGCCCGCTTCGGCTCGAGTTCTTCCACTAGCTCCACCGCGCGCGCCAAAGTCGTATGGGTGGGATGCGGCCGGTGCCGCAGCGCATCCAGGAACAAAACGTCGAGCCCCCGCAATTGCGCTTTCGACTCTGCCGGAATTTCGCTGTGATCGGTCAGATACGCCGCCGGTCCGAACCGGAAGCCGTACACCGTGCCCTTCCCGTGCACTACACGGATGGGTTTGAATTCAACGCCAAAAACCTCGAACGGCGTCTCGTCCATCCGCCGCAAATCCAGCTTGGGCACCATGGATTCGATCTTTTCGTCAAACGCATAACTGAACACGCGCTGCAACGCGCTCAGAGTATCTTCGGTGCCATACACGGGAATGGATTCGCGCTGGCGGAAATTAAAAGGGCGGACGTCGTCCAGCCCGAGGATGTGATCCGCGTGCGCGTGGGTGTAGAGAATCGCATCCAGCCGGCTGAGCCCGATGCGCAGCACCTGCTGGCGGAAATCGGGCGTGGTGTCGACCACTACGTTGCGCCCGCCATACTGCAGAAGGATCGAGGGCCGCAGGCGCTTATCGCGCGGGTCCGTGGACGAGCACACTTCGCAGCCGCAACCGATGGTAGGAACGCCGGAACTGGTACCCGACCCCAGCACCGTGATGTGAATGGCGGGTGTCGTCATTCCGAGGCTGGCGGTTCTTCTCCGGGCGCGGCCTGCGGGCCGCTCTCACTGACTTGGACGAACCGGAACCGCAGCTCGGTCAGCGAGTTCTCGATCAGCCTCTGTTCCTCCACGCTCAGGTTGCCCTTAGTCTTGTCCGCGAGCATCCCGAGCATATCGATGGCATGGCGGGCCGCCGGCAGATCCGGCGTGTCGTCCATTTCCTCCCCCATCTTCAGCAGGCCCAAACGGATTTCCGCCTGCATCTTGAGAGAAAACACCAGGAATTCAAACGTGGCCGGGGGCAAGGGCATTCCAGATTCAGACATAAGTTTCTAACTATAGTGTAAACAGTGCCAACACCGCCCGACGAGCGCGACCAGCGGCTGGAGACGCTTTCCGAAGCGTTGGCCCGGCTGGTTCGCCGCCAGGGCGAACTGGAGGAGCGGGTGCGCGCGCTGGAGTCTCCAGGCGGCCCTGCGGCGCAACCCATCGTCACGCCTCCGCCGCTTCCGCCAGAGCCGCCGGTACCGATCCGCGATTTCGAGGAAGCGGCGCCTGAGCCTGTCTCCCTCGAAACCACGCTCGGCCTGACCTGGATCAACCGCATCGCCGTCCTCACGCTGCTGCTCGGCGCGGCCTTCCTGTTCAAATACGGCGTCGATAACGATTGGTTCGGACCGGGCGCGCGCGTGGCGCTGGGCATCGCCGCCGCGATTGTCTCCCTGCTCGCGGGCGACCGGCTGTGGCGCAAGGGACAGACGGTCTTCGCCCAGGGCATCATCGGCCTGGGCCTGGCGCTGCTCTATCTGTCGATCTACGCCGCGGCGATGCTCTATCAGCTTGTGCCGCCGAGCCTTGCCTTCATCGCCATGTGCGGCGTCACCGCCGGCGCGGCGGGACTGGCCCTGCGCTACAACTCGCAAGCGGTCGCCGTGCTCGCCCTGATCGGCGGTTACCTGACGCCGCCCGCGCTCTCCACCGGCGAGGATCACCCCTGGATCCTGTTCGGCTACGTTTTTCTTCTGAACGCAGGCGCTCTGGTGATGGCGCGAAAGCGGCAGTGGAAAGGAGTCGAGCCGCTGGCCGCCGCGGCGACGATTCTGCTCTACGCGGCCTGGTTTGACCGCTGGTTCGGCGACGCCAACCGTCCGGTGGCCACGGTCTTTGCGTTCGCCTTCTACGCGCAGTTCAGCGTCGCCGGGTTTCCTTACCTCTGGGCCGTATTTCAGCTCACCACCTCGATCGCGCTCGCCGTCATCTGGAAGGACCATAGCCAATTCGTCTGGTGGAATCTTCCGCTGGTCGCCGTGGGACTCCTGCGCACGGAGATGCCGGCGGCCCTGCTGGCCTTAGCCTGCTTTTGGCTTCCCTACCGGTTCTGGTACGGCATGGATGCTCCGTTCGCAGCGCTGTCCGCGGCATTTCTACTCTTCCTCGGATGGTCATTCTGGCGCAAACCGAAGGAGTTCCCCGGACTAGGAGTCGTCGCCGGCAACGCCGCGTTTTACTTTGTTGCGGCCTACACGCTGCTGAACGCCGGCGCATCACCAGTACATGGGCCTGCTGGCCGCGGCCGTCGGCGGAGCGCACCTGCTCCTGGCCCTCCGGTATGAGTCTCGCTCCGACGCTCAAAACCTGACCCTCGGCGTCGCACTTGCGTTCGTGACCCTGGCCGTTCCCATCCAGTTCGCCGGATTCCGCATCACCATCGCCTGGGCGCTCGAAGGCGCCGCGCTGGCGTGGCTATCAGCCCGATCCCAGAACTACTGGCTGCGCGTCGGTTGTTGGATCGTGCTGGCCCTGGCGATCCTCCGCCTGCTGAGTCTGGACGCATTCGTCTACGCGCAAAGCTCGGAGTATTCCGCGCTCGTGAACACGCGCTTCCTGACCTTCGCCGTTTCGACGGCCGCCCTGTGGCTCGCGGCCCGATTCCTGGCGCCTGGCTCTTCAAAGAAAGAACTCGATGCCGCAGTCGCCTACATCGCCGGACACGCGGTCTTCCTCTTCGGACTCGAGCCTCGAAATCGGAGGCTGGGTGAGCCGGAACGTGATCCCCGAGAATCAAAGCGGCGTCCGGATCATCGCGGTCTCGGTGATGATGACCCTCTATGCGGTGGTCCTGGTCCTGATCGGGGTGCGAACGCGCGCGGCGATCCACCGCATCCTGGGTCTCGCCCTGGTGGTCCTGGTGGTGGCGAAGCTGTACTTGGTGGACGTGTGGGTGCTGGGACGCCTGTTCCGCATCACGGCGTTTCTCGCCCTGGGCGTGCTGCTGCTGGCGCTTTCCTATCTCTATTCGCGCCTGAAACCGGTTCTGGCGCGGCTGTTCCAAGCCGACTCGGCGCGCGGGCCGGCGGATTCCGCCCGCGTACACTAGAGCATATGCGTTATTTCACGCTGCCCGAGGCGCAGCGCGCACTGCCTGAAGTGGAGCGTCATCTTCGCGAGGCTTTGTTCCACAAGACCGAATCGCAAAAGGCGCAGGAGGATATGGACCGTACGATAGAGCGTGTGCGATCGTCCGGCGGCGCGCGGGTCAATCCCAGCGAAGTCCACGCGACACGGGCCCGCCGCGATACCAGCATGGCCGCGCTCAAGGAGGCGCTGGAGGAAATCGAGCAGGCCGGCGCGCTGGTCAAGGATCTGGACATCGGCCTGCTGGACTTCATGAGCCGCTATCGCGACCGCGACGTGTGCCTGTGCTGGAAGCTGGGCGAGGACCGGATCCGCTTCTGGCACGGGGCCGAAGAGGGTTTCCGCGGCCGCAAACCCATCGACGAGGAATTCCTTCAGAACCATCGCGGGGAGGCGTCGCAGTAGGACCCGCATTGCGAACTGGCTGCACTTCGGCTACTACAACTTCTGCCGGATTCACAAGACGCTGCGAGTGACGCCCGCACGGGAGTCACAGATTACCGATCACGTGTGGGATCTCGCCGAACTTGTGGAGTAGAATGGACTTGCCAGAGGTGAAGGAGAACGACATGGGACCTATGAAACTGTCCTGGCACATAGAGGGCGGCTTGCTCACCAGCGGTTGGACCGAATCAGAAGCAAGGGAATCCTACCGTCCAACGTGGATGCAATCTTCGTACCCTGACGAAGCCGACGTAAACCGGTACACCTGCAACCAGTCATCTGGTTCACCGTTCGGCAAGCCCTGGTAGCCGAGCTTCTTTCATCAACGCACTTTTCAGGCACTACCTCTGATTGACACCCTTGCGCGCAAGACTCTAGACTATGTAAAGAGGGGATGTTGCTCGCACGCGAGTTTGTCGACTACGTATCGCGCCAGATCGTCAGGAAGCTGACTCCGCGCTGGATTGAGACCACCGATCACCAGGTGGCGGCCGAATTCATCGCCACCGTGGTCGAAGAGGATCTGAGCGTCGAAGACCGCCTGAACGACGAGGTGCGCGAGCTCCTCAGCCAGTACAGCGACTACATGCGGCGCGAGAGCGTCAGCTACCAGGAGATGTTCCGGCGCATCAAGAACACCCTCATCACCCAGCGCAAGGTCATCCGGGCCTCCGGGCGCGACTCGGGCGACTCCATGAAGCTCTCGCGCGACAAGATCAACGACATCTCCCACAAGATCGTGGCCGCGCTGCGCAAGAGCCGCGATTTCCGGCTGAAGCGCGATCCCAATGACGTCCGCCTGGAACTGGTCAAGGTGATGACGGAAATCCTCCAGACCGAGGAGAAGGTCGACAAGGCCGCGCGCATCAAGATCCGCACCCAGAAGAAAGAGATCCCCGAGGGGACCGAAGAGTGGGAGCTGCTCCACAAGCGCTACTACGCCGAGGAGCTGAAGAAGCTCGGCATCGACCTGGCCCACTGAGGCTGGCCCGCTAGGCTCGCCCGCAACTTCTATACAATAGGTTCCTGTCAGGAGAAGACCATGACATGTGCCCGCTTGGTGCGAAGTCTGCGGATCGCCGGTTCCGCGGCCCTGCTGTTTACTCTTTTCGGTCTGGTGAACGCGGCGGAACCCGATCCCAAAGTGATGAAGGTCACCCTGCCGAAAAACCTCCACTGGAAGACCAGCGAATCCGGCAACTCCACCGCGGTGCTGTACGGCGATCCCTCCAAGCCCGGGCTCTACATCGTTCTCACCAAGTGGGCGCCCGGCCATATGAGCCGCCCGCATATGCACCCTAATGACCGGCGCATCACGGTGCTCTCGGGAACCTGGTGGGTGGGCTGGGGCCCGAAGTACGATCCGGCCAGCACCAAGCCGGTTCCCGCGGGCAGCTACGTCACGCACTACGGCAAGCAGATCCACTACGATGGCGCCAAAGACGGCGAAGTTCTCCTGGAGATCGTCGGGATGGGTCCGGCCACGGCGACCCCGGCCGAACAGAAGTAGTTTCGCGAGCTAGCGCCGCGCACCCAGCTTCAAGACGTTCGCATGGATGCGCACGCCGGACAGCTTGGCGGTGCCCGGATCGATCTCGAACCGCACCTGGTTGTCCTGCAAGTAAAAGCTGATGATCCCGCCGGACGACAGGAACTCCGGGGTCTCGCCTACCGTCAGCCGGCCCACTTTGGGCAGTTCCGCCGGATCGTACTCCGCGTCGCGGGGAACGAACAAAATATTACAGTGCCGCGCGTCCGCCAGCTTGCGAAATCGCCTCACTTCCACACTCCGGCCGGACACCTTCATGGCTCGAGCCGCTTCATCGAACTCCTCGCTGAAGGGATCCGGAAGGAGCACTCCGATCACGAACGGGTCGCGACTCCCCTCATCCGGCCATTCCGCAAATTTCAAGAAGTTTAGCAGGAATGCCGCCTTGACCCGATATTCGTCGACGGCTTCCTTACCGGCTGCGGCGCCGGTCATGGGCGCGCACAGTAACGAAGCAACCACGCAGGCTAGCCCGGCCCGGGAATGTATCCTCAGAAATGCCACGTCAGGCTTCCGTACACGTTTCGCCGCGTCTGATACGCCTGCGAATAGCGGAGTGAAATTTGCTCCGGGTGCTGAGGATCCAAAGCATCGCGGATTCCCACCTCGTACTCGGCGTGTTCGTTGGGCCGCCAGCCAAGCCGTACGTCACCCCGCAGATACCGGCCCACGCCGCCTGGCAAGGTCGTGCCGTAGAAGTATGCGCTCATATCGAACTCCACATGCCGCGGGAGATCCAACTGAGACCGGATTTGGAACTGCTGGCTCGGATCATTGGCCAGGGAATCCCAGGGGTGCCAGTAGACGCGCTGCCGGAGCCAGCTATACCCGCCGTTCAGCCTCCACCTTCTGGTAGCCGACCAGACCGCGCTGACCTCCGCCCCAAAAACCCTTCCGTAGGGCGCATTTTCTTGCGTATAGCTAAGATCCAGGTAGCCAGGGTTTCCGTCTTGAGGAGGAACGAATACCGGAGCCTGAGCCACGCCATGCCCCTCGCGTTGATAGGAATTCAGGAAGGCGGCTCCATCGAGCGCGAGACGCTTGCCTATTTCGACCCGCTGGCCAAGCTCGTACGAGAGCATCGGCTCGGATTGGAATGCCGGGTTTCCAAGAGAACGGATTACTCCCAACAGCATGGGTGCCACTTGGACTACAGCAGGCGAGAAGTCTCCTCCCCGGTTGAGAATCGAGGGCGTCCGCACCGCCCTGGATACAGCCGCCCAGGTAGTGAGATTGGACGCGGGAGTCCACGCCAGCCTTGCGGTCGGCTGGTATTCCATTCCGGTGAAGGAGTTGTGGCCGGCGTGCATGCCCACGATCAACTGCAGCCGATCCTGAACCAGCGTGATTTCATCCGCGGCGAACGCCCCAAAGAGATTCAAGTCCCACTTGGGCGTCGTGAACTTGAAAGCAGGCGTGGATCCCAGATCATAGTGGGAAGTACGGTAACTCAGGCCCCAAACAAGATCGTGCCTCGGAAGCGGCTTCCAGTGATGCTCAAAGCCTAGCTCTTCGACGTGAAGGCCGAGGGGAACCAAAAGCTCGCTGCGATCCATACGGTCGAATGAAAACCGCACCTCAATACTGGATCGATCGGAGAGAACCCGCTGCCAGCTGGAAGTAAGCTGCCCCTGGTAGGTCACTTCCTGCCCGTACCTGGGGGCCGGCGTGGGATTCAGCAGCGTAGGATCGAAGACCACGCGGCTGTCGTCGGCCCGGTTCGCCCGGCCGGTCACAAACACCGTGTCTCGCGCGGTCGGCGCCCAATCGGCGCGAAAGCTCATGCTGTTCGCGTTGAAGCCGCCGGCCGGCAAAAGTCCATTGCCCGAGGATGCCGCCCGGCGCTCGCCGGTGTAATATCCCGTGGCCCGATAGGTGGCCTTCGAGCCGATCCGCCCTCCGTAGCGTACGACTCCGGACGGCGTTCCCGCGGTACCTGCCTCCGCACGGACCATGCCGCCGAGAGTATCCGCGGAAGACTTGGTGATGATATTGATGACGCCGTGGACCGCGTTGGCCCCCCACATGGCCGCTCCTGGACCCCGAACGACCTCAATGCGTTCGATGTTCTCCACCGGCATCTGTTCGGTATCCCAGAAAACGCCTCCGTATTCTTCGTTGTAGATGCTCTGGCCATCCACCAGCACCATGAGCTTATTCGAAAAGTCCGTACTGAATCCACGGATGCTGATGGCCCAGTTGCCGGCGTCCAGCCGCGACACCTGAACTCCGGGCGCCAGGCGCAGCAGATCCGGCACCAATTGAATACCGGAGCGGCGAATGTCTTCGGAGGTAATCACAAACACCGCGGCCGCCGTCGTCCTGAGGGACTTAGGTTTGCGCGATGCGGAGGTCACCTTGATGTTGAGTAGCTCATTGATCGTAAGGTCCGTCAGGTCTTTGACCGTCTGCGCACCGCACGCGGGCAAAAGAGTCAGCAGGACCCCTCGAACAAGGAGTGTACGAATAGAAGTGTGAAGCATCCTCCCGGTCTATCGGCCAGGCGAGGAGACGTTCGCGTTCAGGGTTGCCTTAACCCGAGCTAGACGGCAGGGGCTATTTCGCGGGTGGGCCGCCAGAAAACTTCCAGTCCTCGGGATTCGCGGGCGGCTTGAATTCGTCCGTGCTGAACACCCGGAGCGGTTCGCCCGGCCCGGCGACCTTCAGCACCAAAGCCACCTGCAAACGCGGGCCCTGAAAGTATTGCACCCGCATCCTGTGGATTCCCCCGCTCAGTTCCACGCTCCCGGACTTCGTGACCACCGCGTGGATGCCGTCATTGTCCACGACGGGCTGGTCGTCGATGTAGAGCCGCGAACCGTCGTCGGAGGTCAGTTCGAAACGATACAGCCCGGGCTTCTGGATCCAGAATCGGCCCGTGTACTCGATCGCGAACCACTCCTTGCGTTTCGTTACGCCCGGAAAACCTTCCGTGAAATCGCGCAGAGGGACGTTCAGCGAGGAAACGTAGATCTTGCCCCGGGGCTTGATCTTGCGGAGGTCGGGAATCGCTTTCGAACGCTTGGAGATGTGATAGACCACGCCTTCGAGTCCGCCGGGCACGACCACGGTGGTTCCGAAACTCACGGCGGGCTGCTCCTGGCCGGATGCCAGCAAGCCGCCGGCGATCAGGAAGAGCAGTCCCCGGCGCATACGTTCAAGCGTGGCGCACCGCCTCCATCGGATCGATGGTGATCCAGGATCGCGCACACAGGTAGGCCACCAGCGCCGAGATGGCCAGCATCGCCAAGGTGACCGGAACAAGCACGGTCCATTCCACCGCGCTCACGCCATAGAACTGCGAGCGAAGCAGAGCCGTGGCGCCCACGCCCAGCAGGATCCCGATGGCGGTTCCCACTCCGGTAATCGACAGCGTCTGGCGCAGGACCATTTTGAGCAATTGTCCCGGCCGCGCTCCCAGCGCAACGCGGATGCCGAGCTCCTTCTTCCGCTCGCTGACCGAATAAGAGATCGCGCCGAACAGTCCCACCACCGCCAGCAGCATTCCCAGCACGCTCAATCCCGCCACGGCGTCCGCGATGATGCGCTGGGCGAGAAGAGTGAAATTCGTCCAGGCCTCGAAGGTCACCGGACGGAACAGGAGCATGAGACCCAGGCCGCGCACAGTTTGATTGAGCGGCTCGATCCAGAGACCCGGGTCGCCCTTGGTCCTGGCAATCACGTTAATCGATGGCTGATCGTGCTGGCTGAGGGCCAAGTACAGGACGGCGCGCGCGGGCTCGTCGAAGCTCTCGTACTTGCCGTCGGCGGCCACGCCGATCACGGTCGCTTTCCGCGAAGTGTCGCCCGTGAGCACGGTCTTGCCGACAGCGTCCTGTCCCGGCCACAGCGTTTCCGCCATTTGGCGATTGATCACCGCAACATCGGGGTTGTTCTCGCGGTCGCCGGAATTGAAAACGCGGCCCCTCAGGACTCGAATCCCGAAGGTGGAGAAGTAATCGCCATCTACAACCACTTGTCCCACGGGAATCTTTTTGTCGCCGTCCGGCAAACTAATCGGAATCTGGTTATAGCCGAGCGCCAGCGGCAGGCTCGAAGCTAACGTGACCGATTCCACTCCCGCCAATGCGGACACGGCCCTTTTGGCATTGTCCTGGAGCTCTTTGGCGCGCGCTTCGGAGGTCTTTTCGCCTTGGGGAAAGATGGTCACGGCCACCAGATTTCGTTCCGAGAAGCCAGGATCGGTGTGCCGAAGGTTGTACAGGCTGCGCTGGCACAATCCCATGCCCACCAGAACCAAAGTGCACACCGCCACCTGGACGATCACCAGGACGCTCCGGCGGACGTTCTTGCGGGTTCCGCCGACCACGATTTCGCCGCCCAGAACCTGCGCCAGATCCGGCCGCGAAGCATACAGCGCAGGGGTCAGGCCGGACGCGAGGATCGCGATGAGCATCAGGACGATCGTGAAGCCCACCACCGTGGCGTCCAGCCGCAAAGTGAGCCCCACCGAGTACGTCCCGAGCATGGGGAGATCGAACGAGAAATCGGAAAATCGCGCGATCAAAGCCGCCGCTATGGCGTAGCCCAGTGCCGCACTGGCGCCGCAGATGAGTGCGCTGTCTTTGAGGAACTCGCGAATCAAGCGCCCGCGCGGTGCGCCCAGCGCCAGCTTGATGGCCGCTTCCTGCCTTCTGCCGACCGCGACCGCCAGCAGCAGATTCGCGACATTGGCGCAGGCGATCAAAAGCACCAGCAGGACGAAACCCATCATGATCGCGAAGCCCAACTGCACGCTCGGGTCGGAAGGCGGAAGAAGCGTGGCGCGGGTGACCACCGCCGCGACATCCTTGTCCTCCTTCGGATACGCGGACGCCAACTGGCCGGAGAGGGCCGACATGTCCGCTTGCGCCTGCCGCCGGCTGACTCCCGGCTTGAGCCGGGCTAAAAGAGTTAACGGCCGGGCGTCGCGCTTGGTGAAGGCCGGATCGGTCCGCGGCAGCGACGTCAGAAGATCTCCATTAAAACCGAAGAAGGATCCGGTGAATTCCCGCGGTGCGACACCGACGATGGTGAACCCCGCAATCTCCTTGCCGGAAATATTCGGGTCCGCGCCCAGCCGCCTCCAGCACGAGTAGGTCATCACCGCGATCGGCTTCGCCACGGAATCGTCGCCCGGAGCGAACAGACGCCCCAGATACGGCCGCAGTCCCATCACCGCGAAGTAATTGTCGGAAACCGGCCTGGCCACCACCTTGACCTGGCGTTTTCCATCGAAATTATTGCTGACCTGAATCGAGTTCGGAACCGCGGCGATATCGGTGAAGACGTGATTGTTCTCGCGGTAGTACCTGTAATCCGGATAGGAGACGGAGCCCGCGGGGTCCGTCGGCGTGCGCGTGTAGATCTTGACCAGTTGGTCCGGGTTCGGCGCCGCGGGAGGCAGTAAAAGGAAGGTGTTCGAAACGCTCAGGCTGATCACGCCCAGAGCCATGGCGATCGACAGTGAGAAAACAGCGATCGCCGTGAGCTTCCAGTGCTTCAGCAGGATGCGCGTGGATCGGAAAGCCACACGACCGTTTTAGCACAGCCGGGATGGGCTGTTATCGTCTCTTATATGACGTCGACGCCCATCGACCGGGCCGTGCCCCTGACCTGCTCCATGGCGGACTTGAGGTCGAAGCTATTGAGATCCGGCAGCTTGATCTTGGCGATCTCTTCCACCTGCTGGGCTGTGATCTTGCCGACGCGGTTCTTGTTCGGCTCGGGTGATCCCTTGGCCAGGCCGCAGGCGCGCTTGATCAGCACCGGCACGGGCGGCGTCTTGGTAATAAACGTGAAGGAACGGTCCGAGTAGATAGTGATCACTACCGGGATGATCAGGCCTTCCTGATCCTTGGCGGAGGTCTTGGCATTGAACGCCTTACAGAACTCCATGATGTTGACGCCCTGGGGACCGAGCGCGGTGCCCACCGGCGGTGCAGGTGTCGCTTTGCCAGCCGGGATCTGCAATTTTACTAGTCCGGAAACTTTCTTCGCCATACTTGCTCCTAGGCCGCTCCCGCGGCTCCGTTATATTTTCTCGACCTGCAAGAAATCCAGTTCCACGGGCGTCGAGCGGCCGAAAATCGTGACCATGACGCGCAGCGTGTTGCGCTCCTGATTGACTTCGTCGATCTTACCGGAGAAGTTGGTGAACGGCCCGTCGACGATGCGCACATTCTCGTTCTTTTCAAAGCTGAGCTTGGGCCGGGGCCGGTCGGCCGAGGTGGACTGGCGGTACAGGATCGAGTTCACTTCGTCGGCGGTCAGCGGCACGGGAGCGTTCCCGCCGCCCACGAACCCGGTGACGCGCGGCGTGGCCTTCACGGCGTGCCACAGCTCGTCGTTCATTTCCATTTCCACCAGTACGTAGCCCGGATACAACATCCGCTTGCTGGTGATCTTCTTCCCGTTGCGCAGTTCCACCACTTCCTCGGTGGGGATCAGAATCTGGCCGATCTTATCCGCGAACCCGAAGGCATCCGCGCGGCTCTTGAGGGAATCCGCCACCTTCTGCTCGAAGCCCGAGTAGGTGTGGACGATAAACCAGTTCTTGTTGGAAGGCTCTGCGGGCGCTTCGGCCAGGGGCTCGGCGGGCGGTTCAGGGACCATCGGGTTCTCGTCGGGGAGCATCTCTTCGTTCATGGGAAGGTGGACCTTACTTCGTAAAGGTATCGTATACCCGCTGGACCGCTTTGCTGATGATGTTGTCGATCACAAAAAAATACAAGCCGAAAGCGAACACCGCGGCCAGCACTACGCCCGTGGTCCCACGCACCTGCTTCCACGACGGCCAGGTCACCAGCTTCATTTCGTGCCGCAGCTCTTCAAAATAATTATTAAGCCGGGACGGCCACGTGGCCACGCCAGTTTTCGCTTCGCTCATCGTTTTCCCTTTACTGGAACTCTCAGCCCTCTCGCGCAGCGCGCGCCAAAACCGCCGGAGGCGGCCGGAGGCGGGTGGCAGGGGCGGAGGGATTCGAACCCCCACTCGCGGTTTTGGAGACCGCTGGTCTGCCGTTAAACCTACGCCCCTACTTCCATTCCAGTGTACCCCGTAGGAGCCCGCCCCGCGTTGCCCCTACTTGATCTCCTTATGCGCCACGTGCTTCCGGCAAAACGGGCAGTACTTCCTGAGCTCCAGGCGCTCCGTGGTGATCTTCTTATTCTTCATGCTGGTGTAGTTCTTGCGCTTGCAATCGCCACACTGAAAAGTAATCTGTTCGCGTGCCACTATTTCCTCCAACCGCGCACAACGGAACGCGGCGAAGACGCCGCCTCCTGTGCGCTCCAGCTATTCCAAAATCTCCGATACCGTACCGGCGCCCACCGTGCGGCCGCCCTCGCGAATCGCGAAGCGCAACCCTTTATCCATGGCCACCGGCGTGATCAGCTCCACGATCAGCTGCACGTTGTCGCCCGGCATCACCATCTCCATTCCTTCCGGCAACTGGGCGACTCCCGTCACGTCCGTGGTCCGGAAGTAGAACTGCGGACGATAGCCCTTGAAGAACGGCGTGTGCCGCCCGCCCTCATCCTTGCTCAATACGTAGACTTCGCCCTTGAACTTCTTGTGCCCCTTGATCGACCCCGGCTTCGCGATCACCTGCCCGCGCTCCACGTCATCCTTTTCAATGCCGCGCAGCAGAAGCCCCACGTTATCGCCCGCTTCGCCCGTGTCCAGCAGCTTCTTGAACATCTCGATGCCGGTCACCACGGTCTTGCGGGTATCGCGGAATCCCACGATCTCCATGTCCTCGCCGACCTTGCAAACACCCTTCTCGATTCTTCCCGTCACCACCGTGCCGCGGCCTTGAATCGAGAAGATGTCTTCGATCGGCATCAGGAACGGCTTGTCCTTCTCGCGCTCCGGCTGCGGAATGTAGCTGTCCACCGCCTCCATCAGCTCGTCGATCGCCTTCTCCCACTTCTCTTCCTTGTTCAGCGCTCCCAGCGCGCTGACCTTGACCACGGGGAGATCGTTGCCCGGGAATCCGTAGCTGGTCAGCAGCTCGCGCACTTCCAGCTCCACCAGCTCGAGCAGTTCCGGATCGTCCACCATGTCGACCTTGTTCAGCGCCACCACAATGTAGGGCACGCCCACCTGGCGGGCGAGAAGTATGTGCTCGCGCGTCTGGGGCATGGGACCGTCGGTGGCGGCCACCACCAGGATCGCTCCGTCCATCTGCGCCGCGCCGGTGATCATGTTCTTGATGTAGTCGGCGTGGCCGGGGCAATCGACATGCGCGTAGTGCCGCTTGGCGGTCTCATACTCGACGTGCGCCACCGCGATCGTGATCCCGCGGGCTTTTTCTTCCGGCGCGTTGTCGATCGAATCGAAGCTCCGGAACTTCACCTTGGGATTGTGCTTGGCCAGCGTCTGCGTGATCGCCGCCGTCAAGGTCGTCTTGCCGTGATCGATGTGCCCGATGGTGCCCACGTTGCAGTGCGGTTTGCTGCGATCGAATTTTTCCTTCGCCATGTGTCTGACTCGCTCCCCTGCTGATTGAAGCGCACAGGGCGCGGCGGCAACCTGGGATAGACTCACCCATACTGCCGCCGCGCTCCGTTGTGCCCATCAGAATTTCTCATTGCGGCGATTCCGATGTAATGCTTACCAGCCGGAATGCGCGGACACGTATAGTACACTTAAAAATCTGGAGCCGTTGATCGGGATTGAACCGATGACCTCGTCCTTACCAAGGACGCGCTCTACCAACTGAGCTACAACGGCCCTGCAAACTAACTGCGACTACAACGCCACAACTCGCCACTGTACAGCAGCGCGCTCCAAAACCTTACAAAACTCTGGTGGACAGGGAAGGATTCGAACCTTCGTACCTCGCAAGGAGGGACAGATTTACAGTCTGTTGGCTTTAACCACTCACCCACCTGTCCGATGCTATAACTGCCCCGGATTCGGGGGGCCTTTAGGACTGAAGTTCATTATAGCAAAGGCACCCAATGGGTTAGAATAGCAAAGGAAACCTCGGGCGGGAGTAACTCAGTGGTAGAGTCACAGCCTTCCAAGCTGTTGGTCGCGGGTTCGATTCCCGTCTCCCGCTCCAATGATCCCGGAGCCAGCCATCAAGCCGGCGTAGCTCAGTTGGTAGAGCATCTGATTTGTAATCAGAGGGTCGGGGGTTCAAGCCCCTCCGCCGGCTCCATTTCCTATCACGCTGAAGGGCGGGCGGTTCCGAGTTAGACTGAGGGGCATGACGCGTGGGGCCGGGCTCGCTCTCTGTCTCATCGCAGCGGTGCACGGGACCTCCGCCCAGTCTCTTCCGATTGTTCCCCGCCCCGCCCTGGTGCGGCATCTGAACGGCACCTTTCGGCTGAGCCGCGCGGCCGTGATCTACGCCGATCCGGAAGCGCAGCCGGTGGCCGAGTGGTTCGCCGGACAACTTCGCTCGGAATTCGGAATCGCGGCGGATGTGACGGACCAGGCTCCCCGCGGACCCGCTTTCCGCCTTCTTCTCGATACCAGCCTGCCGGAAGAAGGCTATCACCTGCGGATTGAGCCGCGCGGCGTGACTGTCCGAGGACGTCCCGCCGGGCTGTTCTACGGGGCGCAGTCGGTGCTACAGCTCGCGGCGGCGCGCAGCGGGACCACCTTGACTCTGCCTGCGGCGGAAATCCAGGATCAGCCGCGGTTTCGCTATCGCGGCCTGCACCTGGACACGTCGCGCCACATGTTCCCGGTCGAGTTTCTGAAGCGCTATCTGGACTGGATGGCGCGCTACAAGCTGAACACATTTCACTGGCATCTGACGGACGATCAGGGCTGGCGCATCGAAATCCGGCAATACCCGCGGCTGACGGAAATCGGGTCGACGCGGAAGGAGACGCTGGTCGGCCGCGCGCCGCAGTCGACTACCTACGACGGAAAGCCCTACGGCGGATTCTACACGCAGGAGCAGATCCGCGACGTGGTGGCGTACGCGCGCGAGCGCTTCATCACGGTGATTCCCGAGATCGAGATGCCCGGCCATTCGCTGGCCGCGCTGGCGGCGTACCCGGAGCTGGCGTGCACGCCGGGCCCGTTCGAAGTCGCGACCACCTGGGGCGTATTCAAGGACGTCTTTTGCCCCAAGGAGAGCACTTTTCAGTTTCTGGAAAACGTGCTCACCGAAGTGATGGCGCTGTTCCCTTCACGCTACATCCACATTGGCGGGGACGAAGTCGAGAAGGACCGATGGGAGGAAAGTCCCGAAGCGCAGGCGGTCATCCGGCGCGAGGGGCTCAAGGATGAGGGCGAGCTGCAGAGCTACTTCATCCGGCGGATCGAAACATTCCTGAATTCCAAAGGCCGGCGGATGATCGGATGGGATGAAATCCTGGAAGGCGGCCTGGCTCCCGACGCCACGGTGATGAGCTGGCGCGGCGAGGACGGCGGCATTGCCGCAGCCCGGCAGGGTCACGATGTCATCATGACGCCGGACAGATATCTCTATTTCGATTACTACCAGGGCGATCGCAAGACGGAACCTTTGGCCATCGGCGGAATGCTGCCGCTCAAAAAAGTGTACAGCTACAACCCGGCTCCGGCGGCGCTGAGCGCGGAGGAAGCAAAACACATCCTGGGCGCACAAGCCAATGTCTGGACCGAATACATTACGAATGCGCGGCAGGTGGAATACATGCTGTTCCCGAGATTGTTCGCTCTGGCGGAAGTGGCGTGGTCGCCGCCACACTCAAACAGTGACATGCGAACATATCCGGACTTTCTGCGGCGCGTACAGCCGCAGCTCGAACGGCTCAAACGCGAGGGCGTAAACTACAGGCCCCTATCTCGCCTCAAATAGCACGACATCGACGTCCAGGAATGGGCCAAGTTGGCGGCTGCGCCACCCGGCCAGCTCGGGCCGCGCCGCGAACCATTCGCGCCAACGGGCTACGTCGGCGGCGCTGGCGTAGATCAGGAATCGACCGGCGGCCGGCAGGGTGGTCTGAGCAAGAATTTCGGCATACTGCTTTCCCGCGGGCGAATCGCCATAGGGAAGCAGATAGGGCGTGCCGTGGACCGGATACACATCCAGCTGGCAATACAGATACCCCGGAAGCGGATAATTCGGGCTCCAAACCGGTGGTTTGGCTTCGATAAATGGGCTGACCGCCAGTACCGGCGTGGCCGGTCCGAGCGCCAGGGCGTTCGCGGCGCGGGAGGCTCCGCGCCAATCCGAATTATGATGCGGCGGCCACAGCTCGCGCCACGGCCCGCCGAAGACCAACGCGGCACATCCCATGAACAGCGCTGCCGATCGCCATTTCGATTTCGGAATGAAGAACGCGGCGGCCGCGGTCGCCGCCAGCGCCACACCGGGCAGCGCGATGGACACGTAGCGCGTCGTGAAGACGCTGACGCCGCTGAGGTGGGAGTACGCGAACAAGCCGAGAGGCTGGGCCAGCCACCATGCGGAGATGAGCACGATCGCAGACACAGACGGGGCCGAATCGACACGAGGCGCGCGCCGCCAGCGGGCGTAAATCAAAGCCCCGAGGGCGGAGCCGGCAACTAGACGAATCTTGAACGAGCTTCCCAGCTCGAACCAAGTAGGCAGCGGCGCGAAGACGTGGAGCGCGGCGTCGCGGCTCATCGCCAAAGCGGTGACGACGACCGGCAGCAAGGCCAACACCAGGCCGGCAGCGATCGTTACAGCTTGAATCGAGGAGACGCGGCGGACGTCTCTTGAAGAGAAGACTCGCGCCAGGAAGTAGATCGCGTACACCAAATAGAACGGCCAGTAGACCAACTGCACGCGCCAAAGCAGTGCGCCGGCTGCCAGGAACAGAATTCCGTCGAGCCACTTCCCGGAATCGAGCCAGCGGATCAGGAACCAAAGACTCGCCGCCGCCACCGACGTTCCCAGGGCGTAGGGCCTTGCATCGGCGGCTTCGTAGTTGAAGGCCCGGAGCGCCAGGCACGCGAATACCGCAAACCACGCGGCTTGCGGATGTATCAACCGGGCGGCAAGGAGCCCGATGAACAACAGCGCAATCGCCAGGGCCACGAGCGAAGGCAGCCGCTCGGCCGCTTCGGAAAAACCAAACATCGCCTCGGAAGCGCGCGGCAGCCAGTAGTACACCGACTGGACTGCCGGCGCAATAACGGCCAGCGAGGGATGGTCGGCGCCGTGGTGAACGATGAAGGCGGTCTCGGCTTCGTCCACCCAGAAGCTGGAGGTGAGCGGCATGACCCACATGCGCGCGATGCAGAGTGCGAGCAGCAGCGATAACGCCAGCCTGGGAATCACTTGCCGAAGCTTACGCGCACGCCGGTGCTATAGATGGCGTCGTTCTTCTTGCGACCCGGCACCGGATTACTCAGGAAGCGATCACTGACCGTGACCTGCCAGGAAAACCACTTGCGGATGGCGGTCACGGCCGAGATATCGAGATTCACACGATACGCGCCCGTATCGGAGAGGTTCGTAAAGAAGTCCAGCTTCTGTTCGATGTGCGTGGCGGCGCTAAATTTATGGGCGAAATCGTCGCCCAGCAGAAGTTCAGCCGAGGTGCGATTCAATCCGGTGGAGAAGAATTCGCGATTCGCGGCCGCGCCGGCGCGCAGGTCGAGCTGCGTGGGCGTGGTCCTGATGGCATGATAACCGCCGCCACCGGCGGGCGTGAAACGCAAGTCCAGGTCCTGGAACTGGTCGGATTCCAGATCCACCGAGCCGAATACGAAGGCCTTCTCGTCCAGGTTCAAGTTGTACGCGACGCCGCCGCGCTTGGAGTTCGCGGTGGTCTGGCTGGTTCCGGAAGAGAAATCGCTGGAGGAAAAGATGGAGGTGTAGTAGACAGCGATCTTGTCGCGAGTGGTGGCTCGCTGGGCGTTGGTGGCGAGCGTAAACGTTGCGGTATTGGCATTCCCACGGCTGGCGGCGAATCCCAAGTCGAGGCTCCCGACCCACAGGTCGACTAAACGCGGGTTGCGAAGGTGGTCGATCTCGGTCTGAACTCTGGCCTGCTCGTCGCTGTTGCGGATGAACTGGATGGCTCCCTTCGATGTCGCGACCACGCCGGCCGTCTTCGTGGTGACGTTGAATGTTCCATTCATGGTTTCGACCGAGCCGGCGATGGTCTGGCCGTCGCTGAGACCGATGTACAAGGGACCGGGCGCGGAGATCGCGGTGATCGCATCCCACTTGAGCGTGATCTCGCCGGCGTTATCGGTCTTGATGACCAGAGTCTTGGCGTCGCTGCGGAGAACAGAGCCGGTGATCCGGTCGCCGTTGGTGAGCGTGACTTCATCCGCCCAAAGAGAACCGGCACAAAGCAGCAACGAGGCTGCAATCAGAAATTTCATCTCCTAAGCTTAGCGAACCGCCACCAGAAGATTATCGATCAGACGGACGTCTCCCAACCACACCGCGGCCACAATTCGTACAGGCCCGGTAATCTGGTCGATCTGCACAATGGGCTGAAACGTCGCGGGGTCGACGACTTCGAGATACTCCACGCGAATTTCCGGCGCGCCCGACAGAATGCTCCGCACGGCTCCCGTTGCAAGGACAGCTTCGCGGCAACCGCCCCGGATGGAGGCCTCGCCTTCCGACAAGGCTTGGTACAGAACCGGCGCGATGCGGCGATGTTCGGGCGTCAGGCGCTGGTTGCGGGAGCTCATCGCCAGGCCATCGGACTCGCGGACTGTGGGGACCGGCACGATGGCGACAGGAAAATTGAGATCGGCGGCCATCTTCTGGATGACGGCCAGCTGCTGCGCGTCCTTTTCGCCGAAATAGGCGCGGTCGGCCGGAATGATGTTGAACAGCTTGGCGACCACCGTGGCCACGCCGCGGAAGTGGCCAGGGCGGAATTCCCCTTCCAGACGTGTCGAGAGGCCGGCGACCGCCACGGTCGTCAGATTCTCTCCCGACGGGTACATTTCCTTGGCGTCCGGAGCGAATACCGCGTCGACACCCAGGCGTTCGCAAAACGCCAGGTCGGTGTCGAGATCGCGCGGGTACTTCTGAAAATCGTCGGGGCGGTCGAACTGGGTGGGATTGACGAAGATGGTGGCGACCACGTAGCCGTTCTCGTCGCGCGCGCGGCGCATCAGCGCTCCGTGCCCTGCATGCAGCGCGCCCATGGTCGGGACCAGTCCGATAGTCAAGCCGCGTTCGCGGGCCGCCGCGATGCGCTGGCGTGTTTCGGCAATACTGCGTGTGATCGTAACGCTCACTTCGGAAATCGGCCGCTGCGCACGTCGTCGATGTATTCGCGGGCGGAGCGGACAACTTCCTTGCCCAGCTCGGCATAGCGCTTCACGAACGACGGGGTGAATTCGTCGAACAATCCGAGCGCGTCATAGCTCACCAGCACCTGCCCGTCGCAATGCGGCCCGGCGCCGATGCCGATGGTGGGAATCGTCAGGGCTTGGGTGATCTCGCGCGCGATCTCCGCTGGAATCGATTCCAGAACGAGGGCGAACGCCCCGGCCTGCTGGACCGTCTTCGCCTCCTCCAGTAATTTTTCGGCCGCCGGACCCGCGATCTTCTTGAAGCCTCCCAGCTGATGCACCGACTGCGGCGTCAGTCCGATGTGCCCCATCACCGGGATCCCGATCTCGACCAGCCGCGCGATGACCTCGGCTGCAGCCCGGCCCCCTTCCAATTTCACGGCTGCCGCCCCGCCTTCCTGAATCAGCCGGCCTGCGTTTCTCACGGCGTCGTCGAGGCCGGTCTGGAAGGTCAGGAACGGCATGTCGGCGATCACCAGGGCGTGGCGGGTTCCGTTGCGGACCGCGCGCGTGTGGTGGACCATCATGTCGAGCGTGACCTCGAGGGTATTTTCGTGACCCATGATCACCATGCCCAGCGAATCGCCCACCAGGATGGCGTCGATTCCGGCGCAATCCAGAAGGCGGGCCATAGTGGCGTCGTAGGCGGTCAGCACGGTGATCTTTTCACCGCGCTGCTTCATCTCGAAGAGGTCCGGGATACGAACCGGCTTGGGAGCCTGCTTTATCGCCACGTAATCCATACTAACTCATCGCTTGTGCTTGGTTTACAGGCACTTAACCTTCCTTGACAGGCCTTGGCCGGGCTGGTACTCTAATATTGGACTGAATTAGTCTTACATGCTCAAGCTGACCAAGAAAGCGGATTACGGGCTGATCGCGTTGCGCCACCTGGCGTGCCAGGCTAAAACCGGCTCCGCCAAGGAGATCGCCGAGCGATACCGGATCCCTCTGCCTCTGCTCTCGAAAGTACTACAGACGCTGGTACGTACCGGCCTGCTGGTGTCCGAGCAAGGGGCCAGCGGCGGCTATAAGTTGGCCCGCGATCCGCATGAAATCAGCGCGCTCGAGGTGATCCGCAGCATCGACGGCCCGATCATCCTGACGCAATGCTTCACCGAGCACGACGAGCCGATCGAGTGCGACCAGAGCCAGCTGTGTCCGGTGCGCGAGCCGCTGCGTAAAGTTCATGAAGGGATTCTGAGGTTGTTGTCTGGAATCACGATTGCGGATTTGTCGTCGGACGATATGCTGGTTCCGTCCATCCAAAGCGTGGTTTCGAGCATCCAACCAACATCCGGTCATCCGAATAGGGGAAGTCTACCAACAAGATGAAACTACCGATTTACATGGACTATCACGCCACCACGCCGGTGGATCCGCGCGTGTTGAAGGCGATGCTTCCGTATTTCACGGATACGTTCGGGAACTCCGCCAGCCGCAACCACAGTTTCGGGTGGGCCGCGGAGGATGCCGTCGAAAAAGGCCGCAAACAGGTAGCGGAGCTCATTGGCGCTACCGCGAAGGAAATCGTGTTCACCAGCGGCGCGACGGAGTCGGACAACCTGGCGCTGAAGGGCGTCGCGGAGATGTATGCCGAAAAGGGCAACCACATCATTACGGCGGCCACCGAGCACAAGGCCATCCTCGATACGTGCAAGCGCCTGGAAAAAGAAGGCGTCAAGGTCACCTATCTGCCGGTAGAGACCAACGGCCTGGTGGATCTCGACAAGTTGCGCGCGGCCATGACCGACAAGACCATCCTGGTCAGCATCATGTACGCCAACAACGAAATCGGCGTGCTGCAACCGGTTGCCGAGATCAGCAAGATCGCCAAGGAGCGCGGCGCGCTGTTTCACACCGATGCCACGCAGGCGATCGGCAAAGTGCCCGTGGATGTGATCAAGGACGGCATCGATCTGGCGTCGATCAGCGCGCACAAGATGTACGGACCCAAAGGTGTGGGCGCGCTATACGTTCGCCGGCGCAATCCGCGCGTGCAGCTCACGGCGCAGATGGACGGCGGCGGGCACGAGCGCGGCATGCGGTCGGGAACTCTGAATGTCCCGGGAATCGTGGGGCTGGGCGAAGCGTGCGCCATCGCCAAGGCGGAGATGCCCGAGGAGATCAAGCGCATGTCCTACCTGCGCGACAAGCTGAAGGACCGGCTGCTGGCATCGCTCGACGAGGCGTACATCAACGGCACCATGGAGCACCGGCTGCCCAACAACCTGAACATCAGTTTCGCGTTTGTCGAAGGCGAATCGCTGCTGATGGGCATCAACGAGATCGCGGTATCGAGCGGATCGGCATGCACCTCGGCGACGCTCGAGCCCAGCTATGTGCTCAAGGCATTGGGCGCCGGAGACGACCTGGCGCATTCTTCCATCCGGTTCGGTTTGGGCCGGTTCAATACGGAAGAAGAAGTGGATTACGTGGCGGCCAAGGTGATCGACGTAGTGCAAAAGCTGCGCGAGCTTTCACCGCTGTATGAGATGCACAAAGAAGGCATCGATCTGACCAAAGTCCAATGGACGGCGCATTAATTGTTGACCGGAAAGAAGGGTTAAGAAGCTATGGCGTATTCAGACAAAGTACTCGATCATTACAACAACCCCCGCAACGTCGGCTCGTTCGATAAGAAGGATCCCAACGTCGGCACCGGCATGGTGGGCGCGCCGGAGTGCGGTGACGTGATGAAGCTGCAGGTGAAGGTGAACCCGGCCACGGGCGTCATTGAAGACGCCAAGTTCAAGACGTTCGGCTGCGGCAGCGCCATCGCCAGCTCGTCGCTCGCGACCGAATGGCTGCGTGGGAAGACCGTGGATGAAGCCCTGGCCATCAAGAACACCGACATCGTCAACGAGCTGAGCCTGCCGCCGGTGAAGATTCACTGCTCGGTGCTGGCCGAAGACGCGATCAAGGCCGCCATCGACGACTACAAGAAGAAATCGGAGAATGTGGAAGCCCAGACCAAGACCCACGCTTAATCCACTTTCCGTCGCATGGTCACGGTTACTCCCAAAGCGGTAGACAAGATTCGCGAAGCCTTCAAACGTGAGGGCGTCTCGGGAGGGCTGCGCCTGGGCGTGCGCGGCGGCGGCTGCTCCGGTCTCAGCTACCTTTTTAAATTCGATCCGAAGCCCCGCGCCACCGACAGCGTCCTCCAGTTCGACGATGTCAACGTCTATATCGATCCCAAGAGCATGGTGTTCCTGGACGGAATGACGCTCGACTGGCAGGACACGCTGATGCAATCGGGCTTCGTCTTCGAGAATCCGCACGCCAAAAAGAGTTGCGGCTGCGGGACATCGTTTACGGCCTGATGAAATTTTACGAAGCCCTCGGCCTTGAGCCGAAACTGGCACTCGATCAGGACGATCTCCAGAAGCGCTTTTACGATCGCAGCCGCCAGTGGCATCCCGACCGTTTCAGCCGGGCCAGTGCCGAGGAGAAGCAACGGTCCGAGGAAATGACGGCCATGCTCAACGATGCGTTTCGGGCTCTGCGCGATCCGGTGAGCCGGGCGGAATACTTTCTGCGCGAGAGCGGCCTGGAACTTTCCAAAGACGCTCCGCCGGAGCTGCTGGAGGAGGTTTTCGATCTGAATATGGCGCTGGAGGAACTGCGTGGCGGAGATGAGTCGGCGCGTCCGCAGTTGATGGCCGCGCAGGAGCGGTTTGCGGGCATGCTGGGCGATGCCGATACGGACTTAGCTGGCTTATTCTCGCGCTATGACGCGATGTCCGACCCCGCGGTGCTCGACCAGATTCGCGCGACGCTCAATCGCCGCAAGTATGTGTCGAATCTGGTGCGGGATGTCGAAAAGGAACTGAATGTCCACACTGCAAATTGACTTCGGCCACGCCAAGCCGAGGATCGTCGGGATCGACCTGGGGACCACCAACAGTCTCGTAGCTGTGATGGACCTGACCGGGCCCCGCATTCTTTCCGGCATCGTGCCCAGCGTGGTGTCGGTGACCGAGTCGGGCGAAGTGATCGCGGGACCGGAAGCGCGCGAGATGCTGATCACGCATCCGGAACGCACGGTCTATTCGGTGAAGCGGCTCATGGGCCGCGGCGTGGGAGACGTGCAGGAGGAGCTGAAGCTCTTTCCTTTTCATATTGTCCAAGGCAGCGAGTCCGTGATCAAACTCCGGCTCGGCGACAAGGTCATGACGCCGCCTGAAGTATCGGCGCATATCCTCCGCAAGCTGAAAGAGGATGCCGAGGACGTGCTGGGCGCCGACGTCACGCAGGCGGTGATCACGGTGCCGGCCTACTTCAACGACGCGCAGAGGCAAGCCACGAAAGATGCCGGCCGGATCGCGGGACTCGAAGTTCTGCGCCTGGTGAATGAGCCGACGGCCGCGGCACTGGCCTACGGGCTCGACAAACGCAAGGAAGGCCTGGTCGCGGTCTACGACCTGGGCGGCGGGACGTTCGACATTTCGATCCTGCGCCTGCATGACGGGATTTTCGAGGTGCTGGCCACCAACGGTGACACGCACCTGGGCGGCGACGATATCGACAATCTGCTGCTCAATATCGCGCTCGAAGACATCCAGAGCGAGTGGGGCGAAGATCTTTCCGGCAATGCCGGCCTGGTCCAACTGCTGCGCCGAGCCGTGATTCAAGCCAAGGAAGCTCTCTCCTTCGCGCCTTCCGCGACCATCGATCTGGAATACGGCCCGCGAAAATATCAACGGGAGATCGACGTCCAGCTATTCAACCGTCTGATCGAGCCGATCGTGGAACGAACGCTCGGTCCATGCCGCAATTGCATCAAAGACGCGGGCGTCCAAGTGGAGCAGCTCAATGAAGTCGTGATGGTGGGCGGATCCACCCGGATCCCCCTGGTTCGTTCCGCAGTGGAAAGACTGTTCCGCAAGCGGCCGCACACGGAGCTGAATCCGGATGAAGTGGTCGCGCTGGGAGCAGCGGTGCAGGCGGGCATCCTGGGCGGCGAAGTGGAAGATAAGCTCTTACTCGACGTGACGCCGCTATCGCTTGGTATCGAGACCATGGGCGGGCTGATGTCCAAGCTCATTCACCGCAACTCGACCATTCCTGCGTCGGAAACGGAACTGTTCACCACCGCCGTCGACGGGCAGACCAACGTGCTCATTCACGTGCTGCAAGGCGAACGCGAGCTGGTGAAGGACTGCCGCAGTCTGGCCCGCTTCGATCTGAAAGAGATCGAGCCGATGATCGCCGGCATGGCGCGCGTTCAAGTGCGGTTCCTGATCGACGCCAACGGAATTCTGAACGTGACGGCCAAAGATCTGCGGACCGGCAAGGAACACAGCATGGATGTGAAACCCTCCTACGGCTTGACGGACGACCAGGTGGAGGCGATGATCCTGGAATCCTACGACAAGGCCGAAGAGGATTTCAAGGAACGCCAGATCCGCGAGGCCCGTGTCGAAGCCGACGCGATCCTGGGCGCCGTCGACAAGGCGAAGGAAGACGAAGCGTATCAGGCGCTGGCGGAAGAAGATCGTACCGCCATCGATCGCGCGATCAACGAACTGCGTCTCGCCTATCACGGCGAGGATCACCTGCTGATCCGGGACCAGATCGAGAAGTTGAATCAGGCTACCATGGCGCTGGCGGAAGCCATCATGAACGAAGCAGTGGGCAAGGCGCTCAAGGGAACGAATATTAATGCCTAAGCTAACGTGGCAGAACCTGGACGATATCGCCCTGTCGCTGTACGAGAAGTTTCCCGATACGGACCCCACGCATATCCGCTTTACCGACCTGCTGAAGTGGATCACCGAGCTCGAGGACTTCGACGACGATCCGCTACAATCGAACGAAGCCAAGCTCGAACGGGTCCAGATGGCATGGCTCGAAGAATACCAGGACAATCAATAGCCGCGATCGCAGCCGCGCTGCTGCTGGCGCTGCCTGTCACGAGCGCGGATCAGCCGCTGACGCCCGAGCAGCGCGCGGTGATGGACCACATCTCGGCGAATTCGCTGCGCGGGAATCTTTCCTTCCTGGCCTCGGATCTGCTCGAAGGCCGCGCGACTCCGTCACGAGGTCTGGATCTGGCGGCGGAGTACATCGCGGCGCAGTTTCGGCGCGCGGGCCTCGAACCGGCCAGCGACGACGGCTACTTCCAGACCGCGACTCTGGCCGACTTCGGCGCCCGCGGCGCGCAACTGGGACGATCCTTGGGGGTCAAAGATCCGTCATCCGTCAAGATGCGCAACGTGGCGGGTATCCTGCGCGGGTCCGATCCGCTGCTGCGCGATACGTACGTGATGCTCACCTCACATTACGACCATCTCGGTCTGGCGCCGTCCGGCGAAGACCGCATCTACAATGGCGCGAACGACGACGGCAGCGGCAGTTCCAGTGTTATGGAAGTGGCGAATGCGCTGGCGGCGCTTCCGGTGCATCCCAAGCGCAGCATTCTGTTCGTTCTGTTCTTCGGGGAAGAAAGGGGATTGTGGGGTTCGCGCTATTACGCCGCCCATCCGCTGGTTCCGCCCGCGCAGACGGTCGCCGATTTGAACCTGGAGCAAGTGGGCCGCACGGACGCTTCCGACGGGCCGCAGATCAAGACCGCCTCGATCACCGGTTACGATTTCTCGGATGTCCCCGGGATTCTGGCCGATGCGGCGCAGGCGGCCGGGGTCAAGGTCTACAAGAACCCTCGGAACAGCGATGATTATTTTCGCCGCAGCGACAACCAGTCGCTGGCGGATCTCGGCATTCCGGCGCACACGCTGTGCGTCGCCTACGACTTTCCCGACTATCACAAGGTGAGCGATAGCTGGGAAAAGATCGATTACGACAACATGGCGGCGGTCGATCGTGCCGTGGCGCTGGGGATGCTCAAGCTCGCGTCCGACGAAGCGCCGCCCAAGTGGAACGAGCAATACGCTCCCGCGCGTCGATACGCGGATGCCGCCCGCCGGCTGCATCCGTAGCTGAGCTTACGCGGTTCTCGTGGTCTCGCTCTTGTCGCCCGAAATCGCCGCCTGCGCCGCCGCCAGGCGCGCGATCGGAATCCGGTACGGCGAGCACGACACATAGTTCATGCCCACGCGATAACAGAATTCGACTGAAGCGGGATCGCCGCCGTGTTCGCCGCAGATGCCGATTTCGAGATCCGGACGGGTCTTCCGGCCGAGCTCGATGCCCATGGTGATCATCTTCCCGACGCCTTCCTGATCGATGGAAGCGAAGGGATCCGCTTTGAAGATTTTCAGGGCTTCGTACTCGCCGGAGAACTTCGTGTAGTCGTCGCGGGAAAGACCCATCGTGGTCTGCGTCAGGTCGTTGGTACCGAAGCTGAAGAATTCGGCTTCCTTCGCGATCTGGTCGGCTACCAGCACTGCGCGAGGAATCTCGATCATGGTCCCCACCAGGTAGTGGAGTTTCTCCATGCCCGCCTTCGCCAGCACTTCCTTGGCGACGCGGACGATGATTTGCTTCTGATTCTCCACCTCGCCCACGCTGCCGGCCAGAGGAATCATCACTTCCGGAATTACCTTGATGCCCTTCTTCACCACGTGCACGGCCGCTTCGAAGATAGCGCGCGCCTGCATTTCGGTGATCTCGGGATAAGTGATTCCCAGGCGGCAGCCGCGATGCCCCAGCATCGGATTGAACTCGTGCAGCTCTTCGACGCGCTTCAGCAATTCGGGCAACTGCTTCTTTAAATCGCCGGGCTTGATGCGGTACTTCTCCGACATTTCCTTCTTCATGGGCTTGCCGGCGTGCGGCAGCCGCGCGATATCCACCATCAGGTCCTCGCGCTTGGGCAGGAACTCATGGAGCGGAGGATCGAGCGTACGGATCACCACGGGCAGCCCGTCCATGGCCTGGAAGAGGCCGATGAAATCCTTGCGCTGCATGGGAAGCAGCTTTTGCAGAGCCTTGGTGCGCGCTTTCACTTCGCGCGCCAGGATCATGGCCTGCATGAATGGAATCCGGTCTTCGGCGAAGAACATGTGCTCGGTACGGCACAGCCCGATGCCCTCGGCGCCAAAGAGTCTGGCTACTTTGGCGTCGCGCGGAATGTCCGCGTTGGCTCGCACGCCGAAACCGCCTCGGAACTCATCCGCCCACGTCATCAGTTTTCCGAAGTACGACGAGGTCGGATCGGGATCCTTGGTGACGGCCTTGCCCAGGTAGACCTTGGCGGTGGTCCCGTCCATCGAAATCCAGTCGCCTTCCTTGACGGTGATGGGCTTCTTGTTGACGGTGGTGGTGAACTTTTTGCCATGCTCGTCGATGGCGATGGAGCCTGCGCCGACGATGCAGGGCCGGCCCATGCCGCGCGCGACCACCGCGGCGTGGCTCGACTTGCCGCCCACCGCCGTGAGGATACCCTTGGCCACGTCCATGCCGTGAATATCGTCGGGGGTGGTTTCCTTGCGCACCAGGATCACGGGATTGTTCTTGCTCATCTCCACCGCGTCTTCGGCCGTGAAGGCGACGCGTCCAACCGCGGCTCCCGGGCTGGCATCGATGCCCGTTGCGATGTTCACCAGCGTCTTGAGGGAGGGTTGGTCGAAAACCGGGTGCAGAAGCTGATCGAGCTGCTGCGGAGCGACGCGCAGAACCGCCTCCTGCTTGCTGATCAGACCTTCCTCTTGCATCTCTACCGCAACGCGCACGGCCGCCTGACCGGTGCGTTTGCCGTTGCGGGTCTGGAGCATGTAGAGCTTGCCTTCTTCGATGGTGAACTCGAAGTCCTGCATGTCGCGATAGTGTTTTTCAAGGCTCGCCGTGATCTCGCGCAACTGGTTATAGGCTGCCGGCATGATGTCTGCGAGCGCCGAGATCGGCTGCGGCGTGCGGATGCCGGCGACCACGTCCTCGCCCTGGGCATTCACCAAAAACTCGCCGTAGAACAGCTTCTCGCCGGTGGCGGGATCGCGCGTGAATCCGACGCCGGTCGCCGAGGTATCGCCGGTATTGCCGAACACCATGGCCTGAACGCTGGCAGCCGTGCCGATGTCGTCGGGAATCTTTTCCATCTTGCGGTAGTACGCCGCCTTGGGGTTCCACCAGGATTGGAACACGGCATCGCGGGACAGGGTCAGTTGCGCGCGCGCATCCTGCGGGAAGGGCTTCTTGGTCTCCTTCAGGACCAGCTTCTTGTAATCGTCGATGATCGCCTTCAAATCGACGGCGGTCAGGTCGGTGTCGAGCTTCACCTTGGCCTTATGCTTGCGCGTATCGAAAATGTGATCGAACTTCTCCATGTCGATGCTCAGCGCGACTTCGCCGAACATCTGAATGAAACGGCGGTAGCTATCGTAAGCGAAGCGCGGATTGCCGCTGCGCCGGGCCAAGCCTTCCACGGTCTTGTCGTTCAGGCCGAGGTTGAGGATGGTGTTCATCATGCCGGGCATGGAGAACTTCGCGCCGCTGCGGACGCTCACCAGCAGCGGATTCTCCGCATCGCCGAGCTTCTTGCCGATCTGCCCCTCGAGTTTGGCCAGCGCCGCGAACATCTGCTGGTCGATCTCGGGAGTTACTTTGTTGCCATTCTGGAAGAAGATGTTGCAGACCTCCGTCGAAATGGTGAATCCCGGAGGCACGGGCACGCCCGCCCGGCTCATCTCGGCGAGGCCAGCGCCCTTGCCGCCCAGGACTTCTTTCATCTTGCCGTCGCCGTCGGCCGTACCGCCGCCAAAACTGTACACGTAGGTTTTCATGATTTCGTTTGGTCTCCTGATGTCACGATTTCCGAGAAGTCGGCAATCGTGGAAAAATGCATGTTGATTCGATAGAGAAGTTCCAAGCGCCGCGCCCGAACGTCCGGATTCTCGTCCATGACCATAACTTCGTCGAAGAACCGATCCACGCTCGGACGGGTACTCGCGGTCGCGGACAGGATCGCCCGGTATCCGGGCTCCTCGGTTGCAAGCTTCACGACCTGCTCCAACTCCCGGTAAAGCTGTCTCTCGGAGTCTTGCTCGAAATCAGCTTCGAGGACGCGCTCCCCGCCGGAATATCCAGCCTGCCGAAGAATGTTGCGGATGCGTTTGAAGCTCGCGGCCAAGGGCTCGAAATTCTCGGTGGGCCGAACTTCGGCAAGCGCGGTTAAGCGCGCCTCGACATCGGCCAGCGTCCAGCAGCCGGCTGCCAGGACCGCATTCACCTCGTCATACTTGAAGCCCCGGACATCGCGGAAATAATACTTCACACGATCCATCATGAACTCGCGCAGCTCGCCTTGTGCAAGTTGGTCGAGCTGGTAATCGAGCTTTGCTTCGACCAGGATCTTCACGACGCCCTGCGCGGCGCGCCGCAGAGCGAACGGGTCCTTCGAGCCTGTGGGCATCATCCCGATGCGGAAGCATTCGCGCAGCGTGTCGAGCTTATCCGCCAGCGCGACGATCTGCCCATCAGGCGTTTCGGGAATATCGCCGTCCATGCTGAGCGGCTGGTAATGTTCGTAGATCGCGCGCGAGACGGCCTCGAGCTCGCCTTGCGCCTTGGCGTAGAGCCCGCCGACGACGCCTTGCAGATCGGTGAACTCCTTCACCATCTCGGTCGTGAGGTCGCACTTACAAAGCAACGCCGCGCGCTGGGCGTCGGCATTCCCGCCAAGCTCCTTCACCAGCGCGACCACCCGCTCGGTTTTCTCTTTGTAGGACCCGAGCTTGGCCTGAAACGTGACCTTGGCCAGATCCTCGACGCGATCTGCAAGCTTCTTCTGCTGATCGACGTTCCAGAAAAACCGGGCATCGTTGAAGCGCGCCTTGAGCACGCGTTCGTTTCCGTGTTTGACGAGCCCCTCCGGATCGCCCGAAGTGTTCATCACCGCGACGAAGTTCGGAGCAAGTCCGCCTTGGATGCCTTCGACCGAGAAATACTTTTGATGATGCCGCATCACCGTCGTGAGCACTTCAGCGGGCAGCTCGAGATAGGCGGGATCGAACTCGCCCTTGATCGCTGTGGGGAATTCCGTGATGTAGGTCAGCGTCTCAACCAGATCGCCGTCGAGCTTGGCCCCCAGCGCCGCGGCTTCTTTTTCGATCTTGTGACGCCGTTCATGCGCAGCCAGGATCACGGAGTTGTTCCGCAGCTCGCGTTCATACGTTACGATGGCGACGGGAATCGAGCCTGCGCCCAGAATCCGGTGCCCGCGGGTCACATTTCCGCTACGAACGCCGCCGATCTCGAAGGGGATGACCTGATCGCCCAGCAGCGCCACCAGCCAGCGGATCGGCCGGATGAAACGAGGTCCGCTGCGATCGGTCCAATACATGGTCTTGGGCCACTGGATTCCGAGGATCGCCGCCGGCAGAGATTCCGCCAGGATGTCGCGCACGGCGCGTCCTGAAACCTTTTTGACCAATTCGTAGTAGTTGCCGGATTTGCGCAACGCCGAAGCATCCGCGCCCTGCTTCTTCGCGAATCCCTCCGCGGCCCTGTCGCCCGCGGTAATGGGCGGACCCTTGACGATCTGCTCGGAATCCGGCGTCCGCTCCGGCAGGCCTTCGGCGCGAACCACCAGCCTGCGCGGCGTGGCATCCACCTGAGGCGTCGCGCCCAACAGGTCCACTTTGATTAACTGCGCTAGCGCACCTGGAATCATCCAGTGCGGAATCTCCTCGGTCCCGATCTCCAGCAGGAAGTCCAGGCTCACGCGGCAGCCCCTTCGCCCTGTGCCTGTTGATCGACCCACAGCTTCGCGGTTCCCACCGCCAGATCGCGGACGCGCCTGATGACGCCCACGCGTTCGGTGACCGAGATCGCGCCGCGTGCGTCGAGCAAGTTAAAAAGGTGCGAGCACTTCAAGACCTGGTCATACGCCGCCAGCACCGGAAAGCGCCGCTTCTCGGGATATTTTTCATACTGTCCGAGCAGCTCTTTGCACTCCGCCTCGTGCTCGGCCAGCAGGCGCCACAGGCGCTCGACGTTGGCCATCTCAAAGTTATAAACGGAGAATTGCAGCTCGTCGGCCAGGCGCACCTCGGAATACTTAACGCCTCGCGCCCATTCGATGTCATAGACACTGTCGACGTTCTGCAAAAACGCGACGATGCGTTCCAGACCGTAGGTGATTTCGGCGGGAACCACGTCCAGATCGATTCCGCCGCATTGCTGGAAATAGGTGAACTGCGTGATTTCCAGGCCGTCCAGCATCACCTGCCAGCCGATGCCCCATGCGCCCAACGTGGGCGCTTCCCAGTTGTCTTCCTCGAACTTGATGTCGTGTTTCGCAAGATCGATGCCGATGGCTTTGAGGCTCCCCAGATACTGGTCCAGCACATCGTCCGGCGACGGCTTGAGAATCACCTGCAGCTGCTGATGCTTATACAAGCGGTTCGGATTCTCGCCGTAACGGCCATCCGCGGGACGCCGGCTGGGCTGCACGTAGGCCACGCGATACGGCTTCGGCCCCAGCACTCGCAAGAACGTCTCGGACACATTGGTTCCCGCGCCGACCTCGACATCGTACGGCTCTTGAATAATGGCGCCGCGGTCCGCCCAATAGCGCTTCAGTTTGAGAACGGTGTCCTGAAAAGTGTCCATGGGCGTTAGAGGGCTTCCAGCATCGGCACGGTCAGGAACTTTCGCTCGATGTGCTGTTCCATGGCGCGAACCAGGCTGCGCCGGAGTCCCGGCAAAGTGGATTTGGTCCAGTCGCGCGGGGTGAGATCGGCCAGCCCCTTGACGAACATTTCCTCGACGATCTCCACGGTTTCCGGATTGCTCACGCGCAACTCCGGCAGGACGCCCGTCAGGCGCACTGACCACAGCGTGAAGTAATCCACCGCGGGCCACATTCCGCCGCCGGAACGCAAGAATGCGAGCGTCGCCTTGAGCAGCCGAAAGAATTTATCATTGGGCTCGTGCGGCGGCATCAGTTGGTCGGTTACCTCCGTAAAATAATCCAGCGCCAAAGAACAGCCGTAATCGGATTGCAAGCCGAACTGCGACTCGATCAGATCGCAGCCGGACAAGTTCGCCAGCTCGGAGTTTTCGCGAAGAAAATAGGCCATCCGGACGTGGGAAAGCCGCTCCAAACCGGATCCGAAGGCGCTTTTCGGATGCTTGGCCCGCCGTGCGACCCCCCGCAGCTTACCCTGGTCACGGGTAAAAAAGCTCACGATGAGATCCGCTTCCCGGTAGGGGTAAGTGCGCAGGACGAACGTCTCGCTCACCTGCGCGGGCATAGTATCGGCGCAATAACCTAGGGTATCACGCCCGGCTCTATTTTGACGCCGGAGGCGGGGCCGAAGCTGGGGCCGGAGCAGGAGCCGTGTCTTCCTGGATCCCCGCCACCCAGTAGCTGTTACCCTGCACGAACAACGTGGCGTTGATGTTCTCCCCGGTGTGAAGCTTGTCGAATTCGGCCTGATCCTTAACCGGATACTCCATGGTCATGGCTTCCATCCAGCCTTCGATCTTCCCGGCCTTGATGTGGGCGGTTTTGTCCTTGGTATCCAGGCTAAGGACCTCGCCGTGCATCGCATACTGCTTCACCGGCTCATTCTTGGATTCTTCCTTGACAGTGGATTGCTGGCAGGCGGCCAGCATGAGAAACAACACGATCGCGGTGCAAGTGCGCATACCCTGAGGGTACAAGAAAAGGCGGGGATCCTTTCGGGTCCCCGCCGGCGATTCAGGAATGAACCGTACTCAGAAGTTAAATTTGGCAGCCAGCTGGATGACGCGCGCGTTGCTGGGGAATACCTGGTCCCATTTGCCGAACAGGGCATTCCCGGGAGTGAGATAGTTGGTTTCGTTGATATGGCTGGCGCTGAGCACGCTATTGAGCCGCCCAGGCGTGTACTGCGGATGGTTTAGAGCATTGTAGAAATCGGCGCGAATCTCGACGTGGTAGCGCTCGCCGGCCGAGAACGTCTTCACCGCGTTCAGGTCAAAGCTGTTGATGCCGTTGGTCGGCAGAATGTTCCGTCCGGAGGTCGCCAGAGCACCGGAAGCCGCGCGGATGAACTGGGCGTTGGGATTCACCGCCATGTATGCGACCACCTGTCCGGCGCTGTTCTTCAGTTGCGTGACGCCGCTGCCGGTGCCGGGCGTGCCGGTGGGATTCACGATCACGCGATCGCCCGCGGCGTCGGTATTCATGTTCGCGTCCGTGGCGCTCTGGGGAGTCACCCACTCGGGCGATTCCGCCGTGTACACGCCGGACAACTGGTAATTACCTGCCAGGTTGCGCAGCCACCAGTTGCCGCTTTTCTCAAACCAGGGCGTCTGATACAGCCAGGTCATGGTGAGCCGGTGACGGCGGTCGAGCGCGGAAGAGGCCCACTCCGGCCGCAGATTCAGGAAGTCCTGGGGACGGCGCGGCGTCAGGGAGGTGAAGTTCAACTCCATGGTGCTGTCGTCCATCAGATGGCTCCAGGTGTAGGCGCCTTTGAAGGTGAGATGCCCAGAGAACCGCTTGTTCACCTCCACCGCCAGGCCGTTATATTCCGAATTCCCCTGCGGAACGTAGGACGTAATTGTGGAGTTGAAGCCGTACGGCGCGAGCGTATTGGCCTGCGCGCTCTGCTCAGCCGAGAGCTGGTTGAGCGTGAGCGGCAGGCTGTTCAGCTGATCCTGGGACGGCTTCTGGAGATAGGTCGGGAGATAGTTGGTATCGGTCACCACCGCCGCGCGGCCCAGCTGGGTCTGCATGAGCAAGTGCACGCCCCGGTTGCCCAGATAGCGGACGTCCACCACATAGTCTTTTCCAAAAACGTGCTGCACGCCGAAGTTCCAGTTGATGGCGTAGCCCAGCTTCTGGTTGCCCAGCCAGCCGGTGGTCGCCGAGCGCGCCTGGGCCGGAGTGAGGCTGGCCGGCGTCGCGCTGGGAAGAATCCCGCCGTCGGCGAGAAATCCGGGCGTGTCCGTCACCGGCGCGTTGACCACGGAATTCACTTCCGGGGGCCGCACGTTGGTTCCGATATTGTCGAAAATCTGGTCGTAGGCGATCCCGAATCCGCCGCGGATCGACGTCGAAGCTGACTTGCCCGGCGAATATGCGAATCCGATGCGCGGAGCGAAATTCTTCTTTTGCGGCTGCGGCTCAAAGAAGGTCAGCACTCCCGGCACGTCGGCCAGGCTGTTCATCGTGTATTCCTTCATCGATCTGGGCACGGCCGTGAACTCGTAACGCAGCCCCAGGCTCAGCGAGAAGTTTCGCGTCACTTTCCAGTCGTCATTGGCGAACCCATAGAGCGCGTAGTTGTTTCCGGAATACGGCAGGCTGCCGCCCACGGAGCGCTGCGCCTGATAATCGGGCACCAGGTCCAGAAGGTAGCGCTCCAAGGAGCGGTACTGATAAAGACCGCGAACGTTGGAGATGAAGTTGATGGCGGAGGTATTATCGCGCCCATCGAAACCAAACTTGAAGCTATGGTTGCCTTTGATCCAAGTGACGTTGTCGGCGATCTGATAGGTGTTCTGAATCGACGACTGCGGCCCATTACCGTTGGGACCGAGCTGAATACCCAGCTCCCTCACCACGATGGTGGGGAACACGTCCAGGCCGGGAAACTGCGTCTGCGGTACGGCCAGATCGTCGTTATAGCGGTTATAGGCCAGGCGCAGCTCGTTCGCCAGGTTGGGACGGAATGCGTGAAACTCGGAGACGGAGAGCAGCTTGGCATTGATCGGCCGAGGGAAGTAGAACGCGGGAAGGCCGGCGCCCGTATCGATCAGCGAGGTCTTGTTGCTGACGTAGCGCACCCGGAACTGGTCGCTTTCAGAAAGGTTGTAGTCGCCCGAAGCGAGCCAGCGGTAGACGTTCTGATAGCTGGGCGCGGTAACCGGCACGATCCCGACCGGGATCTCGGCTCCCTGAACGAAGGTGGCGTAGTTGCTGGTCTGCTGCGGCGCGGCGCCGACATACTGCTTCATCACGTCCAGGTTGGTCTGGGAGATGCCGGGGGTTCCGGCCAGCGTCGCGTAGCCCGCTGCGGTCGGTGCGTAGAGATTACCCGCAGAGCTGGCGTAACCGGTGGGGTTGTAATCGAAGTTGCCGTAATAGAAGATCTTATTCTTCTGGATCGGACCGCCCAGCGCGCCGCCCAGCAGGTTGTAATCGTAACGCGGCTGGGAGAAGATCCCCTGCCGCTTCCAGAACTGGTCCAGGGCGTCCAGATTCCGGTTCTGCATGTAGTCGTAAACCGTTCCGTGCAGATCGTTGCTGCCGCGCCGGATCACCGCGCTGAACTGGCCTCCCGAGGAATGTCCGAACTCGGCGGGAAACTGGTTCTGCAGCACGCTGAATTCAGCCACCGAATCGTTCGGCAGGGCGACCACCGGTCCGGTGACGAATTTGTTGTTGTTGTCGGTACCCTCGACCATGTAGTTGTTGTTGCGCGGACGCTGGCCGCCCACCGAAGGACCGGTTCCCGCGCCGATTCCGCCCGGGCTGGCGACTCCGGCTCCCAGCAAGGACAGGTTGAGGTATCCGCCGGCCGGGTTGGCCGCCACCGGCAGATCCGCCGCCAGCCGGCTGGCGAAAATATTCACGATCTGCGCCGTGGTCGTGTCGATCAGCGCCGCCGAGTCCACCACGTCGATCGATTCCGTAACCGTGCCCACCGCAAGCGTCACGTTGGCCGTGGCGGTCTTGCTCAGCTCGACACTGAGGTCCTTGATTTGCGTGCCCGCGAAACCGGCCGCTGAGACGGCAACGCTGTAGCTCCCCACCGGAAGATTGTTGAAGCGGTAGGCGCCGCTCTGGTCCGACTTGGTCTCCGCCGTCACGCCGGTCGCCGTGTTGGTGGCGCCCACGCTGGCATCCGGAATCACTTTTCCGCTGGCATCGTAAACCGTTCCGACCAGATTGCCATCGGTCACTTGGCCGAAACCGTTGACCGCCGACAGCCCCGCCGTCAACAAGATCGCGGATGCGAAGCGGAGAAGGCGCGAAGCGCGACAAAACGAATGCATGAAGATCCCTTTCCTTAACCGATGATTTCCGGTGTTTTAATACAGTCAATCGGCAGGGTGTAGAGGGAAGATTAGGTGCGGGTTACGCCGACAGTCTCAGCTGGTACTAAGGTTTTCTAAGGTCTTTGGGGGTGCCGGAGCGGCCTCGTAGGCGCTCAGGATCCCCAACAACGCAAAGAAGAAAGCCGCCAGCGCCGGTCTCTGCTGCATGGGGTAGTCGAGGAAGCAGTGCACAAAAACCGCCAGCAGTCCCAGGCCCCAGAGGGATCGGAAAGCCGGCCGTATGGCCAAGGCCGCCACCCCCGCCATCAAGAGGAAGAAGGGAATGCCGCCCTCGGCAGCCCACTGGGCCCAATCGCTATGGGCCTCATTCGCGAACAGGCCGTCGTCGAAGCGCGCGAAGCCAGGGTAGACCTCCGGCCAGGTGCCCAGCCCGAATCCGGTGAGCGGGCGCTCCCGCACCATCGCCAGGCTGGACAGCAGAAAATCCTTGCGGACCGCGTAGGGATGGGGCTCCTGAAGCCGCTTCCAGATCACGTTCCAGCCGGCCACGGCGCCCAGGATCACGAGCATAGTCACGCTGGCCAGCAGCATGCGTCCGGCAGTCCTCCGGGAAACGATGCCCTGCCCCAGCGCGATCAGCGGAATCGCCAGGACTTCGGCCAGGCACAGGATCGTTCCGGCCCGCGAGCCTCCCGCTACGACCGAGGCCAGCAGCAGCGCGCCCACCACGATGTAGAAATTGCGGCGCCGTTGGTCCAGGATCGCCCGCACCAGCGCGAGCGGCAGCAGGGCTTCGATAAAGGCGGCGTACTGGTTGTAGTAGACAAACGGCCCTAGCGTTCGCAGGTCCGATCCTGCGTGGAAGCGCCAGAAAACGATCCCCGGCGGCGAGGAAAACACAGTGAGCATGGACACCGCGGCGAGCGCCGTTCCGAACCACAGCACGGCGCTCAGGAACCGCTCGCGGCGCCGCCGGTCCGCGCCCACCTCGAGCGCCAAGGCAAAAACGGCCAGATACGTGATCCAGTTGAGGACCTCGTTCAGCGTCTTAAACCGGTCCACCGTCCATCCTGCGGAGGCCTGGATCAGGCCCCAGGCGACCGCGGCGCCCAGCAGCGCCGCCGTGGGATGAATCGACAGGCTCCTTCCCGCCCGGACGCGTTGCACGATCCGGAGAGCTGCCAGCGCGAATACCTCAACTTGAAACGCGCTCAGCGCCCAGCGCGCCGGAACCCACATCGAGAGAATGCCGAAAAACAGAATCGCGGCGAGCAGCACTAGGGACCACTTTACGCGATCCACGTGGGATACTTTTCTCATAGGGGAATGGCAGGTGAAACTGCGACGCACAGCCTGGCTGCTGACCATGCTCCTGAGCATGGCGGGCTGCTTTGGCGCTCCGTCCGCGACGGTCGCGATCCCTCGCTCTTCTTACTCGATCGTTTGGCCGGACACATCCACCGGTCATCCGGCCGTTCCCAGGCAGGAAGTCTCGGAATCCCGTCAGACCGTTCGTCCGCCGGCTGAGTCATCGTCGCCGATCACGGCGGCCGACGACGCTCCCGCGCCGGCCGCGCTTCTCGATCCCTCGCTGTTTCAACGTCCCCCTCCTGCTATCTCCTCGCGGCCCTAACCAACAAACAACTCGGTCAAGGAAAAAGGAGGAGTCGTGCGCCGATTCCTGGATTCTCTATTTGCGCCTTCGCGCCGCGATGACGCCGACATTCAAAAGATCAACGCCCTGCGGGCTGGATTCGCGGGCGTGAGCGATGACCAGCTGCGCGCGGCCGCGGGGGGGGCCGCCGGTGTGCACAAGAAAGACTTGCTAACCTTTGTGGCGATTACGGCCACGGTTGCCTCGCGCCTGCTGGGACTGGATATGTTCGACGTCCAGCTTCGCGGCACGCTGGCCTTGACGCGGGGCAGCATCGCCGAGATGCAGACCGGCGAAGGCAAGACGCTGGCGGCCGTTCCGGCCATCGCCTGGTTCGCGCGTCAGGGCAACGGCGTCCACGTCATGACCGTGAACGATTACCTGGCCCGCCGCGACGCGGCCTGGATGGGCGAGATTTATCGCTTCCTCGGCCTGACGGTCGCCCACGTTCAGCAGGGCATGACCGCCGCGGAGCGCCGCGCGGCTTACGCCTCCGATATCACCTACGCCACCGCCAACGAAATCGGGTTCGATTTTCTGCGCGACCGCCTGGCGCTTCGCCTGGAGGATCAGGTCCACCGGCCGTTCGCCGCCGCGGTGATCGACGAGGCCGACTCCATCCTGATCGACGAGGCCCGCATACCGCTGGTGATCGCGGGCGGCGATAGCGATGAGAATACGTTCGCCGAAGCGGCGGATCAGGTGGTCCGCAACTTCCGCATGCCGGTTGATTGCACCGTGGATGCGGGAAGCCGCAATGTCGCGCTCACGGACCCGGGGATCGCGGCGGTGGAACGCGCTTTCGGCTGCGGTAATCTCTACGAGCCGCACAATTTGGACCTGTTGACCGCGGTCCAGGATTCGCTGCACGCGCACGTGCTTCTGCGCCGGGACGTCGATTACGTGGTGAAGAACGGCAGCATCGAGATGGTCGACGAGTTCAAGGGACGGATCGCACAGGATCGCCGCTGGCCGGCGGGACTCCATACCGCGGTCGAGATCAAGGAAGGCGTCGCCGAAAAGCGCCAGGGGATGATTCTGGGCTCGATCACCCTGGGGCACCTGGTCGCGCTGTATCCACGAGTCTGCGGCATGACCGGCACCGCCTCGACGCAAGCGCTCGAATTCCAACAGGTTTACGAGATGCCGGTGGAGGTGATTCCGACCAACCGGCCCGTGATCCGGGTGGATCATCCGGACACGGTCTTCGCCACGAAAACCGAGAAAGAAAATGCTGTGGTGGAGGAAATTCGCAGCGCTCACCGAAAAGCTCAACCCGTGCTGGTGGGAACCGGCAGCGTTGAGGAATCGGAACAGCTGAGCCGCAGGCTCGCGGATTCAGGGCATGAGATCCCGCACCACGTCCTCAACGCCCGCAATGACGAACAGGAGGCGGCCATCATCGCCCAAGCCGGCGACCGCGGCGCCGTGACCATCTCGACCAACATGGCCGGCCGAGGGACCGATATCCGGCTCGGCCCGGGAGCCGCGGAGCTGGGCGGGCTGTACGTCATCGGCATGCAAAAGCACGAAAGCCGCCGCATCGATAACCAGCTTCGAGGACGGTCGGGGCGGCAGGGAGATCCGGGCGCCTCGCGCTTCTTCCTCTCGCTGGAGGACGATCTGCTGGTCAAGTATGGCGATCTCAATCCGGAACTGGGCCGCGATCCCGATACCGTGCAGCGTCTGGTCGAAGGCCATCACCTGGATGCGCGGCTGTTTCTGCAAAAATACGAAATGCCCATCGAAGGCCAGCGTTACCGCATCCACTCTCACCGGCAGTCGGTTCTCGAAGGAGACACCCGCTGTCCATCGGACTTGGAGCGGCTGGTTACGCTGCGGGCCATCGACGACCTGTGGGCCGACTACCTGGCGCGAGTCGCCGAACTCCGAGCGGGTATTCCGTGGCTGGACTTCGCGCTGGCCGGCGTGCCCTGGCTGACGCTGGACCGGCGGGATCCCCTGTACGAATACGCGAAGAAAATTCACCAGTGGTTTCCGGAACTGGAAGCAGCGCTGCCCGGGGAGATCGCCCGGCGTCTGGCCGAAGCGGAGGCTTCCGGCGGCGATCCCAGTGAACGCGGCGCCGTCTGGACTTACCTCACCACAGACCAGCCCTTTGGATCCTTCAGCCAAAGACTCGCGCGCGGCCTCCGGCGGAAATTCAAACGTTGAGAGTGTTCTTGGGAGGTCGTCCCTGCAATCCATCGAAATTTGTGTAAAATTGCGAAGATTGGTCTCTTTCTTATGCGACAGCGCCTTCAAATCGTCATAATTCTATCCCTAGGCTCTCTCCTGGCCGCTCAGAACTGGGAAGGCGGGTCCGGCGGCGGGCCGGCGAAGCGCCAGGAATGGTTCTACAGCCAGCGCGCCTATCCGCGCACCGACATCCCCGCGGGGGCCCGCACCAGCGCCATTCGCGCCCAGGAGCGCATCAACCGGATCGCTCGCCAGCAGCGGCGCGGTCCTCTCACCGCCGCGGCCGGACCGAACGCCGGAGCCGCCGCCGCGATGGATTCGGCCACCTGGACCCTGATCGGTCCCCAGCCCACCGGCGCCGGCTCGGTCAGCGTCACCTCGGGACGAGTCAACGCCATCGCTATCGACCCCCGCGATAACAATGTCGTATACATCGGCGCGGCTGAGGGCGGTGTCTGGAAAACCACCGACGGCGGTATGAACTGGACGCCCCTGACCGACGGTCAAGCCTCGCTGGCAACGGGGGCCATCGCCATCGACCCCCAGAATCCCGACACGGTGTATGTGGGAACCGGCGAAGAGAATTTCAGCGTGGACAGTTACTTCGGCGTGGGGATTCTCAAGTCCACCGACGCGGGCGCTACCTGGACCAACATTGTCGGGCCCTTCCTGCAAGACGCGATCGGCACTGTGGCGGTGAGTCCGTCCATCACGGGCCTGGTCCTTTGCGCCGCGCAGAGCGGCATATGGAGGTCCGTGGATGGCGGCGCCACGTGGTCCCAGACGCTCACCGGAACGGCCACGTCCCTGATGTTCGATCCCCGGGATGGGAACAGCGTCTTCGCCGCCCTCGGCCGTACCCACGGCAGCACTACAAACGGGGTCTACCACTCGAGCGACGGCGGATTGACCTGGGTGCAACTGCCGGGGCCCAGTTCGCCTGCGGTGGCGAATGTGGGGCGCATCCAACTGGCCATGGCGCCCTCCCAGCCCTCCACCATGTACGCTCAGGTGCAGAATTCTTCTTCCGGCACGGCTTTTGGAACTCTGCTGGGAATCTGGAAGACCACCGACGGCGGGATCACCTGGAACAAGCTATTCATTCCGAGCACGACCCAGTGGGGGGATCAGTTGTGGTACGACAACGCCATCGCGGTCAGCCCCAGCAATCCGGACGTGGTGTATTCCGGCGCGACGCCCATCTTCCGCAGCCTGGATGGCGGATCCACCTGGAGCGTCACCAACCAACTGGGACCGAATCTGGTGGAGACCCACGTAGATCAACACGCGTTCGCGTTCACGGCCGATGGAAGCAAACTGTACATCGGCAATGACGGCGGGATGTACGCCACCACCGACATCGCGGCGCCCGTCAACGCGCTCAAATGGAACAGCCTGAACAATACGCTGGCGATTGCCCAGTTCTATCCGGGAATGTCCGTCGATCCTCAGAATGTCGCGTCCGCGATCGGCGGCACTCAGGACAATGGAACCCAACGCTACAGCGGCGGGCTGAGCTGGACCAACGTGGCCTGCGGCGACGGCGGATTTACGGCGATGGACCCGGCGGTTCCCTCGCTGGCATACGCAGCATGCCAGAACATTGAAATCGCACGGACGTCAACCCTCACCGGCAGCGGGTTCTGGATTCCGGCGGACTACGGAATCGATCAGACCGACCGTTCTCAGTTCATCGCGCCTTTCGTTATGGATCCGTCCAACCCCCAGACTCTGTATTTCGGCACGTATAGGCTGTGGCAGAGCCAGGACAACGCCGGCAAATGGAAGGCGGTCTCGCCGGATCTGACCAGTGGATTCGGAAGCCTGAAAGCGATCGCCGTGGCGCCGTCGGATTCCCGCATGGTCTACGTTGGCACCAGCAACTCCTTTGTGCAGGTGACCAACGACATTCAGGACGGAGGCAATGCCGTTTGGAACGACCGGAGCGATGGGCTCCCCTTTCGTTCGGTGACTCACATCGCTGTGGATCCGGTGGATGCCAGCGTGGCGTACGTGACACTCTCCGGTTATGCGAAGAGCGGGCTTCCCGGCCACGTTTTTCGAACTACCGACAGCGGCGTGACCTGGAACGACATCAGCGGCAACCTGCCGGATCTTCCCGTGAACGATCTGGTCATCGATCCGGACCTGCCGCAAACGCTCTACATCGCCACCGATGCCGGCGTGATGGTGACCACCGACGGCGGCACAACCTGGTCGAGTCTCGGCCAGGGCCTGCCGAATGTCGTGGTGACTTCCCTGGTGATGCAGCGGGCATCGCGACTGCTGCGGGCCGCCACGCACGGCCGCAGCGTGTGGGACATCCTGGTTCCGCTGAGCGGCGGGTCCCAGCAGCCCCAGATCACGTCGCTCGATCCTTCCACCGCGAATACCGGAAGCGGAGGTCTGACGATGACGTGTGACCGGATCCGGATTCGGGTCATCGACGGTGGTTCGCTGGAACGGCCAGGAGCGGCCAACCAACTTCGTCGACGCCAACCATCTCACGGCCGAGATTCCGGCCGGCGACCTGGCGCTGGTGGGCCGTGCTTCGGTGACGGCCTTCACGGCGTCCAGCGGCGGAGGCGCTTCCAACGCGGTCGGGTTCAATATCGGTCCCGCGCCGCAGACTTCTTCGGACGGCTTCGTGAGCCTGGTGTATACGCTGGGCGGGAACTCGCTGGGCTATCGAACCCTGGCCACTTTGTACGGAACCAACCTGGCTCCCCAGCCAGTGAGAGCGGATCTCGACGGACCGTGGCCGTTCACATTGGGCGGGGTGACGATGACCATCGGCGGCAACCCCGTGCCGCTGTACTACGTTTCGCCGGTCGTCGTGGCGTTCCAGGTTCCGTTCTTCTCGGGATCAGGCCCTTTCCTGGTGCCCCTGGCGCTTACCGTGGGAGCGCAGACGGTCACCATCAACGTGATCGTGCAGGCCTATTCTCCGGCGATCGTCACCACCGACATCGGCGGGTCCGGCCAAGCCAAAACGGTGGTGGCCCTCACCGGACAAATCGCGGCTCCGGAAGGAGCGTTTTCCAACTCGCGCCCGGCGCACATTGGAGAATACATTTCGATTTACGCGACCGGCTTGGGCGACGTGACCAACCGCCCGGCGCTGGGCTCGCCGGCACTCGGCAACCCTCTGTCCTCGAGCCAGGTGAAACCGGCGGTGACCATCGGCGGGGTGCCCGCGACCGACATCCAGTTCTCCGGGCTCGCGCCGGGCTTCGTTGGCTTGTTCGTGGTGAATGTCAGGATTCCGCCCGGTACTCCGCTCGGGGACACCATCCCGATCAGCCTGAGAATCGGGGGCCTGACGTCGAATACCGGAACCATCGCCGTGGATGCGGCCCCGGCGCCGTAGGCCCCAAATCAAACTCTCGTGCTAATGTTTTCCATAAAATACCGGTAAAACCTATCCGAGTGGTAAAGCTTACTCCGCTTTTTGTGGCTCTTCTACAGCACGCGGCAGCCCGGCGGTCCGTCGGCAAGCGTATGCCAAATAAGGTCCATACGCCGGGCTGCCGGCGCGCTTCTTCGATTGGCATCGCGCTTGCTCCTTGGCTTGGCACAGGCCACGACGTATAAGTGAGCCTGGCTGAGGAGGCGAAACGCTATGGCTTCGCATGAATTCGACGGAACCCCGGATCAAGGGCAGAGCCCGCGCTGGGCTAAAGGAATCGTGATTGGTTTGACCGCCGGCCTGGTGCTGGCGCTGGCGGGAGACGGATATCTCCTGAAGCGCTTGAGCGACACCGATGGCCAGATGGCGCAGATCCAGGCTGACACCCAGACCAAAATCACCACGCTGAACAATGCGACCACGGAACTGCTGCAGCAGCGCCTGAAAGCGCTGGACGAGGAATTGAGCGCCGCCATGAGAGGCGCCAATACCACCACCACTGCCGCGCTCCGGCGGACGCAAGCCGAGGCTCTGAAGCAATCGCAAGATCTCAGCCGGAGACTTCAGGAGCAGCAACGGGAGGTGGCGACCCAGATCGGCGATCTGAAGACGGCCACCAGCGATGTCGACTCCAAAGTCAGCGCCGTATCCTCGGATGTCGGCAATGTGAAGACCGAAGTGACCACCGTGAAAGCGGATGTCGCCACCGCCCAGTCTCGCCTCGAGAAGGCCGTGGCGGATCTCAAGAGAATGACCGGTGACATGGGCGTGATGAGCGGCCTGATCGCAACCAACGGCAAGGATCTGTCGGCCCTGCGAGAGCTCGGCGAGCGCAACTACTTCGAGTTCGACCTGACCAAGAAGCAGGCCGACAAGCGCATCGGTAACATCACTCTGAAGCTGAAGAAAGCCGACCCCAAGCACAACCGCTTCACGCTGGAGGTTCTGGCGGACGACAAGCGCGTCGAAAAGAAAGACCGGACCATCAATGAACCGGTGCAGGTGTACGTGGGCGGCAACCACCAGCCGTACGAAATCGTGGTCAACCAGGTGAAGAAGGATGCCGTGGTCGGGTATCTATCGACTCCCAAAGTGACGCTGGCGCAGGTACGTCCCGTAAAGTAAGTAGCGAAAACAATCCGAAGGTGTGTCGCGGGGCGGCCAATACCGGTCGCCCCGCAGCCATTTCCCCCCAGCATCTCCCCGCCGCCTGCCGCGCAAGCCCCTAAGCCATCCCACTGAAACCGTTGGAGATCGGACCACGGCGATGATCCGGATCGAACGGCGATAAAAAAATTGCGTCCTCCTCCGGCCGTCCCGGCGTATTAATATGTGACGAACATGCTGACCCAGGGAATCGCCGCGGACCCTCCGGAGACTGCCCTGGACGGCTCGGATCGCTTCGCCGAGCTGGTGCGGGAACACCAGGCCATGGTGTTCAGCATGGCCTGCCGGTATTTGCGGAACCGTGCGCTGGCGGAAGAGGTCGCTCAGGATGTATTTCTGCAGCTGTACCGGAAATTGCCCGCGCTGGAATCGCCGGAACATGTGCTTCACTGGCTGCGTTGGGTGACGGCGCACCGGCTGATCGATCACTCTCGACAGGAGAAACGCCGGCCGCAGTCGCCTCTGGAAGACGCTCCGGAACCGGCGGCGTCGGATTCCACGAGCCGCGCCGATCCGCTGTTGGCCGATATGTTACGCAACTTAGTGGCCTCGCTGCCGGAAAACGCGCGGCTGGTGATGATCCTGCGGTACCAGGAAGACCTGGATCCCATGGACATCGCCCGGGCGCTGGACATGCCGATTGCCACCGTCAAGAGCCATCTGCAGCGTTCGCTGGCCTTGTTACGGGATAAGTTATCCCGCGAAAAGGGAGTTGGGTTATGAATTTCGAAGACGAACTGAGAGCGGCCTTGCGGCGCGAAGATCCTTCGCCAGGGTTTACGCAACGTGTCCTTGCAAAACGCGTCGTGGCGCGGGCGCAATCGAGCCCTGCGCCGGAACGGGCAATGCCCCGCATGTTCTGGGCCGCGGCCATCGCGGCGATGCTGGCGATCGGGTTTACCGCCGCGTATGAGTATCGGCAAATCAAGGCGGAGCGCGCCGCCGGCCAGGCCGTGCTGGCGCTGCGGATCACGGCGGAAAAACTCAATATGACGCGCGAGAAGGTGCTGAGGATCGAGAACTGAAATGCGAAAACTCTTTTTGATTATTTTGATCGCCGCCGGGACCGCGGCGCAGTTGCCCGCACAGTTGCGGATCACCGGACTCGACGGCTTGGCCTCCAAGGCCAAGGAATCGGTGGACATCACCCTCGATTCGAACCTGCTGCACATGGCCAGCGGGTTTCTGGCGGGGAACGGCAAGGACGGAGAGAAGGTCAGGGGCGTCCTGGCCGGCCTCAAGGCGATCACGGTCAGGAGTTTCCAGTTTAAAGAAACCGGGCAATACCGGATCGAAGACCTGGAACCGATTCGCCGGCAGCTGCGTACTCCTGGATGGAGCAAGATCGTCTCCGTGCAGAGTAAAGAAGAAATCAGCGAAGTCTACACGCGAATGGATCAAGGGAAGGTCGCCGGATTCGCGATCATCGCGGCGGAGCCGAAGGAACTGACGGTGGTGGCGATCGAAGGGACCATTGACCTCAACGATCTGGCGGCTCTCAGAGCTCTAGGCGTTCCGGCGATACGGATTCCTGACAAAAAGGGGAAACAAGAATGAAGACGTTTTTGACCGCGACATTAGGCCTGGCGCTGCTTGCTTCCGGCCAGCGCCCAGACGCTCGATTTCAACTTCGACGCACTGGCCGCCAAGGCCAAGCAGAAGGCGGAAATCACGCTCCAAGGTTCTTTGCTCGCGCAGGCGCTCCAGATGGCGCCGGACAAAGTCAAAACCGCTGTCGCGAATGTGACCCGCGTGGATGTCCACCATTATGAATTCGACCAGACAGGACAGTACGCGGAGACCGACCTGGATGCAATCCGTAAGCAGGTATCGAGCTGGCCGCGCATCCTGAGCGTCAAGCAAGAACACGAGAACGTCGAGGTTTACATGCTGAGTCAGGACGGCAAGCCCGCCGGATTCCTGCTGATTGTGGCCGAGCCAAAGCAGCTCACCGTGGTGCACGTGGTCGGAACGATCGACCTGGCGAACCTGGCGGAAGTGGTGAACTCGACCATCCACTACGATTTGAAGGGCGTGGGCGGACAATAGGACCGCGCCCCGTTAAGTCTTTAAACAGGATCTATCGGGGTGATCTGCGGAAGCTGAGCCTCAATCGCTTCCGCGGCCGCGAGGCACAGGTCTTCACGGAAGCGCGGCCCGAAGATTTGTACCGCCTGCGGAATGCCATTCGCTACACCGGTTGGAATCGCGACCGAAGGCAACCCCAAAAGGTTGATCACAACCACCATTCGTAACGCGGTCAACCAACCCTCGCCCCAACCCGGATCCAGGTCGGCCCCGACTTTCCAGGCCGGCTGCACGGCGATCGGAGCCAGCACCAGAGGCGTCTCCTCCATCAGGTCGCTCCACGCCCGCGCAATCGCGGCTCGCTCCATCATGGGATCGTGCGTCGGTTCGCCTGCGGCGCGCTCCCATGGCTTATGGAACTCCGCCCAGAAACGATCGAACTCCTCGGACACCATTCCGACGGGCGCCCGCTGCGGCTCTGACGTCGTCCGGCCAAAGCGGCTCATGATCTGCGTGTAGATCTCGCTCGCGCGAAGCCAGCGAGGGAGCTTCTCGCTCTTCCACAACGTAGCCTGCGTCCGCCAGGAGTCTGGCCGCGGACGCGACCGCAGCCGCCACGTCGGGATGAACGCGCAGTCCGCCGGGATCCGCCATCACTGCAACGCGCAGTGGCTTCTTGAGAGCGGGTCCCTCGAAGGGCGCGACAACATGCCATGCGTCGCCAGCGGAGCGCGAGCACATGTGGCGGAACGCCAGCCGCAGATCCGCAACGCGGCGCGCCATCGGTCCATGCACGCCCAGTAGCTGGAACGCGAAGGGCAACGGACCCGTGCTGACTACCGGAACTCGTCCGTGCGAGGGCTTGAGTGCCGTCACGCCACAACACTGCGCCGGCCACCGCAGCGATCCGGCGCCGTCGGTTCCCATTCCCAGCGGCGATAATCCGGCGGCAATCGCGGCGGCCTCTCCGCCGCTCGAGCCTCCAGGGGTGTGATCCGCCGACCAGGGATTCCGCGTTGCGCCGTGCAGTGCGTTGGTTGTGTGCCAGCGCATGCCGAACTCCGGCATGTTGGTTCGTCCGATGGGGATGGCCCCGGCCGCCCGGAGTTCGGCAATGTGCGGGGAGTCCCGTTGCGCCAAAGCGTTCCGCAATGGAAGGAGCCCGTGCGTGGTCGCCGATCCCTGGAGGTCGATGCCTTCCTTCACCGTGATGGGAACGCCGGCCAGAGCGCCAACCGCGCCGCCCGAGTCGAGCGCCCGGTCGGTGGCATCCGCCGCCGCAAGCGCCTCCTCCGCCAACACCACGGTGACGGCATTTAGTCCCGGATTGACCGCGGCAATCCGACCGAGATGCGCTTGGACGGCCTCCCGGCTGGACACCTCCCGCAGGCGGATTCGCGCGGCCAATTCTGCTGCGCCCATTTCCCAGATTGCGCTCATTCGTCCCCCGCTTGATGCTATGCCGAAAAAAAATTGAAAAACAGACTTGTATCGCGGGCGATTTTCAGCCGCTGTTGCAACGAGTTGATTCTGAAAGAGAAATAAGTCCGCCCTTCGGGGCCCAATCCCCTATTCCCCACTAGACAAAGTCCATCGGGGTCTCCTACAATCGCTATACCCGATGAATATTTCGGTCAAGACGGAGTACGCCCTCCACGCCATCTTCGATCTCGCCGTCCAGCCGCAAGGCCAGCCGGTGAAGATCGCCGAAATCGCCCGGCGTCAAAAAATTCCACAAAAATTCCTGGAGCTGATTCTCGCCGGCCTGAAGCAGGGCGGATTTGTCGAATCGCGGCGCGGCGCAGAAGGCGGATACCGGCTGGCGCGGCCGGCCGACCAGATCACCGTCGGGCAGGTTCTCAGGTATGTCGAGCAGTCCAAGAAAACCCGCCGGGGAACCGATGCCTTCACCGATCTCTGGAAACGCGTGGACGGCGCCATCGCCGCATTGGTCGACACCACCACCTTCGCCGAGCTCGCCCGCCGCTGGAAAGAATCGCAGACGCGCTTCGTGCCCAACTGGGATATCTGATGGTCTACCAAGACAACTCCCTGAGCATCGGGCACACTCCTCTGGTGAAACTGAACCGCGTCACCGATGGAGCTCCGGTCACCATGCTGGCCAAAATCGAAGCGCGCAATCCCGCGTTTTCGGTGAAGTGCCGGATCGGCGCATCCATGATCTGGGACGCGGAACGGCGCGGCGTGCTCAAGCCCGGCAAGGAACTGATCGAGCCCACCAGCGGAAACACCGGCATCGCGCTGGCGTTCGTCGCGGCGGCGCGCGGCTATGAGGTAACCCTGCTGATGCCCGAGACCATGTCGATCGAGCGGAGAAAAGTCCTGAAGGCGCTGGGAGCGAAATTGATTCTGACGGACGGCTCGCAAGGCATGGGCGCGTCGATTGTGCGGGCGGAAGAAATGGTCGCCTCCGACCCGGATCACTACGTGCTGCTGCAACAATTCAAGAACCCCGCGAATCCGGAGATTCACTTCACCACCACGGGTCCCGAGATCTGGAACGACACCAAGGGCAACGTGGACGTGCTGGTGGCCGGGATCGGCACTGGCGGAACCATCACGGGAATTTCCCGCTATTTCAAACTGGAAAAGAAGAAGAAGATTCTTTCCGTGGGCGTGGAACCGGAAAGCAGTCCCGTGATCACCCAGACGCTGGCGGGCGATCCCATACACCCCGGACCAACCGGGATTCAGGGCATCGGCGCGGGATTCATCCCGGATACGCTGGATCTCAAGATGCTCGATCGGGTGGAGCTGGCGAGCGACGAAGAATCGATCGCGATGGCGCGAAGATTAGCCCGCGAGGAAGGCATTCTTTCCGGCATCTCCTGCGGAGCGGCCGTCGCCGCCGCCGTGCGGATCGCCCGGGAGCCCGAGATGAAGGGCAAGACGTTCGTGGTGATTCTGCCGGATTCCGGAGAGAGGTATCTTAGTTCGGTACTGTTCGATGGGTTGGGAGAATAAGGCTTTGGGAATGGAAAAGCGGGCGCTTCTTTTGGGTGAAAAGGGGTTAGTAGCGCCCGCTGTCGTAACGGGGATTTAAGTTATCTGTAAAAACGCTCCGGACCGGGGCATGGTTACGTGGGACACAAAAATTTTTCCGTGTAGACTGGAACCAGCGTGGTCAGGTCATGGTCCAACGGAGCCTTACTCCAGGCGGTTGAATCCTTTGCCGCCCGTTTTCCCGAAATTATCATGATTGGACCCCGCCATTTGGCAGGTGAAGGCATCCCGCCCCAGGTAGGGAACGCCCGTGCCGGGTCAGCCGGAGTCCACCGGGTCACATTGGTCCAGGCGGCGGCGGAGCTCGCCCGAGCGGCCATGGCGGAGAGGGGTCTGGCACCCCTAAGTGCCCTGGGCCGGGAGGCAGTAGCCGCCAGGGTCTCGCAGAAGGCACTGGAGCAGAGAGAACTTGCGTATTTTCACCCAGTAGCTGCCCTTCCCGGTTTCGCGAGGGCATTGGCCCGGACCCTTGCGGAGTTGAGGCTGGCGCAGGTCGGCCCTGAGCAATTGGCATCCGCCGGAGCCCCCGCGGCCGCCGATCTGGCGCGTCTGCTGGAGCGATACCAAGCCGAGTTGGAGGAGCGATCCCTGGTGGATCTCCCCGGTTTGCTGGCCCTGGCCACGGATGCCGCTGCCAACGGCCGTCATGCCTGGGTCGGGTTGCCCCTGGCCCGGCTGGATGCCGACCAGGAGTCGCGGGCGCACCGGGAGTTTTTCAAGAGTCTCGCGGCGCGGGCGCCGGAGGTCCTGGAGGCGGAACTCGGCGAGGGGACTCCCGCGGACCCGTCCGATACTCTCGAACATCTCAGACAATATTTGTTTTCCCCGGAGCCGCAGCCATATCGGGAGAATGACGGGCGCTTCGAGTTTTTTTCGGCCCCCGGCGAAGGCCTGGAGGCGGTCGAGATCGCCCGGCGGATCATCCGCTTAGCACGGGAAGGCGTAGCTTTTGATCAGGTCGCGATCCTGCTGCGCAACCCTGACCGCTATCAGCCGATGTTCGAGGACGCGTTGCGGCGCGCCCGGATTCCGGCCTGGTTCAGCCGCGGCACGGCTCGTCCGCACCCGGCGGGGCGGGCTTTTCTGGCGCTGTTGCTGTGCGCGGGCGAAAGATTTTCGGCTTCGCGATTCGCGGAATACCTGTCGCTCGGCCAAGTGCCGGAGACTCCCGGCGCGGCGAAATGGGTGGCCCCCGAAGACGAACTCCTCGGCCCCCCGAATAACGAACTAGGCAACGAGGTGACGGAGCCGCCCGCGGAATCCGAACGGCCGGCGCCTCGCCGCTGGGAGCGGCTGCTGGTGGATGCCGCCGTCATCGGCGGGAAGGACCGCTGGGAGCGCCGCCTGAATGGCCTGGAGGCGGAATTCGCTTTACAAGATAAGCCGCTGGACCAGATCCGGAACCTGAAGCAGTTCGCGCTGCCGCTGATCGGGATGCTGGACGCGCTGCCGTCGGCGGCCACCTGGAACGTGTGGCTGGAACACCTCAGCGAACTAGCGCGAAGTTCGTTGCGCGAGCCGGATCCAGTTCTGGCGGTACTGGCCGAACTGGCCCCGATGGGCGATGTGGGGCGCGTGGCGCTCGACGAAGTCGCAGAAGTCCTCGGCGAGCGTTTGCGATTCCTGCGGCGCGATCCGCCGTCGGCACGATGGGGCCGCGTGTTCGTCGGAGCGATCGACGAAGCCCGCGGGCGCGAGTTTGGCATAGTCTTCCTGCCGGGGCTCGCCGAGGGCCTGTTCCCGCAGAGGACTCTGGAAGATCCGCTGCTCCTCGACGAGCTGCGCGAAGCTATCTCCGCGGATCTGCCGTTGCGAAAGCAACGTGTAAGTGACGAGCGGATGCGATTGCACCTGGCTGTGGCGGCGGCGCGCGACCGGCTGATCGTTTCCTATCCACGTATGGAGGTGGCCGAAGCGCGCCCGCGTGTCCCCAGCTTCTATGCGCTCGAATTGCCGCGCGCGGTGGAGGGATCGCTGCCCGAGTTGAAAGCGTTCGAGGATCGCGCTCGCGAGGCCGCGCCGGCGCGACTGAACTGGCCTGCTCCGAAGGAGGCTGCCGACGCGATCGACGATGCGGAGTTCGACCTGGTTGCGATCGCCAAGACCCGCGGGGAATCCGGCGCCTTGCACTATCTTGTGGGAGCCAATCCGCACCTGTTGCGCTCTCTGCGTGGACGCGGAAGGCGGTGGCGCAGCAAGTGGCGAGCGGAAGACGGATTGGTCACCGAGAACGCTGCCGCTCTGGAGGCGCTAGAAACGCAGCGGCTGGGAGTGCGGGCCTGGTCGCCCTCGTCGCTCGAGCATTTCGCGATATGTCCTTATAAATTCGCGCTGCACGGGATCTTCGGGCTGAAGCCTCGCGACGAATCCGAGCAGTTACAACAAATGGATCCGCGCACGCGTGGCGCGCTGTTTCACGAGATCCAGTTCGAGCTGTTTCAGGATTTGCAGCGCGCGGATTTGCTTCCCGTCAACGATGACCGGCTTTCGGAAGCCTTGAAGCGCGCCGATGCGATGCTCGACCGCGTGGCGGCGAAGTACCAGGAGACGCTGGCTCCCGCGATTCCGCGCGTGTGGAAGTCGGAGATCGAAGACCTGCGCACGGATCTGCGCGGATGGCTCGAGCACGTCGCGCGCAACGATGACGATTGGGAACCGGTCCAGTTTGAACTCGGCTTCGGCGATCCTCCGGTGGCGCTGGCCGAGGGCGTGAATCTCCGGGGGCGCATCGATTTGGTCGAGAAACACGTTTCACGCGACGCCTATCGCGTGACCGATCACAAAACCGGGAAGCGTCCCGACACCATCCCGCGCTGGGTGGGCGGCGGACGGAGCTTGCAGCCGCTGTTGTATGCGCTCGCCGCCGAGCAGCTGTTGGGATCGCCCGTGGAAGCAGGGCGCCTGCTCTATGCGACGCAGCGCGGGGGCTACACGCCCGTCGAGATCAAGCTGGACGATCGCGCCCGGCTCTTTTTGCAAAAACTGCTGGGCGATATCGATGCGTCGATTGCCGGAGGGTTCCTGCCTCCCGCGCCGGCTAAAGACGCCTGCCAGATGTGCGATTACCGCATTGTGTGCGGGCCGTATGAAGAGGGGCGGCTTGGCAGGAAAGACCGGCACGACGAGCGGGTGGAGCCATTAACCGAAATTCGAGGCATGGCATGAGCACGTCGTCGGCACGCGCGGGTTCAGACGCCGAGGCGCGGTACAGGATCCAGCACTCGCTCGACGAGAGCCTCATCGTCGAAGCGTCGGCGGGCACCGGCAAGACGACCGAGCTGGTGCATAGGATCGTCGCCGTGCTCGAAAAGTGTCCGACGACCATCGACAAGATCGCCGCGGTCACGTTTACGCACAAAGCCGCCGGCGAGCTAAAACTTCGCCTGCGCGAGGAACTGGATCGTCGGCGACAGGAGGCGGCTAGCAGCCGCCTGGAAGATGCCCTGGAGCACTTGGAAGAAGCTTCCATCGGCACGATCCATTCCTTCTGCGCGCAACTTCTGCGCGAGCGCCCCGTGGAAGCGCGCGTCGATCCGGCCTTTCAGGAACTGAGCGAGCAGGAGAGCGCCCGTCTGTATCAACGGTCGTTTCGAACCTGGCTTGAGCGCAGGCTCGCCGAGCCGTCGCCGGGATTGCGGCGGGCGTTCGCAAGACTCGCATGGCGCGATTCCTGGGACGATTCCCCGCCCCTCGAACAGTTGCAGTACGCCGGCCGAAAGCTGGTGGAGTGGCGCGATTACCCCGCCCCCTGGCGCCGGGAACCGTTCGCGCGCGCTGAGGAAATCGGCACGCTGCTGCGTATGGCTCGCGAGCTGGCGGACCTGAGCTCGCGCCCGCGGCGGGTGACCGACAACCTGTACATCGGCCTGCAGCCCGTTCGATTGATGGTCCAGGGTGTGGCGGCGCACGATCAGGATTCCCTCGAAAGCCAGGTATTGAAACTGGGACGCGACCTGCGCCGCGATACGAAAAAAGGCTCGGGCGAGTACGGCGGCGGCGTGGGCCGCGAAGATCTGCTTCAAAGGCGTGATGAATTGTCCCGCTGGATCGAGGAATTCCGGCGCAAGGCGGATGCTGACCTGGCAGCCGAGCTGCGCGAAGAGATGTCCGGCCTGGTCGACGAGTACAACCAGCGCAAGCGCCGCCAGGGCAAGCTGGACTTCGTCGACCTGCTGGTCTGCGCCCGGGATCTTGTCAAGAATCAGCAGCCCGTGCGGGAGTACTTGCAGAAGCGCTTCAGTCACCTGTTCATCGACGAATTTCAGGATACCGACCCGCTGCAGGCCGAGATCCTCCTGCTGCTGGCCGCCGACGACCCAGCCGAATCGGACTGGCTGAAGATACGGCCGGTCCCCGGAAAGCTGTTCGTGGTGGGCGATCCCAAGCAATCGATCTATAAATTCCGACGGGCCGACATCCTGCTCTACCGTCAAGTGCGCGATGCGATGGTGGAGCGCGGTTGCGGGCTGGTGGCGCTGCGCAAGAGCTTCCGGTCCGTCCCCAATCTGCAACATTTCGTAAATACTTCGTTTGAAACAGAGATGGATGGCGATGGTCACGCCGAGTGGATCCCTCTGGAGCGGCATCGGGAAGAAATCGAGGGCCGGCCGAGCCTGATCGCGCTGCCGGTGCCGCGTCCGTATAAAACTCGGCTGTCGAAAGAGGCCGTGAACCGCTCGCTGCCGGACGCCATCGCGGCGTTCGTCGCGTGGCTGGTACAGGAAAGCGGCTGGGGATTCAAGGCGAGGGATATCGCGATCCTGTTCCGCCGCCGCACCCAAGCCGGCCAGGACCTGACACGCGAGTATGCGCGGGCGCTGGAGGCGCGCAACGTCGACCATCTGCTGGCCGGGTCGAAATCGTTCCACCATCGCGAGGAAGTAGAAACGCTGCGAGCCGCGCTGACGGCGATCGAATGGCCGGAGGACGAATTGAGCGTCTTCGCCACGCTCAAAGGGTCGCTGTTTGCGATTCCCGACGAGATGCTGCTGGTCGACAAGCACAAGCGCGGGCGACTCCATCCGTTTCATCGCGATGGCGCCGAGCCTCCCATCGCGGAAGCGTTGGCGCTGTTGGCGGAACTGCATCGAGCCCGGAATCATCGGCCCTTCGCCGCGACGGTCCACGCGCTGCTCGAAGCCACCCGCGCGCACGCCGGTTTCCTGCTGCGTCCGGGCGGCAATCAGATCCTGGCAAACGTAGCTCGTGTGGCGGACCTGGCGCGCACCTATGAGATGACGGGAGGCGTGTCATTTCGGGGATTCGTGGAGGAATTGACTGCGCACGCAGAGAAGGCGGAAGCTTCCGAAGCGCCGGTGCTTGAAGAGGATTCCGATGGTGTGCGCCTGATGACCGTCCACGGCGCCAAAGGCCTGGAGTTTCCTGTGGTGATTCTGGCGGACCTGACGGCGAATTTGTGCGCGCGCGAGCCGGATCAGTACGTCGACGGGGCCAAGCGCGTGAGCGCTACACGCCTGCTGCGCTGCGCGCCCTGGGAGTTGCTCGATCACGAAGCGGACGAAGCGGCGCGCGAACGAGCGGAAGGAGTCCGTGTCGCCTACGTGGCCGCCACGCGTGCCCGCGATCTGCTGGTGGTCCCGGCCTGTGGCGATGAGCCGTTTCCGCAGGACAATTGGCTGAGTCCGCTGAATAAGGCGCTGTATCCGTCGCGCGACAATTGGCGGAGGTCGCGTCCAGCGCCGGGATGTCCGGAATTCGGAGCCGCGAGCGTCGTCGCGCGGCCCATGGATTACGATCGCGAAGCCGAGTTTTCCGTCCGGCCTGGAAGCATTGTTCCGCAGCAGGGGTCGCACGAGGCCGTCTGGTGGGATCCTTCCAAATTGAATCTGGGCGTCGAGGGAGACCACGGACTGCGCCAGGAAGAGCTGCTCAAAGACGATGGCGGTACGAGTTCCAGCGCGTATCGCGCGTGGCAGGAGCAGCGTGCGCAAACCATCGACGCCGCGTCGCGCCCGGAATTCGCCGTGTTCCTCGCGAGCCAGGCGTCGGATGCTCCGTCGGAACCGGTAGCGGTAGAAATCGCGGCTCATGGTGTAACGACTGGACCGGCTGGACGCCGCTTCGGCACGCTGGTGCACGCCGTGCTGCGCGACGTGCCTCTGGACGCCGGCCCAGTCGCGATACGCCAATGGGCGCAGCTCAACGCGCGCATTCTGGGAGCGACCCCGGAAGAAGTCGAGACGGCTTGCGTTCGCGTGGAGGCCGCGCTACGCCATCCGCTTCTCGATCGCGCGCGTGCGGCCGGGCGCAAGCATCGCGAGTATCCCGTGATGCTGCTGGTCGAAGGCGGACGCCTGATGGAAGGCGTCATCGATCTGGCGTTCGTCGAGGACGACACCTGGATCATCGTCGACTTCAAGACCGACGCCGATATTTCCAGCCACGCTTCCGGACAACGCGACCAATACCAGCGGCAGCTGCAGTGGTACGCGAGCGCGCTCAATCGCCTGACTGGCTTGCCAGCACGGGCGTATCTGCTTGGGGTGTAGACCGGCGCTCGATCAGCGTGTACAGCGCGGGAAGCACCACCAGCGTGAGCGCCGTCGCCGAGACCAGTCCGCCGATGATCACCACCGCCAGCGGCCTCTGCACCTCCGAGCCGATGCTGTGCGAGAGCGCCATCGGCAGCAGCCCGAGCATGGCCAGCAGCGCCGTCATCAGCACGGTACGAAAGCGCACCAGCGATCCTTCGATCGCGGCCTGGCGCGCGTCCAGCCCCTCGGCGCGCAGAGCGTTGAAGTAGCTCACGATCACCACTCCGTTCAGCACCGCCTGGCCGAACAAGGCGATGAACCCGATGGCGGCCGAGACACTCAAGGGGATATGGGTGATCAGCAACGCCAGAATTCCGCCGACCAACGCGAAGGGAATGTTGGAAAGAATCAGCAGAGCGCTCTTCACTGAGCCGAAGGCGTTGAATAGCAGCAGAAAGATAAGAAAGATGCTGATGGGAACGATGATTCGCAGGCGGTTCATGGCGCGCTCCTGGTTTTCGAACTCGCCGCCCCATTGCAGGTAGTAGCCGGGCGGAAGCGTCACGTTCTGCTTCACGCGCTGCTGCATTTCCGCGACGGCGCTGCCCATATCGCGGTCGCGCAGAAACACGCCGATGGCGTTCAGGCGCTTGCCGGATTCATGCGCGATGTTCATGCTCCCGGAGCCGATGCTGAGCGTGGCGACGTCTTCCAGCGGCACGCGCTGCCCGCTCGGAGTGTCCACCAGGATCTTGCCGATGGTGGAAATATCGCGGCGCTCGTCCGCGCGCAGGCGGACCACCACCGGATACTTGCGCTCGCCCTCCCAGATCTGGGTGGCTTCCTTGCCGCCGACCGCCGTTTCGATCACATTCTGCACGTCGACCACGTTCAGCCCGTAGCGCGCGGCCTTGGCCCGGTCGATCTCGATCTGCAACTGCGGAACGCTGCCTTCCCGGTCGATGAAGGCGCGCGCCACGCCCCGCACCGAGGAAACCTGGTCCAGCACCTTTTGGGCTGTCTGGTGAATCAGACCCAGGTCGTCGCCGAACACTTTGATGACGATCTGGCCGTCAATCTGCGAGATGCTCTCCAGAATGTTGTCGCGAATGGGCTGGGAGAAACTGGGCTCGAAACCGGGAACCTTGGAAAGCGCGGCGTCGAATTGCTTCAGCAGATCGTCCTTGCTGATTTTGCTTTTCCACTGATCCTCAGGATACGTATCCACCAGGAATTCGGCCATGTTGATCTGCTTGGGATCGGTTCCGTCCTCGGGACGTCCGGCCTTGGAGATCACCGCGCGCACTTCCGGGAATGTCCGGAGGATGGAGCGCACGCGGGCGCACTCGCGAACGGCCTCGCTCACGGAGATCCCCGGCGGCAGCGTGAGGTTGACCCACACGGAGCCTTCGTTGAGCTCCGGGAGAAATTCGCTTCCCAGGCGCGTCGAGAGCACCAGACTTCCCGCCAGCGCCATCACCGCTCCCGCCAGCACCAGCACCGGCCAGCGCACGGCTTGCGTCAGCACCGGACGATAGAGCTTCTTGCACCACCGGACCAGGTGATTCTCGCCGTGCGGCACGCCGCGGCCCAGCAGAAAGTAGGCCAGCACCGGGACCAGCGTCAACGAGAACAACAGTGAGCCGAGCAGCGCCGAGACGATGGTGTACGCCATGGGCGCGAAGATGCGCCCCTCCTGCCGCTGCAAGGTGAAAATCGGAATGTGGGCGATGATGATGATCAGCATCGAGAACATGGTCGGCCGTCCGACGTGCGCCGCGGCCTCGATAATCACGTCCTTGACGTTGCTCCGAACCTTGCTTACCGCCGAAGACGCGTACTGATGCTCGGAAAGCTCGCGGAAAATGTTTTCAAGGATGATGACGGCTCCGTCCACGATGATGCCGAAGTCCATGGCGCCGAGCGACAGCAGATTCGCCGGCAGACCCCGAAAACGGAGGCCGATAAACGTAGACAGCAGCGCCAGCGGGATCACCGATGCCACGATGGCGGCCGCACGCAGGTTACCCAGGAACAGGTACAGCACGATCATCACCAGAATCGCGCCCTCCAGCAGGTTCTTGAATACGGTGTGAAGCGTGGTGTCGATCAGGAAGGTACGGTCGTAGTACGGAACGATCGATACGCCTTTGGGAAGGATGGTGTCGTTCAGATCCTTGACCCGCGCCTTGATCGCCTTGAGCACCTCCGACGGATTCTCGCCCTTACGCATGAGCACGATGCCGGTGACGATCTCGTTGTCGTCGTTCATCCCCACCGTGCCTTGCCGCGGAACCGAGCTGACGTCGACGCTGGCGACATCGCGCACCAGTAGCGGCGTTCCGCCATGCTGGGCCAGAATGATATTGCCGATGTCGTCGGCCGAGCGCAGCAGGCCGATGCCGCGGATCAGATACTGCTGGTCGCCCTGCTCCAGATAACTGCCGCCGGCATTCGCATTTCCCTGCCCCAGCGCGGTAAACACCTGCTGCATGGAAACGTTGTTGGCCTTGAGTTTGGCCAGATCCAGGCTGACCTGATACTCCTTGAGGAATCCACCCAGGCTGACCACGTCGGCGACGCCGGGCGCGAGCTTCAGGTAGCGTGTGATCGTCCAATCCTGGATGGCGCGCAGCTCCCGCAAATCCTGTCCGGCGCCCTGCACGCGGTAGCGATACAGCTCGCCGATGGGCGTGGACAAAGGCGCCAGCTGCACTTGCGCTTGCGGGGGAAGGTCCACGTCCCGCAGGCGTTCGAGCACCAGCTGGCGGGCTTGATAATCGTCGGCGCGGTCGTCGAAGGTGACGATCAGGAACGACAATCCGAACTGCGTGTGCGAGAACATGCGCACCGCGTTCGGCAGGCCGCTGAGGCCGATCTCCAGCGGCGTGGTGACCTGTTTTTCGACCTCTTCGGCGGCGTATCCCGGATAGAGCGTGATGACCGTGACCTGGATATCGGTGACATCGGGAAACGCCTCGATGGGCAGATTCTCGAACGCCACGATTCCGCCCAGCAGGAACAGCCCGGTCAGTAAAAACACGAACAGCGGCTGGTGCAGCGCAAAAGAAACTAAACGCTTGATCATGGAAACAGCTAGTCCTGTCTTTCTTTGCGGCGATAGTCCAGCAGCATGGCTCCGTTAGTCACGATGCGCTCACCGGCGCGGAGGCCGCTCGTCACCCGCAAGCGGCCCTCGGCGTCGGGCACGGCGACGATCAGGCGCCGCTCGAAGCGCCGGTCGCTCATCGCCGCGAACACGTAGCTCTTGCCGTCTTCTGTAAACACCGCGGCGGCGGGAACCGACATCGCGGCTCCGCCTGCGCTCAATTCGAGCGAAGCGGTGATGAACATTTCCGGCTTGAGCAAAAGATCGGGATTAGGAACCAGCAGGCGGACTTTGAGAGTCCGGCTGTCCGGATCGACTTTGTCGCTGATGCGTTCCACGCTGGCAGGAAAGCGGCGGTCGGGATAAGCCACAGCCACCACCTGCACCTTTTGGCCCACGCGGACCAAATGAATGTCGCGCTCGAATACATCCACCAGCACCCATACCGTCTTGAGATCGGCGATGGTGAGCAGCGCCGTGCTGTCGGCCTGCACATACTGGCCGGCCGTAAGATTGCGATCGACCAGCGTCCCTGCCATGGGGGCGCGTATCGGCACCAGCGAGCGCAATCCGCCGTCCTTGGCGGCCTCTTTTGGATCGATGCCCAGCACCCGAAGCCCTTCCTCGCCCCGGGCCACATTCGCCTTGGCCTTGGCCAGATCGCTCTCCGCCTGCTGCAGCGAAATGCGGGAGGCGGCCTGGTGATCGAACAAGTCCTTGTTCATGTTGTAGGTCTTCTGAGCGAGATCCACGTCGCGCTGGCTTTCCACGTAGTCCGTGACCAGCGAGGCGACCTCGCGGCTACGGATCGAAAACAGCACTTGATCCTTTTCGATGGGATCGCCGACGCTCATATGGAAATCGAGAACCTGGCCGGGCAGCGGCGCCAGAATCCGAACCGTACGATCGTCGTTGAATTGCACCTTGCCCGTGCCGCTGAGCACACGCCGCGCGGATTCGAAGCCGACCGGTTCGACTTTGATGTTCGCGAGCATGCCGGGATCCAGCTCGACGTCGTTGGGAATCGCCTTCCTGGCGGCCACGCTGGCGGCATCGGGGCCGGCCGCGGCGACTTCGCCTCCAGCGCCCTTCTGGCATCCGGTCATCGCCAGCGCGATCAGCCCTGTAGACAACATCAACGTCCATCTCATGGAATCACCTCTTCGCCGACCACCGATGCCAGGCGGCTTACGGCCCGGCGGTAGTCGGCTTCCGCGTCGTAATAGGTCGACATGGTTTCGTTAAAAGCCCTCTGCGCATCCAGCACATCCAGCAGCGACCCGGCTCCCGCCTTGTAGACATAGGCGGTGGTATCGCGGGCCTCTTGAGACAGGCCCAGCAGATCGCTTTCGATATCACCGATCAACTGGCGCGAGGTTTCGTATTCGCGGTAGGCCCCGGCCACTTCGCCCGAGACCTGGGACTGCAGCGCCTCAATCTGCTTTTCGATCTGCACCTCTTCGCTGGTCACGCGAGCGATTTCGCCCTGGTTCCGGTTGAACACCGGCAGCGGCACGCTGAAAAAGAATCCCACGGAATTCCCGGTGCCGTTGATGCCTTGCTGCCGGCGATATTCCGCCCCCGCGGTGTAATCCACCTTGCCGTTCGCCAATTGCAGCCGCAGCTCCGTCTGCGACCGCGCCTGATCCAGCCGCGCGGCCTGGAGATCGGGTCGCACGGCGATCGCACGAGTTTGAATCTGGTCCAGCGAAGGGGCTGTCGGCGGAAGCGGCATCTTCAGCGGATCGCTGATATCCAGGGGCTGGCCGGGAGCGCGTCCCAGTAGCGTCTGGAGCCGGATTCGGGCCGTGGCGAGCGCCAGTTCCGAGGTCTTGACGTTGCTGCGGAACTGCAGCATGGCCACGCGGGAGCGCGTCAGCTCGATCGGCGGGATGGCTCCACCCTTCAGCCGCGTCTCATTCAGCTGGACGATTCCCTCCAGCGATTTCAAGTTGTCATTGGCCAAATCCAGGTGAGCCTTGGCGGCCAGGACATCGATGCAGGCGAGCGTCACATCCAGTCTCAGCCGGCGGATCGAGTCCGCCACCCGCGCGTCGGCGATCTTGCGCGCATAGCCGGCGGTATCCACGCGATACTCGCGCTTGCGCCCGCGTTCGAACGGGAAGTCGACGCGCAAGGCCGTTTCCGTGGGCCCCGCGCCGTTCTCCGCGCTGAAGCCGGTGCCGAGCCAATCCAGATGATCGGAGGAAGCGCTCAGCACCGGATTCGGGCGAAGACCGGCCGTGATGACTGCCGCATCGGCGACCGGAATCCCTAGGCGTTCCGCCAGGAGTCCCGGATTGTTCCGCAGCGCTTCCTGGACAGCCTGTTCGATGGTCATGGCCTGCGGCGGCGCGGCTTGTTGAGCAAACGCCTGGCAGGCCGCCAGAGCGGAAACAAGGAGCAACAACTTCATGGAATAACGAACCTCCCTCCGCCTGTAGGCGGCTGGTCAGATCACAATGGTTTTTCTGGGATCAGGAGTTGCAGGGAGGAGCGCGCGGGCGGGAATCGGAGCGGCGTGCATCGTACTGCGCGCCTTCATACTGCCTGCTACGGCCGGCAACCGTGAGTTCCGGGACGGCGATCACGGCGGGGAGGATCACGGACTGGGTTCGGTCTTCGGAGACGGCGAGCAACGCCAGCGGCTGAACGTTCACGCGCCAGGCCGGCCCCGGCTGGTCGCTCCAGAGCTTCCGGAAATCGGCCAGACGGCCTTCATGGAAGGAGCCGGCGCCGTCATTGATCCACACGCCGATCGGCTGGCTCGATAACGGTTCGAATACGATCAGGTCCCCGTCATGGTCGCCGTCCACGTCGCGGGTGGTTAGCTCCACGGTCGCGCCAGGACTGAGGAAGTGGAACGAAGTTTGCTGGAATGCGCCTAGAGTGACGCGGACTTCCTGGGTATACCCGTTGGCATCGTGCCGCCCGGATCGCGCCGTAGCCAGATCGACGTTATGGTCCCCGTTGAGATCGGCGAGCACCCATCCGGACACGACCGTGGAATCCAGCGTGTTCGGCAGAGCATGCACCAACGGAACGGTGGCGGCCAGACCAAGACCGCTACTCGCCAAGGCGACGAGCACAACGCGAGGAGCCCAGGATTTCGTGAAAGACCGCACGTCGCCCCGATTATAGCGCGACTTGTCAACAGACCGGCCCGTCTTGTGGATGAAAGTTACTTCAGATTCCGCTCGAAGAAATCCACCATCGCGGCGTTCAGCTGGCGCGCTTCCAAGCCCGTCACCGCGTGGGTCTTCTCCGTGTAGACCTGCATCTCAAATGGCTTGCCCGCGCGCTCCAGTGCATCGATCATCTGCACGGTGTTCTGGAAAAGCACATTATCGTCCTCCAGATTGTGCGCGATCATCAGCTTCCCCCGGAGGTTGTCCGCTTGCGGCGGCAGGGCGGTGTCGTGATAACCGTCCGGGTTGTCTTTCGGCAGGCCCATGTAGCGCTCGGTGTAGATGGTGTCGTAGTTGTGCCAATCGGTCACCGGAGCTCCCGCGATACCTGCGCGGAACACATCCGGCGCGTTGAGCATCGCATGGAGCGTCATGAATCCGCCGTAACTCCAGCCGCGGATGCCGACCCGCGCCCGGTCCACGAATCCCAGCGACACCAGGTACTCGACGCCGGCCACCTGGTCGGCCAGCTCCGTCGCGCCGAGCTTGTGGAACACGGGCGTCTCAAACGCGTGCCCGCGGCCCGACGACCCGCGATTGTCCATTTGCCAGACCACGAAACCCTGGTGCGCGAGCACCTGATCCAGATCCGCCCCCGTCCACGCGTTGCGCACGCCCTGCGCATCGGGGCCGCCATAAACCAGTACCACGGCCGGATATTTCTTGCCTGCCTCGAATCCCGCGGGCCGAATCAGTCTCGCATAGAACAATGTTCCGTCCGGACCCCGGAAGTTGACCAGCTCCGTCGGCAGAATCTCATATTCGTCCGTGATGCGTGGGTTCGCTTCGCGATACACGCCCAGTTCACGTCCATCGCCGGCGTGAAGCGTCGTGCGCGGCGGCGCCGATACAGGTGAGACGCTCGAAAACGTATCGAGATAGAAGTGCCCGCCCGGTCCCATGGCAATGGTATGCGTGCCCGAGCCGGCGCTGAGCCGTTGCTTCCCCTGCCCCGTCATTCCGATGCTGTAGAACTGGCGTTCCAGCGGGCTGGTTTCGCTCGAAGTGTAGTAAACGCGGCCGGCGGCCTGGTCGACGCCGTCGATGCCGGTCACCTCCCAGGAGCCTTGAGTCAGTTGCCTCGTTTGTCCGCTGTTAATTGAACGCAGGTACAGGTGCCGGAAACCATCGCGTTCGCTCAGCCAGAGAAATTCTTTCCCATGGTTCACGAACACCGGGTCGTCCGGCACGTTGATCCAGTATTTGTCGGTCTCTTCGAAAATCCGCGACGCCTTTCCCGATCCGGCCGCGGCCAACAACAGGTCCAGCTTGTTTTGCACGCGATTGGTGCGCACTACGTAGACGTTCCGGGAATCCGGCGTCCAACCCACGCGCGCGATCAGGTATTGGTCGCGGGTGCCGGCCGGATCCATCCAGCGAGTGCTCCCGCCGCCGGCGGCGACCACGCCCACCCGAACGTCCGGATTATTTTCGCCGGCCTGCGGATAGCGCTGCGGTTCATAGATCGGCCGCGGCCCCCGCAAATCTTCGTGTGGATAGAGCGGCTCGCGGCTGATATCGAACTGCAAGTAGGCGATCGACTGGGAATCGGGCGACCACCAGTAGGCCGTACCCAGGTCGAGTTCTTCCGGATACACCCAGTCCAAGCCGCCATTACGCAGCGTGTCGGATCCGCCCACGGTCAGACGCGTCTCGCGCTTGGACGCGATGTCGAGCCGTGTACAAATCCCAGTCCCGCCGGAACGCCACCGACCTCCCATCGGGGGAAAGCTTCGGATCGCGCTCGGCGACCGCCGTCTTGGTGAGCTGGGTCCATTTGCCCGTCTCGGTCTGGATGACGAACACGTCCCCGCCGGTGGAATAGAGGACCTCGCCGCCCACCCACTGCACCGGCGTTTCGCGCACCCGCCGGTTCTGCCAATCGAACGGCTGCGAATCCGTCTCTGCCGGCGTCACGGCAGCCGAATCCATTGCGGAGGTATCGATCAGGTCTTTCGACGATCTTGTCGCCGGATCGTAAATCACCAATTCTTTGCCGTGCCGGTAGAGGAACTGCTTTCCGTCGGGCGCCCAGGCCACCGGGTTTCCGGGACCCAGAGGAGCCAGCCGGGCGACGTCGCCCATAGTCTCGAGCGTGATCGGCTTCTTCCGAGCCGGCGGCGTTTGCTGTGAAAATGCGCCTGAAACGCACGCAACAAACAAAACGGCCGCTCTCATCGTATCCTGATTGTAATTAAATGCGAGTCACTTTTTGGGGTGCCGCGCAGACAGTCACCGGGTCCATGCACCACGTCGAGGCAGCCGGGGAGCGATTCCTGCTCGATTGTGGGCTGTACCAGGGACGCCGGCGCGATGCGTTTGAACGAAACAGTAATTTCCCGTTTCCGGTGTCCAGCATCGACGGCGTGATCCTTTCTCACGCCCATATCGATCACAGCGGAAATCTTCCTACGCTGGTTCACAACGGCTACTCGGGACCGATCTATACGACGCCGGCCACCATCGACCTGTGTCTGCCCATGCTGGCCGATTCGGCGTTTCTCCAGCAGAAGGACGTCGAGTTCTGCAACCGCCGCCGCGAACATCGCCGGGCCATCGGCCGCGACGATCGCGAGTGCGATCCGCTCTATCTTCCGGAAGACGCCGAGCACGTAAATCCCCTGTTCCGCCCGGTGCCTCTGGGGGAAACCACGGAAGTGGCTCCCGGAATCCGCTACAAGACCTACGATGCGGGACACATGCTCGGTTCCACGTCCATGGTGGTCGAGGCCGACGGCGTGCGCCTGGCCTTCTCCGGCGACGTGGGCCGCAAGCATCTGCCGATTCTCCGCGACCCGGTCTCGCCCGACCCGGTCGACTACCTGATCATGGAGAGCACCTACGGAAACCGGTTCCACAAGCCGGTCTCCGACGTCTCCTCGAAGCTGGCCGACGTGGTCAATCGGACGGCCGGGCGCGGCGGCAAAATTATCGTCCCCAGCTTCGCCGTGGGACGCACGCAGCAACTGGTCATGATCCTGCACGAGTTGATGGACGCGCACAAGATTCCGTCCATCCCCATTTTCGTGGACAGCCCCCTGGCCGTGAACGTCACCGACGTCTTCCGCAAACACCCGGAGTGCTACGACGCGGAAACCCGAAAGTTTCTGTCGGAAGGCGACGACCCCTTCGGCTTTTCCCTCCTGCGTTACATCCGGGACGTCAACGAGTCCAAGGCGCTCAACAACCTGCATGGTCCGTTCCTGGTCCTGTCCGCCTCCGGGATGTGCGAAGGGGGGCGGATTCTGCATCATTTGCGGAACAATGTCGAAGATCCCCGCAACACCATCCTGTTCACCGGATTCCAGGCCGAATACACGCTCGGGCGCAAGATCCTGAACGGAGACCGCGTAGTTCCCATCTTCGGCGAGCCCATGCAGATGCGCGCCGAGGTCGTCGCGCTGGACGAGCTGAGCGGCCACGCCGATCAGCGCGAGTTGATCGAATGGATGCGCCCTATGGCGGCGCATCTCAAGCGAGTCTTCCTGGTCCACGGCGAGTACGCGTCGGGAGCCGCCCTCGCGGAAGTAATCCGCAAGGAATTCAACCTCGACGTGCAGCAACCTTCCCGAGGACACAGCTTCTTACTGACCTGAGGACCAACACCATGGCTTTTTGCGTAGATTGCGGCACTCAGCTTCCCGATACCGGACGATTCTGCACCAATTGCGGAGCGGCGATCTCCGGATCTACTCCCCCGGCGGTGACACATGTCCCGCTGGATTTCACCATCCAGGGCGACAATCTGCAAGTGATTCGCATCCGCCTGCAGCCCGGCCAGGAGCTGTTCGCCGAGGCCGGCAAGATGCTGTTCAAGCAGCCGCAGGTGGCCTGGGAAACACGCATGACCGGCGAAACTATGGGCGATAAGCTGTGGGGAGCGGTGAAACGCAAGCTCATGGGCGAGTCGCTGTTCCTGACTTACTTCCAAGCCTCCATACCCGGCGAAATCGGCTTCGCGGGCAACTATCCCGGACGCATCCAGGCGTTCAATCTGCTCCAAGGCCAGAGCGTTTTCGTGCAGCGCGACAGTTTCGTCGTCGCGCAAGCCACCACGCAGCTCAATATCGCCATGGTGAAACGGCTCGGCGCAGGATTTTTCGGCGGCGAAGGATTCATCCTGGAAAAGCTCACCGGACCGGGGACCGTGTTCATCCATGCCGGCGGAGATTTTCTCGAATTCGTACTGAAGCCGGGCGAATCCCTGCAGATCGACACCGGATCGATCGTCGCCTTCGACGAAGGCGTGGATTACGACATCCAGCTGGTCGGAGGCATCAAGACCGCGCTGTTCGGAGGCGAAGGCCTGTTTCTCGCCACGCTGACCGGTCCGGGCCGCGTGATCGTGCAGAGCATGACGCTCCAGAAAATGCGGCGCGAGCTGGCGCCTTACCGCACCGGCGGCGACGAGCACAAGGGCCTGGACGTCATCTCAGGCATCTTCAGCAGCGACGATTAGTCCTACTGCTTCAGCCGGAACGTCGTGAGCGTCCCCGCTGGAAGGGTAAGAGTCTTGTCAACGCCAATCGTAGGGGTGCCGCCGAAATAGCTGAAATAGTCGCGCATGCGCACCCAGATGGCGACATCACAGCTCGGAGCCGTGCCGGCGCACGCGGGAGCGCCGCTGCCATCGGGAATCTTGATGTTGATGATCCAGGCGCCCGGATACACCGTCATCGCGGATCCGAGTACGTCGGCGTCCAGTAAAGCGGTCCCATTCACATAAACCACGGGCTTCACGTCCGTCAAGAGGCCGGAAGCGGGCTGTCCGTCCTCGGGAGCCGCGCCCTGGAAGCCTGGCCCTTGGCCCGTCAGCCACAGCGTGATGATGTCGCCGCGCGCCGCCGGGTGGTTGGGACCATTCACGCTCCCATCCGCGAAATTCGTGGCTGCGATCTGGCCGGTGCCCCCTCCATTGGAGGTGAAAAAGCCCGGGGCAGCCTGTGCCATGGCGAACGTCCCGGCCGCCACAACTTCACCCGTGGCGGGACGAGTGATCAGAAACTCCGCCGTGCCCGACGTGGGCGCCCCAATCGGAACCTGGATATAAATGATCGAACCGAAAACCCGGTAGATGGCAGCCGGCGTGCCGTTCACCAGGACCTGCAGGCCCGATAACGTCTTAGGCCAGGGCGGATCCAGCACGTCCGTGTCGTCCGCGGCGATGTTCGCCAGGCTGTTGGTGACGTACATCATCATCCCGGGAGCAACCTGCTGTTTATCCCCCGAAGTGGCATCCGCCGCGTTCCGATAGACCAGCTTTTGGAAGTAGAAAGAAATCCGATTCGCCGTTTCCGCGACGATCAGGTTGTTAAAGGAGTCCAGGCCGAGCGCGATGGCGGCGCTGACCGGCTGGATGCTCTCCGTGATATCGCTTGAGTCTCCCCGCAGGTCGTCAAATCGGCGCACGTGAACGAGCGATCCGCCCGCGACCCAGATCGTGCGCGCGATGTTTCCGTCGGCCGTGGCCGGCACCACCACGATGCCAACCGGCTGGGAAATGCTGATGGTGGCCGCGGGGGTATCCCCCATGGTGAGGGTCGTCTCGGAGCGGTAGATCACCACCCGATTATTCGAGAAGTCGCAGATGTGAACACGGTCGGAATCATCCGCCGCCAAATGGAGCGGGCGACTCAGGCCGCCCGAACTCGAGGATGCGGCAGCGGTGGAAAATCCCGGCTGGCCGATCACGGCCGAAGCCGGCTGCCCGTTGACGAAATCTCCGCCGGACTTGCGGAAGATCAGCACGCGATTATCGGCGGCATCGGATACTCCCAGGTTGCCGTCGTTGAAGACCACCACTCCATACGGCGACCGCATGGTCCCCTGACTGGTCGTCAGGTTGGACTGGTTCACGCTAAGCTGGCCCAGCACGCGGTCGGCGCGCTGGATTTCCAAGGCGTGATCGAACGGAGCCGGAAACCGAAGCACGCGGCCGTTCCCCGAATCGGCGACATAGAGATTCCCCTGCGCATCCAGCGCGATCCCGACCGGCGCGAACAGCCCGGTATCGTTGGGTGTTTGCGGATCCCCGGTGCAGGCGCTGTTTAACGCCGTGATGGTGCAGTTCCTGGTCGTCCGGAAAAGGTCCGGCTGGCCGATCACGATATCAGCGGTGGTCATCAGAAGGGAGCGGGCGTCGGCTCCCACTACCCTGGCGTCCCTGAAACCCAGTATCCGGTTGTTGAACGTGTCCGCGATGTACAGGTGAGGCGGGTTCGAATTCCTGTCCACTACGATATCGCCGCCGACGGTATTGTTATAGACCCAGACTTCGCGGCCTTCGACCAGGTTGGGAGCATTGTGATGAAAAGCGTCGGCCGTGTTTGCGCTGGAATCGATTTGCCCCAGCACCCCGGTTGCCGACGAATAGGAGTAGCCGCTATTCGCGGGATAGGTCAATACCCGGTTATTGCCGGAATCGCAAATCCACAGGTGGCCGGAGGGATCGAATGCTCCAGCGAGGGGTGCGTTGAGGGTCGTCGCATCGGGCTCGGCCAGTCCGCGATTCGGCTGCGTGCACTTGGCGCGGGCGCTGTCGCACCCGTTGGTCAGGGAATCCTGCTGGCCCACTACAGAGGCGATCGCCGGAGAGAGAGCCGACGACGATGCGGCGGCCCACTCGCTGGGGGACTCGTAACGAACCACGCGGTGGGCTACAGGGTCGCAAACGAATACTTTGCCGTTGTATGTGAACACGCACGTCGGGGAACCCGTGCGCTGGCCGAGTTGGTTGCCGCCGCCCAAGCTGTACTGATTGGGATACAACAGCGGAGGCTGGCCCTGGACGGGATCGGGCAGAATTCCGAGAATTCGATTCGCCACCCCGGGCTTTTGGTTGCCCCCTCCCGGGCTTGCATAGTAGACCACCCTCGAATAGGTGTCTCCTACGTACAGGCCTCCATTCGGATCCAGGGTCAAAGCGACCGGAAACCTCAGAACCGAAGTGCTTTTTGCATTGTTCGCGGAATTGCTGTCGGGACTGACGTTCGAGAAATCGTCCTTCTGGCCGAGTACCACGTCCGCCGCCGGTTCTTTGGGCGGAGGCACCGTATTGAGGCCATCCTTGGGATACCGAAGCACCCGGTGATTGCCCATGTCTGTGACCCACAGATTACCCTGCGAATCAAAAGCCATTCCCCCAAAAAAACCTGACGAGGTGGCGTTGAGATACAGAGTGCTGCCGCTCACCGGCTTGCCTTCGTTGGGCTGAATCCCCGAGATGGTACTCGCCTGGCCAATCACCAAATCAGGGGACACAACATCGCCCGTTTGGCTGAAGGGAGCCGGGTAACGAAGAATACGATTATTGGCGGCATCCATGACATACAGATTTCCGCTGCCATCGACGGCCAGAGCCACGGGGATCGCCAGTCCCCCCGGAAGGTCGCTGCCGCTGCGTCCAGGGCCTTGCGCGATGGTCGAGAACATGTCCCGCTGGCCGATCACTTTATCCGCTGGATTCCCCGCGGTCAGACCGGCCGGATTTCGCCACGCCAGAACACGGCTGTTGAACGAATCGGCCACGTAGAGGATGGGGGGAGAAACGGACGTATCGAATGCGATGGCGGATGGGTTGTTGAGCTCCCGGCCCTCCACCAGGTTTGCATTCAGGGATTTGATCGGCGTATCCAGCCGTGCCTGACCGAACTCGCGCGACGGGAGTTGGTTGATGGTGGGCAAATTCTGGGCCCACACCGGAAGGCTCAGGGCCACCACAAAACACGATAAGAGCTTCATTATCAGGATTCTCCGATGGGGCGGAACGCGGGAAATCGCCCTTCTCCCAGAAGATAACACAGCAGGAAAACCGTTCCATGTACCATCGGTACTAGAACAGGCCAGAGCTTTCGCGATGTTAGAATAGACACTTGCCAGCTTCATCGACGCATAAACCCCGCGTGTGCGCCGTCAGCTACCTGAACACGGTTCCGCTGGTTTGGGGTCTTCAGCACTCTCCGGACCCCGCCCTTCGCGATACCTTCGATCTGCGCTTCGCCCTGCCCTCGGAATGCGCCGACCAGCTCTCGACCGGGCAGGCCGACATAGGGATCGTGCCGGTGATCGAGATGGCCCGCCAGGGGCTCGACTACTTCCCCGGTACCGGCATCGCCTGCCATGGGCCGGTTCGCAGCATCCTTTTAATATCCAAGGTCCCGTTCAAGGAAATCCGCACCTTGGTCACCGACTCCGGTTCGCGAACTTCCGCCATGTTGTCACAGGTGATCCTGGCCGAAAAGTTTGGCGTGAAGCCGCGGGTTTTCCCGCATCCGGCCGATCTCGCCCAGATGCTGGACCAGGCCGATGCCGCCCTGCTCATCGGCGACGCCGCGCTGCGTGTCGATCCCGCCATCCTGCCCTATGAAACACTGGACCTCGGTGAAGAATGGATCGCCCTGACCGGCCTCCCCATGGTGTTCGCCGTCTGGGCGGGGCGCAAGGAAATCGTTCACGAACCTTACGGCAAAATCTTCCTCGAATCCTGCCGCTACGGCCTGGTGCACATGGACGATATCGTCGCCGCCGAAGCCCCCGCCCGCCAGTTCAGCCCGGATGTAGTCCGCCGGTACCTGACCCATCACATCGTGTTCGAGCTGGGCGAAAAGGACTATGAAGGTATGCGCCTCTACATCCAGCACGCGCTGGGTTTGGAACGTGACAGGGACCGCGTTATGATACCCGGAGGTATGCCCGCATGATGACTCGTCGAGAAGCCATCGAAATGTTCCAAAGCGATGACCTGATCGGCATCGGCATGGCCGCCGACGCCATCCGCCGCAAGCTGCATCCGGAAAACGTGGTCAGCTACATCATCGACCGCAATATCAACTACACCAATTTCTGCACCGAATATTGCAGCTTCTGCGCCTTCTACCGTCCCATGGGCCATGACGAAGGCTACATCCTGCCCCACCAAGTCATCTTCGACAAGATTCAGGAGACCATCGATCTGGGCGGCACCGGCATCCTGATGCAGGGCGGCCTGCATCCCGACCTCAAGATCGAGTGGTACGAAGACCTGCTGCGCTCGATCAAGAAGCGCTTCGATATCTGGTGCCACTGCTTCTCCGCGCCCGAGATCATGAACATCGCCGAAGTCAGCGGTCTGAACCTGTATGACACGCTCTCACGGCTGCGCGACGCGGGTCTCGATTCCCTGCCCGGCGGCGGCGCCGAGGTTCTCGACGATCAGGTCCGCCACCGCATCAGCCGCCTCAAATGCGGCACGCAGGATTGGATCGACGTGCACCGGACCTGCCACGCAGTGGGGCTTCGCTCGACGGCGACCATGATGTTCGGCACCGGCGAGACTATCGAGCAGCGCATGAACCACTTCGATATCGTGCGCCAGATCCAGGAAGACACCGGCGGATTCACCGCCTTCATCCCCTGGAGCTTCCAGCGCGAGCTGACTTCGCTCGGGCGCTTCGTCAAGGAAGAGGCCACCGCGGTCGAGTATCTGAAGATGCTGGCGTTATCGCGCGTTTACCTCGAGAACATCCTCAACATCCAGTCCTCGTGGGTGACTCCCGGGCTCAAGACCTGCCAGATCGGCCTACGCTTCGGCGGCAACGACGTCGGCAGCATCATGATCGAGGAAAACGTGGTGAGCGCCGCGGGCACCCATCATCAGGCCACCGAAGAAGAACTGCGCCGCCTGATTCGCGACGCGGGCTTCATCCCCAAACAGCGGGATACGCTGTATCGGACGTATTTCCTGAATTAGTGCTCCGGAACGGGGACTGGCTACGCTGCCCCAAGCGCGCTCCAGTCTATCTTCAGTGCGATTCAGCTCCAGCGCGCGCGGGCAGCGCTGCCTGTCCCCGTTCCCGACCATAACGTATCCAAAACCCGAGCCCGATCAGCGCAATCAAGCTAATTCCGCCCCCCCAGCCCAGCAGCCGCGACCGGTAGCGGAACTCCACGCTGTGTTCGCCGGCGGGAACCTCCACCGCCTGAAACGCGCCCGACCATGCTTCCACGGCCGCGCTCTTCCCGTCGACTGTCGCCGTCCAGCCGGGAAAGAACTGCTCGTGCAAGGCCAGCTTGCCGCCGGATGCGGAGCGAACCTTGAACACACGGCTCTCGGGCTCCCACGCCTGGCGCTCCACCTGATCGCCGGCGCTGCCGCCTTCCCAGCTATAGGGCGGCTGCGCTTCCAAGTACTCGTACACTTTGTAGAAGGTCGGCATCGATCCCAGCAGGCGGTAGTGCGGGTTGTCCTTCAGCTTGGAATACACCGGACTGTATTCGGAGCTGATCACATAGCGCACGCCGAACATCCGCAGAGCGGCGTAGTTTTCCGGATCGATATCGAAAATCCGGTCGGTCCGGAAGTGCCCGTAGGTCTCCGCCACCTTCCGGAACGGGGTGGTGAGCAGGGGGTCGAATCCTTGCGGCGTGATCAATCCCATGTGCCGGAAATCGTTGGACAGCGGACCGGTGTCGTTATCCACGACAATGCGGTAATCGGTATTGGCGCGAAGCTGCTGGTAGACGTCCGGCGCCATGCCGGGATACGACGTGGACGAGAATCGCTGGGCGTCCCCGCTCCCGGCGTTGAATCGCTTGCTGGTGCCGAAGGCCTTGTAATCCACCCCCACAAACAGAATCAGCGCGGTGGCCAGCCAGATCCGCCCGCGGCCCTGCGCGGCACGAAAAGCGTACATCCCTGCGCCGAAAATCGCCAAAGTGACCAGCAAATCGAGACCGCTGCGCCATCCCGCGGCGAAACTTTGTGTCTTCCATCGGAACAGCTCATAGCCCGCCCATGCGGCCATGAGCGCGATGCTGACCAGGGCCGGCCACGCGGGCCAGGGGCGGCTCTTCCGGGCAAGAAAATCGTCCAGCGCGTACGCCGTCAGCGCCGCGAACGCCACCGTCACACCCGCCAGAAAGTACCAGGCGCGCAGGATGTCCGCCAGCAGGCTGGAATGCCGGATCACATTCCAGACGACATTGTACGGGTTGACGGCGATCAGCAGGCTGGCGGCCAGTATCGCCAGGGCGGGAGCCAGATCCCGAAACCGGCGGCGGCGGATCAGAAATGGCAAACCGAGCAGGGCCGGAACGCCCAGATAGAAATAATCCTTGAACAGATTCGTCTCCGGGGGCATGTTCAATCCGAAGTTGAAATAGTTCGGAAGCGCATACGAGAGAATCTGATCCGGATCCTTGTTTCCCAGGCCGTAGTGCTCTTCCGGCTCGCGGAGGCCGGTGGTTTGCCAGGTCGGCAGAATCTGGATGGCGCACAGCGCCAGCGAAAAGACCAAACCGGCGACGGTTCCCAGCGCCGCTTTCGAACGCCACGCGCCCGCCAGCGAGTAGACGCCCACCACCGTCGCGAACACCATCCAGGTCGGCGGATATCCCGCCAGGAAGCACAGCGCCGAAGCGGCCGCCACTTTCCACAACGGTCCCCATGACCGGCGCTCCACGGCCTGATCGACACCCCACAGCGCCAGCGGAATCCAGATGTATCCCGCCACCAGGCCGAAGTGTTGCAACTGCGTGCACATGTATCCACTGAAGGCGAACACCCCCGCTCCCAGAGCGCACGGCAATTCCGCCAGCCGTTTCCCGCGCAACCACAAGTAGCACAGCAGGAATCCGGCCCAGACGTGCGCGAACAACAGGTCCTGCATGGATTGGTAGGACAGGCGCTCGCGCCCCAGATTGAAAACGAACATCAGCCAGGTGGGTGGATAGAACAGCGCCGCCTGGATGTTGCTCACAAAGCTCATTCCGCAATAGATGGTCGGATCCCACAACGGAAAACGAAGGTGACGCAGGCTCTGGAAGGCGTAGTCGGCCAGCGGATAGTGGAACCCGTTCAGGTCGTACGGGATGTGCACCCACCGGACCGGAGGAATGTACTCGAAGAAAAACAGATACGTAAACAGCAGGGAGACCAGCGCGATGGCTTTGCGGGAGTGCAAGAATCCATGCTACTTCACTTGCGCGAGCCCCAGCCTCATCTTGTCCGCGGCCGCGCTCCAACAGCCGAGTCTTTACGGAGCATCGGGAATCCTGGCGGGTACTCGCAATCGCAGATTTGGTCGAAGTTACTCTCGGATGGCCGGCCATCCATTAGCGCCTGAACGAGTAGCGCCTGAACGAGAACATCTTCAGCGTTGCGGCGACTCTTTGCGGAACAGGAACGTTAGCAGAAACGCAACCAGCTTGAAATTCAGGAGCTTGAGGGCATTACGCCCCTCTTGCGGAGTGAGCTTCGCCGTCATGGGCATGGAACCGAACACTTTCCCCTTCATCACCAGCGCGTTTCCATCCCGCTCCAGCAATGTGACCTGCATCAGTTCGCTGTTGTCCTGCCCGTAGATCTTCATCATCGCTGCCGGCCGATCTTGTCGAAATCGATTTTCATGTCCTCGCACATTTTCATCGCGGTCGCGCGGCCCGCGCCGAATACTCCGCCGCCCGGATGCTGGAACGGCCCGACCAGATAGAGGCGCTCCACGCCGGGCACCGTGTTATAGCCCAGATCTGGAGTCGGCCGGTGCGCGCCCGATTGATAAATGTACGGCGCGGCGCCGTGGACGTCGCCCTTCTGGAAGCTCGCCGAGGCCCGCTCGATATCCAGCGGACTGTCGGCCACATAGTCGATGATGTTCTCCGGGGTGATGTTGTCAATATAGGGCTTCATCCGGGAGAGCATCGTTTGGGCGAACGCATCCTTGGCCTTGTCCCAGTATTCGGGGCCGCCATCGGGATGCGAATAGGGCACGTAGTCCCAGACGTGGAGCGTGGCTTTGCCCGGAGGACAGCGCGTCGGATCGAACGCCGATGGCGAGACCAGCCCAAGCAGGGATGTGTCGGGCATGCGCCCATATCGCAGCGCGTCGAAATACTGGCGCAGAATGTTCATTTCCGCGGGCATCAATTCCGTGAAGTAAGCCTGGTTGACGTGCGGCCCGGCTTTGAACCGGAGCGGCTCATGCAAGGCCGCGTGAACCGTGAAGCAGGAATTTGCGGAAAGTTCCACGCGCTCCGCGGCGCGGACGACATTCCCGTTCAATCCAGGGACCAGACGCCCCAGCAAGTGCGGATGGATGGCGCCGATGACGGCGTCCTTGGCTCCGTATTCAGTTCCGTTCGCGGTTCGAACGCCAGCCGCTCGTCCGTTCTTCACCATCACCTGTTCCACCGAAGCGTTGTTGAGCACCTTGCCGCCGTGCGCCTCGATGCAGCGGACCAGGGAGGCCGTCAGAGAGCCACTCCCGCCGATGGCCACCCCGATGCCGTACTGCTCCATGAAGCCGAGGAAAACGAAGATGCCGATCCCCGTGCCTTTTTCCTCCGGCCCCGTGAGATTCTCCCCGACCATGCGCGTGAAAAACATCCGGACCTTTTCGTTCTCGAAGTTCTCGACGATAATGTCGTACGGGCTCTTCTGCATGAGGGCAAACAGCTCGCGGCCCTCCGCGCTCTGATCGAGCATGGCAAACATGGGGCCGAGCGGAAGGGGCGGTGTGTAGAGCGACGCCGTCAGCATCGGAAGGTAGAGCATGGCCGTGTCGGCGAATTTCAGGAACGCGTCGGCATCCTTCTTTGAAAACCTGGCGATCTCCTGATAGGTTTTCGTCCGATCGCGATGCAGTGCGATGGTTGAGCCATCCTCAAACACGCACAGAAAAGGAACGTCCGGAAAGATGTATTTGAGGCCGAAGCGTGAGAGCAGCTTCAACTCATCGTTCTTTATCAGCGGGTTTGCTTGGATGAAAATGTGGCCCGTGCTGAACCGGTCGTGAAGGTATCCCGGCCCCGTGAGTTCCGCGGTGACGACCCCGCCGCCAAACCACGCATTGCGCTCCAGAACCAGAACGTTCTTGCCCGCCGTAGCCATATACGCCGCGGCAACGAGTCCGTTGTGGCCGGACCCAATGGAGATAATGTCGTAATCTTCGGCCATCTGAAATTCCTATTCCGTCCGGTGGGATCAACCAGTGGAAAGTACCGGCGGTCCGCCGTTGCGCATCAACTTTGGCGTGACAAACGCCGTGAGTGTAACATTCGACTGTCGCGGGAGGCAACCTCAGCCTGATCTTCGCGAACCGAATGTACATATTGCAAGCTCGATCTGCACGTCTTCCTCTTGAAGTTCCGCTCGCCCCGAAATACCGTCCAGATGACTACCGTTAATGACGATTATCGGGACCGGAGGGATGGTGTTTGCACGTCGGTGCGACGATGGGCGATCCCCAGCGCGTGCGCGGCGGCCATACCGTCGGCCATCCGCATCGCCTGGTCGAGAGAACCGTTGGCCGAACTCGGCCTTTGAAACCTTTATCCGCGGCACGCAGTATCACCCCTGTCGCCTCTGACTATGGCCTCCGCCATTCCCCCGGCGGTAGCCAGACGTGCTTAAATCAAGAGCATGTCCAAAACCAAACTCCTCGCTTTGGCGGCTCTGTCCGCCGCGTGTTTGTGTGCCCAACCTGGTCAAGGCAAGGGGCGTGCTCCTGCCGCGGCGAGGCCGCCGGTTCCGCCTCAAGACGTCACCAGCACAGCGATTCCAGGCGTGATCGGCGCAGGCCAGAAGTGGAAGATCGCATGGCAGGGCGAAGCGACTGCGGACGGAATGGTAGGCACCGGTGACGGAGGGCTGGTCTTCGCGCAGGAACAGTCGAACCGCGTCATCAAGATCGATGAGAAGGACGACGTTACAATTCTCCTCGCGCGTTCGCATGGACCCGGCGCATTGTCGATCGGGACCAACGGTACGATCTACGCCGTGGAGCGTAGCTGCACCGATCCCGATGCGGTAACGCGCGCAACCTGTACGGAGGCGACGGACATAGCGGCGCTGACGCCGGACCGCAAGGTGTTGGCCGACAAGATGGCCGAGGGCGGTGCGGGGCTGGGACGCATCAACGACCTCACCGTCGCGAAGAATGGTTGGATATACTTCACGGGCACCGGCGCGCTGGCGATGGACCCGTCGGGCAAAGTGACCCGCATTGACCGGAACCTGCGCACCAACGGCATCATTCTCAGCGCCGATGAGAGGCATCTGTACGTTACCAACGGCAGCACGATCGCCGTGTTTGATATCGGCCCGGATGGGAAGGCGACGAATCAGCGCGAGTTCGGCAAGCTGGCGGGGCAGGGCGCGAACAGCGACGGCATGACGATCGATGCGGAAGGCCGCCTGTATGTGACCGTAAATGGTGGTTCGATGCAGGGAGTGCAGGTGCTCGACAAGACCGGCAAATACTTGGGGCTCATTCCGACCCCTCGCCAGCCGATTACGCTGGCGTTCTCTGGTCCGGACAAAAAGATGCTGTACATCGGGGCGATGGGCGCGACGAGCCTCGGCGGCGGACAGGTCCGGTTCGGCCAGGGTGTGCGTGCGACCTCAATGACGGTGTATAAGATCCCGATGCAGACGCAGGGGTTCAAGGGACGCGCTAAATAGCTTCGGGAGCCGGAGCGGCAAATCACCGGGACATCTTACGAATATCCTCACTTACAACGATCCGCACGGTTGGGCTTTTCGACGCGCGGCAGCAAGTCGTTCGCAACCCGATACCGGTCGTGGCAATTGGCGCATGCGGCGTTTAGCGTAGCAGCAGCGTCAACCATTTTGTCTTGATTCTTGGATTGGGCCGCTTTGTACGCAGTCATGGCTGCCTCCCGTAATCCCTGAACGAGCGGGGACCAGTCCGGGTTCTTCAAGGGAACGTCCCGACCGTTTGAGCACTTCCGTCCTGGAAGGATAAGGAGGTTGGCGGCCTCGGCGATCGCCAAGGCGCTGTTCTCCACCGCCTCCCATTTTCCATAGGAGCCGTCTAAAGCATCCGTCGCCCCCGACGGATCTTTTGCCGGCTTCACGTCGGCCGGATTTTCCCTCTGAGCGGCGAAGATCACATTCGAGGCGGGAAATAGAATGCCCCTCATGACCTGGGCTAAGACTGCATATACGTGCGGCTTAAGCTCCTGAGTGCCTGTGGTGCCGCGCCCCTGTGCATCGCATCGTGGAGACAGAATCAATGCTCCAAACCCAGCGAGCAGTAAGCAGAAAATTCTCGGCATTCCCATCAGGTCGTGTTCAATTGCAACCATAGCACTAAACATCGTCCGGAAAGGCAGGTCACGTGCGGACGTGCCGGACTGGGTCAAAGCGCTCGCCTGGAACTCATGGGTTTCAGTTTTCCGTCGGAACGCTGTCGACGTGGTCGATCACCAGAACATCAACCTGCTCGTCGGCTTTCTCTAATTTCAGTCCGAGTGTTTTCAACGAATTCCGCAAGCTCGGCGTGTGCGCCGCAGTCGGGTCAGCTGGCGGTGGGAGGTTGGCGGCACGCTCCGGGTTTTGGGAGTCCTGTCCCGCCGAGCAACGTTCTCATCGCTGGTCCGGCGACAACGATACCAACAGCACAGCCCAACAATCTTCTGACCATTCAAGTCTCCTCAAGGCGAGGACCCTGACGCCCCCGCGCGGCCCGCGACGGCGAATACCGATGTTGCGTGTCTCCCTAGCGAATTATACTCGCTGGCGTACCGCCGCTTTTCGGGACGAAGACCACTTTCCCCGGACCGCCCAGCCCCCTCGCCGGACCGCCCCAGCGGGGAGAGAAGTGGTTTATCCTATAACTCAGGATCATAGGAACCGAACGGTTCAGGGAGTACGTCTCACCTTCATGCGTCTGTCAATCGTAAGCCTGGCTACGGGACTGTGTTTCGTCAGCTTTCTCGTTAGTTCTCCGGGCTTTGCAGCTCCATCCCCGGACGCCTCCGCATCCGCTTCCGACGTTTACGCGCGGATTCCCCTGCGCTTTGAAGCGGCAGGGAGCCGGAACTGGGTGGCGCACGGACCCGGTTTTGGCGTCGGATTGAATCAGGACGGGACTTTTTTCCAGTTCGCGGACCGGGGTCTGAAGCTGACCTTCCAGGGCCGCTCCCACGGGGCACGCTTTGAAGGACTGGACAAATCGGCCACCGCAACCAACTACTTCGGCCGGGAATCCCGCAGCGTGGCCGCCTATGGCCGTCTGCGCCAGGCCGGCGTCTATCCGGGCATCGACGTCGTCTACTACGGAAAAGGACGAACCCTGGAGTACGATTTCGAGCTGGCCCCGGGCGCCGATCCATCGCGCATCCGCATGCGTTTCGAGGGCGCCGACAGCATCCATGTGGGTCCGCGCGGTCAAATTGTGCTGGGACTGGGCGACCGGCAGGTCACTCAGAATCCGCCGGTGGTTTATCAGCGCAGCACGTCAGGCGAAATCGTAGGGGTGCCGTCTTCCTACACCCTCGCAGCGGACCAGTCCGTCGGCATCACTCTGGGAGCCTACGATGCGACCCAGGCGGTGGTGGTCGATCCGGCCATCCTGTTCACCGGGTACCTGGCGGGAACCAGCTCGGATGTGCCCCTCGGCATCGGCCATGACAAGAACGGATCGATCTACATCGCTGGATACACCTACTCGCCGGATTTTGCCCTGGTCGGCACCGCGTACTCGGGATTTTTCATCACCGCGAGCCAGCGGGCCTTCACCACGGTGATGAATCCCTTGAGCACCGGCGACAATGTCATCACCTACTCGGGATTCTTCGGCGGCGATAACGGGGAGTACCTGGGGGCCATGGCGGTGGACAGCGAAGGCGTCTTCTATCTCACCGGATACACCGACGACTTCTACTTTCCTGTGACTCCGAACGCATTTGCGGGCACCAACGGCGGCGTGCAGCGGAGTTTTATCTCCGTCATCGACAGCAAGCTGCCCGGAACGGACGGCCTGACCTACTCGACTTTCTTCGGCGGAACTACCAGCGACGCCACGACCAGCATGGATAGACCCACGGGAATCGCGGCCGCGGGAGGGAAGATTTACGTCACTGGGTACACCAATTCCTCTGATTATCCGGTCACCGCGAACGCCTATCAAAGCACGCTCCCGGGCGGAACCTTCAACGGGTTTGTGGCCGAGATCGATCCGTCGCTCAGCGGCACGGACAGCCTGGTGTCGAGCACCTATCTGGGAGCCAGCGGCCAGGATATTCCGCGTTCGATCGCGGTCGCCGCGGACGGACAGGTGTACGTCGCGGGCTATACGCGCTCGAGCGACTTCCCCACCACGCCAGGCTCCTTCCGCCCGTTTTATTCCGGCGCGGGAGATGCGTTCCTGACCAGGCTCGATCTGGGCGCCGGCACCGTCACATACTCGACGTACTTGGGCGGATCCGGCCAGGATCAGGCCACCAAGATCCTGGTGGAACCATCCGGCCATGTGGCGGTCACGGGATTCACGCTATCCGACGATTTCCCGGTCACGCCCAACGCGCTGCAGAGCACGCAAGCCGGAAACGGCGACGTGTTTCTGACTGTTCTCGACCCCAGCGCCCCGGATTTCACCACGGCCCTGGTTTACTCCACCTACTTTGGCGGGACCGACGGTGACGTCCCCTACGACCTGCGCCGCGACGCCGCGGGCAGGTATTATCTGTGCGGCTACACGCTGTCCCTGGATCTTCCCGTCAAGGATGCGCTGGCGCCGGCTTCCGATCCCGGCAACAGCACGGACGGATTCGTGGCGGTGATCGACCCGGCCGCTTCGCCGCTGGACGCCCTGATCTACTCGAGCTACCTTACGGGGCCGGGATACCAGGTCGCGTACGGCGTCGATGTGGACGAGCAAGAAAATATCTACGTGACCGGCACCGTGTTCGGCGATGTCTTCGGGGGGACGGGAGCAAAAGCGCCACCCGATAGCGGCCTGAACGTGTTCCTTCTGGTGTTCCGGCTCGCCGACAATGTCACCCAAGGCACGCTCCCGGCGGGCTCCGGCGGGCACCGCGCCCTTCCCTGTCCGTCAGCGGCACGCCGGTCGGCGTGCGCTCCTAAATAACCGCTGGTGAGCGGCTGATCTCGCCGCAGATCTTGAGGAACTCCGCGCGGGGATCGCTCGAGCGGGTCACTTGCCGGCCGATCACCAGGTAGTCGGCTCCGTTGGCGATCGCTTCGGCGGGAGTCGCCACGCGTTTCTGATCGCCCGCTGCCGCGCCCGCGGAACGAACTCCGGGAGTGACCAGCGTCGCGCGCGGCCCGGCGATCTCCCGCACCCGCGCTACTTCCAGTGGCGAGCAGACCACACCGTCGATGCCTGCATCGAGCGCGTTGCGGACGCGCAGCTCCACCAGGGTCTGAAGATCGCAGGAATATCCCATCTGGCGCAGATCGTTTTCATCGAAGCTGGTGAGCACGGTCACTGCCAGCAGCTTCAGGGAGGATTCTCCACGGCCCGCCACCGCGGCTGCCATGACCGCGCGGCTTCCGTGGACGGTGAGAAAGTCGGCGCCTACTTTGGCAACTTGCGCCACCGCTCGCTTCACGGTTTCGCCGATATCGTACAGCTTCAGATCGACGAACACGCGGTGGCCCTGCGCCTTCAGCTCGCGGACGAAGTCCATCCCCGCGGCGGCGTACAATTCCAGGCCGACCTTATAAAAGGACGCCGCACCGCCGAGCGCTGCAACCAGCACTCGCGCTTGCGCCGCCGTTTCGAGGTCGAGCGCGACGATTAATCTTTCCGAGGATGCCGGAGCGGGTTGTGGCGACACCAACTTATGAGTGTACCAGCGACCTTGCTTCCGGACAGCTAGGCTGCCGCCGATTCCTTGGCTTTGTTCTTGCTGCCAGGCGGCCGTCCCCTGCGCTTCAGCTCAGTCATCCAGGCTGGTGGCCGGCCGCGCCGGCGCCCTCGACCGCGCGCCAGCCGTTCGAGCGTCAGAATCGCTTCCTCAAGTTGCTCACGTTCCTGGCGCAAATCCGCCAGCATTTTCATCACGTCCATGTAGTTACTCCAAATCTCCCTTGATCGGACTCGCCCGTTCGCGCAATATCCGCGTAGGCGGCGCCTTGGCGCAAAAAAGAAACCATCGGCCAGTAGCAGCGCTGCGGAGCAATGTTACGTTTGATCCGCACGTCTGCTTAAAAGTGTACCGGAACGTTTCCTCCACTTTCAATACTTATGCATGTAAAGAGTACCTGGACTCGCAGTCCGATGAAAAGCTTTACATCCTTAACCGGTCTCTCGCCGATAACCTCACGCGGCGCCCTTCCCCCAATCAGCCCGGCGCCGTTTCCAGTAAAAGAAGAACGGCACTCCCAGAACAATAACGACGAGCCCAATTCCAGAGGCGCGCGGCGAGGATATCAAGGTCTGGTAAAGCAGCAATATCGTCACGCCGACGAAGGCCAACGGGACCCAGGGATATCCCCAAGTGCGGTATGGGCGTGGTAAATCGGGCCTTTTATGGCGCAAAACGATTACGGCGGCGGCGGTCATCCCGTAGAGAATCCAGCTGGGAAAGATCACGGCGTTGTACAGATCGCTGTAATGTCCGCTCAGAACAAACAAAGAGGACCACACTCCCAGTAGCAAAATACTGTTGGAAGGAGTCCGGAATGCGGGATCGATACGCGCTATATGCCGAAAGAAATATCCGTCTCGGGCCATCGCGTAGGGAACTCTCGATCCCGATAAAATCGACCCGTTCAGCGCGGCGAAGATGGAAATCATGGCGGCCACGCTGACGGCGGCGGCGCCATGCGATCCGGCAATGCGCCGCATCATGTCGGCGGCGACGCGGTCGCTCCCGGCGACCTCACCGGCGTTTAAAACCGAGAAATACGCGAGATTGGTGAGCAGATACACGCCGATAATCGCCGTGACGCCGGCAATCAGGGCCAGCGGAAACGTTCGCTGCGGATTCTCGACCTCTGAGCCCAGCATGCCGGCATTATTCCAGCCATCGTAGGCCCACAGGGCCGCGACTAACGCGACAAAGAACCCGGCTATGCCACCCGGCAGGGGCGCGGTGGAGCTATGGAGATTCGCGATATTAGCCTGGCGTGAGAGCAATCCGACGGCGATTACACCGCCAATCAGAAGCACTTTCAGCGCGGTGACGCCCACTTGCACATGCCCGCCGACTTGCACGCCTCGATAATTCACCGCCGACAACAGCAGGATCAGGCAGATCGCCAGTAGCTGCCCGTATCGAATTTCGAGCGGCCCGCCGCCCGGTCCGATCGGCAAGGGAACGACGTACAGCGGCGCCTGGAGTCCGGGGAGAAAATCGGCCAAATAGGTGTAAAAAGCCGTGGCAAGCGCGGCGATGGAAGCGCTTTTCGCGACCCATGTCTGCGTCCATGCGTAGAGGAATCCCCAAAAAGGTCCGTAAGCGGCCGTCAGGTACGCGTATTCGCCGCCGGCATGGGGTAGAGCCGCCGACAATTCCGCATAAGTCAGCGCGCCGAACAGCGAGAGCACGCCTCCAAACACCCACACGGCGAACACCATCCCAGGTGAACCCACGGCCTTGACCATGTCGGTGGGAACCAGGAAGATCCCGCTGCCGATCACCGTGCCCATGATGATCGCCACGGCCGACCAGGGCCCCAACGCCCGCCGCAGCGTCAGTTCGTGAGTTTCAGAGGGCTGCACGGGAACGATTCTCCTTGACCACGAACGACACCAGTAGCCCGGTGAGGAACGTCGTCGAAGTTCCGATCAGCACCCACCAGGTGAAGGCGATGGACGTTTCGAAGCGGACGTACAATATCAGCGCCAGTCCGGCCACCATGCCGCACATCGCGGCGATCTCGCCCACGCGGCGGGTCAACAATCCCAGCAGAAACACTCCCAGCAGCGATCCGTAAATGATCGACGCGATCGAGAGCCCGGCCTGCAGCACGCCACCCCAGTTCCGGGCGAGCATGGCCACGCCCGCCAGAATCACGCCCCACACGATGGTTGCGAGACGCGCGCGCTTCAGCCACAGGGATTCGTCCACGCCCCGCTCCGCACCGCTCAGCGGGCGGAGAAAGTCCATCACCGTGGTGGACGCCAGCGAGTTGAGCGCCGCGCTCAGGTTGGACATCGCCGCGGCCAGAATCGCCGCGATAAGCAGGCCCGCCACGCCGGGGGGAAGATTGTCCCAGATGAAGCGCGGATAGATGCTGTCGGTCACCGCGGGCGGCGTCCACCCGTGGTCTTTGTACAGGGTGAACAGGCACACGCCGACAATCAGAAACAGCGTGAACTGCACAAAGATGACCACCCAGCTCGATAGCAGCGCCGCCCGGCTCTGTCTCTCGTCCTTTGCAGAGAGGAGCCGCTGCACCAGAAGCTGTTCGGTGCCGTGACTGGCGGTGGTGAGGAAGCATCCGCCGATGATCCCGGCCCAGAAGCTATAGGTCCGCGTGAAGAACTCGCCCAGCGGACCGATCCGGAAATCGAATACCTGGAGCTTGCCCAGCGGCTCGGCGACCGCGACGACATGAGACCACCCTCCCGGGATCTCCCGTAACACAAGAAAAAGGCTGGCCAGAGCGCCGGCGACGTACAGAGCCATCTGGATGACGTCCGTCCAGATCACGGCGGTCATGCCGCCCTCGTACGTGTACAACAGCGTGAGGCATAGGATTGCGGCGATGGAGGCCATCTCGCCGGTGCCCAGAACCACCGAGATGACGATGGAGATCGCGAACACGCGCACGCCTTCGGCCAGCGCCCGTAAGACCAGGAAGGTGCCGGCCGTAAGCCGGCGGATACGCGTCCCGAAGCGAATGCGCATCAGTTCGTAGGCGGTGAACATTTCCCCGCGAAAATAGGCCGGCAGAAACAGAGTGGCGATCACCACGCGCGCCAGAAGATATCCGAAGACCAGTTGCAGGAATCCGAAGTTCCCGGTGAACGACAGCGAGGGCGTGCCGATCACGGTGAGCGTACTGGTCTCGGCCGAAACGATGGAGAGCGAGATGGCCCACCAGGGCGCCCGGCGGCCTCCCAGAAAATAATCCTTCAGCGAGGTTTGCGAGCGGCGAAAACGCGATCCGAACCAGGTGATCCCCACCAGATACGCCGCGATCACCCCTAAATCGAGCCAACGCATGGGCAAGAGTTCAGGATACGCGAAAGTGGAGCACTCGAAATGAGCCGCACAGGAAACCAGTTGGCGGCTACCGGTGTCTAAGTATCCAAGCAGTGCAACGGGCAGAGTGCCGATTGGCAGGGTGTACTCTGAAGGAAAGGGATATCGTAACGATCTAAATAAGGGATGTCGTAGATGAAAAATCCAATCCTGACACTGATCACCGTCACCGGACTGGGCTTAAGTTTGGGCTGGAGTTTGGCGGCGCAGGAGGCCAGGCCTCCACAGGCGGCCAAGCCGGACGCGGCCAAGAAAAACTGGAAGGGGCAGGAAGAGTACAGCCTCTTCCAGGCGTATCAAAAAGCCGACCTCCAGGGGAAGATCGCAGCGCTCGATAAATGGAAGGCAGCCTTCCCGGCCAGCGATTTCAGCCAGGAGCGCGAAGAACAGTACCTGTTCGTCTACCAGAAGCTGAACATGCCCCGCGAGGCTTTCGACAAAGCCGCAGAGATCCTCCAAACCCGCCCCAACCATTTCTACTCGCTGTCGGCGATCGAGCGGCTGATCTACATGCTTCCGCCTCCTCCGAAGCCCGCCGATCTGGACACGGCCGAGCGCGTCTCGAAGTATCTTCTGGACAATCTGGACACTGTTTTCACCGCCTCGAACAAACCCATGGACATCAAGGACGCCGAATGGGCCACCTACAAGCCGGCGATGAAGCTGGCCGCGCAGGCAACCCTGGCCTGGGTGTATGTGCAGCGCAAGGACCATCCGGAGGCCGAGACGGAACTCACCAAGTACCTGCACATGGATCCTACCCAGGCGTCGACGTCGCTGACCCTGGGCGGTGAACTCCTGGCGCAGAATCAGGACCATCCCCAAAAACTGCCGCTGGGCTTATATCAGTTCGCCCGGGCGGCGGCCTATGAGGGCCAGAACAGCCTGCCGGCCGCGGCGCGCAAGCAGGCTCTCGACTACCTGACCAAGACTTACACGACGTATCACGGCTCTGATGAAGGGCTGGATCATCTGCTGGCCATGGCCAAAGCCAGTGCGTTCCCGCCCGAGGGATTCAGCATCGAAAGCGCCCAGCAGATCGCCGTAAAGAAAGCCGAGGAGCGGGAGGAGTTCCTCAAAGCCCATCCCGATCTGGCGCTCTGGCAGACGGCCATCCAGGGTCCGCTGGTCAAGGACGGCGGCGACGCTTATTTCGAGATGAATATGAAAGGCACGCTGCTGCCGGGCGGAGCGAACGGCGTGCAGAAGTTCACGGCCAAAATCGTATCGATGACGCCCGCGACCAAGCCCAAGCAGATCGTGCTAGCGCTGGAGCAGCCCGGCGTTCCCGATGTCACCCTGGAACTGTCGGGGTCCTTGCCGGGCAAGATGGAACCCGGCGAGGAACTGCAATTTGAAGGCGTCGCGAAATCTTACACGAAGCAACCTTTTATGCTGGTGCTCGGGACCGACCCGGACCAGATTGTCGGCTGGACCGGAAAGAACCCGGCGGCGCGGAAAAGCAGGGTTAGAGCGAAGTCCAGGACCAAACCGTAGAGGACTGGGTCCGGAGGTCTCCGCTGGTCCTGTCGCGGCGGAGTTGCCTATGGACGCTAGCTTTGGATATACTCCGCAGAGTACCGGGCAAGGATGTTATGAAACTCGATAGTGTTGGAGGGATGCTGTGACATCGAAATATCGCACGCTCACTACGATCACGGCAGTGGGGCTGGGATTGGCTCTCGGTTGGGGGCTGGGGACGCAAGAGATCCAGGCGCAGACACCCGCGCCAGCTGCGAAAAAGCAGATGAAGAGCCAGGCGGAGTACGCCCTGTATACGGCATTCCAGAGCGCCAAAGGCAAAGACAAGATCACCGCTCTGGATAAATGGAAAGCGGGATTCCCGGATAGCGATTTTGCCTTTGACCGCGAGGAAGCCTACCTGGGCACGTATCAAGAGCTGGGCATGATGCGCCAGTACTTCGATAAGGCCGTGGAGATCCTCAAGACCCATCCCGACCACTTCTTTTCGATCTATGCTGTGGAAACCGCGCTCTATACGCTGAATCCCGCCCAGCCGGCCGCGGCCGACATGGAGGTCGGGGAGCGTGTTTCCAAGCACGTCCTGGACGATCTGGACGGCATTTTTGCACCGGCGAACAAGCCCTCCACCATGACCGATGCGCAATGGACACAGGCCAAACCGGTCATGAAGCCACTGGCGCAGCGTGAAATCGCCTGGATTGCGGTGCAGCGCAAGGATGATGTCAAAGCCGAAGCGGAGCTGACCAAGCTCCTGCAAATGGACCCCAGCCTGGGACAATTTTCGTATTTCCTGGCGCAAGCCCAGTTCAACCAGCGTCAGCAACACCCGGACAAGCAGCCCCCCGCCATTTTCAACTTCGTCCGGGCGGCCACCGAAGCCGGCCCCAACGCGATGAGCGCGGCCAACCGCAGTACGGCGCTGGCCTACGTCACCAATCTGTACAACCAGTATCACGGCTCCAACCAGGGCTTCGACCAGGTTGTGGCGGCCGCTAAGGCAAGCGCGCTCCCGCCGGCCGGGTTTACGATCGAGAGCGTGGCGCAGATCGCCACCCGAAAAGCGCAAGAGCAGGCAGCCCTCGACGCCGCCAACCCGATCCTGGCCTACTGGCGCGATATCGTCAAAAACCCGCTCCTCAAAGACCCTAGCTACTTTGACGCCATGAAGGGCGCGCTCCTGCCGGGCGAACCCGGAAAAGAGAAAGGCTTCGAAAAGTTCAAAGCCAAGCTGATCTCCATGGAGCCTGCGAACAAGCCCAAAACACTGGTGCTCGCCCTGCAAAAGCCGGATGTGGCCGACGTCACGCTCAAGTTCGAGGCAGCGCTTCCCGGCAACATGGAGCCGGGCGCGGAACTTGAGTTCGAAGGCGTACCCGATACGTATACGCCGGACCCGTTCATGGTGACGTTCCTGGTGACGCCGGATCAACTGGTCGGCTGGACCGGCACGAACCCGGCGCCGAGGGGCAGAGGGTCGAAGGGCCGGACCAAAGGCGGCGCGAAAGGGAAAGCGAAGTAGCTTCGCTCCTTAACGGCGGTCTGGAGACCTGCCCTACATTTTGTAGCGAGTCACATCTTATATCGCCCGAGGTCCTCATCGTTGAGGCCCTCGAGCCATTTGCGGATTTCCTCGTTGCTTCCAACCTCGGCCACGGCCGCCGCGGTCTTCGAGGTCTTCAGCACGGTCTCTTCCACGTAGATCGGACAATCCAGGCGCAGCGCGATCGCCAGCGCGTCGCTGGGACGGGAATCTACCGAAATGAGCTGGCCGTCGCGCTCGAGCCAGATCACGGCGTAGTAGGTATCTTCCTTGAGGTCGCTGACCACCACCTTCTTCACGCCCGTTTCCAGGCCGAACAGGAGGTTGCGGATCAGGTCGTGAGTCATGGGCCGCGCCGTGGGGATCTTCTCGATCTCCAGCGCAATGGCACTGGCCTCGTAGATTCCCACCCAGATGGGAAGGACCGCGCCGCCGTTGACGTCCTTGAGCACGACAATCGGAAGATTCGTACTGGGGTCCATCATCAAGCCCCGGATCTTCATCTCGACTTCCATGTTCGCGTCCTCCTTTTCGTTATTTAATTCACTGCCTCGTTCTAATTTACGGCCTCGCCGACGAGCGAGTTGGGACCCGCGCGGGTTACCCGAACCTCGCAAAACTGGCCGGTGATGTCTTCCTCGCGCCCTGGGCGCAGGAAGTTCAGTGTCTTATGCTGCGACGTCCGGCCGATCCACTGGCTGGTGGCCTTGTTGAAGCCCTCCACCATGCACTCCTCGACCGATCCGACATAGGCGGCGTTGCGCCGGATCTGGATGTTCCGCTGATGTTCCTGCACGACCGCGAGCCGCCTGGTCTTCTCTTCCTCGGCAATCTGGTCGTCGAGCGCCAGGGCCGGCGTGTTGGGCCGGCGCGAGTACTTGAAACTGAAGACGGAATCGTATTGCACTTCGTCGAGCAACCCGAGGGTCGCCTCCAAATCTTCTTCCGTCTCCCCCGGGAACCCCACGATGATATCGGTGGTGATGGCGATCGGCCGGCGCGCGGCTTTCATCCACCGGATCCGCTCCATGTACTCATCGCGCGTGTACAGCCGCTGCATGGCCGCCAGGATGCGGTTCGATCCGGATTGCACCGGCAGGTGCACGTGATTGCACAGCGCGCTATTCGCGTCGATGGCGTCGATAATACTCTTGTGGAAGTCGCGGGGGTGCGAGGTGGTAAATCGCACGCGGCGGATTCCGGGAACGCGCCCCACCTGATCGAGCAGCATGGCGAAATCCCAACCGGCGGGCGACGGATCGCGATAGCTGTTCACGTTCTGGCCGAGCAACTGGATTTCGCTGTACCCGGCGCGAGCCAGCTCTAACGATTCTGCAAGGACGGACGCGCTGGTCCTGCTGCGCTCGGGCCCGCGCGTGAACGGCACCACGCAATAGGCGCAGGACTTGTCGCAGCCTTCGATGATCGTGAGGTAGGCCCGGTGCGGATTGTCGCGGCGGGTCATGGGCGTCTCGAAGGTGTCCTCGGTATCCAGGCTCAGTCCGGTGACGCGGCGGTTGCCGGTTTCCAGTTGCACCAGCATTTCCGGAAGGCGGTTATAGCTGGCCGAGCCGCACACCAGGCTGACGTGCGGGGCTTTTTCGAAAATCCGCTCGCCTTCCTGCTGGGCCACGCACCCCAGCACCGCGAACGTTTTGCCCTTGCCATGTTCTTTCTTGAACTGCTGGAGCCGGTGAAACACCTTCTGTTCGGCTTTATCGCGGATGCTGCAGGTGTTGTAGAAGACCAGCTCGGCTTCTTCGGGCGTTTCCACCTTCTGGTAGCCCTGATGGAGCAGGGTGCCGATGACCTTCTCCGAATCGTGCGCATTCATCTGGCACCCGAAGGTCTCGATGTAGAAGGTCTTCACTCTATTTTCATTGTAAGGGAACCGCCCGCCTAAGGCGTTCCCCCTATTGCCGCGACTCGGGCTCCGGCTTAGCCTGAAGATGTGAAACAAGATCTGAAACCCGTTCTTTTGCTCGCCATGAGCGCGGCGCTGGCGTGGCCGCAAAGCGCCACCACCAGGTACCAGCAGGATCTCAACGGAAACCGCGCGGTCGTGGACGCGTTCACCTCCACCGACGGCGAGCGCACCCAGCGCTCCCAGTCGATCAACGGCCGCCAGGTGCCCCTGGAACAGACGGTGGACCGGGTGATCCATGAGGACGCCAACGGCAAGGTCACCGAACGGATCGTGCGCAAGTACGGCGCCGACGGCCAGCTTTCTTCCACCGACCGCGTGATGATCGAGGAAAACAAGCTGCCGGGCGGCGGCTCCTCCGTGCGGGAGACCACCTCTCGCAGCGACGTGAACGGCAATTTTCAGCAGGTCGAGCGGCAGACCACGGAAACGCGCGTGGACGGTTCCACCACCACCGCCAACACCGTCATCGACCGTCCTACTTTGAACGGCTCCTTTGAAACCGTCGAGAAACAGTCGTCCGTCACGGAAGGTCCGCCGACCGACCAACACACCACTGAATCCGTCTACCGGCGCGACGGCGGGGGCGGCTTTCAAGAGGCGCTGCGTTACGTGAAGACTTCGTCCAAGGTTGACGACACCACCAAGGAAACAACGGTCAACTACGAACCCGGCTTGGACGGACAGTTACAGCTGGCCTCCCGAAGCGATTCGACCACGACCAAGGGCCCCGACGGCACCGAGGTGACCAAGACCGACCTGTATGCGCACACCGTGGCCGGAGTCCTCCAGGACAACACCGCCCCGATGCGCATCAAGGAACAACAGATCGTGGAGCGCCGCCCGAATCCGGATGGCTCCGTGGTCGAGACGCTTAGTGTCCGGCGGCCTACCGTGTCCGATCCCAACCGGCTGGGAGCGCCGCGGCAGTTATTCGAGACCGTGTGCCAGGGCAAGTGCCAGGCGGACGCCAAACCGGCCGAGCCGACCAAACCGGTCGCCGACGCCACGAAGCCGTAAGCTAACTCTGGATCCGGGCCAGGAAGCTCTCGCCCACCACGATCGACGTTCCGAAATTCTCCGCCACGGTCTGGCCGATGTCGGACAACGTCTTCCGGGTCCCCAGATCGACGCCCGCGCGTACGCGCTTGCCATAAACCAGTAGAGGCACGTATTCGCGGCTGTGATCGGTGGACTTCGTCGTCGGATCGCACCCGTGATCGGCGGTCAGGATCAGCAGATCGTCGGGACCCAGCCGGGCTTCGAGCGAAGGGAGCCAATCGTCCACGGCTTCCAGCGCCCGGGCGTAGCCTTCGACGTCGTTGCGATGGCCGTAGAGCTGGTCGAAATCGACCAGGTTTACGAAAATCATCCCACTCGCGAGAGAGTCCATCGCCTGAAGCGTCTTTTCCATGCCGTCGGCGTTGGACTTGGTTTTCTCGTAGTCGCGGATGCCCCGCCCCAGGAACACATCGAAAATCTTGCCGATCGCGAACACTTCGACGCCGCGCTCCTTGAGGCGATCGAGCAGCATGCCCTTGGGCGGCGGAACGGCGTAGTCATGGCGGTTGGGCGTGCGCGTAAAGGCGCCCGGCGACCCAACGAAGGGCCGGGCAATCACGCGCCCCACTTCGTGTTTCCCGCGCAGGATCTCGCGCGCGGTCTCGCAGATCTTGTACAGCTCATAGAGCGTGATCACTTCTTCGTGCGCGGCCACCTGAAAGACGCTGTCCGCGGATGTGTACACGATGGGCGAACCGGTGCGCATGTGCTCCTCGCCCAGCTCCTCGATGATCTCGGTTCCCGACGCGGCCTTGTTGCCGAGCGTGGCGCGTCCGATCCGGCGCTCGAACTCGTCCATGATTTCGCGCGGGAAGCCGTGGGGATAAACCGGAAACGGCTTGGCCAGGTGAATGCCCGCCATTTCCCAATGGCCCGTGGTGGTGTCCTTGCCCGGCGAAGCCAGTGCGCATCGTCCGTAAGCGCCTTGCGGCGCCGCATCCGGTGGGAGGCGGTCCAGGGGCCGGATGTTCGCCAGCCCCAGCCGGCACAGATTCGGCAGACGCAGCTTGCTATGTTTCGCCATGTGTTGCGCGATGTGCCCCAGAGTATCGCTGCCCTGGTCGCCGTACTGGGCGGCATCCGGCATCTCGCCGATGCCGACGCTATCGAGAACGATCCAGATGACGCGGGCGAAACTCATCTGAGACTACTTGGCGGCCGGGGTAGCGTCGCCCAGAATGGTTTGGATGCGGCTGGTCATCTGCTCCAGGAACGTGGACGGATCGAAGCCGTCCATGCGGCTGGCAATGTGGCCGCTCTTGTCGATCAGGATGGTGGTGGGGATATTCATGACGTTCAGCAGCCGCGCCAGGCCGTCCTCGAAGTACACCGTCTTGTCCCACTTCTGGGCGGTCAGGAAGGGCTCCACCAGGGAACGGTCCTCGTCGGCATCCATCTCCAGGAAGACGACGTCGCTACGCGCGCCGAATCGCTCGCGCAGGGTCTCGTACAGCGGATGCTGCATCCGGCAAGGGATACACCAGGTGGCCCAGAAGTCCATGATCACCAGCTTGCCTTTCAAGCTCGCCAGCGGGAGTTTCTTCCCGTCCAGACCGGTCACCGTGAACTCCATGGGATCCGCCAGCGAGGAATTCGGGTCGAGCGCCAGCAGTTTCTTGCGACGGGTCTCGACGGTGGTCGAAACCCGATCGTAAGCGGCCAGGACCAGATCGCCCAGACCTTTCTCCGAGCCGTGGAGCTTCGCGTACACCTCGCCCAGCAACTGGCGGTCGCCCTGACGCTGTGGATCGGTGGCGTAGGGGTCGGGGATGACGAAGGCCTCGGCCAGGTGCCCGATCGCCTCCTCCTGCCGGCCCATGTGCAGCAGCACTTCCGCCCATTCGCGATCGGATTCCTCGCCGGGGTAGGCCGTAAACGCGCGAGCCACCAGCCGCAGGGCATCCTGGTGGTCGTTCTGCATGGTCCGGGCGCGCGCCTGATAGATCAGGGCGCGGCCGAGCGCCCGCTCCTGGTCATCCTGCCGGCGCGCGGCGTCCTTGCCGGTGGCGACGGGCATCTTATCCACCAGATCCTCAAATGCGCGGGCATACTTGTACGCCTTGGCGGCGTACTCCTGGCTGCGGGCGTGGTCCTCGCCGCCCAGAACCAGAAACGCATACGACAACCGGTCCAGCAGCAGAACATCATCCGCCGAGGTGGCCACGGCCGATTCGCCGTACTTGGCGATCCTGGGAAGATCGTTGCTATCGACCGCCGCTTTGGCCAGCGCGCGCTCCACATCGGGGCGCTGGACGCTGTTCGGATACTTGCGGAGGTGAGCTTCGAGCGCGCGAATCAGGTCCACCGGGCTGCTGTTTTCGCTGAGGGCCTGCATCAGGTCCTGCTGCTCGGCGACGGACGGCTCGGCGACGGACGGCTCGGCCGGTTGCGCCCGCGCGGTCCATCCGCACAGGATCCCGCAGATCACGACGACTGCCGCCCGCTTCATTCCACCGCAGCCTTTCCAGCCGCGCGCAACGCGTCGGCCAGCCGCGTGGCCCGCTCCCGGGCCATGTTGATGAAGGCTTGGTTCTTGGAGACCCGGTCGAGCAGGGGCAGGAACTGCGCGCGGCCGACCAGGCGTTTCTGCTCGAAGGCCGCATCGACGCGCAGCACCGCGTCATTCACTCCCAGGCGGTCGAAGCGGATCGCCCGGCGCAGCAGCATCATGGCCCGCTCGCTCTCGGAAATGCGCTCGAACCAGTCCTGCAGCAGCCTCGCGTTTTGGTCGGTCGAATAGTTGAACTTAACCTCGCTGGCGTCCGCGCCGTCTTCCCAGCGGAAAGTCTTATCGCCGGTTTTGGCGACCTTCAGGCCGCTTTCCAGCGGGCGTTTGAAGTGGCCCAGCTTGTCCGCCAGATCGAAGATCGCTTGCACAAACTCCGGTTCCAGCTGGAATGTTTCGGGATCTTCGTCCTTGGCTTCGCGGTACGTCACCGCGCCATCTTTACCGACCGTGATGGCCATGTAGGCCGGATCCGATCCCGGAAAGACCTTCGTGAAAGACACCTGCGGCACGCCGGCGGCGAACGCCAAACCGGCCGTGGCCGCCGCCAGCCACAACAGACGCGTTATGAATCGACGAGTCATCGGCCGGCCCCCAGGGTTTGCGGAGCACGGGAACCGGTCATGCCGCAGCGCGTTGCGTGGCAGATCGCAACGGCCAGGGCGTCGGAGGCGTCCTCGGTTTCGATAATTCCCTCAAGGCCGGTGAGCCTCCTGACCATCATCTGCACCTGCTGTTTTTCGGCCCGGCCGTAGCCCACCACGCTCACCTTGATGGCCAGCGGAGAATACTCGCCCAGGACGATCCTGGCCTCGGCGATCGCCAGCAGCGCGACCCCGCGGACGTGGGCCAGCTTGAGCGCGGTTTTGACGTTCTGGGAATAGAACACCTCTTCGACCGCGGCAGCATCGGGCTGATGGTCGTGCAGGACGGCTCGCAATCCTTGGGCGATGGTGGCCAGCCGCTCCTCCAGAGGTTTCTTGACCGCCGTGCGGATCACGCCATGCGCCAGAACGCGATGGCTGCGGCCGTCGCTATCGATCACGCCCCAGCCGGTGCGCTCGGTTCCGCAGTCAATGCCGAGGACGCGCACAATTCAGGAAGCCAGGGCCTCCATCTCCTTTTCGTCGATGTCGAAGTTGGAGTACACGTTTTGCACGTCGTCGTTCTCTTCCAAAGCCTCGCTCAACCGGAGCATGGCGCCGGCGTTCTTGCCTTCCAGTTTCATGAGATTCTTGGGCACCATGCCGATTTCCGCGGATTCCGTGGAGATACCGGCTTTCTGAATCGCCTCAAGCACGGCGTCGTGCGATTCCGGCGGGGAGACTCACGACCCAATTCCCTCCATCGCTGCGCAAGTCTTCCGCGCCGGCGTCCAGCGCCAGGGTCATGAGCTGATCCTCGGTGGCCTTCTCGCCGTCGATCACAATCTCGCTCTTGCGCTCGAACATCCAGGCGACGCTGCCCTGCTCGCCCAGGTTTCCGCCCTGTTTCGAGAAGATGTGGCGAATATCGCTCACGGTGCGGTTGCGATTGTCGGTTGCGACCATCACCAGCACCGCGGCCCCGCCGGGACCGTAGCCCTCGAACATGATCTCGTCGATCTGGCCGCCTTCGAGCTCGCCCGTACCGCGCAGAATGGCCCGCTTGATGTTATCGGCGGGCATACTGACGGCCTTGGCCGCGGTGATCGCTGTCCGCAAGCGGGGGTTCATGTCGGGATCGCCGCCGCTGCGGGCCGCGATCATGATTTCCTTGATGCAACGGGTGAAAATTTTCCCGCGTTTGGCGTCAAGCGCGCCCTTCTTATGCTTGATGGTCGCCCATTTAGAGTGTCCAGACATACAATCCTCGCGGGCTCGTCGTATCCTGCGTCATACCCCTTCGGGGGAGCCCAACTTTTAAAGATATCAGAAGCGGTCCGGGAACCGCTCGATGACTGGTAGTGCCTATGCTGCGTTGTTAGCGTCGGGTGACGATGCCCGAGACAGATACCGAGTGGGGCACCCTTCTCGCCACGATGCCAGCCGCCGCGCTAGGCGGATCGTAAACCGCTTCTCTCGATTATAGCGACTCAGGACTAGCCGCAATGCAGATCTTAGGACACTACCCGATGACTCGCTCGGCGCGAAGTGTCGGGCCTCAGCCCGCCGCAGGCCCTGGAGACCCGCCCTAAGTAGCCTGATGTGGGAGAGGTTTCAGCCTGCCGCGGGCTTTGACCCCGCCCGGATCTTCTGTACCGGCCTGAGAGATCCGTCCCAGCCTATGTACACGATGTCTACCACCTCGACCGCCGTGCCCCGCATACTTCCCATCAGCGGGCGAGGCGTTCTGGGCTTGGCGGTCGCCAAGGGCTTTTTGGACTTGGGCTGCTTTCCGCTCACGTCTTCAGCGTACCGCCAATGACTCGTCACCTTACATCGCCCCCTGATTATCCAGGCTGCGCCACAGATACCAGGACGCCACCGAACAGTACGGGCGCCAGGCCGCGGCGATCTTCTCCATCTCGGCCGGCGTGGGCAATTCCGGCAGGTTGTAGGCCTTCTTGATGGCCGCCCGCACACCCAGATCGCCCGTGGGCAGGACATCCAGGCGGCGCAAGGCGAAGATCAGGAACATCTGCGCGGTCCATACGCCCACGCCCTTGACCTGCGTGAAGTGCTCAATAATGGCCGCGTCTTCGAGCGAGTGCACCTGGTCGAAGCGCACCGACCCGTCCCGAGTCATCCGGGCCAGCCCACGGATATAGGCGAGCTTCTGCTGCGACAGGCCCAGGGCCCGCATCCTGGCTGGCCGCAGCTTCAGGACCGATTCCGGCGTCAGCGGATCCACCTTGGCCGCCGCAATCAGACGATTGAAGATGGTCAGGGCGGCCTTTCCGCTCAACTGCTGGTAAACAATGGACCGAACCAGGGTGTGAAAGTTCGGATCCCGATGTTTGATCCGGTAGGGGCCTACCCGCTCGATGATGGCGCCCAGGACGGGGTCGGCGGCCTTCAGATGGATAATGGCTTTTTTCATTTCAGAAGTCGCATGAAACCCCATCCCGCCGGGGGCAGTCTTACAGTATAAGTATGGGACGTCTCTCTCTGCGTGTTCCCGCGCTCGCCGTTTTTCTGGCGATGGGCGCCTTTCCCCAGGACGATACGATCAAGGTGGACGTGAACCTGGTCAACGTCCTGTGTACGGTCCACGGGAAGAACAACGCCCTGATCGGCAACCTGGAAAAGAGCGACTTCCACCTGTTCGAGGATGGAAAAGAGCAGGAGATCAAGTATTTCACCCGGGAGACCGACCTGCCCCTCACCATCGGCCTGCTGGTGGATGTCAGCGGCAGCCAGGAGCGGCTGATTGAGACGGAACGCCGGGCCGCGGGCCAATTCTTCCGCTCCGTGCTCCGCCCCAAGGACCTCGCGTTTCTGATCAGCTTCGGGAAGGATTCCGAGCTGCTTCAGGATTCGACCAGTTCACCCAAGCTCCTGGAAGACGGACTGAAGGACCTGAAGTTGAACGCGAATGTGGGCGGGCTTGGCCCGGGCCCGGTCCCGACGCAGCAGAACCAGGCCGGCACGGTGCTGTGGGATGCGGTGTACCTGGCCGCGAATGATCGGCTCAAGAACGAAGCGGGCCGTAAAGTCATCGTGGTCATCACCGACGGCGTCGACGAGGGCAGCCGCATGACCCGCGAGCAAGCGATTCACGAGGCTCAGCTGGCGGATGCGGTGGTGTACAGCATCGATTACAGCGATCCTGGCTTTTATGGCGGAGGCTTTGGGTTCGGCGGTGGCGGCGGCGGAGAAGGCGATCTGAAGAAGATGTCGGAGGAAACCGGCGGGCGCGTACTCAAGGTGGATCGCAAGCACACCCTCGAGGACATCTTCAAGGAAATCCAGGACGAGATGCGCAGCCAGTACGCCCTGGCCTACACGCCGACCAATCCGAAGAAAGACGGAACGTACCGGAAACTCGAGTTCAAGATGTCGAGTAAAGAATACAAGGCCCAGGCTCGCAAGGGCTACTACGCGGTGGCGAATTAAATCACATCCGCGAAACTCTTGCGCAGCCGGTGGAACCAGGCGTATCCCAAAACGGCGACCACGACCGCCACAATCCACAACCCGAGCACTCCGCGCATCGACGGAGCCTGATTCTCAAGAAACACCGCGCGGTAAGCCCGCACCAGGACGAATAGCGGATTGAGCCGCAGCAGCCCGAGCGCGCTCGCGGGCAGCTGATCCAGCGACGACTCCGGATAGCAGATCGGCGTCAGGAAAAACCACAGCGTCAGCAGGTACCCGATGATCTGCCCGAGATCGCGCACGAAGACGCCAATAGCCGCCAGGATCCAGCACACGCCCGCCGTAAACAGGATCTGGGGAACCACCAGCAGCGGCAGCCAGATCACGCTGGCCGGCACGGCGTGGCGCACGGCTAGCAGCCCGATGACGAAGATCAATACCCCGAAGGCTTCGGTGACGGCTCCCGAAATCACCAGGTTCACCGGGAGCGTATCCAGGGGAAAAACGATCTTCTTGACGAAGCTGCGGTATTCCAGGATCACGTACGGCGAGCGGCCCACGGCTTCGGAAAACGCCAGCCACGGCAGCATTCCCGCCAGGAAGTACAGGACGAACCCGGTCCGGCTGTTGTCTCCTTCAAAGCGGGTCCGCAACACCACGCCGAAGACAAAAAAGTAGGTGGCCATCAGCAGCAGCGGATTGAGAAAGGTCCACAGCGTGCCGCCGAAACTGCCGCGGTAGCGCACCATGATGTCGCGGCGAACCATTGATCCCATCAGCTTGCGATTGCGCCAGATGCTTCGTGCGGGCAAGAGGAACGCCTTGGGGATGGCTTGCAGCAGCCGCGCGCGACGCACGGACGCGGCGGTCACCACGCGCGGCGTCCCGATCCGGAGCGCCATTTCAGGAACCCCGCCAGGGGCCCCGCCAGGGACCCCAGCGCCTACCACGGCGTCGATGGCGATAAACCGGGTGCGGTCCTCGACCGGAGCCACTTGGACGCTGTAAGCGCCTTCCTCGGCCGGCAGGGGGATGCGCAGATCCGCCTCGCGGCCTTGCACCTCCGACCATTCGCCTTCCTGAAGAAACGCCCCGGTGGACGGATCGCACAATTGCCAGCCGATCACGCCGGGCTGTTCCAGGCGGAGGCGAAGGTGGATGGCAGCGCCGTCGGCCACTGCCTCTAAGACGTCCAGGCGCATTGCGCTAAACCATCTTAGCTATACAACCATGCCGGGTAGCGGTCGCGCACCCCGCGCCGCTTGCGGCCCACGACGTAGATCCCGTCGCCGCGATGCTCCTTCGGCAGGATGTAGCGGTCGAGCAGATGTTCCACCCAGGCTTGCTCGGGCTTGGGCTCGTCGCGGAATGGCCCGGTTTCCAGCGCCGTGACCTCGAACCCGGAATTCTCCAGCAGGTCCTGGATCTCGCGCGGCGAATACTCGCGGTTGTGGCGAGCCTCGGTCTCACCTTCCGGATTCGGGCGGATGTAGGCCGGAAACAGCATGGGATGAAACCCCTGCAGGATCGCGGACACCGCGCGCGCGGAAGCGATATTGGGCGTGGTGAGCACCAGCGCTCCACCGGGCTTCAGGATGCGGTTGATCTCGCTCATCATGTGCATCGGATCGGAGGGCAGGTGCTCGATCAGCTCGCAGCACAGCACCGTCGAGAAATACCCGTCTTTATACGGAAAACAATCCTTTTCCGCATCAAAGAGATCCACCTCGCATTGAAACTCTTCTCCGTTTTCGGAAGTGACGCGGCGATGATTGGTCTCACCGCGCGGCCCGTAGTAACAGCCCCGGACTTCGCCATACCCCAGCCGCGTCTTGAGCGCGGGCGTGATCTGGAGATAGGCGCCCATCTCGAGGATCCGGTCCTCCGGACCTCCCGGAGGCGTCAAGGCGAGAGTCCGCTCCAGGCGCGTGCGATGCGTCTCGACGTAGTCTCGCGATCCATCCTCGGCGGGAGCCCAGGAGGCAATGTAATTGCCCTCCACATGCACGGCCGCGGGCGGCTCGCCGGCTGGCGCTGAAGACGGCGCTGGCTTTCGCGGGCTCCTGCCAATCGCGGCCTGCGGCCACGGCTTCCAGAAATTCGGCGTAGCGGCGCGCCGCGACCTCCCAGCTACACTCCCGTTCGGCCCACGCCCGGGCCCGTTCGGCCAGCGCGGAGCGGACCGCCGGGCGAGTGGCCAGCAGGTTCATATATTCGAACAGGTGCTCTTCTTCGGCGGAACCGATGGGAGCCTTCAGACAAACCTCGTCCGGAAGCTCGCGGAAAGATCCCACGTCGGAGACGATCACGGCCTTGCCCATCCCCAGCGCGCGTTGCAGCGTTCCCGAACTTTCGCCGACCGTGGGATACCGCAGATTCAGCACGATGTCGCAGGCGCCCAGGTATCCGCTGAAATCCTCCATCGGAACAAAATCCAGATGGCGGACGTGCTGGTCGAGGTTCATTTGCCCGATCAGCGATTTGAGCGGCAGCTCGGGATGAGCCTCGCCCACCAGAATCATGCGGGCGTCCGGCACGGCGCGCACCAGCCTGCGGAAGGCCCGGAGCGATTCGGCGATGCGCTTGTACGGCTTGAGGAATCCGAACACGCCGATCAACGGGGTACGCTCCGCAAGTCCCAGACGCGCGCGATAGCTCATGCGGTCCGCAGGCCCGGTCCAGGCGCCATGCGGAATCCGCGCAATGGGACCTTCGAATCCTTGTGCCCGCAGTTCCGTGCCGACCGCGTCGCTGTGGACGATGGCGCCGCGCGAGCGCGCCAGGACCGACCGCATCATCGACAGGCTGTAGTCCGGCGCCCGCTGCCTGGTTCGCACGTACCGCTCGGCGTATTCTTCGGCTTCCGGGCCGTGACTGCGCCCGATCTCGCGGACGTAGGCGTCCCAATCGTTCTGATTGATGGTGAGATCCGCGATCAGGTGATGCAGATTCGCCTCATGCATCACCACCACCCCGGAGTGTTCCAGGGCGGCTTCATAGACGAAACCGTGATACGGATTGTTGCCGAGCTGATAAACGCACAGGTCGTAGCGCGAGGCATCGAACCGCGAAGGCTTCGAGGAGAAGATCTCCACCTCGATCGACTTATGCAGGTGTTCGAGCACCGCCGCCGAGTAGTCGGCGATGCCGCTCTTGGCGGGCGGCAAAGGAGAAAAGAAAGCTACCCGCATACTTCAGGGAATCAATTCCACGGTGAATGTCGCGAGCGGCAACGGGATCTTCACCAGCAGCGGCGTGCGGACGGCGTCCCGCGCAAAGAACATCTCCAGGGTTAAATCCGACGCAGGACCCTTGACCGAGGTTCTAAACCGGTCCGCATCCATCTGTTTCTCTCCCAGGCGCACTCCCTCATTCCCCAGGTATTCCAGCCGCACCTGGTACGCCGCGCCGAGAATGGCCGGCTGGCGGGGGGGCACGCGCCCCTGCGCGAGCTCATTTCGCACGAACTGGAGCAGCGTCAGGGCATCGCGCGCGCAGGAGGGCACGCTCAGCTCGGACTTCGCGCCGGTCTGGTCGCCCTTGACGGCCTCGCGCGTGGCGGTACTTGCCGCCCGGATCGAAGGTCACGCGCTCCTGGCTCTTGCGCGAGCCGCGCGAGACTTTCTTGTCGAGTTGCTCGGAACAAAGATCGGAGTTGGCCGTGGAATGATACTGGTCGCGGATGGCGAAACCCGGCACGCTGGCATCCAGGTTCAGCTCAAATTCCCAGCCGCGCGCGGATGCGGTGCCCTGACCGGTCCGGTCCGAGCGGAGGCTGACTTCTCCCAGGCTGAGGCCGCTGGGCCAGTTGACGCTGTAATGCAAGGTCTCGCCGGAGGCGGAGACCAGAAACGCGGCCAGTAACAACAGGCACTTCATGATACGTGCGCCGCCACGACCGAATCGCGACGGCTGCGCCGCCCCGCTACTTCTTCATACACCTGGAGCGTCCGGACGGCCGCCTTCTCCCAGGTAAATGCAGTCGAGCGCTGCAACCCCAGCCGTTCCAAACGGGCGCGCAATTCCGGATCCAGCAGTATGTCCAGCATGGCTCGCCCAATCTCCTCTTTTGAACCGGGGTCGAACAGAATACCCGCCGCGTCGGCCACCTCCGGCATCGCCGTCAGCCGGGAGCAGGCCACGGCCCTCCCGCACGCCATGGCTTCCAGGATGGGAAGTCCGAAACCCTCGTAAAACGACGGGAACACGAACAAATCGCAGGCGCCGTAGAACTGCACCAGATCGGCGTCCTCCACAAACCCGGTAAAATGCACGCGGTCCCGAAGAGCGGACTGGTTCACGGCGCGATGCAATTCGCTGGAGTACCAGGTCTCCTTGCCGACGAAAACCAGATCGTGTTTCACTTGCGGCCCGGCCCTGAGCACGTCCTCGAAGGCCCGCAATAGTCCCAGGTGATTCTTGCGCGGCTGCAGGTCGCCGACGGTCAGCACAAACGGCCGGCGGATGCCGAATTTCTGCTGGATCGCCGCCCGCGCCGCCTCGCGCTCGATCGGCCGGAACTGGCCGGCCGCGGCATTCGGCACCACCACCACCTTGTCTTCGTCGACGCGGTAGTGCCTCAGGATGGCGCGCCGTGAATATTCGCTGGGGGTCAGCACGCGGGCCGCTTGCATCACCGTCCGCTGCACGGTGAGCCGTAACTGGAGAGACCGAAACCGGGTGAAATATTGCGGATATTCCAGATAGCTGACGTCGTGCACGCTCACCACCAACGGGGCCGGGCTGGAGACCGGGCCGGTATACTGCACATGCAGCAGATCCGGCCGATCGCGACGGAGATGCCGGGGCAGATCCAGACCCAGGCGCTTGTAGGGATTCTCAGAGACCCGCCGGGTTTGGATGCGGCCGGGCAGAGCCTTCTCCACGCCCTGCTTCGAAATATAAGCGATCAGTTCATTGCCTTCGTCCAGACGGGCGAACTCGTGCAGAAGATTGCGAATATAAACTTCGTTTCCCGTGAGGTGGCAGCCGATCGCGTGCGCGTCAACTGAAAATCGCATTTAAAGTCTCAGTATAGCGTTCTCACGCATACAGACACGATCGCCGAAAGTAACAGGATTGCAACAACAAGAACCCCCTCTTCATTGGAACGCCGCGGCTTGACGGGGCGGAACACCCTAGATCCGCCCCGTCGCCTAAGCCCGGCCAACTAAGCCGAAGCGGCACCGCCGGCGGCTGCCCGGGCGGCCGAGAGCGCGGCCTCATAGTTGGGGAAATCGCCGACTTCTTTCACGTATTCCACATAGCGGATCACGTTATTCTTATCGACGACGAAGATCGCGCGGCTCAGGATGCGGAGGTCCTTGATGAGCGTCCCGTAGGCCTCGCCGAAAGATCCGTCGCGGTGGTCCGACACCATCTTCACGTGGTCGACGCCGAACGCCCCGCACCAGCGTTTCTGGGCGAAAGGGAGATCCATGCTGAAGGTGTAGATCTTCACGTCGGGCAGCTTGCCGGCTTCTTCATTGAACCGCTTGGTCTGCGCGTCGCAAACCGGTGTATCGAGCGACGGGACCACGCTGAAAATCCGGACGCCGTTTCCGGTGCCAGCCAGATCCATCGGCTTGAGTGAATCGTCCACCGCCTTGAAATCCGGCGCCTTTTCGCCCGGCTTCAACGCCGGACCCAGCACCGTCAGCGGATTCCCTTTGAGTGTTGTTGCTCCTGGTCTCTCCATAGACTCCTATTGTAGTAATTCCGCGAGCGCCCGCGCCTCGGTCACCGGAAGCTTGCAGGCGTAGTTTTCGCAGACGTAGGCGGTGGCCAGGCCATCGACCGGCGGCATCGGCCCCGGAGCTTCCGAAGCCCGCATCACCACGGCGTTAGGCAGAAAGCGGCTGCGAATGTCGGCCAGCATCGGGATCAGTTGGTCTGGCGCTCCCGCCAGTACGATCTCCATCGGCTTGCCCATGGCGAACATCTGCGCCACCAGCATCTGCGGCAATCCGGGACCGCCTGTCAGCATTTTTCCCGAGAATGCCGCGAGCGTTCGGTCGGCCGCCGCGCGGAAGTCTTCTCTTCCTGTGATCCGCGCCAGGCGCAGCAGCGCCAGTGCCATGACCGAGTTGCCGGAAGGCTCGGCGCCGTCGTAATCGTCCTTGAGCCGGAGCACCAGATCGCTTTGCCCGTCGGGCGAGCTGAAGAATCCGCCGCCGTCTTGATCCTCAAACATCGCGATGGCACGTTCGGCAAGCCGTGAAGCCCACGCCAGATCGTCCGGATCGAACGCGGTCTCGTACAAGTCCACCAGGGCGTTGATCAGGCACGCGTAATCGTCCAGGAACGCTTCGATGGCGGCGTCGCCATCGCGATACCGCCGCAGCAGAGTGGAATCGGCCTCGCGCCACAAGCGCCGGTGCAGGAAGTTCCTCGCGTTCCGCGCGGCTTGGGCGTAGCGCGGAGCATCGCCCGATTTCTCGAGAATTTGGGCGCCCTTGGCGAAGGCTGAGATCATCATGCCGTTCCAGCCGGCAAGGATCTTATCGTCGAGGTGCGGGCGCGGACGCCGCGAGCGGATTCCCAGCAGCGTGGTTACAGATTGCTCGTTGACGGGCGCGTCTTGTGCTTGATAAAGAATATTGCGCCCTGTGAACTCTCCGTGCGGATCTTCTTCGACGTTGCCCTTTGGTTCGACGCCGAACCGCTCAGAGAATACGGCCGCGTCCTGCTCGCCAAGAGCGTCCACGATTTCCTGATGGCTCCAGATGTAGAACGCGCCCTCCGACTTTTCCTTCGGCTTGGCCGGGTCAACGGCGCTATCGGCATCCTCGGCCGAGTAAAATCCGCCGTCCGGATGTGCCAGGTCGCGCAGCACGTAGTCGAAGATGTCGCGGGCGACATCTGCATATTGGGAATCGCCGGTGATCTGATACGCCTCCAGATAGGAAATCGCGAGCTGCGCCTGGTCGTACAGCATCTTTTCGAAATGCGGCACGAACCAGTTTTCATCGACCGAGTAGCGGTGGAATCCGCCTCCGAGCTGATCGTGCATGCCGCCCTTGGCCATCGCGCGCAAGGTGACCAGCACCATGTCACGAGCTTCCTCATTCTTCGTGAGCGCCCCGTAGCGCAGCAGGAAATTGAGCACGCTCGGCCGCGGAAACTTGGGCGCCGGGCCGAACCCGCCCAGCTGCGCGTCGAACGATCTGCGGAAAGCGAAGAAAGCCGAGTCGAGCGCGTTCTGCCCGACCTGGCCCCGGCCTTCGCTGCCGTGCTGGCTGTATTGGATCAGCTGTTCGAGCACCTGCGCGCCGGACTGCTCGATTTTGTCGCGCTCCTGGCGCCACGCCCGCGCCAGGCTTTCGAGAATCGTGCGGAATCCCGGCCGTCCGTAGCGCGTGTCGGGAGGAAAATACGTCCCGCCGAAAAAAGGCTTGGCCTCGGGCGTCAGCCATACCGACATGGGCCATCCGCCGCTGCCTGTGGACGCCTGCACGAACAACATGTAGACGCGATCCAGATCCGGACGCTCTTCGCGGTCGACTTTCACCGGCACGAAATACTCATTCAGGACCCGCGCGACGTCTTCGTTCTCGAACGATTCGCGCTCCATGACGTGGCACCAGTGGCAGGTGGAATAACCAATCGAAAGAAAGATCGGCTTGTCTTCCTGGCGGGCCTTGTCGAGCGCGGCCTGACCCCACGGATACCAATCCACGGGATTATGCGCGTGCTGGAGCAGGTAGGGACTTTTTTCGTGAGCGAGGCGGTTGGAAGACACTACTTCAAGGTATACCCTTGCCTCGATACCGCCGAGCAGACAATCTCCGATTTGTGCCCGTGCCGCGCGAAAACGTCCCGAACCAACTCACAGACGGCATCCTGGCCGCGCTCATGGAATACCAGAATCGACGGACCGGCTCCGCTCAGCGCGCACCCGAGCAAACCCGGCCCCCGCAGTTTTGTGATCTCCTCCAGCCCCGGCACCAGAGCAAAGCGATACGGCTGATGCAGCCGGTCTTCGAGCGCCGTGGGAAACACATCCCGCGCGCCCGTGGCCAGCGCGACGATCAGGAGCGCGCTCCGCTGCACGTTGAATACGGTGTCCTCGCGCGAGTACGTCGCGGGCAGCACGCGCCGCGCTTCCGAGGTCGGCAGCACGAAATCCGGCACCACGACGGCGACGTTGTAGTGCGGATCAAGTTCCAGGCGAACCGCCCGGGCGACTCCTTCGGAGTCGATGGCACTCGCCACGATCGAGCCCAGCACGCACGCCGCCACGTTGTCCGGATGCCCCTCGATCTGGGCCGCCTCGTCCAAAACGCGGTGCGCATCCCAGCCCAGCCCTAAAACCTCATTGGCGATGACCACACCGGCGGTCAGCGCGGCCGCGCTCGAACCGAGCCCTTTGCCGATGGGGATGTCGTTGGCGATGTCGAGCTCGATGGGCGGCATGGCGGCGCCGATATCGGCCGCCACGCGCAAGGCAGTCTGCCAGATGAGGTTTTCTTCACCTGTTGAGATCAGTGCGGAGTCCCGCCCGCTCGCGCAGATCGCCAGCCGGTCGGCGGGACGAAACCCGCATTCGAGGTACAGGGTCAGGGCCAGCGCCAGGGCGTCAAAACCAGGGCCGAGGTTCGCGCTGGAGGCGGGGACACGGACGGTTTTCCGCGCGGCAGGCATGAATCCAACCATTCTGGCATGCTTCCGGTTAAAATAGAGGGTATGGACGCAAGCACTACGGCCAGCCCCTTAGCGCAATCGGTCGAAATGTCCGGCTGGAAGACCATCGCCAGCCACGCAACGGCCCTGTTCATCGGAGCCGTTTTCCTGATGACGGGGATCTATAAGGCCATTGATCCCTACAAATTCGCCAATCTCGCCAAGAATCTGCTGGTCCCCTACGACCTGACCCTTCCCCTGGCGCTGCTTCTGGCGGTGGCCGAGACCACGGCCGGAGTCCTGATCCTGGTGCCGCGCTTCCGCCGCTGGGGAGCCATGCTGGCGGGCCTCCTGCTGCTGGTTTTCATGGGCTATGTCGCATGGAACTACAAGGCCCTGATCGGCCGCGATTGCAGTTGTTTCCCGGTCCTGACGCTGCCGTTCGGGATTTCCATCGACATGCGGCGTTCCGTGGGCCCGGGCTTCTTCTACGGCGACCTGGGCTTCCTGGCCGCGACCGCGGTCGCCGGAATCTGGGCTCGCAAGTCCCGGGGACTGCGCACCGCCGCCGTGATTCTGGGCGCGGTGGCCGTATTCACCGGAGTGAGCTTCGGGTCGGCGTACAGCCGTTTGACGGGACTCAAGGCTCCCGATTCGATCATGGTGGACGGCCAGCCCATGTCTTTGCAGCAAGGCCGCGTCTTCCTGTTCTTCTACGATCCCGAGTGCGGAACCTGCTTCGCAGTGGGAAAGAGCATGGCGCCGCTCAAGTTCAAGCCGGACATCACGCTGGTCGGCGTCCCCACCGTCAGACCGCAGGAGGCTGCTTCCTGGATCAGGGATAGCGGATTCCAGATCAAAACCTCGACCGACGCGGCCAAACTCCGCGCCATCTTCAAGTTCGACAATCCGCCCTATGCGGCGCTCATCGAACGGGGCCGCCAGACCGGCGTGATTCTGCCCACTCAGTTCGACGAAGACAACCCGTCGAAACACATCGCGCTGCTGAAGCAGATGGGCGTTCTGGAATAACGTAGAGTGTCCATTCGCACTTTTCTCGGAATTCCCGACCAGCACGCCTCCACCGCCGACACGGAAACCGTCCGCAAGGTGATCGAGAAGCTGGATCAGCTGGAGCCCGCGCGCGCCCGTTTCATCGCCGCGTTCGGATACATTTTAAGCCGCGTGGCCAATGCGGATCTGAAGATCAGTCCGGAAGAGATTCGCGCCATGGAACGGATCATCATGGAGCGCGGCGGGCTGCCCGAGGAGCAGGCGTTGATCGTGGTCCAGACCGCGAAGACCCGCGCGCAGCTCTTCGGAGGCACCGAGAACTTCCTGGTCACGCGCGAATTCAGCCGGATCGCCACGCGCGAGGAGAAGCTGGCGCTGCTCGACTGCCTGTTCGCCGTGGCGGCCGCCGAAGACGGCATCTCGGCCACGGAGGACAACGAGATCCGCCAGATCGTCAATGAGCTCGGGCTGGGCCATCCCGATTTCATCGCGGTCCGTTCCCGCTGGAAAGATCAGCTCTCGGTCTTCAAACAGAAGTAGGGATCACGGGCCGATCTTCTGCGCATACCGCGTGGTACCGGCGAGTGCGGCGGCCCATATCACACGTTTTGCCCTCCACGCTGCTCGTTGAAAGCGCGTCTAAGTCATCAAGACTATGCGATATCAACGGTGCCGCCAAGGCTTTACGCTCATCGAGCTGCTCATCGTTATCTCCATCATTCTCGTGATTGTAGCCATCGCCATTCCCAATGGCCAGAAGCTGCTCATGTCTGCGCACGAGACTGCCGCTGTCAACGAGATCAAAAGCATCCAGCAGGTCCAGGTGCAGTACTATTCCCAGTTCGGACGATATGCAACAAGCCTGGTGGAGCTCGGCCCGCCGGCGGCCGGGGTTGGCTTGCTTCCGAATTCCTTAGCCAAAGGAAAGAAAAGCGGTTACGTGTTCGCTTTGACGGCGACTGCGGCTGGCTATTCCTTAAGCGCCATCCCGGAAAGTTTCGGTGGAACCGGCAGCCGGACTTTTTACTCCGACCAGGGCCTCGTGATCCGGAACAACTGGGGTCCTGAGCCTGCCACTGCCGCCAGCCAGGAAATTTAGGACGCTGCGTTCAGCAACCCAAACCTGACTGACCGCCAGATCGTCAATGAGCTCGGGCTGGGCCATCCCGACTTTTCCCGCTGGAAGGATCAGCTCTCGGTCTTCAAACAGAAGTGAGAGCTATCCCGCCGCAGCCCTCTCTCCCGGCATCTCACTGAATTCGGCGCGAGTCTTGGGCAGGCTTGCCGGATAATTCTGCTGCAGATACGAAATTAAACTTTCGCGGACGAAACAGCGCAAATCCCAGGCTTTCGACGAATCGGAAGCGCTGGCGAGCGCCCGAATCTGCATGGTGTGTTCGGTCGCATCGGTGACTTGCAGTACGCAGACCTTCTGGTCCCACAGCGGCGTCGATTCCAGCACCCGCTGAAATTCCTTCCTCAGTTCTTCAACAGGAACGGTGAAATCGCAATATACGTAAACGTATGCCAGCAGATCGGCCGTCTGGCGCGTCCAGTTCTGAAACACATGATCCAGGAAGTAAGACAAGGGGACGATCAGACGCCGAAGGTCCCAGGTACGCACCACCACGTAGGTCGTCAGGATCTCCTCGATCCAGCCCCACTCCCCCTCGACGATGACGACGTCTTCGATACGAATGGGTTCCGTGAGCGCAATCTGCAATCCCGCGATCAGGCTGGCGAAGGTGGGACGCATCGCGACACCCACCACCAGACCCGCCAGACCGGCGGACGCCAGGATGCCGGTACCCAGCTGGCGAATCGCCGGGAAGGTCATCAGCATGAACCCCGTGGCGACGACGACCACGATGGTGCTGAAGATCCGCTGGAGCACGGAAAGCTGCGTGCGGATGCTCCGGCCCGTCAGATTATCGCTGACGTCGATGCGATACCGCGCATAAATCGCGTCGGCTGCTACGTTGCTCAACAAAATGGCGGCCCACGCGACGGCCGCGATGACACCGAGCCCGGCGGCGCGGCGGAGGCCGTCGATCCAGTCCGGCCCGACCGGAAGGGCTGGCAGCGCCAAAATGATCGCCAGGAGAGGAAAGATCCAGCGAGTGGGTCCCTGCCAATGCCGCAGAAGGGAGCTGACGATCACTTTGTTGGTCCTCGAGGCGACGCGCTTGGCGACCGCGAACAGGATCTTGTGGACGATCAACGCCAGAACAACAGCACTGGCCAGCACGATGACGGGCCGGAACCAAATCTGCCAATATTGTGAAAAATTCTGCATTGCTTCGCTCCTTCTCGAAAGCATCGGGTGCGCCGATGCAGGTTTTGGGGTCCCGTGATTCGTTGTTCGAGAGAGCGAGCTATCGCGAATTACGAAGATGGCAGCGTGATGCCCGTGCTCGAATGGCCCAAGCTGCCGGAGGCCCGCGTCGCGGCCTCGCTCTGCCGCCCATCGCCCACAATCGTCTGAAAATCTGGCGGAGGAAAAGGGATTCGAACCCCCGGACGAGTTTCCCCGTCAACGGTTTTCAAGACCGGGCCTCCCTGTCTCCGATGGTAGCACCCTGTCGTAACTGGTTGAGTCAACAGGGATGCGGCGCGCCTATGATCCGTAGCAATCCGTGAAGGCCTGCCGCCATATCTTCTATATTGTGCCGTCTTTCACGATGAACTTACAGCGAGTTGTCCATTCGTCTGCCCGAACCGGCCGTAACCCTTCCGGCGGCTGGAGCGAAGAAAGAAATGGAGCCATATGAGAGCCGGCCGCACCGCTGCCTGCGTGTACGACCCGCGGGGAGTTCTTGTCGCGTCCATCCATTTCTTCAGCCGTCCCCGGGCGTAGTCTAATAGAGAACTCAATCATGGAACAACAAAACCCGGTGTTATCGTCGCTCTGCGATCCGAAGAAGGACGCGAACTACGTTTTCTATGAGCTGACCCGCACGATCTGCCCCGAGTGCCGTCGCGTCCTCGACGGCCACGTTCTCATCAGGGACAACAAAGTCTACATGCGAAAACGCTGCCCGGATCACGGCACGTTTGAAGGGCTGGTGTATGGCGACGCCCAGCTCTATACGAATTCCGCCAAATTCAACAAGCCGGGCACCATCCCGGTCGAGTTTTCGGCGGAAGTGAAGGAAGGCTGTCCGCATGATTGCGGACTATGTCCGGATCACCAGCAGCATGCCTGCCTCGGCATCATCGAGGTCAACAGCGCGTGCGATATGGCATGCCCGTTGTGCTTTGCCGAGGCGGGTCCCGGATTCAACCTGAACCTGGAAGAGGTGGAGGATATTCTCGACCACTACGTCAAAACCGAAGGCAATCCGCAGGTGGTGCAGTTCTCCGGTGGCGAACCATCCATTCACCCCCAGATCATTCCCATGATGAAGGCGGCGCAGGATCGTGGCATTCCCAACGTGATGCTGAACACGAATGGGAAGCGGATCGCCACGGACGACCGGTTTCTCGCCGAACTGGCCGAAGTCCGCCCGAATATCTATTTCCAGTTCGATGGTTTCGAAAGCGAAACTTACCGGATCATCCGCGGCGAGGCCGATATTCTTCCGAAGAAGATCAAGGCGCTCGATCGGCTAGCCGAAATCGGCTGCACAGTGATTCTGGTTCCCGCCATCGAGCGCGGAGTCAATGAGAAAGAGATCGGCAGGATCGTCCGCTTCGGCCTGGATCACCCCGCTGTCAAGGGCATCAACTTTCAGCCGGCATTTCACGCCGGGCGTCACTCCACGCACGATCCGATGCAGCGGATGACCAATCCAGACATCATCAAGCTGATCGAAGAACAGACCGAAGGGCTCTTCCGCGGAACCGATTTCGTTCCCGTGCCCTGCTGCTTCCCCACCTGCAACTCTGTCACTTACGCTTATATCGACGACGAGAAGAACGTCACGCCGCTGCCGCGTATTTTGAACGTCGAGGACTACCTGGACTACATCTCGAATCGCGCCATGCCGGATCTCGGCGCCGAGATCAGACGCGCGCTTGAAGGGCTTTGGTCCTCCTCGGCGGTTCTCGGATCGGAGAAGGTGGCCCGGGAGTTCTCCTTCTCCTGCTCCGCCTGTGGTCTGCCGGACGGCGGCCTGGATGTGAAGGGCCTGTCCAACTTCATTTTTATGATCATGCTCCAGGACTTCATGGACCCCTGGACCTTCAACCAGAAGAACCTGATGAAGTGTTGCAAGGAATTCCTCCTGCCGGGAGGCAAGCAGATTCCCTTCTGCGCCTACAACACGATTGGGTATCGCGAGCAGGCTCGCCAGCAGTTGATGGGCATGGAGCGAAGCCGCGTGGAAGCCCGGCGCGCCGGAGTGCCGTATGAGATTCAGCCCGTGAACTTTTCATTCGCGTCTTCTCCTCAATCGGCTGGCGCGGCCGCGGACCCATTGATCGCGCTCAACGGGAAAACGAAGTGAGCGAAGACGTCAAATCCTGCTGCGCGACGCTTTACGAGAGCGACATGGCGCGGATGCTGTTGGGCGACTCCTTCCATCCCGGCGGCTTGCGCTTGACGCAGCGGTTGGGCGAGAAACTGGGGCTGCGGACCGGCGCACGCGTGCTGGACGTCGCCAGCGGCAAAGGCGAGAGTGCGATTTTTCTCGCCCAGACGTTTGGCTGCGAGGTGGTGGGAGTGGACTTTGGTCCGGAAAACGTCAAGCAGGCCTCGGCACGCGCGGAAAGCGACAACGTTGGAAACCTGGTGAGCTTTCGCCAGGGCGACGCGGAAAAGATCGACTTTCCGGATGCAAGCTTCGACGCAGTCCTCTGCGAGTGCGCCTTCTGCACTTTCCCCGACAAGCCCGCGGCGGCGAATGAATTTGTCCGTGTTCTCAGACCGGCCGGCAAGGTGGGGTTAAGCGACCTGACGCGCGCCACCACACTGCCTGCCGAATTGACCGGTCTGCTTGCCTGGGTCGCCTGCATCGCGGACGCGCGGCCGGTGGAGGAATACGCAGGCTATCTGCAAGCGGCTGGCATGTGCCAAGTCGAGATCGAGCCGCACGACGAAGCGCTCGCGGAGATGGTGCATGACATCCAGGGCAAACTACTGGGTGCCGAACTGATGAGCAAGCTGAAGAAACTCGATCTAGCCGGTGTCGACTTCGCCCAGGCCAAAGCTCTGGCCAAAGCTGCCGCGGAAGCGGTTCGCGTCAAGACACTCGGTTACGCGATCGTCTCCGCCCAGCGGAGCTGATGCGATTGCAGGATGGCTACCTTACTGTTTCTGGCTGCGTGCTTCCTGGCCTACTCCAACGGGGCCAACGACAACTTCAAAGGCGTCGCCTCCTTGTTCGGCAGCCGGACGACAAGCTATCGTACGGCCATCGGCTGGGCTACGGTGACAACCTTTGCCGGCTCGGTCTGCGCCATCTTCCTCGCGCAGGCGCTACTCCAGGCTTTCTCCGGAAAAGGGCTGGTGCCCGATCGCATGGCCGGCTCACACTATTTTTTGTTGGCCGTTGCACTCGGCGCTGGTATCACGGTCATCGCTGCCAGCCGTCTTGGATTTCCCGTTTCCACCACGCACGCCTTGACGGGCGCGATCTTGGGCGGCGGTTTGATGGCGGCCGGTGCTCAGGTGAACTTCCGTTCGCTCGGCAGTGCCTTTCTATTGCCGCTCCTGCTGAGCCCGTTCCTGGCTGCGATTCTGGCCGCCTCACTTTATCTGCTCTTCCGGTTTTTCCGGATCCAGCTGGGAATCTCCAAGGAGTGGTGCATCTGTGTGGGTGAAGTGGAACGGCTAGTTCCGATCCCGCAGCCTGTCTCGACCATATCGTTGCAGGCGATCGCCGCTCCGGCCTTGGACCTCCACGTCGGCAAGACGACGGAATGCCGGGAGCGCTACGCCGGCCACTTTATGGGACTGGAGTCACAGAAGCTGATGGACGGTCTCCACTTCTTGAGCGCTGGCGTGGTCAGCTTTGCCCGCGGCCTCAATGACACCCCCAAGATCGCGGCCATGCTGCTGGCGATTCGGGCACTCGATATCCGACTGGGAACGGGCGCATTGGCGATGGCCATGGCAATCGGCGGTCTGCTGAGTGCGGCCAGGGTCGCCGAGACAATGAGCGTCAAGATCACCACCATGAATCACGGGCAGGGACTGGCGGCGAATCTGGCAACCGGCGTTCTCGTAATTCTAGCCAGCCTTTTCGGACTGCCTGTCTCGACCACTCACGTTTCCGTCGGCGCCTTAGTGGGCATCGGACTGACCAGGCGGGAAACACACGCCGGTGTCCTTCGGGGAATCGCGCTGTCGTGGCTGCTGACGCTGCCTTGCGCCGGGCTGTCCGCCGCGCTGGTTTGGTGGGTGACCGCGAAGGTATAACATGGCACACCTATCGGATCTCAAGCTGAAATATCGGGCCCTGATTCAGGGATATCCGTTCCGCCGGGTGGACTGGCGTCCGGGAGCCTGCCTGACCAAGCCCTTGAACCAGGCCCGCATCGCGCTGGTCACGACTGCCGGTTTCTATCTGCCGAACCAAATTCCCTTCGATCAGTCCTTCCGGCACGACGATTGTTCGTACCGCGAGCTTCCCTGGGGAACCCCCGTGGACAGGTTGCAGATCGGCCAAAGCAGCGATGCCTTCGATCACTCGGGCATCGAGGCGGACCGAAACCTGACGTTGCCTCTGGATCGGCTTCAGGAGCTGATCGAGGGAGGCGCCGTCGGAGAGGCCGCCCCGCGGCACTTCAGCATCATGGGCTCCATCATTGCTCCGGCGCGGCTCATTTCCGATAGCGGACCGGAGATCGCCCGCAAGCTGCACGAAGACCAAGTGGATGGCGTCCTTCTGGCACCCGTCTGCCCGTTCTGCCATCAGGCTGCGGGGTTGCTTCAGAGCATCATTGAAAAAGCGGGGATCGCTACGGTGTCGATTTCCTTGCTTCTGGACGTTACCAAACGCGTAGAGCCACCCCGCGTTCTAGCGGTGGACCGCCCGCTGGGGTTCCCTCTGGGAGAGCCGCACAACCCGGATCTGCAGAAGCGCATCCTGCTGGCGGCGTTGGATTTGCTGAGCGTGCCTGTCGATAGCCCGCTGGTCGTGAATTTCACCGAATGATGTCGGGCCCGTAGTGTCGGCCTATAGGGTGTTGATCGAGAATCGATCTAGGCCTGCACACGAGGCTCGTTTTGACGCTGGGCTGCTCCGGACCGTAATCTGAGAGCGTCAGGAGAGGACGAAAAATGGCTGGAGTTGAACCGCTGCGAGTGGAAGACCTGCCCGAGTTTGAGTCCGAGATCCGGTTCATAGAATCCAGGCTGGGATTCGTGCCGAACAGCATGCTGACCATGGCGCGGCGGCCGGATATTCTTAAGGCGTTTTCCGCCCTTCTTCGCACAGTGGTGGGGCCGGGGAAACTTCGGCCGGAGCTGAAGCAGCTAGTGGCTCACATCGCTAGCACCGCCGCGGGATGCCGCTATTGCCAGGCACACACCGCGAGCACCGCCGCGCGGATGGGGGTGCCGCTCGAAAAACTGGAGGCGGCGTGGCTGTTTGAGACCGACCCCCACTTCGACCAAGCCGAACGCGCTGCTCTCCGCCTGGCCCGTGACGCCGGCGCCGTCCCTAACGCAACCACGCCGGAGCACTTCATCGAGCTGCGAAAACACTTTGGTGAAGATGAAATCGTCGAGATCGTGGCGATGATCTCGATGTTCGGGTGGCTCAACCGGTGGAACGACACCATGGGAACGCAACTCGAAGAGGAACCGCTCACTTTCGCCTCCGAGCATCTGAAGCAGCGTGGCTGGCAGGCCGGAAAACACGGAGACGTCAAGTAAGGAGTCCCATGCAGCTCCCTCACATCGCGCCTTTTGAAATCGCTCTGCTCGCGGGAGGACACCATCCGGGAAGCGCATGATCCTCCGGGCGTTTCTGCCGCAATGACGGCAGCCCGCCGGCGTCTGCCGTTCGTGATTCTGGGAAACGCCCTCATGCGGATCGCTGGCGGGGCGAGCGGAATCCTGGTCGGACTGTATCTCTCCGCCGCCGCCAATCGCGGCGCGAACGTCGATGTAACTCTCGTCGGCATCCTGGGAGCGGTTTCCTTCGGCGCTGAGCTGATCGGCTCCATCCCCATGGGCATGCTGTCCGACGCGATCGCTCCCCGTGGCCTGATGACGGCCGGTGCGCTCCTGGGCGCCGCTGCCACCCAACTATTTGGAATGACCGGACGGTCCATTGTCTTCTTTCTGAGCCGTGGCCTGGAAGGGACGGGCATGGCCGCCAGCGGCCCATCCCTGCTCGCGCACCTGACCGATGCCACGGATGGATCCCCCGCCTTGCGGGCGCGCGCGATGAGTTTCTTTGAGCTTTCCTTCTTGGCCGGTATTGCTCTCGGCGGAGTCCTGGGAGCGCAGCTTTGGCGCGTCCTCGAAGATCGGGCATTCGCGGCCGTTGCCCTGGTTTACGTACTGGCCGGAGCTTTTCTTTATTTCGGCGCGGCAGGGAGCAAAGGCCACGGCGGAGCGGAAGCCATCTCCGGTTTCTCGCGAGCGCTGCGGGAACCCCATCTGCGGCGCCTGGCGCCCGTGTGGTTGTGCGTCAACACGATTGTAGGACTGTGGCTCGGTCCCACACTTACGTTCCTGATGACGCAGACGTCGAACAGTGGCCAGTTCCTGGCGGGTATTTTCTCCGCGGAGCCGCACCGGATGGGCTGGGTGACGCTCGGATATTCGCTCGTGTTTGGGGCGGGCGTGACGGGTTGGAGCGTCGTGCTGCCTCGCATCGTCCCGGAGCGCGGCCTCCGCATCGGGCTGATCGCCATGCCTTTCGTCTGCGTCGGCCTGTTCCTCCTCAATCATTCCGGAGGGGAAAGCGAGGTGGTACGGTGGACCATCGGTGGATTGACTGCTCTGTTCGTCATGATTGAAAGTGGCTTTACACCAGCGGCTCTGTCGCTGCTGGCAGGAGCGATCGGGGCGCAGGCCGGTAGAGGTGCGGCCATGGGGATCTATTCGGTGCTACTTAGCGTGGGCGCCATTGCGGGTTCCCTTCTTGCTGCCGCACTAGGAGAAAGGCTTGCCGTGGACGGTCTGATCTATGGCACTCTCGCGCTAGGGCTCGTTGCCCTGATTCTGGCGCGCAGGCTTGAAACGGGCAGACGGCAGGAAACGGAGCCTCACAGTGGCTGAACAAGACTATGACCTGGTGATCATCGGCGCCGGATCGGGCGGACTCACTGCAGCCGGCTTCGCCGCTCAACTCGGCGCCAAAGTGGCATTGGTGGAGAAGCACCACATCGGCGGCGATTGTACCTGGACCGGTTGCGTGCCGAGCAAGGCGCTGCTCAAGGCCGCCAAGGTCGCCCACGAAATCCGGACGGCCTCCCACTATGGCGTTGGCGCAAATCCGCCCGTCGTGGAGATGGGAAAAGTTCGCGGCTATGTCCGGTCCGCGATCCAGCAGGTCTACCAGTTCGAAACTCCCGAAGAGCTGCAACGGCAAGGTGTGGATGTGGTCATCGGTGGCGCCCGTTTCCTCGATTCTCGAACGATCACAGCTAGCGAGCGCACGATTCGTTCCAAGACCTTCCTTCTTACTACCGGAGCGAAGCCGGCCGTTCCTCCCATCGCGGGGTTGAACGAGGTGCCTTTTCTAACCTACGAGCAGATTTTCGACAACGACCGGCTGCCCGTCGCGATGGTTGTAGTGGGCGGAGGGCCGATCGGCATCGAAATGGCTCAGGCCTACCAGCGGCTCGGCGCGAGCGTCTCGGTTGTCGCGCCTTATCTGCTGCCAAAAGAAGAACCGGAGGCTCGCGAGGTCATGCAGCGCGTTTTGGAGCGCGAAGGCATTCGGTTCGTCCGGGGGCGGGCCGCCTCGGCACGCAAGGACGGAGACGACATCGTGATCGCAACCGACCGGGAAGAGGCCAGAGGCGATCTATTGCTCGTCGCGTCCGGCCGGAGACCGACGGTAGGCGGCCTCGATCTCGAGAAAGCCGGCGTCGCGTACTCGGAGAAGGGCATCCGTGTAGATGATCAACTTCGGACCAACGTGAAGAACATTTACGCCGCCGGAGACGTCCTGGGAGGATTCCAGTTCACGCACTTCGCCGGATGGCAGGCATTCCAGGCTGTCCGTAATGCGCTATTGCCGGGCAGCAACTCCGGGTTCACGGACGTGGTGCCCTGGACCACATTCACCGATCCCGAGGTCGCCCATGTGGGTCCAACAGAGGCTCAAGCGCGTGAGAAATTCGGCGACAACGTGAAAGTCTGCCGTTGGGAGATGAGCCGGACGGACCGGGCCGTTTGCGAGAACGACACGGATGGGTTCATCAAGGTAATCGCGAAGAAGGACGGCACCATTCTCGGAGCGACCGTCGTTTGCGGACGCGCCGGCGAAGCGCTTACCGAATTCGTTGTTGCCATCAAGCAGAATATGAAGGTCGCCGATCTGGCCGGCGCGATCCACACGTATCCAACCTACTCGACGGCGGTTCAGCAGTTGGCCGCGGACATGGCGATTGAAAATATGCTGTCGGGCGCATCCGGAAGCATCATTCGTGGATTGTCGAAGATCATTCGGTGACAGACTTGAACGGGGGCGTGCGCGGCCGGATATCTACGACCCGAGGACCATGCAGCCGCGGCCCCTTTCGCCTATGACGATACACCACGCCCTTGGCGCGATTTGGCTCGCTTTTGAAGATCCGGTTGTTGGGCTTTAGGAAGTCGCCCTGAGGGCGCTCGCAACGCACTCAAAATATGGCGGAGGAAGAGGGATTCGAACCCCCGGACGAGTTTCCCCGTCAACGGTTTTCAAGACCGCCGCCTTAAACCACTCGGCCATTCCTCCAGTACCATCCTACCTACTTCGGCGTACATGCTTCAGGCGCTCTTTCCGCCGGCCAGCAGCGCCAGCCGGGAATCGATGCTCTCCAGCCGCCGAACCAGCTCCGCATACTGAAGATCCTCCTGCGCCGGCTCCTTGCGCTTGATGGCGAACGTCCCGCCCGGCTCCAGGACGCACTGCTCCACTTCACTCAGCGTCGAAAATCCCTGGCGATGCAGCACCGTCATCAGCTCGGTGTGCGTCAGGAGTTCCTTCGCCAGGTTCTTCTGCACGACTTTGCCCCGGTCAATCAGCGTGGCCGATTTCCCCTCGACGACCTGGTCCAGCCGGCGGTGCTGGAACAGGAATCGCACCACCAGGTAGTTGACCGCCAGAAGAGTGAAGGCGCCGATCAATCCGCCGCTCACGGAATTGTCGCTCCCGATGATGGCGTTCTGCACCGTGTTTGAAAGCGACAACAGCACCACCAGGTCGAACGGATTGAGCTGCGCCAGCTCGCGTTTTCCGAAAATCCGCAGCAGCACGACCAACGCCAGATACACCACAATTGGGCGAAGAATTTTCTCCCCTACGGGCACCATGAGGGCGAACATGTCATTCCACATGCCATGATTATCGCCGCTCGGCAAAGCCTTAGCGTGAGGCGCCCAGCTTCTCCACGGCATCTTCCATGCGCTGCGGGCGCTTCAGCACGCCTTCGAACAGATCGCCAACCCGGTCGAACCGCGCCAGCGCGTTGCCGATATGGAACTGCTCCGGCCGGAGCCTGGGAGTCACCTCGCGCCAGGCCAGCGGCGTCGCCACCGGGGCGCCCGCATACGCGCGCGCGGCGTAGGGAGCCGAGATCGTCTTGCCTTCCCCGATCTGCACCCAGTCGAAATACACTTTTCCCTTTTCGCGCTTGGCGACCGCGCGCGGCGTGGTGAACAGATCCGGACGCTCGTGCGCCACCATGGCCGCCAGCAGTTGCGCCAGCGAGCGGACCTGGTCATACGTGTAGCGCGGGGTGAGCGGTACAAAAATGTGCATCCCGTCGCCGCCGGTGGTTTTGGGAAAGCTTTCCAGTTCGGCGAGATCCAGCTTCTTCCGTACCACCAGTGCGGCCTCGACGATCTTCTCGTACCCGCACTGCTGCGGATCCAGATCGATCAGCAGATAGTCGGGATGCTCCAGCGACCCGATGCGGCTCATCCACGGGTTGTGATCGATGCAGCCCAGATTTACCAGGAACAGCAGTGTCGCGCGATTGTCGCCGATCACGGAACGAATGCCGTCAGCCATGCCGGTGCGCAGCCATTTGGGAAAGCTCGCGGCGACTTCTTTTTGGAAGAAGAACGGCTTGTCGATGCCGTTCGGGTAGCGCTTGAGCGACAGCGGGCGATCTTTCAGGTGAGGAATGATCAGCGGCGCTACGGCATCGTAGTAATTCAGCAGATCCCGCTTGCGGTAGCCGTCTTTCGGATAGAAAACCTTGTTGAGGTTGGTGAACTTCAGGCGGTGGCCGTCGATGGTCAGGTTCGCTTCGGCCAGGGCTGGATCGAAGAGCGGCGGGCGCATCAGTAATGGACCCATGTCCGTCCGGAAACCGAGCCACACGGGAGCGCGAAGTTTCCCGTCTTCAGTTCTGTTCGCGAATTGCACCTCGCAGACCAGTTCCGGGCGGACCCAGGTAACGTTTTTCTTCGGCAGGTTCTTTTCCGGCTCCAACGGGCATTTGTCGGTCACCAGCGGCAGCAGCCTGTCGTGAATCGCCTTCATGGTCTTGCGATCGAACCCCGTTCCGACGTTGCCGGCCCACTTCAGTTTGCCGCCGTCGTGAATGCCCAGCACCAGCGCGCCGAAGTGGTCGCGCGCGCCCTCCGTGAATCCGCACAGGAGGAACGAATCCGACAAGTGGACCTTGTATTTCACCCAGTCACCCGACCGCCGCGATTCATAGAAACTCGAGGCCTTCTTACCTACGATCCCTTCGACGCCCTGCTGTTTCGCCGCTTCAAATAAAGCTTTTCCGTCGCTGAACTCCTCCGAATAGCGAATGACGTCGTTCGGCTGGAGGATCTCCTTCAGCAGGCGTTTGCGCTCGATCAGAGGCTCGCCGCGCAGGTCGCGGCCATCCAGATACAGCAGATCGAAGGCATAGAAGACCACGGGATGATGCCGGGCCAGCGTCGCCACCGAACTCGCGTCGGCCACATTGATGCGGCGTTGCAGCAGGTCGAAACTGGGCACGCCGCGTTCGTTCAGCGCGGCGATTTCGCCGTCGACAATCGCGGTCCGGGCCTGGATGTGATGCGGCAGGATCGACAACTCGGGATACTGGCGGTCGATCGCGTTGCCGTTGCGCGAAACCATCCGGACCTGGCCGTCCTGGATGTAGCAGAGGGCGCGCACGCCGTCCCACTTCACCTCGTAGATCCACTTGGCATCGGCCGGAGGGATGACGGTGCCGATCTGCGCCAGCATCGGTGCGCCGATTTCAGGCAGCGACTCCGCGGTCTTCTTCCGCTGCATCGCTTGGAGGCCGCGAGCGATCTCCTCTTGCGTCCGACCGGTCAGCACGCTGACCGCATGATCTTCCGTATTCCATCCGGGCTGTGCAGAGGCGTCTTTCTTCTTGATCAGCAGCCACTCGTTCCCCTTGCCGCGTTTCATGCGCACGATGGCGAATTCGCCGGTGATCTTTTCGCCGTGCAGGAAAAACTTGAAGTCGCCGCGCGCAAGTTGTTCTTCCGCCGAGGCATCGCCCAGAAGCTCGTACGTGCCCCGATCCCACAGCATCACGCTCCCGGCGCCGTAGTTCCCCTTGGGGATGACGCCCTCGAAGCCGCCGTACTCGATCGGATGGTCCTCGACCATCATCGCCAGCCGTTTTTCCGCCGGATCGAGCGTCGGGCCCTTGGGCACCGCCCACGACTTGAGCGCGCCCCCAACTTCCAGGCGCAGATCGTAGTGCAAGTGGCTGGCATGATGGCGCTGGACGCAATACTGTCGCGAGGCGCCCGTTCCCGGCCCCTTCGCTGACGGAATCGGCTCGGGAGTGCGGTCGAAATGGCGCTTCTCGGTGTAACGTTTAAGCGACATAGTGTAACTACAAAACCTGCCTAGAATGTTTGCGCTATAGTAGAAAACGAATCTTTCAGGCGAGGTATCTACCCAGTATGGCGTCTACCGTTTGGAAAGGGCATCTCACCTTCGGGCTCGTTTCGTTCCCAGTCAGATTGTACAGCGCGGCCCGCGGCGAAAGCATCAGTTTCAACCAGCTCCACAAGACCGACGGCTCCAGGATCAAGCAGATGATCTACTGTGCCGCGGAGGACAAACCGATCCCGCGCAGCGAGATCGTCAAGGGCTACGAGTACGAAAAAGACCGCTACGTGGTGATCGAGGACGAAGAGATCAAGAAGGTCGCGCCCGCGACGGCCAAGGTCATGGAGATCCAGGAGTTCGTCAAGTCCGAACAGGTGGACCCGATTTTTCTTGAGACCTCCTACTACATGGCGCCCGACGAAGCCGGCGAGAAGCCGTACGCCCTGCTGTTCGACGCGCTGAAGAAGACCGGCTACGTGGGCGTGGCCAAGATCGCGATGCACAATCGCGAGCATGTGGTGATCCTGCGGCCGGGGCAGAACGGCGTGCTGATGCACACCATGTATTACAGCCACGAGATCCGCAAGGTCGACGAGTTCCGCACCGACCTGAGCCTGGTGAAAGAGAAAGAGCTGGCGCTGGCGACCAGCCTGATCGAGGCGCTGGCGGCGGATTTCGAGCCCGAGAAGTACAAAGACGACTATCGCGACAACCTGCTCAAGATGATCGAGGCCAAGAAGCAGGGCGAAGAAGTGGTCGCCACGCCGGAGCCGAAGGAATCCAAGGTCGTGGACATCATGGAGGCGCTCAAGGCGAGCTTGGCGGCCGCCAAGAAGCCCGCGGCATCGGCCACCGAGGCGGCTGCGGTGGAAGAAGTAAAGCCCGCCCGGAAGCGAGCGCGGGGTTAGACCGCTACACGGCGTTCCTCAACAGCTCCTCCGCATACACCGCCCCGGCCGGAGTATCTTCGTGCTTGAAGAACACGTACACGTCGCGGCCGCCCGCCAGCATCCCCTGGACGCGCGTGGCGATTTCGGCACGCTCCTCGGGAGAATAATCTTCCTTCCGCAAGCGGACGTACACGAACCCGGCCGTAACCACCTCGGGAACCTCGAATTTGTCCGATTCCGCCAGGCAAAGCCCGATCCCGTGTTTCTCGAACAAGCGGTACACCTCGTCGATGAGCCAGGACTTGTTGCGAAACTCAAAGGCGCAGCGGATGTCCCCGGGCAGCTTCTCGACGAAGGCCGTCAGCAAGGCCAGATCGGCCTTGAAGTTGGGCGCTAGTTGAAAAAGCACGGGGCCTAGACGGCGCGAAGTCCGCAGCGGATCGATCGCCTTAAAGAAGACCTCGGTGAATTCCGATTCCTTCAAGCGCAGGATGTGTGTGATCCGCTGGTGGGCTTTACAAGCAAAACTGAATCCTTCCGGCGTCGCCTGTATCCAATTCTCCAGGGTTGTCGCCTTGGGCAACTGGCGGAACGTGTAATTGATTTCCACGGAATTCAGCCGGGTGGCGTAGTGCTTGAGGAAATCCTTGGCCGGAAGCTTGGGCGGATAAAAGTCCGGTTTCCAGCTGGGATAGGCGAAACCTGAAGTTCCGGCGAATAATGTAGCCATCTATCGCAGGCTACACTGAAATGAATGGCTGCACGAGGAATAGGGATGCCGGGGATGGGACATGGCGATCGGCCGCGCCGGTCGAGCGACTTCGGCGGCCCTACCGACCCGACCGGTAAGACGGGCAAGAAGCGTCAGCCGGGCCTGCGCGACGTGTGGCCGCAGCTCCGCGAGCTGGTTTTGCCGCGGCGCAAAATCCTGGCAGTGGGCCTTCTGCTGATGATCGTGAACCGGCTCAGCGGCCTGGTGCTGCCCTTCTCCACGCGGTACCTGATCGACAACGTCATCGTCAACAAGCAGATCGCTCTGCTGACTCCACTGGTACTCGCCATCCTGGGGGCGACCCTGATTCAGGGCGTGACCTCGTATTCCCTCACCCAGATTCTCTCCAAAGCCGGGCAGCGCCTGATCGCCGAACTGCGCCAGAAAGTCCAGCGGCACATCGGCCTGTTGCCGGTGGCCTACTACGACACCAACAAGAGCGGCGTGCTGGTTTCGCGCATCATGACCGATGTGGAAGGTGTGCGCAATCTGATCGGCACCGGGCTCGTCGATTTCGTCGGCGGCCTGATGACGGCCGTGATTTCGCTGGCGGTGCTCCTGACCATCAGTCCGGCCATGACGATCGTCACGGCGGCGGCCGTGGGTTCCTTCGCTTTCGTTCTGAGCAAGGCGTTTACCAAGATCCGGCCAGTCTTCCGGGAGCGCGGGAAGATTAACGCCGAGGTTACCGGACGGCTGACCGAGTCGCTGGGCGGCGTGCGGGTCGTGAAGGGCTACCACGCGGAAGAGCGGGAAGCGGAGGTTTTCGGCAAGGGCGTCCAGCGCCTGCTGGACAATGTGTTCCGGTCCCTGACCATGGTATCGGTGATGAGCCTGTCCTCCACGGTGCTGATGGGAATTGTGAGCGCCTCCATTTGGTACGTGGGCACACTCCAGATCGCCGCCGGCCACATCACGCTGGGGGACTTCATAGAGTTCAACATGTTTCTTGCGTTCCTGATCGCGCCGGTGTTCCAGGCGGTGGGAATCGGGACCCAGTTGCAGGAGGCTTTCGCCGGGCTCGACCGCACGCGGGAAGTGCTGGAAGAGCGGCCCGAGGATCGCGATCCGAGCCGCACGGTCTCCATCGGCCCCATTCAGGGAACCGTCGAGTTCAAGGACGTCAACTTTTCGTATGAAGCGGGCAAGCCGGTGTTGTTCGATGTGAGCTTTCACGCCGAGCCCGGCAAGGTGACCGCGCTGGTGGGCTCGTCCGGGTCGGGCAAATCGACCATCATCAGCCTGGTGGCCGCCTTTCACACGCCCACTTCGGGCAGCGTGACCGTGGATGGCATCGACCTCTCCAAGGTGCGCCTGGACAGCTACCGGACGCAATTGGGCGTGGTTTTGCAGGATACCTTCCTGTTCGATGGCAGCATCGAGGAGAACATCGCGTTTGCCCGTCCAGGCGCGACCAAGGAACAGATCCGGGAAGCCTGCCGCATCGCGCGCGTGGACGAGTTCGCCGAGAAATTCGAGAAGCAGTACGATACCGTGGTCGGCGAGCGCGGCGTCAAGCTGTCCGGCGGACAACGCCAGCGTGTGTCGATCGCGCGCGCGATTCTGGCCGACCCGCGCATTCTGATTCTGGACGAAGCCACCTCGAGCCTCGATTCGGAATCGGAGGCGCTCATCCAGGAAGGCTTGAAGTACCTGATGCAGGGGCGCACCACCTTCGTCATCGCGCACCGATTGTCAACGATCAGAAGAGCCGACCAGATTCTGGTGGTCGAGGCGGGGCGGATCGTCGAGCACGGCACGCACGAATCGCTGTTCGCGCAGCAAGGGCGCTATTGGGATCTCTACACCCGCCAGCATGGCCTGGAAGCGAATCTCTTTCTCGCGCCGGGCGAGGGCGACAAGATTCCGGAAGAGAGCCGGAGCAGCCAGGCTCGCGAGGCGGCCGCGATGGCCGAAGCGATGCGCCTGCTGCGCGGCCGCTAAAGACGCCTTATCGGCGTTTATCCGCGTTCATTTGCGGCTTAGAAACCAAATCCGACCAGTACCGCAATTTGGTTGCGCTTGGTCTGGAGCTCGGTTCCGTCAAAGTTCCGGAACGCCCAGCCGGTGTAGCGGATCTCAGGCGAGACCTTGATCAAGAACAGGTTGAACTCGACTCCGCCGCCCACGACAATGCCGTAATTCGACCGGTGGTTGAGCGAGGACAATTTGATGTCGGAAAGCCGGCTGAAGCTCACGCCCGCGTCGAAATACGGCTTGACGACAGGCACCGGGAAGCGGTGTTTGATCAGAACCGGAAATTCCCAGGAACTGGCCGACGCGCCCACTCCGGCGCTGCGGAAGTCGTAGCTGCGATACAGCGCATCGACCTCGACGGCCATCCTGGCCGGCAGCCTCAACTCGACGTACGGACCGATCGTGTAACGGTGCGACTCACCCGTGAAGATGCCGAGGCTTGGGTCCGGCAGAACCTTGAACGCATCGGTGGCGGGAACGCCGACTTTGAACCCCGCGCCGAAGGGCTGAGCCCAGGCGCCGGCGGCCACTACAAAAAAGCACAGAATTGTTTTTTGGAACATGCTCCTTCCACTGTAGCCTAACCGTTCACGCGAACTTGGGGGGAAGCAGCGTCCGGCGCTTGGCCGGCATGCGGAGCGGACCGCGGGGGCTCGAAGCGGATGACCGCAGGCGGATGGGATCGGGGATGATGCCGCGCGCCCTGTGGCAGCCATAACAGCAGGAAGGCGCCAAAGATCGCCCAAGAGTCCGCCATCGACGGTCGTCGCATACCGGAGTTGTAGCATGTGGCGTTCCAGGGCTAACCCGATGATTCCCGGAACGGCGGATTGCGCTCGGCCTTCACAGCTGTGCGAATAACGCTACAACAGTCCGCGGGCGGCGCTGGTGGCCAGCTCATCGGCGCGATTGTTGTCGTCGTGATCGGCGTGGCCCTTGGTCCAGGTCCACCGGATCTGGTGCTGCGAGACCTGGCTGTCCAGCTCCTCCCAGAGATCCTGGTTTAAGACGGGCTTCTTGGCGCTGGTTCTCCAGCCGTTGCGCTTCCAGCCGTGGATCCACTGGGTGATCCCGTTCTTCACGTACTGGGAGTCCGTGACGATCTCCACTTCGCAAGGCTCGCGCACGGCTTTCAGTCCTTCAATGACCGCCGTCAGCTCCATCCGATTATTCGTGGTATGGTCCACCGAGCCGGTCAGCTCGCGCGTGTGGCTGTTGAAGCGCAGGATCGAGGCCCACCCGCCGGGGCCGGGATTGCCCAGACAAGCTCCATCCGTGATGAGCTGGATCTTCTTCAAACCTGTACGAGCTCGCGTTCGAAGAAGGCGTCCACCAGGTCGAGGATTCCAGCGGCGTCGGTGACATGATAGATGTCGGCCCGCAGCTTGGACCCGTTTCGGACGCCATGCGTGAAGTATGTGGCGAACTGCTTCATCTTTCCCACTGCATCGGGCAACTGATGGTCGAGGAGCATGGAGTAATAGCGCCGCATGATCTCGTAGCGGGCCTGTTCCGACGGCGTCTCATAGCTGCCGGTGGCGACGTAATCCGCAATCTGGCGGAAGATCCAGGGATTGGACGACGCCGCGCGGCCGATCATCACCGCGTCGCACCCGGTTTCCTCCACCATGCGCACGGCGTCCTGGGGCGTGAGGATATCGCCGTTGCCGATCACCGGAATCTTCACCGCGGCCTTCACTTCGGCGATGCGCGTCCAATCGGCCTGGCCGCTATAGCCCTGCTCGCGCGTGCGCGGGTGCAGCGCGATGGCCGACAATCCGCAATCTTCGGCCAGTTTGGCCATCCGAACAGTGACCAGTTCCCTGTCGTTCCAGCCGGCGCGGAATTTCATGGTCAGCGGAATCGAAATGGCCGACTTCACCGAGCGCAGAAGTCTTTCGACCAGAGGCAGATCGCGCAGCAGCCCGGAACCGCCATTGCAACGGACCACTTTCTTCACCGGGCAGCCGAAGTTGATATCGACGTGATCGAAACCGAGATCCTGGCAATAGCGCGCGGCGTCGGCCATCACCTGCGGATCGGAGCCGAACAGCTGGGCGGAGATGGGATGCTCGTCGGGATCGAAATACAGGTAGCGAAACGCGCGCGTCGGCCGGGAGGACTTCGCGGTCGCGAGCGCGCCGTGAGAGCTGGTGAACTCGGTCATGAGGAGACCGCACCCGCCCTGCGAGCGGATCAGACGCCGGAAGACCGTATCGGTCACGCCGACCATGGGCGCGAGCACGGTCGCCGGCTGTATCGGGCTGCCTCCGATCTGGAATCCGCGCGGGAACATGATGAGTCTATTTTAGCGTCTTGAACCGCGAGGAACGAAAATCGGGGAACCCAGGTCTGAGAACAACGATCGGCTTCCCGGTGAGAGAAGCGGCGAAGGTGCGCGGCTACAGCGTTTCGCTGGACGGCACGGGGAGAGCCAACGGCAGCACTTCAAAATTATCCGGCGTGAACACCACCACGCGGACCTGGCCGCTCTTGCCGATCGGCCCGATAGGCTTGCCGTTCAGGCGTACTTCAATTCCGCCGGCGTTGCCGACCGTCATTCGCGCGGCGTCCACGCCGGTGAGCGTCTTGGTCTGGCTGGGCTCGAGGAACCCGGAGAAAAGCCGCTTGCCCTCGCTGGTGATCGAAAGCCAGGTTTTTTCGGTGGCCGAAAGATTCAGGACGACTTGATCGATGCTGTCCACATCCGCCTGATCGACTCCGTCAACATCGGTCCCGGATTCCTGGTCCGCGGTCAGCTGAATCTCCTTGGCCACGACCGGTGACGAACCCTGTGGCGCCGTCTGGATCACCGGAGGCAGAGGCTTCGATGCAGCCGCCTCGGTGGGCCGGCTCCACCAGGCGTAGAAGCCTGAACAGACCAGCAGCACCACCACGAGTCCCGCCAGGGATAACCCGAGTCTGGCGTTGGCAAAGTAGAGGCGATTGGAATCGGTGACAATCGGGTCCCTGGGACGTACGGGAGGCTGGGCGAGGGCGCCCGTCAAAACCGGTTCCTCGGCGGCCGCGGTCAGAGCTTCCACGCCGGCGTGAAGCTCGGCTGGTTTTACTCCCACGATGGCGGCGTATTGCCTGACAAAATTTTTATAGAAGAACACGCCCGGCAGGCTCTTCACGTCGTCTTCTTCGATGGCGCGGAGGTACTGCTGCGTAAGGCACAGCTCGTCGGCGATCTCTGCTACCGCGCGGCCTTGGCGCTCGCGTGCGCTCCGGAGTATCCGTCCTACGGAGTCCATAACTATCTATTCTTCTCGGCTGTGGAGTGCGGGGACTTTAACCCCGGAGGTACTATAATACATCATTCCGTGAATTTGTCCCCCCAAAAAAATAAAGTTGTAGTGGGGGTGGTTGTCGCCAATTGGAACCGGAAGGAACTGCTCCGGGCGTGCCTCGATTCGCTAGCCCGCCAGCGTCACGGATCCTTCGAAGTCGTGGTGGTCGACAATGGCTCCACGGATGGCTCCGCCGCCCTGGTTGAAGAAATAGCGAAGTCCTATCCGGTCCGGTTGCGGCTGATCGCCAACTCCGCCAACCTGGGCTTCTGCGCCGCCAACAACCAGGGAATCCGGGCCACGGACGCCGAACTGGTGGCCCTGCTCAACAACGATGCGGAAGCGGAGCCGGACTGGCTGGGGGCGCTGGAACAGGCCATCCGGCAAGCGCGAGGACGTCGGAATGGCCGCGTCTAAGGTCCTGGTGTGGGAGGACCCCACACGGATCGACAAGTGCGGCCACCTGATCTATCCCGACGGGCAAAACCGGGGTAGGGGGTCCGGCCAAACCGACCGGGGCCAGTTCGACCGTCCCGAGGAGGTGCTGTGGCCGGACGGCTGCGCCGCCATGTACCGGCGTGCGATGCTAGAGGACGTTGGCGGGTTCGACGAGGATTTTTTCGCATACGCCGACGACGCCGAACTGGGCCTGCGAGCCCGCTGGGCGGGCTGGCGATGTCTTTATACCCCCGGCGCGGTGGTCCGCCATCACCGGGGAGCCACGCTAGGGCTCGGATCCGCCCGCCGGCTGACGCTGATTGAACGCAATCGCGTTCTGCTGGCGGTGAAACTGTTTCCTTGGAGTTTGCTGTGGGCGAACGGCGCCTTTCTATCGGCCAGGATCGTGGCGGGAATGTGGGCGGCGGTCCGCAATCGGGGAGAGATGCGCCACTATCCGGGAGTGGGGGGGAAGTTCACGGCGGCCCTGGCGCTCCTGCGCGGAATGGCACAAGCGGCTCCGCGGATCCCGGCCATGCTGCGCAAGCGGCGAGCCCTGCGCGCGAAGCGGAGATTGACCGGACGGCAAATCCGCAAGCTGCTGATGGCCAATCGGATCGGGCTGCGGGAGCTGTCCGAATCGGCGAATTGACGGCCGGCGCCTGCCCCTGCGGACACACCGAATTCCGCGAACTCTTTCGCGGGACGGACCGGCTGTACAGCACCACCAGCCGCGTTTTCCAGGTGGTGTCTGTGCGCATCATGCCGCTTGATTCGTTTGCACCCGCAGCCCACGCCGGAGGAGCTGCGCCAATATTATCCGCCGGACTACTGGTATGTGCCGGAGCCCGCCGCGGTCGACCGTCTGGAGCAGTGGTACCGCCGCTTCGTGCTGCGCGATCATCTGCAGTTCGTCGAGCGGGCGTTGCGGGAATCCGAGGCCAAGGGGACGATCCTGGACGCGGGCTGCGGGGGCGGCCTGTTCCTCGAAATGCTCTCCGAGCGCGGCGCGGGCGCGCGTACGGGTCCGGTGGCCGGCCTCGATTTTTCGATGGACGCGGCCCATGCTGCATGGTGGCGCGCGGGAGTTCCCGCGGTGTGCGGAGTTCTCACCCAGGCGCCTTTCGCCCCGGGCAGTTGCGCCGCCGTGACCATGTTTCACGTCCTGGAGCACCTCTACGATCCGGCCAGCTACCTGCGCGCCGCGCACGACCTCCTGGCACCGAACGGGCGCCTGATCGTCCAGGTGCCCAACGCCGCCTGCTGGCAATTCCTGCTGCTGGGCGAACGCTGGGCGGGCATCGACGTGCCTCGCCATCTTACCGATTTCCGCGCCTCCGATCTGGACCGGCTGCTGGAGAGCTGCGGGTTCGAGGTACTGCGGCACAAGCACTTTTCGCTGCGCGACAATCCGGCCGGCCTGGCCACCAGCCTGGCGCCCAGGCTCGACCCGATGGCCCGGCGGATCCGGCGGGAGATCGAAACGCCACGCCAGCGCCTGAGGAAGGATCTGCTGTACATGGCCCTGGTAGTGGCCTCGGTGCCATTCACCCTGCTCGAAGCCGCGTGCCGCGCCGGATCGACCATCATGATCGAAGCTCGTAAAAAATCGTGATGTACGAAGCCGCGCGGTCGATGCTGCCGGGTCCCGTCGCCCGCTACGTCATGCATTTCGAAGCGTCGATCGAGGACGCCGCGGCAAACTTCGCGAAGCAATTGCCGCGCGGAGCCCGCGTGCTGGACGCCGGGGCCGGCGAGGGCGACTATAAGCATCACTTCGCGGCACAGCGCTACTGCGGGCTGGACCTGGGCATCGGCGACCAGAAGTGGGATTACTCGCGGCTGGATGTCCTGGGGGACCTGGAGACGCTTCCCTTCCCCGATGCGACCTTCGAAGCGGCTATCAACATCGTCACGCTGGAGCACGTGCTGCATCCCGCCAAAGTAATCTGCGAGCTCAGCCGCGTGCTGGCGCCGGGCGGCCGGCTCCTGCTGGTCGCGCCGCTACAGTGGGAAGAGCACCAGCAGCCCCATGATTTCGGCCGGTTTACGCGTTACGCCCTGGATCATCTGCTGCGCCAGGCAGGATTCGCGGAGATCTCGATCGAACCGGTGGGGGGCATTTTCCGGCTGATCTCGCGCCGCCTGCTGAACGCCCTGCAATTCTTTCCCGGGCTGCTGATGCCGGTGGCGGCGGTGTTTTTCGCGCCTCCGGCGCTGGTCCTGCCTCTGCTCGATCCACTCGACCGCGACCGGTCTTTTACACTGGGATATATATGCACCGCGCGCAAGCCCTTCTGATCGCAATTCTCATGGCGACATTCGCCGCCATTAGCTCGGCTGCCGGATTCTCCGGCTCGGCGGCGCTGGAGTTCGCCCGCCGCGCGGTGGCGTTCGGACCACGGCCGCCCGGCTCGGACGCCAACCATAAATTGCAGGCTTACATTCTGCAAAACGCGCGCGTGAAGGGCGCCCAGATTATCGAAGATCCGTTCACGGCCCAGACCCCCAAGGGTCCCATCGCCATGAAGAATATCCTGGTGAAATTTCCCGGTAAGAGCGGCCGGGCCATCGCCATCACCGGACACTTCGACACCAAGCTGTTCCCGGGCCGCAATTTTGTGGGCGCCAACGATGCCGGCTCCTCGACCGCGGTGCTGCTGGAGCTGGCGCATGCGCTGGCGGGCCAGCCCCGCACCGACGACGTCTATCTGGTCTTTTTCGACGGCGAGGAAGCCATCCGCGAGCAGTGGGCCGGAGACGACAACCTGTACGGCAGCCGCCATCTGGCGGAGCGCTGGCGCAAAGACGGAACGCTCGGCCGGTTGAAAGGCCTGATCAACGTGGACATGATCGGGGCCCGCGGCATGAGCGTCAAGCAGGAAATGAACTCCAGCGCGGCGCTGCGCGCCCTGGTGTGGCGAACCGCCGCCGATCTGGGCTACCAGGTGTACTTCAGCAACGCCAACATCAATGAGGAAGACGATCACATGCCCTTCGTCAAGCTGGGCGCGCCCGCCCTGGACCTGATCGACCCCGACTATCAGCCCTGGCACACCGACGCCGACACCATGGACAAGCTCAGCTCGCAGAGCCTGGAGGCGGTGGGGACGGTGATGGTCGAAGTGATCCGGCGCCTCGAACGGCAATGACTGCCGAAACATACCTTCGCACATCATTCCCTAACCCTGACCGGGAATATCGGGATGGCAAACTCGTGGCGCGTTCCCTGCCCGACTATTTGCATTCGAAAACCCAAGGCGTCATCAGCGCACTCTTCGCGGAGCTTCGTCCGCTGTTCCCGATTCACCCGGCATTATCAGTTCGGCTAAAGCTTCGGCAGAGCCTGTATCTCATACCAGACGTCGCGGTCTTCTATCCAAACGAGCCACAGGAGCCCGTACCTGCTATACCACCATTCGTTGCAATTGAGATCCTTTCTCCTGACGACAGAATGGCCGACGTGCGAAACAAACTCGCCGAATACCGCGCGTGGGGTGTTACGCACGTGTGGCTGGTGGATCCTCACTCCAAGCGCATGTATACCTGCGATGCAGAACTGGTCGAAGTGTCTACCCTGCGGATTCCCGAGCTGAAGATCGAAGTGACGCCGGCGGAACTCTTCGAGTAGTTACTTCCGCAGATCGTGGCCCGTCATTTCCCTGGGCTGCGCGACGTGCAGCATCCCCAGAACCGTCGGAGCGATATCCTGCAACGCGCCGCCGGAACGCAGCGGACGCTTCTCGTCATCCACCACGATAAACGGGACCGGGTTCGTCGTGTGGTACGTATGCGGGCCCTTCGTGACCGGATCGATCATGGTTTCGGCGTTGCCGTGATCGGCCGTGATGATCCATCGTCCTCCGGCGCGGCGCAGGGCCGCATAGATCCGGCCCAGGCAGCCATCCACGACTTCGACCGCGCGCACGGTCGGCTCCATCTTTCCCGAGTGCCCCACCATATCGGCGTTGGCGAAGTTCATCACGATGACGTCGAAGCCTTTGCTCTCGATCGCTTTGATCACGACCTCCGTGATCCCTTCCGCGCTCATCTCGGGCTTCAGATCGTAGGTCGCGACCTTGGGAGAAGGAACCAGCTCGCGTTCCTCGCCCGGATAGGGTTTTTCGTTGCCGCCGTTGAAGAAGTAAGTGACGTGCGCGTACTTTTCGGTTTCGGCGACGCGCAGGTTCTTCCAATGCTCGGCGGCCATGACGTTGGCCAGGATGTTGTTGGGATGCTCGCGCGTCAGCACGAACGGAACCGGAAGAGCCTTGTCGTACTGCGTCATGGTCGTGAAGTGCAGCTTGAGATTCGATTCGATCAGCGCCTGGGTCATCTCACGCCCGCGGTCGGCACGGTAGTTGAAAAAGATGCACGCATCGCCTTCGCGGATCAGTCCCACCGGCTCATGGCGCGCGTCCACGATGGTGACGGGCTCGATGAATTCGTCGGTGACCCCGTGCTCGTAGGAGCGCTTCGCGGCGGCAACCGGGTCGGTGGCTTTTTCACCGGAGCCGTTGACCATGGCGCCCTTGGCGCGGTCGATCCGCTCCCAGCGCTTGTCGCGATCCATGGCGTAATATCGTCCGACGACGGTCGCGATGCGGCCGACGCCGATCCGCCGGATCTCGCGCTGGAGCGCTTCCAGATACCCGGCGCCGCTTTCCGGAGCCGTATCGCGGCCGTCCATGAAGCAGTGAATCGCCACGTCAGTGACACCCTCGCGCTTGGCCATTTCAAGCAGCGCGTACAGGTGCGTGTTCATCGAGTGCACGCCGCCGTCGCTGAGCAGGCCCATCAAGTGCAGCCGGCGTCCTCGCGCATGATGCATGGCCGCGAGAAGAGTCGGATCACGAAAGATGTCGCCCGACAAGATCATCAGATCCAGACGCGTGACATCCATATGGATGATGCGGCCCGAGCCGATGTTCAGGTGCCCCACCTCGCTGTTGCCCATCTGGCCTTCAGGTAGGCCGACAAAGGGTCCGGAGGTCTGGACGAGAGTGTTGGGATAGTCGCGCAGAAGCGCGTCGTAGTTGGGCTTGCGCGCCGCCGCGATGGCGTTGCCTGCTGTCACGGGCGTGTAGCCCCAGCCATCCAGGATGGTCAGAACCAGAGGACGTCCGGCCATTGTCGGAGTCACTGACGAAACGCCTTGCGGCCCGCATAACGCGCCGACGACCCGAGATCCTCTTCGATGCGCAGAAGCTGGTTGTACTTACAGATCCGGTCGGTCCGGCTCGCCGAGCCCGTCTTGATTTGTCCCGCGTTCGTCGCGACGGCCAGGTCGGCGATAAACGCATCCTCGGTTTCCCCGGACCGGTGCGAGATGACCGACGTGTAACCCGCGTCGGCGGCCATCTTCATCGCTTCCAGCGTTTCCGTGAGCGTTCCGATCTGGTTCACCTTGATCGAGGATCGAATTGGCCACGCCGCGATCGATGCCCATTTGCAGACGCGCGGTGTTGGTGACGAAGATATCGTCGCCGACCAGTTGAATCTTCTTCCCGAGCAAGTCGGTGAGCAACTTCCAGCCGTCCCAATCGTCTTCGGCCATGCCGTCTTCGATGGACACGATGGGATACTGGCGGACCCAGTTGGCGTAGAACTCGGCCATCTGCTGGGAGGTGCGCTCGCTCTTGTCGGATTTCTTGAAGACGTATTTCTTCTTGTCCTGGTCGTAGAACTCGCTGGCGGCGGGATCGAGCGCGATGCCGATCTGATCGCCGGGCGTGTACCCGGCCAGCCTGATCGCCTCGAGCACTACCTCCAGCGCCTCTTCGTTCGACTTGAGATTGGGAGCGAAGCCGCCCTCATCGCCGACCGAGGTCGAATAGCCGCGCTTCTTCAGCACGCCCTTGAGCGTATGAAACACTTCGGCGCCCCAGCGCAAGGCCTCCGAGAATCGATCCGCGCCGTAGGGCACGATCATGAATTCCTGCGGATCCACGCTGTTATCGGCGTGCGCCCCTCCGTTCAGGATGTTCATCATGGGCGTCGGCAGCAGGCAGGCATTCACTCCGCCCAGGTAGCGGTAGAGCGGCGTCTGCTGGGATACCGCGGACGCACGCGCCGTCGCCATCGAGACGGCCAGAATTGCGTTGGCGCCCAGCCGCGCCTTGTTGGGCGTGCCATCGAGCGAGATCATCAGGCGATCGATTTGCGCCTGCCGTTCGGCGTCGGCGCCCAGCAGCGCGGGCGCGATGTGCTGGGCGATATTCTTGACGGCGTTGTGGGTGCCCTTGCCGAGATAGCGGGACTTGTCGCCATCCCGCAGTTCGACGGCTTCATGCTCGCCGGTAGATGCGCCAGAGGGAACCGCCGCGCGGCCCATGCTGCCGTCGGCGAGCCAGACATCGGCTTCCACCGTCGGGTTGCCACGGGAGTCAAGAATTTCACGGCCGATGATTTTGGTGATTTCCATGGGACAGATCTATAGCTTACGGCAAGCGAGTAGAATAAGGAAAGAGCCATGAAAGTCCGCGTCAACATCTATCAGGACGAAGATGGGATGTACGTTGCGGAGTGTCCCTCCATCCCCGGCTGTGTAAGCCAGGGAATCTCTGAAACGGAAGCCAAATCCAACATCGCGGACGCGATCCGGGAATGCCTGGCGGTGCGCGCGGAAATGGGGCTTCCATTGACCGTGGCTACGCATGAGGTCGAAGTGACGGTCTGATGCCTCAGGTGCCGCTGCTGCGGCCGCGCGAAGTTGTTCGCGTTCGGACGTCTCGGCTGGCAGGCGGTACGGCGGCGAGGCAGCCACCTCATACTAAGGGCATTAATATAGCTGACAACTCATCACTTTCAAGCTAACTATGTGGACATCCTATCTTTGCTTGTAAAGCTACCGATGCTGTGAGGACTCATGAAGCCACTGCCAGCACCTAACGTCCCCGGTAAGACCGACGCGGAGCGCATGAGCAACGCTCTCCGCACGGTGCTCGCAGTATCCAAGGTCGACCTACTCAAGAAGGAAGCCCGCGTGAAGCGGGCCAACGATAAGAAGCGGGCGAAGAAGCCTGACTGACCAACGATGCGCTCAACCTCCCAAGACTGACCCACCATTGCACCGGAATTACACAGCCGCTACGCAAGAGTGACTGAAAACGCTGAGCGAAGAACTGGCAGTTAAACTGCCTTGGGAAGCGCATGACGCATTCACGTGGCTTCAACATCCGATCCGTGCCATGGGTTATTGCGCTTGGCTGCGGCTGTCCATTATTCGGACAGTTTGGCCCACTCTCTGTTGACGTTAAAGTCGGTATTCCTATTTCCAGCGCCTCCGGTGTTCCGGCGGCGAGCAATGGTTGCGGATCGACCGGATGTTCGCAGTTTTCAAATTATTCCAGCAGGACTACTCACTTTACGTTGGGCCCAGCTCTCGAATTGCGGTTGCCTCGTGGATTTGCGCTTGAGGCTGATGGCCTCTATAGTCGGCTGAACTATGATGCATTCACATTCACCATTAACCCAATCCTAATCGACGGGATGCAGTTTTTCGACAACCACTCCTTCTTCAGAAGTACTAAGCTCGAACGTTGGCAGTTCCCCATACTTCTGAAGTGGCGGTTCGGTAATCGTCGAGTGCGTCCCTTCGTGTCCGGAGGAATTGCTGTAGATCACATCAGCCGGATGGACGAGCAATCTAAATCGATAGTCCAAAGTCATTTTTGCCCTCCTCTCACGAACCCGTGTCCGGCCAGCATTTTCGCCAACCAGTTTTCAGATTCCGGATTACTACCAACTCGGAATCGTAAGGGAGGCGTGTTCGGTGGAGGAATCGATTTCCGAGCATTCGGCCCGATCCGTTTAACGGCGGAGGCGCGCTACACAAGGTGGGGCTCCAGTCAATTTACCCACGCCAACCTCGGTTTTGATTTCCTCGGCGGCGCACCCGTGATCAGCCTGAACGAGGTAACGTTCTTACTGGGCATATCTTTTGGGCATTAGGTAGCCGGGGTCTGTCGGCTATGAGTTGCCAAGTATGTTGTTACCCTAACAAGACTGGGTAGTCTCGCGACCTTGTCTGTGCCGAATCATCCACGCGTGGCGCGTGGAACCCTGCGCGCATTGATCGCCAAAGCTGGACTTTCCACTGAGGAGTTCCTCGCGGCCTTGGAATCGTAGATCGACCTATCGGCCGCCCTGCTTAACCTGCCGCTTCCAGAGATCCCAGGCGCGGCCGTAGGGATCGGATTCGGCGGCGCGCTTCTTGACCTCGCCCTCATCGAGATAGGTGATGCGGGCTCCCATCGCCATGGCTTGCGCCTGCACCCGGGCGTTCTCTTCGAGATACACGCTTCGCGCCACAGCTTCGATGATGTTCTTGCCGACGATGACGGCGCCGTGGCCGCGCATCAGTACCGCGGGCTTGTCGCCGAGCGTCTTGGCCAGAGCCCGGCCCAGCTCGGGCGTCTCGACCAGCATATTGGTGTCGCCGCCGGCCTCGCGGATCTCGAAAACCGGCACGCCTTCGCCCACGAAGGAACTGTTGTGATACACCGGCCGCAGCGGAATTCTGGTGATGCCGAACGGAATCAGAGCCGGCGCATGGCAATGCACGATGGACATGACGTCGGGACGGACGCGGTAGATCTCGCCGTGAATGAAGCGTTCGCGGTAGGACGTGCGCCGGTCGCCCGCGGCCGGATTACCGTCCAGATCCAGTTCCATGATGTCGGCGGCGGCCACTTGCGCGGGCGCCAGTGATCGCGAGATCAGGTACCGGTCCGCTGCGGGCGCCGTGCGGGCGCTGACATGGCCGAATGCGTCGACAATATCCTGCGCGGCGAGAATGTGGTTCGCGGTTACGATGTCTTCGACCAAAGCTGCGCGATTCGCCGTCTCACGCGACGCCTGCTGGGCCGCTAATCGCGAGGCCAGGGCAGCGGCGCCGGCGAACAGGAATCCGCGGCGTGGAAGGGCGCTCATGCCTGCTAAGATAGCGCACAGGATAGAAACATGCGCAAAGCTTGCCTGGCCTTTGCCGCCATGACTGTTTTCGCCGCCGACTCCTATCAGCAGGAAATCGCCCACTGGCGCGCCGAGCACGAAGCCAAGCTCAAAGCCGACGACGGGTGGCTGACCGTGGTCGGGCTCGACTGGCTGCACGAAGGCGTGAACACCGTGGGCTCCGATCCGAATACCGATGCGCCGTTGCCCGCGTCCGCGCCTCCGCTGGCAGGCAGGATCACTCTCTCGAAGGGAAAAGTTCACTTCAAACCGGCTCCCGGAGTCCAGCTCAAAGAGATGGACCTGAAAACCGACATTACTCCGGCGTATGACCGTCTGACGCTCGGGCGCGTGAAGTTCTTCGTCATCGAGCGCGAGGACCGCTTCGCGGTGCGCGTGAAGGACAACGATAGTGAAGCCCGCAGGAAGTTCACCGGATTGCGCTGGTATCCGGTAGATCCGTCGTGGAAGATCCAGGCCAAGTTCATCCCCTCTCCGCATCAGGTGACCTTTAGCACCGAGGTCGGCGTGAATGAGAAGGACGATTCGCCGGGATACGTCACGTTCACGCGCGGCGGCCGGGAGTACAAATTGGAGGCGGTGAAGGAAGACGACGACCTATGGTTCGTGTTTCGCGATCAGACCAGCGGAAAGACCACCTACGGTGCATCGCGATTCCTATACACACCGTTTCCCAAGGACGGCTTCGTGGAGATGGATTTCAACAAGGCCGAGAATCCGCCGTGCATGTTCACCGATTACGCGACTTGCCCCCTGCCGACGCGGCAGAACCGGCTGCAGCTCGCGGTGACGGCCGGCGAGCAGACGTATCGCCGTCCGGAATGAAGCTCAGCTCATGCGGTTAAGTGCTGTTCAGCAGTACTGGGATCGTCAGGCGCACGCCGATCCCATGTGGGCGATTCTCACTCACCCCGGAAAGACCGAGGGGCGTTGGGACCGGGACGAGTTTTTCGCCACTGGAACCCATGAGGTGGGGATCTTCATGGACCGGGCCGCGCAGTGGGGAGCGCCCGCCGCGCGCCGCTCGGCGATCGACTTCGGGTGCGGCATCGGCCGGCTGAGCCAGGCGCTGGCGGAACACTTCGACCAGGTCCACGGTATCGATATCTCACCGAAGATGATCGAACTGGCGCGCCAGCACAATCAGAAGGGCGCACGCTGCCAGTATCTATGGAACCCGTCCGGCGACCTGCGGCACTTCGCGGACGGCTCGATCGACATGATCTACTCCTGGATCACGCTGCAGCACATGCGGCCTCGCCATGCGCGTCGCTATCTGCGCGAGTTTTTGCGCGTGGTCGCGCCCGGCGGGCTGCTGCTGTTCCAGTATCCGAGCAGGCCCATTTGCCCTTACCCGGGTGCTCTCGGAAGACTCCGTTTTCGGATGGCGAGATGGATGGCGCTCGCCGCCAGGCCGCGTCCGATGTACATGAACGGCATGAATCGCGAGGAAGTGACCGGGCTGCTGGAGCGCGGTGGCGGCCGGATCCTGGACATCCGCCAGGATGACGAATCGGTTCCGGGGTACCACAGCCTGTGCTATGCGGTCACTCGCGACGAGCGCCCGAACCGGGGAGCTTAGCGGCGGGTCTTCTTGCCATTGTTCCGGCGCGCGGGCGTGTTCAGTTCTTTGACGTATTTCTTGGCCTGAGCGGCCTTATCGTCGGTAGGATACTTCTTCAGGAACGCGTTGAACTCTTCCCTGGCGTCGGCGTTGCGCTCCAGTTTCATCAGGGCCAGGGCCTTGCCGTACGAGGCGTCGGGGGTGGCGGGGTTCTCCGGATACCGCTCCAATACCGCATCGTAGGCCTTGACGGCGTCCTCGTATTGCTCCCCACGGTCGTAGATCACGCCCATGTAGTATTGCGCCTTGGGCGCATTTTCCGACGTTGGGAATTGGGCGATAAAGGCGCCAAACTCATCCATGGCGAGCTTGTTCAGGCCGCTGATGAAATCGCGATAGGCGCTTTGATAGGCAAGGTCGGCGGAGGCGCCGGCCGTGCCAACGGTCCCGTCACCCGGCGGCAAGGAAACCGTGGGCGGCGGAGGCGGCGGAGCGCTCAACGTTTTCACGTTATTCAGAATTTCGGTCAGCTTATCGTCGTTTTTGGAGAGCCGCCGGTTGATCGCGTCCATGCTGGTTTGCAGCGCGCTGAGCGACTGCGACAGCTGGTCGACTTTGAGGCCCACCGCGTTCACCGGCTGGACCAGTTTGCCCTGCTGCTCGGCGATCGCGGCCGTCAGGCTTTGCTGCAGCGTGCCCAGGTTCGCCGCCAGCTTCGCGTTGGCGTCCAACGTCTGCTTTACCAGCGATTCCATTTCGGCGTTTTTCTGGCCCTGCGCGTCCTGATACTGACGGAGCTGGTTCGAAAGCTGGGCCACATCCCGCTGCACTTCCCGAATCAGATCTTTTTCCGACTGGGCCTGGAGCAGACCCGTCAGCATGAACCCGGATACCAGCAAGCGTGAAAACGTCATCACGTTCCTCCTATTGCCATCCTGCTTAGAGGAGGACGGCCCGAAGCCGTCCTCCGTTTCCTGCCGACTCCCGGAACTACTGGGCCGCCGCGATGTGGTCGTGCCGGTTGCGCTGATAGCACGCCTCGTCGGTGTCGGTACACACCGGTTTTTCCTTGCCGTAGCTGATGGTCTTGATCCGGTCGGCGGGCAAGCCCTGCTGGACCAAGTAGTCCTTGAGGCTGGTGGCCCGGCGGTCGCCCAGACCCAGGTTGTACTCAGCCGAGCCGCGTTCGTCGCAGTTGCCTTCGATGATCACGGTGAAGTTGGAGTCCTGGGCGAAGATGCGGCGGAGCAGCTCCGCATCCGCCATGGCGGCGGTCTGGGCGTCCGCGCGCAGATCGCTCTTGTCGTAGTCGAAGTAGATATCCTGTCCCTCGCGGGTCAGCAACTCCGTACTGGTCACCGTCGGAGCGGCGGGGGGAGGAGTAGGAGGAGGAGGCGGCGGCGCATTCACCGACACCGTGACCGAACGCGTGTCCGTTCCTCCGGCTCCGCTCGCGGTCAGCGTATAGGTGGTCGAATTGCCGGGGGAGACCTGGCGGCTCCCGTTGGCTTGGATAGTTCCCACGCCCTGATCGATCGACATGCTGGTCGCGTTGGCGACGCTCCACCGCAAGGTCGACGATTGGCCGCGCTCGATGGTCGCGGGCTCGGCATCGAAGGTGGCGATGCGAGGAGGCTGGGGTTTGGGCGCGGGCGGGGTTGGTGGCGCCTCGACCGGGGGCGGCGGGGGCGGGGGCGCCACCGCGACTTTCTTCTTACATCCGGCGGTGGCCAGTAAAAGCGTGGCTGCGAACACCGCTGCACTCAGTGTTCTACTGTTCATTCGCATTCTCATGTCCTCATGACCTCTCAAGAATTTCGATTACAACCGACTGCCGTCTCTACTCGGTTCCCTTGGCCCATACGGGCTGGAGATTGTTGCCTTGTGTCGTGAGCTGCCGGACCTGCGTCCCGTCCGCCAGCATGGAATAAAGCTGCGTAACCCGTCCACGCTTGGACGAGAACACCAGATGAACTCCGTCCGGCGCCCACCAAGGATTTTCGTTCCTTCCGCTGTTCGTCGTCAACTGGACCGGCACCTTGTTGGCGATGTCCATGACGAAAATATTGAAGCTGCCGGGCTCATACCCGCGCGTCCAGCAGAACGCGATGTGGTGCCCGTCCGGGCTCCAGGAAGGGTTGGCGACGTCGCCTTCCCCGGTGGTAATCATCTCCCGGTCGGTCCCGTCCAGATTCATGCGCCAGAGCTGCTGGCGTCCGGATCGCCCGGAAATGAACAGCAGATCCCGGCCGGTCTTGGGATTCACCCGCGGCGAGACTTCAATCGCGCGCACATTGGAGATCCGCCGCATTCCCCCGCCGTCGCTCGAGGCCATCATGAGCTGCATCCACCCGCCCACGGTCGCGGAAAACAAGATGTTCTTCCCGTCGGGTGTGAATTCCGGTGTCCCCACCGCGGAGGTCACCGGATTCACGAAGGTCTGGCGCCGGCTGGTATCGGTAGTGTGGATCCGGATCTGGGGATTGCCCCCCGCATAGGTCATGAACGCAACCAGCTTTCCATCCGCGGATACCGCCGGTTCACCGCTGATCGAGCGATAGCGAGTCAACTGGCGCTGGTTCGATCCGTCGTAGTCCATCGACCAGATTTCCTTGTTACCGGTGCGGTCGGAGACGAAGTAGATCTTGGTGCCGGTCAGGCTCGCGATGCCCAGTTGCCGGAGAATGTCCGCCGCGAACTCGCGGGCGACCTTTTTCGCGCCGTCATTGTTCAACGTCCCGTAGTAGCGGTTTCCGAGCAGCTGCGCGCTCTGAACCGTGGACTGCCCCAGGTTGAAGAAGTAGCCGTACAGCAGGATTTGATTGTCCTGGACCGCGGTATACCCGAACGCCAGATAGTTCGCGCCGACCGGAGGCTGGGTCCAGCTCGAGAACAAGGCCGGCGGCTGGAAATCGCCGGGCTGCTGCGGGACCGTCAGCGGGTAGGAAGTCTTCGGAGCCAGCGTAATCTGACCGGTGTTATCCAGCTCGTCCCACAGCGCCTTGTTGAACGCATCCATGTACTGCTGCGCTTCGCCCGAGCCGCGCATGTCGGTGACCGCGATCACGGGCTTTTGGCCGGCGACGATTCTCCCGCCGATATCGGCCTGCCCCCAAAGCGCGATTGCGCCGGTGACCGCGAGACCGGTGGCGAAGAGAAACAACGTAATGTCTTTGGTCTTCATCGCTTCAACTCAAATACAAACTCGACGGTCGCCGAATTCCGGTCGAACCCTTGCGGCAAGGGCGGAAATGGACTTGCCTCCAGGATCGCTCTTCGCACGGAGAAATCCAAGGTCGAGACCCCGCTGGCTTGTACAATCTTTGGCGCACTGATGGTGCCGTCACGCCGGATGTCGAAATCCACCACCACTTGAGGAGCCGTGCGGATACCGGCATCCACATCGCCGGTATTCCAATGTTGCGTCACCCGCTCCTGGATCAGCGCCGAGTACGCCCCGAAGCGGGAACCGAGCGTAGTATTGGCGCCCGTGCCGATGCGCCCGGAGCCGGCCTGCTCGGAAAATAGCGGACTCGACACGGCGGGAGCCTGCTGCGATTTGATCTTGTTCGGATCCAGTTCGTCGAAGGACTTGAAGTGGCGCGGCTGCGGCTCCACTTTGGCCCTCAGCCGCTTCACGGTCTTGCTCTTGAGGGCGATGGCGTCCTTGGGCGGCGGAGGCTCCTTCTTCACTCGCTCCTGCTTGGCTGGCTGCTGCGGCACTTGCGATTTCGAATCGTGGGCCACGGGATTCACGGGACCGGTATGCGGCAGCGGGATCGATTTCACTGCTTCGATCCCCACCGCGGCGCCTCCGGCATTGGGATCGCCGAACGCTTCGTGGTGCCCGGAGATGAGCGTATACACCACCAGCCCGCCGATGACCGCGACGTGCAGCGTGAGGGCTCCCGTGAAGGGTCCGCGGAGGGATTCACGCTGGTCGAGGATGTCGGCATGGGCCATCACTTCCTTCGATCCACGGGCTTCGTTACCCAAGACTGTTTGAGCTTGGCCTCATCGAGAGCGCTCATCACCTGCGCGATGCTGCCCCAAGTCAATTCTTTATCCGCCCGGACGTAGACCGTATCCTGCCCTTGAAAGCGGCGTCGTATTTCCGTGCCCACGTTGTTCAGATTGACGGCGGTATCGTTCAGATAAGTGGTGCCGTTCCGCGCGATGCTGATTACGGGATGTTCTTCCGTCGTGTCCTTGACCTGTTTCACTTGCGGAACATCGACGTTCAGCCCGAACTCCATGACGCTGGCCGTGATCATAAAGATGATCAGCAGAACCAGAACGACGTCCACCAACGGAACCACGTTCATCTCCGAAAGCACTCCGACCTGCGAGCGCCACCGGCCGCGTCCACCCCGGCCCCCGTTCGATCCCATCCCGGAAAACGCCATCTCTAGCTCCTAATGGTACGGACTGTCTCGGCTTCACTTTCGGCCGTTCGTTCGGCGACGTTCAGGAACTCCAGCGAGAAATCCTCCAGGCGCTGGCCTATCTCCTTAATTCCATTATTGAAATAATTGTAGGCGATGGCCGCGGGGATGGCCGCGCCCAGGCCAAACGCCGTCGAATAAAGAGCCTTGGCAATGCCCGGGGCCACGGCCCGTAAACTTGTCGAACCGGCGGTCCCCAATCCATTGAACGATTCGATGATGCCCAGGACCGTTCCGAACAACCCGATAAACGGGCACACGGCGGCCGTGGTGGCCAGCCAGTTCATGTTTCGCTCCAGCCGCGTGATCTCCTCGCTGATCCCCATTTGGAGGCTCCGTTCCAGCGCGATCAGGTTGGTGAGCTTGGAGCGCGACGCCAACTGGCGGCTGAGCTCGCTATAGCCGAAGTCGAAAACGGTCACGAGCGGAGCCGAGCGGAACTGTTCCACAGCAGCGGCAACGGCATCCAGCCGGGCGGACTTGCGGAACGCTTTCAGGAATCGCTGGTTGGCCCGGCGCGCGCGGCGGAATCCGCCGAGCTTCGAAAAGATGATGGTGAAGGAGAGCAGGGAGAACACCAGCAGAATACCCACGACCACGATCAAAACCGGATCGGAGACATCCAGCAGTTCCGAAAAATCTACCTGCAGCAGTAATCCGTTCCAGTGTGGCAGTGTCAACCCCGTCGATTCCCTTCTTCTGCCGACTTGCCGCGCGAGGCGGCACTCCTTTCCCAATTGTAAACGAGACACCCCGGAAACATGCAAGCGAAAAAATGTTTTAATGCGCCGCTGCCCGCGGGCGGGCACGCTCACCGGCCCCACTATAATCGGTTGCAGTGCTGGTCGAACTCGCGGTTGAAAACTACGCGGTGATCGAAAAGGCCCGGGTGCGCTTTCACCCCGGCCTGAACCTGCTGACCGGCGAAACCGGGAGCGGGAAGTCGATCGTGGTCGATGCCCTGGGCCTGCTGCTGGGCGGCCGCGCGTCCCCGGAAATGATCCGGACCGGCGCCCCACGCGCCCGCGTCTCGGGAATCTTCGAGGTCGCCGAATCGCCGGCTCTGGCCAAGCTGCTCGAAGACGCCGGGATCGAGATGGAGGACCGCGAACTGCTCGTCGAGCGCGAAATCCAGGCCGGCGGCAAGTCGCGCGCTTTCGTCGGCAACCGGCCGGCCACCGCCGCCCTGCTCAAGGATCTGGCCGTCCACCTGGCCGATATTCACGGTCAGCACGACCAGCAGCAGCTTTTTTCCGCCGCCGTGCAGTGCGACATGCTGGACGCCTTCGCCGCCGCGGGCGACCTGGCAAGCCAAGTCGCGGAAACCTACCAGGCTTGGAAGCGAACAGCGGTGGAATACGACGAGCTCGACCGAAGCTCGCAGGAGAAGCTTCGCCTGGCGGACTTGTGGACGTTCCAGCGCAAGGAAATCGAGGCGGTTTCACCGCAGCCCGGCGAAGACGCCGAACTCGAAAACGAGCGCCGGGTGTTGCGAAATGTGGTCCGCCTGCAGGAGCTGGCCGGCGTCGCCTACGCCGCGCTGTACGAAGATCCCGAGAGCGCTTCGGCGCAGGTGGGCTCGATCGCCAAGCGGCTGGAAGAGCTGGGGCGTATCGACGAAAGCGCGCAGGAGATGCTCGCGCAGCTCCAGCCGGCGTCCATCGCGCTCGCCGAGACCGCGCATTCCTTGCGCCACTACCTGGGGAAGCTGGAGGCCGACCCCGGGCGTCTGGAAGAGGTGGAAGACCGGCTGGCTGCCCTGGAAAAGCTGAAGCGCAAGTATGGCGCGTCGGTTGAGGATGTGCTCGCCTTCCTCGAAGAAGTCCGCACCAGCCTGGAGGCGGTGGAAACCGCGGACGACCGCCGGACCGCCTTGCAGAAAGAAGTCGCCGGACTCGCACAGGCATACCAATCTGCGGCGAAGAAGCTCTCGGCCCGCCGCCGCGAAGCCGCCGGCCAGCTCGGCAAGCGCGTCGAGCAGGAACTGGCCGCGCTGGCCATGGAAAAGACCCGCATCGAAATCCGCGTAGCGCGCGCGGAGCCCGCGGACTGGTCCGAACGCGGGGCCGACATCGTAGCGTTCCTGATCGCTCCCAACGTCGGCGAGGAACTCAAGCCCCTGGACAAGATCGCCTCCGGAGGCGAGCTGTCGCGCGTGGCTCTGGCGCTCAAGACGTGCGTAAGCCCGGCCGCAAGAAAGAATGTCTCCCCTCGCACGCTGGTGTTCGACGAAGTCGATGCGGGCGTCGGCGGCAGCGCGGCGGAAGCGGTCGGCCGGCGTCTCAAGAAACTCTCCGGCGCGAACCAGGTGATCTGCGTAACCCACTTGCCCCAGATCGCCGGCTTCGCCGATCACCACTATTTCGTCGAAAAACACTCCGAACAGGGCCGCACCGTGGCCTCGATCGAGGAGCTGGCGCCCGGCGCCCGCACCCGCGAAATCGGCCGCATGCTTTCCGGCGAACGCATCACCCAGGAAGCCTTGCGCCACGCCGAGCAGCTCCTCAAAATGGCCGCGAAGTGAGTCCTCGTGACTGCCGCTGAAACACGCACCCGCGCGATCCGCTTCATCGTCTGCCTCGGCATCGTCAGCATGTTCGCCGATGTCACGTATGAAGGCGCGCGCAGCGTCATCGGACCTTTTCTGAGCAACCTGGGCGCCAACGCCACGGAAGTCGGAATCATCGCGGGAATTGGCGAAATGCTGGCCGCCAGTCTGCGCCTGTTCTCCGGGCGCATCGCCGACAAAACCCGCGCCTACTGGACCATCGCCATTTGCGGCTACGCCGTGAATATCATCGCCGTTCCGGCGCTGGCCTTCGCCGGGAACTGGTGGATGGCGGCGATCCTGGTCGCCCTGGAACGGACCGGCAAAGGCATCCGAGGCCCGGCGCGCGACGTTCTGCTATCGGAGGCCACGGTCACGGTCGGGCACGGCTGGGGATTCGGCCTGCATGCAGCGCTCGACCAGACCGGCGCGGTCATCGGCCCGCTGATCGTGGCCGCCACCGTGGCGAAATCGCACGCTTTCGGACCGGCGTTCCTCGGTCTGGTGATTCCGGCCGCGCTCGCGCTGGCCGCGTTGCTGACGGCGCGCGCCTGGTTCCCGGCCCAGGGCAAGGCCGCCCCGCACCAAATCGAACAGAAGCACTTCCCCAGGATCTTTTGGATCTACGTGGCTTCCGCGGGAATCCTGGCCTGTGGATTCGTGGACTTTGCCCTGCTTTCCTACCACTTGCAGAAAACCGGAGTCACCGGAGAGGCCACGATCCCTTTGCTCTACTCCGGCGCGATGGCCGTGAACGCCATCACGGCTCCGCTCTTTGGCCGGCTGTTCGATCGCTTCGGCGTGGTGATGCTCAGCATCGGGACCTTGATCTCGATGCTCTCGCTGCCGCTGGGCTTTCTGGGCGGCTCGACGGCCGTGATGGCCGGCATAGCCTGCTGGGCGACCGGCATCGGAGCGCAGGATGCGGTCTTGCGGTCCGGAATCGCCCAAGTGGTTTCGATGAACAAACGCGGCAGCGCCTTCGGCTGGTTCAACGCAGTCTACGGGGTCATGTGGTTCGTGGGAAGCGCCACTATGGGCGCGCTCTACGACTGGTCGGTGATGGCCGTGGTGGTGTTCGGGCTGACCCTGCAACTGATCGCCGCGGCAGCGTTTTTCGGGCTTCGGGGCAGACTCCGGACGGCCGCGGAGGCCGAGTAGTAAGGCCAGTACTTACAGATAGTTACAGGCCTTAATCTTCAGGTAGCACCTTAGATCTGTACAGGATTGTCACACGGTGGTAGGATTGGGATGTCCAGTTGTGAAACCTTCTTAAGGGTTTCATCGCGTCTCTTTCTCGAGGGAAGCGTTACCGACTGCCCGGTGGGCTTCCCGAAAGCTTGGCGCGCTACGCGACCTTTGGTCAGTGGCAAGCCGGCCGGTGAGTATCCTCCTCCGAGTACTCACCGGCTTTTTTCATCTGGGGCGCGTGAGCGCGAACAGCAACCGCCCGGGTGCCAATGGAGCGAGCTTTTCCGCCCATCCACCTTCGAGCGCCCGCCGCAAGGCTCCCGCGACCTGAAACGGCTGCCGCAGGCTCGCCCGGCATTCCCGCAGATACTCCTCCACCGGCTGCCCCGTCGCCGCCGCTCTACCCGCCCTCGCGCCCGAGCGGACCGCCGCCAGCAATCCCGAGCCGGTGAAGGGATCGACAAACGACAGCGCATCGCCGGCCGGGTAGACTTTGCCGCCGGGCTCAAAGGCCTGGCCATACTGCAATGGCCCTGTGGAAAACCACGGGGTCACCCGCCGCAGCGGCTGGAGGCGCGCGGACAACGCCGGACACTGCGTCACGATTCCGTCGTACTCGAAATCGAACTGTGACAGAAAACTCTCCGGCGCCAGACCACAGACGTTGGTTCGGCCTGCTTCGATGGAAGTGACGCCCACATAGCACCGCTCGAAAAAGAACAGCTCGACGGCGTCGTCGGTGGGACCTTCAAAGTGAGCCTTGAAGCCGAACAGGCGCTGACCCCGCGGGGTTCCCGCCGTACGGCTTCCCGTGGTACGCCGTCCCGTCGCGACGATCAGCGGCGATTCACCTTCGCTTGCCAGTTCCGCCCCCGCCGCGCGCGCCTGGTCGAGCAGGATCCGGTCGAAGGCGTAGCGGCTCAAACCGTAGGCCGCCTCCGGCAGGCGCGAACTTTTTTGACGCGCGCCAAAATGCAGCACAGTTCGCCGGACGCGCGCCGGCCCAGCCGCCAGAAACCCGCTCCATGCGCCCAACTGGTCCAGCTCCGGCCCGATCTCCGGGGAAAAGAACTCGCCGCAAACTTTATGGCGCGGCAGCCGGGATTTTTCGATCACCCGAACCGGCGCGTCGCGTGCACCGTGGCGCAGGGCCGCCAGCGCCGCCGAGGAGCCCGCGGGACCGCCGCCCAGAATGTGAATGCGCGGCATCACGTTAATGCGCTGTCGTTCAAATGGACCGATCACCACTATACTGGCTTGTTATAGTCCTTTTTCCCCATGCAAAGCTACGACATGATCGTCATCGGCTCGGGACCGGCCGGCCAGCGGGCCGCCATCCAGGCCGCCAAGTCCGGAAAACAGGTCGCGGTAGTGGAACAGCGCGAGTGCGTGGGAGGCGCCTGCATCAACACCGGCACCATCCCATCGAAAACCTTGCGCGAGGCCGTGATGCATCTTTCCGGCTACGCCTATCAGGGCATCTACGGCGTCAACTACCGGGTGAAAGAGAAGATCACCATGTCGGACCTGGCGTTTCGGGTCCAGCACGTGATCAAGACCGAGATCGACGTTACCGTCTCGCAGCTCACACGCAATGGCGTGCAAGTTCTGGCCGGAAGCGCCTCGTTCGTCGACCCGAACACCATCCGCGTTACCAGTCTGGTTGGAGCGAACGACTACCACGCCGAAAACGTCATCATCGCCACCGGCACCAAGCCGGCGGTGTCTCCGAAAGTTCCCTACAACAATCGCAATATCATCAGCAGCGACCAGATCCTGAACATGCAGGAGATCCCCAAGACCTTCATCGTGGTCGGCGGCGGCGTGATCGGCGTCGAGTACACCTGCATGTTCGCCACGCTGGGCGTCCGCATGATCCTGGTGGAGAAACGGCCCCGGCTGCTGGAATTCGCCGATGGGGAAATGGTGGAGGCGCTGTCCTACCACCTGCGCGACAGCCGCGTGACCATGCGGCTCAACGAAGAGGTCTCGAGCGTCGAGGAAATGCCCGACGGCAGCGTGGTGGCGAACCTGGAGAGCAACAAGAAAATCAGCGGCTCCGCGCTGCTGTATGCGGTCGGCCGCCAGGGGAATGTCGACGAGCTGAATCTTGCGGCGGCCGGTCTTGAAGCCGACAATCGCGGGCGCATCAAAGTGGATGCCAATTTCCGCACCGCGGTGCCGCACATTTACGCCGCCGGCGACGTCATCGGTTTCCCGAGCCTGGCCTCGGTCTCCATGGAACAGGGCCGGATTGCCGCCGCGCGCGCCTACGATCTGCCGATGCAATCCAACCCGGCGACGTATCCGTATGGGATCTACACCATTCCCGAAATCTCCTTTATCGGAAAGACCGAGGAGCAACTCACCGACGAAGACGTCCCCTACGAGGTCGGCGTGGCGTATTACCGCGAGATCGCGCGCGGCCAGATCCGCGGCGACACCACCGGGCGACTGAAGCTGATCTTCCACCGCGAAACCCGCGAGATCCTGGGGGTCCACATCATCGGCGACGGCGCCACCGAGCTGCTGCACATCGGCCAGGCGGTGATGATTCTCAAGGGAACCATGGAGTATTTCCTCGACACGGTCTTCAACTACCCGACCTTGGCCGAATGCTACAAGGCCGCGGCGTTCAACGGACTCAATAAGCTCGCACACAGCAACGGCGCAGGCAAGTAAATTTCCCTTGTCTTCGTCGGCCCGCAGAAGAGTCTATTAGCGTTGACATCCCCCCTAGAGGATGATATACCTCGCATGACCGCGCCCGTTCCGCCGAGGAAGTTCCGCAGTTTACTCCCGGAGACTTGACTGAAGTTTCCCGCGCCTTCTTCCGCACGGAGGTTGTTGTGAAACTGCTTCGCATCGCCGCGAGCATGGCTCTCTGGGTTGTGTGTCCCTGCATCAGAGCACAAACCGCCATGATCCTGGGCACCGATCCCGCGGTAGCAGGGCCAGTTCGCCTGGCGCCCGGCCAGGTCGTGACTCTGTGGGTGACGGGCCTGACAACAACCGTCCCGATTAATGGAATCAGGGCAACCAGCACACCTTTCCCGACGGTCCTCGGGGGAATTTCGGTGACGATGACTCAGAATTATGGACCGGAGCTTCCTCCCGTACCGATCATTGCGGTTGATCAACTCTACGAGGCATGTGTCGGGCAGCCCTGCCCGCAGTTTATAGGAGTCACGGTTCAAATTCCCTACGAACTAGAGCCCGAGGATCTGCCCGCCTGCGGTGGCTGCCTCAATTCTGCACGAATCTTTGTCTCGGACGGGACGAACAGGACCGCGACGCTCCACGTCTCTGCGGTGGGCGCCAACGTCCATGTCCTGGGGGTGACACATGCCGACGGCCGCCTGGTCACCGCATCGAACCCCGCCTTGGTCGGTGAGGTCATCGTGATGTATGCCTCTGGGCTCGGAGTCTCCTCCTTGGGGCTGAAGACTGGCGACGTGACGCCGACTCCGGCACCGCTCGTCGCGGGCGCACTGAGCTACGACTATCGCATCAACGCGTCGCCTTCCAAGGCTCAAGTCGCGGCCCCGGACCCTTATATCCGCTTCATTGGTATGAGCCCGGGCTCGGTAGGGCTGTACAACGTCAACTTCGTTGTGCCTCCGCCCCCTGCCGGGTTGACCGAGTGCGACGAGATTTCGGTTTCATCGAACCTGACGGTCACACTACTGGCTGGGTTCTCCTCCTTCGACGGCGCTGCTATTTGCGTCAAGGAGCCATAAGCTCGCGTACGCGTAACCGAGGAGAGGAGGCCGGCGCACCTCCTCCCCTTCTGCGCGATAAGCCCTACTTGGCTGCCGAACTGATCGCGAGAGCGGCTCCTTTCAGCGATCTCCGGGCCGGGTGAATGCTGAGTTCATAACTCCACCCGTCGGTCGCGATATTCGCGAGTTCCGTGCGCTCGCCGGCGCTTGTGAATGTCAGCGGTTTGGCGGCCGTGCCGGCGCCTGTGCGCACGAACACCATGGCCTGCATCTTCGTGGCTTCGTTCTCAAACAGGAGAACGTTCGGTGCGCCTGGAATCGTGCGGATCGAATAGGCTCCAGCCGGCATAGCCAGGCCTCCCGCGGAGAAACCAAACGGGATGCGCGCATGCAGCGTCTCGGCGGACGCGGAGCTCAGCGCACCCAACAGGGAAGCCGCCAGAACAACTGATTTCAAGAGATTCATTTTCATGGGAGATGTTTCCTTTCGATGCCCAAAGGGCGGTTGTGTGAATCACCGTAAATGCGCACACGGAATACGCGTGCGGAAAGGAATCTTCGGCGGGGAATGATTCTAAGGGAGAAAAGCCTGGGCGGGGGCTACTTATGCGAGCAAAACTACTTTGCTCTTACAATTGCAGTTTACTCGATTGGGGCCATTTGTCAATGAAAAATGGACCCTAGAACAGATTCGCGGCCGGCTCACCGGCGGCCGCGGCGCTAAATCATTCAATCATTGGAATGTTTGTGAGGCGGCGTCCTCTTCGGCCAAAGTCTTAATGTGGGTGAGCACTCGCGAATGGATGCGATGAATAATTGCGTCTGACCACCAGCGCCAGTACTCCGCCGGCATGAGACCGTGCTGATACCAGGAGGTCCCCTCCACCAGGGTGTGGTTGTTGGCCAACCGCGTCAATCGAAATTGGCCTTCCCTTGAAATGAAGTATCCATGCAAGTGCTTGGTCACAATCTCGCCATAGGGGCTCCACTCGCGCATAGGCGCCGCACTCTCCGTCACCCGGAATCGCAGTAAGCGCGGCTCATCCCAAACTTCAACCTGTTCGACAAACGATCCGGTGGAGAAATCGCAGTACCGTGCGGCTCCTGGGCCCGATCCTTCGATACGCGTTTGGGTTGGATACCCCAGCCCGGCTCGAAAGTACCATTCCTGCGGTTCGGGCAACCTGGGGAATGCCACGACGTACTTCCAAACCTGTTCCGGAGGCGCCGCGATTTCAATCGAGGTCCGCACCTGGAACACGGGCGGCGGAGCCTTAACGTCCCAGGTAAGGGTAGCGGCTGGCAGAAGTATCAACATCGTGATGCTGCCGCTCGCCAGTCTGCGAAAGCGGCTTCGGTAGACTATCCAGCCGCCCAGAATACCCATCGGAAGCGCCAATGGCGCAGCCATCAGAATACAGATTGCTCCTTCTGCTCCTATCAACAGGAACGCGGAGAGTCCCGCAAAGACGGCGAGTACACTCCATCCAATGGCTTGGCCATCGGTCGCCGGACGAAAGACCCAGGACGTAAGACCCCCAAGAAACGCCGGAAGGAGCGCAAAGATCGTCACCCCGTAGATGCCGGTGTTGCTCAAAGCGATCCCAAGGCTAACCAGAACTGCCAGAATCAGCAGTCCCAGCAATGCACGCGCGCCCATCGTCATACTAGTCTCCCTTCACCACTTCGATCAATTGCAGGGCCTCTTTCGCACCGGACGCATGAGAGGCAAGGCTGACACCTTGATCAACGTAGCGACGCTCTTGGTAGCCAGCGCCAGCAGCTTGGTGGTTCGGGATTGATTGGGCGATTCGTCGATGACCCAGAAAAAGATCACGCCCATCTGGAAGAACCACAGCACGCCCGGGAGATGCGGCTCCAGGTCTCGAGGTATGCGCGTCCCGCATCCACCAGGATCCTTCGGAACCAGGCGATATCGACGTCTCGAATCTCCTTGGTCTCGGGACTGAACGGCGAGAGAGGATGCCGGGGATCCGCACCGTTTCGCAGGAGGGCGCGCAATACGCCCCGGTTTGGCGCGAAGTGAACCAGCTTTACGCGAATCAGCTCGCGCAAACGGGTTTCTAAGCTGTCAGCGTGCTCCAAAGCGGCTTGGATCTTGGGCTGCATCTCCACACAAGCGCGCTGGTAGAAGTCCATGACGATCGCGTCCTTGGACGGATAGTAGTAGAACGCCGCCCCGGTGGCGACTCCTGCCTTCTGAGCGATGTCCCGCATCGTGGCGGTATCGAAGCCCTCTTGGCGGAAAAGGGCCAGCGCGGAATCCAGAATCCTGAGTCCGGTCTCTTCGGCTTTGGCGGTTGCTTTTGGTCGGCGGCATAGTTATTGAACGTGTTCAATAGCAGGATGGGCCCGGCGGGTAGGGCTGTCAAGAACTATTTTGAACATGTTCACAACTTACTGCCGGAGGGACGCTGCGCCGGACTAAAGTC
>CAVXFR010000002.1:0-32951 GCA_963761045.1 Terriglobia bacterium | reverse complement strand
CACGATTCCGGCCGTTTCCGCATTGGATATCCGCCGGCATCGCGACGAGCTGCGCGGCAAGACAGTCTTTCTGGGGATCACGGCCCTTTCCGCCGCCAACGACCGCCTGGTGAATCCGTACGGGGTGAATTTTCCGGCGTCGAAATGCACGCGCAGGCGTTCGAAACCATGGCGCACGGCAAGTTTCTGGTTCCAGCCAGCAACATCACGACGCTGCTGATCTGCGTGTCGCTCGCCGTCACCGCGGGGGTGATCTTCTGGCTGCTGGCAGGCTGGCGGGCTTATGTCGCGATCGCGCCGGTGCTGGCCGCGGCGCATTACTTCCTGCCAGTCCAGTTTTTCGCTCACGGTATCGTGCTCCCGTACGTGGCTCCCGTAGCCGTGGTCTGGCTCAGCTCGATCGGAGCGGCGACGTATCGTCACTTCATGGTGCGCCGGCAACTCCGCAAATCGGAATCCGAAAAGTCGCGCTACCAGCAGGCCATTCACTGGGCGGCTCACGAAATGCGCACGCCGCTCACGGCGATCCAGGGATCGAGCGAACTGATGAGCCGTTATGCTCTTCCCGACCAGAAACGCAACGAGTTGAGTACCATGATCAACTCCGAATCCAAACGCCTGGCCCGCATCATCTCGACCTTCCTGGACGTCGAACGGCTGGCCGAAGGCCAGATGGAGCTGAAGCAGGAGGCTCTCCCTCTGTCCGAGTTAGTCGACGCCTGCATCGGGCGCACGAAACCCTTGGCCGAGAGGAAGCACATCGCGATCTTGCTCGACAGCGCTGTGGAAGGCACCGTTTTGGGAGATCGCGAGCTGCTCGAGTATGCGCTTTACAACCTGCTCACCAACGCCGTAAAGTATTCGCCGGCCGATACCGGCATTCACGTATATTCCGAGCTGCGTGGCTCCGAATTACGACTGGCGGTGCAGGATCAGGGAATCGGCATGGACGCCAAGGAAATCAAGAGCATTTTTCAGAAATTCTACCGGACCAAGCGCGCCGAGGCTTCCGGCGAAACCGGTACGGGCATCGGGCTCTCGATTGTAGAGCAGATCGTTTTCCAGCATGGAGGCCGCATTGAGGTCACCAGCACTCCCGGCAAGGGCTCTTGTTTTACCATGATTATGAAAGCCCACGCGAGCACTCCAACCAATGCCGAAACTGCTGATCGTCGAAGATGACCAGGCTGTGCGGACCACCATGGTCACGTGTCTGGAACTGGAAGGCTACTCCGTCGATGCGGTCGCTTCGACCCGCGAGGCGCTGGACCGGCTCGAAAAAGACAGTTACCCCATCATAATTTCCGACATTTACCTGGACGAGCGCACCGGCCTCGATATAATGCGCAGCGCGCGCCGCCAGAATCCCGACTGCCTGGTGATCCTGATGACCGGCCGCGGCAGCATGGAAACGGTGATGGCGGCGACCGAGGGGGGAGCCTTCGAATACCTGGCCAAGCCGTTCGAAATGGCGCAAATGGTGGACACCATCCGGCGCGCTGAAAAGTCGCTGGGCGAACCGGACAACGACGAAGCCGCCTCGATCGACGATCTCCCCAACACGGAAATGATCGGCAGCTCGCCGCGCATGATCGACATCTATAAGACGTTGTCGAAGGTCGCCCCCACGGACGCCACGGTCCTGATCGAAGGCGAAACCGGGACCGGCAAGGAACTCATCGCGCGCATGATCCATGCCAACAGCAAGCGCGCGCAGCAGCCCTTTGTGCCGGTGGATTGCGGCGCCATCGCGCCGTCGCTGCTCGAAAGCGAGCTGTTCGGAACGCTCAAGGGGGCCTACACCGGCGCGGACCGCGACCGCATGGGCGTGTTCGAAGCCGCCCACAGCGGGACTGTCTTTCTGGACGAAATCGGCGATATCGACCTGGGTTTTCAGCTAAAACTGCTGCGATTTCTGCAGGAGCGGGAAATCCGGCCGCTGGGCTCGTCGCGCGCGAAGAAAGTGGATGTGCGCGTGATCGCGGCCACCAACAAAGATGTGCAGAAGCTGGTGGAGGAGGGCAAGTTCCGCGAAGACCTGTGGTACCGGCTCAACGTGGTGCGCCTGACGGTGCCGCCGCTGTGCGAGCGGGCCGGTGACATCCCTCTGCTGGTCCACTATTTTCTGAAGCGCTACAACGAGCGCTACAAGCTCGACAGCAAGCTCACCGACTCCGGGCTTAAGGCGATGGTGGAGTATAGTTGGCCGGGCAATATCCGGCAGCTCCAGCACATGATGGAGCGGATGACGATTCTCGCGCCCGGAGGGCGCATCGACGATGCCGCGGTTCGCCAGTCCATCGAGCAGATGGATTCCCGCGACCACGCCAGCGACAGCCTGGCCGATACCGAGACGGAGCAGATCCGCCGGGTGATGGCGGCGACCAATGGCAACAAGAGCCGGGCGGCGAAGGTGCTGGGGATCGAGCGGAAAACGCTGTATCGCAAGCTCGAACGGATGGGGCTGTAAAAAAGCCGGTTTTCGGCCTGATTCAGCGGCCCTTATAGTGTCAATTAGTTCGCGAGCTTCTTCAAGATGTGTTTGGCAAGGAATTCATTGACTTCCCGGTGTCTTGGAACGGCCTGAGACATGCCCGTCTTCGGATTTCGGTACCAGTCGTGATTCCCGCCGTGCCGGACGAGGATACATCCGTCCTCTTCCAGCTTGCGGATCAGATCGGTCCGCTTCATCCAAGGGTCAATGCGCCGACCCGACGGATGCCCGGAATCTCACCACTTGTCAGGTCGCGGTAGAGATCACGAAGGTTTGCTTCGAGCTCCTCGATGGTTTCACCTTGGGTCAGGTAGTCGGGGAACTCCTCGAAGTAGCCAAGCCACATCCCTTGGTCTTCCCAGTGGACGTAACGAGCGGTGTTCATGCCATCAGTTTACCGGATTTACGGCAGCACGACGATGGTGCTGCGTGGGAACGCGAAGCGCTTCCCCACCTCGTCGATCACGTTAATCTGCGCGGTGTACTGGCCCGCGTTCATCTTGGCCAGCGGGATTTGGAAGTTGAAAGAGGACACGCCCGGACGATTGGGCACCAGTTTCACCTGCTGCTCCGGCATGGACGAAAATGCCCTGCGCGGGCCTTGCAGCAGTTCCACCTGAGCAGTGAGATTCGGGGCCTTCGAAGCAGGATCGGCGGCCGGGTCGTACACCTCGAAGTACACGTACAGGGTCTGATCCTTGCGAAACACCCGGGTGATGCTAGGCACGGTTTTCTTGCCGTTCTGAATCAGCGGATGATTCGCCAGAGCCCGTTTGTCGCTATCGGCCGACCCCACGGCTGCCTTGACGTCTTCTTTTTGGCTGCTCAGGATCACCGAGCTCATGCGCAAGTTTCTGGAGGCCGTCAGGTCCGGGACGACAAAGTTGGTTTCAAAGGTCCCCATCTTGCCGGTTTGATTCTCGCGCGCCAGAAATTTCAGGTCATAGGAGCCGGGTGGGAGCGTCAGTCCGGCGTCATACTGCAGGTGGCGATGCTCGAGCTGGGAAACATCCGCGTCGCTGAGCTTTACGGGGATGTTATCGCGCACGCCGCCCACCAGACGGCCGTTCCCCGCTTCACGTACCTGACCTATGAAATCGAAATCCGTGCTTTGCTTGCCGCCCTTCTGGGCCAGCACCAGGACCGATCCTGGAATCTTGACCGAAATCGGAACCAGGTAGCGATCCCGCGCCACGCGGAAATAATCCACCTCCAGCGCCAGGGGCAATTCGCTCACCGGATCGCCCAACGTCAGGGCTTCTTCCAGTTGCCGTTCCTTGTCGGAATTGGTGAATTTCGCGAACGTCTTCGACGCGTAATAGCCGTTGCGGAAGTCCAGCTTGGTGCTGGACTGCAGCTCCTTGCTGACCAGCTTCACCTGGACTTTGCGGAATTTTCCATCCTCGGCCGCGTTCTTGCTGTAGTAGCCCAGAATGTAATAGCTGCTGATATCCTCCTGGGCCAGCCGGATGCCCAGGGCGAGGTCGTTGGAATCGACCAGGGCTTTCCCGCCGGTATCCGACGCCAGCGAGTAGAGCGTGTCTTGCGACCCGGTCGTGCTGCTGCGGCGGCCGGACTGCGTGGACCCTGTGAAGATCCCGGTGCCCCGCCCCGAAGCCTGCGACGCGGCGCCCACCGGCGACTCGGCCGTCAGCCCGCGCGCGTCGACCGGATAAAACGACACGTTCGCCCGGACTGCGGAGTTGACCGTGGAGCGCAACTGGCTTTGATTTTCGAGGCCGGTCAGGGTCAAACCGCTCGCGAAATAGATCAGGGCTTTCTTTTCCGGATACGCCGCCAGCTTTTTGGTGGCATCTTCCAGGGCGCTCAGCTTGCGATCGGTATTGAAAATGTTGAACTCGGTGTCGTCCGCCACGAAGGTTCCGCTGTCGTCGCCCTCATCGGCGCTGGTAGCGGCCTGGTCCGCCAGGCCGGCGCCTTCGCCCGTCGCCATCGTCCGGAGCCGGGAGAGCAAGCGGTCACGATCCGCCGTAAAATCCTCCAGCACGTCGAACCGGTTTCCGTACGCCATAATCGAAACCAGGTCGGAGGCGGTCATCTGCTTGGTGACGAAGTCGACCGCGGCGTCCCGGGCGCGGACCTGGTCCGCCTGCGGCATATTCGAAAAATCAAAAAACAGGGCGACTAAACGCTTGTCCTGATGGCGCACGGGAGGAGGCGCGGAAGCCGTCGTCACGGCCTGCCCGGCGGGAGCGGTGGGAACGCGCTCTTCCAGCGTCGCGGGAGCCGAGGAGGTGGCCGCGACGGGAGCGAGCACATCGTTGCTGAGCTGCTCCAGTTCGAACACGGCCAGATTCTGCTTCACACCGTCTTCGTAGATCTCGAAATCTTCCTTCTTGAGCGTGGTGACCGGTTTCCCGGATTTGTCCTTGACGGACACGTTCACCACCACCAGCTTGGTTTCCGTTTTGAACGTAACTTCCTGGGCGAACAAGGAAGCCGCCAACAGCAGGAACAGGGTTTTCATTGAGCGTTTCATGGGAACTGTTCCCCTCACATCCGGAACCGGATGGTAGCCTGAATCGTCCGCATTCCGCCGGCGCCGGTCGCCAATCCGTAGTTGAGCGAGTTCACCACCGTGCCGAAATTCGAGATGTTCACGTGGTTGAGCAGATTGGTGGCGCTCACGTTAAACTCGACACTCTTGCGCTCGGCGAACTGGACCTGGCGCGCCAGTTGCAGATTCATGCTGAACGTGCCGGGGCCGGGGATGACGCCGCGTCCGGCGTTCCCGTAGAAACCCGCCAGCGGAACCGCGAACGCCGCGGGGTTGAAGTAGCCCGAGCCGGCGCTGACCGGCAATCCGGTAGCGTCGGCGCGCACGGTGCCGACGACACCGGCTCCTCCGACGTTGGAGGCATTTCCGAGAACCGTGGGCGTCAGCGGACGTCCGCTCTGCACCTGCGTGGTCCCGGTGAGCTGCCAGTCCTTGAGCGCCTTTTGCAGCCAGGGCTGCTTCTGGAACATGGCGTTTCGAACGCCGACCGGGGATTGAGCCGTGTACCGCACCTGCAGCGTTTGTCCCGTGGGCGAATCGATTCCGCGCTCCGCGGCCAAATTTTGGGCATTCTGGGCCACGCCCGCGCCCAGCGCCGACGTATTATCGATCATCTTCTGATAGGTGTAGTTCACTTGCCAGGAGAAGCTGTTGCGAAAACGGCGGGTAACCTGCAGGCTACCGCCGTGATAAATGGAATTGCCGACCGGGGAATCGTAGAGGAACCCTTGGGCGTTTCCGATCAGGCGCTGCTGCTCGGCGGTCAGAGGCGACGATCCCGGCGGCGCGCTATTGGGAATCGTCTGGACGTCGAGCCGCGTACCCTTCGAGCCGTTGTATCCGATCTCCATGGCCAGTCCCAGCGGCAGCTCCCGCTGGATGATCACGTTCCAGGTCTGCGCGTAGGCCGCGCGATAATAGCGGTCCACCGCGAAGGTATTGGTGATGGTGTCGCCGACGGGAACCGCCATCAAGCCGGTGGCCAGCGTCAGAATGTTATCGGCCGTGGTGTTCACCGAGTTGGTGCTGGAGAAAGGCGGCTGCTGGGCGAGCCGGTTCCCGAGTTGGTTGTACACGCCCATGTTGTAGGCCCAGCCGTAGCCGACCCGGAAGGTGTACTTGCTGCGGGCCGTGGGTTTCCAGGCCAAGCCCAGCCGGGGTGAAAAATTGTTTTTGTCCGGATTGATCAAGGCCGCCGGGAACTGCCCGCTATAGGGACCGACGCCGCCTGCAATCACCGGCGCGACGGCGGTAAATCCGGGCGCGATGTCCAGGTTGGCCAGATGCCCGTACTTCTCCTGGATGGGCGTGAAGTATTCGTACCGCAGGCCCAGGTTGAGCGACAGATTGCTGCGGACGCGCCAGTCATCCTGGCCGAAGAAGCTCAATGTTTTGGAGCGGAAATACTGGCTCGACGCGCCATATCGGATCGAAGACGATTGGGGCGAGGCGAGCAGGAAATCCGCCAGATCCCAGCCGGTTTTGGCGATGGGCAGGCCGTTCGCATCGAAGTTGCTGGTGGCCAGTCCGGAGAAGGAAAAAGTCCCGCGGCCGTTGGAATCGGTGATGGAGTTGGTCATGGCCTTGCTCCACTGGACGCCCCAACTCCAGTTGTGCTTGCCGCGCCGTAAGTTGACGGTCTCGGAAAGGTTCAGCGTGTTCACCGCCGACGTGCTGGGATTCCCGTCCGTCAGGCCGCCGTAGTTGGTGAAGCTCAGCGCAGGCGGGCCGTAGTTGCGCGGGTCGGGCGAGGCGCCGAAGATTCCCAGTTGCGCCGCCGCGTCCACGCCCAGTGCCTGGAAGTACGGGATCGTCTGGTTGTGATTCCGGTTGAACCCGATGCTGAAATTACTGAACATGCGGGTACCCAGGTTCTTGGTCCAGTTCACGCTCGAGTTGGAGCCGTTCCCCTGCGTGTCATCCCGAAATCCAAAGGGTGTGCTGCTCTGGCTGTTGCGGCTTTGCAGATTGGAGCTGAACGAGATCCGGTTGGTCCCACTCACGGACCATTGAATCCGGGTGTTGATGCTCTGCGAATTGTTCGGATTGGACGTCGTGTAGCGGTAGTTCTGGATCAGGCCGCTGTAAATCGGCAGCGGGACGTATTGAAGCAAGCCTTGCGCGATGGGACTGATGCGGGTCAGCGGAATCTGGTTGTCCGTAAACGGCTGGCAGCCCAGGCCCACAGCGCACGACGCCGGATCGTAAATCGTGTTCCGGCCCGTGAAGATGCCGTTGCGCTCCGCCGCGCTCGGCAAGGTGGCCGTGGCGTCGTAGGGATTCCGCGACAGAGTTCCGTTGTAGGACACCGTAAAATTCAGAACCTTGCTGAGATCGAACAATTTGGGAATGGTGACGGGACCGCCGATATTCACGCCGTAGCGGTTGTTGGCGTAGGAACTCTTCGCTTGTTCCTGACCGTTGAGCGAGAAGGGTCGCGCGTCGAACACGGAGTTGCGCGCGGTAAAGAAGACCTGGGCCCGGATCGTGTTGGCGGAACGCCGGACACGATTCCCGATAAAGGCCGCGTTCTGTCCGCGGCCGCCGCGTCCGCCTCGTCCACCACCGCCGCGCCCGCCTCCGCCAAAGCCTCGTCCTCCGCCGCCTCCGCCACCGGGTCCACCGCCGCCGGCAAAGCCGCCTCCGCCACCGGGTCCACCGCCGGCGAAGCCGCCGCGTCCGCCACGCCCGCCGGGGGCGCCGCCACCCGGTCCACCTCGTCCTCCGGGGCCGCCAACACCTCCCGGCAGGCCCGGTTCGCCGCCGGGACCGCCGAACTGGCCGCCGAGCTGGGCTAAGTCTCCCCCGGGAAAGCCCCCCGGGAAGCCAAACCCACCGGGGCCGGCGCCGGCAAAATCACCCTGATTGGTTCGAAGAGCTTCGCTGACGGTGCCGTTCACCAGAAAGGATTCGTTGGAACTATCGGCAGACACCTGCGGACCGAACCCGGCCGCAGCAGTCGCGGCGTCAGGCTCGGTTGCCGGGAAATTGGGAACCGCGCTGGTTTCCTGCGGCACAGGGCGCGCGGGCGCGGAACGCCCAGGCGCAGGAGCTGTTGCGCGGGCAGACAATTGGAGGGTGAGATCGATATTGGTGGGTGTGGCCGCAACCTGGACTTCGCGGCGCAAATGATCGAAGCCAAACATGTCGGCCTCGACGGCCCAATTGCCGGGCGTCATTCCGTTAAACCGGAACGCGCCATTCGCGTCCGTGAGCGTTACCAGGCTTCGCTGGCCCTGGGTTGCGCGCACTGTCGCTCCAGGAATCGGCTGGCCGCCCGCCTTGACGGTTCCTGACTGTGCAAACACAAGTGGCAGGCTCACTGCCAGAAGCACGAGAATCTTTAACACTAGATCTTAATCCTCCCCTTCCGGAGTGGGCCCGCCAATTCTGGTAATACCGGGCTTACTTCTTCTTGAAGGTCATCTCGGTTGCGCCACGTCCGCCTTGCCTCTCAAGCTTGAGCTCGCCGCCGGACAACATTCCCTTGAACTCCTGCGCGAATTGCTTTCCGTTGAAGTCACGCACGACCTTGAAGGATACGTTGTTTCCGTCGATTTTGCCCTCGGAAATGTCGATCGCACCACCCCGTCCGCCGTCCATCTTCCCCATCAACTCAGAGCCTTTCGCCATGAGTGTGAGGGTCTGGGTCTGCGGACCGTTCTTACCCTGGGTTTCGGCTGTCCACGTTCCGTCGATATCGGCCGCCAGCAGCGCCATTCCGGTCAGTGCCAGCAGAGCCGTCAGTGATACTAAGTACTTCTTCATAAATTGTTTGGATCCTCCCTTGAGTTACGTTCGAACGCTATCGCTGAGTAATGATGCCCTGAACCTGGTCAAAGGTTACAGCCGGGCTTCTTAAGACACGTTAATTATCATTCGTTTACATCAACTTAGCAGGACGTTAAAAGAAGGCCCCGGGATGACATCGGCGCGATACATTTTTTCTTTCTTGGCGCGCTGTGCTAGCGTGGGAGAGTTCTCTAGCCCTGTTCGGATGAGACTCAACCTTGACGCTCTGCACCGCGAGATCCAGCAACACCTGGAAACGCGGGGGATGGCGGTTTTCCGGAGCTACCCGCGTGCCGAATCGGAAAGCTCGCTGACCGGAACGGTCTTTTGGGATACCGAGAATCATCCCGATTACCGGGATTTCGTGGAAGCCGCATGGGCCGCGGGCGCGCGCATGGTCACGCTGTCGGCCCGCGAGTTCACGTCCGATATCGTCGAGAATGTGCTGGCCCAACTGTCCGATTCGGAACTGGAGCGGGACGAGCGCCGGGCGCTCGACGCGCGCCTGAAGGAAATGCGCGCCTATGAAGGGTTTACCTGCCAGATCGAATTGTCCTTCGATCACGCCCAGCGGACCTACGTGTTTGAGGTTCGCACCGACTGGTTCGACGAACTCAACGAGCTGGCGGAGCGGATTGAAGACCCCTATCAGGACGACGGGGATGAGAATCCCCTGAGCGGCTACTACTCAAACAATTGAAATGGACGTTATTAGAATCCGATTCCGCCGGCGCAAGTGAGCTGGCGCGGGCCCTGGGACTGGCTGCGCCCGCCGCCCGGGTGTTGTGGGCGCGAGGCTACCGCACGTTGGAGTCGGCCCGCCGGTTCCTGGAGCCGTCGATTGCCGATCTGGTCGATCCGTCGCTTTTAAAAGACATGCCCGTGGCGGTCGATCGTCTGCGGCGCGCGATCGAACAAAAAGAACGAATCCTGCTGTACGGGGACTACGACGTCGACGGCACCAGCGCCGTGGTCATCCTGAAAAAAGGCCTGGATTTACTGGGCGGGACCGCCTCGTTTCACGTGCCTCACCGGCTGAAGGACGGCTATGGCATGCGGAGCGAGGTGGTGGAGGAAGCCGCCGCAGCCGGCGTCTCGCTGATCGTCAGCGTGGACACAGGCATTCGGGCCAACGAAGTCGTCCGGCACGCCGCCGGGCTGGGCATCGACGTGATCGTCACCGATCACCATCTGCCTGAAACCGAGCTTCCTCCGGCAGTGGCGGTGCTCAATCCCAATCGTCCCGATTGCGCTTATCCCGAGAAGAATTTGTGCGGAGCCGGGGTCGCGCTCAAGCTGATGGATGCGCTGATTCGGGACTTGGGATGGGAGCCGAGCCGCCGCGAACGCCTGATCGATTCGCTCTTGAAACTGGTGGCGATCGCGACCGTCGCCGACGTGGTTCCGCTGACCGGCGAAAACCGGGTGATCGTGAAGCGAGGGCTGGCGGGATTGGATCGAGTGCGGAATCCCGGCCTGCGGGCGCTGTTGGACGTATCGGGATTCCCCGAAGGCGAATCTCCCAGCGCGCGCCAGGTCGCTTTTCAGGTGGCTCCGCGGATCAACGCCGCCGGCCGTATGGACAGCGCCGCGGATGTGATCGAGATGTTCCTGACCGAGGACCGTGAGGTGGCTCGCACCCTCGCCGCGAAGTTACACGAATTGAACAGCGACCGGCGGGACACCGAAGCGGATATCGCGCGCGCCATCTTCGAGCAATGCGTCGAGCAGCCGGTGACGGACCTGGACGCGGCACTGGTGTTCGCCGGCGAAGGCTGGCACCGGGGCGTGGTGGGGATCGTCGCCAGCCGCGTGGTGGAGCGCTTTCATCGCCCGGCGTTCGTGCTGGGTCTGGAGAACGGCGTCGCGCAAGGCTCGGGGCGCAGCATACCCGTTTTTCACCTGCTCGAAGCTCTGGAGGCCATGCCCGACCTGTTTGGCAAATTCGGCGGCCATCGCCAGGCGGCCGGCGTGACACTGGACGCCGCCAAAGTCGACGAATTCCGCGACCGCCTGCGGACTTACGCGGGCGAGCGTCTCACGCCCGCGGATTTTGAGCGCGAGCTGACGATCGACGCCGAGATCGCGCTGGAAGAAATCGACGATGCTTCGGTAGCGGACATCCTGCGTCTGGCGCCGTTTGGCTTCGGGAATCCTGCGCCGACGTTTGCCCTACACGGCGTCGAGATCGCCGTGCCGCCCGACATCATTAAAGAGAAGCACGTGTTCCTCAAGCTGAAGGTCAACGGCCGGACGATTCGCGCCAAGGCCTGGAACTTCGCGGATCGCGCCGCGGAACTTACGCCGGGAACGCGGGTGGATCTCGCGCTGCAATTTGAGGATGACCCGTATTCGGCCGCCCGCGGATACTCGCCCTGGCAGGCGATCGTACGGGACGTTCGTCCGGCGGCGGCAACGAGTTCAGGCGTCCAATCCGGGCCGAAGCGCACGCCGAGCGCCAGCCGAACCACTTCGTCATAGCTGGCGATGCCGGCCTCGACGTGATTCGCTTTGAGGTAGCGATCGTACAAACGTCCGCTGGCGCGAGAGATGGCGCGGTTCACCTGCCTCTGCCGCCGGTCACGGATCGCCTGCAAATCTGCCAGTGGTCCGGACGCAACCCGGCGAAGCAGATCCGGGCGGTCTTCCTCGCGAACCACGGGCGCCAGTTCTTCAAACAGGAAGAGCCAACCGCTGTACTGATCGCCGATCGACCCGTGGACGCAGGTGAGCCACCCCGCGAAACTCGCCTCGGACTCGTCCGCGAACCCGGCCAGGTGGCTCCACTCATGCGCGACGATCATCGGCCGTTCGAAGGGCAGCAAGTCGGATTTGACCAGCGTTTCCAGGAAATAGGGATCGGTCATGCCATCCACTCCCGCCAGCCGGAATAAGGGATTGAGCAGGGTGGGCTTGGGACGGCCCGGCAGCGCGGTCCTGGCCGCACCCAACTCGCGCTGCACTCGATCGAATGCCGCCGCCAAGGACGGTTCTATGGAATCCGAACCCTGCCACCCCACGGCGTGGGCCCGGTCGTGAATCGCGTTGAGCTGATCGACCGCCGCGACGGCCATCGTTAACGCCGCGTCCGTCGAAACCGCCTGGGAATCGAACCGAAGTTTGCCGGCAAGCCTGGTGCGCCTGTAGTTCAGGCCCCACAGGAACAGAAATGCGAGGTAAAGCGCCGCGGTCCAGGCGACAGTTCGAATCACGATCCTCGAGACGGCGCGTGCCCGCGGGCCGCGCTCGCGGCGGACGTCCGCCATCGACAAACCTAGCCACGTCAGCAGCGTGCCCGCGATCAGCACGTCGAACAACGCGAACGGCACGAGATTCGAGGCGCGCGTGACCACAGGCTGCACGTGGATGTACAGGCCGGTCGAATACCACCGCTCGATGAATGCGCTCGGCAGGGGAGCGAAAGCGGCGGCCACGGCTGCGAGCACCAGAATGGCCACCCGGTATATCCGGGGTTTCTTAACTGCCACGCAGTTCCAGGATAAGCCGCATGACCAGGCCCTCGATCTGGTCGGCGACGGCGCGGTAGACGCTATCGCTCTCACCGATGGGGTCGCGAACGCGCCATTCGATCAGGCGAGCCGCACCGAACGCGGCGGGAAGAGGCTCGCCGCTCAGATTGACCACGACTGCAAACGATTGTCCTGCGAATGACTCCAGTCCCTTGGGAAACTGGCCTTCCGAGGGAATCTTCTTTTCGTCGAGCACCTGCCGGGTGAGTGGCGGCAGGCCACCGGCGGGCGCCAGGCCCGCGCTGTGCACGGCCAGAACGTCCGACCCGTAGGCGCGGGCAAAAGCCTCGGCCATCTGGCTGCGGCAGGCATTTCCGATACAGACGAAGAGGACGCGTTTCTTGGTCTTCTGTGGATCGGGCGGCGCGGCTCGGGGAGCGGCGGGCTTCAAGGTGCTCTCGCCGCGCAGCCGCGGACGGCCTTTCCTTATCCCACCCGTTACGCCGCGAGGCGGTACCATTCGAGCGTTCTCCTCAAGCCTTCCTCGATCGTAACGCGGGGTGCGTGGCCCAGATCCCGGATCGCCGCCGCGGTATCCGCTCGGGAATGCCGGACGTCGCCGGCGCGCGGCGGGCCGTTCTTCGCCGGCACATCCACGCCTTCCGTCTTTTGGAGCATCTTCCAGATCTGGTTCAGCGTGTACTGGTTGCCGTTTCCCGCGTTGTACATCTTTCCGGCCACTCCGCTCGCCTGCGAAGCCTTCCAGCACAGCTCCGCGACATCCTCGACGTAAGTGAAATCGCGGGACTGTTCGCCGTCTCCGAAGATCGTGGGAGACGTGCGCGCCAGCAGGTGTTTCATGAACAGGCTCAGCACGCCGGAATACGGGCTGGTGGGGTCCTGGCGTGGCCCGTAGACGTTGAAGAACCGAAGCGACACGGTTTCCAAGCCATAGCAGGAGTAAAACACCGACGCGTAGTATTCGCCCAGCAGCTTCTGCGCGGCATAGGGCGATTTGGGCATGGGCGTCATCGTCTCGACTTTGGGCAAAACTTCGGTATCGCCGTAGGCCGAAGAAGAGGCTGCGTAGACCACTCGCCGCACGCGCGCGTCGGCAGCCGCGCGCAGGACATTGAACGTCCCGTCGATATTGACTTCGTGCGAGGGCACGGGATCTTCAATCGAGCGCGGCACGGAGGGGATCGCCGCCAAATGAAACACGGTGTCGGCGCCGCGGATGATGGGATCGAGCGCCGCAGCGTCGCGAATATCCGTTTTGTGGAATTCGATCTGCCCGCGGACTTCCGCGAGGTTGGCCTCGTGGCCGGTCAAGAGGTTGTCGATCACCGCCACTCGGCTCTGTCCGGGCAAGCCATGTTCGAGCAAGGTCCGGACGAGCGTGGAGCCGATGAACCCCGCGCCTCCGGTCACCACATATTTCGCGTCACTAGCCATGAATGTTCACTTTGCTTTCAGCCTCGCCACGATCACCAGCGAAAGACCCTTCCAGGGCAGCAGGGGATCGACGCGCCGCCAGAACCACACGGTCTTGTCCCACAGCTTCAAGCCCGGCCGATTCATCCGGGAGCGGTGCAGGAGCTTTCCGAAAAACCACCAGGAGAGCGCGCCGATTTTGTTGATCTGATGTTCTTTCTCGATCTGGAAACCTCGGGACTCGAGGATATTCCGCAGGTCGCGCTCCGCGAAGCGGCGCTTATGGCCCATGCCCCGGTCGAGCGAACTGAACAGCGACTTTCCTTGCGGGACCAGGACCACCAGAGTCCCGCCGGGCTTGAGACATCCGGTCAGGGATGCGATCACCACTTCGGGATCTTCCACCGATTCGAGCAGGTTGACGCACAGCGCGCTTTCGAATTTTCCAGCCCACTGCTGGTAATCGGAGAGGTTCTCCGGGTCGAGCTCGCACACGGTAACGTTGGGCGTTCGCAGAAAGCGGTTGCGGAGCGCATGCAGGTAGAGCGGATCTTTTTCAGCCGCGACGTAGGAGAGCTTCTTGCCCATCAGGCGGCCGGTCCAATTGCCCAGGCCCGCGCCTATTTCGAGCACCGTGTCGCGCAGGTGCGGGCGCAGGATCCGCGTGATCCAGCTTTGATACTGCGGGGTCCCGGTCAGGCTGTTCAGCAATCCGCGGCCGTAGGTTTCCGCGTATAGATCGTCGATGATCCAGAAATACAGGATCACGCCCAGAGCCTTGGCGCCATCCTTCCACCCGATCTTCTTGCCCTCTTCGTAGGTGCGCCCATGGTAACTGATGGGAACCTCGTATACGCGGAGCTGGCGCTTGGAGACCTTCATGGTGATCTCCGGCTCGAAGCCGAAACGGTCGCTGCGGATCGGAATGCTCTTGAGCAGATCGGTGCGGAAGACCTTGTAACAGGTCTCCATGTCGGTCACATTCAGGTTGCTGAACATGTTGGAGACCAGCGTCAGGAACTGATTGATCTTGGTGTGCCAGTACGGAAGCACGCGGCTCTGTTCGCCGGCCAGGTAGCGCGAGCCGAACACGGCGTCGGCGCGGCCGTCGAGCAGGGGCCGCATCAGCCGGGGATACTCGGAGGGATCGTACTCCATGTCGGCGTCCTGAATCAGGCAAAAGTCGCCGGCGGCTTCCTGGATGGCGCGGCGGACGGCGGCGCCCTTGCCCTGGTTCACGGATTGCCGGAACAGCCGGATGCGCGGTTCCCGGGCAGCCAGCCGGTCGAGAATATCAGACGTTCCGTCGGTGGAACAATCGTCCACAATCACCAGTTCGCGGTCCATGTTCTCCGGCAAGGGAGCCGACAATACGAGGGCCAGGCTCTTTTCCACCACCGTGCGTTCGTTGTAGACAGGAATTAGGATCGAAAGGAGCATCGAGGTCTGGTGTACGCAGCCATATGGAAAGTATAATTGGGTTTGGCCCCAAAACCCTACTCAAACCCCAAGAACGTGCTCTTAGAGAGCGACCTGAAGAATTATCGGCTGTTTGCGCGCGGAAAAGTACGGGACGTCTACGAAGACGGCGACCGCCTGCTGATCGTGGCGACCGACCGCATCTCGGCGTTCGACTATATCCTGCCCACGGGCATCCCCGATAAGGGCCGCGTCCTGACGCAGATGACGCTGTTCTGGCTGGAGTACCTGAAAGACGTGGTCCCCAATCATTTCCTGAGCAGCGATACCGGCGACCTGCCGCCGGAATTCGCGGGACGGTCCATGTGGGTGAAACGCGCCGAGATGTTCCCGGTGGAATGCGTGGTGCGCGGGTATCTGGCCGGCTCCGGATGGAAGGATTACCAGAAGACCGGCGCGGTCTGCGGCATCGCCTTGCCGGCCGGCTTGCGGGAATCGGACGCCTTGCCCCAGCCGATCTTCACCCCGGCGACCAAAGCCACCTCCGGGCACGACGAGAACATTTCGTTCGACGAGACGGCCAAACTGATCGGTGCGACGGCGGCGGCCCAGCTCCGCGACCTGACGCTCGCCATCTACAAGAATGCGGCGGACTACGCCCGCACGCGCGGCATCATCATCGCCGACACGAAGCTCGAGTTCGGAACCGTCGGGGGCCAGATCGTGCTGGCGGACGAGGTGCTGACGCCGGATTCGTCGCGCTTCTGGCCGCTGGACCGATATTCTCCCGGCAGCGCCCAGCCCTCCTACGACAAGCAGTTCGTGCGCGATTATCTGGAGTCCATCCGGTGGAACAAGCAGCCGCCGGCTCCGGAACTGCCGGAGGAGATCGCGCGCAAGACCAGCGATAAATACAAAGAGGCTTATCGCGAACTGACGGGCCGTGAACTAGGGTCGTGAACCTGCTCGACCTGCTGTTGATTGCGATTGTCGGCGGCTCGGTGGCGTTTGGCTTCGGGGCCGGATTCGCGCGGGCCGGTATCGGATTTCTCGCCACAGTCACTGGGATCCTGTTCGGTTTCTGGTTCTACGGCATCCCCGCCGAGTGGGTCCACAAGTTCGTGGGCTCCGTCGCGTTTTCAAATCTCGTGGGATTTCTGGTGGTGTTCTTCGTCTGCACGCTCATTGGCGGTCTGATTGGAAAGTTGCTGTCGAAGCTGTTCAGATGGACCGGCCTTTCCTGGCTGGACAGGATGTTGGGCGCAGGCTTCGGGTTGGTCCGCGGGGGTTTGATCGCGGCGGCCTTGGTGTCCGTGCTGATGGCGTTCACTCCCAGGCCGGTACCGGCATGGATGACCGGCTCATTCGTGCTGCCGTATGCGATCGGCGCATCGAATGTCATCGCGTCCCTGGCGCCCCGCGCGCTGAAGGAGCCGGTTCGCCAAACCGTCGGCGAGATCCGCCAGGCGTGGGACGACCAGGTGCGAAAGAGCCAGAAGCGAGAACGGGAAAAGACGGACGAGCCCAAATCGCCGCCGCCCCATCCGGTGAATCAGTGACTGGTGAATCGAGAAATCGGGATCTGTTGGTCTTCGACCTGGACGGAACGCTGGTCGATTCCCAGCGCGATCTGACGGACGCCGTCAACGCCACCCGCGTCTGGATGGGCCTGGGCCCCTTACCGACGGAAACGGTTTCCCGCTACGTCGGCAATGGCGCGCCCGTGCTGGTCCAGCGCGCGCTGCCGGATGCCGGCGAAGAGGACTGGTCGCGCGGCTTGCAGTACTTTCTTGAGTATTACCGCGAGCACATGCTGGATGCGACTACGCTATATCCGGGCGTGCGGGAAGCGCTCGACCAGTTGCATGGCGCGGGAGTCCCGCTGGCGGTCCTGACCAACAAACCGATCCGGTTTTCGTTGCAGATGATCGAAGGGCTGGGGCTGGATCGGCATTTCTTCCGGGTCTACGGGGGGAACAGCTTTCCGGAGAAGAAGCCGCATCCGATGGGTCTGGACGCGCTGATTGCCGAATCCCGCGCCGACCGCGACCGGACCGTCATGATCGGCGATAGCGCCGTGGATATACAGACCGCGCGCAACGCGGGCGTCCGGGCCTGCGGCGTGAAGTGGGGGTTTCAGCCGGAAACCTTCGCCGGTACGCCTCCGGATTTCCTGATCGGCGACATGCGGGAGTTAGCCGGGCTGGTGCTGCCGTAGAGGCGGCCGGGGCCGCGTCAGGCTGCTTCGGAAAGCAACCGGATATCGACGATCGGCGAGGTGATGATGGGACCGTCGTAGTCCGGATGACGGAACTCCATGTGCATTCCGCGGCCGAGATACGCCGTCTTGAGCATGGACCCGCCCCAGTTCGATCCCGAAATCTGCACCAGGACAGGTTCCGGGCAGAATTCCGGGTGGCCCCAGATCCAGGCTGACCCATCGCGGCACAGTACGACAATGTAGTGGCGGTTGTGGGTCTGGACTTCGAGTTTGGCGGCTTCCGGCAGGTCTCGTAAGTAGACACCGCCCTCGATCTCGCTGCGGATGATGTTGCGATTGATCTCGTCGCTCAGATTCTGATGCGGCCGGAACATCTTGCCCTATTATGGCTCGATTGTCCACACCAGTACAATTGGAACTGCCCGTGACCCATCCCTCCGTCCGCGACCTATTTCAGACCCTCGGCCGGCAGGAGGCGTTCCAGACATCCGGTTTCCCCCCTTCTGCGGCACGAGTCGGGGCCGTTTTCGCTGGCCGGTTTGACGCCGACCGCCAAGGCCCTGTATGCGGTCCTGCTGTGGCAGGTCACCGAGCGGCCGCTGATCGTGGTCGCCGATGGAAACCAGCGCGCGGAAGTGCTGGCCGAACTCACCGGCACGTTTTTCGATTTGCTGGATCCGGGCGGCCTGGAGGCGGGACGCCCCGCCCTGCTCCCCGCGCTCGACGTCCTGCCCGGGCAACGGCTGTCCCCGCACACCGAAATCAGCGAGCAGCGCGCCATCGGACTCTGGAGGATGGCGGCCGGCACCGCTCCCATCACCGTCACCCCAGCCGCATCCGCCCTGCTGCGATCCACCGACGATGCCGACTACTACCGGCGGCTGGCGCTGGCCATTCGCACCGGCGAAGAATTGCCGCTCGATGCCATCGAAGCTCATCTCCAGTCGATTGGCTATGAGTGGCGCGATCCGGTGGAGATGGTGGGGGAGTATTCCATCCGGGGCGGGATCCTGGATCGGTGTCCGTGCTCGAGAGCGAGCGCCCCGTGCGCATCGAATTCTTCGGCGATGAGGTCGAAGTCGACTCCCGCCGCTTCGATGTCGAAACGCAGCGGTCGATTCTCAAGGTATCCGAGGCGGACCTTCTGCCGCTGCGGGAACAGCCGCGCCGCGGCGAAGCGTTTCCCGGCTGGGAGTTTTCCGCGGCGGCGGAAGAGCCGCGAGCGCACTCGCTGCTGGCCGTGGCCCGCGGAGCCCATTGTGATCCTCCACTGAGCCGGAGGATATCCGCTCCGCCTCCGAACGCCTGTGGAAGCGCCTGGATCAGTTGAAGGAGGAGCATCCCGGAAGCCTCGGAACTCGCCGCCGCGAATTTCCTGGATTGGCCGGATTTCGAAAAGCTCGCACCCGTCCCGTGGTCAACCTGCGCGAACTCCAGCTGGGTGCGGATACTTGCATATTGCCACGCGTCCTTCGCTGGCGTTCCAGGGGAACATGCAGGTGGCCGTCGCCGAAGCCAAGAACCTGGTGGAGCAAGGGCATCGCGTGGCGTTTTTCGCGCCCTCCAACGGCGAGCTGGAGCGCCTGGCCGACGTGCTGCGCGAATACTCGGTTCCTTTCCAACTCGCTCTTGTTGATCTGAGGCCGCATCGCCGTATCTGGCGGAGCGCTCCGATCTCGCTGGGCGGTTGCGAGCACCTACCTGGTGAAGGGCCTTGTCCGCCGCGGCGCGGTGTTTCCTGAATCCGCCATCGCCTTCATCGGGTCCGAGGATCTGTTCGGCTCCTCGGAAATGGTGGCCCGGCCCGGACCCACCAAAAGCCAGATGGCCGCGTTCGCCGCCGACCTGGCCGATCAGAAGCCTGGGGCCGACTTCGTGGTGCACGCCACCCACGGCGTCGGCAAGTTTCTGGGCATTCGCGAAATCGTCCAGGGCGATCAAAAGGGCGATTTCATGCTGCTCGAGTATTCCAGCCACGCCAAGCTGTACGTGCCGCTCACGCGCATGGACCTGGTGGAGATCCCGGGGAGGCGGAGATTCGCCGCCGCCGCTCGATCGGCTGGGCGGCGCGTCCTGGACTGCTCGGAAATCGCGGGTCAAAGCGAAAATGCGGGACATGGCGGATGAGCTCCTGAAGCTCTACGCCGAGTGGCGCATGGCCGAAGGGTTCGCCTTTTCGCCCGACTCCAACTGGCAGCGCGAGTTTGAAGACGCCTTCGAATTCACCGAAACCAAGGATCAGCTCAGCGCCGCCAAGGAAATCAAGCGCGATCTGGAATCGCCGCATCCCATGGACCGCCTGCTATGCGGCGACGTCGGATTCGGGAAGACCGAAGTCGCCATGCGGGCGGCGTTCAAGGCGCTGGGCGACGGGAAGCAGGTGGCCGTGCTCGGCCTCCCACCTTGGTGCTGGCGTTCCAGCACTTCGAGACATTCAAGCGGCGCTTCGCGGCCTTTCCGGTGCGCATCGAGATGTTCTCGCGCCTGCGCGCCGCCAAGGAACTGAAGAAATCCATCGAGGAGCTGGCCGACGGCCGCATCGATATCGCGATTGGAACGCACCGTCTGTTCTCGCAGGACGTGAAGTTCCGCGATCTGGGCCTGCTGGTGGTGGACGAAGAACAGTGCTTCGGCCTGCCCGCGACAAAGAGCGGCTCAAGCAGATGCGGAAGAACGTCCACGTGCTGGCCATGAGCGCCACGCCCATCCCGCGCACGCTGCACATGTCGCTGCTGGGCATCTTCGCGACATGAGCGTGATCGAGACGCCCCCCAAGGACCGCCTGGCGATCCAAACCGTGGTGGCGCATTTCGATGCCGAGCTGGTCCGCACGGCGATCGAACAGGAGTTGAGCCGCGGCGGGCAGGTGTACTTCGTGCATAACCGGATCGATTCCATCTTCACGCGCGCCGCCTGGATCCAGGAACTGGTTCCGCAAGCCCGCATCGGCGTGGGTCACGGTCAAATGGACGAGAAGGAGCTGGAGCGCGTGCTGCTCGGTTTCATGCGCCACGAGTACGACGTGTTCGTTTCCACCACCATCGTCGAAAACGGCCTGGATATTCCCCTGGCGAACACCATGATCATCGATCATGCCGAGCGGCACGGCCTGTCCGAGCTGTATCAGCTCCCGGGGCCGCGTGGGACGCTCCAATCGGCGGGCGTATGCGTATCTTCCGCTGGTTCCAGCGGCGACACCGAGCTCTCCGAAATCGCCCGCAAGCGTCTGGCCGCCCTGCGCGAGTTCTCCGATCTGGGCGCCGGATTCAAAATCGCCGCCTTGGACCTGGAGCTGCGCGGCGCCGGCAACCTCCTGGGAGGAGAGCAGCACGGGCACATCGCAGCGGTGGGGTTCGACACCTACGTGCGGCTGCTGGAGGAGACCGCGCGGGAGCTCAAGGGAGAAGAAGCACCGCTCGAAGTGCATTCCTCGCGAATCTGGGGCTGGACATCCGCATCCCGCCCGGCTACATCGCCGACGAGCACCAGCGGCTGCGCGCGTACAAGCGCGTCGCCGACGTTCAGGACGCCGCGCAAGCCGAGGCCATGCGGGGGGATCTGGCGGATCGCTACGGCCCGCTGCCGGACGCCGTCGAGACGTTACTGCGGTTTGCCCTGCTCAAGAGCAATGCGGAACGAATCGGGGTGGAAGCGGTCGACCGCCGGGGCGGGTCGTTGAACATCAAGTTCCATCCGGGCTCGAAAATCGAGCCCGCGCGGCTGATGCATCTGGTTTCGACACGTCCGGGCGCGCAGTTCACGCCCGCGGGAGTACTGCGGTTGCCACTGCCCCAATCGGGAGAAAAAACGCCTGGAGACGGGGCGGCCGCTTTGCTCGACTACCTGGACGGATCGCTGAAAGACTTAGTTCCGGAAAGAACTGCAAAGTAACCGCGCTGGTTAGAACGTGATGCGGCTCTTGATGGGCTCGAGCTTGGTGATATCCAGGCCCTGCACCTTGGCCAGATCGGTCCAATCCTTGAAGTTGCCGTTGTCGGTGCGGTACTTGACGATGGCGGCGGCTTCGTCGGCGGTAAGGACCAGGTTGCTCGCCAGTTCCTTGGCCGCAGCCTGATTCACGTTGACCGGCACGCCGAGATACTTGGTGAGATAGTCGACGATGAGCTTGAAATCGTCGTCGCTCCCGGTGGCGCCACGGCCGCGCATGGAATCCACGGTGTCCTGCCAGGTGTCATGCGTGCCGGTCTGACCAAGCACGATGTCGGCGCCGTGGCAGCCTCCGCAAGTGTTCATGAAGACATCCAGGCCAGGGCCGTTCGGAAAACCCGTGGGGGCGGCCGCAACGACCGCCGCAGCCGCGGGAGCAGCAGCTTCCGTGGGAGGAGTCTGACCCGTTTTGGCCGGCACGCCGAAATTCTTGGTGAGGTAGTCGACAATGAGCTTGAAGTCGTCATCGCTCCCGGTGGCGCCGCGGCTGCGCATGGAATCGACGGTATCCTGCCAGCCGTCGCGCGTGTTGGTCTGTCCGAGCACGATATCGGCGCCGTGACATCCTCCGCAAGTGTTCACAAAAACGTCCTTACCCGGGCCATCCGGAAAACCCGTGGGGGCGGCCGCAACGGCCGCCGGAGCAGCGGCCTCCGTGGGAGGGGCCTGACCCGCTTTGGCGGGCACGCCGAAATTCTTGGTGAGGTAGTCGACAATGAGCTTGAAATCGGCATCGCTCCCCGTGGCTCCACGGCTGCGCATGGAATCGACGGTATCCTGCCAGACGTCGCGCGTGCCAGTCTGGCCGAGCACGATGTCGGCGCCGTGACATCCTCCGCAGGTGTTCACGAAGACGTCCTTACCAGGGCCATCCGGAAAATCCTGGGCATGCACGGGGACAAGAAAAACAGACAGGACGGGCGCCAGCAGGAGCAGACTTTTCATACCTCTATCATAAACCGAACGCAAACCGGGTCTCAATCAGAGTGGGGCGGGCCTCCGGACCTGTTCCGCCTCAGCGTCGATAGAGCTCGACGTGCGGATCGGCGGCCCGCAGATCGGCCACCTTGGTTGATCCGGCCAGATCCAGCCTCTGGCGCGCATCGGAATCAGCGGACTCGGGCTGATCGGGGCTAAATAACAGGCCGGCGGTTTCGGCGGTCGTCAGCGTATCTTCATCACAGGCACGCAGCTCCGGCTCAAAGAAGACGTACATGCTCCGGGCGCCGCCGGGGACGAAAATCGTGCAGCTGGCCTCTTTCAATTGGGCGGCCGCGGCCTGCCAGCCTTCGCCCGGGCGCCGGATCCAGTGAACGTCCTCATAAACCATCGCGAGCAGCAAGACGGCGGGAACCAGCCAACCCCACCGTACCTCGATGCTCGCGACCAACAGAACGCTGATGGGAGCCAGCACGAAGATCATTTGCCGGGCGGCCAGAAAATAGCCGAAGTAAGCGTCGGCGGCCGGCACCAGGAGAAGAGGAATCGCGGCGTAAGAAGCCCAGAACAGCTTTTCTTGCCGGTTCCAGGAGGACCACCGGAGCGCCACCACGATCGCGATAACCGTGAGCGCGGCGCCGGCGTAGCCTGTGCCCATCAGTTCGTGGGGAATCACCAGGAGATCCTTGCCGGTGACCGCAAACCGCACGCCCGACTGCAGCACGCCTTGCCAGGCCGCATGCGTCTTGAGAAACCACGGAAGAAAGGCCAGCGAGGCCGCCGCCACAGCCGATCCCGCAAGCCCAACCGCCTTGGGTTGCTCTTTGACCGAACGTGTCAACACCAGCCAGATCAGGTGCGCGGCCGGAACAAAGATACTGTACGGCTGCGTATACAGGCCAGCCGTGGCCAGCGCCGCGTAGCCGGCAGCTTTCCCCAGGGTCGGCCGGCGAATCAGCGAGAGAAACGCCACCGTGGAAAACACGGCCCAGCACGCGGCCTGCGCATAGGGCCTGGCCTCCAGCGCGTATCGCACCGTCAGCGGGGAAACCGCGTAGACCATGGCCGCCAGCAGCGGCCCCTTTAAATGAGTTGCCGCGCAAGGATGTAGACACCCGCGCACGTCAGCACCGTGAACAGAATACTCGGCAGCCGGACCACGAATACCGAGTAGCCGAACAGCCGGATCATCGCGAAATCGACCAGGTAGCCGAGCGGGACGCCTCCGGCATTGCGCGGGACGAAATCGAGCACGGCGCGAAAGGATGCATCGCGGACTCCGCCCAGATCGATGATCTCGTCCACCCACAGGGGCCTGGCCGTGAGCAGCGGGATCAGCGTAGCGGCGTACAAGCCAAGGAAGAGGTACAAGACGCGGCGGGCTCGAAGAAGTCCCATCCGGTTTACTTGGCGTCGCGCCAGTTGTCGCCCACGCCGACGTCCACCACCATCGGTACGTCCAGCTTGCGGACGCTCTCCATTTCACTCTTCACCATGGCGCGGATCTCGTCCACTTCGCCTTGCGGAGCTTCAAACACCAGTTCGTCGTGGACCTGCAGCAGCATCCGCGTTCCCCCGCCCCGGAGTTTTTCCGCGATCCGGATCATCGCCACCTTAATCATATCGGCCGCGGTTCCTTGCAGGGGCGTATTGACCGCCGTCCGCTCAGCGAAATTGCGGGCGGATACATTGCGGCTGTTCATATCCGGAATCGGACGGCGGCGGCCGAAAAGACTCACCGCCATGCCGGTTCGGCGGACTTCGGCAACGGTGTGGTCGATGAACCGGCGCACGCCCGCATAGCGCTCGAAATAAGAGCGGATGTACAGCTCGGCCTCCTTGCGATCGATCCCCAGCTGCTTCGACAATCCGAAGGGCGTCTGCCCGTAGACGATCCCGAAGTTGACGGCTTTCGCGTTGCGGCGTTGCTCCGGTGTGATCATCAGCGGAGGAATCCCCAGGACTTCGGCTGCGGTGCGTGTGTGAATGTCCTCGCCATTGCGGAACGCTTCCATCAGCACCGGGTCGTGGGACATGTGGGCAAGGAGCCGCAGCTCGATCTGCGAATAGTCGGCGACGATCAGCTTCCATCCCGGCGCCGGAACGAAAGCCGCGCGGATTTCGCGTCCCAGCTCAGTGCGAATCGGGATGTTCTGAAGATTCGGGTTGGACGACGATAGCCGCCCGGTGGCCGCACCCGCCTGGTTGAACGTCGTGTGGACACGGCCGGTAGCCGGATCGATCAAGGCCGGCAGCGCGTCGGCATAGGTCCCCTTGAGTTTCGAGAGCTGGCGGTGCTCCAGCACTTTGCTCGCGATCTCGTGCTCCTCGGCCAGGTCTTCGAGAATGCCGGCGGCGGTGGAGATCACTTTGCCCTTACCCGTCTTGGTCGGCGCGGGCAGGTTCAGGTCTTCGAACAAAATCTTACCTAATTGTTGCGGCGAGTTGATATTGAAGGTCTTGCCCGCGATCTCATAGATCTCGGCGGAGAGGCGCGCGATCTCCTCCTCCATGCGCCCGCTCATGTGCCGGAGCTGGTCAGGGTCGACGCGCACCCCATTCTCCTCCATGCGAGCCAACACCCGGATCAGCGGTAGATCGATGGTTTCGTACACCTCGGTGAGATTCTGCGATTCGACCTCCGGACGGAGCCGCTGATACAGCGACAAAATGGTATCGGCCTGCGCGGCGGAATCGGAATCGAGCGGTCGCTCGAGGTATCGTTCCGAAAGTGTCGCCAGGTCCGCCGAGCCAGGGTCGGCTGCCAGCAGGAACCCGTATAGCATCACATCGTGATGCAGACCGGGAGAATCGCCGAAGCGGTGGATCAGCGCCTTGATGTCATGGGCAATCGACGCGCGCTCCGGAATCTCTTCCAGGGCCAGCGACCGGGCGACACCCGGTTTCGCCGAAAATCCCAGGACCGCCTGCTCCATCACTTCCCCGGCGGCGACGGCGAGAGGCGCATCGGCGGGCAGGGTTTTGATCCACGCGTCCAGCTCGGCATTCGAGCCCAGCTGCTGATAATCGCGCTGCGGGGGAGCCGCCGAAGCCGGCGCCAGATCGCGTAGCAGGCTTGAAAACTCGAGCGTACGATAGAGCTCGCGCAAAGCTTCCGTATCGGGCTCGCGCAACGCCAGCGCCTCCAGTTCCACGTCCACCGGCACGTCGGTGTGGATGGTCGCCAGCCGCTTGCTCAGCAGGATCTGCTCGCGATTGTTCTGCAGGCTTTCCCGATAGGTCTTGCGCTCAACCTCGGCCGCGTGCTCCATGGCATTCTCCACCGAGCCGAACCGTGCGATCAGATCTCGCGCGCCTTTATCGCCGATCCCCGGAGCGCCCGGGATGTTGTCCACCGAATCGCCCTTCAGGGCCAGAAGATCGGCCACCTGGTCCGGACGCACGCCCATGTATTTTTCGGTTTCCGCCGCGTCGTAGCACAGATCATCTTTCATAGGGTTGATCATGCAGACGTGATCGTTCACCAACTGGAGCATGTCTTTGTCGCTGGAGACGATGGACACATCCATGCCCTGCTGAACGCCGCGGCGAGCCAGCGTGCCGATCACGTCGTCGGCTTCAAAGCCCGTGTACTCCAGCACCGGGATACGCATCGCCTCCAGGATTTTGCGGATCCAGGGAATCTGCTCCAGCAGATCGGGAGGCGTTTCCGTACGGGTGGCTTTGTAGGCTTCGAACACCTCGTCGCGGAAGGTGGGACCTTCGCTTTCAAAAATCGCCGCGAGGTAATCGGGATGGTGCTGGGTTCTGAGCTTCCGCACCATGTTGTGGAAAATGTACACCGCTTCTGTGGAAAATCCGGCCCCCGTGCGCATGGGAGGCGCTCCAGAGCGTGCTCTCGCGTGATAGGCCCGGAAAATGAACCCAAAGGAATCAATCAGAAAGAGGCGCGGCACCTCCCTTATGGTATCTGAGGCCTCGGGGATTTGCGAATTTGACACAACAGATGTCACTACTGTGTCCTAATGGACACGGTACGGAAGCGGCAAGTCATTTTTTTTCAGAAAGCTACCGACTACGTACTCTTCATTGTTACAATGGCGTCAGTACTAATGATGCCTGGGGTTAAGGTTGGGTTGGAGGCACATTTCTGAGATTTGAGACGACCGTCCAGCGTCCCGTCGAAGCCTCGGGTGTAGGGCTTCACTCGGGTGTCCCGGTTCGCATCCGTATTCTTCCGGCGCCCCCTTCTACCGGTATCGTCTTCGTACGCAGCGATCTGGACGGCTTCCAGATTCCGGCCAGCTGGCGTCACGTCCAAAAAGTCAGCTATGCCACCAGCCTGATGCGCCAGGGCGTGCTGATCTCGACCACCGAGCACCTGCTCAGCGTGTTCTACAGCATGAGCGTGGACAACGCCTACGTCGAGATCGACAACCTGGAAGTGCCGATTCTGGACGGCAGCGGGATGCCGTTTGTCGAGTTGATCCGCAGCGCGGGAATCCGCGAATACCGCAAGCGCCGGCGCTATCTGCGCATCCGGCGGCCGGTTTCGGTGGAAGGCGGCGGCAAGCGCATCACGATTCTGCCCTCCGACCGTTTCCTGCTGACTTGCGAAGTTTATTTCCCGCATCCCTTGGTCGAGCGGCAAACGCTCGAAATCGAGGTGACGCCGGAGCGTTACGCCACGGAAATCGCCCCGGCGCGCACATTCGGCTTCGAATACGAGTTGGACCAGATGCGCAATATGGGATTGATCCGCGGCGCGTCCCTCGACAACGCGGTGTGCTTCAACCGCACCACGATTCTCAATGCGGGCGGCCTGCGCTTCCCCGACGAATGCTGCCGGCACAAGGCGCTGGACCTGATCGGGGACCTGGCGCTGATCGGAAAGCCTCTGCTGGGGCACGTGATCGCGGAGAAAGCCGGCCATGCGATGCACTTCGCGCTGGTCAACCGCATCATGAACGACCCGACGCTCTATGAGATCCTCAGTTTCGATCAGCTCGCCGGGCGAGTCGCACACGCCCTAGTATCCTGAGGCAATGGGCTCCGCCAACTACGCCGAGTTTCGCTTCGGATTCGATTTCAAATAGCAGTATCCTGAACCATCCTGGATAGATCTTCTTCCTGCGCCGCAAACCAGCCGTCCACCGGCTTTCCCTCGGGCCCCATCAGACACCAGCTGCGGATGTTCCCCCCGGGTCCCGACAAATACTCGTTGATCCTGCCATACCGGTCGTAAACAGACAGTCCGTCGGACCCGTCGCGCGCAACCCGGCCGGACGCAAGACGGCCTACCAACCCGCTAGGACGCAGGACGTAGACCAACGTCAGCTCATGCGAAAGAACCACTAGTCCGCCAGATACACCACCGCTGCTATTTCTAAGCGCACGCGCATGGCCGCGCCGCCGCATGGCGAATCAAGCAGATCGGCTCACCCGGGTCGCCCCGTACGGGCGATTTCGCGCACACGTTCGCGCGAATCGCGCTAGTTCGCGCAGCCCCCGGGGCGCCCGTCCCGTCCATTCCACGCCCATCCCACAGGATGCGTCTGCGCCGTGCGCCGGCTACAATTCGCCGTTTTTAAGGGAATTCGCTCCTGCTCGTACCCGCGGACGGCGCCTGGCTACGCGCAATGCGTACAATCGCGACGATAGGCCCTTCTCTTGCACTAAGTTGTCGCGGCGTTTTCGCGCCGATGCGACTTTTATCCGCGAGGAGATCGAAGTACTGAGCCGCCTATGATGTCCCTTCTTCAAATCTGCCAATGGTTACAGGAGACGCCCCTCAGCACCTCCATCCGGGAATCGATCCTTGCATTCCCGGTGATTGAAGGCATGCACCTGCTAGGTATCAGCGTGTCGGCCGGATTGATCGCGGTCTCCGATCTCCGCATGATGGGCTTGATCCTCAAGAAGGAGTCGGCCTCCGACGTGTTCCATCAGCTTATCGGGTGGATCTCGGCCGGGTTCACAATGATGATCATCACCGGATCGCTCCTGTTCATATCCGAACCCGTTAAGTGCTACGGCAACATTTCGTTCCGCTTCAAAGTGCTGTTCCTGTTCGTGGCCGGAATCAACATTTTGATATTTCACTCCTCGAAGATCTATCGCCATATGAGTGAATGGGAATGGGACGCAAACCCGCCGCGCGCCGCGAAGCTGGCGGGATGGATCTCGCTGATCAGCTGGGGCATCGTGATTATCGTCGGACGCACGACCGCGTATAACTTCTAAGACACACTACCGAGCACAACTTCCAAATGGAAGTCTACAAGGCCGAGACTGCGGAACTAATTCGGCGATTCCTGAGCCATCAGCTCAGTTATGCGGAGTGTGTTGCAGCCCTGGATGCCGCGCTTGCCGGTGTGATGCCCAGGCTAAAGCCCGATGAAGTTGACGCTCTTCGTGCTCTGGTGTCGGCTAACAATGAAATCGTGAGGAAGGAAATGGGTCGGCGAAAACGTCAGAAACGAAAGCCAGAGTAGGCTTCGCCGGTCACAGCAAAACCAGCCCGTTTTGCATCTCGCCCGTCACGCGGGCGCTGCTCTCGTCGACGAACACGTCCACCTCGGATCGCACCCCGAACTCCGGGAGATAGATTCCCGGCTCGATCGAAAAGCACGTCCACGGGATCACGCGGCGCTCGTCGTGCGTTTCCAGATTGTCCATGTTGGCGCCGGTGCCGTGGACTTCCGCGCCAATCGAGTGTCCGGTGCGGTGAAAAAAGTACTCGGCATACCCGGCATCGCGGATGTGCGCCCGGGCCGCATCGTCAACTTGATATCCGCATAGCGGCTCTTTCGCGGCCACCGCGGCTCTCACCCGCGCGATGGCTTTGTCCCTGGCATCCCGCACGATCCCGAACACCTTCTCCATCGCTTCCGGAGGCCGCTTGCCGCAGTAGCCGACCCAGGTGATGTCGTAATACACGCCGTCCGGCACGTCCAACTTGGCCCACATGTCCAGCAGCACCAGGTCCCCGCTCCGGATTTCCGCGCAGCGCTCCTCGCTGGGATTGTAATGCGGATTCGACGCGTTCGCGTTCACCGCAACATCCGGACCATGATCGGTGATCAATCCGCCTTCCCGGAACCGCTGGAGAATGAACTGCTGCATCTCCCATTCCGTGACCCGCTCGCCGCCGCGCACTTTGCTCGATATGCGCGCAAACGCGTCGGCCCGAATCTGGTCCATTCGCCTTCCCGCCTCCAGATGATTCTCCAGTTGCTGCTGATTCCAGCGTGCTTCAAACAACTGGACCAGATTCGCCGAGGTCACCACCTCGACGCCCATCCCGCGAACCAGTTCCACGGTTCCCGCGTCCACCATCGCCACGTAAGGCACCGCGCAGTTGGGCGAATACTGCATCGCCACGCGCCGCGCTGGCCCGAGTATCCGGCGCAACCCTTCCGCCAATTCCTGCCAGCTCGCGTACAATCCGATTACGCCCGGAAGATCCTTGAGCGTCTCGGCTTCGATCTTATGAGCCAACCCGCGCGGCTCACCGTCCGCCGGCACGAAGTAATACCATCGGCGCGTCACCATCGAGCCCGGTGTGAACTGCAGCACGCGGTACGCCAGCGGATCGCGCTGGTGATGATCGAAGAACAGCCAGCCGTCCAGGCCTTCCTCTCGCAACGCCGTCTGGATTTCTTTCAGTCTCATGCCGATATCTTCCGCCAGTTCACTCGTGTCCGGAAACTCGCCAGTCCGGCTACGTCACGCGAGTCTACGACCGAAAACGAAATCACGTCGTCCAGCCAATCCTGGCTGTAGCCGTCCGGATATTGCGTGGCCACCGTCAGTGTATAGTCCTGACGCGTCAGCAGACAATCGAACCCGAACTCGACCTCGAACGTCTCGCCCGCTCGCACCGAGCCTGGATCCGACTGCTCGATGCGGGTGTTCGTGCCGAACACGTCAATACCCAGGCGGTTGCGAATCAGGATGCCGACCACCGGATTCTCCAGATCCTTCTCCGCCCGGGCCCGCACCACGATCGTCACCGGTTCGCCCGGCGCCACGCTCTTGCTGGGCAGCATCTCCACCGACAGGATTCGGCTGGCCCCGTCGCCGTGCCGGTAGCTGCCGCCGATGCCTTCGCCTCCGGTGCGGGGAGCATCCTGCCTCTCGAGCACCATGCCGACATAGCGATTCACCACTTCGCTCGGCGCTCCGTACGCCGCCACGCGGCCGTCCACCATCAGCGCCGCGCGATCCGAGAGACGCTTCACCAGTCCCAGATCGTGCGATACGAACAGCACCGTCACCTTGCGCTGCTTCAGCTCTTCGAATTTCTTGATGCAGCGATTAGCGAAGATCGCGTCCCCCACCGCCAATGCCTCGTCGACCACCAGAATCTCCGGATCCACGTGGATCGCCGTCGAGAAGGCCAGCCGCACATACATGCCGCTGGAATATTCCTTCACCGGACGGTTCATGAACGTTCCGATCTCGGCAAACTTCTCGATCTGAGGAAATACGCGCTCCATCTCCGCGCGCGAAATGCCCAGGATCTCGCCATTGAGGAAAACGTTTTCGCGTCCGCTGAATTCCGGATTGAAACCCGCGCCCAGTTCGAGCAGTGCGGCGATTCGTCCGCTGGCCAGCACGCGCCCCCGCGTCGGCTCCAGGATTCCGCAGATGATCTGCAGAAGCGTGCTCTTCCCGCTCCCGTTCGGCCCGACGACGCCCAGAACCTCGCCCCGCTCCACGCTCAGATTCACGTCGCGAAGCGCCCAGAATTCGGATGGCGGTTGGTGCGGCAGAAATGGAAGGACTTCCGTCAGCCGGTCCAGCGGCCGGCGATACAAACGATAAACCTTGGAAACGTTCTGGACGTGGAGCAACCGAGAACCAGTTTAACTCCCCATCCTCACGCTTCGCCGGAGCGGGTCCGGCAGCGGCAGCCCGTACCCGATCAAACACATCTGATCCAGCGCAAACAGCACCACGCTCTGGTAGCCATTCCCTTGTGCGAACTGGGCCTCTCGCACCCACGCCGTGGTCGCGTCCCCGACCCCCACCAGATGGCTTCGCTGCGCCGCGGGAAATGCCGGAAACCCGCTCAACTGCATGGTCTGTTCACTCTTGCCCAGGTTCCGCTGGAGCGTGAAACCGAAGCCTTCGGTCTTCAGACACTCGAGCGTGGAGGCCGTCCACTGGCTTGCCGGAAAGTTGATCGCCCGATTGAAGTCCGTTTGGTTGACATCCAGCGGATACAGCACCTCGAACCGCGCGTTCGCGTACGTTCCGCGAACGTAGTCCATGATCGCCGCCGTGAAGTTGCCGATCACCGTCGGCAGGAAAGCCACTTCATCGGGATACGCCCCCGGATCGGCCGTATTGTCGGTGAAGACCGTCATCGCCCTTCCGTATTCCGCCTGGAACTCGCCCGCCGTCCAGGCGTCGTAAAACGGCATACCCGAAAAAGCGTTCCCCAGCCCGTCGTTCGGAAAATACCACCACTGCACTTCGCCGAATTGCAGATACGGTTGCAAGCCGACATCGGCCTGAATCGCCGCCGCATCCAGGTACACCTGTTTCCAGAAATCCAGGCTCGTCGGCGAGAAGTTCGTCTGATACGCCGGCGTCTGCAAAAGGATCGCATCGCCGCTCGGCCCTCTCTGGACCATGCCCACTCCAACCGAGGGATCCACGTCGCGCAACTCCGTGCTGAATGCGGTCGCGACATCGATCCCGTAGCCCGCCAGCGCGGTGAAGAAACCCTTGTTCCAATCCCGCACCGCGCGATTCAGTCTCGGAGTCGCCGCCAGGTCCGTTCGCCACTCGCCCGTCTGTCCCCCGGAGAACGTTGCCGAAACGCTCACCGTCAGCGTGCTGCTGGTCGTGGATTTGTCCAGCGTGTAGTGGTTCCCGTCTGCTCCCAGCGACCGCGCGTGAATCGTGACGACGCTGCCGGCGACGCTCGCCCACACGCCCGTGTAGCCGTGATTCAATTCCTGCGCGTAGGAGACCGCGATCGACTCCAGCGTCTCGCCTCCGTGCATCCCCCGCTGGATCTCGGTGGGCGGCGTGCCCGCAGGATCGTCGTCGCGCGCCAGGAATATCGAAACGAACTGGCCCGGCTCCGGAGTCCCTCCGAACGTCACGGTTCCCGCTGCATAGACATTATCCGGATTCGCCAGTTCGTAAAACCACAGGGCGCCCACATAGTGGTTCTGCCGGCCCTTGAACCCCAGCGTGTCGATCAGCCACGCCGTTCGCTCCGGCGCCAGCGCGATCGAATGATCCGTGTCCCAGTCCGTCGCCAGCGTCATGCGCGGCTCATCTGGAAATACCGGAAGCGTCGTCGCCGGCACGGCAATTTCCACAAAGTCAAAGTAAAAGTCCGCGCCCGCGGGACCCGCGTGGGCGATGGTCACCGTGTGAGCCCCGCTGCCATACGCGCCCACCCTCCAGCGAATCAGCACGTCCTCGCCCGGCACCCGAAGATTCGTCGTGATAGCCGTGCTCCCGTCCACCACGATCGAGATTTGCGCCCCGTTCCCCGTGTATCGAGTGCCGACGTAGAGCGTATGCGCCAGCCCGGCGGTGTACTGGAAACTGGTCGCATCCCCTTCCGTGACCGTCGAATGAATCGTGCCGCCCGAGAAATTTCCGTGCCCGATCGTCCACGACCCGCTATAGGTCATACCCGCGGCGCTGTCTTCGAACCGCCGGCTCCCAGGCCCCGCCACCGAGTACGTCCGGCCCGTACCCGTCACGCTCCAGTTCGAAATGGCC
>CAVXFR010000001.1:0-93224 GCA_963761045.1 Terriglobia bacterium | reverse complement strand
TGCGCTAAGATCGTCGGAGGCATGAACATCGAAGGACTGGGCACGTTTTATCTCGGGCGAAACTACGATCTGGACGCGAAGAAGCAGCTGGATCAGCCAGTGCTCTACGACGCCAAGGATCTGGTGACGCACGCGGTGTGCGTCGGAATGACCGGCAGCGGCAAAACCGGCCTGTGTATCGGACTGCTGGAAGAAGCCGCGCTGGACGGCATCCCGGCCCTGGTCATTGACCCGAAAGGCGATCTGGCCAATCTACTGCTGACGTTCCCGGAGCTGAAGCCGGAAGACTTCGCTCCCTGGATCAATCCGGACGACGCGGCGCGCAAAGGATTGTCGGCCGAAGATTACGCGGCGCAACAAGCCGAGCTGTGGCGGAACGGCCTCGAGAAATGGGGGCAGGACGGGGAGCGCATCCGGCGTCTGCGGGCCGCCGCGGACTTTACGGTGTACACACCGGGCTCGAATGCCGGCGTGCCGGTTTCCGTTTTGAAGTCGTTCGACCCGCCGAAGGATGCCGACGATCCCGAACTCTTCCGGGAACAGGTGCAGGCCACGGCGACTTCCCTGCTGGGGCTGGTGGGAATGGATGCCGATCCGGTGCAAAGCCGGGAGCACGTGTTGCTGTCCAACCTGCTCGCGGCGGCGTGGCAGAAGGGCCAGAGCGTGGATCTGGCCGGGCTGATCGGGCAAATCCAGTCGCCGCCCTTCGAAAAAGTGGGCGCGCTGGAGCTGGAGGCATTCTATCCGTCGAAGGACCGGTTCAAGCTGGCGATGCAGCTCAACAATCTCCTGGCCTCGCCGGGATTTTCGGCCTGGCTCGAGGGCGTGCCGGTGGATATCGGAGCCTTTCTCCATACGCCGCAAGGAAAGCCGCGGGTGGCGATCTTCTCCATCGCCCATCTGTCGGACGCCGAGCGGATGTTTTTCGTGTCTCTGCTGCTGAACCAGACCGTGGCCTGGATGCGCCAGCAGACCGGCACCACCAGCTTGCGCGCGCTGCTTTATATGGACGAAATCTTCGGCTACTTCCCGCCGGTGGCCAATCCGCCGGCCAAGATGCCCCTGCTGACTCTGCTCAAACAGGCGCGCGCCTACGGCCTGGGGGTCGTGCTGGCGACGCAGAATCCGGTGGACCTGGATTACAAAGGTTTGTCCAATACCGGGACCTGGATGATCGGGCGATTGCAGACCGAGCGGGACAAAGACCGGGTGCTGGAAGGACTGGAAGGAGCGGCGGCCGCCGCCGGCGGAAAATTCGACCGCGCCAGGATGGGCGAAATTCTGGCCGGCCTGGGGAATCGCGTGTTCCTCATGCATAACGTCCATGAAGACGCACCGCTCACCATGGAAACGCGCTGGACCATGTCCTATTTATGCGGTCCGCTGACGCGGGATCAGATCAAGAAGCTGATGGATCCGGTGCGGTCCGCCTTCCTAGGCACGGCCAGTGCGGGAGCGAAGGCGCCTTCCCCTGCCTCGGTTTCGGCGACCAGCGACAAGACCGTGGTGGGTTCGGCGACGGTGCGCTATAACGATGTGAAGAACAAGATCGATCACGAGACGGATGTGAGTTTCGTCGCCCCGCTGAACGGGCGAACGAATGCTCCAGATTGGGAGGAGAGCTCGCCTATCGATACGTCTCCGCAAGGGGAACCTCCGGCGGCGAATGTTCTGAAAGCCTGGCAGAGAGATTTCGCGACGTGGCTGGCCAACAATCAGACGCTGGAAGTCTATCAATGCTCGCGGCTGAAGACGTGTTCGGAACCGGGGGAAAGTGAGCGGGACTTCCGCGCGAAGATCGCGCAGTCGCTGCGGGAAGAGCGCGACCGGGAAGTGGATGCTCTGCGGGCCAAATATTCGCCCAAGATCGCCGTGCTCCAGGATCGTTTGCGAAGGGCTCAGGCCACCGAGCAGAAGCAGCAGGAACAGGCCTCGCAGGCCAAGATCAACACGGTGCTCGAAATCGGGACTTCCCTGCTGGGGGCGTTTCTGGGGGGCGGGCGGCGAACGTCGACGACCAGGATCGCCACCGTCGGCCGCGCGGCCACGCGAGCCTACACGGAATCGCAGGATGTGGGCCGTGCGCAGGAAACAGCCGAGGTCATCAACCGGCAACTGGCCGATCTCCAGGCAGAACTGGAGGCCGAAGTGACGAGCCTGCAGACGTCCTATGATCCGGCACAGGAGAAGCTCGAAACCATCACCCTGCGTCCCAAGAAGACCGCTGTGGTGGTCAAGTCGCTCCTGGTCACGGGCGCGTAAGCCGTTTACGGCGCGGGATCAGAACCACGCCCGAACGGCTGTCGTGCGGAATCGGTGAACAGCAGGTCGTTACCGAGTTCCGGTCGCGATGGATACGGGCATGCTGGATGCATCCCCGATTTTTACGGTTAGGGAAGCCGTTGCCGACGGCGGCAGATCCGAGGGGAGCCGAACGTTCATCTGGAAAATTCCCGAAGAGCTTTGTGGTGACGATCCGGCGTACAGCACGCTCGCATTCTCGCCGCCGATGGTGACCGACACCTTCAGCGTGAGCAATGGCAAAGGCGTGGTGGGCGGCCAGAACGCACCGGTGACTCCGGCAGGACTGGCCGGCCCTCCGCCGGTTCCATAGAGGGTGATGAAGTCTCCGGGCCGGGCCGGATTCGAAGGCGAGTTCAACGTCCCGTCGGAGTTCCTCACGCCAAAGATCCCGGGCAGCGATGGCGCCAGCAGTACCGGCGTGTCCGTGGACGCAACGCCGGGATAGGAAACTCGCACGGTCGTGGATGTCAGGCCCGCGAGTTCCCAGGGAACTTGCGCGTTAATCACGTGCGATTGCACGTAGAGCAGCGGAGCCGGGAAATCGCCGAAAAATACCTGCACGCCGCCCAGCCGGTCAGGTAAAACCGGACCATCGGCACTCACGCCTGTTTCGGGGCCGATCCCATAGCCGAGCAGGGAAACAAGCTCGCCGGGTGCAATCTTGGTCGCTACATAGCTGGCGGAATTTAGCACTGTCAGCGATGGAAAGACGCTGGTTACGAAGAACGAGCCTGAGGAAACGAATCCCGCTACGACAACCGAACCATTCGGGCCGAAGGCGACTAAACTGGCGGAATCATCTCGCGGGCCTCCCAGATACGTCGAAGCGGAAAGCCGACCCTCGGGAGTGAATTTCGCAACATATACATCGGAGTGACCGCCGCCATACTCCGGCTGAAATGCGCCTTCACCGACGGGAAGATTCGAATAGGTCGTCGCGCCGACAACCACTGCGTTCCCTGCATTGTCCACGTCCAACGCCGCGACCGGAAAGCTGAAAGTGGGGATATACGTGGAGTAAATGAGCGAGGAACCATCCGCGCTGAAGTGCGTAAGAAATCCGCTGATGACACCGGTTCCGCGTGTCATTGCGCCGGGAGTCGTCGGAAAATTCGCCGAGGGCGTTGAGCCTGCGACGAAGGCCGTGCCTTGGGCATCCAGTCTCACCGTTGCGTTATATCCAGCGCTCTCACCAAGGTAGCTCGAATAGACTAAACCACTTCCTTGTGGATTCAGCTTGGTGAGGAATACGCTCACTGTCCCAGGACTGCTGGTCAGGAACGCCCCGGACGTCACCGGAAAATCGGTTGAACGCGTGGATCCTGCAATGAAAGCGTTGCCCTCGGCATCCACCGCGATTGAGTTCAGATAGTCGTTACCATTCGGGGTCCCGCTTCCGGAAAGGTACGTCGCGTATACCAGAGCGGAGCCGGATGCATTCAGCCTGGCCACAATTCCGGGAAAAGAATTGCTTGCTTTTGGCGAGACTTGAAATGCGCCTGCCGTCGTCGGGAATGAAGAGGCAGATCCATATCCCGTGACGTACGCGTCTCCATCAAGATCGAGCGCCAGCGCCAATATGTACGCGTTGGGGATAAAGGTCGAGTACACAAGTTGACTCCCCGAAGGGTTCAGCTTCGCGACGAATCCGGATCTCGCCTGGCCGGGATCGGTAAACGCAGCTCCGGGCGTCACTGGGAAAGTGTTCGTGCTGTTGGGACCTGCCGACGTTGTGCCAGCTACATAAACATTTCCCTGCCGGTCAACGGCAATTGCATTTGCCGTGGTGTCCCCGTTTCCTCCAAGATAGGTCGCGAAGACGACCGCGCCGGTTGGATCCAGCTTGACCACGAACGAATCATTGCAGAACAGCGGAGTACCAAACGTCGGGGTGAAGCCGCACATCCCCGCGGCGGTAGGTTGAGTTTGAAATGCGCCTGGAGTAGTAGCAATGGTTGCATCGATGGTAGTCCCGGCTATATACGTGTTTCCGGGGGCGTCCGTAGCGATGGCAGTGATCTGGACACCGGATAGTGAATACGTGAACGTGGGCACGCTCGCCGCGAGGATGCACGGCACGAACAGCAGCCACGCTCCACTGAATTTCACAAGTTCAGATTACCAATGCCATCGCAACGGGTGTTTCAGCAAGGAAGACAACGCCTTACCCGCCGGCTCAGAATTCAAACAGCATCCCGGCCGAAGGCAGAATCGGGAACATGCTGAAGAAGTTCGGGTAGGTCCGCCCCGTGACGCTGTCGTAGGGACCCGGCGAATCGAAGTCGCGATTGTGATGATTGGTCAGATTCACGACCTCGGCAAACAGCGTCGCCTTGGTCTTCTTATGCACGTAGGCTTTGTTCAGGCGCAGATCCGTGCGCTGGTAGCTGGGAGCGCGAAGGCCGTTGCGGTTTGTCGTCAGGAAGTACGCCGTTCCGTCACCTTTGCAACGGCGCGATAGAAGCCCGGCAAGGGCATGCCGCTTCCGTAAGTGAAGCGCGCGCTGACATTCACGGTGGGACGCAGGCGGCGGCTGACATAGGCGTTGAAAGTGTGGCGCTGGTCGTAGTCGGAGGGGAAACTCACGCCTAGGTCGCCGTCGCGAATTTCCGCGTGCCCGTAGGCGTAGGAAATCCATCCGGTGAAACCGTTGGCCGTGCGCCGCTGCAGAAAGATCTGCGCGCCGCGGGAATAGCCGCGCTCGGAATTGTGCAAGGGAGCATTCGGCAGCGCGTTGAAGATGGTCCCGTCGAACAGCATGCGGGGATCGAGCAAAGGGCGAGCCAACAGATCGCGGTCCTGGCGGTCGTAAAACTCGACGCGCAGCCGCGTGCGTTCGTCCAGCGTCTGCTCGACAACCGCTTCATAATGCGTCGAACGTTCTGGTAAGAGCGGCGTGTGGGTGAAGGTAGAGAAGATCTGGTTCAGTTCCGGGAACTGGGCGTACTGGCCCCAGTCAAATTGCACGTGCGTTTTCTTCAGGGGCACGAAGGACGCGCTGGCATAGGGAGAGGTCACCTTTACCGGGCTCTGGCTGAACTCGTCCTCGCGCACACCCGCGGTCAAATGAATGCGGTCCGACGCGAAGCCGTAAGATTGCTGCACATAGCCGCCGAACTGGTGTCCGGTGCCACGGAAGACGTCCGCGGACGGCACTTCGACCGGCGTGTAGACGAACTGGAGGGTGGAACCGTCCTGCCGTAGTTGCCGGAACTGTCCGCCGAAATCCAGCGTGTTGGCGCCGGGCTTGCCGGGTAACCACGAGACGCTGGCGTCGCCATGCCAGGTCCATTCGCCATAGGCTTCGTGGTTGAGCGGGGCGATGTCCCGATTGGCCACGTCGCCGCGCTCGCGCGACCAGGCCAGATGGTTGGCGATCAGCACGCGCTCCGTGGGAGCGTAACGGGAACCCAAATTGAGCAGCGAGAAACGGAAGCCGCTGGTCATCACGGTGTTCGGTCCCAGCTCGCTTTGAAAGGCAGTCCGGTCGACGCCGGAGGCGCCTTCCACATCGCTGAGGCTGATGGTGTGCTTGGAAGTCAGGTCGTAGGTGAGCCGGGCTTCCCCGTCGGTGAAGCCGAAGGCCAGGGGCGGCTGATCGCCGAAATCGATGCGATTGAGAATGTAGTCCAGATAGCTTTTGCGGAACGACACGATCCACGAACCACGCTGCTTCTTTCCCAGGGGTCCTTCAAAGAGCGCGCCGGCGTTGGAGGCGCTGGCGGTCAGGCGCCCTTGAAACTCGTTGCGATTGCCTTCGCGCGTGTCGACGGCCAGAATGCCGGCCGTGCGGTCGGAGTAGCGCACCGGCCATGCGCCCTCGTACAAGGTCATGCCGTCGGTCATGTCGCCGTTGAAGATGGTGAGCGATCCATCGCCGGATTGGCCGTCGGTGGTGTGGAAGGGCGAATGCAGCAGCACGCCGTCCAGATACAGACCGATGCGATCGAAGGAAGCGCCGCGCAGCGAGAACTCCGAGTCGAAATCGTTATTGGAGGTGACACCGGGGAGACTCTGCACGGCCCGCAAGGGGTCGTCGGCGAGCACGCTGGCCAGATTCTTGCGCTCCTCGCCCTCGAGTGTGATGGCCGAGGCGGCAGGCTCGGGCGTGATTCCCAACGTACCGCCGGAAACCACCACGGTATCCTTGCGCTGATCCGTCGAAGAAGTGAGGACGACATCGAAGTTCTTGGTCTCCCCCGCGGCCAGAGTGAATTCCTGGCGGACCAGATAATAGTCAACCGCGGCGGTTTGCAAGGTGTAGCTGCCGGGCGGAACGCCGGGAATGCGAAATGTTCCATCCGGGTTGGTGACGGCGCGCAACGGCGTGTTCGCGCCCGCCATCTGCAGCTGCACTTGGACCAGGCCGAGCGGCTGGTTATCGCGCGCGCTGACCACGCGACCGCTGACCTCGCCCGTGTCTACCTGCGCAACAGCCACGATCGCCGCGAACAAAACCGAGAGAATCCAGCGCAGTCGCATGACCGCTTCATTATCCCCCCGAAGTTCGCCTGCTATTCTTAAAGTTTCATCATGCAGAATTTGAGCGGGGAGTTCGCTCCGATGTCGGAAGCGGTGACCAACGGCGTACGCGTCGAGGTGTTGTGCCGGTACGCGCCGGAGAACTCGCGGCCGCTGCATCGCGACTGGGTGTTTCAGTACACGGTTCGCATCACCAATCAGAGCCAGGAGACGGTGCAACTGGTCAGCCGCCACTGGATCATCACCAACGCGCTGGAGCATGTCGAAGAAGTGAAGGGTCCGGGCGTGGTGGGTGAACAGCCGGTGCTGGCGCCCGGCGAATCCTACAAATACTCGTCATGGTGCCCGCTGGGGACGCCCACCGGCGTGATGCGGGGGACGTATCAAATGGTCCGCGCCAACGGCGACCAGTTCGATATCGAGATCGCGCCGTTCGGGATGCGCGCCAAGCAAACCATTCACTAGTGCGCAGGATACAATCCTGCCCCCCATCGGCATTACAATAGCGGTGTGATACGCACACTCTTACTTGTTTTGCTGGCAGCATCCGTACACGCGCAACAACTGCAAGGTAACGCGCTGGTCAAGGCCCTGCGGCACGGCGGCTACGTCATCGTCATGCGCCATGCCAGTTCGCCGCGCGAGGTTCCGGACAAGGCTACAGCCAATCCGGACAACGTCAAGCCCGAGCGCCAGTTGGATCAGGAGGGCCGCTCGAGCGCCACGTCCATGGGCAAAGCGCTGCGCGCTCTGAAGATTCCCATCGGGAGCGTGTTCAGCAGCCCGACCTATCGCGCGCTCGAAACGGTTCGCTATGCGCAGCTGGGCAAGCCCCAGGCGGTCCCGGAACTGGGCGATAACGGAAAAAGCATGAGCGGCGGGACACAAGCGCAGGCGGCCTGGCTGCGCAAGAAGGTAACGGAGTTGCCGAAGGGCACCAATACGGTCATCGTGACGCACATGCCGAATATGTCGCGGGCGTTTCCCGACTCGACGTCCGGGCTGGGGGATGGCGAGGCGCTGATCTTTGGTCCCCAGGGCGTAGTGGGACGGGTCAAGATCGACGACTGGGCCAAACTCAAATGAAACTGTTGGCGTGCGTATTCCTCCTGACGGGGATCGCGGCGGCCCAGCAGCCGCTGACGCTGGCGAGCCAGGGAAGCTTTTTCGTCGGCGGCGAATCGAAGACCATGCCCGCGGCAGGACAGGGGCCGGCGGGTGACATCACCATCAACCAGATGTACGTGCAGTTTCAGATCCCGCTCAAGGGCGCGCAGCACGTTCCAGTGGTGATGGTGCATGGATGCTGTTTGAGCAGCAAGACCTGGGAGACGACTCCGGACGGCCGCATGGGCTGGAGCGAGTACTTCGTGCGAAAGGATCGTTCGGTGTACCTGGCCGATCAGTCCTCGCGGGCGCGCTCGGGCTTCGATCCGTCCATCATCAGCGAGGTCAAAGCGGGCACGGTTCCGCCCAGCCAGCTGCCCAATATCTTCGCGGCCACGCATCAGTTGGCCTGGTCGATTTTTCGCTTCGGCCCGAAGTTCGGCCAGGCGTTCCCGGATGAGCAATTCCCGATCGAGGCCGTGGACGAACTCTACAAGCAGATGATTCCGGACCTCAACGCGACGCTGCCCAATCCGAATCCCACCTGGAAGAACATGGCGGCGCTGGCGGTGAAGCTGAACGGGGCCGTGCTCATGGGCCATTCCGAATCGGGCTTCTTCCCGGAACAGGCCGCCCTGGCCGACCCGAAGGGCATCCAAGGGCTGATCTCGATCGAGATGCCGTGTCCCGAGCTAAAGCCCGCGGAGATTGCGACGCTCGCGAAGATTCCGACGCTGGTGATGTTCGGCGATCACTTGAGCGACGTTCCGAGCGGTATCGCAAACTGGCCGACATCGTTCTCCAGCTGCCAGAAGTTCGTGCAGAAACTGAAGGATAAGGGAGGCGACGCCGAAATGATGTCGCTGCCCAAGATGGGGATCAAGGGCAACAGCCACATGCTCATGCAGGACCGCAATAATCTTCAGCTCGCCGACCTGATTCTCAACTGGATCGACGGCCACGTGGAAAACAAGGAGAGCCGTTGACGAGCATTCTAAACTGGGGACATGCCTGCCTGCACGCACCTGAATCAAATCAAAAACGTCAAGCCTCACACCAACGGGTGCGAGGAATGCCTGAAGATGGGCGACACCTGGGTTCACCTGCGATTGTGCCTGATTTGCGGCCACGTGGGATGCTGCGATTCCTCCAAGAACAAGCACGCCACCAAGCATTTTCACGCGACCAAGCATCCCATCGTGCGGTCGATCGAGCCGGGTGAGGATTGGGCCTGGTGCTACGTGGATGAGGTGATGCTTGAATCCGTCTGAGTGGCCCGCGCTGCCGTTCGCGGAGTGGGAGAAGACCTGCGACACGCTGCACATGTGGACGCAGATCGTGGGCAAGACCCGGATGGCGCTGACGCCGCTCGATAACCACTGGTGGAACGTGCCTCTGTACGTCACGCCGCGCGGGCTCGGCACGTCGGCCATTCCCTGGAAAGACGGCTCGTTCTCCATGGAATTCGATCTGGTGGCTCACCAGCTGCTGTTTCACTCGAGCGGGGGCGTCCAGCATTGCATGCGGCTCTACCCGCGCTCGGTGGCCGATTTCTACGCGGAGTATATGTCGTCGCTGAAGTCGCTGGGGATCGAAGTGCGGATTTACAAGGTGCCCGTGGAATTCGATGATGTGACGCCGTTCGATCAGGACCGGCAGCACGCCTCCTACGACACCGAGTATGTGGAGCGATTCCGCCGCGTCCTGATCGGCACCGATCGCGTCTTCAAGCAGTTCCGCTCGCGGTATATCGGAAAGTCCAGCCCCGTGCATTTCTTCTGGGGCTCGTTCGACCTGGCGGTGACGCGATTCTCAGGCCGGCGCGCTCCCGAACGCGAGGGCGCCGATCCGGTCACGCGCGAGGCGTACTCGCACGAGGTCACCAGCTGCGGATTCTGGCCGGGCAACCGGGTTTTTCCGCACGCGGCCTTTTATGCGTACAGCGCGCCGGTTCCGCCGGGACTGGAGCAAGAAGCCGTGCGGCCCGCCGCGGCAGGGTGGAACAGCCAACTCGGCGAGTTCATCATTCCTTACGAGGACGCGCGCGCGGCGGCTTCACCGGATCAGGCGATTCTTGATTTCTGCCAGAGCACCTACGAGGCCGGGGCGAAACTGGCGCATTGGGATCGTGCCAGCCTGGAGCGCCGGTGACATCGCACGTGTAAACCAACGCGCTTTTATTAACACCGGGTTACCATCCTCACCGGGCGCCAACCCCTTGCGCGAGCGCTATACAATCGGTCTGCTCATGACTGATCTGGCATGCAGTTTCTCCCATAGTTTGTCTAATAGCTTGTCCGGCGCCACGGCGGCGTTGACCGATCCGATCTGGCGCAACGCTCCGACCGAGCGCGATCCGGAGTATTTCCGGGCGTGGCAGCGCGTTTCCCTGGCATTGCAGCGCTGGCTGCGGAATCAAGTGGCGGAAACGTATTTCGCGGATCCGGCGCGCTTCGAGAATCGCCTGGCCGCGTATCCGGTGATCGTGTACCGGGCCAGCCGATTGTGCCACGGGCGTCCGCGCACCGAGTTCACCTACGACCTGCGCGATTACCCGGACTGCCACACCACGCTAGAGGCGTCGTGGAAGCTGACCGGCCGCGCCATTCAGGCAGTGCTGGGGCGCATCGAACAGCGGCTCTACGAGGCCGGGAGGACCGGGCTGGCGCACCGCTATGCGCCGGTGTGGTACGAGGACGTGCTGGTGGCGGTGCGGAAGAAGCCGAAGCCGTATGTGGATCTGCTGATGGCGGAAGCGGCGGTGATCAACGCGGCGATCGACCTGGGGACCGAGCGAAGCACGGAGGCGGCGAACCGGTTCGCCAAAACGATCCATCTGAGTTTACGAAAACTCTACGGGATGGATATGCAGGGGCTTGGAAACGGAGCTCTAGAGGAGGCGACGCGCGTGCTCGCGCAGAATCAGGCCGGCGGCGGCGGCGACTTCATCGACCGCGGGACGCTCCAGAACGGTGACCCGAGGGCCGCGAGGAGCCCAGACGCGCGCATCGCTGGCGAGGAAGATGGCGACGACGGGCGTCCCCACGGCGGCTGCCAGATGAGCGATGCCGGAATCGTTGCCGATGTAGACGCGGGCCGTCTGGATCCAGCAAGCCAGCTGGTATAGGTCACTCATCTTAATCGCATCTTCCAGATGCTCCTGAGGTCCCGCACACCAACGCACCGGAATACGCAGTTGCGCGGCCACTTCGCGAAAGTTTTCGAGCGGCCAGCGTTTATTAGGGCTGCTGGCGAAGGGATGAATGACCGCAAAGTTCTGCGCCGGAGCCGGCGGGACGGAAATTCGCGGCGTGCCTTCGGCGGGCGGCGGGAGCGCAGGGAAAAACGTGAAGGGAAGATGGCGTACGGCAGCGCGAAATTCGGGGCGGTTCGATCCGTACCAGGAATAGATGGAGTCGAAGGTTTCAAGCTCGGGGACGCGGGCGTCTTCGACCACGCCCACGAGATCGAGGCCGGTATCGGCGATAGCGCGTGTGCGGCCGGCGAAACGGATCAAGGGGAGCAGCGGGCGCGGGGCCCAGACTTCCGTGTAAGGCGCGCGTGCGGCTTCCAGAGCGCGGGAAGAGACAGAATGACGTCGCCGATCGCGCCGGGTCGGATCAAGAGAAGTCTTCTGTTAACGGCTGACACTGACCGGCAGGACGATGTCGATGGTCTTGGGCGGGAGGCACATGCGGTCGTTGCACGCCTGGTAGCGAAGTTTCCCGGGAACCTTGACCAGTCCGGGCTGCACGGACTTGGCGACCTTGAAGCGCGTGAGCAGCTCGAAGCGTCCGGAGAAGACGGGCAGAGGCTCCTTGGAGAATTCGACCTTGTGCAGCTCCGGCTTGGGATAAACCACTTCGGCGGAGGTGAACGGTCCGGAATCCCAGGTGAGGCGCAGGGGGATCAGGTAAGGATCCGGCGGCTTATTGGTGTTGACGTGATAGCCTTCGCGGAGCTGCAGAGGCAGCTTGACCTCCACGGTGGTTCCCGCCCTGGCCACCACGGGCCCGGGCTTGGGCATGAGCAGGACGTTAGTTTGCGCGAAGGAAAGCGAACACGCCGCCAGGAGCGTGCACAGCACCGGATTGCGAACCATTCTTGGGAGCCTTTAAGAGTTGTTCGATTTCTTTCTCGTAGGTGCGCTTGGAGACCAGGCCGACGTGCATGGAGGCGACGCGGCCCTCGCGATCGATCATCAGCGTCGTGGGCAGCGAGTCGACATTGCCGAAGAGCGTCGAAACCTGATCGTTACCGAGCACCACCTGGTAATTCATCTTGTGATCTTTGATGTAAGGCTTGACGGCGTCCCAGCCGTCTTCATCCATGGAAACTCCGAGCACGGCGAAATCGCGATCCTTGTAGGTTTTCTCGAAGTCCATGAACCAGGGAATTTCGACCTTGCAGGGTCCGCACCAGGTAGCCCAGAAATTCAGAAGGACCACTTTGCCCTTGTAGTCGGAGAGTTTCACATTCGCCCCGTTCGCGTCTTTGAGGTTGAAATCGGGCGTCGCTTTACGCGTGCTTTCGGTTTTCACCTCCGCGCTATCGGGAGCGTAGTTACAGGAGGCGAGGACTACCAGGGCGGCCGCCAAAAGCGACCAGCGGCGGATCGATCGCAGCGAAAGGTTGCTGTCCTGCATGCCTTTATTATACCGGGCCTTATACCAGGATGGTCAGGCGGTCCAGCAGGTGCTCCGCAAACCAGCGCCGGCGGGTGCGGCGGGGCCCGGCGCAGAGCGTATATTCGTCGTGCCGGCGCAATCCGGCGCACAGCCAGGCGGCGGTGTCGCAGAAGCTTTCGCAAACGTAGCGGCGCCAGGCGGGAGTGCGGAGGCGGACGTCGCCACGAGCGAGCCTGGCGTTCCGGAGCTTATTTTTGCGCCATTCCGAGCTCCATCCGAGCTCGCCGCCGACGCGGGCCGCGAGTTCGGCCGCCAGCACGCCTTCCCAACTCCGGCGGGTCTGATTCGACAGGCGAACCCAGGCGAAGTGGAAGATTTCGTGGATCAGGATGCGTTCGAATTCGCCGGGTTGGGCGAGAAGTCCGGCGTCCAGCAGAATGACCCGGCGCGGAATGTGGGTGGCCGCCAGATGGGGCCCCAGGGAACGGCGCAGCTCGACGCGGATGGGACGGCCGGAGAGAGGCGGAAGCACTCCTCGCATTCCTCAGGAGCCACCGGCGCTACTTTTGGGGCGGCGCAGCAGGGGGCGCACCGGGCACGGGGGGCCCGCCCAGGGTCTTGAAGAAATCGGAATCCTTGATCACCGCCTGGTAGCTGGCAGCCATATCCTTCATCCACTGGTTCATATGGTCATTGCGAACCGCCTGGACGATGGGTTCGCGGACTTCATCCACGGGCTGCGTCCCCTTCTCCTCCAGGCGAACGATGTAGTATGCGGTGGGCTGACGAAGAGGCTCGCTAATCTCGCCGGGCTTCAGGGCGAACACGGCGCTCTTGAACTCGGAGGGATAGTCGCTGACGGCTTTGATGACGCCGAAATCGCCGCCGGCGGCCTTGGAAGCCGGGTCTTCCGAATACTGCGCGACCAGTTTCGCGAAATCGGCGCCGCGGCGAAGCTGTTTCACGATGTCTTCGGCCAGCGCGCGTGCCTCGGCTTCGGAGCGCTTGGCGTGAGCGGCCGCCAAGGCTTGTTTCGCAGCGGACTCGAGCGCGGCCGCGTCGGTGCCCTTGGGCGCCACCTTGCCGGCGTAAGCAATGTAGATCACTTTGATCTTGGCCTGCTCGAATTGGGCGCTATGGTCCTTGTAATAGGCGTCGATCATCTCGGGAGTGACCGGATATGAATTATTCTCCTCGCTCAATCTCGCGTTGCGGAGGAGTTGCAGCCGGAGGCCTTCATACTGCTCCTTGAAGGGAGTCTTCTCGAGCAGCTTGTCCTTCTCGGCTTCCTCGGCCAGATGCATGAAGAGGAAGTACTGGCTGAGAACGTTCTGCGGATTTTGCTTCAATACCTGCATATCCTGCGGGCTGAACTTGGAAAGTATCTTCTGCAGATCGGCGGCGGTGATGTCCTTGCCGGCGACGGTGGCCACGACCTGGGACGGATCCGCCACGGGGGCCTGAGCCCAGAGCGAGATCGAGAGCGATGCGCAAAGCAGGGTTCGTTTCCAAAGCATGGTTTCTCCCAAATTTAACACGATGATGAAATTAGACGGGAACGGAGGGGAATCGTAAGGCGCGGTATAGTAACGGAAATGAAGCGCAGGCTGGGGATGGTGTGCGCGGCCATGCTCACGGCCAGCGCGTGCCGGAACATGCCTGGGCCATTTTCGCCGCCGGTGCAGCGCCAGCCGCTGGCGGATTTCCGGCCGTACCGGAGATCGGCGGTGGTGGACATGTCGGATGTGGACGCGCCGGCGCACTTTGTCCAGGACATCACTTCTCTTGAGGCAGCCACGTGGCGGTGGACCGGCAAAAAGCCGACCGTGCGGGTGCAGATACCCTCCACCGAAAACGTTCGGTACACCATCGATTTCGCGCTCGCGGAAACGACGCTGCTGACCACGGGTCCCGTGACAGTTACGTTCCTGGTGAACGACCGGGTGCTGGGCCACGCCCGCTATACCCGCGCGGGCAACCAGCATTTCGAGAAGCCGGTGCCGGCCGGCTGGGTGACCGCGGGACAGGACGCCACTGTGAGCGCGGAGGTCGACAAGGTGTGGACTCCTCCGGATGGGGGCACGAAACTGGGGCTGATTCTGGTGCGGATAGGACTCACGCAGTAATGCGACAAGCGGCAGCGGCGTTGCTCGGCGCGGGCTTTACGGTAGCCGCCTGCTATGCGGCCGGCGCGCTGCTCATCGACCGGTTGCAGGCAGCGCTGCGGCGCGACGAACGGATTCCTCTGGCCTTCGTGCTGGGCGCGGCGTGCCTGCATCTGGCGGTATTCGCCATTCTGGCGCTGCACATCGGCTACTGGCCGGTGCTGACGGCGCTGCTGGCCGCTACGGTGGGCGCGGCGGTGTGGACCGGAGCATGGCGCGGCGTCCGCACGGAGCTCGGCAAGCCGGTGGCGCCGCTCAGCAAGACGCTGCTCGCGATATTCGGCTTATGCGCGGGAGCATTCGCGATCTTCTATCTGGTGAATGCATGGGCTCCCGAAACCAGTCCGGACGGAGCGGCCTATCATCTGGCGGGAGTGGCGCGCGATCTCCGAACCCACGGGATGGAGCCGAATCCGACCACCTACGGGATGCTCAGCCAGGGCGTCGAGATGCTGTTCGTCCCGGCGTTCGCGATCGGGCGGCATTCGGCGGCGGCGCTGGTTCACTTCGCGTTCACGATAGCGCTGGCGCTGGTCATACTGGCATACGGGCGCCGGATCGGGAAACCGTGGGCGGGAGCGGCGGGTGCGCTGTTCACCTTCGCCAGCCCGGTGGTGGGCATCTCCGGATCCTCCGCGTACGTGGATGTGGCGACCGCGGCGATCGTATTCTGCGTGTTCTACTGGACCGAAATTTGGGATGAACAGCACGGGCTTCGGTTGCTGATCCCGGTGGGGCTGCTGGCGGGCTACGCGTACGCGGCCAAATACACGGCGTTTCCCATCGGGATTTACGCGCTGGGATTCGTGGCGTGGCGCAGCCGGCGCCTGCGGCCGCTCGGCAAGACCCTGCGGCCGGTACTGGTGGTGGCCGGTTCCGCGCTGGTCATGGCGGGTCCGTGGATCGCGCGCAACTGGATCTGGTATCAGAATCCGCTGGCGCCCTTCGGGAACTGGCTGTTCCGGAATCCTTACGTGCACGTGATTTTCGAGCAGGATTATGCGGAATATCTGCGGCACTACGGACTGCCGAGCCTGCGGCTGCTGCCGCTGGAGGCGACCATCCGCGGGCAATATATCGAGGGGATCATCGGACCGGTATTTCTGCTGCTGCCCGTGGCGGTGATCGCGTTGCGCTACCAGGCGGGAAGGCGGCTGCTGCTGGCGGGAGCGCTGATGTTTTCGACCTACTTCGCCAATATCGGAGCGCGCTTCTTAATTCCCTGCCTGCCGTTCTTTTCGCTGGGGATGGGACTGGCGCTGGGGGAAGCGGCGCCGCTGCTGGGGGCGCTGATGGTGTTCCATGCCGCGTCTTCCTGGCCTTTCGTCCTGAACCGGTATGTGTATCCAGACTGCTGGAGGCTGGCCCGGTTTCCCTACCAGGCGGCGCTGCGGATCACCCCGCAGGACGACTTCCTGCGCCAGCACAGCTTCGGATACGGCATCGCCCGCATGATCGAGGCCAAGGTACGGGCCGGCGAACCGGTCCTAAGCATGACCGGGATTCCGGATTCCTACACGACGCACGAGATTCTGGTGGGTTTCCAATCGGCCGGCAACCAGGCTCTGACCGATACCGTCAACATGGGCTGGGCCGAAGGTTTCCAGCCGAGCGTGGGACAAGTGTTTCAGTTTCCGGAACGCACGGCGCGGCGAATCCGCCTGGTGCAGACCGCGCCGGGCGAATCCCGCCGGCAGTGGAGCGTGCACGAGCTGCGGTTCTTTTATCGCGGCCAGGAACTCGCGCGCAACCTGGACTGGCGGCTGGAAGCTTGGCCCAATCCGTGGGAGGTGCAGATGGCCTTCGACAATTCCCTGGCGACGCGCTGGCGGTCCGGTGAGGTCGCGGCTCCGGGCATGTACCTGGAGGCCGATTTCGGGCGGGAAGAACCGGTGGATGAAGTGCGGGTGGTCACATCCCCGGACTCCGGGCCGGTCCGGCTGGAACTGGAAGCGCCCGATCCAGCCGGCCGGTGGGAGAAGATCGCCGACCATCCCCGGCAAGTGGCGCTGGCGGTTCCGCCAAACATCCGGCGCATGGCGACCTACGAAATGCACGCGCGCGGCGTTCACTATCTGCTGATCCAGGACACGGATTTTGGCTCCGACGATTTCGCCGGGGATCCGGAAGCGTGGGGGCTGAAGCTGATCGGCCATGAGTACGGAGCGGCGCTCTATCAGACCATCTGGTGACGCGGCGGAATGCATCTATATTTAGGCATCGACGGGGGCCAATCCAGCACTACCGCGCTGATCGGGGACGAGACCGGCCGCGTGCTGGGGGTGGGGCGAGGGGGACCGTCGAATCACGCCGCGGCGGGCGAGGGCCGGCGGAAATTCGCCGCGGCGATCACGGATAGCGTGAGCGATGGTCTGAAAGGGGCCGCGGCGGCGGCGGGCGTGACCGCGCCGGTAACGTTCGATGCCGCGTGCCTGGGCCTGAGCGGGGGGCCGGAGGACAAAGAAACGCTGGCCAAGGAGATGATCCGGGCCGAGCGCTATCTGATCACGCACGACGCGCACATCGCGCTGGCGGGCGCGACCGGCGGCGAACCGGGAATCATCGCGATCGCCGGAACGGGGTCGATGGTCTTCGGCCGGAATGCCGCGGGCCTCACCGCGCGGGCGGGCGGCTGGGGATACGTGTACGGCGATGAGGGCGGCGCGTTCGACCTGGTCCGACAGGCTCTGCGCGCGGTCCTGCGGAATGAAGAAGGATGGGGCCCTCCGACGGCGCTGCGCGAAGCCCTGTTGCAGGCTCTTCCCCAAACAACCGGAGCGCGCGATGCCCATCAGCTGATGCATCTTCTCTATACCGACGAATACCCGCGCGACCGGGTGGCGGGCTGGGCCACGCTGATCGACCAGGCGGCGCGCGCGGGAGACGCGGTGGCGGGCGATATTCTGGGATCGGCGGCGCAATCCCTGGCGACACTGACCGCGGCGGTGCGTACGCAGCTCTTTGCCAGATCCGGCGAGAAATCCGGCACGGTGGACGTCCGTTACAGCGGCGGAGTGTTCGGCAGCGACCGGGTGCGGGAACGATTTCGGATGCTGGTGGAGCTGGAGGAAGGAACGCGGGTATCGCCTCCGCGGTATAGCGCGGCGGAGGGGGCCCTGCTGGAGGCGTATCGCATCGCGGGGCGGAAACCCGGCGCGGGTCTCGAAATCAGGCCCGCCACGCTCTAAGGCGATTCACCGATCGCGCTGAGGTGAATGGGGCTAGCCACCATAGCCCAACAGGGGGCTTGACACGCCGACGCTGGTGACTAGAATAAAGGATATTCTAGCTAGCCATGCCCAGCTGTGAGCATAAGCGCACGGAATTTCTGATGCGGCGGGATGGGATCGACTACGTGCACTGCTTGGACTGCGGTCAGGTTTTCGAGTCCGACGACCTGGAACAGGTTTCCGTATACGACGACGCGGAAGAAGAGCCCCGCCAGAAGAAGGCGTCGTAATCCCACCCGCGCTTCGTGAGATCCTCAAAGTAACTTTTAAGATGAGTCAAGGTGTGCGATCACGGCCGTTGCGGATCGTCTCGATGGGGGGCGGCACCGGGCTGGCGACGTTGTTACGAGGATTGAAGCGCTACGCCCAGGCATCCGACGGCGGGCTGGAGATCACGGCGGTGGTTACGGTCACCGACGACGGGGGCAGCTCGGGGCGGCTGCGGCGCGACTTCGACGTTCTGCCGCCGGGCGATATCCGCAACTGCATGGTGGCGCTGTCCCGGGACGAAGCGCTGCTGTCGCAGTTGTTCAACTATCGTTTTACGGGCGGCCGCGGGCTCAAGGGACATAGCTTCGGAAACCTGTTTCTCACCGCCATGACCCACCTGACCGGCGACTTCGCCCAGGCCGTGAAGCTGTCCTCGGAAGTGCTGGCGGTGCGGGGACGGATCTTTCCGTCGACGGCGGCGAACGTGAGGCTGGAAGCGACGCTGGCGGGGGGACAGAAAGTGAGCGGCGAGACGCGCATCGGCCGCAGCACGCGGCCCATCGAGCGCGTGGAGCTGCGTCCGCGCCGGGCGCACCCGCTGGAGGAAACTCTGGAAGCGATCGCCGAAGCCGACCTGATCACGCTGGGGCCGGGGTCGCTGTACACCAGCGTGATTCCGCATCTTCTGATCGACGGGATTCCGCAGGCTCTCGCGGCCTCGCCCGCGGTGAAGGCGTATTTCACGAATCTCATGACGCAGCCAGGCGAAACCACCGGCATGCGCGCCTACGATCACATGGCGGCGCTGGCACGCCACGCGGGACGAAGGGGACGAAGCCTGATGGACGTGTGCGTGGTCAACACCGGCGCCATCCGGCGGAAGGCGCTGGAGCAATATCGCGCGCGCGAGGCTCGCCCGGTGGAACACGACGTGAGCAAACTGGAAGCGATGGGGGTGAGGGTAGTGGAAGCGGATCTGGTGCGGATGGCGGGACGGCGGGTACAGGATAAAATCCGGCACGATCCCGGGGCGGTCAGCGCCGTCGCGATCGAACTGGCGCAGCAGGCGCGCCGGGCCAAGGAGCGGCTGGCTTCATGAGCGCGGCGTCCGCCCATAGCACTTTCGACAACACCACCGTGGTGATTCTCGCGGCGGGGCTGGGCACGCGCATGCGCTCCAAACGGGCCAAGGTGCTGCATCGCGCGGGGGGCCTGACGCTGGTGGAGCACGTCGTCTCGGCGGCCGGCGCGGTGGCGCCACGAGAGCGCACCATCGCGGTCACAGGACATCAGGCGGAAGAAGTAGAAGCTCTGTTGGCGCCGTACGGGATCGGATTCGTGCGGCAGGCCGGGCAGAAAGGGACGGGGCACGCGCTGGCGGCCTGCCGCGAACGGCTGCAGAAGCTGGAAGGCCTGCTGATGGTGCTGTACGGCGACACGCCGCTGCTGTCGCCCGCGACGCTGCACCGGCTGCGCGATCTGCAAAGCGCGTCGGGCGCCGCGGCGACGCTGATCACCACCCAGCTGGAGGATCCTGCCGGTTACGGCCGGGTGATCCTCAACGGCCAGGGCGATGTGACGGCCATCGTGGAGGAGAAGGCGGCCACGCCGGAGCAGAAGGCGATCCGGCTGATTAACTCGGGGATCTACTGTTTTCAGGCGCCGCTGTTATGGCGGCACATCGCGGAACTGCAGCCTAACGCCGCTTCGGGCGAGCTGTATCTGACCGACATGGCCGAGATCCTGACGCGGCACGGGCACCGCGTGGGCGCGCTGCATATCGAGGATCCGGACGAGCTGCTGGGAATCAACACGCGCGTGGAGCTGGCGACCGCCGACCGCGTGCTGCGCGAGCAGAAATGCCGCGAGCTGATGCTGGAGGGCGTCACCATCGAACGGCCGGAGACGGTCACCATCGATATGCACGTGCGGGTGGGCGCCGACACGGTGGTGGAACCGTTCGCGCGGCTGCTGGGCACGACCGAAATCGGCGAGGATTGCCGCATCGGCGCGGGCGCGATTCTGGAATCGTCGGCGCTGGCGGATCGCGTGGTGGTGGCCCCCTACACGCTGGTGGCGAACTCCCGGATCGAGACCGGGGCGCAGGTGGGACCGTTCGCCAGGCTGCGCATGGAAGCACACGTGGGAGCCGACGCGCGCGTGGGGAATTTCGTGGAGCTGAAGAAGGCCAAGCTCGGCCCAGGCGCGAAGAGCCAGCATCTGGCGTATCTGGGGGATGCCGAGATCGGCGCAGGCTCGAACATCGGCGCGGGAACCATCACCTGCAACTATGACGGCGCGCAGAAGCACCCGACGCGCATCGGCGAGCGCGCATTTATCGGCAGCAATTCGACGCTGGTGGCGCCGGTAGAGATCGGGCCGGATAGCTACGTCGGCGCGGGGAGCGTGATCACCGAGGATGTTCCGCCGGCGACGCTAGCGCTGGGACGAGCGCGGCAAGTGAACAAGCCGGGCTGGAAGAAGAAGAAAGCCGCAAATGAACGCGAATGAACGCGAACCTTTTGAGTAACAGCCCGCAAAACGGAGCGCGCGGCCTGCTTATCTGACTGAATGAGGGCGCCCGCGCGCCCTTTGCGGGCTTACTTCAGTTTCTTGCTAGGGCGAACGATCACCAGAATCGCCGTGTCGCCATCGTCGCCCGAGATATAGCGGACGGCGACGCGCTGTTTCAAACGGAGGCGCCCCTCGACCTTGGTCTGGGCGTTCACAAGGAACACACGCGCATCGGCCTTGCCGCGCTGGTTGCGTGAAACCTTCAGATGATCGGGAGCTTTTTCGACCAGCGTTCCGGTGAAATAGTTGTCCTGATCTTCCGCCGGAGTCTGTCCCGAGATCGTGAGCGCGGAAATCCCGAGCCCGAAGACGATGAGCAGAAGCAGGCTGAAACGCTTCATCCGCACAATTCAGGATAATCAATATTCGCAGTCCCGCGAATGAACAAAACTTCACTTGCACGCGCCGCTCACAGCACCAGAACGGGATGGTACAAGTGCGGCAGGCGAGCCTCCCCGATCGCCACCAGTTGCCCTTCCGGCGTCACGGCTTTTACGAAGCGGCCGGCGGGGCGAATGTGAAACGGAGAGATGCGAAAATCGCGGCCGTTGCGAATTTGCCCGGCCGTGAGCGCGTCCACCATCTCGGCGGGAAATTCCGGAAGAAGCTGCGCGGCGGGAATCACGGCGTCCTCAAAACGGCCGGCCTCGGCCAGCGCTATGAGCTGCTCCAGAGTGCGGGCGTCCTCGATTTTGAAATCGCCCGATGCCGTGCGGCGCAAAGAACTGAGAAATGCCCCGCAGCCCAGGGCCTGGCCGGCGTCATGGGCAATGCCGCGCAGGTACGTTCCCGCGGAGCAGTGCACGCGCACCTCGGCTTCCGGGCCTTCCAGGCGGAGCAGGTCGAGCGAGTAGACTTCCACATCCACCGGCTTCAGCTCGACCGGCTGCTGCTTGCGGGCCATCTCATAGGCGGGCCGGCCGGCGACCTTTTTGGCCGAGACCGGCGGCGGAGTCTGGGCGAAGGGGCCGCGGAATTTCTGGAGCGCGGCGTCGAGCGATTCGCGGTCGAGCACGATGTCCTGCGCGGGCGAGGTGGGCTGTCCGTCGCCGTCGTAACTGTCGGTGGAGTAGCCGAAGTGGATGACGCCTTCGTAGACTTTGTCGTTGCGCGTATAGAACTGGGCCAGGCGCGTGGCCCGTCCGATCACCAGCGGAAGAACACCGGTGGCGGCGGGATCGAGCGTCCCCAGGTGCCCGACCTTTTTCGTTCCGGCCAGACGGCGGACCTTGTTGACCACGTCATGCGAGGTCCAGCCGGAGGGCTTGTCGACAATAACGGCTCCATCCACGCTGTTACTCTAGCAAGCCCGCCAAACGGAGCGCGGCGCGATAGGATGAATCCATGCCGGATCTCCAGTATCCGATCGGACGGTTTTCGTTCCCGGAATCCACCACCGCAGAAGAACGCGAGACGTGGATCCAGGAGATTGCGCGTGCGCCGCAGGAACTGCGCGCCGCGGTCGCGGGTCTTTCCAAGGAACAACTCGATACACCCTACCGGCCCGGCGGCTGGACCGCGCGGCAGGTGGCGCATCATTTGCCGGACAGCCACATGAACGCATTCATTCGATTCAAACTCGCGCTGACCGAAGACCGGCCCACCATCAAGCCGTACGACGAGGCGCGCTGGGCGACGCTCGCGGACGCAACCTTGCCCGTCGAGCCTTCGCTCGATCTGCTGGAAGCCTTACACCTCCGCTGGGTGCGGTTACTGGAGGCGATGAGCGAACAGGACTATCAGCGCACGTTCGTGCATCCGGAGTCCGGGTCGCTGCGGCTGGATCAGTACCTGGCGTTGTACGCCTGGCATGGAGGGCATCACGTGGCGCATATAAAGTCGATTCGCTTGTAAACTGGCTTCGGAGTAACACTATGCGGAAGGTCGTCATCATTATTATCGCCGGCGCGGCAATCATTTCCTGCGCCACGCTGCGCGCGGATTTCAGTTATCAGGAGACCACCCAGATGACCGGCGGAGCGCTGGTCAAGATCCTGCGGCTGGGCGGCCCGTTCACCCGCAAGGCGCGCGAGCCGATCGTATCGACCGTGCTGATCAAGGGCAATCGCATGGCGACGCTCGGCAAGGAGAACTCGACCATCATCGATCTGGACCGGGAGACCATCACCGAAATCGATCTGAAGAAGAAGAACTACTCGGTGCTGACCTTCGCGCAAATGCGCCAGGCCATGGACCAGGCGATGGCAAAAACGCAAGCGCAGCAGCAGAAGCGGGAGAGACAGCAAGCCCGAGCCCCAAGGGAACGTGGACGCGAAATTCCGGGTTTCGGCCAAGGCTACCGGGAAAACCAAGAAGGTGCAGAACCTGAACGCCAGGCAAATGGTGATCACCATGAATCTGGAAGCCACCGACAAGGACACCGGCGATTCCGGCAGCATGACCGTGATCGACGACGCCTGGATGGCCAACGTGCCGGGCTACGAACAGGTGAAGGCGTTCCATCAGAAGATGGCACAGAAAATGGCGCGCGAATTTCAGCCCGAGCTATCGCGCATGGCGATGTCGGATCCCCGCATGATGCAGGGCATGGCGGAATCCGCCAAGGAGCTGTCGAAGGTATCGGGCGTTCCAGTGGAAACGGTGATGAAGATGGGCACCGATATTACCGTGGACACCACCGATTCGAACTCCGGGAACCGGGCCGAGCGTGCGCGACGCGATTACCTCGAGCCTCCCCTTCGGCCGCAAGAAGAAAAACCCGGAGCCGGAGCAGAAGCCCAGCCAGAAGAATGACCAGAAGCAGTCCGGCGCGGCGCTTCTGCTCGAGATGACCACGGATCTGACCGGCTTTTCCACGGCCGCCGTGGATCCGTCGAAGTTCGAGGTTCCGGCCGGGTTCAAACAGGTGAACTCGGACCTTGTAAAACGTTCGCGGTAACTCGGCGTCCACTCGGTGTTCTTCTGAAAGAATCGGCGTAACAAATCCCCCTCCAGGCAGTACTCACTTTTATGCCGGCCTTGACAGGTAGATCATCTAGTGGAATAATGCAAATCATGCCCGGCCGCAAATCCCCGCTGCAAAGTGAAATGGTGCAAGGCACCTTGGATATGTTGATCCTGCAAACCCTGGTGCTCGGTCCGGCGCATGGCCATACCATCGCGCATATGATCGAGCGCGGGTCCGAGGACGTCCTGCAGATCGAGCATGGATCGCTCTACCCCGCCCTGCATCGCGTGGAAGAGCGCGGCTGGATCGCTTCCTTCTGGGGCACCTCGGAGAACAATCGCAAAGCCAAGTATTACCGGCTGACCCCGGCGGGGCGGAAACAATTGATCGCGCAGACCACGCGCTGGGAGCAGGTGGTTCGCGCGATCGGGCGCATCCTGAAACCGGCTGCGGAGTAGGTCAAATGGGCTGGAAACGTTTTCTTCACCGGGCGAGGTCGGATCGCGAGCGTCGCGAAGAGCTCGAATCGTATTTGCGCCTCGAGACCGACACGAACATCGCCCGGGGCATGCCGCCCGCCGGCGCCCGGCACGCGGCCCAACGAAAGCTAGGAAATCCCACTCTGATCCGGGAGGAGATTTATCGTATGAATACCGTCGGCTTTCTCGATACGCTGATCCGTAATCTCCGTTATGCGGCGCGGGCCCTGCGCCACAGCCCCACGTTTACCGTCATCGCCGTACTCACGCTCGGAATCGGCATCGGCGCGAATACGGCCGTCTTCAGTGTCGTCAATAGCGTTTTGCTCAAGCCTCTGTCCTATCCCCAATCGGACGAACTGGTGGCCCTGACGCAAACCGCTCCGGGCGCCGCGGGCCTGACGAGTTTCACGGATGGCCTGCTTCTGTCGCCCTCCATGTATTTCACCTATGCGGAGCAAAACCAGACCTTCCAGGCAATGGGCGTGTGGACCGCCGCCGCCGTGAGCGTTACAGGGCTGGCGGAGCCGGAACAAGTCCGCGTTGCGGTGGTGTCGGATGGCACACTGCAAGCTCTCGGCACGCAACCGGTCTTGGGACGCTGGCTCACTCAGTCCGACCAGAAGCCGGGAATCCCCGCAACAGTGATGCTCGCCTACGGTTATTGGCAGCGCCGCTTCGGAGGAGACGAGGCCGTCATCGGACGCAGCATCATCATCGATTCCCGCCCTAGCGAGATCGTGGGCGTCATGCCCGTGGGGTTTCGTTTCGCGGATATGGATCCCGATTTGATCTTGCCGGCCCAATTCGACCGTGGCCGCCAAATGCTGGCAGGATTCGGGTTCCAGGGAATCGCCCGTCTCAAGCCCGGAGTGACCATCGCGCAAGCGAATGCCGACATCGCGCGAATGATTCCCATCTGGATGAACTCCTGGTCGAATGGACCCGGGACCAATTCGCGGGTCTATGAGACTTGGAGAATCACTCCCGCCGTTCGCCCGCTCAAACAGCAGGTGATCGGCAACGTAAGCAACATCCTGTGGGTCGTCATGGGGACCATCGGCATCGTGCTGCTGATCGCCTGTGCCAACGTGGCGAATCTGTTGCTCGTGCGGGCCGACGGGCGGCAGCAGGAACTCGCCGTCCGGGCCGCACTCGGCGCCGGACGGGGACGAATCGTCCGTGAAATGTTGCTGGAAAGCGTCGTGCTCGGATTGTTGGGAGGCGCGCTCGGATTGAGTCTCGCCTACGCGGGGGTGCGGTTCCTGGTCGCCAACGGTCCTGCCACCCTGCCGCGACTCGGCGAAATCTCCATCGATCCCCGGGCTCTCGCATTCACCTTGGTGGTTTCGCTCCTCTCCGGACTTCTGTTCGGATTGATTCCTGCCTGGAAGTATGCCGGTCCGCGAGTATCGCTGGCTCTCCGCAGCGGAGGGCGCGCCTTGAGCCAGAGCCGCGAACGACATCGGACCCGCAATATTCTCGTAGTAGCCCAGGTTGCCCTGGCCTTGGTCCTGCTGGTCAGCTCGGGACTGATGATCCGTACGTTCCAGTCGTTGCGAGCCGTCGATCCGGGATTTGCCGATGCGCAACATCTCCAGACCCTGCGGATCTCCATTCCGTTCACGTTGATTCAGGAACCGGAGCGAGTCGCCCGGCTGCAGAACGATATTCTGGACAAACTGTCGGCCATTCCAGGAGTCACCTCCGCGGCATTCGCAAGCAGTATGCCTCTGGACGGACTCGTGGGCGGATGGGATGCGATCCTCATCGAAGGTCAGAACCTCACGCCAGGCGCCGTCCCGCCGATCCGGTTATTTAAGTTTATCTCGCCGGGAGTTTTTCATACCACTTCTACGCGAGTCATCGCGGGCCGCGACTACACTTGGACCGACCTTTACGACCTCCGCCAGGTGGCGATTATTTCCGAGAACCTCGCACGCGAATTATGGGGCACGCCGTCCGCCGCCGTCGGCAAGCGACTCCGTACGGGGATTCCTGGACAGCCCTTACGCCAGGTGGTGGGCGTGGTTCAGGACGTCCGCAACAATGGCGTGGGCCAGCCGGCGCCCGCCATTGTGTACTGGCCGGCCTTCACCGCGAGCGTTTATAGCACCGGTCCACAAGCCACGCGCACGGGTACGTTCGTGATCCGCAGCAATCGCGCGGGTACGCAGAACTTTATCAACCAGGTCCAGCAAACCGTGTGGTCGGCGAATTCCAATCTGGCGCTGGCATCGGTGCGCACGATGCAGGACGTCTACGACCAATCGATGGCGCGAACGTCCTTCACGCTGGTGATGCTGGCGATCGCGGGGTCGATGGCGCTGGTGCTGGGCATCATCGGAATCTACGGCGTGCTCTCCTACGCGGTGTCGCAGCGCAGGCGCGAAATCGGGATCCGTCTGGCGCTGGGAGCACAGCCGGGCGAACTCAAGACCATGTTCGTACGCCATGGGCTGGTGCTGGCGTCGATGGGCGTCGCGATCGGGCTCGGCGCGGCGGCTGGCCTGACACGCTTGATGTCGTCGCTGTTGTTCGGGATCAAGCCGTTAGATCCGCTGACGTATGCCGTGGGCGCCATGCTTTTGGGCCTGGCGGCTGCGCTGGCCAGCTATCTTCCGGCGCGCCGCGCCGCGGCGGTCGATCCGGTGGAAGCCCTGAAGGCGGAATAGCTCATGGGCTGGCGACGTTTTCTGCGGCGAGAGAAATGGGATCGGGAGCGGCGCGAAGAGCTCGAGTCCTACGTGCGCATCGAGACCGACGCCAACATCGCGCGTGGCATGCCGCCCGCCGGCGCCCGGCACGCAGCCCAACGAAAGCTAGGAAATCCCACTCTGATTCGAGAGGAGATCTATCGCATGAATACGGTCGGCTTCGTCGACGCGCTGGGCCGCGACCTCCGTTACGCGCTACGGTCGCTACGCCACAATCCCATGTTTACTGCGATCGCCATTCTGACGCTCGGAATCGGCATCGGCGCGAATACAGCCATCTTCAGCGTCGTGAACGGGATCCTGCTGAAGCCGCTGTCCTATCCCCATTCGGACGAGTTGGTCGCGCTGGTCCATGCTGCCCCGGGCTTCAAATCGGTAGACATGCCGTCGGCCCCCTTCTTGTACTTCACGTACCGCCAGGAAAGCCGGACGTTCGCGGGCAACGGGTTATGGCAGAGCTTGCCGGCGAGCGTCACCGGGGTAGCGGAACCGGAACGGATTCAGACCATCCAGGTCACTTCGGAAGTGCTTCCGCTACTCGGCGTCGAACCGTTGGTGGGGCGCGTGTTCTCCGCTCAGGAAGATTCCCCGGGCCGCCCGCTCACCGCCGTTCTGAGCTATGGCTACTGGCAGCGCCGCTTTGGCGGAGACCGCTCCGTGATCGGGCGGCGCTTGACGCTGGATGGGAAGGCTCACGAGATCATCGGCGTGATGCCGCAACGGTTTCGCTTTCTGGATACGGACGCCGATCTGTTCCGTCCCTTGCAGTTTGACCGGAGTCAGGTGTTCCTTGGTTTGTTTGGTTACGGAGGCATCGCTCGGCTCAAGCCCGGAGTCACTCTGGCGCAAGCCGCGGCGGACGTGGCGCGCATGATTCCCATCGCCGTAGAATCGTTCCCGCCGTCCGCGGGCAGTTCTCGCGAGCAGTTCCGCTCAGTCGGGTTGCGGCCCAATCTGCGGTCCCTCAAACAGCAGGTGGTAGGCGACGTGGGCGACACATTGTGGGTGCTGATGGGGACCATCGGGCTGGTGCTGCTGATCGCCTGCGCCAACGTGGCGAATCTGTTGCTGGTGCGAGCCGACGGACGGCAGCAGGAACTGGCCGTGCGGGCGGCGCTGGGAGCGGGCTGGGGGCGCCTGGCGCGGGAGCTGCTGGTGGAAAGTGCGGTGCTCGGCTTAGCCGGTGGTGTGCTGGGGCTGGGGCTCGCCTACACAGGCCTGCGGTTGCTGGTGGCGAATGGTCCGGCGAATCTGCCGCGCATGGGTGAAATCGCGGTCGACCCCACGGTGCTGCTATTCGCACTGGCCGCTTCTCTGTTTTCCGGACTCCTGTTCGGCCTGATCCCGGTGGCGAAGTACGCACGTCCCCGGCTTGGTACGGCGCTTCAGGCCGGCGGACGACGCATGAGCGCGAGCCGGGAACGCCATCGCGCGCGCGGCGCCCTGGTGGTGGCGCAGGTTGCGCTGGCGCTGGTGCTGCTGATCTGCTCCGGGCTCATGCTGCGGACCTTCCAGTCGCTGAGCCAGGTCGATCCGGGATTCACGGGTCCGCAGGAGGTTCAGACACTGCGGCTGAACATTCCGGAGGCGCAGGTGCCGGAGCCGGAGCGAGCCACGCGCATGCTGAACCAGATCGTGGACCGGCTGGCGGCGATACCGGGAGTGACCTCGGTGGCCTTCGGCAGTTCAGCCCCGATGGGAGGCCAAATGACAATGGACATCCTGTACGCCGAGGGCGATACGTATGCCGGAGGGAAGCTGCCGCCTCCACGGCGCTTCAAGTTCATCTCGCCGGGATTCTTTCGGACGCTAGGTACGCCTTTGGTCGCGGGCCGCGATTTGGAGTGGATCGATTTCTATGACCGGCGTCACGTTGCGGTGGTCTCCGAGGAACTGGCCCGCGCGGAGTGGGGGACCCCGGCGGCCGCTCTGCGGCAGCACATCCGGGCCACGCCCAACGACCCTTGGAGGGAAATCGTCGGCGTGGTGGGTGACGTGCGTGAGGACGGCGTGAGTCAGCCCTCTCCCGCAACGGCGTACTTTCCGGTTCTCCTGGATCGCTTCTGGACGGCCCCGACGTTTCTTTGGCGCTCTGTCACCGTTATGGTCCGAACACCGCGCGCCGGGTCCGAGAGTTTCCTGAGAGAGCTCCAGGAGGCTGTGTGGGCGGTGAACGGGAACCTGGCCGTGGCGGAGGTGCGCACGCTTGGGGATCTCTATGAAGGATCCCTCGCGCGAACCTCTTTCACCCTGGTGTTGCTGGCGATAGCCGGCTCGATGGCGCTCGTGCTGGGGATCATCGGCATCTACGGCGTGCTCTCCTACGCGGTGTCGCAGCGCAGGCGCGAAATCGGCATCCGTCTGGCGCTGGGAGCACAGCCGGGCGAACTCAAGACCATGTTCGTGCGTCACGGGCTGGTGCTGGCGTCGATGGGCGTCGCGATCGGGCTCGGCGCAGCCGCCGTGTTGACCCGCTTCATGTCGTCGCTGTTGTTTGGAATCAGGCCGTTAGATCCGCTGACCTATGCCGCGGGCGCGCTGCTTTTAGGCCTGGCGGCTGCGCTGGCCAGCTATCTTCCGGCCCGCCGCGCCGCGGCTGTCGACCCCGTGGAAGCCCTGAAGGCGGAATAACATACAACATTTCGTGCTTGCTTTAGGAAGTTTCCCATGCTATTCTCAGGTAGCTTTTGAAATCCAGTACCCCGCTTGAATCCTTCAATTAGAAACCTCAACCTCCGATCGTAGGCACCCTCAATCGCAGTCCCGGACTTCCATCGCTACAAAAACAATCGTTAGAAAAGAGAACAACATGAAAGAAACAGGAACTGTAAAGTGGTTCAATGCGGCCAAGGGTTTTGGATTTTTGGCGCGCGAGAATGGCGAGGATGTGTTTGTGCACTTCTCCGCTATTGAGGCCTCCGGCTACCGCTCGCTGGATGAGGGCGCCAAAGTGACCTTCGTCGTGAAAAACGGACCGAAGGGCTTGCAGGCAGAGCAAGTCAACCTGGCTTAGGCCAAACCGGCCTCAATGTCCAAACTACACGGCGATAAAGCGCGCTTCCACCGAGTGCGCAAACAAAGCATTGCCCGCCGCCTCAGGATCCGGGAACTTCGGAAAAAGCTGGCCATCGTTCCGGTGATCCCGGCAGCCGCGGTCTAAAGTTCTTCCTCCTTGGTAGTTAGCGCACCTGAGCGCCAAACTCAGGTGCGCCACCTATTGCCTAGCGCTACTCCTGACGATCTCTAGGGGGTATGCTACTTTGGCGCGATGATTTTTCGGCCTCCGACCTGGAAGAGATCCTCCAATACCAATCCGAAAATCGAGCCTGGAGCAAGGCGCTTCGGGGACGAAGCGTTGCGCTGGTCAACAGCCGGCTGGCGAACGAAATCAGCCTGGCAGACTATCTGGCCGACCGCAAGCTCGCACTTGAGGACGCCGTGGAATGCCGGCGCCGGGCCGCCATACTGGATTCACAGATCGCCCGCTGCACGGTCCGGCCGCTGCTTCACGCGATCGGCTGAACGCGCATCGCACATTGCGTCCGGCGCGCATACCTGCGATACTAGAGACACCTCGATCCGAGAGTTTCGTCGTAATCGCAAGCGTGGGCGGTCCTCTTCTTTCAAGGTTTAGGAGGGGCTTCCTGCATGTGTAACCATTCTGACGATCTAAGTGCTGGAGTTGCGGCTTGAGTTCGCAGGCTGGCAAAGCGGGCGAAGCCAAACCCGAGCCGGTGGACACGGCGACTGTGGTCGCAAACCTCCGGGATCTCACCGTACACCTGCACCGGGGCAACGCGGCCGAAGCCAAGGCGATCGTCGCGGAAGCCACCGCAACGCCTCCAGGAAATCATCCAGTCGGACGACGAGCCTGGAAGTTTTCTGGCCGGCCGGGCGCAACAAACTCTGTTCGCGATCGAAGAGGTGCGGATCCTGTTGGCGGAAGACGATGTCAACGGCGCGCTGGCCGCGGCTCGCGACGCCGCCAAAGAGTGGCGGCAGCAGCTGGCTCCCAGCGCGAAGTCGAAATAACCGCAGCCGCGCGGACCGCGCACGACACAGTCCCCTGCACAACACCATCCCCTCTTGAGGGGATGCTCGGGTTCGTAACCAATCCATCTTGAGTTCGTCCTTTTTAGTAGGGCTTCCCTGCGGAGCCATTGCCTATGAATCATATCCCTGCTGCTCTCAAGATCGCGTTCAAAGCGCTGCGCACCAATAAGATGCGCTCCGCGCTGACCATGCTCGGAATGGTGGTGGGCGTGGGAGCGGTCATCGCGATGGTGGCGGTGGGCCAGGGAGCCAGCGAAAAAGTTCAATCGCAGATCGAGTCCCTGGGCAGCAACCTGATCGTCATCCAGCCGGGCTTTAACAACACCGGCGGCGTGCGAAACGGCTGGGGCAACGGCGTGACGCTGACCCGCGACGATGCCGTAGCCATCGCGACCCAATTGCCGAGCGTGGCGCACGTGGCCGCATCGGTGCAGGGCAGCGCGCAGATCGTGTACGGCGGGAACAATTGGTTCACCCGGATCCAGGGCGTGACCGCGGACTATTTCACGGTCCGCAATTATGAAGTGAACCGCGGCGCGGCTTTCCTGGACGCGGACGATCAACTGGCAAGAAAAGTCGCGCTGGTAGGGCAGACCGTGGTGGACCAACTGTTCGCCGGCCAGGACCCGGTGGGGCTGACGATGCGCATCAACAACGTACCGTTCACCGTGATCGGCACGCTGAAGCCCAAGGGCCAGTCGCCTAACGGCGAAGACCAGGACGACACGATCCTGGTGCCGCTGACCACCGCCAAGCGGAAGCTGCTGGGCAGAAACTGGGCCAACGCGCAGAGCGTGCGGAATGTCTACGTCGAGGCGCGCTCGGCCGAGGATACCCCGCTGGCTGAGGAACAGATCAGCGACCTGCTGCGCGACCGGCACAAACTGCGGCCGGACCAGGACGACGATTTCCAGGTTCGCAACCTGACATCGCGGTTTGAAGCGCAGGAGGAGTCGGCGGCGGTGATGTCGCTGCTGCTGGCCTCGATCGCCTCCGTATCACTGTTCGTGGGCGGCGTGGGGATCATGAACATCATGCTGGTTTCCGTGACGGAGCGCACCAAGGAAATCGGGCTGCGCCAGGCCGTGGGCGCCAAGACCAAGCACATCCTGTCGCAGTTCCTGGTGGAGGCGGTCACGCTGTCGCTCACCGGCGGCCTGATCGGGATCGGGCTGGGGATCCTGGCCAGCCGGGTGATCTCGCAAGTGGCGGGCTGGCAGACGCTGGTGAGCGTCGGCGCCATTCTGGGAGCGTTCGTATTTTCCGCGTTCGTGGGAATTTTCTTCGGCTACTATCCGGCCAAGAAGGCGGCCAGTCTGGATCCGATCGAGGCACTGCGCTACGAGTGACGGCGCCGCGCAAGCCCGTCATACGCCTAGTCAAGCCATAGACCCCTAGAATGAAATGATGAGAACGTCAAACCCTGCGTTGACCAACGCCTTCTCGGTGCCGGGAATCCGGGCCGGCTTCGGCGAAACCATGACGGTCAACGGGACCATCTATAAGACCCTCATCCTGCTGGCGTGCGCGCTGGTCCCGGCCATGTGGACCTGGAACCAGTTCTTCACCACCCGGGATCCGGCGGCGATCGGCGGGTACACCATGATCGGAGCCATCGGCGGATTGATCGTCGCCATGGTGACGATTTTCAAGAAGGAATGGTCGCCGGTGACGGCTCCGCTCTATGCGGCGCTCGAGGGACTGCTGCTCGGCGGCATTTCGGCGATGTTTGAATTGCGTTTCCCGGGCATCGCGATCGAGTCCGTGGCGCTGACCTTCGGGACGTGCTTGTGCTTGCTGCTGGCCTACCGCTCGGGGCTGATTCGTGTGACGCAGAAGTTCACGCTGGGACTGGTGGCCGCCACCGGCGGCATCATGCTGATCTACTTCGCCACCATGATCCTGGGATTTTTCGGCGTTTCGGTTCCCTACATTTACGGCAGCGGACCGATCGGGATCGCCTTCAGCCTGGTGGTGGTGGGGATCGCGGCGCTGAACCTGGTTCTGGATTTCCACTTCATCGAACAGGGCGCGGCCAACGGCGCGCCGAAGTACATGGAGTGGTTCGGGGCCTTTGGGCTGATGGTGACCCTGGTCTGGCTGTACCTGGAAATGCTGCGGCTGCTGTCGAACTCCGGGACCGGCGATAAAACGCCCGCCGCTACGCCATCATCAGCGTGGAATCAATGGCTCAGCCGGCGGCGCCGGAAGCAGACCAGGCCGAGAAACCCGGAACCGAGCAGCAGCATGCTGCCAGGCTCAGGCACGCCGCTCCCGTCGCTGTAGATCGTGAAGGTTTCCCCACCATCGGAACCACAGCTGCCTTGCGGGGTGCCGGCTACCGCGAAAGTGCATGTCGCGGGACCGCCGTTAACGTCCCAAGCGGCGTATTGGCTGCCCGAACTGTCGTTGCCGTCACCCAGAGTGAGGTAGTACGTGCTGCCGGACGACAAGGATCCGGAGAGACCGTCGATATGGGAAACGTAAACGTCGTAGCCGTGGACGTTCGTGCTGGAGTACGTATAGCCGACCTGGGCCACAAAACCGCTGCCAATGTCGCTGCCGAACGCCGACGTGCCAAGCGCCCACGAAACGGACGTAGGAGTGGTACCGGTGAGTACCCACTCCCCAAAATCAAGGCTGGTGGCCGAGCCGCTGTTGGTGGCAACAAACCCGTTCGAAACGGTTTGTTGAAAAGGGCCCGCCCCCGGGCCGTCAATAAAATACCCATTAGTGCTGCCATCAACGGCACCATCGTCAAAGATTACGGTGGTGGCATAGGCGGGAGCGCCTAATGCGAAGCACAGAAGCACTGGGAGCGCGGCTATGCGAGCTTTCATGGTCCGATCCTCTCCGATTTGGATAAGGTGATTGTATTCTCGGCGGTACGTAGTTTGCAAGTACCATTTTCGAGTGAGGCTGGAGAGCGGGTCTCACCTGGGCGAAATCCAAGCGGCCGTTGCCAGGTTCACAGGCCTCCCCAGTGGCACAAAAAGAGCCTTCGGGCAGAACAGCGGGAGCGGCAGGCAGGACCGGCCCGGCCGGCTCAGGAGCAATGGTAGCTTCGATCAAAGGCGCCGGCTGCTGGCCAAGCTCCGGGAGCGGCGATAACCTACGGCTGCTGGTAGCGGCGGGCGAAGTTCGCCAGACCGATCTCATCGACCGTGCTTTGGGCTTTCCGGTAGGCTGCCTCGTCCCGGAAGGGTCCGATCAGCACGCGAAATATCTTCTCACTGGGGCCGGGCGCGACGAACGCGTCGAGCGCGTGTTTGCGCAAGCCCTCGGCGATCACGGTCGCGACGCCTTTTTCCACCGCCCCCACTTGAATGTAGATCGCTTGAGGCACGCTGCTTGCGAATAGCGGAGCTTCGGGCATCCGGGCGGGAGCGGCAGGCAGGGCCGTGCCGACCGGCGCGGGAGCAATCGTCGCTTCGATCACAGGGACCGGCGCCTGTTCGAGATTGATGACCGGGGCCGGCGCTTCTTCTCCCGCGGACATCGCCTTGCCGGCCAGGTAAGCGGCTCCCGAGCACACGGCCACCATCACCAGCGCCAGGAAGGCCATCGCCGCGATCTGGCGGCGGCCGACCACCAGCTCGAATTCTTCCGCCGGACCCGCGGACTCCGCCGCCGGCTCGGTTTGTGGTTCGTCAAATGTAAGAATCCGCTGCATCATCACGCGTTGATCGGCGGAAGGGGCGGTTTTCAGTAGTACGGGCCGTGAACTAAAAATTTCGTTTCAGGAAGTTACAGATGTGGTATCCGGCCATGAACTTCAACGGCCCGAGCGCTGCCTCCCCACGAAACCGGAAAAAGGTGGAAAATAGTCGCATGGGCACGTCCGGCACGATTCTGGCCCTATCGAGCCTGCTGGCAATCGTCGGGCCCGCGTGCGCGCAGTTCGTCCTCTTCACGAGAGACGTCGGAGTGCGCAACAAGCCCATCATCGCCGACGTCACCGTTACCGTCACATCGGAAACGCCGTGGGGGCCGTATATGCAGACGCAGTCCGGCAAGTACTGGCGCAGCCGGGACGGCAAAACGCGCCGCGACGACGGGTTCGGGCACTCCTACATTGCGGATCTCCATAGCCGCATCGACATGGATCACATAGCTAAAGTCGCGTACGAATCGATGATATCCTCTCGTCACCGGTCGACACTCTGCCCGGGACTGGTTTCATGGCGGAGACTGCTACCCCTTTCTACGATGATCCCGCCGGCCTGAGTCCTTCAGCTTCTCCAAATGCCGCGGAAACTGGTGAAAATCGGAAAAAAACAAATCGATGGACGAAAAGTGACCGGCCGGCGCTCGGAAGGCGTCGCCAAGGGCTATCCGTGGGGGCCGGCGGAGACCGATGGACCTACGAAGTCTGGACCGCGAACGACATCAAGCTGGCCATCCTGTTTCAGTACAACACGCGTCTCATGAAAGTGTGCAGCGTTTCGAAAATATCCAGGTGCGCGACCCCGATCCGGAGGTGTTTCAGGATTCCGAAGGGCTACCAGGTCCGAAGCGCAACGCCGCCTTCATCTCAAGCCAAAGGTTCTTTTTAGCGACGTTCGATTCAAAAATGAGCCTTGATTACGCCGCAGAACGAACACACGTGTCTTCGGCTTATGCTGGCCGGAACTACCCTGGCTTTCCCTTGCCTTGGCCAGCCGCTGCCCTCCGCGGCGGCAGGAACCAACGTCCGGATAGATGCCTTGGTTACCCAAGAGGGACGGATCGTGACTGGTTTAGAGCAAGGCGACTTCTTGGTCCGCGACGAGGGGGAGCCGCGCAGCACCGTGGCCTTTGCCAGTGCAGTGCCGCCCCTGGACGTGGTGCTCCTGTGCCAATTTGTTCCAGTTCCGCCGGACGGTAAGTATCGTCCAAACTTATCGGAGGTCCGTATTCCCTTCTTTATCGCGAACGGACATAAACCGCGCCGCAGTGCAGGCCTTCCAAGATTCCTCGCAATTGAACATGAACAGCGCCGCCCAGGCCCTGCGGGGTTGCGCCCGGAGGATCGTGCGGCCGTCATCAGCTTCGGCCTGGATCCCCAGATCGAGCAGCCCCTCACCTCGGATCACGAGGCGATCGCCGCCGCGCTGCGGCGAATCGGGACGCGCAGCGGCCCTACTGTATCCGGGGCGGATCACCTGGCGATCGAATGGGCCCTCCGGCTCCTGGCCCAGGAGCGGACGAAGGGCGAGGATTCCCTGACGAGCGGCACAGGGCCGGAGCGGCCCTCGCCGAGACCGGAAACTCAGGGAAATTCGGCCGCGACAGGCTCCGTTGTGCCGCTCAAGGTTCGCAGAAGATCCGTGGTCTTGACCGTGAGTGCGAGAGGCTATGGTTTTCCCGCGAGGTTCAACGATGAGCCAGCCATCTTCCGGCTGTGGGAGGAAAACACGGTCCTCAGCGCCGATAATTACCTTCGGCCCCCATGTTATTCATCAGCCCCTGCAGCCCGACACTTACGGCTACCGGCTGGACAACCTGGGCCACATCGCCGCCGAGACCGGAGGCAGCGTGGTGTACGTGCCCACGGATGACTTTCCCGATTTACTCGCAAGAGCACGCTCCGCCTACAGCCTGTGGTTCCGTCCAGCCGCGGCCAAGCCCGGCGCGGTCCGGCGAATTACGGTGGAGCTGACCGAGAAAGCGAAAAAGCTCCACCCCGGCGCCGAGATTCAGGCGCGCAAGGGCTACGTCGTACGGTAGCAGCCCGTGGGCAAACCTGGGACAGCCAGCGAATTTCCGCGCACTGTGTCATCGTGTTTTCTTTAGTTTGTGCGCGCGAAAATTCGAAGGCAGTCCCCAGTTTGCTGTAGCCGGGTACTACAGATTGCGCTTCAAGAAGTTACAGATGTGGTATCCGGCGATGAACTTGAAGGGGGTCTCGCCCAGGCTGTAATGGCCGCAAGGCATGGCGATGGCGCGATGCTCGAAGCCCAGCTCGCGGGCTTTGGCGACCACCTGCTCGGAGAACCGGGTCGGGAAGGTGGTGTCGTAGCGCGCGTAGAGGAACTGCGGCTTCTTCCCCATGCGCGCATACCGTTCGACGTAGTTCGGCGGGCTGATCACGTCCCAGGCTTCTCGCAACTGCTCCAGCGTCACGTTGCTCTCCAGGCCCTGGCGGATGTGCTGGGTCGAGAGCCCTTCCCAGACCACATCGGCGACATAGGTGGAGCAATGATTGAAGACGTTTACTTTGAGACGCGCATCGTGGACGCTGGCTAAATACGCGTAGCAGGAGCCCAGACTGGTCCCGACGATACCGATGCTCTCGAATCCCTGCTGCTCCAGCCAATCCACGCAGCAGCGCGTGTCGATCACGGCCTGGCGGGCGGCGTCGATGGTGCGGCCGATGTTGGAGGAAACGGCGTAGTCGGCGCGTTCCAGCTCGGCCGGCATGCGGAAGTCGTGGTAGGGCAGGCTGAGGCGCAGGGCGCCGATCCCCAGCCGGGCGATGCCGGCGCAGAGAGCATTGTGCTGGGTGGCGGAGGCGTTCCAGTGCGGGAGCACGACCACGGCCACAGGGCGGCGTCCGGGCTTAGGGGCCGCCGGGAACCATTGCCCGTGGACCGTGTTGTTCTCCGGATAGGGCGTTTTCACCGGGCTGGTGAAGCGCAGGCGCCGGCCATCCAGCACAAAATCGGACGGCGTGACGTAGCCGAAAAATTCGTCGCTCGAAGCGAGCCCGGCCTGGTTCAGGCGCTTCAGGTATCCATGCGGATCGTGACCGTTCTGGGGGAATTGCGCGGCCTGGGGCCACTGGCGCGTCCATTCCAGGCCCCATTCGAAGGGCCGGACGACGCGGTTGGTGGAGACCGAATTCAGGCGGGCATCCCAGTCGTACATCCAGCGGGCGTAAAGGCGGCGCATCGGGGTCACTTATCAAGTTAGCAGGCCCGCGCCCGGGGAATGGAAGCGAGGCGCGTTTTTCAGCGTTGTGCGCGGTTCAATGTGGAGCGCACAGCGTTTTTCAGCGTTGTGCGCGGTTCAAAAAAATATCGCGCCGGGGAGACCACATCCCGGCGCGGGGGAACAAGGAGAGAAAATCGACGATTCGAACCAAACTACACAATAGCCACTTTGGAGAGCCCGGCGACCGCTGCGGCCCCTGGCGCCGACTGCGTACGGAACTCATATTGCTGAATTTCCATGGCGGCCAGCCCATTTTCAAAGCGCACGATACGGCCGCGCGCCACCAGCTTCAGAGCACATTGGTTGTTGAGCTTGGCGGGCCAACTGATGGCGAGCTCGACACGGCGGCCCGGACGGAGAATCTGCCCGGACGTGAATAGGATTCCGGAGCTCGACATATTGAGAGTCTTGCCTTCGCCCGCCTCCTCGCCCCCGCGCTTGTTGAGCGCCCGGTAGCGGAGTTCTCGCTCGATCGCGAAGCGATCGGAACGCCGCCGTTCAGCTTCTCGGGTTTGCTGTAGCCCCACGGTTCACCTCGTGCCTTCTAGTAGAAGTTTGCGCCCGCGAAAGTGTTGCAACAATAGCTGACTAGGGCCATTCCCCGGGGGTACGGGCGTACCAGGCGGGTGGGACCCGATGGCTAGAACCGAATGCCGCCGGGCAGGCTCAGGACTGGTCTTTCGAGCTCCGGCGGGCGCGGATCTCGGCCAGCCGCTGGGCGATCTTCTGCTCGAGGCCGCGGTCGGTAGGCTCATAGAATATGGTTCCGCGTAAACTATCGGGGAAACAGTTCATGGTGTTGAGCGCATCTTCAAACTGGTGGGCGTGCTGGTAACCCTGGCTATAGCCCCACTCCTTCATCGCCCGGGTGGAGGCGTTGCGGAGCTGCATCGGAACCGGCTCGGCGGTGGTGTTCTCGACCGTTTCCATGGCCCGGTTCAGAGCCCGGTAGGCGGCGTCCGACTTGGGCGCGATCGCCAGGTACAGGGCCAACTGGGCTAAGGCCTGATCGCCCTCCGGTATACCCAGGAAATGGACCGCCTGTTGGGCGGCCATGGCCTGCTCCAGCGCGCGGGGGTCCGCCAGGCCGATGTCTTCGATGGCCATCCGGACCAAACGGCGAGCCAGGTACATCCGGTCTTCCCCGCCCTGGAGCATCCGCGCGAGCCAGTACAGCGCGGCGTCGGCGTCGGAAGAGCGGATGCTCTTATGGAGCGCGGAAATCAGATTGAAGTGCTCCTCGCCGGATTTGTCGTAGAGCAGCACCTTACGTTCGATCACCGATTCGACCGCTTCGCGATCCAGCACGCCTTCGCGGGCCACGCCCGCCGCGGACTCCAGAATGTTGTAGGCGGTACGTGCGTCGCCATTGGCGTAGATCGCGATTTGCTCCAGCAGGTCGGGGGTCGCGGCCAGCTCCAGAACCTTCAGGCCGCGTTCCAGGAGCGTGACGATTTCCTCCATCGAAAGCGAGCGCAGCGCGTACACCTTGGCGCGCGAGAGCAGCGCCGAGACCACCTCGAAGGACGGATTCTCGGTGGTGGCGCCGATCAGGATAATGTCTCCCTTCTCGACGTAAGGCAGAAAAGCGTCCTGCTGGGCTTTGTTGAAGCGATGAATTTCATCGACGAAGACCACGGTTTTGCGGCCGGCGCGGCGGAGACGTTCGGCGTCCACCATCACGGCCTTGATTTCCTTGATACCGCTGAGCACGGCGCTGAAGGGCACGAACTCGCAGCGCGTCATGCGGGCGACCAGACGCGCGAGCGTGGTTTTTCCCGTGCCGGGAGGTCCCCACAAGATCAGCGATTGCAGCTGATCGCGTTCGATCTGCGTGCGCAGAGGCTTGCCCGGTCCCAGGATGTGCTGCTGGCCGACGAAATCTTCCAGGCGCTCGGGCCGCATGCGCTCGGCCAGCGGACGTTTTTCGTCGCTCCTCTCGCCGGAGGGGAGCGGGGCGCTGTCGAACAGGCTCATGGATTCCTTTGGCGGCTTGCCTCGTACAACAAGATGCCCGCCGCGACGGCCGCATTCAGGGATTCGACGCCGGTGGTGGGGATCTTCACGCCGGTGGCGCGCGCGGCTAACTCCGGCCCCACGCCGCTTCCCTCCCTTCCGATGACGATGGCGCAAGGAGCCGCTAACTCGGGCTGCGGCGACTCCCAGGGTTGCCCGCGGATCGGCGGCGTAGAGCTTGAGGCCGGGCGGTATTTCGACGACAACGGGTAACCGAAATGCCGAGCCCGCCGAAGCTCGCAGGCATTTGGGATTGGATGGACTGACCGTGCCCTTGAGAAACACCGCGCCGGTGGCTCCGAAGGCTTCCGCGGTCCGCAGGATGGCTCCCGCGTTTCCGGGGTCCTGCACGCCATCGAGGATCACCACCAGCGGCGTTCCCCGCAACAAGTCTTCCTGAGTCCACTGCGGCATGCGGACCAGAGCCAGCACGCCCTGGGGCGATTCGGTGGGCGCCAGCTTGTTAAACAAACCATCCAGCACGCGGACAACGCGGGTCGCGCCCAGGCCGGGGATCTCCGGCGCCGACTCGGCCAGAATCACGGCGTGAATCTCGATCTCGCTACGGAGGGCTTCGTCCAACAGATGCGGGCCCTCAGCCAGCGCCAGCCGGTCTTCTCCGGTAGCGCCGCCGGCCGCGCCCCCCTTGGACAGGCGGCGGACCTCTTTGAGCAGGGGATTTTTATCGCTGATGAGCGTTTCAACCACGTCTAGAGCGGCGGCCTACTTTCGGCAGGACCTACAATAGATCTGAGCATATCGCATGAACCGGGTCCTGCTCAGAGTCGGACTGAGCGCGGCCGCGGTGGGGACTATCGCCGCAGGGATCGGCCTGGCCATCGTGGCGCGTGAAATTCGCGATCAATCGCGCGTGGACGAGGCTCGGCCCGCCGACGTCATCGTGGTTCTGGGCGCGGCCGAATACCGCGGCCGGCCCTCGCCGGTCCTGGAAGCCCGGCTGAATCACGCGCTGTTTTTGTATCTGCGCAACCTGGCTCCGCGGATTCTGACTACCGGGGGCGCGGGCGGCGATCCTACCTTCACCGAAGGCGGCGTGGCGCAGGCCTACTTGAGCCAGCACGGCGTGCCCGCGGAAGCCATCCTGGTGGAATCGGAAGGCGAGAGCACGGTGCACAGCATCGCGGCGGCGGCCGAGATCATGCGGCGGATGAACCTGCAGTCCTGCATCGTGGTCAGCGACGGATATCACATCTACCGCGTCAAGAAGATGCTGGAGGATCAAGGTATGAAGGTATACGGGTCGCCGCGGCCGGAGGATCGGGTTCCGCTGGAGCCGGAGGGCTGGCGGCAGGAGTGGGTGTATGTCCGGCAGGCGGTGGCGTACGGGCTGTGGCGTGTGGGCATCCCGATTTGAGCCGCAAATGAACGCGAATAAACGCAAATATTGATTGCTGCTAGCCTGAGCATAAGGCGAGGCATTGCATCTGGAAGAAACAGCCTGAGTCCGACGCTGAGCTAGAGCAAGCTCTTGCCGTCTTGTGATCAGGCTCCACCTATTTCGATCACCCACTGGGCAGAACCTCCGGCCGATGTTCGTTTTACGCTGATTGATTCCCCATGGCCAATAAGGTTGTAATCGGCATTTGCGTTCATTTGCGTTCATTTGCGGCTATCGAAAATCGTGCGACGGGACTTCGGCCACCGCGAAGTGGAGCGGCTCGGCGCGGTTCAGCTTCACCGAAATGGCTCCCTGCTGGTTTTGCAGGATTCCTTCTACAAGCAAATACGGCGCGGTGACCAGCGTCTCGCGGAAAGCATCGAACAGATCCGGCTCGACGATGGCGTTGGCGATGCCGGTCTCATCTTCGAGGCTCAGGAACATGAAGCCCTTGGCCGTCCCCGGGCGCTGGCGGCAGATCACGCATCCGGCCACGCGCACCAGTCGGCCGTGCTTTTCGTACTGCAGATCTTCGGCAGCCACAACTCCGCGCGTGCGCAGACCTTCGCGATAGAGCTTCATCGGATGCGGACCGATGGTCACGCCGGCGCCGAAGAAATCGGCGCGGATGCGCTCGGGGGCAGTCATGGCTGATAAGGGAGACGTCGGTTCGCTCGTCTCCACGGCTTCGAATAACGGGCCTGCGGGGCGCAGCGCACGCTCGGCTTCCCACAATGCGTCGCGACGATGACCGCCGAGCGAATTCAGTGCGCCGACTTCGGCCAACATCCGCAGTTCAGGTTTGCGCAGGACGGGTACGCGACGCACCAGATCGACAATCGAGGAAAATGGCCGGACACACCGGGCGGAGACAATCGCCTCGGCCGTTTCTTTGCGCACCCCGCGGACGTAGTTCAATCCCAAACGGACGGTCGAAAAAGGGGGACAGCCAGCCGATTTCGGCGTCCCGGTGAGGACGCAATCGCTTTGGTTCTTCGAAATCGGAGGCAGTCCCCCTTTTTCTCTTTCTGGCTCCAGCGTGCATTTCCAGGACGACTGCTGCACGTCCACCGGCCGGAAGTGCAGCCCGTGCCGCTGCGCGTCTTTGACCAGCGTCGCCGGATGATAGAACCCCATGGGCTGGTTGTTCAGGATCGCCGCGGTGAACGCCGCCAGATAGTGGCACTTCAAATACGCGCTGGCGTAGGCGATCAGAGCGAAGCTGGCCGCGTGCGATTCGGGAAATCCGTACAGTGCGAACGATGTGATCGACTGCACGATGGGGTCCTGCGTTTCGCCCAGAATGCCGTTGGCAGTCATGCCGCTGCGCAGCCTGGTCTCGATGTCGCGCATGCGGGCCTCGCTGCGCTTGAAGCCCATCGCGCGGCGCAGCTCCTCGGCCTCGCCTCCGGTGAAGTTGGCCGCGATCATGGCGATCTTGAGCAACTGTTCCTGGAATAGCGGGACCCCTAGTGTCCGCTTCAATACCTGTTCGAGCGACGGATGCAGGCAGGCGGCTTCTTCATACCCCTGCCGGCGATTCAAATACGGGTGCAGCATCTTGCCCACGATCGGGCCCGGACGAATGATGGCCACCTGCACCACGATGTCGTAAAACTTTTTGGGTTTGAGGCGCGGCAGGCAGGACATCTGCGCGCGGCTTTCCACCTGGAACATGCCGATGGTGTCGGCCTTCTGAAGCGCGGCGTACACTTTGGGATCGTCGGGCGGCAGATGCGCCAGGTCGACTGGTTCCGGGTAGTGATCCCGAATCAGCTCGAGCGATTCTTCCAGCACCGCCATCATCCCCAGCCCCAGCAGATCGACTTTGATCAGGCCGAGATCGGCGCAGTCTTCTTTATCCCACTCGATGACGACGCGGCCCGGCATGGTCGCGGGTTCGAGCGGAACGACGGCATCGAGCTGGCCCTGGCAGATCACCATGCCGCCGGAATGCTGGCCCAGATGCCGGGGCAGATTCTGCGCAGCGACGTACAACGAAAGATACTTCTGAATGCGCGGGTCTTTGAGATCGAAGCCGGCCTGGGTGAACTGCTTCTGCGCGGTATCGTCGGGATCGCGCCAACCCCAGGTCGCGACCAGCGAAGAAAGTTTCTCCAACGTCTCCGCCGGAAAGCCCAGAGCTTTGCCCACATCGCGCGCCGCGGATTTTCCGCGATACGTAATGACGTTGGCCGTCATGGCCGCGCCGCGAGCCCCGTAGCGCTGGTACACGTACTGGATCACGCGCTCGCGCTGATCGCCTGAAGGCAGGTCGAGATCGATATCGGGCCACTCGCCGCGTTCCTCCGATAGAAACCGCTCGAACAGCAGATCCATCGCCACCGGATCCACCGCCGTGATCCCCAGCGAATAACACACGGCGCTGTTGGCGGCCGAGCCGCGCCCCTGCACCAGGATTTTCTCGCGGCGGCAGAAATCGACCAGATCCCAGACGATCAGGAAGTAGCCGGCCAGGTCGAGTTTTTCGATCAGCGCCAGCTCGCGCTCGATCTGGCGGCGGGCCTTTTCGTGATACGGGCGGAAGCGCTGGCGCGCGCCTTCGTCCACGCGTTGACGGAGGAATGAATTCATGGTTTCGCCGGGTCCCACGGGATACTTGGGGAATTCGTAGCCCAGATCGGCCAGCGTGAAATCCAGGCGCGCCGACAGCTCGGCGGTTTCGGCGATGGCCTTGGGGACGTCGGAGAACAGTTTTTCCATCACCCGCGGCGATTTGAGATAGCGCTCGGCATTGCGCGCCAGCAGTTGCCCCGCCGCCATGACGGTGGTCTTGTGGCGGACCGCGGTGAGCACGTCGGCCAGCTCGCGTTCCTGAGGAGTGGCGTGGCGCACGCCGTTGGTCGCGAGCAAGGGAAGCTGCAGGGATCGCGCCAGCTCGATCACGGCCTGATTGCGCGCTTCCTGATCGCGATGGAAGTGACGCTGGAGCTCGGCATACACGTTGCCGCGACCGAACAGGCTTGTCAGCTTTTCAAAACGTTGCCGGATGGGGGCCCCTTCGCCGGTCAGGCACACCAGGCCGCTCGAGAATCGATGCAGCTCGTCCTGCGAGGCGGCCGCTTGACCTTTGGGCGAGCGCAGCTTCATGGAGGTAATCAGGCGGCACAGATTCTGATAGCCGGTGCGATTTTCGACCAGTAGAGGGTACAGATCGCCGTCCTCGCCGGTGATCTCGGCTCCGATGTGCGCCTTGGCCCCGATTTTTTTCGCGGCCATGTAGAAGCGCGGCGCGCCGGAGAGATTGTCGCGATCCATTAATGCCATGGCGGAGTGGCCCAGGCCGGCCGCGCGCTGCACCAGATCCTCGGGCAAGGAAGCGGCTTCCAGGAAACTGAATGCTGAGCGGGTGTGGAAGTCGACAAAAACCGGTTCAGTCATAGACTCCATCCACGAACCACTTTTTGGGCGCACGGTCTAGAAAGATGCGGTACAGCGCGCCGTCGCTCAGCGCCAGATCGTACTCGTCGCGATTCCATCGATCCGGCTGCCACCAGTCGCCGCTCGATCGCCACGGCCCGGCGATTTGCAGGATCTTGCCCTGAAACATCCGGGTCCACAGATGTTCCGCAGTAACTCGCGCCTCGATCGGCGGCCGGAAGTATCGAAACGGCAGCAGATGTCCGGTGGGACGGCCTGTACCCGGGCGGTGGGTATCGAACAACTCCGGATACCCGACGTTCTTCTCGCCCACCAGCCCGCGGATCTTGCCCAGCGTCAGCTCGAGTTTTTCCGGTTCCGGCGCGGCCGGCGTGAATAATCCGTGCTGGACACGGCGCGGCTCGGTGGGGACCAGTTCCAGGCGTATCTTGGCGACCGGCCCCTCCGGCGGCTGGCGGTCGAGGGAATGCTCCACCAATTTCAGCAGCAGCTTCACATCGCGTGTAGGAAATGGAAGGCTATGCCTTCTTTGGTTGCCGTCGAGTGTGAGATATAGTGCTGCCGCCGCCAATGACTGCGACTTCAGCCGCGCTGTCAGATCCTGCAGAAAGCGTGCGATCAGGAACAGCAGAGGCTCGCGCAACCGGATGGGATGATCCAGATCAGCCGACTCTTCGTAGACTGTCGCCGGAAGTTGCGGCCGTAAAGGCCGCTCGAATGCCCCGCGGGCCAGGCGTTGCAGCCACAGACCGCGTCCGCCCAAGCGCGACGCTAACCCGTCTTCCGGCAGCCGCGCCAGATCGGCCAGGGAACGGATCCCCCATAAATCGAGCGTTTCGAAAATTTCGGGATCGGGCGGCAGCGCGTCGATCGACAGAGCGCCCAGCACGCGCGCTTCCTGGCCCGGCGCGATGAAGGTGTAGCCGGGCAGATTCCGCGCCGCCAGGATCGCGGCTTCCACTGTGATCGCTACGGCCGCTTGCGCACCCCTCAATCTGCCAAGCTGCCGGGCCGTCACTGTAAACACGGCGGTCTTCTCGTCCACCATCTCGACGAAAGGAGAAAAGGAATCCGCCAGCCGGCTTGCGTCCGGCCCATGAATGCACGCGAACATGATTAACCCGCATCACGTAAGAGAAGGAACGGCGCACGTCCGGTGAACACGGCGCGTCCGGGCGGCATCTTCACCACCAGCGCGGCGCACGATTTCGCCAGCGGACAATCTGACACCACTGTAAGGATGGTGGGCGTCGAATCCAGCGCCCTTCGGAAGCGGAACCAAGCGGTGGGAGGAATGCGGTTCAGCGCGGCCGGCGCCACTTCGGCCAGATCCAGCGCGACCACGCCGAATCCGCCTGCCTGAATCAGCAGATCGGCAGCGCGCAGGGCGTGCTCGGCATGGCCTCCGCAGCGGACCCAGACCAGCTTCGATAATTCCACGCCCGCGGACGCGGCCGAGCAGGCATCGAAAGCGTCCTGGGTGTCGACCAGCGCCGCGAACTCGCCCCGGCCGGTGGAAGCGGCGAGAAGCGCGTGCAGCACCGAGGTGCGACCGCTCGACCGCGTGCCGGTGATTTCAGAAATCCTGCCGCGCGGGAAGTCGCGTCCCGCGGCAGAGAGAAGGTCCGGTGGTTCAACATGACGCCAGCCGAGAGGGAAAGCAGCAGCCATACTAATAATTCGCCTTTTGTTCGCCTATCCAGGGTATGCCTGTCCAGGGGCGATGTCAATGGCCGCGAATGAAACGCGAAGGAACGAAGATAACTACCCGCCCAGCACGGTCGCAAGCGAAGTGAACCAGGGAGTGGCACGGCGGATTTTCCAGCTCACGCTGTATTTGAACTCGTATCCGTGACCTCCCGGCATCCCGTCGAACACCATCCGGTAGAACCCCGGACGCGAGATGGGCGCGCGCCAGGTGCCCGGTCCGCTTTGCGTAATCGACATTTGGTCTTCCGTGTCGCCTAAATGCCCGGGCGTCATGCGCAGGATGAACACGTACACCGATCCCCGGCGGAGATCCACGTCATAGTTCATTTCGAGCGCGTCGCCGCTATCCGCCCAGAACTGTTTGGTCCCCAGGGTGATGCATCCCACGCAGCTCCGCGAGACCGATTGGAAGGCGACATCCCCGTGCTCCCACCCGCCCCAGGAAAATACCACCGCTTCCGCGATCACCAGTGCCAGGACCGCCGCCAATCCCCAGATGGACGTGTTGCGCTTCACATCCTATGATCGTCGCCGGGGAAGGCCGTCTTTAACCTGCTGCCTGCCACCCTGGACCGCAGCAAACCGATCAGTGACCGCCGATGGACATATTTCCGGTAACTCTTTCCAGGAGGAAATCCGAAGAGTGCGCCGCGATTCCGGCTCCTCTCCTTTTTCAATCAATAAGATATACGGGAAATTCCAATTCGGCAGACGGATTGCTTTCTGGAAGCGGCGTATGCAGTCGTCGCAGGCTCAAGGAACCCGGCTGTCCCTCCCATCCATACCTCACACGCCACCCACTTCTGAGACCCTTCCCTTAACCCCCTGAAACCCCTCACAGCCGCGGTTCCTGGAGCCTGAGTCAACCGGTTTGGCTTAGGCCGGTCTCGGGTATAATCGAGTAGGTCTTATGAGATTCAGCAGGGCTGTGCGAAGCTTGGCGGTGTTTTGCACCGTCCTGGGGCTTTCCCTCGCCCAGCAGCCGGAGCCGCCGCAGCAGCAGCCGCAGCCGCCCATCCGCGTTCAGGTGAACGAAGTCGTGGTGCCCGTCACCGTGACCGACGCGGCAGGCAAGTTCGTATCCGACCTGGAAAAAAGCGATTTCACGATTTTCGACCAGGGCAAGGAGCAGACCATCCGCTACTTCAACCGCGACCGCAACCAGCGTGTGGTGGTCGGGTTCCTGATGGATTTGAGCAACCAAAGCCGCACCCAGTGGAAGAGTTTGCAGGAAGCCAGCATCGAGCTGGTGCTGAATCTGCTGCCCGGCGATAAGAAATACGCCGGCTATCTGATCGGCTTCGGCAATGAGGCCGAACTGATGGTCAACACCACCTCGGATCCTGAGCCGATTGTCGAGAAGCTGCGAAAAATTTCGCCCAGCGGCGGCTCGGCGTTTTACGACGCCGTGTACATGGCCTGCACCTCCCGTAAGCTGGTGGACGGCGAGCCGGTGGATCCGCGCCGCGTCATCGTGGTGATCGGCGACGGCCACGACAACGCCAGCACCCACACGCTCGATCAGGTGATCGAGCTGGCCCAGCGCTACCAGGTCACCATCAACGCCATCAGCACGGACGCGTACGGCTTCACCAGCGATTCCGGCAAAAACCTGGTCCGCATGGCCGAGGAAACCGGCGGCCGCGTGGAATACCCGCTGATGAACGTCTACAAGAACGTTTCCGGATTCCTGTCCCAATCTTCCGACTTTGGGAACTACCAGCTCACGGTGGGAACGGGCGGATATACGGCGGCCATCCTGGGTTCGATCTATCACTCCATCGCCCAGATCGCCGGCGAAATCACCGTACAGTACGTTCTCCGCTATGTGCCGAACGAGGTGGACGAGTCGCGGGTGAAACGCACGATCGAAGTGAAGGTCGATGTTCCCGGTGTCACGGTTCGAGCGCGCCAATACTATTACCCGTTTAGTCCGTAGATATCGTCCCTGAAATATGCCATGATTCGTTACGAAGCATGGCCGTCGCCACCCATATTGGGCGCGTTTCCATCGTGCAGCTGGAAATGCCCGGACAAGCCCCCGTCAGTGCAGGCGTGCTGCTGGAGGACCCCGCCGATCATCGTCTTTACCTGCGTTTTCGCCGCGATTGGGACATGATCGCCCCGGCGGAAGCCGAAGTACTTTCCGAACTGGAATCCGACCTGGCGGCGAAGGCTCGGGAACTGGGCGCGTCGCAGGTTCTGGATCAACTCCAGGACACGCTGTCGAATACGCTGACGATCTCGGCGCCCCGCGAGGTGATGGTCGAGGATTTCGGCCGCGCCGTAGAGCGTTTGTATCGCGAACTGGTCCCTGCCACGGTGCGCCCTTTTGTGACCCATCTGCCGCGCTATTCACTGGCGGTGGCGGCCGGCAAATTTCTGGAGAATCAAGAGATCACCCAACAAGAAGGTGACGAAGGCTGGGAGGAAGTTCCCGCCGGGCTGCATCCGACGCCCGCCATGTTCGTGGCGCGCATCGCGGGACACTCGATGGAGCCGCGCATCCCCGACGGCAGCCTGTGCGTGTTCCGCGCGGGCGTAACGGGTTCGCGCGAAGGACGCCTGGTGCTGGTGGAATACCTGGGCGGCGGGACCAACGACCGCCACACCGTCAAGCGCTATCACAGCGTCAAACGCCAACGTCCTGATGGGACCTGGGATCACGCGACGATCCGGCTGGAGCCGCTGAACCCGGAGTTCGAGGCGTGGGATCTCAGTCCCGAGGAAGACCGTTTCCACATCGTGGCGGAATTCGTACAGGTACTCTACTAGAGTGTCCGCAAAAACGCTCGCCTGGATCCTGCTGGCGCTGCTGCTGGCCGCCGGCGGCTACGGCTTCCTCCACGAGCGATTGTGGGCGCAATCCATGTGGAGCGAAACCGGCGGCGAACGCTTTTTCGCCTATGCCATCGTCTTCTGGATCGCGGCCGGACTGATCCTGCGGCTCGGCCCGCGCTGGCTGGGCCCGATCGTACCGGCAGCGGCGCTGCTCTATACGGCGTGGTGGACCGGCCCGGCCGCTCCGCTCGCCGTGCTGTACTTCCTGGGGTCGTGCTTCTGTCTCGGGAGGCGGCTGGCCCGCGAGGCCGACGCACCCACGGCCACGCTGCTGGGCGCGGCGGTGTGGATGTTTCTGATCTGGATCGCGCTGCACTTTCCGGTGAACACGCGCGGGGTGTATGCGGCCGCGCTGCTGCTCCCTTACCTTTTCGGCTATCGCTCCCTTGCCGTCGCGGCTCGGAATCTCAGGCCCACGAATCTCAGACCAACGAATTTCATGCCCATGATGGAACGCCGCGGGGCCGCCGCCTTCGCCGTGCTGCTGTTCATCCTGATCGCCCACCTGCTGGCTGCCCTGAAGCCTGAAATCAGCGCCGACGGACTCTCCATGCACCTGGCCCTGCCCCTGGCGGTGGCGCGCGATGCCCGCTGGGCGTTCGACTTTCGCTTAAATAGTTGGGCGCTGATGCCGACGGGAGCCGACAGCCTGTATGCCGCGGCGTATCTGCTCGGGGGCGAGCAGGCGTCGCATTTGCTGAACTTCGCATTCCTGGCTCTCACGTGCATGCTGGTGGCGCGCGCCGCCCGGCGCTGGGTTTCGCCGGCGCAGTCGTGGCTGATCGCCGCGCTGTTCGCGTCGACGCCGCTGGTGCAGCTGGTGACAGGATCGCTCTTCGTCGAAAACGTGTGGGCCGCCATGATCCTGGCCGCCACGCTGGCGCTGTTGCGCTACCTGGAAGCGGGGAGGTCCCGCGACTTGATCCTCACGGGGATCTTCGCGGGCGCGGCCATGGCCGTCAAAGTAATCGCGGGCGGATTGGCGGCGCCGATCGTGCTGGTGGCGGCCGTGGCTGCCTTCCGCAGGCGCGAGTGGCGAATGGCGCTGACGGCTGGCGCGCTGCTGGTGCTGTTCGCGGCGCCTCCCTACGCGTACGCCTTCGCCAAGACCGGGAATCCAGTCTTTCCCTTCGCCAACCGCGTGTTCCGGTCCCCGGACTTCGACACATCGCAATCGTTTTCCGATCCGCGGTTTGCGGCAAAGCCCTCCTGGGAAACGCCGTACGAAATCACGTTTCGCTCCAAAGAGTTCCTGGAAGCGCAAGGCGGAGCGGGCGGATTCCAGTATTTTCTGCTGCTGCTCCCCGCGATTCTGCTGGCTCGCCGGAGGGAACAGTGGGCCATCGCGGCTATCGCGGGGCTGGGTGGAGGAATCATCTTCGTCTTCACACCGTACCTGCGGTATCTTTATCCGGCGCTGCCTCTGGCCTCGCTGGCGATCGCCTGGCTGGTGGCGCAGGCGCCGGCCGTGGCGGGATCCGCGGGAGCGCTCGCCTTGATCGCGCTGAATTTATGGTTTTTGCCCTCATCCGGCTTCTACAACGGCGATTTCGCCTTGTTCCGTCACTCGGAAATTCAGCCCTATGTGGAGCGCGGCGCGCCCGTGCGGCCGCTGATCGCCGATTTGAACCGCCGCGCGCCCGGCCAGCCGGTGGCTTTTTTTTCGACCGACCAGACCGGGGAGCTGAACGCTCCGGCATACACCGACGGCTGGCACAGCGAGCGCTATTGGAACAAGGTTCAAAACGCGAAAGATCCCGGCGAGGTGGCGCTGATTCTCAACGGACTGGGCATTCACTACGTCATCGCCCCGGTGTCCCGGATCGCCAATCGTGTGCCGGTGGAACTGTTCCTGAGGCTGTGGCTGGATCCGGTCCGTGAGCCGGTGGGCCCGCTTGGCCTGTTTCGGATGCGGGACGTCTCGGCGACCTCGGACACCAGCCCCTTCGCTCCCGGCCGCCGCTACGACGATCTGGAAGGGCGGATCACGTATTCCGGCTCCTGGCTGCACGACCTCCAGTTTCCGGAGTCTTCGGGCCAGTCCATCACCTACTCCGACACGCCGGGGAACCGGTTCCGGATCACTTTTACCGGCAGCGCCATCACTTACGTGTTCACCGAAGCTGCCAATCGAGGGATTGCCGAGGCGAGCATCGACGGCGGTATCCAGGCCCGGATCAACCAGTATTCTCCGCAGACGTCGTGGCAGTCGAAGCGCCGCTTCGGGGGGCTGAATCCGGGCACTCACACGCTGGAAGTCCGGGTAACGGGGGAAAAAGATCCCCGCTCGGCAGGGGCATTCGTGGACCTGGACGCGTTCGAGGTGGAACCCTGATTTCACCGGATGTAACCCCGGGAGCAGCGAGCGGGTCTAAAATATTGAGTATGAGGCCTCTAGCGATTCTCGTCCTGGCGACATTGGCGCTCAGCGCGGAGGATTACACCGGGCCGCGTCCGCCCAAAGCGGACGTGCTCTACCTGGTCCACGCCTCCAACCTGATCCCCACGGAAGTGGCCGAAGCTCAGCAGGAAGGTAAGAATGACGAGAAATTCACGGTCGCCGGCGCGGAGTCATCCGCCCGGACGCCCCTGGCAGAGCCCATCTTTCTGCTGCGCAGCGAGAAGATCCGGCCGGATTCGCTGGAGTTGTACCGGTTCGAGGTGAAGGGCGGGCGCCGGCAGCTAACGCTCTCCAGTAAGCGGAAGGACAATTCGGGCCCGTTTCATCTCTCGATCACCAAGCTCGACAAGGGCCTGTACCGCGTCGAAGCCGACGAAGTGCTGGAAGACGGGGAGTACTCCCTTTCGCCCAACGGCTCGAACGCGGTATTCTGCTTCCAGATTTATTAGCGTAACTCCTAACCTGCTAAAATCACCCTTACATCACTTGCCGGAGTAACCGTCGCCTGGCCCATCCCACTGAACAAGACAAATCCGTTTCCGAGCAGGAGTCGTCCACCCTTTTAGCGCGCGTCTTTAAGGCCTTCCAATTCCGCGACTTCCGTTTGATGTGGACGGGCGCCTGCACCTCCCAGATCGGGACCCAGGTGCAAACGGCGGCGCAGGCCTGGCTGGTCTACGACCTCTCCATGAACTCGTCGTTCTTCCTGGGACTGGACCAGTTCCTGGGGCAGATCCCGATCGTGTTCCTGGCGCTGTTGGGCGGTGTGGTGGCCGACCGCCACGACCGGCGCAAAGTGCTGCTGATGTCGCAGTACATCCAGATGAGCACTGCATTCGTGCTCGCCACACTGGTATTTACCGGCGTGGTGCACGTCTGGCACATTCTGTGCCTCTCGGTGGTGGTGGGTATCGGGCAATCCTTCGGCGGACCGTCGTATTCCGCGCTGGTGCCCTCGCTGGTGCCCAGGGAGCACCTGCAAAACGCGATCTCCCTGAACTCCATCCAGTTCAACCTGGCGCGCGTGATCGGCCCGACGATCGGCGGAATCGCGCTGGTCACGCTGGGAGCCGCGTGGTGTTTCGCATTCAACGGCATCTCCTTCATCGCGGTAATCGTCACGCTGTACATGATTCGGGCTTCCTTCGTACCGGCCAAGTCCCGGGAACCGATTATGACCAGCATGAAAGAGGGCATCCGGTTCATCCGCAAGCAGACCGGCATGGAAGCGCTGATCATCCTGGCGTTCTGCATGACCACGCTGGGCTTCCCGGTCATCGGGTTCCTGCCGGTGTTCGCCCGGGACGTATTCCACAAAGGTCCCCAGACCTTCACGCTGTTCCTGAGCTGTTCGGGCGCGGGCGCGGTGGCCGGAGCATTGATCGTCGCGGGACTGGGCCGCTTGAAGCGTCAAGGCCGCTCCGCGCTGATCATGCTTTCCGTGCTGGGCGTGATGACCACCGGATTCGCGCTGTCTCCTTCGGTGCCGATCTCCTGCCTGATGCTGTTCCTGGCGGGCGGGTCGCTGATGGCCGTCTTCTCGATGGTCACCACGCTGGTCCAGATGATCATTCCCGACAACATGCGCGGGCGGGTGATCAGCGTGTACAACCTGGCACTGCGCGGCGGAGGCCCGGTGGGGGGCCTGATCGTCGGCTCGCTGATCCCGCACTTCACGGCGCCGGTGACCATCGCCTGCGCGGGATTGTTGCAGATCGTGCTGGCGGCGTATTTTCTCCTGGTGAACCGGCGGGTAGCGGCGCTTTAAGCCGCACCCGTCTGCTACGCTTCTCCTCAGGGATGTTTGCATGCGAATCCCGAAAGTCTGGTGGCTGGCCGCAGGCGTTGTAACGCTGTTCGGGAGCCTGCACGCGTTCCAACGGGAATTCCGCGAATTCCCGGGCATGGAGTATAACGACTTTCCCCTGCCCTCCGATTATCGCGAGCCGACCGAGTTCGTCTTCGCGCGCCTGATGTATCCCGAGGTCCGCTTCAGCGTGGGATTCGGCCGCCGCACCCGCGGAGACTGGCGCGAAGGCTACACGTACTGGACGCAGGACTACCCGCGGGCCGACCGCCATTTCCTGACGGCGCTGCGAAGGCTGACCAGAATCAACGCGCGTTCGGTCGAACAGCCCGTGAATCTGGACGATGAAGACGATGTCTACAACTGGCCGTGGCTTTATGCGGTCCAGCCGGGGCACTGGGCACTGACGGATGCGCAGGCCGCCCGCATGCGCGACTTCCTGCTGCGCGGCGGTTTTTTCATGGGCGACGATTTCTGGGGCCAAGACCAGTGGGAAGTCTTCGAGGCCAGCATGAAAAAGGTTTTCCCGGATCGCGAGATCGTCGACCTGCCGGACGACAATCAGATCTTTCACTCGGTCTACGACCTGAGCGACCGTTACCAGGTGCCCGGCGCGCGGTATCGCTATACCGGCGTTTCCTACAAGTGCGAAGGCTGCCCGGCGAAGTGGCGCGGCATCTACGACGACAAGGGCAGGGTGATGGTCGCGCTGACCTTCAACTCGGATCTGGGCGATTCCTGGGAGTTCGCCGACGATCCCAGTTATGACGAGAAGTTTTCGGCGCTGGGGATTCGGATCGCGCTGAACTATATCATGTACTCGATCACACACTAACCACATGCGGTACCTGGCTGTCCTCATCACGTTACTGATTGCGTTCTGTGACGCGCTTCCGGCGCGGGCCGGCTGGCTGCGCCTGCGCGGAACGCATACCGAGCTCCTGACCGACGCCGGGGAGAAAGCCGGACTGCGCGCGCTCAACCGGCTGGAACAGATCCGGACCATTCTGCCGGACACTCACGTAAACCCAGGCGATGACAACGGCCGCGAGATACGCTTGGTGCTGTTCGATTCGGAAAAGGAGTTCCGCGAATACGCTCGGGACGAGACGACCGCGGGTCTCTATCAGAGCGGCCTGGAGCACGACTATATCGTGACCTACGCCAGCGGTGAGCTGCCGCGCGTGGTGACTCACGAGTTCGTGCATTTCCTGCTGCATCAGACGCCCGCGCCGCTGCCGCGCTGGTTCGAAGAAGGCACGGCCGAGCTGTACTCCAATCTGCAGATCAACAGCAAGCGTGTGCGCATCGGCAAGGAGATCGAAGCGCACATGAATCTGCTCCTGGCGCGGCCGTGGCTCACGGCCAGCCAGTTGGCCGCGGACCGGCCGGCGGTTCCCGAGAAAGAACAAGACGTGGAACAAGCGCAAAACATGTTCTACGCCGAAAGTTGGGCGCTGGTTCACATGCTGAACCTGTCGCCGGACTATCGCGACCACATGCCGCAGTTCGCCATGTTGCTGGCCAACGGTACGGATGGACCAGAAGCCTTCCGGACGGCGTTCGGACGCGATTTCGAGAAGGCGCTGGCCGACCTGCCGGGCTATCTTAAAAAGATTCGCAGCGTCAAGCTGGATATCCCGCCGCCAGCTCCCTTTGTCGCGGCGAAGGCCGAGCCGGTGTCGGACGTCGACGCCGACCTGCTGCGCGCCGATCTAGCCCTGCGCCGGGGTCTGGCCACAAAGGCAAGGACCCTATTCGAGCAGGCCGCGCGGGAACATCCCGATTCGGCCACGGCGCAGGCCGGGCTGGGGATGCTGGCCATGACGCAGAATCGTCCGGGAGATGCCCGCCGGTATCTCGAAAAGGCCATCCAGCTCGACAATAAAGACGCGAGCATCCTGTTCGAATACGCCTTGCTCGAGCGCGACGCCGGAGCGGGCAACGATCGCGTCCGCGAGCTGCTGGAGAAAGTGGTGGCGCTGAATCCCAATTTCGGGGAAGCGCAGCTGTTGCTGGGCGTGCGCGCCACCGATGACGGCCGTTACGACGCAGCGATCGGCTATCTGCGGGACGCAGCCCGGCTTCTTCCGCAACAATCCTACGTATGGCATGCGCTGGCGTACGCGCAGCAGAAGCTCGGTCACACTCCCGAGGCGCTGGACGCCGCGCAGCGGGCGGTTCGCACGGCGACGACGGACGAGCAGGAGCATATGGCGGAAGCTTTAAGGGATGCGCTTCGCGATCAGGTGTCGGGGAAAAGCGCACGCTAAGCGGTCTGCAAATGGAACGAAGATCATTCCTCTCGGCTGGCGGCTGGGGTTGCCTCAGCGCTGTGGCTGCACTGTTCGCCCCTGGAGCGGATGGCGGCGAGAACACGCCTGAGGGTCTTCCGCAAGCCCTGGAACTAGGCATGACGCCGATGACCAGGCTCGACAAAACCGTCTGGATCTCCGCGCTTGCTCCGCAACTTTGGCTGTACACAGTCACCAACAAGATCGCCGCCGGGTTTTACTACCCTGCGAATGGCGTGATCTTCGAACGAGCCGATGGAAGCGTGCTCATCGATACCGCGTACCGTCCCGATCAAGCCGAGACGCTGCTCGAATGGTCGAAACGGAATCTGGCGAGCCCTATTGCTCTCGCCGTCGCCACCCACTTTCACAACGATCGAGTCGGCGGCATCCCCGCGCTGGAGAAACACAATATCCCGACGCTGGCTCATCCAAGGACATGTGAGTTAGCGCGGGCCCAAGGTTCACCCGTCCCGCAAGCGATTCATGGTTTCAAGACGAAGCATCGCCTGGTGGATGGCTGCGAACTCTACTTCCCCGGCGCCGGGCACACTCGAGACAACGTGGTGGTGTGGTTCCCCCGGCAGGCAGTTCTCGCCGGCGGTTGCATTCTGAAATCCAGCACGAGTAAGGATCTCGGGAATCTGGCCGACTCGGTTGTCGCAGATTGGGGAGCCAGTCTGCTTCGCGTGAGCAAGATGTATCCCAAACCGAGGATCGTAATTCCGGGCCACGGCACAATCGCCGGCGATCCGATCGGGACAACGATGCGGTTGATCGCGCAAGCCCAGCCAAGGTAGTCTCCGCAATGCAACCGTGACGCGGCGCTCCAACCAATCTAGTTTTCCGTCGGCCGGTGGGCGCTCTCGACCACGAACACCTTGAACGGCCCCTGAGCCGGTTCCAGTTTCAGCCCCCACTGTTCCCGGATTGCCGTAAAAAGGGACGGCTGCGAGATGTCGGGGGGAGCGGCCTGCGCGCCGGGACGCGGGGAAAGCGGGAACTGGTAGTCCAACTCCATCCTGTAGCGGCCGGTCAGTCTCGTCCGGTCTTGCACGACGCGGCCCAGAAGGTTCCGGGACAGTGGAAGCGACAACAGGTCCGCGGCCGAATACATTGTCGCGCCGTCCAAACGAATTCCCGGCGGGGCGTAACCACTCAAGCACCGCGGATAGATGGGGTCATCGTCCGGCGCAGGCATCCGGCCGTTTATGCACGTTCCGTCCCACGCCTGCACCTTCGGCCCGAGCTTCCCATCGCTACGGTCGAGAACCAAAGCGTAAATATTGCCCTCCTTGGTTTCCGTGTGAATCTTCAACCCGAAGCGATCTTCGAGCAACGTGCGCAGCATCGCTTGGAACTGGCGTTGGGTCGCAGGCCCTTGCGCCTGACCTTCGATCGCGTAGGCAGTCTGCTTGATCCAGTCAGGGCCGCCGGTGACTGAGGCCGAGGTGTTCATCCCCTCGCCGTACGCCGTGTAAATCAGCCAGGTCAGAGTCATGCTCGGGATGGACATCCGGTTGGGGCTGACCCGCAGCATTTGATTCCGCGGTTGGGCGTTGGGCGCGGCCAGCTTGATGGTGGCAACCTCGAATTTGGGCGCGGGCTGAGCGAGTACCGACGCCGCTAGCCCGAGGAAGAGAATGAGTTTGGGGAGAGTCATCAGGCCTCGATGGTTTATCCTACGGCTTCCAGAACCCGGTTTCAACAACCTTAGTACTCGTGCCAGTACTTGCGGACAATCTCAATTGGTACTCTTAGCCGATTCCGATCCGGCCGCGGCGAATGCGATAAACGAGTGCAGGAAGACGCATGCAAGCCACGGCCAAAACACACCGCAGGAAAGCATACAGAAAACCAGCCGGCACGTCCTCGATTCGCCTCGAGATGAACGACCCCATGGGCAACCCGCGCCGCGTGACCGCCGACCTGGTCGATGTGATCGACGGCGGACTCGGCGTGGAGTTGACGACCCCGGTCGAGTCCGGCGCGATTGTGGTCGTGCGCGGCACGTTGGGCGAGAGCCGCACCGCGGACCAACTCAAAGCGGTGGTGCGATGGTGCACCGGAAAGACCGACGGCACCTTCCGCGCAGGTCTGGAATTTCTAGCGACGCTGGAGCGGACGAACCCGGCCGGTTCGGATACGCTGGACTGCTATCAAGTGATGCAGCTCAGCCCCGACGCCGATCCGGCTACTATTTCTCGCACCTATCGGCTACTCGCCCTGCGCTACCATCCCGACAACAGCGAAACCGGAGACAGCGAGATGTTCCTGCGCCTTTCCGCGGCGCACCAGATCCTCAGCGATCCCCAGAAGCGCGCCAGTTACGATATGCGGCGCCGCCAGGCCAAACCGCTAGGCCGGAAGACTTCCGATCGTGGCTCCGATGCCTTCGCCGTAAGACTTTCCCGCCAGGGAGAAGCCAACAGGAGCCGCTTCCCGACGGCCGGGGACGTGCTCAGCGGTTGGGGCGCAGCCCTGCGAGGCTTGTAGGGCGACACGCCGCGGCACCCGTGGCCGGCTCGCGCTGCTATAATCCTTGCGGGAATGCCCCGATCGTTTCTTCGGCGGGTGTGGGATGCCGTCAAGCCTCCGCCTGCTCCGCCGGCGCGCCGCCGCCTCAATCGAGCCCAGCGCCGGCTGATCCGCGTAACGGCGATTACTATGGCTCTCGGCGCCAGCACATGGGCCGTTTACGCGTACATCGCATCGGCTCCCGACCGCGCCCAACGCCATTATCAGGAGGGCATGCTCCTTCTAGGTCCAGCCGATTTTGAGGGGGCCGCGGCGCAATTCACCAAGGCGATCGACATCTCTCCAGGTTTCGCCGATGCCTACGTGGGACGAGGCAAGGCGCGCCAGGCGGCCGGCCAAACAGAAGCCGCGATTGCCGATTTCGGGAGGGCCATCGCCATCGATCCAACGCTCGAGCTGGCCTACACTTCGCGCGGGACGCTGCGGCGCTCGCGCGGGGATGATCAGGGAGCCATGGCGGATTTCACGCAGTCCCTTCACCTTCGTCCCACCGCGGACGCCTACTATCAGCGCGGTCTGACCTACCAGATTTTGGGTCAGGCCAAACGCGCCGTGGACGATTACGATCTGGCCATCCATCTCGATCCGGGCGCGCCCTATTTTTATCGGGCCCGGGCGAAGGCCAAGCGCGATTTGGGTGACACGGCCGGGGCCCGCGAGGATCAGCAGACCGCCGAGCGCGTGGAGAAGACGCAGTAAGCTTTGCGGATGCCAATGGTTCTTGTGCGTGTCGACGTGGATCCGCGAGATCAAGACGGCCTGATCGCCGCGCTGTGGGAAGCCGGAACGCTGGGCATCACGGAGGGCGATGGTTTCATCGATGCCTATTTCGAAGATGCGGACGCGGCTTCGAAATTCGGCGTGCCGCAGGCTGTTGTGGACGTCGACTGGGTCGCGCGAACCGAAGAATCGTTTCCGCCGCTGCTGGTGGGCGAGAAGTTCTTCGTCGCCGCGCCCTGGCGCACCGAACCGACGCCTCCGGGGCGGCTGCGCCTGGTGATCAATCCCGGGGCGCAATGCGGCACGGGCTATCATCGCTGCACGCAGTTGTGCCTGGAGGCGATGGAAAAGTTGATCCGCCCGGGCGACTCGGTGCTGGACGTCGGCAGCGGGTCGGGCATACTGTCTCTTGCAGCAAGGCTACTTGGAGCGGGACGCGTGGTCGCCTGCGACATCGATCCGGAGGCCGCTGGGCCCGCGGGCCGCAATGTGCCGTTCTTCGTCGGAAGTGTGGACGCGGTGCGATCAGGCTCGTTTGACGTCGTGGTCGCCAACATCAATGAAGATGTGATCGGTCCGATGCGCGCGGATTTCGAGCGCGTGGCGCGCAGGCGCATTCTATCGGGATTTCAAAACGAAGCCGGCGACTGGGACTGCGTGATTCTATAATCTGCGTTCATTTGCGTTTATTTGCGGCTAAACCGGCTTCTCCGGCCACTTGTGCTTGGGATACCGACGCGCGAGTTCCTTGCGCACCTGCGGATACAGGCGCTCCCAGAATCCCGCCAGGTCGGAGGTCACCTGCACCGGACGGCGATTCGGCGCCAAAAGATGCACGACGACAGGATTGCCGCCGATCCGGGGCGTCTCGCGCATGCCGAAAAAATCCTGCAGGCGCGATTCGATCCAGGGCGGCTGGCCGGATTCGTAGTGCACCTGGACCTCGCGGCCGCCGGGAAGCCGCAGCCGGCCGGGAGCCGCGTGGTTAAGGTGCGGCGGGCGAATTGTACCCAAGAGATTCGCTGCTTCGAGCTCGGCGAAGCTGATTCGTCCCTGGCACTCGGCCGCCAGCGCCGCCTCGGCGTCGATCGTGATTCCTCCGAAGGCCGCGCGCGAACGCAGCTGCTCGACGGCGTCCCGATCGGCGAAACGTCCGACGCCGGCCTCAAGGGCTTTCTGCGCGAGCAAGCGCGAAGCTTCCTCGCTGGGTGGCGCGGGCGCGCGCGTTTCCTCGATCACCAGCTGGTCGTAGACCAGCGCGGTCACCTGCTCGACGCGCTCGGCTGTGCGATTCCATTCGAGCGAGATGCGCTCTGAGGCGCGGTCCAGCAGCCATTCCGGCTCGATCGGCGCGGCCAGTCGCACCAGCGGCAGTCCGTGCTCACGGCGTTCCTCGATAGCGACGGCCACGAGAAATTCCCAGCGGCAGTTGGGGAAACGAGCCGAGCCGCCGGAGGAAAGCAGCAGCTCGCCATCATTGGCCCGGGCGCGGCGATGGCGCGCGACGCGATCGGGAAACGCCGCGAGAATGCTTTGCAGAATGGCCGAGTCACCTGGGATTGGCGAGTCTCTTCCCGAGATTCGCTTGCGAAGCTGATCGAAGACACGGCGCGTCTGCGGCTGCCAGTCGGATTCGGCCAGCGCCAACAGATCGGACGACCCGCGCTCGCCCGCGCTCAGCACCGCGGCCACCGCGCAACCTTTTTCGGGAACGCCGCGGCGTTTCGCTTCGAGCAGCAGCTTGGCGAGCCGCGGCGGCAAGGGCAGCTCCGCCATCTCCGGCGTGACTCCTAACCGGTCGAGCAGGGCGTTGGCTGCGGCGAACGCGGCTTCCGGCGGCTGATCCAGCCACTGTAGTTCCGCGATTCCCATGGCGCGCAGTTCAAGGACCAATTGGGAAAGCTCGCGGCGCAGGATTTCGGGAACATCCGCCGCCGGACGGCGATGAAAGTCCTCGGCCGAGTACAGGCGGATCACGCGGCCCGGAGCAGTGCGTCCCGCGCGCCCGGCGCGTTGCGTGGCGGACGCCTGGCTGATGCGGCGCACTTCGACCGAGGGCAGTCCCGTCCAGGGCGAATCGGCCGCGACGCGCGCCAGGCCGCTGTCGATCACCGCCGTGACGCCTTCGATGGTCACCGAGCTTTCGGCGACGTTGGTGGAAAGGATCACCTTGGGACGATCCGCGGGCGACACGGCGCGGTCTTGCTCTGCGGGCGAAAGGTCACCGTAAAGCGGGAGCACCAGCAGGCCCAATCGCGATGCCGAGGGCTCGACCGCGCGTGCGGCTCGCCGGATTTCGGCGGCGCCGGGGAGAAACACGAGCACATCGCCTGTAACGCCGCGCTGGGTCAGTTTCTCGAGCGCCGCGGCCACCTGTTCTTCGAGCGGCGCGGGCGAGTGCGGCGTGTATTCGATGGCCAGGTCGTACAGCTTGCCTTCCGAGCGCAGGACGGGACAGTTTCCCAGGTACTTGGCAATGGGTCCGGCATCGAGCGTCGCCGACATCACGATTAACTTGAGGTTGCGTCGCTTGCCTTGCTGCAGCCGTCGAAGCAGCGCGAGCGCGAGATCCGTGTCGAGATGCCGCTCGTGAAATTCGTCCAGGATCACTGTGCCGACGCCAGCCAGCGTAGGATCGGACAACAATCGCCGGGTCAGCACGCCCTCGGTCAGAAACCGCAGGCGCGTGCGGGGCCCGCTCACATCCTCGAAGCGCACCTGATAGCCCACGGTCTCGCCGGTGCGCTCGCCCAGTTCGGTCGCGACACGGCGGGCAGCCAGACGAGCGGCCAATCGCCGAGGTTCCAGCACGAGCACGTCGCCGCCACTGCGTTTAAGGAGCACGGGAGGAACACGCGTGGTCTTCCCCGCCCCCGGAGGCGCTTCGATCACGAGGTTCGGACTGTGCTCCAGCGCATTCAGGATGTCCGGCAGCAGCGCGTCGATCGGAAGCTTCATTTATTCCGCGACGGCCCGAATGGTCTCCGGCGCGTTGCCTTCCAGGCGGTTGTTGACGAAGATATAGGCGGCGCGGCGCTCCTCGCGCATGCGCTGAATCAATTTGCGGAGAGACTCGCGCGCCTCGGGATTCTCGTCGCGAATCTTATCGTACGGCGTGAACTGCTGCACTGCGTCTTCGTACGCCCGGCCCTGGCGCAGCAGCGCTCGCACCACCGTGAAATCCGCGGGGAACGCATCCGCCAGCGCCATCTGCTCGGAGAGCACAGGCATTCGGGTCCAGGCGTTCAGCACGTGCGCCGCGCGATGCTGGCGCAGACAGTCGAAGTAGCGCGGCTCTAAATACTCGCGATTGCGGACTTCGACGGCGTAGCGAAAGGTAGCCGGCAGAGCGCCCAGGAACGCGTCGAGTTTGGCCGTGAATTCGCGCGGACTCGCGCCGCGCGCTCCGAATTCCAAAATCAGAGCCGGGATGCGGGCGCGATAAGGCTCCAGCGGCTCCAGAAACAATGCCGCCAGCGCTTCGGCGTTCAGGTACGATTCATTCGCCTGTCCGGCGCGGGGGCCGTAGCGCGCGTGTTTCGGAAACACTTCGACGGTTACTTCTTCCGGCACTTTCAGGACGAACTGCAATCCGGACGGCGCGGATCCGAACAGCTTTTTCCAGTATTCGGGCGAAGGGAACTGGTAAAACGAAAAGTCGCCGCACACGATGGGGAATGTCTCGGCATATTCGGCCAGGCACTCGGCTTCAAAGCGTTTCTGCGAGAACTTGCCGCGCGTCTGGTAGCGCTCGCGCGTATAGATCTGGTCGAGCCACCCCGGATACTTCCAGGAGCTGGTTCCGATCCAGATATTTTCGGCGGACAGCGTGCGCAGGCGTTGGGACAGCGCCACGCGGTCGAAAGACGACGGCGGATCGAAGAGCGGAAGCGTCACCGCGCGCGCGCGGAGCGGTTGTAGAACGGGTCGGCGCCGGCTTCGAGGGTCCCGTCCGGCAGCAGCTTGATCATGACCGGAGCGGCGCCGTTGTTATAGCGCGACATGATCTCCACTTTGTGCCCGCGCCCCGCCAGGTCCACCGCCACCGGTCGCGGAATGCGCTCGTCCAGACGCAGGTTCCCCAGCTTCCAGGAGTGGTCGTCGAAACTTTCCACCAGGTGCTCGGTCATGAAGCGCGGCGCCTCGATGGCGTCCTGCGCGTTCATCTTGTAATCCATGACGTTCAGGATCAACTGGAGCAGGGCTTGCTCCTGGTCGTCTCCGCCGGGCGTCGAGAGCGCCAGGAACGGCTTCCCGTCGGGCTGCGTGACGATGGTCGGGCTCAATGTGACTCGCGGCCGCTTGCCGCCCGCCAGCTCGTTGGGATTTCCGGGAACCAGAACGAAGCTTTGCGCGCGCTGGGTCAGAGGGATGCCGGTATCGCCCGCGATCACGCTCGGCATCCAGGCGCCCGAAGGCGTGGCGGAGAACACGATTCCCTCGTGGTCCATGGTATCGACGCAGGTGGTGTCGTGCGCCTTCAGCACCTCATCGACGTCATAGGACGCCATGTCGGCCAGCGCCGCGTGCTGTCCGATCTTGCCGTCGATCGGTCCGGGCAGAAATTCGAGCGACGCCCGCTCTCCGATCTGTTTCCGGCGGGCAGCCGCGTACTCCTTGGTCAGCAATTCCCGGACGTTCAGGTGGTTGAACTTGGGATCGCCATAGTAGGTGTCGCGGTCCGCGTACGCCAGCTTCAGTGCTTCCACGGTGCGGTGAATGTAGTCGGCTGAATCGAACTCCGGGTGGCCCTTAAAGCCTTCGATGATATTCAGCGCCTCGATCATGGCCGGACCCTGGCTCCAGAACCCGGGCTTGTAGACGGTATATCCGTGGAAGGTGGTGGACACGGGCTCTTCCGGCGCGACCTTGAATGCGGCCATGTCCTCATAGCGCAGCAACCCGCCGTTCGCCTTGCAGAAGGCGCCGATCTTGCGGGCGACCTCGCCGCGATAGAAGTAATCGCGCACGGCATCGATGCCTGCCTCGCGGCTGCCGCCCTTGGCCAGAACCTTCTTCTCGGCGGCGGCCATGGCTCGCAGCGTCCGCGCCAGATCGGGCTGGCGGAACATCTCGCCGATCGCCGGGGTATGGCCGTTGGGCATGAAGTGCGACTTGGAGCTCGGCCACAACTCGAAGAACGGCACGGCCGAAGCAAAGCTGCGCGCGCGCATTTCGTCTACAGCGTAGCCATCGGCCAGCTCGATGGCCGGCGCGATGATGTCGTTGAACGACTTCGTTCCGAACTCGCGCAGGGCCACCAGGCCCGATTCCACCATGCCGGGCACCAGCGCCGGCATGAGCCCCGCGTCGGGAATGATGCCCTTCAGATGATCGCCCGGCGTGATGCGAAACGTAATGTCACCCACCTGGACGGCGCGCTTGCGAAACAGATCGGCCGATGCCAGCTTGGGCATGGGACCCACGCCCGCGATCACGAAAACCTTGCCCGCCTTGGTGCGGATCAGGATGGGAGCCTCACCGCCCATGCCGAAGTGCGAAAGTTCGGTGGCCGAGGCCGCGAACATGGTCGCGACGCCCGCGTCGACGGCCGTGCCGCCTTGATCGAAGAGGCGCATTCCGGCGGCGGTGGCCCAGTCGCTGCCGGCCGCGACCGCTCCGTGAGTGCCGCGAACCGGCTGCCGCAGAGGCGGATCCGAGCGGCGGACCTGGGCATTGGCGGTGACGATCGGAGCCGCGCCGGCGATCAGGAAAGTTCTTCGCTTCATAGGGCTACCCGGCCTTCATTATAAAGGTTTCTTGATGGCAGGCAGGACCGGCAGACGCGAAGTGCGGAACGAAAAACCGGCTTAGTCGGCGCGCAGAGCTTTCATCGGGTCGATGCGCGCCGCGCGCCAGGCAGGCCCCGCGCAAGCCAGAAGACCCGTAGCGGCCACGGTCCCCAGGACCGCGACCCAGGTCCACGCATCTCCGAACCGGGTGCCGTACAGTTGGCTTGCGATCAGGCGCTGCGCGCCGCCGGCGGCGAATGCGCCGAGGATCGCCCCGCTGAGCACGAGAGGCATTCCGCCGCGGCATACCAGCAGTGCAATGGCCCGGCCGCTCGCGCCGACCGCGATCCTGATTCCGATTTCCCGCCGCCGCAGCGCAATCATATACGAGAGCAGACCGAAGAGGCCCAGCGCCGCCAGTGCGATGCCCGCGACCGCAAAGATCGTGGTTAGCGATGCGACCAAGCGCCTGGTTTTCACCGACCGGTCTACAAATGTCTGCAAGGGGGTCACATTGTAGACTGGCTCATCCGGGTCGATCCGCGCCACGATGCGCTGCACCTCCTCTGTGATCGTGTTCACGGGAAGCTGGCTGCGGATCACCAGCGTCGTTCCGGGCGTGGGCGTCTGCTGCGCGCTGAAATAGATGGTCGGGCGATTCTCCACGTCAAGCGCGTTGCTCTTGATGCCGCCGACGACGCCGGCAATCGTAAAGGTGCCCCACGGCATTTTCAGCTGCTGGCCCACGGGATCGATGCCAGGATGGAGGCCGGCGAAAGATTGCCGGGCCAGCGTATCGTCGATCAGCGCCACCGGCTCCGATCCGGGCCGGTCTTGGGCCGTTAAGTATCTGCCTCGCAGCAACGGAATGCGCAAAGTCTCGAAGTAGCCGGGCAGAACATTATTGATCAGGGCGAAGGCCGGGGCGGGCGGCTTGGGCCGGCCCGTGATCTCAAAAGTATTGACATTCTCGCCATAGCCGAACGGCAGAAGCGAACAGCCCGAAACGCCTTGTACGCCGGGAATGCGCGCAGCATGCTCCAACAGGGCTCTCAAGGAAACGTCCCCGCGCTTCGGGCGTCGAATAGCGCGAATTCGGCAACGTGATCTCCATGCTCAGGACGTTCTGGGGGTCGAATCCGAGCGGCACGTTCATGAGCCGAATGAGACTATGCACCAGAAGTCCGCCGCACAGCAGCAACGTTGTCGCGAGGGCTACTTGAGCCACAATCAGAGCGTGCTGCCACGCTCCCTTGCGAGCGGTCCTCTGATGACCACCCGCCTTCAACGAATCCGCGGCAGGTATTCTGGCCGCCGACCATGCCGGATAAAGTCCGCAAACCACGCCGGTCACCAGGGACATCACGACGCCGAACCAGAACACTGGAGCCTCGAGTTGCAGCTTGCCGGCCGGTCCGTGTGCGGACAACCACGATACACCCGCTTGCGCCAACAGCAGCCCCATGGCGCCGCCCCCGACGGAAAGCAGCAGAATTTCCGTCAGGATCTGCCGGGCGATTCGGAACCGGCCGGCTCCCAGCGCGACCCTCACGGAAAGCTCGAATCGCCGCTCCGAGGAGCGCACCAGCAGGAGTCCCGCGACATTCGAGCACACGATCAGCAGCAGGCACATCACCGCGGCGAACAGGATGGCCACCCAGCGCCGCAACGTTCCGTCGTCGTCGCGCGCCATCGGCGAAACGAACATGCGCCACCCCGTGGCGGTCGACCGGCGGGCATCCGGATGGTCGCGCGAGGATTGCACGCTCAGCTGCTCCATGCGGACCGAAGCTTGATCCAGAGTGACGCCCGGGGCCAGCCGCGCGTACATGCGCAGAAAGACGTTTTGGTAGGTCATCTGGCTCGGTTTGAACGCGATCGGCACCCACATTTCTGTTACATCATTGGGGAAGGCGAAGGACTGGGGCATGACGCCGGCCACCTGATAGAGCTCGCCGTCGAGCTGGAGAGAGCGGCTCAGGATCTTCGGATCGCCGCCAAATTGGCTGCGCCAATAGCTTTCGCTGAGAATGACCGCGTGGGGACCCTGAGGGCGCTCTTCGCTGGCCGCAAACGTTCGTCCCAGTAGTGGCTGGACGCCTAGAGTGTCGAACAGGCTCGAGGTCACCGCAATCGCGTTGACCTTGACCGGCCGCTCGATCCCGGTGCGTGTCAGGTCGAGAAAGTAGTAAGCGCCGGCGTCGGAAAACAACTCGCGATGGTCCCGAAGCTCGACGTAATCGAGCGGCGACGCACCGAGCCGCGATAGGTTCAGTTGCGGAAAACGATTGTGCACCACCACCAGCCGATCCGGTTCGGGATACGGGAGTGGCTTCAGAATCGTGGAGTAGAGGACAGAGAAGACCACAGTGGCAGCAGCGAGCCCGAACGCCAGGACTGCCATGCAGGTGAGCGAGTAACCCAGATGTTTTCGCGCCTGGCGGAGCGCCAGCCGCACATCCGGCAAGAGTCCAGTCGGGAGCATTGAACCTTACACCGTGGTCAAGCAACGACTCTGCCGCCAACGTGCACCGCTACCGGCGAGTCGGCCTTCATTATAATGGTTTCGCGGTGGAGCTTACTCCGGGATCTCCGATATCGGAAGGGACCAAACCTGGTTCCGATCAGGAACCGATGTTGTACTGCCCGGTATGCAGCCTCCGTCTGACCGAGCGAAAATGCAAACTATTCTGCGAACAGTGCGGCTATTACATGAGCTGCGCCGACTATTATTGACTCCAGAAAGATTATTACTGACGCTATGAGCGACCTGGCCGATATTCTTGAGCGCTTCCGCCGCGGCGGAGAGCTGCTGGCGATGGCGACCACCGGCGCGGCCGGTCCGGAGCTCGACTTCAAGCCGGCCCCGAACAAATGGAGCGTGCGGCAGATCGTGTGCCACCTGGCCGATTCGGAAGCCGTCAACGTGATGCGCATCCGCCAGATCGCGGCCGAGGAGAATCCCACGCTGCAAGGGTTCAACGGCGACCTGTGGGCCGATCATCTGGATTACCAGCGTCGCAAGATTTCACAAGCTCTGGAAATTTTCCGAAAGCTGCGCGCGGAAAATCACGAACTAGTGAAAGCTCTGCCCGAAGACGCGTTTTCGCGCACCGGCACCCACACGGAAAGCGGGCGGCTGACGCTGCTCGATCTGGTCAAGGGTAACGCCGAGCATGTGGAAGGGCACGTCCAGCAGATCCAGCGCACCCGCGCGGCGTACAAAGAGCATCGCGCGCAACAGGCGGCCCAAGCTCCCGCGCAGCCCTAACGGGTACCATAGCGGAGATGACCCGTTGGACCGTTTGCGCCCTGATCGGCGTAGCGCTGGCGTTCGTCGCCATCGGCATGTTGTTCGTTCCGCGCCTGGGCCTCGAAGCGGATGAGGCGATTGTCACCAACGGCATCTACGATCACGGCGACCCCGCCTATTCCTTGAAATTCGCCGACGTCGAGCTGCCCATCATGCTGATCAGCTACCTGGGCGCGCTCAAGGCCTGGTTTTACAACGGTCTGTTTCTGTTCGTGGCCCCGCGCCCGATCGTCATACGGCTTCCCATGCTGCTGTTCGCGGCATGTACGCTATGGCTATTCTTCGAACTGCTGGACCGCACCATCGGCCGCCGCGCCGCCTGGATCGGGACGCTGCTGCTGGCGACCGACACCAGCTACCTGTTGATGAACACCGCCGACTATGGTCCGGTGACTCTGCAGTTCCTGTTCAAGCTGGCGGCGCTGGTGTTGCTGGTACGGTTTCACCAGCACGGATCCAAAGAGGATCTGGCGTATGCGTTTGCCCTGCTGGGCCTGGGATTGTGGGATAAAGCCGTGTTCGCGTGGGTGTTGTTCGGACTGCTGGTGGCTGCCTTGGCCTTATTCCCGCGCGACATCCGGAAGCATCTCCATGCCGCGAACATCGCCGTGGCCGGATTGGCCATGCTGGCAGGAGCGCTGCCGCTGGTGATCTACAATATCGCCCGGCCGCTCGAAACCCTGCGCAGTAATGCGCACCTGGAGCAATCGGCGGTGCTGGCCAAGGCCGAGCTGCTCCAGCGCACCATGGACGGATCGGTGATGTTCGGATTCCTGACGGCTGCCGAGCCTGGGCCGCGGCCGGGCCAGCCGAACCACTGGTATCAGTCGCTGTCGCTTGCGGCCAGCCGCTGGACCGGCCATCCACACCGCAACGTCATGCTGGTGGCCGTGATCGCAGCGGCGCTGGCGCTGATGTTCTTATGGAAAACGCCCGCGCGCCGGCCGATCCTGTTCGGAGCGATCGTCTGCGCGGCCACCTGGCTGCCGATGGTGCTGACCGCGGGCGCCGGAGCCGCCGCGCAGCACGTGATCCTGCTGTGGCCATTCCACCTGATTCCGGTCGCGGCAGTGCTAGCTCAAATTCCGGTGGCGCGCGCCGCTGCGGTGACGGCGTTATTGTGCGGGTCCAATCTCGCCGTGACCAACCAGTACTATGCCGACCTGATCGTCAACGGTCCCGCCATCCGCTGGACCGACGCGATGGATCCGCTCCAGCGCTATCTGACGGATCTGCGGGCACGGCGGATCGTCGCCGCCGATTGGGGATTCATCGAGACCATGAATCTGCAGAGCGAAGGCGAGCTTCCCATGTATTATGCCGACACCGGCAGCGACCAGGCGATGGAAACGCTCCTGCGCGATCCTACGAACGTGTTCGTCGCGCACTCGCCGGGATTTGCGTTTCATCCCCAGGAGCGCGCCGCGCTGGAGAATCTGGCCCGGCGCGAAGGTTACCAGCAAGAACCACTCACCAGCATTCAGGATCGCAACGGGAGGCCGACGTTTGACGTTTTCCGATTCCGGAAACTTCACCTGTAACATCTGCGGCGCTGAGTGCGAGCGGCCGGATGCGCCGCCGGGACGCGAGGTCCCGGGCTGTCCGAAGTGCGGCTCGACGGTTCGCCTGCGAAGCCTGATCGCGCTGCTCTCCCGCGAAATCTTCGGCATTGAGCTGGCACTGCCCGATTTCCCGGTGCTCAAGGGCGTGCGCGGCGCCGGCATGAGCGATCCACAGGAGCTGGCCGAGCGGCTGGCGGAAAAGTTCGACTACACCAATACGTTCTATCATCAGGAGCCGCGACTGGATATCGTGGATCCCGCGCCCGAGCATCTGGGCCGCTACGATTTCATTCTTTCGAGCGAGGTCCTGGAGCACGTGCCGCCTCCGGTCGAGCGGGCCTTCGCGAATCTCAACCGGATTCTGAAACCGGACGGTCTGCTGCTGCTGACCGTGCCTTACAAGATCGACGGGCAGACTGCGGAGCATTTTCCCGAGCTGCACGAATATGCGCTGGCCTCGCCCGGCGGGCGCACGGTGCTGGTGAATCGCCGACGCGACGGGTCGCTCGAGGTGTTCGAGAATCTTTCGTTCCATGGCGGCGATGGATCGACGCTCGAAATGCGCGTCTTTACGGAAGCGTCGTTGAAAGCGATCCTGGCGGGGGCCGGCTTCGGCGGCGTGCACATCGCATCGGAAGACGTCCCGGAGTTCGGAGTTCGCCACGGCGAGACCTGGTCGCTGCCCATGGTCGGACGCAAGGGGAATTTTCGGCCGCCTTCCGCCGAGATCGCGGCGGCGTACGGGCACGCCGTCCGGAAGAGCGCGGCCCTTGCCCGCGAATTGGAGTTTCACCAGCGCGCCCGCCGGGACTCCGAGATCGCGCTAGCGGAGCGCCTGGAATGGGTGCGAAAAATCGAAGCCGAGATGGAGGCGCGTGCCCAGTGGGTCCGCAAAACGGAAGCCGAACTGGAAGAGCGCACGCGATGGGCACAGGCGCTCAAACAGGAGAAAGACGAGGCGCTGGCTGCCTTTGAGCGCGGCGCAGCCGAGGCGGAGAGCGCCCGCCGCCGCATCCAGACTCTGGAAAAAGACCTGGCCGAAGCACTCGCGGCGCGCGCGCAGATCGAGGCCAGCTTGTGGACGCGGGCCGGGCGGAAGCTGGGCGCGGTATGACCTCGCCGCTCTGGATGGCGTAGTATAGCGAGACAGGAGCGTGTGATGGATCTGACTGCCCTTATCCCGCTGCTGGTGGTCGCCCTGTACCTGATCTCCAGCATCAAAATCCTGGCCGAATACGAGCGCGGCGTGATCTTCCGGCTCGGGCGCGTCCTGCCGATGCCCAAGGGTCCCGGTGTGGTCCTGGTCTTCTCTCCGATCGACCGCATCGTGCGAATGTCGCTGCGCGTGGAGGCCATGGAGGTTCCGGCGCAAGACGTGGTCACGCGCGATAACGTCACGGTCAAAGTGAATGCGGTGATCTATTTCCGCATCGTGGATCCCACCAAGGCGGTCATCGAAGTCGCCAACTATCTGTACGCTACGTCGCAGCTGGCGCAGACCACGCTGCGGAGCGTGCTGGGCGAAACGGAACTGGACGAGTTGCTGAGCCAGCGCGAGAAGCTCAATATCCGGCTGCAAAGCGTGCTCGACCAGCACACCGGCCCATGGGGCATGAAGGTCACTATGGTGGAAGTGAAGCAGGTGGACCTGCCCGAGCAGATGATCCGGGCCATCGCCCGCCAGGCCGAAGCCGAACGCGAGCGCCGCGCCAAGATCATCCACGCCGAGGGCGAAGCCGAAGCAGCGGCCAACCTCGAAAAAGCCGCCGAAATGCTGGCCCGCCAGCCGGCCGCCATCCAGCTCCGTTACCTGCAAACGCTGGTGGAGATCGGCGCGGAGAAGAACACCACGGTTGTGTTTCCACTCCCTGTCGATTTACTCTCGACAGTAACGAGGCTGTTGGATAAATACTCGAAGGACGCCTAAGTGCCAAAAAACGAAGACGGCGAATTTGAGTTGCTGCTTGGCAACCGCCAGTTGATGAGCGTATTTTTCATCGTGGTGATCCTGCTGGGCGTGTTCTTCGCGATGGGCTACATCGTGGGACGGAATTCTTCGCCGGTCACGGCGCCGGAGGTCGCCTCCCACCCGCCGGAATCGAAATCGGTAGCGGCGGACGCATCTTCCTCGACCCCGGAACCCGCGGCTCCGCCCCCGGCCGAGGCGACGGCGCAAACGGCCACGCAGACCACGGAAACCGCTGCGCAGCAGGGTCCCGCGACTTCGCCCGCGGCCGCTCCAGCACCCGCGAAGCCGTCTGCCCGCGCCGCGGCCTCCAGCCAGCCGGAATCCGGAAAGACATACTTGCAGCTTTCGGCCATCGATCATGACAAAGCCGAAATCATGGTCGAGCTTCTGCGCAAGAAAAACTTCCCTGCCATGGCGGCCGAGATCCCCGAGAAACCGGGCGTGTTCCGCGTCCTGGTTGGGCCCGTGCCTGACGGCAAGATCGACAAGATGCGCGCCGACCTGCAAAACGCGAGCTTCCCGGGGAAAGAAGCGGTTAAAAGAACGTTCTAATGATTAACGCGCAAAACGGAACGCGGCGCGATCAGTTTCTCGCTTGTCAGTTGGTCCGCGCCGCACCCTTTGCGCTCCTAACGCAGCCCCCAGCCGCATGGACGCGCTGATTCAGCTACACCCCGCCGCGCCGCGTCTGCCCGAATGGCTCCGCAAATCCCAGACGCACTTCGACGCCGTCCATCACCTCAAGTCCGAGCTTCGCCGGTTGAATCTGCACACCGTGTGCGAATCGGCGCGCTGTCCCAATTTGCATGAATGTTTCCATCGCGGCACGGCGACCTTCATGATCCTGGGCAACCTGTGCACGCGCGGCTGCGGATTCTGTTCGGTCCCCAAGAGCCGGCATCCCGGCCCGCCCGATCCGGACGAGCCGGCGCACGTCGCCCGGATGGCGCGGGAGATGCGCTTGCGCCACGTGGTGATCACCAGCGTGAATCGCGACGATCTTCTCGACGGCGGCTCGGGACACTTTGCGGCCACGGTTGGGGCGCTGCGTCTCGCGCTTCCCGAAGCTCGCGTCGAAGTTCTCACTCCCGACTTTCAGGGTGATCTCGCTTCCGTGGCGCGCGTGCTGGACGCCGAGCCGCACATCTTCAACCACAATATGGAAACCGTCCCGCGCCTGTACCGGCAGGTGCGGCCGCAGGCGGACTACCGGCAATCGCTCGCCGTGCTGCGATTCGCGAAACGCTACCGCGACCTTGCAGGGATGCACTCACCAAATCCGGCGCGATGCTCGGCCTGGGCGAGACTCCCGGGGAAGTGCATCAGCTCATGCGTGACCTGCGCGCCGCCGAAGTCGACATCGTCACGCTGGGCCAGTATCTGCAGCCGACGCGGCGGAATCTGCCGGTGGCCGAGTTCATTCCACCCGCGCAGTTCGACGCGTATCGTGAATTGGGTCTCTCGCTGGGGTTCAAAATGGTGTTCAGCGGACCTTTTGTGCGCAGTTCCTATATGGCGGACCACGTCGGAGACAGTGCAGCGTGAACCTCGCGCTGTCGCTGCTCTCAGGCGTCCTGCTGGTCCTGATTTTTCCGAACTTCAATTTCACACTGCTCGCGCCAGTGGCTCTAGCGCCGCTGCTGATCGCCTGCGCCCGCGAACTCTCCTGGAAGAAGAGATTCGTCCTGGGATGGGCCTCGGGATTCGTGTTCTGGTTCGCGGTGTGCTCCTGGATCCAGTTCGTTCTCGAAGTACACGGCGGCATGGGACGCTGGGGCGGATGGGGCACCTTCACCCTGTTCGCGCTGCTCAAGGGTTTGTACACTGCTACGTTCGCAGCGCTGGTAGGTAACGTGGTCCGGACGCCCTGGGCGATTCCCGGCGCCGCCGCGCTCTGGACCGCGGTCGAATATGCGCACGGGACGATCGGCCTGGCGTGGATCGGACTGGGGTTCGCGTGGCTCGACCTGGGGAACGCCGCGATCGACATGCCCCTGCTGCCGCGGCTGGCTCCGATCGCGGGAGTCTGGGGAATATCGTTCGTGCTGGCGATGATCGCGTGCGGCGTCGCGCTGGCCTTTCTGCGGAGGCCGTTAACCCACTACACGTGGCTCGGCGCGCTGGCGATCCTGCCGCTGCTGCCCGAACTGCCTGCGCCGCACGCCGGAACCGAACGGGTGCGCGTGGTGCAACCGAACATCGACACGGAAGCCGAGTGGACTCCCGAAACGTTCGCTCTGCTCGAACAGCGCCTGGTCCTGCTGTCCGAGCCTGCCAACGCGCCGCTGATTGTGTGGCCGGAGGCTCCCGCGCCGTTCTATCCTTCCGACCCGTCGTTCCGGAAATACGTGGGCGATCTGGCGCGCCATGCCCACGCCGATATCCTGATCGGCGCGGTGGGACAAACGCCGGCCGGCGCGCCGCTCAACTCGGCGTTCTTGTTTGAGCCGAATGGCGAGATGGCGCCGGAGCGCTACGACAAGATCCACCTGGTCCCTTTCGGCGAATACGTGCCGAACGCGTTTGGCTGGGTGAATCGCGTCACCCATGAAATCGGCGATTTCGTACCCGGCAATCGCATCGTGACGTTTCCTCTGGACAGCCATCGCATCGGGGCGTTCATCTGCTACGAATCGGCCTTCTCCGACTTGGTCCGCCAGTTCACCAAGGCGGGCGCCAATGTGCTGGTGAATCTTTCGAACGACGGCTACTTCGGCCACAGTGCGGCGCGCGAACAGCATCTGGAACTGGTGCGGATGCGGGCGGCCGAGAATCACCGCTGGATTCTGCGCGCCACCAACGACGGCATCACGGCCATGATCGATCCGGCAGGACGCGAAATCGCGCGACTGCCGCTTTACACGCAGACTTCGGCAGTGTTCGGATATAACTCGCTGACGGATTTGACTCCGTACGTGCGCTTCGGCGACTGGTTCGCGTGGCTGTGTCTGCTCGGCAGCGCGGTTAACTATGTCTTATCACGAGCACGTCGCCGTCCTTGACGATGTACTCTTTGCCTTCCAGCCGCAGCAGGCCCTTATCGCGCACGCCGGGGTAGCCGTTGTGGTCCACCAGCGCCTGCCAGTTGACCACTTCGGCGCGGATGAACTTCTTCTCGAAATCGCTGTGGATCGCGCCAGCCGCTTTCACCGCGGTGCTGTTCATGGGAATGGTCCAGGCGCGGACTTCGGTCTCGCCCGCCGTCAGGAAGCTCATCAGGCCGAGCAATGAGTAAGTGGCCGTAATGATTCGGGCCAGCGCCGATTCGTTCAATCCGTAGCTCGCCAGATATTCCTTGGCCTCTTCGGGCTTCAATTCGGCCAGTTCCGCCTCGACCTGGCCGCAGATTGCCGTAACCGCGATGTTCTTGCGTCCGGCAAAGGGTCCATTGCGATACTCTTCTTCCACTTCGTGCAGCCGCGGGGCGTCTTTCTCGCCGATGTTAAGCACACACAGCACCGGCTTCTGGGACAGAAACTGGAATCCGCGGATGCGCTTTTCGTCATCTTCACTGAATTCCAGTTCGCGCAGCGGACGATCGGCTTCGAGCTCCGCCTTGATGCGCTCCAGGAGCGCGAACTCCTTGTCGAGATCGGGGCTTTTGATCTTCTTGCGATCCTTGTCCACTCGTTCGATGCGCTTTTCGACCACCACCAGATCGCTGAGGATCAGCTCGATCTCGACGTCCTGAAAATCGCGCACGGCATCGACGGAGCCTTTTTCGTGGGGAACCGTGTCGCTGTCAAAGGTGCGCAGCACGTGCGCCATCGCGTCGACTACGCGGAGGCTCGCCAGATAGCTGGGATCGCGCAGGGCTTCTTTCGAGATCGCCGGGAAATCCAGGTATTCGACCGTCGCGTGGGTGATCTTAGGCGGATCGAAAATCTTCGCCAGCGCGTCCAGGCGAGGGTCGGGAACCTTGGTCATGCCAACGCGCGTCTCCATGGAGCCCACGCGGGCGGATTGGTTGACGCCTGTCAGAATCGTGAACAGGCTGGTTTTGCCTACCATCGGCAGGCCTACAATGGCTGTTTTCATCTATTTTTGAATCGCGCACAACGCAGCGCGGCGCAAGCTTCTTATTATCGCGTGTCTGCGCCACGCGCTGTGCGCTCGATTGGATCGCGGACAACGCACCCGCTGTCCGGAGGGGTTGTTCTGACTTCTGACTCCTGACTTCTGACTCCTAGTTTTACAACGGGACATCCACCAGCGTCAGGATCTCGGTCAGCACCCGCTCGGCGGCTTCCGCCGACCGCGGCGCGAGCGCCACGCGCGAGTTCACCACCACGCGATGCGCGAACACGGGTAGCGCGAGCCGCTTGACGTCATCGGGCGTAGCGTAGTCGCGTCCTTCCACAGCCGCCAAAGCCTGGGTGGCGCGATACAAGGCCTGCGCCCCGCGCGGACTCACTCCCATGGAGAGCGATTCGTGCGTACGCGTCCGCTCCACCACCGCGAGCATATAATCCACCAGCGCGTCGTCCACGTTCACCCGAGCGACCGCGTCCTGCAGCGCGATCAATTCGTCGCCGGACAGAACAGACCGCATGGTTTCCGCAGGTGTCGCTCCCCCGCGGCGTACGATTTCGCGCTCGGCCGCGGCTTCCGGATAGCCGATGCGGATGCGCATCAGGAACCGGTCGAGTTGCGATTCCGGCAGCGGGTAGGTTCCGTGATGCTCCACAGGGTTCTGCGTAGCCACCACCATGAACGGTTGATCCAAGGGATAGGACCGGCCGTCGATGGTGACCTGCAGCTCATTCATCGCTTCGAGGAGCGCGGACTGCGTTTTGGGCGTCGCGCGGTTGATCTCGTCGGCCAGCAGAAAGTGTGTGAACACCGGCCCCGGCTTGAACTCGAACTCCTCGGTGTGGGCGTTATAGATGGTGACGCCCACGACGTCGCTGGGCAGCATGTCGGAGGTGAACTGGATGCGGTGGAAGCTGGAATCGACGCTGCGGGCCAGGGCCTGCGCCAGCGTGGTCTTGCCGACGCCCGGGACGTCCTCGATCAGCAGATGCCCGCGGGCCAGAAGGCAGGTGAGCGAAAGGCGCACCACTTCCGGCTTTCCGCGAATCGCCTCGCCCAGCGCCGCCTCGATCTCGGCGAGCTTGGAAAGCGATACGGGCGGGCTATAGGCGGTCTCCCGCTGCGGCATAACTCCAATAATATCTGATTAAAACTCAGGTTATTCCAGGCTCATGTTCACCACCTGGAAGTGAAACCGCTCCGGAGGCAGCGAACTGATGGGGCTCTGGCTCATGGCGGCCCAGGTGTTGTACGCGGTGTGGGCGACCGTCGAGTTCAGGTACAGCAGGAACTGGTCGGAAAAGCACTTGAGCGGCGGAGGCTGGCGGAATGTCAGCCGCATGCCCACGGCTTTTTCGAGGGTCACACCGCCGGTCTCGATGGCCTTGTCCTCCAGCAGCGTGACGAAGCTGCAGCGTCCCGCGTGCGGCCACAAATCGGCGCGCAGCAGATTGCGCAGGTCGATGCGCGTCTCGAAAGTCGTCTCGCACTGGCGAATCCATTCGAGCACATCGTCGCCCCAGCGCCAATGCTGGACGAACTCCAGATACTGTTCGGTTAAGTTGAGCGCCAGATCCATCTTGCGGCGCTCCATTTCGATCTGTCCGCGGGCCGGATCGGTTTCGATCGAAGGCGGAGCCAGCATGTCTTCACGCTCGATCAGGTCGTTGGCCATTTCCATGACCTTATCGAGGCGCTTGACTCCAGGGGCGGTGCGCACCAGCAACGGCGGCAACTCGTGGGTCTTGGACCCAGGCAGTTCTACGAATTTTCGGTCACCCAGTATCATTACCGCACCCTGGCAACCCTTCGTTTCCCTACTCCTACAATAACAGACGCAAACGTTTCAGTTGCCGTTACTCGATGGAAACGCTTTCATGTTCGCTCCATTATCGATCGGCTCCCTGTACCATTACCTACATGGACGCCTACTCCATCGGAATCGACCTCGGCGGCACCAACCTGCGCGCCGCCGCCATCGACAAGAACGGCAAGATGCTGGCGAAGATCGCTGGGAGCACGCCCGTAGCGTCCGGCCCCGAACCCGTGGTCGCCGACATGGCGGAATCGGCCGAAAAGTTGCGCGAGCAGTTCGGCCGCGACCATCTGGCGGGAATCGGCGCGGGCGTGCCAGGCAACATCGACATGGACAAGGGCGTGATCGTCGGCTGGGGCAACATGCCGATCTTCAACGGCTACGCCATGCGCGACGAGCTGAGCAGGCGGCTCAACGCGAAAGTCATCCTCGAAAACGACGCCAACGCGGCCGCGCTGGGCGAACAGTGGATGGGCGCGGGGCGCGGCGTGAAGGACCTGGTGCTGTTGACGCTCGGCACCGGCATCGGCGGAGGGATTATCGTGGGCGGGCGCATTCTCCACGGCCAGATCGGCATGGCCGGTGAGCTCGGCCACATCACCATTTCGCCCAATGGGAATCCCTGCGGCTGCGGGAATCGCGGCTGCGTCGAAAAGCACGCATCGGCGACGGCGGTCTCCGCGATGGCGCGCCTCCTGGGCCTGGGACACGACCTGACGGCCAAGCAGGTCTACGATCTGGCGGTGCAAGGCAACGAGCGTGCGCGAGAGATATTCCGCGTGATGGGCGACGCGCTGGGGATCGCACTGGCCGGCCTGATCAACATCTTCAACTTCCCTCTGTATCTGCTGGGAGGCGGCGTGGTGGCCGCGTGGGACTTCTTCGCCCCGGCGATGATCGAGGAGGTCACGCGCCGCAGTTACACTTACCGCAGTACGCTGAAGACCGCCCCCACGCGCATCGAACCGGCCCGGCTCGGCGGCGACGCGGGACTATTCGGCGCGGCCTGCCTGCCCCTGCAGGAAGTGAGACCATAATCCTATGCGTTGGCCCGCGTTCGTATTGGTGCTGTTTTCCGTGATGATCGCCCGATCCCAGGACACCGTTCGCACCATGTTCCCGGCGGTCCGCGGGCTCCACGAAATGGTCGCCTCCGCCAACAACCTGGAAGTTGCCGCGGGGATGCGGATGCTCGCGGAGGGAGGCAACGCCGTGGATGCGGGCGTCGCCACGGTGCTGGCCGGTACGGTGACCGAGCAGAGCCGCCTGGGCCTGGGCGGCGAGATTCCCATCCTGATCAAGATGAAGGGCAAGCCGGTGATCGCCATCAGCGGCATCGGTGTGGCCGGCTCGAAAGCCACGGTCCAGTTCTTCGAGCAGCGCAAGCCGGAGCGTTGGGAGCAGCCCGGGCGACTGGCGCCTATCCCCGCCATCGGACCGCGCGCCGCCATCACGCCGGGCCTGGTGGATGGGCTCCTTGTGGCGCTGGAAAAATACGGAACCATGTCCTTCACCCAGGTTTCCGCGCCGGCCATCGAGTACGCCGACGAGGGGTTCCCCATTGGCGAAGAGTTCGCGGACTTCCTGGCCGAATTGCAGCCGTATCACGCATTCTGGCCGGCTTCGTTCCGCTTTTTCTATCCCAATGGCGTGTCGCCGAAACGCGGCGAGATCGTCAAGATGCCCGACCTGGCGAACACGCTGCGGCAGATGGCAGCCGTCGAACCGAAGACCAAGGGCGACCGCGCTGCCAAGATCCGCGCGATCCACGATCTGTTCTATAAAGGCGAGATCGCCGCCAAGATTTCCGACTTCGTGGATTCCAACGGGGGCCTGTTCACCCGCGACGACCTGGCCAAGTTCCACGCCGAAGTCGACGAGCCCGCTACCGGCACTTATCGCGGCTACACCATTTCGAAACCCGGTTTCTGGACGCAGGGGCCGGTGATGATCGAAGCGCTCAACATCCTGGAAGGCTTCGACCTCAAGCGCATGGGCCACAACAGCCCCGAGTATCTGCACACGCTGATCGAAGCGATGAAGCTGGCCTTCGCCGACCGCGACCGCTACTACGGCGACCCGAAATTCAGCAAAATTCCGGCGCAGATCCTGCTTTCGAAGGAGTACGCCGCCGAGCGCCGCAAGCTGATCGATCCGCAGCACGCCTCCATGGAAAGCCGCCCCGGCGATTTGCATGCGTCGGTTGCGATGGTCAGCGGCAAGGGCAAATCGTCGGATAAAGACACCACCTGCGTCAACGTGGTGGATCGCGAGGGCAACGCGTTTTCCGCCACGCCCAGCGGGGCCTGGATTCCTTCCGTGATCGTCGCCGATACCGGCATTCCGCTCTCGGTGCGCATGGAATCGTTCGTCCTGACGCCGGGGCACGCCAACCAGTTGGCCCCCGGAAAACGTCCCAGGGTCACGCTGAGCCCCACCATTGTGACGCGCGACGGCCAACTGGTGCTCACCATGTCGACGCCCGGCGGCGACAACCAGGACCAGGCTCTGATTCAGGTTCTGCTGAACATCGTGGAGTTTGGCATGTCGCCCCAGGAGGCCGTGGAGGCACCCCGCTTCCAGTCGAGCCACTTCTACAACTCCTTCGGCTATCACGAGTTCACGCCAGGCAAAGTGAGTATCGAAGGGCGCATCCCGCATTCCACGATGCAGAAACTGACCGATCTCGGCCATCTGGTGCAGCCCGCGGCGGATTGGAGCAACACCTCGGCGCCCACTGTGATCCAGGTGATCGGCGGAGTGCTCAACGGCGCCGCCGACCCGCGCCGCTCGCGCTACGTCTTCGGCCGCTAACGTTGTCCGGGGATTGAGCATGCCGCGGATTTTGGTGTTTGACGTAAACGAGACTCTCCTGGATTTGACCTCGCTCGAGCCGCATTTTGCGCGCGTATTCGGCAATAAGACCGTGCTCGGCGAGTGGTTCAGCCAGGTCATCCAGTTCGCCGAGGCCCTGACGCTGGCCGGCGACTACCGGAATTTCGGCGAGGTCGCCCGCGCCGCGCTAGAGATGACGGCGGAAGCGCATGGTGTCCGGCTCGCTCCGGAAGACGAGCAGCAGATCATGGGCGGCATGCGGAATCTGACCGCCCACCCGGAAGTGCCCAAAGCTCTGAGCCGATTGAAGAGCGCGGGTTTTCGTATGGTCGCGCTGACCAACTCGCCCCAGGCCGTCGTGGACGCGCAGATGAAGCAAACCAACCTGCAGGAGTACCTCGAGCGTAATTTCTCGGTCGAAACCGTTCGCCGATACAAGCCCGCGCCCGAGCCGTATCGGATGGTCGCTGCCGAATTAGGCGTTCCAGTAAGGCAGCTCCGCATGGTGGCGGCGCACGCCTGGGACGTCGGCGGCGCAATGCGGGCAGGTTGCGCGGGGGCATTCATCGCCCGGCCGGGCAAGGCGATGTTCCCCCTGTTCCCCAAGCCGGATGTGACCGGCAACGATCTGGCCGAGGTCGCCGAGGCGATCCTGAAAGCCGAATTGCCGTAACCTCAGGACATCGTGGAGCGAAGGATTCTATATGGCCAAACCGCTGTATCGCTTCTCCACATCCGTGATCTTGCCGCTAACGGGGCTGCTGACCGGCATGCTCGTGCCGGCCACGGCGCAGACCCAGCCCGGGCAGAAGATCGACGTATCCAAGCTCGGGCCGCAGGTCGGCGAGCAGGTGCCGGATTTCAGTCTGAAGGACCAGACCGGCAAGACCTGGACCCGGCAGTCGATCATGGGCCCCAAGGGCGCCATGCTGGTCTTCGTTCGATCCGCCGACTGGTGCCCGTACTGCAAGACGCAGCTGGTGGACCTGCAGACGGGAGTTGCGGAGCTGCGAAAACGGGGGCTGGGTGTGGCGACCATCAGCTACGATCCACCTGAAATCCTCGCGAGCTTCGCCAAGCAGCACGGAATCACCTACCCGATGCTGTCTGACGTTGGCTCGGCAACCATCAGGAAGTTCGGCCTTCTGAACCCGGTTCCGGAGTGGGCCCAGGGACCGGAGAAGGACGACCCGGCGGTGCAGGCGGAAGTACAGAAGTACGTTTCGGTGGTCCGGCCCACGGCCGCCATGGTCGGCATCGCGTTCCCGGGGAACTTTATCCTGGATCCTCAGGGGCGCGTGAAGAGCCGGTCCTTCGAGGATTTCTACGTCGAACGAAACACGGTCTCGAGCCTCCTGGTCAAGCTCGGCGGGGAGGAAGACGCTCCCGTCGCGGCCACCAAGATCTCCACCGGCCACCTGGATATCGTCACTTACCCGAGCGATCCGGTCATTGCCCCCGGCAACCGGTTCTCGGTGGTGTTGAACATCGAGCCGCATGCGAAGATTCACGTCTACGCGCCGGGCGCGAAGGATTATCGCGTGATCAAGTTGACGATGGAGCCGAATCCTCAGGTGAACGTGCTGGCCGTGCAGTATCCCAAGTCCGAGATCTATTTCTACAAGCCTCTGAAGGAGCGGGTGCCGGTCTTTCAGAAGCCGTTTCGCCTGGTACAGGGGCTGGTTTTGGACGGCACGCTGCAAGCGCAAGCCGCGCTGCGCGGAAAAGATACGGTGACGCTGCGGGGTTCGCTCGAATACCAGGCTTGTGACGACCGGCAGTGCTTCAATCCCGTGTCCGTTCCGTTATCGTGGACCATAAAATTGCGACCGCTGGTGTTCGAGCGTCCCAATCAGCAGCAATAAGAGCCCGATCGGGTGGGACGCTATAATGGAAGCGGAGTTATTTGTGCCTCTTTCGCGATTTCTGCGCCTGTCGGCGCATGTCCAGATGCTGCCTATCCTGGAAGGCGGCGAGGAGATCCTTGTCGGCGGCCAGGCTGTGCTCGAAGGCGTGATGATGCGCGCCCCGCACAGCTATTGCGTGGCGGTTCGCAAGGCCGATGGCCGCTTGGTGACCGAAGAGAAGCCGCTGTACCGCATGTCGGAAAAGTACCCCATCTTCCGCCTGCCGATCTTCCGTGGCCTGGGAACCTTGGTGCAGGCCATGAAGCTGGGCGTCAATGCTCTGCAGTTTTCGGCCAACGCGGCACTCGATGAAGGGGACCAGAAGGACGGCACGGAGCAGGACGGCAAGAAGCCGACCGAGATCAGTTCCGGGATGATGGCCGCCACGCTCATCGGCAACCTGGCGTTCTTCATCGCGATGTACAAATTCGTGCCGCTGCTGCTGGCCACGCAGTTGGGCCACGTCGTCCCGTCACTCTCCGGACGGTTCGCCACCAACATGACCGACGGCGGGATACGTATCGCAATTTTCCTGGTGTTCCTGTTCGCGCTATCCCGGTTCAAAGATATCCGGCGCGTCTTCCAATATCACGGCGCCGAGCACAAAGTCGTCTTCAACTACGAATCCGGCCGTCCGGTCACTGTAGAGAACGCGCAGAAGTTCGTCACCTTCCACCCGCGCTGCGGAACCAGCTTCATGCTGGTGATGCTGGTGATCGCAATGATCGTCTACGCGCTGATTCCGGTGGACGGTTTCTGGATCAAATTCGCCGTGCGCCTGGCCATGCTGCCGTTCATCATCGGCTTGAGCTACGAAATCATCCGCTTCGCCGCCAAGCGCCAGGGCACCCTGATGGGACTGCTGAGCGCGCCGGGGCTGTGGCTGCAGCGCATCACCACGCAGCCTCCCGACGACTCGCAGGCCGCCGTCGCGATTCACGCTCTGAATGGCGCCATGGATCTCGAACAGAAGCAGAACGGCGAGCTGGTGATTGCCTAAGAATCGCCGTGACGCCGCTCGCTAAACCAGCATGCAATATCAGCAAAAACTTGACGATATCGAGCGCCGCTTCGAAGAGTTGACGGCCCAGATGGCCGACCATGCGGTCATCAGCGACTCCGCGCTGTATCGCAAGATCTCCAAGCAGCAGAGCGACATGGCCGAGATGGTCGGCAAGTATCGCGAGTGGAAGTCGGCCAACAAAAATCTACAGGAAGCGCGGCAAATGCTGGCGGAGACCGATCCGGAACTGCGCACCATGGCGCAGGATGAGGTCGCCCGGCTGGAGCCACTGCTGACGCAGTACGAGGAGGAGCTGAAGGTCCTGATGCTCCCCAAGGATCCCAACGACGAGAAGGACGTGGTTCTCGAAATCCGCGCCGGCACGGGCGGCGACGAAGCTACGCTGTTCGCCGACGAAATTTTCCGGATGTATTCGCGTTTCGCGGAAACGCGCGGCTGGAAGGTGGAAGTCACCTCCGCGAGCGATTCAGCGGTGGGCGGTCTCAAAGAAGTGATAGCCCTGATCAGCGGCAATCGGGTCTACAGCCAGCTCAAGTACGAGAGCGGCGTACATCGCGTGCAGCGCGTTCCGCAAACCGAGCAGCAGGGGCGAGTGCATACCTCGGCGGTCACGGTGGCCGTGCTGCCGGAAGCCGACGAGGTCGAGATCAAGCTCGAGCCCAAGGATGTCCGCATCGATACTTTTTGTTCGTCGGGTCCGGGCGGTCAGAGCGTCAACACCACCTATTCGGCGGTGCGCCTGACGCACCTGCCAACCGGCGTCGTGGTCTCCTGCCAGGACGAGAAGTCGCAGATCAAGAATCGGGCCAAAGCCGAGCGCGTGCTGCGCTCGCGATTGTACGAACTCGAACTCGAAAAGCAGCAGGAAAAAATCGGCGCGGAACGCCGCGGCATGGTGGGATCGGGCGACCGCAGCGAGAAGATCCGGACCTACAATTTTCCGCAGAACCGCGTCACCGACCACCGCATCGGACTCACGCTCCATCAGCTCAACCTGGTGATGGAAGGCAAACTCGAACCCATCGTCGACGCCCTGACGACGTACTATCAGACCGAAAAGCTCAAAGAACAGAGCGAAGCGGCCTGACCTCGCCGGAAAAATGGGGACAGCCACCGGTGTCCCGTTCGAACTCGTCGTTGGCAGCATAAGCGTTCCAGCCGGGACACCGGTGGCTGTCCCCGTTTTTCGTTCTCTCCCATGACCATCCACACCGCGCTGCTACAGGGTAAGCAGCTCCTCGAAGAAGCCGGAATCGCGGTCCCCCGCCTCACCGCCGAAGTCCTTCTGGCGCATGCCGTGGGCCACGATCGGGCATGGCTTAACGCCCATTCGGGCGACGAACTAAAAGAGGTGTGGTGGATTCACTATGGCCGCTACCTGCATCAGCGCCTCCAGAGGCAGCCGACCCAGCAGATCACCGGAGTGCAGGAGTTTTACGGCCGCGACTTCCGCGTCACGCCGCGACGTCCTGATCCCGCGGCCGGAGACCGAGCACGTCATCGAAGCCGCACTTAAAGTTGAGCGCGCGGAATATCGTCGACATCGGAACGGGATCGGGCGCGATCGCCATCACGCTGGCGCTCGAAACCGGCGCTCGGGTGGTGGGCACCGACATTTCGCTCGCGGCGTTGCGGTGTCGCCGCGAAGAATGGCCGCAGCCTCGGCGCGAAGGTCGAATGGCTCGCCTGCGATCTCGCGAGCGCGCTCAAGAGCGCCAGCTTCGATCTGGTGGTCTCGAATCCTCCCTATGTCGCCGCGCGCGACAAAAGCACGCTGCAGCGCGAAGTCCGCGACTACGAACCCGAAGTCGCCCTCTACGGCGGAGACGACGGTCTGGAGATCTACCGCCGTCTGGTCCCCGAAGCCGCGCGATTGCTCCAGCCCGGTGGCTGGCTGGTGATGGAAATCGGCTATACCTTGGGCGACGCGGTGAGCGGTATGCTGGGCGCGTGGAAGGAAGTCGAAATCCGGACCGACCTGGCGGGCCTGCCGCGGGTGATCCTCGCTCAACGGCGTGACCGGCGGCCAGAAGCTTTACTTCCATCTCGACATGGACGCGTTCTTCGTCTCCGTCGAAGAGCTCTTCGATCCTTCGCTCAAAGGCAAGCCCGTAGTCGTCGGCGGGCGGCCCAACGAGCGCGGCGTGGTCTCCGCTGCATCGTATGCGGCCCGCAAATTCGGAGTCCACTCGGCCATGCCCTTGCGGACCGCCTACAAGCTCTGCCCCCAGGCGATCTTCGTCGACGGCCACCGCGAGCGCTACGTCGAATACTCGCACAAGGTCTATGAAGTATTGCAGCGCTTCTCGCCGAAGGTCGAGATGGCGTCGATCGACGAAGCCTATCTCGATCTGGCCGGCACCGAGCGCCTGCACGGGACTCCTCTTCAGGCCGCCCACAGCCTGCACCAAGCCGTGAAGCAGGCCACCGAGTTGAACTGCTCCATCGGGATCGCCGCGTCGCGGTTGGTCGCCAAGGTGGCCTCCGACCAGGCCAAGCCCAATGGCATTCTGTGGATCCTCCCGGGCCAGGAAGCGAGCTTTCTGGCGCCGCTCGACGTGCGCAAGATTCCTGGCGTGGGCAAAGTCACCGAAGGCCGGCTCCATGCGGTCGGGATCCGCAAGGTCGGCGATCTGGCGGCGCTCGATGAAGCGTTCCTGGAAGAGCGCTTCGGCCAGTGGGGCCTGGCGCTGGCGGGCAAATCCCACGGCCTCGACGCCGGCGGCTGGTTCGATACCGAAGTCGGCGAGGGCGGCGGCCCGAAATCCATCAGCCACGAACACACGTTCATGGTCGATACCGCCGAGGCCGCGGCGCTCGACGCGATTCTGGTGCGACTGTCGGAAATGGTCGCGCGGCGGCTGCGCGATCATCGCCTGTGGGCGCGCACCCTGCAGATCAAGCTGCGCTACTCCGATTTTTCGACCTTCACTCGCTCGCGAACGCTCGACCATGCCTCGCAGATCGACACGGAACTGGCGGCGGCCGCCCGCGGCCTTTTTCACAAAGCCTGGACCGGCAAGCCCATCCGCCTGCTGGGCGTCTACGCGCAATCGCTCGATGCGAGCGAAGGGCAGACCAGCCTCATCGACGAGCCTCGCGCCCAGGACTGGCGCCGGACGCTGGCGGCCGTGGATAAGATCCGCGAGAAGTATGGCCAGGACGGCATCGTTTCGCTGGCTTCCGGAATGAACGCGGCCTTCCGGCAACGCGTGCACGAGAATCCTGAAAACCTGCCGGGCAAGGAGCCGAAAAAGGGCTAGCTGGCGTCAGGTATCCTAGGGGAGGTGCCAGTGCTCTCTATCGTCGTACCGATCCACAACGAGGAGCCCTGCATTCTCCCGCTCTATGACCGGCTGACGGCGGTGCTCGAGAAGATCCGCAGGCCCTACGAAATCCTGTTCGTGGATGACGCCTCCACCGACCGCAGCTTCGACCTTCTCGCCAATCTGGTCGAGACCGACCCGCGGCTCAAAGTCATCCGGCTGCGGCGCAACTTCGGACAGACCGCGGCGCTGGCGGCGGGGTTCGACGAATCCCAGGGCACCATCGTGATCTCGCTCGACGGCGACCTGCAGCATGCGCCCGAGGATATTCCCGCGCTGCTCGAGAAAATCGACGAAGGCTACGATATCGCCAGCGGATGGCGCAAGACCCGCCTGGACAATGCGGTCACGCGCAAGATTCCGTCGCGGATCGCCAACTGGCTCATGGCCAAGGCGTCCAACGTCGAGCTGCGGGATTTCGGCACCACCTTCAAGGCGTATCGCGCGGAGATTCTCAAGGACGTGAATCTGTACGGCGAGCTGCACCGCTTCATTCCCGCGCTGGCGTCGTTTTACGGCGCGCGCATCGCCGAAGTGCCCATCCGCAACGTGCCGCGTTCCAGCGGTGGATCGCATTACGGCCTGGGACGCACGTTCCGCGTGATGTTCGACATCTTCACCATCTGGTTCCTGCTGAAATATTTCACGCGCCCCATGCATTTCTTCGGAAAGTGGGGATTGATCAGCGCGGGCGCGGGCGGCGGCATCCTGGCCTGGCTCGCGGCGGAGAAGATCTGGTCCCGCATCGATATTATTCAGGAGCACGGGCCGCTGATGGCGGCGGGAGGGCTGGCGCTGGTCACCGGCGTGATCCTGTTCTGCACCGGGCTGCTGGGAGAAGTGCTCACGCGAACCTATTTCGAAAGCCAGGGCCGCCGCATCTACGCGGTGCGCGAAATCCGCACGCGGCGGGAAGAGAAAGCCGCCGGCGGCGCGCGTTAATTGGAAATGGCCGCAGTCCCTGGCGTGATCCGCGCGGTGATTTTCGATTTCGGCGGAGTCCTCTGCTTCCCTCCGGATGACCAGCGCTGGCGCCGCGCCGCGGAAACCGCCGGCCTGCCGGTTCCCGATTTCATGTCCGCCTTCTGGGCCAACCGCATCCGCTACGACGCCGGACTCTGCCGGCCCGAGGAGTACTGGCAAGCCGTGGCTCACACGGCCGGCACGCGCGTCGACGAGCGGAGGATCCCCGAACTGATTCGCGTCGAAATCGAACTGTGGAACCGGTACGACGCGCGCGTGCTCGATTGGGCCGGCCAGCTGCGCGCCGCCGGATACCGCACCGCGATCCTGTCCAATCTGCCTCGCCCGCTGGGTGAAGAGCTTCGCGCGACTCCCGGATTCTTAGACCCCTTCGATCACGTCACGTTTTCCTACGAGCTGCGCAAAGTAAAGCCGCAGCCGGAAATCTATCTGGACGCGGTGCGGGGACTGGGCATCGAGCCGTCAGAGGCGCTGTTCCTGGACGACCGGCCGGATAACGTCGAGGGCGCGCACGCCGTGGGACTGCGGGCTCAACTGTTTTCGACTTGGGAAGATTTCGTGGCCGGCGGTCACGCCGCCAGCTACGGCTTGCCGGCTCCCGGCATCGCGGAAGACGTCGCGCGGCGCCAGTAATCCTCGAACAAGCTCTTCATCGCCTCGGCCATACCCTCGTGCTCGAACACCACGGCGGTCCAGGCGGGTTTGGTCGTAACCGGATCCACCAGCGCGAGCAGTCCGCAGCGTCCGTCCATCACGGCCATCTTCAACGGGACCTTTTCGATCTGCCGGATCTGGACGCCCGCGGCTTCGTAATCCGTCAGGAAACGCTGGTGCGCGGCGTCGAGCGTACCGCTCTCCACAATCAGGCGGCAGCGGACGCCGCGTGCGCACGCCTGAAGCACCTGTTCGGCGTCCTGTCGTGCATACAAGGGATCCACCGCGTAGGGCGGCCTGGAAAACTCCAGATATTCAGAACGGGCTCCCGCCAGCATGGCTCGAAACTGGCCCGCGGTCTGTCCGGGATCGTTCACCAGGCGCAAAAAATCCAGCGTCCCGCCGCCGCCCTGCCCTTCCGCGTAGGCGGATGTCAGATCGGTCAGCAGGCCGGAGGCCGCCTTGTTCTGCTCCGCGAGCTCGGCTTCGAGCGCGTGCGCCCGGCGATCGAGATAGGCAGGCAGAGCCTGATCCGGCGGGACCGCCGAGAACAGCTTGGTGCGGTCCTGAATCACGCGGGCGAAACCTTTCTCGACCAGACTGTCGAGCACTTCGTAGATCTTCTGCCGGGGCACGTGCGCGCGCGCGGCCAGCTCCAGAGCCTTGAAGCGGGGATGCCCCACCAGCACCAGGTACGACCGCGCTTCGTAGGCGTTCAAGCCCAGCGCCTGGAGACGCTGCCAGAAGCGGCGGAATTCGAGCTCGGATGGTTGTTCGCGCGCCACGTAAATGGTCCGGGAATGGTCGAGGATAGCAAATTGCTACAATCGCCGTTAGGGCGCGCAGGATGCTGTGCGCGATATTAAGGAGTAAGGTTGATGAAATCTTCCGCCGCCCTTCCCGAGACCCTGGGAGCACTTCGAACCTACAAGGATCTGGCCGCCAAGCTTCCCCAGCGCACCGTGAAAGACGAGCTGCGCGAGAACCTGATCTGCCGCTTGCAGAAGCACGAGCCCCTGTTTCCGGGCATCGTGGGATTCGACGACACAGTGGTTCCGCAGGTGGTCAACGCCGTGCTCTCGCGCCACAATTTCATCCTGCTGGGTCTGCGCGGGCAGGCCAAGACCCGCCTGATCCGGATGCTGGCGACGCTGCTCGACGAGAAACTTCCCTACATCGCCGGCTGCGAGATCCGCGACAATCCTTTTGCGCCGATCTGCAAATCCTGCCTCAAGAAGCTGCGCGAGATGGGCGACGCCACGCCGATTGCGTGGCTTTCGCGCGAAGAGCGTTACGTCGAAAAGCTGGCCACTCCCGACGTCACGATTGCGGATATGATCGGCGATATCGATCCCATCAAGGCTGCCCGCGCGGGGCAGAACATCGCCGACGAGCTGACGGTCCACTACGGCCTGCTGCCGCGCGCCAATCGCGGGATTTTCGCCATCAATGAGCTGCCCGACCTGGCAGGCAAGATTCAGGTGGGCTTGTTCAACATCATGCAGGAGGGCGACGTCCAGATTAAGGGCTACCCGGTGCGGCTGCCTCTGGATCTGATGCTGGTGTTCACCGCCAACCCCGAGGATTACACCGCGCGCGGCAAGATCATCACGCCGCTCAAGGATCGCATCGGCAGCGAGATCCGCACGCACTATCCGTCGGCGCTCGATCACGGGATGGCGATCACCGAGCAGGAATCCTGGGCCAAACGGCCCGCGCCCATCGAGATCCGGGTACCGTCCTATATCCGCGAAACCGTGGAGCAACTGGCGTTCTCGGCGCGCGAGGACAAGCGTGTCGACAAGCGCTCCGGCGTCAGCCAGCGTCTGCCGATTTCGGTGCTTGAAAACGTCATCTCGAACGCCGAGCGGCGCGCGCTGACCATCGGCGATTCCGTGGCCGTCCCCAGGGTGATGGATATCTACGCCGCGCTGCCCTCGATCACCGGCAAGCTCGAACTGGAGTACGAAGGCGAGCTCAAGGGCGGCGACGCCGTGGCGCGCGAGCTGATTCGCCTGGCCGTCGGCAAAGTGTACACGCGGATTTTCGAGGGCGAGAACATGTCGACGATCATCCAGTGGTTCGAGCTGGGCGGCTCGCTGAAGCTCGACGAGACACAGCCCTCCTCCGCCATGATCAAGCAGCTCTCCGGAATTCAAGGATTGCTCGAAAAGACCAAGCTGCTGGGATTGGGCGCGAGCGAACCGGATGCGGTCCGGGCCGCCGCGGCGGAATTTATTCTCGAAGGTCTCTATTCGCACCGGCGGATCAGCCGGAATGAAGAGATCGGCTACACGGCGGAGCAGCGCCGGCGGGAGCCCAGCCCCGACGATCCGAAATCCAAGGCATCGCGCAGGAACTATCAGTAGGGCACGGACGGCCTTCAATTCGCGCGGAACTCGTGATAGTATCTGGGCGGACTCACCAGCCATGCACCAGCTACCACTAAGTTCGCCCTATCGGCTATTCGCCGCCGCGCTGTTCTCCCTTGGTCCAATGCTCGGACAGACGACTACGGACCTCACGTTCGAAAATCTCATCGCCTCGAATGAAGAAGACACCGGCGTGACCTTGGTTTCTGGAAGCGGGGCCGGGAACATCAACCCGTTGGGAACCGTGGCGCTCACTCTCAATGGCACGCAGACTCTGAACAATAACGGCCCTGCGGGCCCTATCCAGGGGACGTTCACTTTTTCCTGGAACGCACTGGATAGCTTCAGCGTTCCGGTTTCGATTCCGGACCTCCCCTCCGCCACCTTTTCCGGTTCGGTCTCGGGCGGCACGGGCGCCTACAGTGGCGCCACCGGGGCGCTGACGTTCGTGATCACGAAACAATCTCAGACCGGCGCGAACACCGTGTATTCATTTACCGGCTCCGGCAACCTCAGCGCCGGGCAAACCACCACGGCCGTCACTCTGGTGAGCTTTGGTTTCAGGGCGGCCGGCGCAAAGGTAGGCAGCAGTTCGGTCACCGCCACAGGAGCCGTGGCGCCCTTTGGCAATGTCACGATGAACGTGACCACTTCCAGCACGGACGATGTATCCAGCCAAGGGACGGCTGTTTTCACCTTCAACCCGAGCGACTCCTTCACACTTTTCTTCCGTATCGAGAACGCGAACCAAAGCCCCGTAACCCTGGCGAGCACGGTGATGGGAGGCACGGGCATGTTCGCCGGCGCCACCGGCTCCGCGACGCTGATGGCTGCCGTAAGCCAGTCGACCATCACTGTGAACGGCTCGGGCACCATCACCGTGCCGGCGGCGGGGGCCCCGAAATCCACCATCACGTCGGTGAGTCCCGCCTTTACCACGACCTCGAATATCTCGCAAAACACCTTCATCCAGATTAAGGGCGTGAACCTGGTGCCCGGCAGCACTCCCGCCGAGGGCGTCATCTGGAGCGACGCTCCTGAGTTCCTCGACGGCCGGATGCCGACGCAACTGGGTGGGGTTAGCGTCACCGTCAACGGCAAGCCGGCGTACGTCTATTTCTTTTGCAGCGCGGCCACCAGCCCGGCTTGCTCGAGCGACCAGATCAACGTGCTGACTCCGCTGGACAACGCCGCGGGCCAAGTACTGGTGGCGGTCACCAGTGGAACTGTATCGAGTCAGCCGTTTATCGTGAACATGCAGGCGGTTTCGCCCGCTTTCCTGCTGTTCAGCACCAAAGGGTACATCGTGGCAACGCACTCGGATTATACTCTGCTGGGTCCCACGAATTTGTATCCGGGCCTGTCGACGCCGGCAGGCCGGCTGGAAACTGTTCTGCTCTATGCCGTGGGCTTCGGCTTGCCGACCACACCTCTCGTCGACGGCTCTTCCTCTCAGTTCGGAAACCTGGAGACCCAGCCGGCTTGCAGGGTCGGCATTGCTCCAGCGACGGTCACTGTGGTGTTGGTGGCGCCGGGTTTATACGCGTTTGCCCTAACGGTTCCGGACTCGGCGGTGAGCGGTGACAACGTGGTCACCTGTAGCTATAACGGCGCTTTCACCCAGGCTGGCGCCCTGCTCAGCGTGGAGTGAGTTGAGGCTCACCCAACTGAGGGCGCCAGGGCCGGCGCTTTGAGACCGGCCTGAGACAACTCAAAAGAGCCGACAGAGCTGCTCGGGCCGGGTCCGAAAATCGACTACTTTTCCGAAGGTGTTCGAAAGTGTTCGGGCTGCTCGGACGGTTTGGCGACGTGAGCCGGCAGATCCGGCTTGAAATCCTTGTGGCATGACTCGCAAGTATCCACCAGGTCGTCCCCGGCTGCTCCGAGCGCCGTCAAATCGCGCTTATCCACTGCCTGGATCGCCTTCAAGCCCGCATTGGTCAGATCCTGTGCATGTTTCTGCCATCTGGGATCCTTCACCCAGTCGTGGTCGTCTTTAGGCGGACCGGGAATCAGGATCATATTTCCGGAGGCGGCCAGCGTCGTGGCGGCGTGCTCCAGAGCGTGCCAATCCTGGTCGGTCTTCGGGGCCATTTTGGGGTCTGCCGCGTTCCACAGGATGTGGGAATTGTGGTCCACGACCGAGACCATGATGTCGTTGATCGGGACTACTCCCTTGAATTCCGGCTGCGTCTGGGCTGCCGGTGGCGGCGTGGTGGCGCATCCGGCCAGAATCACTGTCAAGGCCACAAGTCCACCGAAGAAAACTGCCGTGCGATTTTCGCGAATGTGTTTCATCTGGAACCTTTCTTGCGCCCGTCTAGCGATTCCCTTGGGCGGTTTATCCGGATTAAGCATTCGTAATGCCAACTGAGAACGAGTGAGGAAAGGAAAGGACTTAGGGAGGCGGCCTACAAGCCGGTGTCGCTCTCCGCGAGCGGGTGTGCGCGTTATCGCACAGCGCGAGTCTGCGCGTTGACACAACCGAATGACGGAAACGGCCTCGGGGAGGCGTCCGGGAAGCTGCGGTAGAATCGGAATCGAAACACGTATGCCGACCGTTGTCACGGAGACACCTCGACTTCCTCCTCCACCAGCGGGGCCGCCGCGGAAACGGTGGACTCGCCAGGAATGCGTGGCGCTCGAGACGTCAGGCATCTGGGCACAGCAGCATCTTGAGTTGATCGAAGGAGAGCTGATCAGCAAGATGGGCAAGAAACGTCCGCACGCCAATGCAATTGCCGTTGTGCATGCGTGGCTTCTTCGAGTCTTCGGGGAAACATTCGTGAACCAGGAAG